>NZ_CP040078.1:2400000-3695250 GCF_005280735.1 Trinickia violacea
TCGACATCGGCGGCGCTCATCGTGCCCGCCGCGCCCGACGCGACGATGATCGCGTTCATGCCCGTGTTGTCGTCGACGAAGATGTGAGCCGCGCCGGTTGCGACGTCGTCGAGCACGGTCGCGCGCGCGGTGATGCCTTCAGCCGCCCAGGTCTTTTGCGCGATCTCGCCGAACGCGTCGTTGCCGAGGCGCGTGCAGAACACCACCTCCGCGCCGGCGCGCGCGGCGGCCACCGCTTGATTCGAGCCCTTGCCGCCCGGCCCCATCGCGAACGCCGAGCCCGCGATCGTCTCGCCGATCACCGGCATGCGGTTCGCGCGAAACGCGAGGTCGGTCACGTAGATGCCGAGAATGACGACGCGGCCCTGGCTCATTTGCCTGCGTCCTTCGGGGCGTCCGGCGCGAGAATCACGCCTTTCGTGAACACGAAGCAGCCGTAGCCGCGCGTCTCCCCCGTCGCGATCACACAGTAGGCTTGCTTGGCACGCGCATAGAACGCGTGGCGTTCGATCGACGCGAACGGCACGTCGCGTCCTTCGGCGGCATTCACTTCGGCTTGCGCTTCGCGCTGCACGACAGGGATGGCATGCGGGTCGCCCACCACTTCCATCCGCATGGCCGGCGCATCGACGAACGTATCGAGCGGCAGCACCGACAACACCGCGCGCACGGCGCGCGCCGAATCCGCGCCGTCCAAACGCAGCAGCTTGCCGAGCACCGTTGCGCGCGCAACGGAATCGGCGGGGAAATTCGCGTCGCAGATGACGACTTCATCGCCGTGCCCCATCGCGCGCAGCGCATGGAGCACATCGGCGTTCAACAGCGGGTCTAGATTCTTTAGCACGTTGTCTCCTCCATTGAATGGGCGTGCTTGTCAGCGATCTATCGTTCGGCGACCCGTTCAATCGCCGTACGGTATCCAAATGTTTTTCACCTGCACGGCCTGCCGCAAGAACGCCAAGCCTTCGCTCGACCGGTCGAACCAATCGAGACGCCGCCCATGATCGACGAACGTCCGCTTCAGGTTGCCGATCGATTCGCGCTCGACGAGAGCCGCCTCGTCCGCCAGGCCGAAGCACCAGAGCGCGTCCACGTCGTCATGCTTCGCGAGCGCCGGCAGCAAGGCGCTACGCGCACCGGTCAGGATGTTGAGCGCGCCCGCCGGCACGTCCGAGGTCTCCACGATCTGATAGAAATCGGTCGCCATCAGCGGGCAAGCCTCGCTCGGCAGCACCACCACGCGGTTGCCCAGCGCGAGCGCGGGCCCCACGAGCGACACGAACGCGAGCAGCGGCGCCTCGTCCGGGCACGCGATGCCGATCACGCCGAGCGGCTCGTGCATCGCGAGCGCCACGCCGCGCAGCGGCGGGCTATGCACGGCGCCGTCGAACTTGTCGGCCCACGCCGCGTAGCTGAAAAGCCGCGTGATCGACGCGTCGACTTCTTCCCGCGCGTCGTTCACGCTGACATCCGCTCGCCGCGCGAGTTGCCGCGCGAACTCGTCGGCGCGCGCCGCGAGATTTTCCGCGAGGTAGTACAAGACCTGCGCGCGGTTGTGCGTGCTCGCCTGCGACCACTTCTGCGCATTGCGCGCGGCCGCGACCGCATCGCGCACGTCCTTGCGGCTGCCGTCGCTGACTTCGCCGACGAACTCGCCGCCCGGTGCGTACACCGCGCGCGAGTAACCGTTGTCGGGGCGCACTTGCTTGCCGCCGATATAGAGCTTGGCGGTGCGGTCGATGCGATCGACGCCGTCGATCGATGCTGGCGCTCCGCCTTCGCGCACGACTCGCGCCGCGCGCAGCGGCATGGTCCAGCCGTGCGGCTTCAAATACTCGTAGACGCCCTCGCGCCCGCCTTCACGTCCATAGCCCGACTCGCGATAGCCGCCGAAGCCGACGCCCGCATCGAACAGGTTCGTCGCGTTGACCCACACGACGCCGCATGCCAGCTGCGGCGCGATATCGAGCGCACGGCCGATGGTCTCGCTCCACACGCTTGCAGCCAAGCCATAGCGCGAGTTGTTCGCGAGCGCGACCGCTTCGTCCGGCGTGCGGAAGCTCATCGTCACGAGCACCGGCCCGAAGATCTCTTCCTGCGCGAGCGTCGAAGCGGGCGCCACGTCCGTGATCAGCGTCGGCGGATAGAAGCATCCCGCGTTCGGCAGCGCGACTTCGCGCGCCTGCCAGATCGAGCAGCCTTCGTTCCTGCCCGCCTCGACGAGCGCTTCGATGCGCGCAAGCTGCACGGGGTCGACGATCGCGCCGATATCGATGCCCTTGTCGAGCGAGGCGCCCACCCGCAGCGTCGCCATGCGCTGCTTGAGCTTCGCGATGAAGCGCGCTTCGATGCCTTCCTGCACGAGTAGCCGCGAGCCCGCGCAGCACACCTGCCCCTGGTTGAACCAGATGGCGTCGACGACGCCTTCCACCGCGCCGTCGAGGTCCGCATCGTCGAACACGATGAACGGCGACTTGCCGCCGAGTTCGAGCGTCAGCGACTTGCCCGAGCCCGCCGTCACCTTGCGGATATGGCGGCCGACTTCGGTCGAGCCCGTGAACGCGATCTTGTCGACACCCGGATGATCGACGAGCGCGGCGCCCGTGCGGCCGTCGCCCGTCACGACGTTGAGCACGCCGTCGGGCAAGCCGGCGCGATGCGCGAGTTCGGCAAACAGCAAGGCCGTGAGCGGCGTGTATTCAGCGGGCTTCAGCACGACGCAATTGCCGAGCGCGATCGCAGGCGCGATCTTCCATGCGAGCATCAGCAACGGAAAATTCCACGGCACGATCTGGCCGATCACGCCGAGCGGCGACCAATCGGCGAATTCGCTCTCTTGCAGTTGCGCCCAGCCCGCGTGATGCAGGAAGTGACGCGCGACCAAGGGGATATCGATATCGCGCGTCTCGCGGATCGGCTTGCCGTTGTCGAGCGCTTCGAGCACCGCGAACAAGCGGCTGTGTCGCTGCACCATGCGCGCGAGCGCATACAGATGCCGCGCGCGCGCTGCGCCGCCGAGCGCGAACCAGCCCGGCTGAGCGGCGCGCGCGGCGGCGACCGCCGCAGCCACATCCGCTGCATCGCCCTGCGCGACGTGCGCCAGCACGTCGCCGCTGGCCGGCGCGCGCGTCTCGAAGCGTTCACCCGAAGACGGCGCGCACCACGCGCCGCCGATGAAATGACCGAACGACGCGCCATGCTCCGCGAGCCATGCGCGCGCGGGCTGGTCGTCCTCCGGTGCGGGACCGTACTCCATCGAAGAAAAATACTCGGCTACGCTCATTGGAATTCTGCTCAGGCGACGGGGTGACGGTTGAAAGCGGAGTAACGGCCGCTCACGTGATGTTCGAGTTGCCGCTCGATGTCGGCGAGCAGGCTCGACGCGCCAATGCGGAACAACTCCGGCTCGAGCCACGGACGGCCCAGCTCCTCTTTCATGAGGATCTGATACGCGAGCACGGACTTCGCGGTCGAGACGCCGCCCGCCGGCTTGAAGCCCACGAGCGCGCCGGTGCGCTCGCGATACTCGCGGATCATGCGCACCATCACGAGCGAGACGTCGAGCGTCGCGTTCACGCCTTCCTTGCCGGTCGAGGTCTTGATGAAATCGGCGCCCGCCATCATGCAGACCATCGACGCCTTCGCGATGTTCGACAGCGTGCGAATGTCGCCCGTCGCGAGAATCGCTTTCAGATGCGCCGCGCCGCAGGCCGCGCGGAAGTCGCGCACTTCGTCGTAGAGCGCCTGCCAGTTGCCGGTCAGCACGTGTTCGCGCGTGACGACGATATCGATTTCCTCCGCGCCGTCCGCCACCGAGGCTTCGATCTCCTTGAGCTTGAACGGATGCGGGATGAGCCCCGCCGGAAAGCCCGTGGACACCGCCGCAACCGGGATGCCGCTGCCGGAGAGCGCATCGACCGCCGCCGCGACGAAGCGGTGATAGACGCAGACCGCGCCGGTTGTGATCGCGTCAGGGTCGAAGCCGAGCGCATCGAGAATGTCGGCGCGCACGGGCCGGCGCGCTTTGGCGCACAGACGCCGCACGCGGCCTTCCGTGTCGTCGCCGTTCAAGGTCGTGAGATCGATGCACGTGACGGCCTTCAGGAGCCACGCCGCCTGCGCATCTTTCTTCACCGAGCGGCGCGTGCCGAGCGTGGCGGTGCGGCGCTCGACCGCCGAGTGATTGACGCGCAGCGCGTCGAGCCATGAGGCGTCGAACGGCACGCCGGGATTGCGCGCGCCATGCACCGAGGGCGCGATCGGAGCGCCACGCAGCACGACGATTGAGTGGGTTGGAGCGTCGGACATAGGGCCTGTTTTGTGCGATGCACAACAAATGCTGATTGCGTGTTAGCAGGCATCCTACATCACTTGAGAGAATCATAACAAGCGGTCGTTACGATTATTTCTAGACAGCGTCGCGGCACACGTTTGCCGGGGGAAAGGCGCGAGTTCGGCTCGCGAAAGCCAGAACCAGCGCGCCCAGCCGACCAGCGCGAGCAGCACGAGCCCTGCCGCCCCGAGCACGGGCGAGCGCAGCGACACCAGCGCGGCGAACGCGAAGAGGCGCCCGCCCGCGAGCAGCGCAAATCCGGCGATCGCGCTCGACAGTGCGTCGAGCCAAAGCATCGCGCGAGTGTGGAGGGAGGCGACGGGCCCGGTCATGATCGCGTTCTCCTTATCTATCGGTGGTGAGTTTTCGACTTACGCCATCCCCGGCGCGGCATCGAGAAAACCGGTGACAGCCGCAAGCCGCCCCGACGCGTCGACGACGCCAAAGTCCGAGCCCTTCACGATCGCGTCGCCGTCGGGTGTCCTCAGCTCCCACGAAAAGCGCAAGCGGTTGCCGAAGCCGTCGACGTCCGTCGTGCGGCGGAACGTGTGGCGCGGAAAGCGCTCGTGCACGGCGCCGATCATCGCGTCGATGCCGTCGTGGCCGTTTCCGGACAAGAGCGGATCGGCGTAGGACGCATCGGCGGCCCAGGTCGACGCGATCAGCTCGCGGCGATGCGCGGCGTCGAGTTCGTTCCAGGCTTCGAAGTAGCGGTCGATCAGTTCGATATGCGGGTTCATCGCAGACTCCATTCGGTGGGTGACTGGGAGGTTCGCGAGGCGATCGATTCGCATCGATGGCCATTCGCTTGGGATGAAGGATCGGCGATCGAGCGCCGCGGGTCGATTACTCGGCAGGTAATGCTTTTACGTTGGCGAGCGCGCCCTGCTGGCGTTGGCGCGCATCAAGGGTGCCGTAACGCGGCAAATGAACCGGCGCAATATCGACATACGGATAAATTCGTTAGACATATCCCGCGTATTGCGGAAACTGGTTGTCTGGCTAGTTTCCATTCGGACACTGCCACTAGAAACTCGCTGCGAGCCGTTCAGGAGAATTTAGGAGAATCGCCGTGCCAACCTGGAAGCCAGACCCTACGTTCTATCCGTCCGCACGCATGGCGGGCGGCGCCCCGAAAGAAACGCTCGCCTATGTGGCGAGCTTCGACCCCACGCGGCAAACGCCCGATGCGCTCGATGTGATCGACCTCGATCCCGCGTCGCCGCGCTATGCGTCGATCGTCAATCGCGTATCGATGCCCAATGTCGGCGACGAGCTTCATCACTTCGGCTGGAACGCGTGCAGTTCGTGCTTGTGCCCGAACGCGCCGCATCCGCATTCGGAGCGGCGCTATCTCGTCGTGCCGGGCCTGCGCTCCTCGCGCATCCACATCCTCGATACCAAGCCCGACCCGCGGCGGCCGCAGATCGTGCGCGTGCTCGAGCCCGCCGAAGTCGCCGAGCGCGCCGGCTACACGCGCCCGCATACGGTCCATTGCGGCCCTGAGGGCATTTACGTGGTCTCGCTCGCGAACGCCGAGGGCGAGGCCCCGGGCGGCATCTTCCTGATGGATCACGAGACTTTCGATATCCGCGGCCAATGGGAAATCGATCGCGGCCCGCAGCAGCTCGCGTACGACGGCTGGTGGCACCTCGGCTACGACACGCTCGTGACGAGCGAATGGGGCCTGCCCGCGACGTTCGAGAACGGCCTCGTGCCCGAAGTGCTGCTTGGCGGCCAATACGGGCACCGTTTGCACTTCTGGGATCTGCATTCGCGCAAGCACAAGCAGGTGATCGATTTCGGCGCGGAGAACCAGCTCGTGTTCGAGCTGCGTCCCGCGCACAACCCGACGCGCGCCTATGGCTTCGTCAATTCGGTGATCAGCCTGAAGGATCTGTCGGCGTCGATCTGGACGTGGTATCGCGAAGGCGACACGTGGGCCGCACGCAAGGTCATCGAGATTCCGGCCGAGCCCGCCGATCCCGATTTGCTGCCGCCGATGCTCAAGAGCTTCGGCGCCGTGCCGCCGCTCGTGACGGACATCGCGCTCTCGCTCGACGACCGCTTCCTCTACGTGTCGTGCTGGGGCACGGGCGACCTGAAGCAGTACGACGTCTCCGATCCGCACTCGCCGAAGCTCACGGGCAGCGTGCGGATCGGCGGCATCGCGGCGCGCGCGACGCATCCGAAAGCGGACGGACGCCGGCTCAACGGCGGCCCGCAAATGGTCGAGGTGAGCCGCGACGGCAGCCGCGTCTACTTCACGAACTCGCTATACGGCGCGATCGACGAGCAGTTCTATCCCGACGGCGTCGATGGCTGGATGGTGAAGCTCGATACGTCGCCTTCGGGCGGATTGTCGTTCGACGAAAAATTCTTCATCGAATGGCCCGAGACGCACCGGCCGCATCAGATCCGCCTCGAAGGCGGCGACGCGTCGTCCGATTCGTATTGCTATCCCTAAGTTACGGACGAACGCTGACGAAAGATCAAGCATCACGGACATGGACAGCCTCTTCCAAGCCTCCGCGACGACGTGGGCCGCCATCGTCGGCAGCGGCGTGTTTCATGGCGTCAATCCGGCGATGGGCTGGCTCTTCGCAACCGCGCTCGGCATGCAGCGCGGCAGCCGCGCCGCGGTGTTGATGGCGCTTCCGCCCATCGCGCTCGGGCATGCCGCGGCGATTCTGCTCTTCACGACCTCCGCCGCCGCGCTCGGCTCGTGGCCCAGCCTATCGACAGCGCTGCCGCTCCATCTGCTGCTCGGCGCGCTGTTGATCGGCTGGGCCGTTTATCAGCATCTGTATGGGCATCGGCATCGCGTGCGCGTCGGCATGACGGCGGGATTCGCGGGGCTCGCCGCGTGGTCGGCGGTCATGGCCACGCTGCATGGCGCCGGGCTGATGCTGATGCCCGTCGTGCTGCCGCTGTGCGGCGCCTCCGGCACGGCAAGCGCCGCCGGCTTGCTCGTGCCGCTGCAATTCACCGTCGCTCACACCGTGGTAACGCTCGTCACGACCGGGGCGATCGCGCTCGTCGCCTACGAGTATCTGGGACTCGGCGTGCTTCGACGCGGCTGGATCAATTTCGACTGGCTCTGGTGCGGAGCACTCGCCACGACAGGGGCGGTGCTCATTGCGAGCGGCTAAGGTCGCAAAGACACGCCGCAAATCTAGCGGTCGCGGCCTGCTGGCCCTGGCTCTTGCGTTCGACGAGACCGATCTCGCGGTGGAAGCCCGCTTCGCCGAGCGCGATCGTTGCCACCGTATCCGGTATCTGCAACGCGGACGATTGCGGCACGATCGCGACGCCCGCACCATGCGCAACGAGCCCGACGATGCCCTGCAACTCGTCCAGCTCGACCGCCTCGTGCACCGTCAAGCGCGCTTTGCGCAGGAAACGGTCGACTAGGCGTCCGCCAAATGAATTCCGGTCGTAGCGGACAAACGGCTCCGAGCGCAGCAGCTCGCGCCAGGGACGCTCAGCCGCTTCGCGCGGCGCGAGCAGCACGAAAGGCTCGGCAAGCAGCGTGCTCCATTTCAGCTCGGCCGGCATCGCGAACGGCGGCTTGATCATCACGGCGGCATCGAGTTCGCCCGCGTCGACCTGCGCGAGCAGATTGAGCGACACGCCGGGAATCACGCGCACGCGCCAGCCGGGCGCCTCGCGCCGGAACCGCGCGATGGCCGGCACGAGAAACGACGTTTGTGCCGACGCGATCGCCCCGACGCGCAACACGCCGAAACGCTCGGCCGTGCCGCCTCGTCCCGCGAGCTTTCCATAGACCGACAACAACTCTTCGGCGACCTCGACCGTCTGCCGGCCTGCGGCGTTGAGCATCGCGGAACGGCCGGTCCGGTCGAACAGCGGGAAGCCGAGGTCGTCCTCGAGCCGCTGGATCTGGGCGCTGACGGCCGATTGCGTCAGGCCGATATGCGCGCCCGCGCTCGCAAACGTGCCGTAGCGCACGACCGCCAGAAAGGTTTTCAGCTCTCGCACCATCGCTTGGATTGATCGAAAATTTTGTTGCTCACAGCGAAAAGATATCGTTTTTCATTGATTTTTGTCATCACTAGACTCGGTTTTATCAGGTAACCGCGTCACACCACGCCGCGCGGGAAGCGCCGCGACACGCTAGCAGCGCCGCACCGTGCGAGGCTTTCTCTCCAACCATGGGCCCAACATGAGCACGACGACCGCAGTCATTCCCCCGTTTCACCTTGCCTTTCCGGTTCACAGCATCGCCGCCGCGCGCGAGTTCTACGGCGACCTGCTCGGCTGCCCGGAAGGACGCAGCGCCGACGACTGGGTCGACTTCAACTTCTACGGCCACCAGATCGTCGCGCACCTCGCGCCCGAGGAAGCGGGCCACCGCAAGACGAGCGCCGTCGACGGCGACGCGGTGCCGGTCCGCCACTTCGGCGTCGTTCTGCCGATGGAAGAATGGCAAGCCGCCGCAGACAAGCTGACCGCCGCGGGCGTCGCGTTCATCATCGAGCCGCATATCCGCTTCAAAGGCGAAGTCGGCGAGCAAGCGACGATGTTCTTCCTCGATCCGTCGGGCAACGCGCTCGAGATCAAGGCATTCGCCGATATCGCGTCGCTGTTTGCGAAGTAAGTTGCGATGAACGCCCGTAGCCCGGCGCGCATCGAGATCGAGCCGGCCTCGGCCTGGCGCATCGTGCCGTCCGGCGACTGCTGCTTGATCGTCGAGTTCGACGCGATCGATCCGGCCGCCGCGAATCGCAGCGTGCGCGCCGCGGCGCTCCGCTTGCGCGGCGCCGCGCTGCCGGGCGTCACTGAAATCGTCCCCGCGCTCACCACGCTGGGCGTGCATTACCGGCCTTACGCGGTGGCGTCGTCGAACAGCAAGGCGTCGCCCTGCACCGCGCTAGCCGACGCGCTCGCCGCGATGCTGTCGAACCTCGAGTGCGAGCACGAGCACCGGGCGAACGTGCTCGAGATCCCCGTTTGCTACGGCGGCGACTACGGGCCCGATCTCGAGGACGTTGCCGCGGCATGCGGGCTCACGCCTGCCGAAGTCATCGAGCTGCACTGCGCCGAGCCCGTCGACGTGATGATGCTCGGCTTCGCGCCCGGCCACCCTTATATCGGCCGCTTCGATGCGCGGCTGGCGCCGCCGCGGCGATCCACGCCGCGCACGTCTGTGCCGGCGGGCTCGATCGGGCTCGCGAACCGCCAATCGGTGATCTATCCGATGAGCCTGCCGGGCGGCTGGAACCTGATCGGCAGAACGCCTTTCGACATGTTCGAACCGCATCGCGGGCAGCCGTGCCTGCTCAAGGCGGGCGACCGCGTGCGCTTCGTGCCGGTCGATGTCGCGCAATTCGATGTCCTGCTGTTTGCGGCGCAGGCCGTCGAAGGAGCGCCGTGATGTCCATCGAAGTGCTCAAGCCCGGTGCGCTCACGACGTTTCAGGATCTCGGCCGGACCGGCTATCAGCAATTCGGCATCCCGGTCAACGGCGTGATGGACGAGCGCGCGCACCGTCTCGCGAACCTGCTCGCCGGCAACGATCCCGGCGACGCGACGCTCGAAATCACGCTGATCGGGCCGACGCTGCGAATGCTTGCGGACGTGACCATCGCGCTGTGCGGCGCGGACCTCGAGCCGATGGCCGACGGCGAGGCCGTGCCGCTCAACGAAGCGGTGCCTTTACCAACCGGCACCGAACTCAGCTTCGGCCAGCGGCGCAGCGGCGTGCGCGCGTATCTGGCCGTGCGCGGCGGATTCGCGCTCGAGCCGGTCATGGGCAGTTGCAGCACGTTCGTGCGCGGCGGCTATGGCGGACATCGCGGCAGGCCGCTGCGCAAGGGGGATGTGATCGCCGTGCGCGAGCGCGGCGCGTCGAACGCGGCGCCGCCGAGCGCCGCGAGCATGCCCACGTTTCCCAATGACGTGATTGGAGCACCCGGCGCCCCGCTGCGCGTCATCGCGGGCCGCGAATGGCCGCTGTTCTCCGCCGACGCGCAATGCGCATTCGCCAACACGCCGTATCGAATTGGCGCGCAATCGGACCGCATGGGCTATCGCCTTGAAGGCGAGCCCCTGGCGCTGGGTACGGCGCGGCAGATGATGTCGGAAGCCGTCGGCTTCGGCACGATCCAGGTGCCGTCCGACGGGCAACCGATCGTGCTGATGGCGGACCGTCAAACGACGGGCGGCTATCCGAAGATCGCTCATGTGTGTGCCGTCGATCTGCCGCGCCTTGCCCAGACCATGCCCGGCGAATCGGTGCGTTTCGAAATGATCGGCCTCGACGAGGCTCAGCGCTTATTGGCGCAGCAGGAACGAGCCTTCGCGAAAGTCGAAACGCGCTTCGGCGTTTAGCAGCACCGCGCGGCGCGCACCTTTTTGCAACATGCCGAATCAGACCGCCACATTCATCATATTGTTAGTTATACGAACAATATTATTGAACGAATTTTGAGCACTGTAGTTTGTGTATGTCGAGCGCATTTTGACCTGGTAGCCACCCTTCGACTACCGCCTCTAGATCCGGAGCCTCGCCCAATGTCCAACGTCCCCGCCACCCTGTTCACGCCGGAGGCCGACACGCCGCCGCATGTCGCGACAATGCTCGCACGCAAAGCGGCAGCAGCCGCTGCCGCCGGAAGCGCGATCGAGTACTACGAATTCGGTGTCTACGGCTACATGGCCGCTGTCATCGGGCCGCTGTTCTTTCCCGGCGGCAACGCCACGGCGTCGCTGCTCGCGATCCTCGCGGTGTTCGGCAGCGCGTTCCTGATGCGGCCGGTCGGCGGCATCGTGCTCGGCTGGCTCGGCGACCGCTATGGCCGCAAGGCGGTGCTGCTCGTCACCGTGATCGGCATGGGTATCGCGACGGGCGCAGTCGGCGTGCTGCCCGTGGCGGCCACAGCGGGCATCGCCGCGCCGCTCCTGCTGCTCGCGATCCGTCTCGCGCAAGGCTTCTTTGCCGGCGGCGAAGTGACCGGCGCGGCGGCCTATGTTGCCGAATCGGTGCCCGCCGGCCGGCGCGGCTTCTACGGCGCGTTCACGCCGGTCGGCGTCGCGGTGGGCGGCGCGCTGGCCGCGTCCGTGTGCGGCATCACGACCGGCGCGTTGAGCGCCCAGCAATTGCACGATTGGGGCTGGCGTGTGCCGTTCCTCATGGCCATTCCGATGGTCGCGATTTCGGCCACGGTACGCCGGCGCATCGACGAATCGCTTGCCTTCGCGCGAAGCCTGCGCGAGAGCGAGCCGCCGAAAGCGCCTCTCAAGGAAGTGCTCGATGCGCACGTGCCCGCGCTGGTCAAGGTGTTCCTGCTCTCGCTCGGACAGAACATGGGCTACTGGGTTGGTTTCGTGTTCATGAACCTCTACCTGACCACCTACCTGAAGTACGACAAGACGACCGTGTTCTGGATCATGGCGTTCGTGAGCCTCACGATGGCCGTGACGATGCCCTTCTTCGGCGCGCTGTCGGACCGGCTCGGCCGCCGCACGGTGCTCGCAGCCGGGTTCGTCGCCTATGCCGCGCTCGTGTTCCCGATGATGAAGCTGATGAACCATCAGAATATCGGCCTCGCGTTTCTCGCGATGGTGATCGTCGCGCTGCCGATGCCCATCGTGCAGTCCGTCGGCTATCCGACCTACGCGGAGCAGTTCCCCACGCGCGTGCGCTACACGGGCATGGCGTTCAGCTTCAACTTCGGTGCGATTCTCGGCGGCGGCGTCACGCCCTATATCGCGACTGCGCTGATCGGCAAGACCGGCGACCTGCTCATGCCCGCGTATCTGCTCGCCGGCGGCGCCATCATGAGCCTGTTCGTGTTGCTGCGCGTAAAGGAAACCGCGGGACATCGCGCGCATCGATCCGTCCGCCTCTCAGTGGCGAAATAAAAAAAACCAGAGTAGGCTTTTTAACAGCCCATCTGAACCCGGCGGCAGATTCGCGCCGGGATGCGCAACGCCGTCAATCCGTTTTCCGCTTCCCGCTTTGCCCACCAACCATCCGCAAAGGGGTGTCATGTCCGCATCGCCTTCCGTCGAAAGCCATTCGCCCTACGGTCCGGACGGCACGATTGCCGGCTCCGACGAGCGTCTCTTCAACCGCGATCTCGCGCCCGTGCCGCGCAACAAGCGCACGTGGACGAGCTACAGCATCTTCGCCATGTGGATGTCGGACGTGCACAGCGTGGGCGGCTATACGTTCGCCGCGAGCCTGTTCCTGCTCGGCATCTCAGGCTGGCAAGTGCTGCTCGCGTTGACGATCGGCATTCTGGTCGTCTACGTGTTGATGAACTGGGTCGGCAAGCCGAGCTTCGAGCACGGCATTCCGTTTCCGGTGATGGCTCGCGTCAGCATGGGTGTGATGGGCGCGAACCTCGCGGCGATCATCCGCGGCGTGGTCGGCATCGTCTGGTATGGCGTGCAGACTTATTTCGCGTCGAAGGCGGTCGCCACGCTGCTGCTTCTGTTCGTGCCATCCGTCGCCGCGTGGCGCGACGTGACCTTCCTGCGGCTCGACGGCCTCGGCTGGTTCAGCTTCCTGTTCATGTGGATCTTCCAGCTCTTCATCTTCCAGCGCGGGATGGAAACGATCCGCCGCTTCATCGACTTCTGCGGCCCGGCCGTGTACGTCGTGATGTTCGTGCTGATGGCGTGGATCTTGTCGCAGGCGGGGCTCGGCAGCTTGAGCCTCACGCTCGGCGGCAAAGTGCTCTCGGGCGGCGAGCAAATGGCCAGCATGGGCAACGCGATCCTGCTCGTGATCAGCTATTTCGCGGCCCTGCTGCTGAATTTCGGCGATTTCTCGCGCTTTGCGAAAAGCGAGCCGCAGATGAAGGTCGGCAACTTCCTCGGCCTGCCGGTCAACTTCGTCGTGTTCGCGATCATCACCGTGATCGTGACGTCGGGCAGCGCGCACGTGTTCGGCTCGATGATCATGGACCCGGTTGCCATCGTCGGGAAGATTCAGAACAAGGTGGCCGTCGTGCTCGGCAGCCTGACCTTCATCGTCGCGACCATGGGCATCAATATCGTCGCCAATTTCGTCTCGCCGGCCTACGACATCGCCAATCTGTTCGCGAAGCACGTGGACTTCAAGAAAGGCGGCCTGATCGCATCGATACTCGCCGTGCTCGTTTGCCCGTGGATTTTCGTCGACAGCCCGAAGGCGATCACGGTGTTCGTGAGCGTGTTCGGGGCGGTGCTCGCGCCGCTGTACGGCGTGATGATGGCGGACTTCTATCTCGTGAAGCGCCAGAAGGTGGAGACCGCGCAGCTCTATACGATGGCGCGCGAAGGGCGCTTTTACTACGACGGCGGGTGGAATCGCGTCGGGCTGGCGGCGCTCGTGCTGTCGGGCGCGATTTCGATCGGATGGGAGCTGTGCACGCAGCTTCTGCACGTGCTGCCCGACAACAATTTCGGATGGCTAATCGGGGCGGTGGCGGGCGCCGCGATTTATACGGTCGCGATGCGGCTGGCGAAGCGGACGTAGGCGGGTCGTGGTCCGGCATTATGGCGGGGTTACCGGGCGCCCAACTCCCCAGGGGGTTGCCTCAGAACCAGCGATGCGCTAGCATGTATATACGTAAATGTATATCAATTGGAGAGGCGATGAACCTGCAAATCGCGAAATGGGGCAATAGCCTTGCGCTGCGTATCCCCGCTGATTACGTTCGGCACGTAGGTCTCAAGGAGGGTGACGAGGTGCAGGCCAATCTGACCGTCGATGGCGGTATAAGCATTCGCGCGGCCAAATGGGACCGCAAGGCGTTCGCGCAGGAACTGGAGTCAACGCGCGAAGCGATGCCGATAACGGAGTCGGTCATGAAGGAACTGCGGCATGGGGCTCGCTATTGATGGTGTACGTTGACACGAGTGTACTGGTAGCACTGTGCGTGAATGAACCGATGAGTTCCGCCGTTTCGCAGTGGTACGCGGCGTGTACCGAAGAAATGGCCTCTGCGGCGTGGTGCGTGACCGAATTCGCGAGCGCTCTCGGCATCAAGCAACGGACGAAGCAACTGTCAGCCGAACAAGGGGCCTCTGCTTGGCAGGCGTTCGAGCGCCTATGCGCTGGCGACCTGCAGTTATTGCCAATCGAACCCACTACATTCCATCGTGCTGCCGTGCTCACCCTGGATGCGTCCACGGGCCTTCGTGCGGGTGATGCACTGCACCTCGCCGCCGCTCTCGACGCAAAGGCCAAAACCATGGCAACGCTCGATGACGTCCTGGCCGGCAATGCCAAGCGAATGAAGATTAAGGCGCACGTATTTTGATCAGAGCGAGTCTGTTTGTAGCTGTCGTCGAAACAAAGCCCCTTCCGGCAACTGCCGGAAGGGGCTTTCTCTATGTCGATGGCGGCTCTGGGACGAGCCGCGTCGAGTTAAAACGGCTTAAGCCTGAACCGAAGCCAGCGCCGCGTTCAGCGTCTTGCTCGGACGCATCACCGCCGCCAGCTTCTCGACGTCCGGCTTGAAGTAGCCGCCGATGTCGACTTCCTTGCCCTGCACGTCGCCGAGTTCGCCGATGATGGTCTTCTCGTTGGCCGTCAGTTGCTTGGCCAGCGGCGCGAACTTCGCGGCCAGCTCGGCGTCTTCGGTCTGCGCGGCGAGTTCTTGCGCCCAGTACATCGCGAGGTAGAACTGGCTGCCGCGGTTGTCGAGCTCACCGGTCTTCGGCGACGGGCTCTTGTTGTTGTCGAGCAGTTTGCCGGTGGCCGCATCGAGCGTCTTCGCGAGAATCTTGGCGCGCGCATTGCCGGTCTTGAAGCCGAGGTCTTCGAGCGACACCGCCAGCGCGAGGAACTCGCCGAGCGAATCCCAGCGCAGGTGGTTTTCCTGAACCAGCTGCTGCACGTGCTTCGGCGCCGAACCGCCCGCGCCCGTTTCGTACATGCCGCCGCCCGCCATCAGCGGAACGATCGACAGCATCTTCGCGCTCGTGCCGAGCTCCATGATCGGGAACAGGTCCGTGAGGTAATCGCGCAGGATGTTGCCCGTGGCCGAGATGGTGTCCTGGCCGCGAATCACGCGCTCCAGCGTGTAACGCATCGCTCGCACTTGCGACATGATCTGGATGTCGAGGCCCTTCGTGTCGTAATCCTTCAGGTACGTCTCGACCTTCTTGATCAGCTCGGCTTCGTGCGGACGGTACGGGTCGAGCCAGAACACGGCCGGCATGCCCGAGTTGCGCGCACGCGTGACCGCGAGCTTGACCCAGTCGCGGATCGGCGCGTCCTTGACCTGGCACATGCGCCAGATGTCGCCCTTCTCCACTTGCTGCGTCAGCGACGTCAGCACTTCACCCGTGGCGATATCGACGATGCGCGCTTCGCCGTCTTGCGGGATTTCGAACGTCTTGTCGTGCGAGCCGTACTCTTCCGCCTTCTGCGCCATCAGGCCGACGTTCGGCACCGTGCCCATCGTCTTCGGATCGAACGCGCCGTTGGTCTTGCAGAAGTTGATGATTTCCTGATAGATGCGCGCGAACGTGCTTTCCGGAATCAGGCATTTCGTGTCCGCCGGACGGCCGTCGGCGCCCCACATCTTGCCGCCTGCGCGAATCATCGCGGGCATCGATGCGTCGACGATCACGTCGTTCGGCGCGTGCAGGTTCGAGATGCCCTTGGCCGAATCGACCATCGCCAGCGCGGGACGGTGCTCGTGGCACGCGTGCATGTCGCGGATCACTTCTTCGCGCTTCGATTCCGGCAGCGCTTCAATCTTCTCGTACAGGTTCACGAGGCCGTTGTTGACGTTCACGCCCAGTTCCTCGAACAGCTTGGCGTGCTTCGCGAACGCGTCCTTGTAGAAGACCTTGACGGCATGGCCGAACACGATCGGGTGCGACACCTTCATCATCGTCGCCTTCACGTGCAGCGAGAGCATCACGCCCGTCTTGCGCGCGTCTTCCATCTGGTCTTCGTAGAACTCGACCAGCGCCTTCTTGCTCATGAACATGCTGTCGATGATCTCGCCGTCCAGCAGCGACACCTTCGGCTTCAGCACGATCGTCTCGCCGCTCTTTGTGACGAGCTCCATGCGGACGTCACGCGCGCGATCGAGCGTGATCGACTTTTCGCCGTGGTAGAAGTCGCCGTGCTTCATGTGCGCGACGTGCGTGCGCGATGCCATGCTCCACTCGCTCATGCTGTGCGGATGCTTCTTCGCGTAGTTCTTCACGGCGGCCGGCGCGCGGCGGTCCGAGTTGCCTTCGCGCAGCACCGGGTTCACGGCGCTGCCGAGGCACTTCGAGTAGCGCTTCTGGAGCGCCTTTTCCTCGTCGGTCTTCGGGGCTTCCGGATAGTCCGGCACCTTGTAGCCCTTCGACTGCAGCTCTTTGATCGCGCTCACGAGCTGCGGCACCGATGCACTGATGTTGGGCAGCTTGATGATGTTGGTTTCGGGGAGCTGGGTCAGGCGGCCCAGTTCGGCGAGGTTGTCCGGCACGCGCTGCTCTTCGGTCAGGAACTCCGGAAACTCGCCCAGGATACGGCCCGCCACCGAAATATCGCTCGTGGTGACCTCGATGCCCGCCGGCGCGGTGAACGTGCGGATGATGGGCAGGAACGCGCTGGTCGCGAGCAGAGGCGCTTCGTCGGTCAGGGTGTAGATGATCGTGGGTTGCTGAGTGCTCATTGCTTGGCTCTGGACGAGAAACAGGTTGAGGAACGTCGCCGGCTGGGGCGCAGACCGGATGAAACCCCTGAATTTTGCCTCATTTTGCTTTCACGAGGTTTTACGGGGGCTGACTCCCTTGCCCGCGGAGCACGAATTGGCCGACTTTGGCAGGCCCTTTTGGCGGAACAAAGCTCGCCCAAAGCCGCGTCGTTCGCGCTCGAGGCGCCTTGGCGTACACTGACCGCTGCCTTCGCACCCCAATTGCCATGCTCAAATCGATCGCCCCCGAACTGTGGCACCTCCAGCGCGATTTCGCACTGGTTGGCGGAATCCGCATTTCCTCGCGCATGACGGTCGTCCGGCTCGCGGATGCGTCGCTCTGGCTGCACGCTCCGGTGCCGCTTTCGGCTGACGTGCGATCGCAGCTCGCCGCATTGGGAGACGTTCGATACATTGTCGCGCCGAATAAATTGCATCACCTGTTCGTGACCGACTGCGCCGCTGCGTTTCCGGCCGCAGCCATTTACGGCGCCCCGGGCCTGAAGAAGAAGCGCCCCGACCTGGCCGCCATGCGCGAGCTGACTCGCGAAATCGAGCCGCAATGGTCGCAAGACCTCGAGCAGACCTTTTTCGACGGCTTCCCGCTCGGCAACGAAACCATCTGGTTTCACAAGCGCTCGCGCACGCTGATCGTGACCGACCTGTGCCAGTGCTGGCAAGGCGAAATGCCGTTTGCGTCAAAGCTGTATGCCTCGCTGACCGGCGTGAGAAATCGTCTCGCCGTGCCTCGCACCATACAGCTGGCCGTCAAGAATCGCGAGGCGGCGCGCGCCAGCGCCGCGAAAATCCTGGGCTATCCGTTCGAACGCGTCGTCACCGCGCACAATTCGATCGTCGAACACGACGCCCACGCGGCCGTGGAGCGTGCGTTCGCTTGCTTCGGTCCCGCCAGGTAAAGCCGGCGCGAATCCGCCCCATCCGTTACCTGTCGGGTAATGGAAACCCGGCGCCGTTTGACTATCATCCGCACCATGAGCACATTGAGCGCCCCCCTGATCCCGTCCCCCGCGCCGAGCGCGGCGAGCCGCACTGTCGGCGACATGCTGCGCGAATGGCGGCAGCGGCGACGCATGAGCCAATTGCTGCTCGCGTCCGAAGCCGAGATTTCGACGCGCCATCTCTCGTTCGTCGAATCGGGCCGGGCGCTGCCGAGCCGCGAGATGGTCATGCACCTTGCCGAGCGGCTCGAGGTACCGCTGCGGGCGCGCAACGCGCTGCTCGTCGCGGCCGGTTACGCGCCGCTCTTTCGCGAACGGCCGCTTTCGGACCCCCAATTGAGCGCCGCGCGGCAAGCGGTCGATCTCGTGCTCAAGGGCCACGAACCGTATCCGGCGCTCGCGATCGACCGCCATTGGACGATGGTCGCCGCCAACCGCGCGATTGCGCCGCTCGTCGCGCGGGCCGATCCCAAGCTGCTGGCCGGGCCGGTCAATGTGCTGCGGCTGTCGCTGCATCCGGACGGGCTCGCGCCGCACATCGTCAACTGGCACGCATGGCGCGAGCATGTGATCGGGCGCGTGCAGCGTCAGGCGGAAACGAGCGGCGACGCGACGCTTGCCGCGCTCGTCGGCGAATTGAGCGCCTACCCTGCGCCGCCGCATGCGCGCAAGCCGGATCCAGCCGGCGCGTTCGAAGCGAATCAGATCGCCGTCCCGTTCCGGCTCGCCACCGACCTCGGCGTGCTGTCGTTCTTCAGCACGACGACCGTGTTCGGCACGCCGGTCGACGTGACGTTGTCCGAACTCGCCATCGAAGCGTTCTTCCCCGCCGACGATGACACCGCGCGGGCACTGCGGGCCTACGCGGAAACCCAGGCCGCCCCCTAGAAATCGATCTTGGCGTTCAGGCTGAGCGTGCGCGGATCGCCGGGCTTGATGTAGTCGGCGTACTGGAATTCCCAGTACCGGCGATTGGCCAGGTTATCGATCGCGGCGCGGAGCGTGACGTCGTGGCCGGCGATTGCGGTGCTATACGTGGCCCCGGCGTTGACGAGCAGAAAGCCGGGCGCAGCCAGGTTGCCCGCTGCACGCACTTGCGTATTCCCCGTGAATTTGGCGTCGACGCCGAGCTTCAAGCCGGGCACGGCCCGTACCGCGTACTGCGCATACGCGGCGGCCACGTAAGCGGGGGCGCCCGCGACGCGGTTGCCGTCGTAGGACGTGCCCTTCGCGTACCAGGTATCGAGCCACATCAGGTTGCCGCCGAGTTCCCACTGCGAGCCGAGGTGCGTGGATGCGCCCAATTCGATCCCTTGATAAATCGACTTGCCGTCTTCGACGTAGACGTTGTCGCCGTTTGCGTAAGCCGCGCCGCGTTCGATGCGGAACACCGCAGCCGTCGCACTCCAGCGCGCATGCTCGCTCTTCACGCCGATTTCGTATTGCTTGCTGCGCAGCGGATTCAATTGCTGGCCGTAGTTCGCGTAGCCGACGCCGACTTGCGGGCCTTGCTCGAGGGCTTCGACATAGCTCGCATAGAGCGTCGTCTGCGGCTCGACTTTGAACATCAGCGCGACGGTCGGCGTGAGCACGGCGTTCTCGTCGTAGGTCGATGCCGTCGATCCGGTCGTCGTGTACGACGTCTGCGAGTAGTTCGTGTAGCGCAGGCCGCCGAGGATGGACCAGCGCTCGGTGATCTGCATCGTGTCGCTCGCGAACAGCGACTTCTGCGTGATGACGCTGTCGCGATAGGTCTGCAAACCGCTCTTGCCGGGATAGCGGTACGGGTTCGGCAGATAGAGATTGCCCGCGCCGAGCGTCGCAGAGTACGGATTCGCGGAGTAATAGTTCAGCTGCTTTTGCCACGCCGCGCCGAATACGAGTTCGTGCGTGAACGGGCCGGTTTTCAGCTTGCCTTCCAGCATCGCCTGCCACTGGCTGAACTGGTGGGCCTCGTTGCTGTTCCAGCGCGAGTCGCTGTAGTCGCCCGCGCTGTTCAGCAGATAAAGCGTGCTCTCGTTGCGTTCGCGCGTGACCGTGCTGTAGCTGTACGACGTCGAGAAACGCCAGTCGGGTGAGATCTGGTATTGCACGCCTGCCGTGTAGAGCTGCAGGTTGGTGTTCAGGAATTGATCCTGGCCGCCGAGGTTCGACGTGCCGCCGCTAAGGGTCGGCGGCAGGCTCCCGCCGACGTACTGCGCCGTCGAGATCGACGGCGTCAGCCCGGTCACGCGACGCTCCTGGTAGAGCGCGCCGAAGTTGACCGACAGATCGCGCGTCAAGCGAGCGTCGAGCGCGAGCGAGACGGCATCGCGCCGGAGGTTGCCGTCGTTATAGGTCTGCCCTTCTTCGTGCGTGGCGTTGATGCGCGCGCCGAACATCTTGTCAGGGCCGAAGCGGCCGCCCAGATCCGCGTGCTCGCTCCAGATGCCGTCGGTCCGGTAGCCGACGTCGACGCTGCGCACGGGCGTGTCCGTCGGCTTCTTCGTGACGTAGTTGATCACCCCGCCCGGCGAGCCGAACCCATACATGAATCCCGACAGGCCCTTGAGCAACTGCACGCTCTCGAGTTGCTCGTAAGGCATCGTGATGCCATAACTGACGAACGGCATGCCGTCGATCTTGAAGCCGTTTTGCCAATCGATTTGCAACCCTCGGACCGTGAGGTAAGTCGCCCACGCGTTGTACGCGCCGCTGTTGTCCGACACGGAGGCGTCGCCTGCAAACACGTCGCCGAGCTTATAGACCTGGTGGTCAGCCAGTTGCTCGCTCGTCACGACCGTGGTGGAGAACGGCGTGTCGAGCTGAGAGCGCGAACCGAGCGCGCCGGCCGCGACGCTCGCGTCGAGATGCTGAGGCGTGTCGCGCTGCACCGTCACTGTGATCGGCTGCAGCTCTTGGGCGAACCCGGCACGGCTGGCGCAGAGGGTCAGGTAGCCGGCGATCTTCAAAGAGCGGTTGAGTTGTCGGAGTTTGGGTTGGGCGATGCGCGAAACAGGGTTCTTCATTTTTTCGGTCGGAATTTGCGCGTGGTCTAATCTTGTAACGAGAATCATTCTCATTACGAGGTTGCGATCCTAGCAAAGAGCCTTCCGCTTTGAAAGCCAATTTGAATAACTCGATTTCCGCTACGGACAGCGAAATGCGGCGTCCGCCCCGCCTGAGGCCGCTGTGACGCGGGTTGCGAGTCGCGCCGCTTAATGGGCGAAGCGCTGGAGCACCCTACAAGTCAGTAAGGTTATTTCCGGCTAGCTTGCCTTCCCCCACCTATCTTCATATTATTCGCAAACGCGAACCATTCTCATTCACGATCTTAGCGATACGGCTGGACATCGCCGGCCAACGAAACCAAAGGAAGCTTAATCATGAGTAGTTCTAATCACGTATGCGAGGACTGAACGCCATGCACAGCGACGAGCACGACTTCATCGCGATCGGCCTAGGCCCGTTCAACCTGAGCCTCGCCTGCCTCGCCGAGCCGATTCGCGGCTTGCGCGGCATCTTCCTCGAACGCAACGACGACTTCGACTGGCACCCCGGCATGCTGATCGACGACACGACGCTGCAGAACCCTTTTCTGGCCGATCTTGTGAGCCTCGCAGACCCGAAAAGCCAGTTCAGCTTCCTCAACTACTGCAAGCAGGAAGGCAAGCTCTACGCGTACTACATCCGCGAGCGCTTCTATCTGAGCCGCGCCGAATACAACCGCTATTGCAAGTGGGCGATCCGGCAGCTTTCGAGCATTGCGTTCGGCTCGAACGTCGAGCGCATCGACTATGACGACGTGCGCAAGCAGTACGTCGTGAGCGGCCGGCACTCGCGCACGCAGCAGCCGTTCACGCATCGCGCGCCGAAGCTCGTGATCGGTGTCGGGTCGGTGCCGCACTTGCCCGCCTGTTGCGCCGGCGTGGCGGAGCACTGCCTCCATAGCGCCCAATACGTCGAGCGCAAGACCGAGTTGCAGAAGAAGCGCTCGATCGCCGTGATCGGCAGTGGCCAAAGCGCCGCCGAAATCTTCCACGACTTGCTCAAAGACAGCGACAGCTTTGACTACTCGCTGACCTGGATCACGCGCTCATCGCGCTTCTTCCAAATGGAGACCACGAAGCTCACGCTGGAAATGAGCTCGCCGGACTACGTCGACTACTTCTACAACCTGCCCGACGAGGTCAAGGAACGCATCATCGAGAAACAGGACAACCTCTACAAAGGCGTGAACGCGACACTGATCAATCAGATCTACGACTTGCTCGACGACCGCCGCAGCCGCGGCCACGCGAACGCGAGGCTCATCACCAACTCCGAGCTCACAGGCTGCCGTTACGACCCGGCCGGCGACCGCTTCCATCTGCGCTTCATCCAGCGCGACGAACGCCAGCCGTACACGCATGTCACCGACGGCGCCGTCTTCGCCACGGGCTACGGACAAAACGTGCCGCGCTTCATCGACGGCATCCGCGAGCGCATCCGGTGGGACGCGAAGGGACGCTACCGGATGTCGCGCAACTACGCGATCGACCTCGTCGAATCGGACATCTTCGCGCAGAACGCGGGCCTCTACAGCCACGGCCTCACGAATCTCGACCTCGGCATGAGCTGCTACCGCAACTCGTGCATCCTGCGCGAGCTGACCGGCGTCGAGCATTACCCGATCGAGCGCCGCATCGCCTTGCAAGACTTCTCGGTGCCCGCGAGCGATGCGTTCAGCAAGGTGCCGCTGGAGGCCGAATGATGCGGGGCGCCATCATCCTCATGACAGCGTTCGCGGTGATCAGCGATGCCGTTCTGATTCCGTTCTATCCACAGTTCTTCGCATCGCGCTATCAGTTGACGAGCCCGGTGCACGCGGGCGCGTATGTGGCCGCGATCTCGATCGCCGTGATGCTCACGCTCCCGCTATGGGCACGCATCGCGAAGCGGCTCGATGCCATGCATTTGCTCGTCTATACGCAATGCGCGGCCGGCGTGTTTTCCGTGTTGAGCTACTGGGCCCCGACCGTGCCGGCGTTCTGGCTGCTGTCGCTCGCGATGTTCATGTGCAAGAGCAGCTATCTGCTGATGTACCCGTACCTGATGCGGCTCGAAGAGAAAGCGGCGCACGCGAACACCATCGGCCTGCTGTCGGTCGTCGTGCATTTCGGCGCGATCCTGGGGGCGGTCGTGGGCGGCTTCGTCATGCAGACCTGGGGCGCGGACAAGTGCATCTTCGCCATGGCCGCGGGCGATTTCGTGCAGATGTTCGTCTGCCTGCATCTGATCCGCTCGCACGGCATCGCGCGCCGTTGCCGCTTCGCACCTGCCGAGCGCGTTCGCTTGGGCTTCGCCCATCGCCTGCCGATCCTGCGGCTCGCGCTCCTGATGCTCGTCTTCGATTTCAGCGTCTATCTGATCCGGCCGTTCATGTCGTCGTATTGGCAGGCCATCAGCGGATCGTCGAGCGAATTGCTGTCGGGGCTCGTGTTCGCGATTCCGGGCATGGTGGCCATCGTCGCGTTGCGCATCAACCGCCACGGCGCGCGCACGGGCGGCCAACCCAAACGCAAGCTCGACCACACGCTCGGCAATCTGCTGCTCGGCGCCGCCGGACTCCTCCTGCAAGGCTCGGGCGACCCGCTCTGGACGGTGATCGGGCGATGCCTGTTCGGCTGGGCGCTGTTCCAGATCGTCGTGAAGCTCGACGTCACGATGTTTCGTCTCAGCACGCCGGCCTCGTATGCCGCGGACTACAGCGTCATCAACTTCTTTCAGAACCTCGGTGTGTTGCTTGCGTCGTTCGCGGCCGGGGCCGTGGTCGAAAGCTACGGATTGCGCACGCCGTTCTTTATCGCCGCCGCGGGGCTGTTGCTGACCGTCTTGCTCAACACGCTGCTGCTCGACGTCGACAGAGCCGACGCCACGCAATCTCATGATGAACTTGCCGACGCTTTGCCTGAGACCGGAGTCACCGCCCGTGCGAACTGACATCGCCACTGCCGAGATCGCGCTGCGACCCGCGCCGCCCGAGCGTTCGCCCGGCACTTACCATGGCTTCGCTTTTCGTCCTCTCGATCCCGCTCGCGACGCGCCGATGCTGCACAGTTGGTTCGTCGAAGAACGCGCGTCGTTCTGGAACATGCGGGACAAGCGCGTCGAAGAAGTCGAGGCCGTCTATCAAGCGCTCGCTGATTCCGGCCATGCCACGGCATGGCTCGGCATCGAACGGGGCACGCCGGCCTTCCTGATCGAGTGCTACGACCCCGCGCACGATCAGGTCGGCGAACACTACGACGTGCTGCCCGGCGACTTGGGCATGCACGTGTTCGTCGCCCCCGCGCCTCGGCGCATGCACGGCTACACGCGGCGCGTGTTCGCCGCGCTGATGACGTTCATGTTCGCGCGGCTCAACGCGCGCCGCATCGTCGTCGAGCCCGACGCGCGCAACACGCGCATTCACGCGCTCAACCGCGCAATGGGCTTCGTCTATTGGAAAGACGTCGCCTTCCGCGAAAAAACCGCCTCCATCGCGTTTTGCACACGCGAGGATTTTCACGCCGCCATCCAGAAGGAACCTCAGCCATGACCCGCCTGCCTATCGACCACCCGTCCGACCACCCGTCCCGCGCCACGCTCCATCTGACGCCTGACATCTGGCATCGCGCGAACCGCCTGCTCGTCAAGAAGGCGATCGCCGAGTACGCGCACGAACTCATCGTCGAACCCAAGTGGATCGGCGAAGCCGCGGGCGCGGGCTTCGCGCGCTACGCGCTCGCGTCCGACGACGGCACGCGCGTCTACACATTCGAAGCGCGCCTGCTCGCGCTGCGGCATTGGAGCATCCGGCACGAATCGATCACGTGCGTCAGCGATGGCGGCGTGCAGCCGCTCGACGCGCTCGCGTTCATCCTCGACGTCAAGGGGCGGCTCGGCATCAAGGAGGACATGCTGCCGATCTATCTCGACGAAATCAGCAGCACGCTCTACGGCAGCGCCTACAAGCTGACGAAGGACGGCCCCGACACCGGCGCGCTCGTCGACGCCGACTTCCAGACCTTCGAAACCGCGATGATGGAAGGCCACCCAGGCTTCGTCGCCAACAATGGACGCCTCGGCTTCGACGCCATCGACTATCGCGCCTACGCACCCGAAGCCGGCGCCGAGATCGCCGTCGTGTGGCTCGCGGTGCACAAGGACAACGCGACGTTCCACTGCTCGCAAGACCTCGACTACGAGCGGCTGATGATAGAAGAACTCGGCGAGGAGACCATCGAGCGTTTCCATGCCCTCATCGCCGAGCGCGGCTGCAACAGCGCCGACTATCACCTGATGCCCGCGCACCCGTGGCAGTGGTTCAACAAGCTATCGATCTGCTTTGCGTCCTACGTCGCGAGCAACCGCATCATCTGCCTCGGCTACGGCGACGACCGTTATCTCGCGCAGCAATCCATCCGCACGTTCTTCAACATCACGCATCCGGCGAAGCGCTACGTGAAGACGTCGCTATCGATTCTGAACATGGGGTTCATGCGCGGCTTGTCGCCGTATTACATGTTGGGCACGCCGGCGATCAACGATTTCATCAAGAGCCTCATCGAAAGCGACGCCTATCTGCAAAGCAAAGGCTTCACGATCCTGCGCGAAGTCGCTTCGCTCGGCTTTCGCAACGGCTACTACGAGGCTGCGATTCAAGCCGACAGCCCGTACAAGAAGATGTTTTCGGCGCTGTGGCGCGAGAATCCGCTCGCGCTTGCGGGCCCGGGCCAGCGCTTGATGACGATGGCCGCCCTCTTGCACACGGACCGGCACGGCCGCGCACTGCTGCCCGCGCTGATCGCCGCATCGGGCTTGAGCACGCGCGCATGGCTCGAACGCTACATGGAGGCATATCTCGCGCCGCTCGTGCACGGCTTCTACCGGTATGACCTCGTATTCATGCCGCACGGCGAGAACCTGATCCTCGTGATGGAAAACCACGTGCCGGTGCGCGCGATCATGAAGGACATCGCCGAGGAAGCGGTGATTCTAGACAAGGACGCGAAGCTGCCCGACAACGTGAAGCGCCTCGCCGTCGACGTGCCCGATCGCCTCAAGCTGCTCGCGATTTTCATCGACGTGTTCGACGGCTTCTTCCGCTACGTGAACCAGATCCTCGTCGAGCACGAATGCTGCACGGAAGACGTGTTCTGGGACGTCGTGGCCCGTTGCGTCTCGGCGTATCAGGATGCGCATCCGGAGTTCGCCGCGAAGTACGAGAAGTACGATCTGTTCGCGCCGGAGTTCCTGCATTCGTGCCTGAACCGTCTGCAACTCGGCAACAACCAGCAGATGGTCAACCTCGCCGACCCGGCTGCGAACCTCAAGCTCGCGGGCAATTTGCAGAATCCGCTCGCGGGACGGCGCGATGCATTGCGCGAATGCATCCTTCCGCTCCATGCCGAAGCGGACGCAGCGTAGCCACGCTGGATCGCGCGGCCTGCCGCACGTGGGCGGCTGGCGCCGCCTCAGCGGCTCCTCCTACGCTGCAACCGCCGGCGCGCTCGTCTCGCGCATGAGACGGAACACACGCTCGATATCCTCGCCCAACGGCCGATCGTCGCGATACGTCGCGACGACCTCGCGCAAACGACGCCACAGGCCGCCGGTATAGCGCGAGCGCGCCGGTCCCGACGTCTGCAAGTCGCACGCTTGCGCGGCGGCAAGCCATTCGATGGCCACGATGCGCGCACTGTTGTCGAGCAGTTCCAGCGCCTTCAATGCCGCCGGGGTCGCGTGACACAAGTGATCTTCCTGCAGACCCGACGTGACGCCCCCGTCGAGACTCGCCGGGGCCGCAAGCCGCCGGTTCTGCGCGACGAGCGACACCGCCGTGTACTGCGCGATCATGAATCCGGAGCACGTGCCGCTTTGCTGCGCCAGGAACGCGGGCATGCCGCTGACGAGCGGGTTGACCAGGCGATCGAGGCGACGCTCCGCCATCGCCGCGACTTGCGCGATCGCCACGGCGAGACTGTCCATCGCGAGCGCGATCGACGCGCCCACCGCATGCGCCTGCGAATGGACGCGCGGCGCATCCGGCGTGCCGCTCACGATCGGGTTGTCGGTCACGGCGGCCAGCTCGCGATCGACGACGTCGGCCGTGGTGGCGAGCACATCGCGCGCCGCGCCGTGCACGTGCGGAATCGTGCGCAGGCTGAGCGCATCCTGCGTGCGGGCGCCGACGGCGGCGGCCAGCACGCCGCTGTCGGCGAGCATCGCGTGAAGGCGCGCGCCCACCGCAGCGAGTCCCGGCGATGCGCGCAGCGCGAGCGCATTCGCGTCGAACGCGGCAAGCTGGCCGCGCAGATCCTCGAAGCTCAGCGCCGCCACCGCATCGGCCCAATCGAGCAGGCGCTCGGCGCGCGCGAGCGCGAGCACGGCGAGCCCCGTCACGCAGGGCGTGCCGTTGACGAGCGAGAGCCCCTCCTTCGCTTGCAGCATGAGCGGTTCGAGCCCGAGCCGCCGCAGCGCTTCCGCCCCGGCAAGACGTTCGCCGCGATAGTGCGCGTACCCCGCGCCGGCGCAAACGAGCGCGATATGGGCCATGTGCGTCAAGTAGCCGACCGAGCCATGCGCCGGCACTTCCGGCAAGCAATCGGCGTTCAGCAGCGCCACGAGCCGCTCGACGATGTCGAGCCGCACGCCCGAATAGCCGTGCGCGTAGTTATTGATCGCGGCTGCCATGATCGCGCGGGTTTCGGCCGCGCCAAGCGGCGTGCCGACACCGACCGCGTGGCTCATCAGAATGTTGTGCGAGAGCGCGCTTTGCTGGCTCGGTCCGATGATGACGTCGCACAGCGCACCGACACCGGTATTGACGCCATAGGCGCGCATCCCGCGCTCGACGATGGTGTCGACCAGCACGCGCGCCGCCGCGATGCGCTCGCGCGTGTCTGCCGAAAGCTCCAGCGCTTCGCCGCCGGCCACGGCGGCCAGTTCGCGCCAATCGAGCGGACGCTCGGATCGAATCACGGTCATGTTTGACTAAGCCTCAATTCGCCGTACGGTGATGGTGACTGGAAACGAACTGCTTGAAACGTTCGGAGCGCAATTCGCCGAACACTTCGTCGGGCGTGCCGTCCGCCTCGACCTGCCCTTGATGCAGGAACATCACGCGGTTCGACACGTGGCGCGCGAAACCCATCTCATGCGTGACGACGAGCATCGTGCGCCCCTCTTCCGCGAGCGAGCGCATCACGCGCAGCACTTCGCCGACGAGTTCGGGATCGAGCGCCGAGGTCGGTTCGTCGAACAGCATGACCTTCGGATGCATCGCCAGCGCACGCGCAATCGCCACGCGCTGCTGCTGGCCGCCCGACAAATGCGCCGGATAATGCGCGCGCTTTTCCGCGAGGCCGACTTTCGCGAGCAGCGCCTCCGCTTCCTCGACCGCTTCGGCGCGGCTCCGCTTCAGCACGCGAATCGGGCCTTCGATCAGATTCTCGAGCACGGTCATATGCGACCACAAATTGAAGTTCTGAAACACCATGCCCAATTGCGAGCGGATGCGATCGACCTGCTTGCGGTCAGCCGCTTGCAAGTGCCCGTCCTTGCGGCGCTTCATCTGCATCGTCTCGCCCGCGAGCGACACCGTGCCGTCGTCGGGCGTCTCCAGCAGATTCAGGCAGCGCAGAAACGTGCTCTTGCCCGAGCCGCTCGCGCCGAGAATCGAAATCACGTCGCCTTCGTGCGCGTCGAGCGAAATGCCCTTGAGCACATGCATGTCGCCGAACGACTTGTGGATGTTCTTCGCCGACAGCGCGACAGGTGTCGTTTGACTCATATCAGTCTCCAGAATGAAGCGAATTTCAATGCTTCCAGCTTGCGTTCAGGGTTCAGGATTCAGCGCGCGCTTCGGCGGGCATCACGGGCGCCTTGTCCTTCTGCGCGACGGGCGCCGCACGCAGGTGCCGCGAAAGCCGCCATTCGAGCAAGCCGAGCAGCCGCACGATCACGAAATTCAAAAGCAGATAGATGAGCGCCGCGCAAATGAAGACTTCGCTCGTCCGGTAGGTCTTTTGAATGATCTGCTGCGCGACGCCCGTCACTTCCCACACCGTGACGAGACTCGCGAGCGCCGTCGATTTGACGAGCAGCACCGCTTCGGTCGAATACGCGGGCAAGCACTGGCGCAACGCAATCGGACCGATCACGCGCCGCAGCAGCGAAAACCCCGACATCCCGCATGCGTAGCCCGCTTCGATCTGGCCGACCGGCACCGCCATCAGGCCGCCGCGAATGATTTCCGCCGTGTAGCCCGCGGTGCAAAGCGCGAGAGACAACACCGCGCACATATAGGGATCGCGCAGCACCGGCCACACGAAGCTGTCGCGAATCACATGAAACTGCCCGAGCGCGTAGTAGACGAGAAACATCTGGATCAGCAGCGGCGAGCCGCGGAACACCAGGATGTAGGCGCGCGCAAAGCGATTCGGCAGCCAATGGGGCGAGACGCGCATCGTGACGATCACGAGCGACAGCAGGCCGCCGACCACGAGCGAGGCAAAGAACAAGCTCAGCGTCATCGGCACGGCCGCGAGCAGCTGCGAGAGCGTATCGGTCAGGAAGTCGATATCGAGGTGCATGGGGGTTCTCGTCTTCTCGTCAATTGCGCGCGAAATTGCGGCGGAAGGATCGGCCGACGTGCGCTTCCGCACGGTTGAAGATCCGGTTCGAGACGCTCGTCATCAGCAGATACAGCGCGCCGCCGACCACGAAGAACAGGAAGTAGTTGTGCGTCGAGCCGGCCGCGACCTGACTCGTGCGCAGCAATTCCGCGAGACCGGTCACCGAGATCAGCGCCGAATCCTTCAAGCTCAACTGCCAGACGTTGCCGATGCCCGGCAGCGCGAAACGCAGCACTTGCGGAATCAGAATGCGGCGCGCCATCGTGAACGTGGGCATGCCCATCGCGCGCGCCGCTTCGAGCTCGCCTCTCGACACCGCCAGCACCGCCGCGCGATAGACCTCGGCCTGATACGCGCCGGAGATCATACCGACCGCGAACGCGCCGATCGCGAACGGCGGCACTCCAATGAAGCCGTCCGCGCCGAACCACTGTCCGATCGTCGTGACGAGCGTCGAGCCGCCGAAATAGAAGAGATAAATCACGAGCAGTTCGGGCACGCCGCGAAACACGGTCGTGTACAGGTCGCCCACTACGCGCGCCGTGCGATAACGCGACAGCTTCGCCGCCGCCACAAAAGCGCCGAACACGGCGCCGATCGCGAGGGCCGCGAGCGTCAGCACCACCGTCATCAGCGCGGCGAGCAGCAGTGCGCCGCCCCATCCTTCGGAACCGAAACCCAGTGTCTCGATCAGGTCCATGCTTCACCCGGTACGTTCATCCAGTCCTGCTGAGAGGCGGCGCTGAGCCATGGGCTTGCGCCGCCGCGTTTCGACGCGCGGCGCGGGCCATGCCCGGCGCCGCGCTGAAGGCCAGTGCTCAAGGCGCGACGTTGGTCTTGAACCATTTCTCCGACAGGCGCTTCACCGTGCCGTCGGCCAGCGCCTCGCTGATCGCCGTATCGAACTTCGCCTTCAGATCCGCATCCTGCTTGCGGAACGCGAGCCCTTCGCCCGGCCCCCAGATCGGGCCGCCGATCTCCGGACCCGCCAGCGTCACGCCCGCGTTCTCCTTCTTCGCGAGGGTGGCGGCGTAATACGTCACATCGTCGAACGAAGCGTCGATGCGGCCCGCGACCAGGTCGAGGTCGCGCTCAGGCGAGGTCTTGTAGACGCGGATCGTCGCGATGTCCTTGAAGCTGTCGTTGATGAATTGCGTGTAGACCGTGCCCGACTGGATGCCGATCGTCTTGCCCTTCAACTCCTTGCGCAAGGCATCGACGGTCGGCTTGTCGGTCTTCGGGTCGCCCGTCAGCTTGATAGCCTGCGCGCCCGGCGACGCCTTCGGCAGAATCTTCGTATCGGTCACGGCGAACGTCGCCGGCGTGGCCGCGTAAGGACGTGAGAACGCGATGATCTTCTCGCGGTCGGGCGTGATCGAAATCGCGTCCATCAGCACGTCGAACTTGCCCGCTTGCAAGCCGGGGATCATGCCGTCCCAATCTTGCGCGACGAGATTGCATTGGAGCTTGATGCGCGCGCACAGATTCGCGACCAGCTCAGGCTCGAAGCCGCCGAGCTTGCCGCCCGGAAGCGTGAGGTTCCACGGCTCGTAGCTGCCCTCGAGCGCGATCGTCACCGACTTCCATTCCTTCGCCTGCACGGGCGCCGCGAGCGTCACCGCCGCGCCGAGCACCGCCACCGCCAAAACCTTTGCCAACGTTGAGCGCTTGACCATCACTTCGAATCTCCAGTGGATTGAGTAAGAAACCGCGAAGAACCCTCTTATCGGTCAAGCGATCGCCCGGCCAATTTGTATATACAACTCTGCAAGAAACAAAAAACGCTTGCAAGCGCTTTTGCCGGGGAATGCGGGAATCTTCGGGTAAGCCCTATGGATAAGGCTCTGTGAGAGATGGGGAGCGATCTCGCGGCATTCTCAGTGAGCGAGAATTGCGCCGGAGTGGTGCATGTTGGCTATACAAGATTGGTGCAACGGAGAGACGAACGCCAGCCTCATGCGCGGCACGAACACCGGCATGAGGCGACGAAGACGGGAAAGGGCTCGCGCTATTGGGAAAGGTGCTCGGTGCAGCGAAGCGCACTGGTTTTCGCGTTCTGCCCGACGTGGGCATCGAGCAGACGCAAATCCTTCATGGCAGGCGGCTCCGAACGCAAGCCGATCGCGTTGAGCAGGCGATAGAGCGTCGCGCGCGACACCCCCAGCTCGGCGGCCGCGCCCGACAAGCTGTACGCGTGCCGTGTCAGCGCTTGCTGAATGGCGATGCGCTCGGCCTCGTTGCGAACCTCCGCGAGCGTGCGGCCCGTGCTGTGCGGCGCGTCCGGCAAGCCCAGGTCCGCAGCGGTGATGAAACGCCCTTCGGCCATCACAACCGCGCGGCGCACGCAATTGATCAGCTCGCGGACATTGCCGGGCCAGTCGTAATTGAACATCGCCGTGACGGCATCGCTCGAAAACCCGCGGAATTTGCGCGGACCGTCCTGCTTGTACATGGCGAGCGCGTGCTCGGCGAGCAGCTTGATGTCGCTGCCGCGCTCGCGCAGCGGCGGCTCCGCAAGCCGCAGGACGCACAACCGGTGATACAAGTCCGCGCGAAACCGGCCCTCGGCGACCGCCTCCTCGAGATTGACGTGAGTCGCCGAAATGACGCGCACGTCAACCCGCACCGTGCCCTCGCCGCCCAGGCGCTCGATGGTGCCCTCCTGAAGAAAGCGCAGCAACACCGCCTGGCATTCGTGCGGCATGTCGCCGATCTCGTCGAGAAAGAGCGTGCCTTCCGCCGCGGCCTCGATGCGGCCGATCTTTCTCTGCAGCGCGCCCGTGAACGCGCCGCGCTCGTGGCCGAACAGCTCGGATTGCAGCAGCGTCGGCGGAATGGCCGCGCAATTGATCGCCACATAAGGCTTGCGCCCGCGCGACGAGCAATTGTGGATCGCCCGCGCCGTCAATTCCTTGCCCGTTCCCGATTCGCCGGCGATGAACACCGGCGCGTTGTTGCGCGCGCATTTGTCGATGCCGCGATACAGCAGCTGCATGGGTTCGCTCTGGCCGATCATTTCATGGCGGCCCAAATCGGGTTCGGGCGACGACATCGTTTCGCGCAGCACCGACAGCCCGTGCGCGTGGCCCAGCGCGAACAGAAGGCGCTCGTCCAGGCACGGCAGCGTGACGAAGTCGAAGCAATAGTCGAGGATGAAGCGGCGCATCAGCAAGTCTTCCGCCTGCCCCGGCCAAACCTGGGCGATCCAGGTCGCGTCGCTGTGCGCGATGCACGCCTCGAACTTCGACAGCACCTGCGCCGTGCATTCCTTCGGCAATTCGATCAGCGCGACTTTGATTGCGCCGCGCTCGAGCAATTTTTCGGCTTGCTGCGTCGATTTCGCGTGCACCACGTGCCAGCCCACCGACGCGAGCGCGTCGACGGTGTCTTGATCGAGTTTCGGCGAGATGCAAAGGACGGTGCGTTCAGCACACGGCTGAATCAAGGCGGTGTTCATGTTGCCCCCGATTTCGATGCGGAACGCTAAGCAAATGGCCTTGAGGCTCAAGCTTGGAACCGCATCGGTTTCTTGCTGACTAGACGATGTTGGTCGATGGCCGATCGCCGCAGTTGGCCGTTAAGGCCGTATCTGCGTGTTCCGCCGGCCGCTCTTGCTTCGGCATCCTTGCTGCAGGTTGTGCGAATGCGCCTGTCGCGCACCCGGTTTTCGCTCAACGTTTACGGCATTCATGCCGACCAAAATAGTCTGGTCGTGCGTTTTTGTACTTTTCATTTTCCTCATCCCCGGATTGAAGAACCGCACTGCGGCGGCTAACGATGCTGCGCTCTAAACGGCGCGTGAAGTTTCAACATAGACCAACGTGTATGGAATTTCCATAGGAATTTCCCTTTCGAATCGATACAGCGCGGTCAAATTGATTCGAGCACGTGCGAAAGACCACATTAAGGCCGGCCAAGCGCGTTCGGCATTCCGAGCTATAACGCCTCGTGAACCGTGCAGTATGCGACGCCTCGAAATCAGCGCGAACCGGCCTTGTCACGCCCTCTTACCTTGATATCGGCTTTTATTCGACAATTGATTATCCTGGTTTCCCCGGAGTTTTTTTTATTTTTCCTATTTCGCGTAAAGCGAATGCCTCTTGATTCGCTCTGCCCCATTTTTCCGCGTGTTTCAAAACTGAAACAAATTGAGCAAAAAAACGAATCCTTTCGAAGAATTCGAATCTACGCCGCTGCAATCCATCCGCGAGTTCGACTACTCGTAGATCATCGTCGCCTTGGCGGAAAGCACCACGCCCTCGCTGAGCGCATTGACGATCTTCGCGATCGCCAGCCCATTGTAGGGATAGCTGACGGTCACTGTCAGCGGGTCGCCGGACTTGGTCCCCGACGACCGGTCGACAGCCACCACGACCGAGTCGGACCAACCGAACGTGATCAACTTGTCCGAAGCGTAGTTTTGCGCCACGTTCATGATGTCGAGCGTGCTCATTCGCGATCTCGTTTGCGCTGCGCCCTCCCGCGCGGCTTCCTGGCTCGCCTGAGCAATGACGTTCTGATCGTAAACGCCGACGCCAGCTTCGACGACGCCGAACAGCACCAGCAAGAGCGCGGGGAAAACGAGCGCCACCTCGATGCCCGTCGCACCCGCTTGCCGTTTTATTTTCTTTTGGCTCATGATCATCCCCGACCCACTTGACGTGCCGAATTCGCACACACGTCAACAAGCAACTATCGAACCATCGCGGGCGGGGCTTGGGGCCGCAAGAAAATCGGGGCGGCGAAGCATGCGCTACATAGGCAATGCGTATCAAACGTGAATAGCGAGATACGTAGGCCAACGTACGGACAAAACGAAGCGCCTGCCATACTCGTCGAAGCATGGTAGGCCGGCGAGGCCCGGGGCGCTTATCGGTAGGTTCAGAACCGGTCGACCGCAACCGATGAAGGTGCGCTAAACGTAATCAGATAATCCGAAGCATCATTCCGCGCGATGCTCGTCCTCTGAGCGGGAGTGACTCGTGGCGCCGGGTTGACGCGCCGTTGACGCCGGCCTTTTCGAATTCATTCTTGTTCCCCTAGTCACGCCGAATGACGAGGGTGGGCTCTGCATCTGTGCTCTGACGCCAGCCAACGTATCCCGGACGCGCCTGCCGAAGGTATCCGCAATATTCGAATCACCGCGGTTACAGCGGCGGCTGGCATAGTGGACGCTAAGGTGGATGACCGGTAAAGAGCTTGACGCCGCGAAAAGCGTAGCAATCGTGAAACATCATGCTATGTGATCCGGCGCACGTACGAATCCTCGTGGCTGCAATTACCGTTTGCATCATGTGCGTCACATTCAAGAAATCGAAAACAAAACAAACACACAAGCGGTCGCAACCGCATACACCCGGGGGAATTCAATTGGAAAAATTCGTTGCCGCAAGGGGGGGCAAGCATTCCTGGGGCACGCCGCCATTCTCGATCGTCGCGGCGTTGATCGGCTACGGCATCGTTCTATTCGCACCGCCGGTGTTGAACGATCCCGACACCTATTGGCACATCGCAGCGGGTAGGTGGATGCTTCAGCATCACGCGATCCCCCATGCAGATCCATTCTCCTATGCACTCAACGGAGCACCGTGGGTGGCGCATGAATGGTTATCCGAAGTTCTCATGGCTCTCGCCTATCGGGCCGCCGGATGGAGCGGCATCCATATTCTCTTCGGCCTCGCAACTGCGGCGACATCCGGCGTGCTGGCGCGCTATCTTGCGCGCTGGTTGAGTCAACCGGCCGCCTCTGTCGTATTTATCCTCGGCACCGCGTGCATCAGTGGCAGCCTGCTTGCTCGACCGCACCTGCTTGCACTTGCCGCACTGACGCTTTGGACTTCCGGATTGCTGACGGCGAGGGATAGAGGCATGGCACCATCCGTGCTCCTGCTGCCACTCATGGTGATTTGGGCCAATCTCCACGCCAGCTTCGTTTTCGGCCTTGGACTTGTCTTGCCGATCGCCGTCGACGCTGTCGTCGAAGCGAAGTCGGGACGCGGCCTAATCGCCCGCCGTTGGGGTATTTTTCTCGGCGCAGCAATCGGGGCGTCCATTTTGACGCCGAACGGCTGGCATGGCTTGCTGTTCCCGTTCCACTTGATGCGCATGGCGACCACCTCCAGCATTGACGAGTGGGAGCCGACAAGCTTTCAAACGCTCCAGCCGTTGGAGGGCGCGTTGGTGGCGCTGCTCTATGTCGCCTTTTCACGCCACGTGCGATTGCCGATCGGTCGACTGATCATCTTGCTTGGGCTCCTTCATCTCGCGCTTCATCACGCGCGCCACCAGATGCTGGCCGGGATCGTCGGCGCGATGGTTCTGGCCATGCCGCTTGGGCAGGCGTTTGCCGACGCGGAACGTGAAGGCACCAGTCGTCGTTCTTCCCCGCTCTGGCTTTTCGGCGCAATCGCTTGCGTCGCGCTGCTGAGTGCAATCCGGCTTACGCATCCGGTCGAGCGAACCGACGGCCCAGCATCGCCGATCGCGGCGCTCAATCATGTGCCGATCGAAATTCAGCGGGAGCATGTCTTCAACAGCTATGCATTCGGCGGTTATTTGATATTCAGAGGTATCAAACCCTTCATCGACGGCCGCGCCGACGTGTATGGCGATGATTTCATTTCCACCTACCTCGCCGCCATGACGCCGAACCGTGCGGTGTTCGAGGGACTCGTGGACAAGGACGGAATTCGCTGGACGATCCTCCCCGCCCGCAGCCCCGCTGTGGCAGTGATCGAAGCGCTGCCTCAGTGGCAGCGGATATATGCCGACGGTATTGCAGTAGTGGATGTGCGGGTTGCAGATCCTCGACATCATGAAGAGTCGGCCGAGTGATCTCTGCATCGCGCGGTGAGCATCGTTCATGCCGGCGGTATTGGTCGATCCAAAAAGGCAAGACGCATTTCGGAAAAAAGAATGGGGGTTTTCGTGACCAACGTGTCGAGAGCAAGCGGCGGCCGCGGCGCCGACCGCGTCACGCTATACGCCACTGCCGTACTGGTTATGCAAGTCCTGGTGCTCGCCATCTGGAGCGTTCGCTATTACGTGTTGCATGAACAGTCGGCTCCAATGCTCGGATGGGATTTCGTCGTATTCTGGTCCGCTGCGCGCGTGGCACTTGAGCATGGTGCGGCGTCGGTCTTTTCGCCGCAATTGATGTATGCGGTCGAGGTGGGTTTGACACCTTTCGGCGGCGGTGCAAAATGGCCCTATCCACCGACTTTCTTGCTGCCACTCATTCCGCTTGGCCTTTTGCCGTTCAGCGTTGCGCTCGCGTCGTTCTCCGCGGTCGGGATCGCGCTTTATGCATGCGTGTTGACACGTGCCGCTCGCGGACTTGCACGGCCGAATTTTCTAATCGCAGCCGCGTTTCCCGGCATCCCCGTCGCACTTGCGGCCGGACAAAACTCTTTGCTGACAGTGGCGGCGGCCGGTAGCGCGCTCTGGTTGCTCGAAGCGAATTCAGTGCTTGCAGCCGTGTGCATCGCCACACTTGCCATAAAGCCGCAATTCGCGGTTTTATTCCCGCTGGTGCTCATTTGCAGCCGACAGTGGAGAACGCTTGTTGCATCAGCCGCGTGCTGTGTCGCGTTCGTGGGCCTCAGCGCTGCAGTCCTTGGACTAGATGCGTGGACCGCTTTCATTTCATATTTGCCCAAATTCAATCAGGTCACCGTCGTGCACGGCACGCACCTATGGAACGGCATGCCAACCCTATTCGCGGCCAGCAGGCTCGCCGGCCTGTCGGTTGGCGCGGCGTATGCCGTCCACGTGCTTGTTGTCGTTCCGGCCGTGGTGGCGACGGCGTATCTGTGGCTCCGGCCCGCCAGATTCGAGTTGCGTGCGACAGCATTGACCGTCACGACGCTGCTCGTGCAACCCTACCTCATGTTTTACGATCTCGCATGGCTCGCGCTACCGATCTTGTTTCTGATGCGCGATGCTAAGGTTAGCGAATTGAGTCGACTCGAATGGGTGATGCTCGGCGCCGCGTGGCTGACGCCCGCTCAAGGATTCCTCGCGGTCGTGTTCGGTGCTCCTTGCCAGATTGCACCGGCCGTGCTGACCGCGCTGCTGGCTATGACCATGCGTCGGCATTTCGCGACACAAAAAGTTCGAACCTCAAGTTCCATACATTGTGCGTTTTGAAAGTCGTTCCAGAACAAGTCGGGGATGGAAAATGAAAACAAATGCTTCTCTTGAAGGTTTGCGCGGAGCCGCCGCGCTGCTCGTCGTCGTCTTTCATATGTCTCTCTCCGTTCCGTATCTCAACGCGGCGCGAAACGGTTATCTGGCCGTAGACCTGTTTTTTGTATTAAGCGGCTTCGTGATTTCTAGCGCATACGGCGCGCGCCTGACAGATGTCGCACAATTCCGGACCTTCATGGTTCGGCGGTTTGGTCGACTATGGCCTACGCACGTCGCGACGACACTTCTCTATTATCTATGCGTCAACGTCGGCCAGTTAAAGGCATCGCTCGCAGGGCAGACGGTCCCGTATTTTGTACCATCGGTGAAAGAGCTCGTCGCCACTGCGTCCATGGCTCAAGGGCTAAACCTGTTCGATCACTTTGTCGGAACCAAAGTCAATTGGAGCGCGGGTGATGAATTCTACGTATACGTCCTATTCGGTGCGCTGTGCCTGCTGTTGCGCGGGAAGTCTCGCCTTGCGGCGGTCATTGCGCTCGCATTGATTGGATATGTGATCGCGGCATGGCAAACATTAGGACCGAACGCATGCCTTACATATGGCCATTGCTTGGATTTGACTTACAGTTACGGGTGGGCGCGCTGCCTTGTCGGATTCTTTACGGGCGCGTTGATTGCCGAATATCGTGACTGTGCGCCGCTGCGCGTGCTACGTGGGCGCGCGACGCAGGTATTCACGTTTTCCGCCGTGCTAGTCTTCGTCTTCATCGATAGGATGCCCAGCATTGCGCTGGCCGCCCCGATCGTCTTCGCTGCGTTGATTGCATCGCTCGTTGACGATAGCGGACCCATCGCGCGGCTTTTCCAAACATCCGCGGCGCAGTATTTAGGCCGCATTTCATATTCTCTCTATCTAGGTCACGCGGTGTTTTGGGTAATGCTCAGGGCGAGAGCTGACCTTACGGACAATAACGCGATAAAACTTGCAACGGGCGCGGTTTTTCTGCTCATGTCGTTCGCGCTTGCGCATTTGCTAAATCGGCTTGTAGAAATGCCGTTCCGGCAACGCTTCAATGCATGGTCCGATACGGCATTTCGTCTTCCAGCTCCCGGCAATCGCGGCTTATATGAGTAAGTGGGTCGTCCGGCGATCCGTTCAGCGATACGTCCACGATCCGTGAGCGACAAATGTAAACGGCGGCACGACACAAACCACAATCGCGATGCCCGACCAGGGACTGGCACCTGCGGCTTGTGCAACGTGTGAGACGAGTGCGGTCAGCGCGGCGCGTCAAGCAAAACGACAAGGAGCCACCCAGCACTTCTTAGGCCAATTGAACTCGAAAAACCCCACAGCATTTGCAACAGATATGATCCGCAGATCGCGCACGCGAATGCCACGGAGTTTGCCAAGGTCGAAGACATGTCGGCGCGCGGTCAGAATGACCGCTACGCTGATGTACAGGCCTGTTGCGAAGAGCCCGACACCGGGAATCGAACTCGTTTCAGCCACCCTGAACCGCTCATCGTCACCGCTTCACCTCGCGATCGGCACAACTCAGTGGCTCGCAACGCGCACCCGCGGCGCCACACGCCTGCGCACGAGATTGGACCGCGAAGCGCTCGGCACATGGTGTTCTCGGCGCTTGATAGGCAGTGTGCTGACTTTGCTCTTCGCCTGATAGCGACGGCGTATGAGATAAATGGGACGTTCCTTCGTCTCGTGGTAGATGCGCCCAATATACTCGCCGACCACACCGATGCCGATCAATTCGATTCCGCCTAAAAAGAGCAGCACGGAGAGCAGCGACGCGTATCCAGGGACCGGATTTCCGAACAGCAGTGTGCGGCTGACGACAAACCCACCGTAGACGAACGCGATCAGCGCAATCAACAGTCCGATATAGGTCCAGCTTCGCAGCGGCACCGTACTGAAGCTCGTGATCCCCTCAAGCGCAAAATTCCACAGCCGCCATCCGGAGAATTTCGAGCGGCCGGCGCTGCGCTGTTCACGCTGATATTCGACTATCACGGTCCGATAGCCCACCCACGCAAACAACCCCTTCATGAAGCGCCGCCGTTCGGGCAAGCTTTGCAATGCATTGACAACCACGCGGTCCATCAGACGGAAGTCACCGACGTTTTCTGGCAGCTTAACATCGGAAAGTGCGTTGTGAACGCGATAGTAAAGCGCGGCCGCCGTGCGTTTCGCGAACGTGTCGCAGGCGCGATTGCTTCGCTTCGCGGCAACCACTTCCGCGCCGCCGAGCCAGTGCTCGATCATCACCGGAATCAGGCTGGGCGGATCTTGCAGATCGGCGTCGATCGGGATGATCGCGTCACCCGACGCCTCGTCGAGGCCGGCGGTAAGCGCAGCTTCCTTACCGAAGTTGCGCGTGAGGTCGATGACGCGCACACGCGCATCTCGCGCGTTGACGCCGATCAGCTTGTCGAGCGTACCGTCGCTGCTGCCGTCGTTGACGCACACGATTTCGAAACGTATCGTTCTGATTGCCTCGAGAACCGGTACGACGTTAGCAAAAAACCCCTCGACGGCATCGAGCTCGTTATAGAACGGCACGACAAGCGAAATCAATGGCTTGCTGGCCCGTGTAGACATGATGCCCCCCGTTATTTCCATCCAATGCCGCAGCCAAGCCACGGTGATCGTCGCAAGTTCCGCCTAGGGCGGACAAAGCGCGTACGTTCCCTGTTTGGCCGGTCGCGCGTTTGATATTGCCGCGTCTGTTACCGCCCGCCCTCATTCCCCAGGAGACGGCCGAAGAATGGCGGGCTCGCGTCTTTCCAACGCGATGCGTCGAATCAGCATCCAAAGCGTAATCGCCGAGATCAGCGGCATAAACTGAAACTTTACGTGCGTAACCACGAGAACGCCGGCGAGAGGTGCAAGCCAAACCACGATGAGCCACTCGCGCTCGCAACGTTTCCATCCTCTATCCATGGCGTATTTGCAATACCACGCGATAAGCACGCCATACCAGGCGAGGTCATAGTCGAACAGATACGGACTGACCAAGAGGCTGGCACAAATCAGCGCCGCTGCGCGTAGCGGATAGGAGCTCTCGCGGCACCAGGCGTAAACCACTGCGGCAGCAGCGAGCAGCGCGGATGCGCCTTGGGCCACGTATGCAAGTGCCGAGGAAGCATGAGCCAGTTTCGCGAGTGCGAACACGGTCGGGATCCGCGCCAGAGCAACTCGCCCCGTTTCCATGTAGCTCGTCATCATTCCCGCGTTGTGCAGGAATGCCGCGAGCGTTTCGGTCCCGAACACAAGCACTGCGACGCCAAGCATCGACACCGCGGTCAAAGCGAGGGCAGCGAGGGCGCGCCAGGAACGGGAGCACAGCAGCGCGAGCGGAAAAAGCACTGCCAGGTGCGGCTTCATGCAAAGCAAACCGAAACATATTCCCGCCATCATGGGACGACGGCGAAGCAACGCAAGCCCAAGAGCGGCGAGCGAGGCGGTTAGCAGGCCATTTTGCCCGGAGATCGCAACGAGGGCGGCGCCTGGAAATGCCGCCGCGATGAGTATCGCTTGCCGGCAAGGAAGCGTGGCGTGAATCGACCTGATGAAGAGTGCATAGGTGCCGCCGAGAAAAAGTGTCGCGGCAATTTTCCAGGGTAGTAGCGCAAACAAATAAACGAACAGCAGGAATGTCGGTGGGTAAAGCCACGGAAGGATGCCGACCGGGTGAGATATCGCACCGCTCTCAATTTTGGTCAGGAAGTTCAGATTGTAGGCATCGACTGCGTGCCCGTGTAACGCCAGGTACGACGAACTCCAGAACGGCAGAAAATCCATTGCGAGCGGACTGATGTATTCGTGCGGATGCCATACGGCTTTGTACAAGTAAATCACGACAAACAGCGCGTAGCAGATGAGCGCCAGGACCGGGTAATTCCGCAATCGTTCGCCGCTGAGCCAGTGCTGCCGGCGCGCGGGAGAGGCTGTGGGTAACGTGACCGCCGGCCGCTCGTGCCGGACCAACTGTTTGCGTGGCGAGATCGAATTCATGGCCGCTCTCCCACTATCGTTCGTGCACGTCGCAACGTGACAGAGCGAACGAGCGACATGCATACGGGCTGGAGATCAACGCCCACGTTGCAAGCAATATAGCGTACGAGATAAGAATCGCGCCGCTGAATAGGGTCGACTGCTCCCGCATCAGCCAGCCATGCGCGCTGCTTTCGTCGCCGCGTGCCCCCCGAATTAGGAAACGCATATTTTCTGCCTTGTGTGGTCACCGGACTTATTCCCATGAGCCGTCCGTTCAAACTTTTTTTATTCGCATCACGTGAATGCGAACGAGGCATCACGGATATCCGTCTGTCTTATTGTTGGGAGAAAACGATGCGACTTTCAACCCGTCTTTTCCTTAACGAGACCGCGCGATCGCTGCATGCGTGCGCCAGCGTACTCATTTAAAGTCACGTCGCGCAGATCCACCGGACGCACGTTTCAACATCGAAACATTCCGTGTCGGTTGGCGGCTCCCAAAAGCCGCTTTTCCCTCGAAACCGACGCCTTATCGAAGTAAGGGTATGTCCCTAGCAATCTGCGCAACCGCAATACACACATGCCATTCGGCTGTGTTGGTTGACGACGGGCTGCAGGCCGAATTTGTCGCAGACCTGCGACAGTTTGGGCATCGATGGCCCTCCGCCCTAGCACCTGTGGCGCCGAGACGCCCGTTTTTTCGCGTTTTCGGGAAAGCTGGCCCGCCCCTTGCAAAGCGAATGGCGCGGAAGTCGACGACGTAACGACCGGCAGCCATTCGAACCGCTCGGCGCAGATCGAGCTGGAATCGCCACCGAAGTTACCCGCGGGGATAGTCCTCAGTGTTCCCTGCCGCCAACCTCATATGCGGCAGGAACTCGGACAGGACGACGGACAATCGCCGACTGACCAGCGGGACCGGTCTCGACCGGACACCACGAGCAAGCACTGAAAACCGGGGGCGTTAGCATGAAAACAGTGCATCGACGCGGCGTATCACTCGTCGCTACTGCAACCTTGGCCTCGCACGTCCAGTCGGCTATCCGCCGGCCGGTCGCGGCGTGCGCACTCGCGCGGTCTCTTATCGGGTCCACGCTTCACACAAAGCGTATCGTTTCGCGCGGACCAGCCCGCCGCTTCCGCTGTATCACCTCTTCTACCCGTCCCCAAGCGTTCAGGAATGCAGATGGACGATGACGTCCCCGGTAGAGGGATATTTCCGGCTTTACGTGCATCACCTGTAGTTCACTCCCGAAGCCATGTCCGGCCAGGGTTTTTAGTTCGCCACCTAAATGGAGAGTCACACATGAAAGCCATTTTCAATCAAGCAAAGCGTTTCATTCGCGACGAAGAGGGCGCCACCATGGTCGAGTACGGCCTTATGGTCGCCCTTATCGCAATCGTCTGTATCGGAGCGGTTACGACGATCGGCACGAATTTGAACCTAGTGTTCAGTGACATCGCGGCCAAGATTTGATCAAGGACGGCGGGCGAATTCGTTTCCTCGCTTCGTCCGCTTTCTTTCATCTATCTCCGAATTCCATGTGGGTGCGACCCAAAAGGAGTTGATCGTGAGCGCAAATATTTCCTTTCGATACGCATGTGTTCGTCGTCTACTGGCTGGTGCACGAGATTCACGCGCCATTGAAAGGACAAAGGCATTCCTTCGCGATGATGAAGGAGCCACCATGGTCGAGTACGGTTTGATGGTCGCTCTTATCGCGATCGTCTGCATCGGGGCCGTTACGACGATCGGCACGAATTTGAACCTCGTATTCAGCGACATCGCGGCAGCCATTTGATCAGGCGATGCAGACAGATCCTGCGTCCTCAGGTCCGCACGAGTTCGACAGCTTAGGCACGTAGGGCACCACGGCGCCACGGTGCCCGCGAAAATAAATTTCAGGGGGTTGCGATGCATGCACCGCACACGATCGTTTCGAGGTTCCTGAAAGAGGACCAGGGCGCAACCATGGTCGAGTACGCGTTGCTCATATCGCTCATCGCGCTCATTGCCTTTGCGGGGGTCGTGGCTTTCGGCAATTCGTTGCAAACCCTCTATCAAAACATTCGCGATCAAATCGCCGCCGCGCTCGCGTGACGCAAACAAACCTGACCGAGGTTCCTGATGTTGCTCCTATCTCTTCCTCCACAACCGATCCCGCCGTGCGTCATCGCGTTGACTGTGGTCGCGGCAAGCACGGACATCGTGTGCCGCCGCATCCCGAATCAGATTATCGGAATTGGCCTGATTGCGTCGCTCCTGGTTCAGGTATGGGTGAATGGCCTCCTGCCGGGCAGCGGCAACTGGCTCTCGGGCGCCATGACCGGGTTCGGGCTGCTAGTACCGCTTTACATGGTGCGCGGCATGACCGCCGGCGACGTGAAGCTGCTGTTGATGATCGGCACATGGGTCGGCCCGTCGATGACCCTCTACATCGCTCTCGCGACCTTTGTCATCGGCGGTGCATGGTCGCTCGCCTTTGCGGTATGGCACAAACGCACGACGCTTCTGCTCTTGAACATCCGACATCTCGTTTATGGAGGGTCGCGCATCGGACACAAGGAGAATGCGCTGCCATACACGCCGATCAAATCGGTCGGATCGTTGCCTTACGGGGTGGCCATTGCGGCTGGAACCATAGGTGTTGTCTTCGCGTCGGTCGCGTAACCGCGGCAATCGAGTGAGGGGACAGGGAGAGAGGCCATGAATGAACAGAATTCCGAACACGGCTGCGCGCAGGTTACACACCTGCACCAATCCGGGCTGCCGCGCGGACGCATTGCGGAGGCGCCGAGCGTTTCGCTGCGCGCCCCCCGCTCACTCGCCGACACGGGTTTGCCGCCCGTGTTCGTGGGCCGCCTCGTGCTCAAGTCCACGCTCTTGAACGGCAAGTCGAGTTTCTCCGATCTCTCCGAGCGGCACCGGCTTCCGGTCTCGGTGCTCGAGGACGTACTGGCGTTCCTCGTGCGCGAGCGACTTGCCGAGATTACCCATCGCGGCGCCACCGACATCGACGTTCATTTCCGCCTCACGGAAGCCGGACGTGACCTTGCTGTCGATGAAATCTCGCGTTGCAGCTACTGCGGCCCGGCACCCGTTGCATACGAGAACTATGTCGAGATCGTGCGCGAGCACTCGGTGCGCCGGCAGCGCATCTCGCAGTCCGACGTACGCGCCGCGTTCCGTGACCTGCGCATCGACCCTGCCTTGTTGGATGCGGCTGCCGCCTCGCTCAACGCCGGGCGGCCGTTGCTGCTGTACGGCCCGGCCGGCAGCGGCAAGACGTTCCTCGCCGAACGGCTCGGACTGCTGCTGCAAGGGGACGTGCCGATTCCGTACGCCATCTACGTCAGCGGCGAGATCGTGCAGCTGTACGACCCGCTGCTGCACCACGACGCCCCCGCGGCCAGCTCCGCGGCCGCAGGCGACAAGCGCTGGCGCATGTGCCGCCGGCCCGTCGTGATCTCGGGCGGCGAGTTGACGCTCGAGGGGCTCGATCTGCGCTATGACGCCGCTGCGGGCTTTTATCAGGCGCCGCCGCACATGAAGGCAAACATGGGCCTCTATATCGTCGACGACCTCGGACGCCAACGAGTCGCCGCGCAGGACCTGCTCAACCGCTGGATCATGCCGCTCGATCGTGCCGTCGACTTGTTCACCCTGCAGTCGGGCTCGCGCTTCTCCGCGCCGTTCGACGTGTGGCCGGTGTTCTCGAGCAATCTCGATCCCGCCGCGATCGGCGACGAAGCGTTCTTGCGCCGCCTCGGCTCGAAGCTGCATATCGGTCCACTGCCGCTCGATAGCTACCGGGCCGTGTTCGAAGCGCGTTGCGCCTCGCTGGGGCTCGCCGTCACGCCAAGTGCGTTCGACTACCTGCTGCACAACCTGCACATGGTGAACGGCAAGCCGTTTCTCGCCTGTTACCCGGGCGACCTGCTCAGCCTGGTGAACGCGTCCGTGGACTACCGCGGTGCCGCGCGCGAAGTGACCGAAGAAGGGTTGCGCGAAGCGTGGGACAGCTACTTCGGTGCGGTCACGGATCACAACAGCCGTTATCCGCCGGCCATCGAACGACCCGGCAAAAAGCTTGCCGCCGGCGAATAGGCCGGCGCCCCATGATCCACGAGGAGTCTTGCCATGAAAAACAGTCGCGCTCTCATCATGCTGGCGATGGCCATGCTGGCCGGCCTGGCCGCCGTCGTATTCGCATCTCGATGGTTGATGCACACCTCGTCGGGTTCGATGACGACCGTCGCCGTCGCAGTAGACGACATCAATCTTGGCCAGCCGCTTAGCTCGAACCTGATTCGCACCGTCAGCTGGCCCACGTCCAGTGTTCCTCCGGGCTCATTCGCCGACGTGAAGGCGCTCGACGGTCGCGTTGTGCGCACGAGTCTCGCTCGCGGCGAGCCGGTGCTCGAATCGAAGCTCGCGCCGCTTGGCACGAAAGGCGGCCTCTCTGCCGTCATCAACGACGGCGATCGGGCGATCACGGTCCGCGTGAACGACGTGATCGGCGTGGCGGGCTTCGCATTGCCGGGTAACTACGTCGACGTCATCGTCAACACGCAACAACCCGAAAGCAAGAACGACCAGCAACAGAGCATCTCGAAGATCGTGCTCGAGAAGATCCTGGTCCTCGCCGTGGCCCAGCAAGTCAGTCGCGACGACACGCAGCCGAAGGTCGTCAACGCGGTCACGCTCGAAGTCACGCCCGATCAGGCGGAAAAGCTCGATCTCGCGCGCAGCGTCGGCACGTTGTCGCTGGTTCTGCGCAATCAGGTCGACAAGGACACGCTGACCACGAAGGGCGCAACCAAGCTCACGCTGCTTGGCACGCCGCCGGTACCGGCGTCGGCGCCCGCAGCCGCGCCGCGGCCAGCGCGCGTGCGCTATGCACGCGCCGAGCACGCCGAATCGAAGCGCGACTGTGTCGGCGTGCTCGCCGGTGTCAAGGGCAGCGTCGAATGCTTTTAACGCACGCGGCGCCGCGGCACGCTGACATTTAGCCGCGTCGCACGATGCAGGCAGGTATGAAAAATCACGATGCGCACGCATCGAGTAACGGGGGCATGACGAAATGAAAACGAGACTGGAGTTCTCATCCGACCGGGGTCCGCGCCGCAGCAAGCTGAGCAGCGCGGTCATGGCCGCCATGTTGGGCGCGGGGCTGCTGGCTACGCAGCCGGGCAGCGCGCAAGTCGTCGTCGAGAGCGGCGCGCTCGCCAAGGGCAACACCGTCGCGGTGACGCAAATGGGCCGCAGCCCGACGAAATTGACCATCGCCGCGGCATCCACGCCAGCCGGCGCTCCACGCCCGGCCGCAATCCCGCAGCCTCCCGTCGCCGAGGGTCCGCTGCGCGGCCCGAACTGCGTCGGCGAGATCCGCGGCGAAACCACCGTCGTCGTGCCGCTCGGCAAGTCGATGCTCGTGCCCACGGACGAGCCGGTGCGCAACCGGACCCTAGGCAATCCCGCGATCGCGCAGGCAACCATGGTGTCGCCGCAAAGGCTTTACATTCTCGGCCAGTCGGTCGGCACGACCAACATGATCATCCAGGGAAGAAGCGGCGCGTGCCAGATCATCGACGTCGTCGTCAACGTGGACGCGGGCGGGCTGCAGGCATCGCTGTCGCAGTTGATGCCCAACGAACGCAATATTCGGGTGTCAACGGCCGCAAATAACCTTGTTCTCCTCGGCCGCGTGTCGAGCGCGCAGGCAGCGCAAGAAGCGCTCGATATCGCAAAGGCGTACACCCAGAGCAGCGGCACAGACGACCCAAGCAAAAGCGGCGGCGTGCTGAACATGATGACGGTCGATTCGCCGCAGCAAGTGATGCTCGAAGTGAAGGTCGCGGAAGTGTCGAAGACACTGATCGATCAGCTCGGCTCGTCGCTGACCCTTCAGGGCGGGTTCGGCTCGTGGACCGGCTCCCTCGTGAGCACCTTGCTGTCGGGCGCTTCCACCATCCTGACGGGCACCAAGTCGAACAACCTGCCGATTTCGATGTCCATCGACGCGCAAAAGACCGACAACCTCACCAAGATCCTGGCCGAGCCGAATCTCGTCACGATCACCGGCCAGGAAGCCTCGTTCCTCGCCGGCGGCAGGGTGTTCATTCCCGTGCCGCAAAGCAACGCCAACGGCGGAACCACGATCACGCTTCAAGAGGAAGAGTTCGGCGTCGGGCTCAAATTCACGCCGACGGTGCTCGGCAACGGCCGCATCAACCTGAAGGTCGCGCCGGAAGTGTCAGAGCTCTCGCCGACGGGCGTAACGGTAACCGCTACCGGCACGAGCAGCACGGCGATCCTGCCGCTCATCAACACACGCCGCGCGTCGACGACCGTGCAAATGAACGACGGTGAATCGTTCGCGATCGGCGGGCTCATCAGCAACAATGTCACGGGCGCCCTCAAGGCATTTCCGGGTCTCGGCGAGTTGCCCATAATCGGGGCGCTCCTGCGCAGCACGTCGTTCCAGCAGGACCGCACGGAGCTCGTGTTCGTCGTCACGCCGCATCTCATCAAGCCGCTTCCGAACCAGAACTATCCGTTGCCGACCGACAGCTTTACGCAGCCCAACGAGGCCGACGTGTATGCCACAGGCGACATGGAAGGCCGCGGCGCCTCGCGCGCGAAAAGCGCGGCTCCGGCGAGCGGCGCACCAGGCAACTCGTCGACGCAGCCGCCCGCTCCGGCGGGCTCGCAAGCGGGCGTGCCGTCGCCGGCACCGGTGCCGCGCGCGCCGACGGCTCCGGCCGATGCGCGGCTTGCGCCGCATGACCCGCCCCACGCCGGCCCGGCGCCCGCTTCGCCGAGTTCGCCGAGTTCGCCCGATACCGCCAAGCAGCAAACGAGCGCCGTCCAGCCGCCCGCGAGCCAATCCGCACCGGCACCAGACGCGCAGGCGGCACGCGTCGCGCGCATTGAAGCGGACGCCGCCCGGATCGCCGAGCAAGAGAAGCAGCGCGCGATCGCGATATCGAGCGCGTCAAACGGGACGATCAAGCAGTGACGTGATACCAAGGGGAATCTCATGAAACTCGATTGCATTGTTTTCGCACGCCGGGCACTCCTCATCGTGTCGGCCTGCGCAGTGCTCGGCGGCTGCATGTCGAGCTCGCCGATCTGGGACGCGCATTTCGGCGAATCCGTCAGAGCCATCACCCGGGCGCAAATCATCGATCCGCAGGCCGGCGAGCACCGGCCGTCGACGCCCGGCATCGATGGTAATTCCGCTGCTTCGGCAATGGACGCATACGATAAGTCGTTTAAAGCGCCCGTGCCGGCAGCCAATCCGTTCGTCATCGGCATCGGCGGTGGCAGCGGTGCCGGTGGCGGCGGACAGTGATACCCATGCAGACGGAGATGATCATGCGTCGCGAACTTCAATCCCGTGTGCAACGCCGGACTCGTCAGTCCGAGCGCGGTGCCGTGGCCGTACTCGTGGCACTCGCACTCGTCGCGCTCATTGGAGCTGTCGGGCTCGCGCTCGATCTCGGCAAGCTCTATGTCGTCAAAAGCGAATTGCAGAACAGTGCAGATTCGTGCGCATTGGCTGCGGCCCGCGACCTGACGGGAGCAACGATCAACCTCTCCGTCTCCGAGGCGTCCGGCATTACCGCCGGACACCTCAACTACGCATTCTTCCAGAGCTCCCCGGTGCAACTGGCCGTCAACAACAACGTGACGTTCACCGATGCGCTGACCGACCCGTTCCTGCCGAAAAACTCGGTCACCAATCCGTCGACAATCAAGTACGTGCAGTGCACCACCTCGCTCTCGAACATCGCGAACTGGTTCATCCAGGTACTCGACATGCTGCCGGGCGTGAATGTCGCCAACGCGTCGGTGTCGGCCAACGCGGTGGCCACGATCAGCCCCGCGCAAACCACGTGCGCGATTCCGGTATTCGTCTGCAAGGCAGGCACCCAGGTCACCCCGGCAATTCCCAATCAAAGCTATACGCCGGGCCAGTGGATCGCATCGAAAGCCGGCTCGCCGCCCAGTTACGGGAACGGTAACTTCGGGTGGGCCGCGCTCAACGGCACCACAAACGCGAACGACATCAGGAACGAGCTGACCAGCAACTACTGCAACCTCCCGGCCATTGGCTCGACCGTCGGCTCCCCGGGCAACAAGCTCACGGACGACGGCGCTTGGAACTCACGTTTCGGCATCTATCAGAACCCGTACTCGCAATCGAGCGATGCGACCGATTTCACGGGATATGCGTACACGGCCCATAGCTGGCTAGCGCAAGCCAACGCATACAGCGACTTCGTCAGCAAGCGGGCCACGTTCACGGCGTATCAGGGTGACGGGAACGGGACCACGCAATCAGGTCTGACATTGAAGGGTTCCTCTTCGGGCACCGTCTACACGGCTGGCGCCGACCGGCGCCTCGCGCTCGCCCCCGAGGTCGACTGCGGCCAGCTATTGGTCCCGGGGGGGCACTCCGCAAATATTCTCCAGTGGGATTGCGTCCTGATGCTCGATCCGATGGACAAGGCGGGCGACCCGGTTCATCTGGAGTACGAAGGCAACACAACGGACCCGACCATGCCGTGCGCGACGCACGGTATCCCGGGCAACAGTTCATCGGTCGGGCCGCTGGTTCCGGTTCTGGTGCAATAGACGAGGCGACCATGAAAACCCGCTCCTCCTCGCGCAAGTGCATGCACGGCGCAGCCGCCGTCGAGTTGGCGCTGATGCTGATTGTGCTCGTTCCGCTTGCCCTCGGAGTGGCCGAGTTCGGCCACGCGATCTCGCAGTACGAAACGCTCACCAAGGGCACGCGCGACGCGGCGCGCTACCTCTCGACGTACCTGCCGAGCGACCCGGCGTACCCGCTTGCGCAGGCGCAGTGCCTCGCCGTGTACGGCAGCGCGACCTGCCCCACCGGCAACGCCACGCCGCTCGTCACCGGCCTCACGACATCGATGGTCGTGGTGTGCGACGCCGTAAACACCACGAATTGCCAGGACACGACGGACCCGACCCTGTTCGCCAGCGTACCGACCTACGACTCGAACAACGGCGCGGCCGGTGGCACTCAGTCGGGCAGCATCAACGTGGTCGAGGTCAAGATCAAAGGCTTCAAGTACCAGCCGATCGAGCCGTTCTTCAATCCGACGCTCAATCTCGCGCAACTGATCTTCAACGACATCTTCACCGTCATGAGGCAAGTATCATGAGCACTGTCATGGAGCAGCGTGCTGGCGCCATCCGTTCGCGGCGGCGCAGGGAGCGCGGCGCCGCCATGGTCGAGTTCGCGCTCGTCGCGGCCGTCTTCTGCACGCTCCTGATCGGCGCCTTCGAGTTCGCCCGCGTGTTGTTCTACTGGAATACGGCCGGTGAAGCGATGCGCCTCGGCGCGCGCACCGCCGTCGTATGCGACGCGGACGCATCGGTGATCAAATCGAAGATCACCTCGTTGCTGCCCCTCCTCGCCAACTCGAACGTGACGCTGAGCTACACGCCGGCCGGCTGCGACTCGGATCCGACCACGGCGCGCAACACCTGCACGTTCGTCACAGTCAGCGTCACTAACGTACAGGTGCAGACGATGATTCCATTCGTCCCCCTCACGCTCACGATGCCGCCACTCAGCACCACGTTGCCGCGCGAGAGTCTCACGACGGCCACGGGCGGCACAGTCTGTCAATAATTTTCGATAGTTCGGCGGGACACCATCATGATCGATCTCCTGAGCATTTCCAAGGACGCCACGCGGCTCGCCGAGGTCGCGCGCCTGATCGGCGAATGCGGCAACTACCGGGGGACGCGTGCCGTCGCCACCCCGTCCCAGCTCCTCGAGCGAGGGGACAGTCTCGACGCGTTCGACGTCCTGATCGTCGATGCCCTATCGCTTCAGGACGCCGACTTGCCGGTCGTCGCCGATTTGTGCCACCGGCATGGGCATCTCACATGCATTCTGCTGATTCCGGATGCGTCGCCGGAGACGCTCATTGCCGCGATGCGCGCCGGCTTTCGCGACGTGATCCACTGGCCGCTCGATCAGCGCGCGCTTCGCGACGCGCTGCAGCGTGCAGAAAACCGGCGTGCGCTGCACGACACGCACGAGACCCGTATCGTGTCGTTCATGTCATGCAAGGGCGGGACGGGGACGAGTTTCATTGCCAGCAACGTCGCGCACGCGCTTTCGACGACGCTGCAAAAGCGCGTGTTGCTGATCGACCTCAATCAACTGTTCGGCGACGCCGCCTTTCTTGTTACGAACGAAACACCGCCTTCGACGCTGCCGCAGATGTGCGGGCAGATCGCGCGGATGGATTCCGCCTTCCTCGACGCTTGCCTGCTTCATGGCAATGACAGGTTCGATCTACTCGCCGGCGCGGGCGATCCGGTCAAGGCTGCCGACATCAAGTTGGAAACACTCGAATGGATCCTGGGCGTTGCGGTACCCCGCTACGACTTCGTGATCTTCGATCTCGGCCAGAGCATCAATCAGCTTTCGATACTCGCGCTCGATCGCAGCGACGAAATCCACATCGTATTGCAGCCCAGCATGCCGCACGTGCGCGCAGGGCGACGCCTGCAGGAAATCCTGGCGTCGCTCGGCTATTCCGCCGACCGGATGCGGCTGTTGCTGAACCGGCATTCCCGCCACGGCGAACGTGCGCGTGCCGCGATGGAGGAAGTCCTGGGCATGCAACCCTACGAGGTGCTTCCGGAGGACGCCGCGACCGTGGCCGCAGCGATGAACGAAGGGGTGCCGGTGTCACAGATCGCCCGTAACAGCGGCGTGGCACGCAGTGTGCAGAAGCTCGCGCAAAACATCGTCAACCACGGGCCCGCGCCCACGCGCGCCCACGCACGCGGCGAGTCATTGGTCACCCGCTTCTTCGGCCGCAATGCGAACCCGAAGCTCAAGACCATGTAAGAAACGACTAGGAGAGCACCATGTCTTTGCGTGAACAGATATCCTCACAATTGGTGAAGCCATTCGGAGAACGAAACGGCGGAGCGAACTCGCACAAGGGGATGGCTAGCACCGCATATCAGCAACTCAAGCGAGAGGTCCATCATTTGGTGCTCGAGCACGTCGAACTGGAACGTCTCTCGAGACTTCCGGTCGATCAGGTCCGTCAGGAAATCGGCACCCTTATCGGACGCATTCTCGAAGAAGAGAAAGCACCCGCCAACGATGTTGAACGCAAGCAACTGGTCGTCGACGTGTATGACGAGATGTTCGGCTTCGGTCCGCTCGAAGTGCTGCTTCGCGACCCGACCGTATCCGACATTCTCGTCAATACGTCCAAGCAGACGTACGTCGAACGCAAGGGCCGGCTCGAATTGACCGACGTGACGTTCTACGACGACGCGCACTTGATGAAAGTGATCGAGAAGATCGTTTCGCGCGTCGGACGGCGCATCGACGAATCGAGCCCAATGGTCGATGCGCGCCTGCCGGATGGCTCGCGGGTCAATGCAATCATCCCGCCCACCGCGGTGGACGGGCCGCTCGTGTCGATCCGGCGCTTTGCTGTGAATCCGCTGCAGGTGTCTGACCTGATCCAGCTGCAGACCCTCACGCCGCCGATGGCGGAGCTGCTCGATGCGCTAGCGCGCGCGAAAGTCAACATCCTCATTTCGGGCGGCACCGGCAGCGGCAAGACGACCCTTTTGAACATTCTGTCCGGCTTTATTCCGGCCGACGAGCGCATCGTGACAATCGAAGACGCGGCGGAACTGCAACTGCGGCAGCCGCATGTGCTCAGACTCGAGACGCGTCCGCCGAACATCGAGGGACGCGGCGAGGTCACGCAGCGCACACTCGTGCGCAACGCCCTGCGGATGCGCCCCGATCGCATCATTCTCGGGGAAGTGCGCGGCGCGGAAGCGCTCGACATGCTGGCCGCCATGAATACCGGCCATGAGGGTTCCCTTGCCACGATCCACGCGAACACGCCGCGCGATGCGCTCACGCGTCTCGAGAACATGATCAGCCTTGGTGGCATGTCGCTTCCGCCGAAGACGATGCGCCAGCAGATCGCGTCAGCGATCTCGGTGGTCATCCAGGCCTCCCGGCTAAACGACGGTCGGCGCAAGATCGTCAGCATTCAGGAGCTGACCGGCATGGAAGGGGAGATCATCAACATGCAGGAGGTGTTTACGTTCAAGCGAACCGGAGTCGACCAGAACGGCACCGTGCGCGGCCATTTTTGCGCGACCGGCGTGCGGCCGAAATTCGTCGAGCGGCTGCAGGCATTCGGCATCAGCCTGCCGGATCAGATCTACGACCCCTCACGACGCTTCGAAACCACGTGATCAGCATAGCCCGACGCTTCGGCTGACCCTCTCAAGGTCTCAGGAGACCTGTATGGACCCGATCTTCTACGCGTTTGTCGTCCTGGTGTTCGTGGCCGTGGTGCTTGCGGTCGAGGGCATCCATCTATGGTGGAGCAGCCATCACGGCACCGCCGCCCGGCGTATCGAAGCGCGCATCCGCGCGTTGTCCGCGGGTGGCCAGGTGCAAAAGGAGCGTCTGACGATCCTGAAGGATCGCATGTTGGGCGAATCGAACTCGCTCGAGAAGCTGGTGATGCAGCTGCCGCGAGTCAAGACGCTCGATCTTCTAATTCAGCAATCGGGGCTGAGCTGGTCCGTTGCGCGGTTGATCCTCACGAGCCTGACCATCCCGCTGATCCTGCTCGCCGCCGCCACCTTCCTGCCGGTGCCCATGGCGTTCGCCGCCCTCGCCGCACTGGCATCGGGCGCCCTGCCCTATCTCTACGTCAACCGCCAGCGCACGAAGCGGCTGCGCAAGCTCGAAAAGCAATTGCCCGACGTCGCCGACACGATTGGCCGGGCGCTGCGTGCGGGCCACGCGTTCCCCAGCGCGATCGGCATGGTGAGCGCCGAGTTCGCCGAGCCGATGGCCGGTGAATTCCGCATCACGTTCGACGAAATCAACTATGGCGTGGCACTGAACGAAGCATTGATGAATCTTGCGACGCGTGTGCCGATTCGCGATTTGCGCTATTTCGTGATCGCCGTGCTGATCCAGAGGGAAACGGGAGGCAACCTCGCTGAGGTCCTGGACGGTATCTCGTTTCTGATCCGCGAGCGATTCAAGCTGTTCGACAAGGTTCGGGTTCTGGCCGCCGAAGGCAAGATGTCCGCATGGGTGCTTGGCTTGCTCCCGTTCGTGACGGCAGGGGCCATGATGGCGCTGAATCCGACTTTCCTCGAAGTGCTCTGGAAAGACCCGGCCGGCCTGAAAGTGATCGCAGCGATGGCTGTCATGATGATAGTCGGCGTGTTCTGGATGCGGCGAATCATAAGAATTCGCGTGTAATCGCGCGAGGTCCGGGCGCGATGCCGATCAAAGATAGCAAGGAGATGTCATGCAATCATCCAATACGATAAACATGCTGTTGCTCGTCGGTCTGTTCGCCGTCGTGTTCGCGGGAGCGCTCGGCGTCATGCTTTTACTCGCGCCCCGCGACATGCGACGGCGTATCGAGCAGGCGGGCGGCGTGCGGGTTGCGCCGCAGTCCGAATCCATGCCGACCGGGACGGTATGGCTCGAAAAGATTGCGGACATTTCGCAGCCCATTGCGAAACTGTCGGTTCCCAAAGAAAACTGGGAGAACTCGGTGTTGCGCGTGCGCCTGATGAATGCGGGTTGGCGAGCGCCCGGCGCCGCAGCCATCTATTTCGCGGCGAAAACGATGCTCGCGATGACCTTGCCGCTCGTGGCGCTGATTTGGCTTGCCGGCACCTCGCTCGCCGCGAATCCGCTCGGACTGTCCGCCATCCTGATCGGCTTGGGCGGATTCGGCTACTACTTGCCTAACGGCGTGCTCGATCGCCGCATCAAATCGCGTCAGCGCACGATTTTCGAGGACTTTCCCGACGCGCTGGATCTGCTGACCGTCTGCATCGAGGCCGGTCTGAGCCTGGACGCCGGACTCATGAAGGTCGCCGAGGAGATCAAGCTGCGCAGCGCGATAGTCGCGGGCGAGCTCGAACTGATGCTGCTCGAGTTGCGCTCCGGATTTACGAAGGAAAAAGCATTGCGCAACCTCTCGCTGCGCACGGGCGTCGAAGATATCGATTCGTTCAGCACCATGCTGATTCAGGCTGAACGCTTTGGCACGAGCATCGGTGATTCGCTGCGCGTGCTGTCCGACACGCTGCGCACGCGGCGCCGGAGCCGCGCCGAAGAGCAGGCGGCGAAGATCGCCGTGAAATTGCTGCTCCCGCTTGCCTTCTGTATTTTTCCAGCCTTGCTCTCGGTATTGCTCGGACCGGCGTTCATTCACGTCTATCGGATTCTCTTGCCGACGATGAGCGGGTCCGGAGGATGACGCCGCGCCGGCCTGATTTTTCGGCGGCGATGTTGCGTTCGCGGGTGCTGTTTCGGTGCGCTCCTTAGCGCGAGCACTATCGAGCGTATCGGGATGTCGTCCGATATCGGTTGATTCCCTTCGTGTTTTGACGGGGCGAGCGTGCCGCCCGCCGGCAAGCCCGATCCGATATTCGGCCATTCGTTGAATACCCGCATCCAAGCACTCCAACACACTTCTGGAGGAGACAAAATGAAAACAGTGCAATGGATTACCGCGTTTGCCATCGGCTTGATGACAACTGCGTCCGTATCGGTCTATGCCGGCCGCGGTGGTGGCAGCATGGGTGGCACCGGGGGCTAGCCGACACTGAACTTGTGGCACCGCTCTGCCTGGCAGTGCGGCGCGTGTTCGCGGGCCCCGTAACGGCCCGCTTTTTTTAAACGCAACTTCTCAATTCGAAGAACCCCCGCCAGCTCGTGCTTCCAACGATGCTGGCTTTCGATGGGCGGCTTGTTATGCGCCCATCCTTTTTTTGGTGCGTTCGAATCGCGCGATCGCAGCGAGGCGTGACTTAAGGCGTTGCCTTTGCCAAGACGCTAGGATTTGACGCGCTCGCCAGCCGGATCGTACGGCGCCTTCACATGCACGGTCACATCGAGCCGCTCGCCCGCGAGATCGATCTGATACCGGCCGCTCTTCAAATAATCCGTGTCCACTGCAGCGCCATCGGCACTGACGTACCCGAGCGCCACCGGGCACCCCAGCGTATGGCCGAACGCCGCCGAACTGACCGAGCCCACCGCCACGCCGTCGCGCAGAATCGCCTCGCCGCCCCATAGCATCTTGTCGCTGTGTCCGTCGACGGTCAGCGCGACGAGCCGGCGCGTCAGCGGCTTGCCTTGGCGCTCGAGCAGCGCCTCGCGTCCGCGAAACGGAATGTCCTTACCGAGCTTGCACGCGAACGCGAGCCCCGCTTCGAACGGATCGCGATCGGGCGACAGCTCGCGTCCCCACGCGCGATACGCCTTCTCGATACGCAGCGAATCGAGCGCGTAGTACCCCGCGTTGACGAGACCGAACGCGGCGCCCGCCTCCATCAGCGTCTCGTAGACGCCGACCGCGAATTCCACCGGCACGTACAGCTCCCAGCCGAGTTCGCCGACGTAGGTGAGACGCGTCGCGCGCACCGTCGCGTAGCCGATGTCGACCTCGCGGCTCGTGCCGAACGCAAACGCTTCGTTCGAGAAATCGCTCTTCGACACGTGCTGCAACAGCGCGCGCGAATTCGGCCCCATCACGGCGAGCACCGCGTATTGGCCGGTCACGTCGACGACCGTGCAGTGCTTGTCGGCGGGCAGATGCTTTTCGATGAAGTCGAGATCGCGCACGGTTTGCGCCGAACCCGTGACGAGCAGGTATTGATCGTAGGCGAGGCGTGTCAGCGTGAAATCCGATTCGTAGCCGCCGCGCTCGTTGAGCATGCCGGTATAGACGGTCTTGCCCGGCTCGACCGCCACGTCGTTCGCGACGAGCCCTTGCAGCACGGCTTCGACGTCGCGTCCTTTGAGCAGGAATTTCGAAAACGACGTCAAATCGAACAACGCCACGCGCTCGCGGCAGGCGCGATGCTCGGCCGCGCTCCATGCATGCCAGTTTTGCTGGCCGAAGCCGTATTGAATCGCGGGCGTCTCGCCCTTCGGCGCGAAGAAGTTCGCGCGTTCCCAGCCCATCTTGCTGCCGAAGCACGCGCCCGCGTCGCGCAAATGCGCGTAGAGCGGCGAGCGCCGGAACGGCCGCGCCGTATCGAGTTCACGATTCGGCCAGGGCATCGCGTAGTGCAGGCCCAGTGTCTCCTTCACGCGATCGTGCAGCCATGTGTCGTTGCCGTTGAAGCGCGCGAAGCGGCGGATGTCGACGGGCCACAAGTCCATCGTCGGCTCGCCCGCCATGATCCATTCGGCGAGCGCCATCCCGGCGCCGCCCGCCGATGCGATCCCCATCGAATTGAAACCCGCGCCGACGTAGAAATTTTTCAGCTCAGGCGCTTCGCCCACGATGAAGTTGTTGTCGGGCGTGAACGACTCCGGGCCGTTGTAGAACTGCCGCACCTGCGCCGTTTCGAGCGCGGGCACGCGAATCAGCGCGTTCTGCATCAGGATCTCGAACTGATCCCAATCGTCGGGCAGCAACTGGAATTCGAAGTTCTCGGGAATGCCGTCCATGCCCCACGGCTTCGCGTTGGGCTCGAAGCCGCCCATCACGAGGCCGCCCACTTCTTCCTTGAAGTAGATGTAGCCGTCCGGATCGCGCATGACCGGCAAGTCGGGATGCACGCCGGGAATCTTCTCGGTGACGATGTAGTAGTGCTCGGCCGAATGCAGCGGCACCGTCACGCCGCACAGGCGGCCGATCGCCTTCGCCCACTGGCCGCCGCAATTCACGACGATGTCGGCGCCGGTCGTGCCTTCGTCGCCGTCCTTGGTGCGCCACATCACGCCGGTCGCTTTGCGGCCGGCGTCCGTGCGCTCGGTGTCGATGCCCGTCACGCGCACGTTTTCGACGATGCGTGCGCCGCGCATCCGCGCCCCGCGTGCGAGCGACTGCGTGAGATCGGTCGGGTTCGCCTTGCCGTCGCCGGGCAGCCAGACGGCGCCGAGCAGATCGTCGGTGCGCATCACGGGCCACAACTCGCCCGCCTGGCTCGCGCCGATCACGTCGCACTCGACGCCATACGCGCGTGCGACCGCGGCGGTGCGCTTCAGTTGCGTCATGCGCTCGGCGGTACGCGCCACCGACAGCGAACCGCACTGCTTCCAGCCCGTCGCGAGGCCGGTGTCCGCTTCGAGTTCGGCGTAGAGCTGGGTCGAATAGCGGATCAGCTTCGTCATGCTCTCCTGCGAGCGCAATTGGCCGACGAGCCCTGCCGCGTGCCAGGTCGTGCCGCACGACAACTGGCCTTGCTCGAGCAGCGTCACGTCGGTCCAGCCGGCCTTCGCGAGATGGTAGGCGACGGAACAGCCGACGATGCCGCCGCCGATGATGACAACGCGCGAATGCGAGGGAATGCCAGAGCTCATGGAGGTCTCGAATAAGGGCGAAACGGGGATGACGGAATGCTTGCGCGCGCAATCGGCGCTGCGTTACGGCGCAACATAATGCCACTATATGTGTCATGTTGCCACATTCACGTGGCAAAAAAATGACCGCCGGCTCTCGCGCGGCGGTCGGTATTTCAATCTGGGGCCATCCGAGGGGCAAGACGTTCAAACCGGGGGATTGCCCGTCTCAGCCAGGACCGGTTGTCCGAAATTTGTGGATATTTTTCGGACATTCTTTCCCTTCACTGGGCCTCGAGGCTCAAACCTGGCCAATGCCGCCGTCGTTCATCAAATCCGCACCCGTCATGTAGGAACTCTGGTCCGATGCCAGAAAGAGCGCCGAGCTAGCCATCTCCTCAACCCGCGCGAGCCGGCCGAGCGGGACCATGCTTTGATACATGCTCACCAAGTCCTCGCGAGTCGCTGACTGAGCGTCGAGAATCGGGGTCCGACTTCTTCGCGACGGCTCTCCCGCAGCGTCTTTAGGGTCTCGCTTGATCGGGAATCGATCGCCGTTCGGCGATCGATCCATCACACGCGGCGTTACCCGGCCGACACGGCCTCGTCCTCGTCTTCGTCTTCGTCTTCGGCCCACGCCGAATAGTCGCTATACCCGCGCGCATCACCGCCAAAGAGCGTGCTCGCGTCGAAATCGGCCAGCGGCAGATCCAGCGCCAGGCGGCGCGGCAAATCCGGATTCGCGACAAATTTGCGGCCAAACGCGACGAAGTCGGCATAGCCGTTCGACAGCACCCGGTTCGCGCTTTCGACGTCGTAGTTGCCCGCCACGATGATCGGGCGCGAGAAGCGCTCGCGAAGCTCGCGCCGGAACGTTTCCGTGAATTGCGGCGCGTCGTCCCAATCGGCTTCGACGAGGTGGATATAGGCGATGCCGCGCGCCTGCAGGAAGGTGGCGGCATCGAGGATCGTCGGCAGGATGTCGGGGCACGCCATGCCGCGCGCGGTCAGGAACGGCGCGAGACGAATCGCCGTGCGCTCGGCGCCGATTTCATCCGCGATCGCGTCGACCACCTCTTTCAAGAACCGCAGCCGGTTCTCGCGCGAACCGCCGTATTCGTCCGTGCGGAGATTCGAGGTCGTGCGCAGGAATTGGTCGATCAAGTACCCGTTCGCACCGTGGATTTCCACGCCGTCGAAGCCCGCTTCCATCGCGTTGCGTGCGGCCCGGCGGAAATCCTGCACGACCTCCCGCACTTCTTCCGTAGCGAGCGCGCGCGGCGTGGGCGAATCGACCATCGCGCCTTGTCCGGTCGCGGGATCGACCTTCCAGATCTGACCATCGAACTCGACGGCCGACGGCGCGACCGGCAACTCGCCGCCATGAAAATCCGGATGCGACATCCGGCCCACATGCCAAAGCTGCACAAAAATGCGGCCGCCCTTCTCGTGCACGGCATCCGTCACGAGGCGCCAGCCCGCGATCTGCTCGTCGCTGTGGATGCCCGGCGTAAACGAATAACCCTTGCCTTGCGGCGAAATCTGCGACGCTTCGGTCACGATCAGCGCGGCCGACGCGCGCTGTGCGTAGTAAATCGCATTGGTCCGGTTCGGCACGTCGCCCGGTTGCGTGCTGCGGGCGCGCGTCATCGGCGCCATCACAACCCGGTGTTCGACATGGCGCCCCGCCAGCGTGGCGGCACTGAAAAGATCAACGTGGCTCATGGTAAGAATCGCTTGTCATGGTGAAAGAAGGGATACCGCTTGCAGTGGTGCCCATTCTGTTCACACGCCACGTTCTTGATAATTAGCCTCGCTATTGAAGGACATTCAATCCAGACGGAAAAATGGCAGGCGACGATCGGCCGACTGCCGGCTCACGCCCGCCGCGTCTCGCGGGATCAGTGCGACTGCGAGCGCATCGCCGATTCCGCGGCTTCCTGCACATCGCCGTCCGGCCCCGCTTCGCGGTCGAGCACCGCGCGCGCAAGCTGCATATCGATCGCGCGCTCCCAGCGCGCGACCGCGATCGTCGCGACGCCGTTGCCGATCAGGTTCGTCACCGCGCGCGCTTCATTCAAGAAGCGATCGACGCCCAGCAGCAGCACGAGCCCCGACACCGGAATCTTCTGCATCGAAGCCAGCGTCGCCGCGAGCGCGACGAAACCCGCGCCCGCGACGCCGGCCGAGCCCTTCGACGTCAGCAGCAGCACGCCGAGCACGAGCAGCTGGTCCCAGATCGACAGATGAATGTTCATCGCCTGCGCCACGAAGATCGCGGCCATCGTCAGATAGATCGCGGTGCCGTCCGCGTTGAACGTATAGCCGGTCGGCAGCACCATGCCGACCACCGGCTTCGTGCAGCCGAGCTTTTCGAGCTTGATCATCATTTGCGGCAGCACCGCTTCCGTCGAGGCCGTGCCGAACGTGATGAAGATCTCGTCCTTGATGTAACGCAGGAACTTCCACAGCGAGAGTCCGCACACCCGCATCACGATGCCGAGCACGACCACCACGAACAGCACCGACGTCACGTACAGCGCCAGCATCAGTTGGCCGAACGATGCCAGCGTGCCGATGCCGTACTTCCCCACCGTGAACGCCATGCCGCCGAATGCGCCGATCGGCGCCGCGTACATCACGATGCGCACGACGCCGAACATCGCTTGCAGGAACATGTCGAGCATATCCACGAACGGCGCGGTGCGCGGCCCGAGCCGCGCCAGCGCGATCGCAAGCAGCACCGAGAAGAAGATCACCGGCAGCATCTCGCCGTTCGCAAACGCGCCGACCACGCTGTTCGGCACGATGCTCATGAAGAAGTCGAGCATGCCATGCTGATGCGCGCTGTGCGCGTACGAGCTGATCGCCGTGCTGTCGATGTGCGCCGGATCGATGTTCATGCCGCTGCCCGGCTTCAGCACGTTGACGACGACGAGACCGATGCCGAGCGCGAGCGTCGACGCGACTTCGAAGTACACCACCGCTTTCACGCCGACGCGGCCCGCCTCGTGGATGTCGTTCATGCGCGCGATGCCGACCACGACGGACGCGAAGATGATCGGCGCGAGCAGCATGCGGATGAGGCGAATGAACAGGTCGCCCAGCGGCTTCATCTGCGAGCCGAGGTCCGGAAAGAAGTGGCCGACGAGGACGCCGGCAATGATCCCGATCAGCACCTGGACGTAAAGCTTCGACAAGTACTTCTTTAGGCTTGAGCCTTGCATGAGTGTCTCCTGTGGGGTGCCCTTGGCGCCTTAGCGCTTAGGACAGCCCCATGCATCGCATTGCACGGCGTCTTCTGCGGACGCCTGTGGTCTCTTCGAATCACGCCGTCAGCTTGCGCATTTCCGCGTAGAGGTCGGCCTTGCCTTCGAAGCCGATGCCCGGTAAATCCGGCATCGTGATATGGCCGTTGTCGACTTTGACGCCATCGGGGAAACCGCCATACGGCTGGAACAGGTCCGGATAGGACTCGTTGCCGCCCAGCCCCAGGCCCGCCGCGATATTCAGCGACATCTGATGGCCGCCGTGCGGAATGCAGCGGCTCGCCGACCAGCCGTGCTGATGCAGCATCTCGAGCGTGCGCAGATATTCGACGAGGCCATAGCTCAGCGCGCAGTCGAACTGCAGCCAATCGCGGTCCGCGCGCATGCCGCCGTAGCGGATCAGGTTGCGTGCATCCTGCATCGAGAACAGGTCTTCGCCCGTCGCCATCGGCTTGTCGTAGTAGTTGCGCAAGGTGGCTTGCAGTTCGTAGTCGAGCGGATCGCCCGGCTCTTCGTACCAGAACAGGTCGTATTGCGAGAGCGCTTTCGCGTAGCGGATCGCGGTATCGAGATCGAAGCGGCCGTTCGCATCGACAGCGAGCTTCTGGCCGTCGCCGAGCACGCTCAGGATCGAATCGATGCGGCGCAGGTCTTCGTCGAGCGACGCACCGCCGATTTTCTTCTTCACGACCGTATAGCCGCGGTCGAGATAGCTGCGCATTTCATCTTTCAGCTTCCCATGGTCCTGGCCCGGGTAGTAGTAGCCGCCCGCTGCATAGACGAATATCTTGCGGTTGGGCTGTCCGTTGCCGTAGCGGTCGGCGAGGAGCTGGAACAGCGGCTTGCCTTCGATCTTGGCGACCGCGTCCCACACCGCCATGTCGATCGTGCCGATCGCGACCGAGCGCTCGCCGTGCCCGCCCGGCTTCTCGTTCTTGAACATCGTCGCCCAGATCTTGTGCGGATCGAGGTTGTCGCCGGCATCGTTCACGAGCGAGGCCGGGTCCGCTTCCGTCAAACGCGGGATGAAACGCTCGCGCATCAGCGTGCCCTGCCCGTAGCGGCCGTTCGAGTTGAAGCCGTAGCCGACCACCGGCTTGCCGTCGCGAATCACATCGGTGATGACGGCGACGAGGCTCAGCGTCATCTTGCTGAAGTCGATATAGGCATTGCGGATCGGGGAACTGATCGGGACAGTTTTCTCGCGGATTTCGACGATTTTCATGAAGTCTCCAGGGACACATCGCACGCGGCCGGTGGCCGCGCGCTTCGAGGAGCCGCTAGGTTAGGCGCGAAATCGAGCGGTATGATTCACTGAAAGTCACTTCTTTATTAACTTTCGGTGAAAACTGACATCGCTTCTCAACTGCAGTTCTTCGTGCTGCTTGCGCGGTATGGGAATTTGTCGGCGGCAGCTCGCGAACTCGATCTGACGCCGCCCGCGGCGACCAAGCGGCTGTCGCAAATGGAAACGCGGCTCGGCGTGCGGCTCGTGAACCGCACCACGCGCAGCATCAGCCTGACCGCCGAAGGCGAGACCTATCTGCATCACGCGACGCGCATCCTCGCCGAAATTCGCGAAATGGAAGACGCGGTCGCGTCGAGCCGCTCCGTGCCGCGCGGGCTCTTGCGCGTGAACGCGACGCTCGGGTTCGGACGCACGACGATCGCCCCGTTGGTATCGGAATTCGCGAAGCGCTATCCGCACGTCGAGGTGCAACTGGACCTGACGGATCGGCCAGTCGATCTCGTCGAGAGCGGCATCGATCTGGCGATCCGCTTCGGCTCATTGCCCGACAAAAGGCTCAACGCGCGGCGCGTGATGTCGAACCGGCGCTTCCTGTGCGCGTCGCCCGCGTATCTGGCGCGACACGGCACCCCGGAGGCGCTCGCCGATCTGACCCATCATCACTGCATCGTGCACCGGCAAAACGACGATGCCCACGGCGTATGGCGTTTCGTGCACGGCGATCACGCCGAGGTCGTGAAGGTGCACGGCATGCTGTCGAGCAACGACGGCGACATCGTGCTCGGCTGGGCGCTCGACGGTCACGGCATTCTCGTGCGCTCGGAATGGGATCTGGCGAAATATCTCGAGAGCGGACGGCTGCGTGTCGTGTTGCCCGAATTCGTGCAGCCGTCCGCCGATCTCTTTGTCTACTACCCGAACAAGCGCAATCAGTCTGCCCGCGCCAGAGCGTTCATCGATTTTCTTGTCGAGCGATTCAAGCATGTGGGGTTCCCCGCGGCGGCCTGAGCCGTCGAACCGGACTGCCGTCACCAGACATACGGCACGAGCCGATACCGCACGCGCGACCGATACGCGGCATACCCCGCGAGCTGTTCGGCAAGCACGCCCTCTTCGCGCACGGCGCGATAGCCGAGCCCCGCGACGATGAGCGGCACGAACGCGAGCCCCCACCACGACCCGAGCATGAGCGCCATGCCGACGAGATAAAAGATCGCACACGAATACATCGGATGCCGGACGTAAGCGTAGGGCCCCGTGTCGATCACCTTGTGTCCGCGCTCGCTTTGAATCTTGACGACCGGCGACGCGAAGCTGTTCTCGCGAAACACCATGCAGACGAAGAAGATGCTCGCGGCCATCAACGCGCCGCCGATGCCTTGCAGCCACGGCGACACCTCCGACCAGCGAAAGCGTCTCGCGTCGATCCCCATCAGCACGAGCCACGCGATCCACACCACGGCCGCGAGCATCATGAAGATCTGATCCCACCGCTTTTGTCCGCGCTGCAAGAAGATTGTCATCCGCTCGGCGAGCAGCGCCGGATCGTGCTGAGCGAGCCAGATGCCCGAGGCGAGGCTGAGCAGCGTCATTTCGACGAGAAACGCCCAGCCGGCCGGCCATTGCATGGTGCCGGCCGCGCCGAACAGCAGCGCCCCCATGATCACCACCCAGCCCAGCGTGTTGACGATGAGACGGGGAATCATGGCTAGACCTCCGCGCGCGCGGCGACGCGTTCGAACACACTGGCGACATCGATGCCCGAGAGATCGATATCGAAACGCTCCGTCAGCTCGCGCTCGAGCTCGCGTGCGCTGCGGATCTTGTGCACGGTGCTGCTGCCGTCTTTGGCGCGCTCGGTCAACGTGTCGTTGAAAAGCGTGACGCGTCCGGGCGGCAGCACGCGGCTCACAACCAGGTTGTTCGTGAATCGCGATTCGGGGTGCGCCGTCGTGTACCAGTTCGCGACTTCGTAGTCGATCCACTCGGCTTTCTGCGGCAGGAAGCGATACACCTTCGGATAACCGTCCGGCGTCTGCAGTTCAAGATCGAAAGCGCCCGTGCCGGACCGGCTCAACCGGAACGACTCGAGGCGCGTTTGCTGCACCACGTCCGGCACGAAACGCAGCGGCGACGTCAACGTGACGCTGCCGAACCCGACGTCAGCGAGCCAGGCTTCTTCATTTAGATCGATGCGCAGCAGCATGTGCGAGAGCGCGCTGATCGCATCCGGCGCTCTGCCCCAGAGCACGCGCGCGATATGCGGCGTCACGCGGAAACCGAGCTGCATCAGCACGTGCGCGAATAACGTGTTCTGCTCGAAGCAGTACCCGCCGCGACGACGCTCGACCAGCTTCGCCACGATCGACGGCAGATCGACGAACACACGGCGTCCGGTCAGCGGATCGAGATTCTCGAATGGGATGCGCTGCGGATGCAGCCATTGAAGTTCTTGCAGCACCTCGAGCGTCGGCGTGCGCGGACCGCTGTAGCCGATGCGTTCGAAATAGCGGTCAAGATCGAGCGGTGGATGCGCCTGCGTCATCAAAAGCCCCCTTATCCATGTAATGCGAACCCTATCGAAGCCGTCTCAGGCTACCTCAGTTCGGATGATTTCGGGCAGCCTGCGAAGGCTGCGACAAGCGTGATTCGCCGCGCCGATATTTTCATTTTTATTACATTTAAATTTCATTTTTATTGTTATGAACTAGACAATTCGCAGCACTCCGTAAATTCGCACATTACACCTCAGTAATATGGATGCGAATCATTCGCATTTGTATTGACGATGCCATTCAGCGTGAGTACGATCTCGGAATTCGCTGCATTGCTCGGCCGTTCTGTACGGCGGCATAGGAAGAGCGACTCGCAACAGACCGCCAAGACAAGAAGCGCCGACCTTGGCGACCTGCCAGATCTAACAACAAAGGACTCCGATGAAGCTTGCTTCGTCCATCGCGCGTGGCGCCAACCAACGGTTACACGGGGATGCGCCGCGTGGGGCGCGTATGCCTTCACTGCGCCGCCTTGCGATTCACACGGCTTTCGCTTGCGCTTCGATTGCAAGCACCTCCGCGGTTCATGCCCAGAGTTCGGACGCCACGCCTGAAGCGCCCGAAGCCGACCTCAAGATTCAAGCGCAGCCGACCAATCAATGGACCGGCCTCTGGACCCGCCAGAATCTGCTCGGCGACATCGGCGGGCTGCGTCCATGGCTCAACCGCTACGGCATCAGTTTCGGCCTGCAGGAAACCAGCGAATACCTGTACAACACGCGCGGCGGCCTCGGCACCGGCGGCGCGTATGACGGCCTCACGACGATGTCGCTGCAAGTCGATACGCAAAAGGCGATCGGCCTGCCGGGCGGCACGTTCAATGTCAGCGCGCTGCAGATTCACGGCACCAATCTCTCCACGCGCTATCTCGGCACGCTGAACACGGCGAGCGGCATCGAAGCCGACGACACCACGCGTCTGTGGGAGCTGTGGTACCAGCAGGCGTTCCTCGACAACAAAGTCGACGTCAAGGTCGGTCAGCAAAGTCTCGACCAGGAGTTCATGGTCAGCTCGTACGCCGGCACGTTCGTCAACACGATGTTCGGCTGGGCGGGCCTGCCCTCTTTCGACATGCCGTCCGGCGGCCCCGCCTATCCGCTCTCCTCGCTCGGCGTGCGCGTGCGCGCGCAAATCACGCCGTCGGTCACGACGCTCTTCGGCGTATTCGACGGCAACCCGGCGCCCGGCGACAACCCCGACCCGCAGAAGAACAATGCGAGCGGCACGAACTTCAACCTGCACAACGGTGCGCTCTACATCGGCGAAGTGCAGTACGCGATCAATCAGCCCGGCCAAGGCGCCATGGAAATGCCGGGCGACAGCAAGAGCTCGAGCGGCGGCCTGCCCGGCACCTACCGGCTCGGCGTCTGGTACAACAACCAGACCTTCGCCGATCAGTTGCAAGACGGCTCGACGCACCGTGGCGACTACAGCTTCTACGCCGTCGCCGACCAGATGGTGTGGCGCCCCGATCCGGACGAGCCGCGCAGCATCGGCGTATTCGCGCGCGTCATGGGCGCGCCGGGCGACCGCAACGAAGTGAGCGTCAGCGCGAACGCAGGCGTCGTGATGAAGGCGCCGTTCAAGGGGCGCGACAACGACACCGTCGGCATCGGTCTCGCCTACATCAAGGTCGGCAACCACGCCACCGCGTTCGATGTGAACAACGGCTTCGTGCCGCGCAGCAGCGAAACGGCGGTGGAAGCGACCTATCAGTATCAGGTCACGCCGTGGTGGCAGTTGCAGGCCGACGCGCAATACACCTTCAACGCGGGCGCCGGCCAAAACCCGAACAACCAAACGCAAGCCTTGCGCAACACGTTCGTGATCGGCATGCGCACCAACATCACGTTCTGAGCTTTTGGGCCCGAGCATTTATTCGCAATCGACGACTGACGGCGGTACTCACATGAAACCACTCTCGCTTACGACATCCGGCGCACGCGTCGCGCTCGCGGCAGCTGCCGCGGCGGCCGCGCTCGCCGGCACGCAGGCGGCCTACGCGGAGCCGCAAGGCTTCCTCGAAACTGTCCACAAGCACACGACGCTCATCAACACGGTGCCCGACAACGGCGACCAGAACCCGTACGCGATCGCGGTCGCGCCGGTGAGCTCGGGCGCGTTCAAGAAGGGCGACGTGCTCGTCGACAACTTCAACAACGCGGCGAACCTGCAAGGCACGGGCAGCACGATCGTCGACTATCACCCCGACACGAAGCAGATGACCACGTTCGCGACGCTTCCGCGCGACCTGAAGGCGTGCCCGGGCGGGATCGGCTTGTCGACGGCGATGACGGTGCTCAAGTCGGGCTGGGTGATCGTCGGCAGCACGCCGAGCAACGACGGCACCACGACGACCAAAGGCGCCGGCTGCCTGATCGTGCTCGACAACCAGGGCAAGGTCGTCTCGACGATCACCGGCGAGAACATCAACGACCCGTGGGGCAACATGGCCGTCGTCGACAACGGCGACACGGCGACGCTGTTCGTCTCGATGGCGGGCTTCGGCGTCGGCAGCCCGAATGCGGTCGGCCCCGACGGCGATCCGCCCGTGTTCAAGCAATCCACGGTGCTGCGTCTCGACCTCGACGTTCCCGCCGGCAAGCCGCCGGTCGTCAAGCAGCAGACGGTGGTCGCGAGCGGCTTCGGCGCGCAGGCCGACAAGGGCGTGTTCCTGATCGGACCGACCGGCCTCGCCTTGTCGGCCGACCGCAAGCTGCTCTACGTGTCGGATGCGATCGGCAACCGCGTCAACGAAATCGAAGATCCGCTCACGCGCGATTTCAGCGCGGGCGTCGGCCGCCAGCTCACCGCCGACGGCCTCCTGCACCGCCCGCTCGCGATGGATACGGCGCCCAACGGCCACCTGCTCGTCACGAACGCGCTGAACGGCCAGGTCGTCGAGATCGACCCGGCTTCCGGCAAGCAGATCTACGCGCGCTGGATCGATACCGACAAGGCGCAATCGCCCCCGGGCAACGGCGACTTGTTCGGCCTCGTCATGACACCCGAAGGCGACGGTTTCTACTACGTCCAAGACGACGTGAACACTCTGGTACTGGCGAAATAACATGACCGACGATACCAAGCCGCTGAAGCGCCCGGCGCGGCGCGGCTTCCTCAAAGCGAGCGGCGCCGCGGTAGCGGCCGGCGCGACGCTGGGAGCCGCGCTCGGCACGAGCGCCGCAAACGCGGCACAGACCTCATCCGGGTCCGGGCACAAGCCCGCGCACGACGGAACGCACGCGGACGATCCGCAATTCGCAGTGGAGCCGTTCTACGGCGTCCACCAAGGCGGCGTCGTCACGCCGCAGCAAGCGCATACGTATGTGGCGGCGTTCGATCTGACTACAACCAAACGCGACGACGTGATCGCGCTGTTGCGCGCATGGACCGATGCCGCCGCGCGCCTCACGCGCGGGCAGACGGCCCAGCCGTTGCCCACGTCCGACGACAAGCCCGCGCCCGATTCGGGCGACGTGCTCGGTCTCGGCGCGGCCGGCCTCACGATCACGTTCGGCTTCGGCCCGGGGCTCTTCACGAAAGACGGCAAGGACCGCTACGGTCTCGCCGGCAAGCGCCCCGCCGCGCTCGTCGATTTGCCGCGCTTCAACGGCGACCAGTTGATCCCGGAGAAGTCGAGCGGCGACCTCTTCATCCAAGCCTGCGCGAACGACCAGCAAGTCGCCTTCCACGCGGTGCGCCAGCTCGCGCGCATGGGCTACGGCAACCTGCAGATGCGCTGGGGCCAGGCCGGCTTCCTGTCGGGCCCGAAGGGGCAGACCGCGCGCAATCTGATGGGCTTCAAGGACGGCACGAACAATCCGCCCACCAAGGACCCTGCGCTGATGAATCAGTTCATCTGGGCCGGCGACGAAGGCCCGGCGTGGATGAAGGACGGCACCTACGCCGTGTTCCGCCGCATCCGCATCACGATCGAGCACTGGGACCAGATGGAAATCGGCTTCCAGGAATCGGTCTTCGGGCGCCACAAGTACAGCGGCGCGCCGATCGGCAAGAAGAACGAGTTCGACGAGCTCGATCTCGACGCCCAGGACAAGGATGGCAATTCGCTGATTCCCGACAATTCGCACGTGCGCCTGTCGACGGCCGCGACGAACAACGGCCAGCGCATTCTGCGCCGCTCGTATTCGTACAACGACAGCACGAATTTCTATATCGAACGCTGGCCGCCATGGCGTCAGGAAACGGAGTACGATGCCGGGCTGATTTTCATCGCGCACCAGCGCGACCCGCGCACCGGCTTTATTCCGATCAACGAGAAGCTCGCGAAGCTCGACATGATGAACCAGTTCACGACGCACGTCGGCAGCGCGATCTTCGCGATCCCGCCGGGCGCGAAGGAAGGCTCGTTTATCGGCGCGGAGCTGTTCGAGGCGTAACAGACGTCAACCCGACGTCAACCCGACGTCAACGCGACGCAAACAAACACACGTATTCGAAGAGGATTTTGGATCATGGCAGGTTTGAAGTTCGGTACCCGGTTCGCCGCGATCGGCGGCGCAGCGGCACTCGCATTGGCAACACTCGGCGCGCTGCCGACGGCGGCGCACGCCGCCTCGCTCACGCTCTACAGCGCGCAGCACGAGCAAGTCGTCGACATGCTCACGAAGGATTTTGAAAAGCAGACCGGCATCTCGGTGAAGGTGCGCAACGGCGAAGGCCCGGCGCTCGCCGCCCAGCTCGTGGCCGAAGGCAGCGCCACGCCCGCCGACGTCTACTTCACCGAAAACTCGCCCGAGCTCGTGCTGCTCGGCGAGAAGGGCCTGCTCGGCAAGGTCGACGCCGCGACGCTCGCGACCACGCCCGCGCGCTACAACGCGCCGCAAGGCGACTGGGTCGGCGTGCTCGCGCGCGAGAACGTGCTCGCGTACAACACGACGAAGATCCAGCCGTCGCAACTGCCCGCTTCGCTGATGGATCTCGCGAAGCCCGAGTGGAAGGGCAAGGTCGGCATCGCGCCGTCCGACGCAGACTTCCTGCCGATCGTCTCCGCCGTGCTCGCCGAAAAAGGCGAAGCCGCGACGCTCGCGTGGCTGAAGGGCCTGAAGGCGAACTCGCAGATCTTCGACGACGACGAAGGCTTGGTCGCCGCCGTCAATCGCGGCGCGGTCGCGACGGGCGTGATCAACAGCTACTACTGGGCGCGCTTGCACGCCGAACTCGGCGACAAGGGCACCAAGAGCGCGGTCTATCACTTCGGCAACGGCGACGTCGGCGCGCTGATCAACGTGTCGGGCGCGGCGGTGCTCAAGGCGTCGCGCAACACCGACGCCGCGCAGAAGTTCCTCGCCTATCTCGTGAGCGAGCGTGCGCAGAAGCTGATCGCCGGCAGCCACATCAGCTTCGAATATCCGCTGCGCGCAGGCGTGGCGCCCGATCCGATCCTGAAGCCGTTCAACGAACTGGCGCCGCCGGCGCTCACGCTCCAACAGCTCGGCGACGACAGCCAGGCCGGCAAACTGCTTCGCCAAGCCGGATTGTTGTAATGAACGCTCGCTGGCTTTGCATGAAACCGGATGGGACCAGAGTAGGCGCTGAAGCGCCCACTCTGGATCGACACGCGCTGAAGCGCGGCTCCGGATCGACAGGTTCTCTGGGAGGCTGAATGAGCAACGCCGCCGTAGCGGTCACGCCATCTCCCGAAGGCGCGGCGCGCGCCCGAAGGCGCACGCCGCGCGGACTCCTCGCGGCCGCCGCCATCGGTGCGCTGCTGGTCCTGATGCCGCTCGCGTTCACGGTTTACCGTGCCGCGAGCTTCGGTCTTTCTGACGCCGAGGAGCTGGTGTTCCGCCCGCTCGTCGGCGAGCTGCTGCTCAATACGCTGTTGATCACCGTCACGGCGACGCTCGCGTCCGCCGTGCTCGGCACCGCCGCCGCGTGGTTCATTGAACGCACGCACCTGCCGGGACGCCGCATGTGGGCGCTCTTGATGGCCGCGCCGCTCGCGATGCCCGCGTTCATCACGAGCTATGCATGGGTGTCGCTGTCGCTCGATTTGCAGGACTTCACGGGCGCGCTGCTCGTCATCACGTCGACGTATTTCCCGCTCGTCTATCTGCCGGTGGCCGCCGCGCTGCGCGGCATGGACCCGGCCCTCGAAGAAAGCGCGCGCTCGCTCGGCTGCGGACGCTGGTCGACGTTCGTGCGCGTCGTGCTGCCGCAATTGCGTCCGGCGCTCCTCGGCGGGATGCTGCTCGTCGCGCTCGGTGTGCTGTCCGAGTTCGGCGCGTTTTCGCTCTTGCGTTTCCGCACCTTTACGACCGAGATCTACGCCGAGTACCGCACGAGCTTCGACGGCGGCGGCGCGTCGATCTTCGCGTCGCTGCTCATGACGATGTGCCTCGTGTGCCTCGCGCTCGAAATCCGCGTGCGCGGCAAGGCGCGCTACGAGCGCGTCGATCGCGGCGCGCGCCGCGCGGCGCTGCGCTATCCGTTAGGCGCGGCGCGCTGGCTCGTCGTCGCGGGCTTCGCGGCCGTGGTCATCGCGACGCTCGGCGTGCCGCTCGGCATGATCGCCTACTGGCTCACGCAGCCGGGCGCGGCCGCCGTCACGCCTGCCGACGTCTCGCCGGAACTGCTCTGGAACGCGGCCACGGCCTCCCTCGGCTTCGGCGCCGCCGCGGCGCTCGTCACGACGCTGCTCGCGCTGCCGCTCGCGTATATGCTCGTGCGCTATCCCGGCCGGATCGCGACGATCTTCGAGCGCACCGTATTCGTTGCGCAAGGCATGCCGGGCCTCGTGATCGCGCTCGCGATCGTATCGCTCGCCGTGCGCTTCCTGTTGCCGCTCTATCAGAGCGCGGCGCTGCTCGTCGTCGCGTACGCGATCCTGTTCCTGCCGCTCGCGCTCGTGAGCGTGCGCGCCGCGCTGATGCAGTCGCAGCCGCGCCTCGAAGAGACGTCGCGCGCGCTCGGTCTCAACGCCCTGCAAACGATGTGGCGCGTGCTGCTGCCGCTCGCGGGGCCGGGCCTCGGCGCGGCTGCGGCGATGGTGTTCATCTCCGTCGTCACCGAATTGAACGCGACGCTCCTGCTCTCGCCGATCGGCACGCATACGCTCGCCACCCAAGTGTGGACCGACACCTCGACGCTCGCCTTCGCCGCCGCCGCGCCCTACGCTGCTCTGCTCGTCGGCATTTCGCTCTTTGCGTCGGGCGTGCTGTTCGCGCTGCTCGGCAAATCGGCGGTGCTCGAGCGCTGATGAGGCACGTGCCTACGCAACGGCGCCGGCGAACGAATTACGAATAGAGTTTCATCGATGAGCAATCTGAACATCAGCGGCTTGAAGAAGTCGTTCAACGGCGCGGCGGTGCTGCACGGCATCGACCTGACGGTCAAGAGCGGCACGCTGCTCGCGCTCCTGGGCCCGTCGGGCAGCGGCAAGACCACGCTCTTGCGCGTGCTCTGCGGCTTCGAGGAAGCCGACGCCGGAACGGTCGAGATCGACGGCCGGCGCGTCGTGGGCCCCGGCGTGCACATGCCGTCGGAGCAGCGCCGCATTGGCTATGTGCCGCAGGAAGGCGCTCTGTTCCCGCATCTATCGGTCGCCGACAACATCGTGTTCGGTCTGCCGCGGACGCTGCGCCGCGCGCGCCATCGCGTGGCCGAATTGCTCGAGCTCGTGGGGTTGCCCGCCTCGTATGCCGAGCGCGCGCCGCAGCAGCTCTCGGGCGGCCAGCAGCAGCGCGTCGCGCTGGCGCGCGCGCTCGCGCCGTCGCCGACGCTCGTGATGCTCGACGAGCCGTTCTCGTCGCTCGACGCGGCGCTCCGTATCGAAACGCGGCAAGCGGTCGCCGATGCGCTCGCGGCCGCGGGCGCGACCGCGGTGCTCGTCACGCACGATCAGTCGGAAGCGCTTTCGCTCGGGCATGAAGTGGCCGTGCTCTGGCGCGGCAAGCTGATCCAGACTGCGACACCCGAGGCGCTTTACCGGCGTCCGGTGTCGCGCGAGTTGGCGTCGTTCGTCGGGGAAGCGGTGTTGTTGCCCGGGGTGGCGACGCGCGATGCGGTCGACTGCCAGCTCGGGACGCTGAAGCTCGCGGCGCCGGCGAACGCCGGACCGGTCGATGTGATGGTGCGTCCGGAACAGATCCGCATTTTGCCGGCGGGGGCAGCGGCTGCGACGCAGGCGAACGGCGTTGCTTCATTGCATGCGGCGACGGTGCGCGAAGTCGCGTTCTTCGGCCAGGACGCGAGCATCGGCCTCATGCTCGATGCAGCGCCGGGTATTGCGATCCGGGCGCGCGTGCCCGGCTATTTGAGCCCGCAAGTCGGCGACAAGGTGAGCGTCGCCGTGGATGGGGAAGTGACGGCGTATCCGCGCGCCTGACACGCGTGTCCTTCAGCATAGGGTGAGTGCGCTGGGGTGACCCAAACGGTCCTGCGGCCATGCTACGATTTCCGTCTCTTACGCAAAGCGGAGGCCACGGTCGTGATACGCAAGACGCTCAACGCATCCCGCCTGCAAGACGAAGTGAGCCGGCGCATTCATCGAATCCACGAGATCGTCGAAGACGGCGTAAAAATCCGCGTGCCGCAGCCGCAAAAGCAAGAGCCCGATAAAACCGGCTGCAACTGGACCATGAAACACTTCGGCAACGCGATCGGCTATGAGCGTGTCGTGGCCGAAGTGCTCGACGCCGTGCGCGCCGAGTACAACTTGTCCGAAGACACCAAAGACATTCACAGCCTCTTCGCCGACCCCGAAGGCTCCTGAGACTGATGCCCGCGAGGCGCCTCGGCGGCCTGCCGCTCGAGGCTCGCCGGCCGAGGGTGCAGCAGTCGAGGCACCAGCGACTTCACGACGCAGCGGATCAGCCCGACCTTGTGCGCAACCGAGACCGCGCGCCAAAAGCGCACCGGATCGAACTCGGCGAACTGCGCCTCGCGCTCCACGAGCGGCTTGTTGCCGGGCAGATGGACGAACGCGCAATGCTTGTACCAGGACAAATTGCGATGCGTGTTGCCCGACCAGTGGCGACCCACCGTCTGATAAGCGCCGACATCGAGAATCGGCTGCCCCTCGTCCGCGAGCGCGTTGAGCGCCGCCGACATGAATGCCTCGTCGCCGACATGATTCAGTCGAGGCATCTCGGCAACGTAGCGATCGAAGTATTCCTTCCCGCGCGCGACGAGCGCATCGAGAAACGCAGGCGTCGCAAGCAGAAACTCGCCGCCGTACCAGCGCGGATTGACGAGCCGCCGTCCCGCGACGATCTCGAGATCGGCAATCACGCGTGCGCTGCCGTAAGCCGGGAACTCCTGATCCGAAATATCGAACGCACCGACGCCAAGCGCCGCGCAGCGCCGAATCACTTGGGCATCGAGCGCGTGCATCGCCACCATATCGGTATCGAGCAACATCAGCAGCGCGTCTTCGGGCAGCCGCTTGCTCACCTGGCTCAGCAAATCGAGCTTGAAATGCGCGGCGTAGAACGGCGTGCTCTTCGGCAGATCGATGCTCGTCGCGGCAAGCGCATGCACGTCGGGGCGCGCGCTCGCGGGCGCATGAGCCAGCAGCTCGGCGACGCGATCCGCCGCATTCGTAAAGACATTCAGGCGCGGCATGCCGGCCCGCAGCAGCGACTTGTTCAAGCACAGCGCCTGCCAGACGTAGCCGAGCGGACTCTTGCTGCGGCTGTTCGGACTCGACGCGCCCGCCGGGTCCAGATACACGAGCGAGCACGGATAGATGGGATGCATCGTGGCCGGATAGCGCTGGGCGTCGTGCCGCGCACGGCGCCCCATAGTCACCTTCGATACGATGCGGCGGAAATCAGCGAAAAATGAAACCTGCATGCATGGCCCCCGAACCTGCTAGACAGCAGAGTCAATGGTATGAGGGACCGCACGCACGTATGCGCCACAATGCTGTTGCCTGAAGCCATCGGCCAATGCGATGGATCGAGCAATCAGACAGGGACGTATCGAATCGGACCCGTTGCCGGGGAGGCCGCGCAAGCGCCGTTCCTGAGCGCGCGGCTCAGAGCAGCGGCAACCCGCCATAGCGCTTCACTTCGCGCAGCGACAGCACGGACTCCACCGAGGTCACGCCCGGCAAGGCTCGCAAAACGTCACGTATGAACGCGCCATAGTCTTCGAGATCTTTCGCGACCACTTGCAGCAAATAGTCGGCGGTGCCCGAAATGTTGTGACACGAGACGATGCGGGGAATACCTTGAACTTCGCGCTCGAACTGATCCGACAGCTTTCTGTCATGCACGCCGAAGCGCACGTTGGCGAAGGCGACCACGCCGATTTGCAACGCCGAGCGCGACAGCACGGCCTGATAGCCTTCGATGAAACCCTCGGATTCGAGCCGCTTCAAACGCCGCGCGCACGGCGTCTCGCTCAAGCCGACGGCATCGGCGAGGCTCGCGTTCGTCGCACGGCCGTCGGATTGAATCTTCATCAGGATCGCGCGATCCGTTTTATCCAGCTTCATGAGTCGATCTCCAAGGACGCGCCGCATCATAGTGTATTCCACTCACGCGCACGTCTCGTCGGCAGAAAAATTGCCCGAAATCGCTCATGGCTTGGCGAGAAGACGATGCCTTTCTCGAACCAAGCGCACGGGGGGCCATGCCGTGGCCGCCCCCCTTCCTACGCTCAATCTTGCGCGAGCCGCGTCTTCAACTCGTTTGCCAGCTGCTTGAGCGCGGCCTTCGTCGGCGGATCGTCAGCCAACGCGTTGAGCAGGCCGAAGTCGTGAATCGTGCCGTTGTAGCGCGTCGTCGTGACTGCGTCGCCGGCCGCGTCGAGCTTGCGGCCGTATGCCTCGCCTTCGTCACGCAGCACGTCGAATTGCGCGACTTGGATCAGCGCGGGCGGCAGCCCCTTCAACTGATCGACTGAAGCACGCAGCGGTGACGCATAGATCTCACTGCGCTGCGACTCGTCTTTCGTATAAGCGTCCCAGAACCACTTCATCATCGAGCGCGTCAGGAAGTGATCCTTGGCGTACGCGAGATACGAGGCATCGTCGAAGTCGTGGTCCGTCACGGGCCACATCAAGCCTTGGAAGCGAATCGCCGGCCCTTGCTTGTTCTTCGCCATCAGGCTCACGACGGCCGCCATGTTGCCGCCGACGCTATTGCCCACCACCGCGAGACGCTGCCCGTCCACACCGATTTCAGCGCCGTGCGCAGCGACCCATTTTGTCGCGGCATACGCCTGATTGATCGCGACCGGATAGCGCGCTTCAGGTGAAGGCGTGTAGTTGACGAACACCGCCACCGCCCCCGACTGCACGACGAGGTCCCGCACCAGTCGCTCATGCGTCTGAAAATCGCCAAGCACCCAGCCGCCGCCGTGGAAGAACATGAACACCGGCAGCGTGCCCGTTGCGCCTTGCGGGCGGACGATCGTCAACGGCACACGGATGCCGTCTTGCTCGATGGTTTTGTTCGACACGTCGATGCCGGACAGATCCACCTTCGCGCCATTTTGTGCATCGATCAAAACTTGACGCGCTTTCGCAGGCGGCAGCGTTTCGAGCGCGGGCCCTGTGCCGCTGTTAAGCGCGCTCAGGAACTTCGTGGTGACCTGGTCCGGAGTGACCGGCACCGCGGGGCTTGCTGCCGTGGCAAGCGTGGAGACGCCTGCAAGAAGCGCCGAAAGCAGCAAGGGCTTGAACGATTTCATATGAGACTCCTATGTCGACCCGAGTTAGCGCTTCAACGTTTTCTCGGGTCGCGTGCGCAGTGGTTACGATTTGACAAGGCGATGCGAGACCGAACCCGAGCGGCGGTCAAACCACCGTCAGCGTGACGTCAATGTTGCCGCGCGTGGCGTTCGAGTACGGGCACACGATGTGCGCCTTGTCGACGAGCGCTTGCGCCGCTTCACGCGCCATGCCGGGCAGCGAGATCTTCAGCTCGACTTCGATGCCGAAGCCGTTCGGAATCGCGCCGATGCCAACGCTGCCGTTGATCGACACGTCAGCCGGGATCGCGATCTTGTCGCGCATCCCCACAAACTTCATCGCACCGAGGAAGCACGCGCTATAGCCGGCGGCGAACAGCTGTTCCGGGTTCGTGCCTTCGCCACCCGCGCCGCCCAATTCGCGCGGCGTCGTGAGCTTCAGGTCCAGCTTGCCTTCGGGCACGACGGCGCGGCCGTCACGGCCTCCGGTGGCGGTGGCTTGAGCGCGGTAGAGAACTTTTTCGATCGACATGATGAGGCTCCTGTTTTGCTATCTATTACTAGATAGATAAGAGATTAAAAAAAAATGCGCCAACTTCCGAACTGCTGATCGACCACATCTATCTACCCAAAGATAGATGTGGTGGTAAAACAAAAAGGCGTGATTGCCTTCGATTCACTACAACTTCAAAACGGCGATGAAGGTGCGCTTCGTTCTACCTCTAACCGCTTCGTTCGCAACCTTCGTTTCCATGGCTCGAACTTTATCTACTCATAGATAGACTGTCAAGCGCTTTTTTGAGGCGAGGAAAATTTCCCGCGCCACGGCCCAAACTTGCGGTACGTAAAATGTGTTCGATCAGGCCGAAACGTCACCGCCCGCCCCTAGGGCCTGTTCACGCTAATAACGGGCTTGCGCTGGCCGCCATAAGGGCCGAGCGCGAGGATTGCGACGAAGCGAATACTCGACGTATTCGCGAGGAGGATGACGCGGCGATCGGCCCTTCTGGCGGCCAGCCCCTGAAATGCATTTTTTTAAACACGGGAACGTGCCTTTCCGCCCGCATTGCGGCGTCGGTCGTCGCTTGTTTGGCAAGGCCAAACGGCGCTCCTCCCTCCTTGCACTGCGAGCGGAAAGGCACGTTCGCAAGCCCGTTATTAGCGTGAACAGGCCCTAGAACATGGAAACCGCCCGCCAACTGCAACCCGGCACGCTGTGGCCGGCCTTATGCAAGCAAACGGCGCACGCGCTGCGTTGCGGCGCGCTGCAACCGATCGCGTCCGACGAACGGCTCATCGAAGACGCGGGCGTCCGCTTCATCGTCCGCGAGGTATCGAGCCTCGCGCGCAAAGACCAAGCACGGCCCGCGCCCGCCGCACGTTCCGCCGCGAGCCCTCCGGTGAACCCGTTTCTGCCGCACGACCCGAACCTGTTCGTCGCCGACGTCTCCGACACGCACTTTGCGTTGCTCAACAAGTTCAACGTCATCGACCATCATCTGCTGATCGTCACTCGCTCGTTCATTAGGCAGGAGACGCCGCTCAACGCCGCCGACTTCGCCGCGTGGTTCGCCTGCCTCGCCGAATTCGACGGCCTCGGCTTCTACAACAGCGGCTCCGAGGCGGGCGCGAGCCAGCCACACAAGCATCTGCAGATCGTGCCCTTGCCGCTCGGCACGTCGGGGCTGCGGCTGCCTATCGAGCCACTGCTGAACACGGCGCGGCTGCAAGGAACGATCGGCACGATACCGGGCCTGCCGTTTCGCCATGCATTCGCGACGCTCGATCCGGCATCCGTGAGATACCCGGATGCGGGCCGTATCGCCGAAGCGCGCTATCGCGCGCTGCTCGATGCCGTTCAGCGGCAAACCGCCCCCGCGAACGGCGAAACGCCGTCGCAGTTGCCGTATAACCTGCTGGTTACGCCAAGCTGGATGCTGCTCGTGCCGCGCTCGGCCGAGCGCGTCGAATCCGTCGCCGTGAACGCGCTGGGATTCGCGGGCTCGCTATTCGTGCGCGACGCCGCGCAGAGGCAAACGATCGAGCGCCTCGGACCGATGAATGTGCTTTGCCGCGTCGCGTTCGCGCCGGACGAGGATCGTTGAAGCCGCTTTGCTGCGGCATTGCAACGGCAACAGAAATCGACACGGCAGATACCGCAACTCGCCGTATCATCATGGCCTTCGTGCCAACGCCTTGCGAGCATCATGTCTTTTGCCGTTCCATCCCAAACGAAAACCGCTGCTTTGACCGCTTCCTTATCCACGCGCCTCGCGGCTGCGTCGCTTCGCTTACGCATCCCAGCCGCGATACTCTGCGCGGCACTGGCCGCGTGCACCACGACCGCTCCCGTATCGTCGGGTCCGGCCGCCGAGATCGACCGGGTCAGCCTGTTCCCGATGGCCGCCTACGATCAAGACGTCGATCACTGGATCAACCCTGCGAGCCCTGACTACGACAAGCCGTTCCTGAGCGCGAGCGACCAGGCGGCGCATGTCGAAGCGCTGCTCGCACGCGAGTTCGGCACCGGCCCGGACAGCCCCTCGCCCTGGAACGCCGCGTTCGTCGACGCGCGCGTGTACGCGGCCCACGGCAGCGACATCGCCGGCCTGCAGAAGAGCCGCATCGCCCGCTACGACAACACGGGCAAGGATGCGCGGCACATCGGCTACGGCCAGAACTTCCGCGAGCACACGAAGGCGTGGATCGACGCCATCGCGCAGAACATGGATGTCGCACAGTTCGAGCGCAACACCGGCTACAACGCGTCGCGCCGGGCCATCGCGACCGGCAATCTGCTCGTGCGCGAATTGCCGACGATGGATCCGTCCTTCTACTCGCGCCACTTCGCGGGCGAAGGCTATCCGTTCGACAACCTGCAGATTTCGGCGATCCGGCCGGGCACGCCGCTTTACGTGCTGGGCCGCAGCGTGGACGGCGGCTGGGACTATGTGCAGACGCCCGACGTCCAAGGCTGGGTACGCAGCGACAACGTGAGCTTGGCCGACAACACGTTCGTCGAAGCCTGGCGCCGCAATGCGCGCAAAGGGCTCGGCGCGGTCATCGCGGCGTCGGCGAGCGTGGTCGACAGCGGCGGCACGTTCCGCTTCGATGCGCCGGCCGGCACGCTGCTGCCGCTCGCGCCGCTGCAGCTCGGCGTGAAGCCCGGCACGCGCGTCGTGCTCGTGCCGGTTCGCGATCTCGACGGCCGCGCCGTGATCCAGACCGCAAAATTGAGCGACACCCAGATCGTGCCGATGCCGTACGCGGCGACGCCGCGCCATCTCGCGACGCTGATCAAAGCGTTGATCGGCCAACCTTACGGCTGGGGCAACACGGGGCTCTACAACGACTGCTCGTCCGAATTGCAAAGTGTCTTCGCCGCCTTCGGCGTGTGGCTGCCGCGTCACTCGTCGACGCAGATGAGCGCGGGGCAGATGGTTGATCTCTCGTCGTCGAGCACGGCGCAACGCCTCGACTATCTGGTCCACAACGGGCAGCCGATGCGCACGCTGATCTACATCGGCGGCCACGTGATGCTATACCTCGGCAACACGACGCGCGGCGGGCAAATCGTCCCGGTCGTCTATCAGGACGTATGGGGGCTGCGTCCGGCCGACAACAGCCGGCGCGCGGTGATCGGCGGCTCCGTCATCTTCCCCCTGCTCGAAACGATGCCTGAAGATCCCGCGCTGCAATCGCTCGCGGGCACGCCGATCTTCCAGATCACCGTGCTCGGCGCGCCGGAAAGCGGCACACCGCCCGCGCCCGACGAGGACAATCCGGCGAGCTGACCCAGCCTCCCGCGCAAAAAGCAAAACGGCCTGCCGATGAAAATCCTTCATCGGCAGGCTGTCCGGCGCGATTCGCAGGCGCGTCGGTTGCGTTCCGCTTCGGCTCAGTGCGCCGCTCATAGGGAAATACCGAATGCCTCCCGCTCTGCCATTTCCGCCCGAAGGCATCGTCACGGCTCGCGTCGTTCTACGCACAGCGAGCCCTGCCGATTCCGAGACCCTGCTCGCGTATTACGCCGCCAACAGCGCCCACCTGAAGCCCTGGGAGCCGGCAAGGCCCCCGCACTTCTATGAAAGGCAGTCGATCGAAGCGCGCCTCGCACTCATGACCGAACAGATGGCCGCGGGCAACGCCCTGCATGTGTTGCTGTTCGAGCGCAGCGAAGGCGAACTGATTGGAGACTGCAACTTCACGAATATCGTTCGCGGGCCCTTCCAGGCATGTCATCTCGGGTACGCGCTCGGCGCGCGCTTCGAGGGTCGCGGGCTGATGCACGAAGCTCTGAGCGCCGCCATCGCGTTCATGTTCGAGACCGTCGGATTGCATCGCGTGATGGCGAACTACCGGCCGGAAAACCAGCGCAGCGCGCGCCTCTTGGAGAAGCTCGGCTTCGAGCGCGAAGGGCTGGCCCGCGCCTATCTGAAGATCGATGGAGCCTGGGCCGATCACGTGCTGACCTCCCTGATCAACCCGGCCGATCGATAACGAAATTGGCGTCGTTAGGCAGCCCGACACAATCGGGCTGCGTCCGCCCGTCTACTGAGGCAACGTCTCGCCGCGCGTTTCGGGGGCGAGCGGAATGATGAAAAGCCCGATCACGAACGCGATCGCCGTCAGCGCGACCGGCACGCCGAGCGTATGCAAATGCAGCACCGCCGCGCCGAGCAGAAAGTTCACGCCCGCGCCGACGAACCGGCCGAACGACGTGCAAAACGCAAACGCGGTAGCACGCACGCGCGTCTCGAACTGCTCGGGCAGCCACAAGCTGAAGAGCGCGAAGTTGCCGCCGAAAAAGCCCAGCACGAAGAGCCACGCGATGAACGGCGCAAGACCATCGGGCAGATAGAAAGCCCAGCCGAAACTCCCCGCAATCGATACCGCCATCCCCGCAAAATAAATCGCAAGCGTCTTCCTGCGCCCGACTTGCTCCGCGAGCCAAGGCAATACCAGGCAGCCCAGTATCGTGCCGATCGACAACAAGCCCGTTGCCAGCGACGCCGTCTTGATCGCGCCGTTCTTGTCCATGCCCGCCTTCGTCGCGAGCTGAATCACGGCCGACGGTTCATAGACCGCCCCCGCCCACAAGCCCACGATGGCGATCGTCAAGAGCGCGCAAGCCACCCAGGTGCGGCGCCGATAGCGCGGACCGAAGATCTCGCGCAACGGCTTCACGTGAACCTTCGTGCTCGCCTCGGCCTTCTGCCACTTCTCCGTTTCCTTCACGCGCGTCAGCACCAGAATCGCGACGAAGACCGGCACCGCGCCGGTCAGGAACATGGCGCGCCAGCCGAAATGCACGCCGACCGTGTAGTTGAGCGCCGCTGCCAAAAAGAAGCCGGCGTAGTAGCCGGTCTGCAAGTAGCCCGCGCCCATCTTGCGCCGGTCCTCGGGCCACGACTCCGCGACATAGGTGCCCGCGAGCGCCCATTCGCCGCCGATCCCAACACCCGCGATAAAGCGGAAGATCGCGAGCTCCCACACGTTCTGCGCAATGGCCGAAAGCCCCGTGAAGATCGCGAACGTGAAGATCGTGCCGGCCAGTACCTTCGTGCGTCCGAAGCGGTCGGCAATCGGCCCCCAAATGAACGACAAGCCCCAGCCGACGAGAAACAGCGCGAACAGCAGCGAGCCGGCAAGCCCGACATTGGCCGGCGTCGCCGCATAGCCCGATCGCGGCAGCAACTCTGTCAGCGCGGGCGTCAGCACGAGCGCGTAGATGAACGAGTCCATCCCGTCCAGCGTCCAGCCCGTCCACGCCCCCCAAAACCCCGCAATCTGCGAACGATTGAGCGGCGTGCGTTGTCGCGCGAGCCTCGCGCGGTCCGTCATTGAACTCATCTTGCTCCTCCGGTAATACGGTTGAACGTCTAGACTCAACTCAAATGAACCCGCGAGCGTGCGGCAGATGCCGCTACGCTCGCGTCGGATACGTGCCAGACCTCGGTTTTGTTGTCGGGTTTTTCCCGTTGTCGAGTTCGTATTTTATATATAATATTTGCCATCATGAATGACGCAACGACTCGTTTTCCCTTAGACGATCCGTCCGGCGCGAACGCGCTGCCTGGCACGATTTCTGTCGCAGAACGCGCGAGCGCCTCGCGGATGATCGCGAACGCGCTGCGCGATGCGATCGTCGACGGCACCCTCGCGCCTGGCGCACCGCTGCGCCAGGACGCGATCGCACGGCACTTTTCGGTCAGCGCGATTCCCGTGCGCGAAGCGCTGCGTCAGCTCGAAAGCGAAGGCTGGGCCAAGGTCGAGATCAACAAAGGCGCGACCGTCGCGCCTTTGTCCGCCGATGAGGCGCGCGAAATCTACGAGATCCGCGCCGCGCTCGAGAGCCTCGCGATCGGCCTCGCGATTCCCGCTCACACGCGTGCCTCGCTGCAACAGGCGGAAGCGCTGTGCAAGGCCGCAACGGCGGAATCGGACCCCTCGCTCTATGTCGCGCGCAATGAAGCGTTCCATATGAGCCTCTATGCGCCTGCCGCGCGGCCGCAACTGTTCGAATTGATCGGCGTGCTGCACCGGCGCGGCGAACGCTATCTGCGGCTCAAGTTCGGCCTGCCGTCGTACAAGGGCGAGTCCGATCGCGAACACACGGCGCTGCTCAAGGCCGTGCGCAGGCACGATATCGCCGCGGCGCAATTGCTCGTCACCGAGCATCTGCTCGACACCGGCGACCTCCTGCATCGCTTCCTCTGCGAAAACGCGGAAGCCGTGAGCGCCGCCAGTGCGCCGTCCAAAACTCGCAAGCCGCGCGCGAAACGCGAGCGCGCCACCTCCGGGAGCTGAACCGCCGATGAATCACCCAGCCTTCACCTCGTCCGTCACAACCGCCGCCCGCTCGTGGACCACGCTGCGCGATGAAAAAGCGCGGCGCCTTGCGGCCATCGCGCCCTGGCTCGAAGAGCGTGTGCTGCCGCGCGAGCGCATCGTCGCCGCGCTCGAAACGCTGATCCGTCCCGGCGACCGCGTGGCGCTCGAAGGCGACAATCAAAAGCAGGCCGACTTTCTGTCGCGCTCGCTCGCGAAAGTCGATCCGAAAAAAGTGCATGACGTTCACTTGCTGATTTCGAGCATCAGCCGCCCCGAACATCTGACGCTGTTCGAGCAAGGCATCGCGCACAAGGTCGATTTTTCGTTTGCGGGCCCGCAGAGCCTGCGCGTGGCGCAGTTGCTCGAAGACGGGCAATTGGAGATCGGCGCGATCTATACGTACGTCGAGCTGTATGCGCGGATGTTCGTCGATTTGACGCCGAACGTCGCGCTGCTGTGCGCGGAGAAAGCCGACCGCCACGGCAATCTGTACACGGGGCCGAACACCGAAGACACGCCCACCATCGCCGAGGCCGCCGCGTTCCGCCACGGCATCGTGATCGTGCAAGTCAACGAAGTCGTCGACGAGCTGCCGCGCGTCGATATCCCCGGCTCGTGGGTGGACATCGTCGTCGAGGCCGATCGCCCGTTCGCGGTCGAGCCGCTCTTCACACGCGACCCGCGTCATATCGGCGACTTGCAGGTGCTGACCGCGATGATGGTGATTCGCGGCATCTATGAAGCGTACGGCATCACGTCGCTCAATCACGGCATCGGCTTCGACACGGCGGCGATCGAGCTGCTCTTGCCGACCTATGGCGAATCGCTCGGCTTGAAGGGCAAGATTTGCCGCAACTGGACGCTCAATCCGCACCCGACGTTGATTCCGGCCATCGAGTCCGGCTGGGTCGACAGCGTGCATTGCTTCGGCAGTGAAGTCGGGATGGAGGCGTATATCGAGGCGCGTCCCGACATCTTCTTCACGGGCCGCGACGGCAGCCTGCGCTCGAACCGCGTGCTGTGCCAACTGGCCGGGCAATACGGTGTCGATCTCTTCATCGGCTCGACGCTGCAGATCGATGCCGACGCGAACTCTTCGACCGTCACGCGCGGACGTCTCGCGGGTTTCGGCGGTGCGCCGAACATGGGACACGATCCGCGCGGGCGGCGTCATTCGAGCGAAGCGTGGCTCAAGCTGCTGAAGGCGAACGGCCCGATTGCGCGCGGCCACAAGCTCGTCGTTCAGCTTGCCGAAACCTACAAGAAAGGCGGCGAACCGACCTTCGTCGACGAGCTCGACGCGATCGCCGTCGGCGCGAAAAGCGGCATGCCGATCGCGCCCGTGATGATCTACGGCGACGACGTGAGCCACGTCGTCACCGAAGAAGGCATTGCGCATTTGCACAAGGCCGAAGGCATCGACGAACGGCGCGCGGCGCTCGCTGCCGTGGCCGGCGTCACGCCGATCGGATTGCGCGCCAAACCCGAGCAAACCGCGGCGCTGCGGCGGCGCGGCATCGTCGCGTATCCGGAAGACCTCGGCATTCGACGCGGCGAAGCGAAACGTTCGTTGCTCGCCGCACGCAGCATCGACGATCTCGTCACGTGGTCGGGCGGCCTCTACACGCCGCCCGCGCGCTTTCGGAGCTGGTAAGCGATGAGCGCCACGACAGCCTGCGCGGAACTTGCCTGCGTGCCCCGCGCCGCGCCGCGCGCAAGTCAAGCGGCGCCTTCGGCCGCAGACGCGAATCGAGCGCCTTCCGATGCCCGCCTCGCACGCTTCGCCGTCGATGCCCTGCTCGAAGAAGCGCACCTCACGCCGAAGCCGGCGCTCGTCGACCGGCGCGGCAGCGGCGCGCATCGCGACCTCGATCTTGCCGTGATGACACGCTCCGCTCTCGCGCTCGAACCCACGTTCGAGGCGCTCGCGCGGGCGTCCCGCAACCGCGCGCCGTCGGTGCCGCTGCGCGCGCAGCTCGCGCAAATCGGCCGCGCCGGTGAAGCCGCGATGATGCGCGCGACGGGCGGCAGCAACGCGCATCGCGGCGCGATCTGGATCGTCGGCCTGCTGGTTGCGGGCGCAACGATTTGCGGCAACGTCCAGGCGTCGAGCGCGGCGCGCATCTGCGATCTCGGCGCGCAGATCGCGTGCTTTCCCGATCGCTTCGCCCCGTCCGCCGACAGCAACGGTACGCGCGTGCGCGACCGCTATGGCGTCGGCGGCGCGCGGCGTGAGGCACAGGACGGGTTTCCGCACGTGATCGGCGTCGGCTTGCCCGCGCTCGACGCCGCGCGGCAACGCGGCGTCGACGAAAACGCGGCACGTGTCGACACGCTGCTCGCGATCATGACGTCGCTCGACGACACCTGCCTGCTGCATCGTGCCGGCTGGCCCGCGCTCACCGCCGCCAAGCGCGGTGCGCGCCGCGTCCTCGACACCGGCGGCAGCTCGACTGCGAGCGGACGTGCCGAACTCGATTCGCTCGAGCGCACGCTGCTCGCGCTGAACGCGTCCCCCGGCGGCGCGGCGGACTTGCTCGCCGCGACTCTTTTCATCGACAAGCTGGTCCGCCACCGGACCAGCGGGAGCCCCACGACATGGAACATCTGACGTTCGACTACCCGGCACAGCGTCCCGTGACCGCCCGCGCACATGTAGGCGTGGTCGGCTCCGGCGACCTCGAAGTGCTGTTGGCGCCGAGCGATGCGATGACGGCGCGCGTCGTCGTGCGCACGAGCGTCGACGGCTACGGACACATCTGGAAGCACGTGCTCGATCGCTTCTTCACGCGCTACGACGGCGCGGCGTCGATCGAGATCAACGACTTCGGCGCCACGCCTGGGGTCGTCGCGCTGCGGCTGGCCGAAGCGGTCGAGGCCTCCGAACAAGGCGCCGGGAGGGAGGCGTCATGAGCGAGAGCGGCGCTATCGATAGGAACAACGACACGAACAACGGCGCGGCACATCCCGCGCCCCTCGTTCGCGAGAGCTTCATCGAATTGCCCGCACGTGAACGTGCGCGCGCACTGCTCGACGCCGGCACGTTTCGCGAACTGCTCGGGCCGTTCGACAAGCTCGAATCGCCGTGGCTGCCGTTGCAAGGCATCGTATGCCAGGCCGACGACGGCGCCGTGATCGCGCGCGGCACGATCGACGGCGCGCCTGCCGTCATCGCTGCGATCGAATCGGCGTTCCAGGGCGGCAGCATCGGCGAGGTGTCCGGCAGCAAAATCGCCGGGGCATTGGAACTCGCGTTGCGCGATTGCGAACGAGGCAAGCTCGTGCGCCCGGTCATCGTGTTCGAGACCGGCGGCGTGCGCTTGCAGGAAGCGAATCTCGGGCTCGCGGTCATCGCCGAAATTCAGGCGGCGATCGTCGCGCTGCGCCGCCACGTGCCGGTCGTCGGCGTGATTGCGGGCATGGTCGGCTGCTTCGGCGGGATGTCGCTTGCGGCGGCGCTGTGCTCCTATCTCGTCGCGACCAAGCAGGGGCGGCTCGGCATGAACGGTCCTGAAGTGATCGAGCAGGAAGCGGGCATCGACGAACTCGATGCGAGCGACCGGCGCTACGTCTGGCGCTTGATCGGCGGCGAGCAGCGCGCGGCGACCGGTCTCGTCGACATGCTCGCGGACGACGACACGAACACCCTCCGCGCCGCTGTGCGCGATGCGTTTGCGCGCGGCGTGCCGGCGCAGCATCGAAGCGAAGCGGTCGAGTCGTATCAGGCGTTGCTCGCGCAGATCGATCCGGCCGATGTCTCGCCCGACGCGATGCGCGCTGTGTTTCAGGTGAACGCGTCACGCGGCCGCACGGCATCGGCCGGCGCGCAACAGCAGCAGCAGCAGCAGCAGGAGGAGCAAGCATGAGCGACATCACGACGACTCGCGGACAACGCTGGTTCCGTGCGCTCGCAGGCGAGCCTCGCACGGCCGCGCCGGTATGGTCCAGCGATGCCGCCCTCGGCGCCGATACCGCACGCTTCATTGCGGTCGTGCCCGATGCCGGCAATCGCTTTCCGCGCGCGGTCGATAACGTTGTCGGGCTCGAACAAGGCTGGCAACTGGCGCGCGTCGTCCGCGACACGATGAAAGAAGACGCGGGTACGAGCACGCGCCGCCCGATCGTCGCGATCGTCGACGTGAAAAGCCAGGCATACGGATATCGCGAGGAAATGCTCGGCATTCATCTCGCGTGTGCGGCGGCCGTCGATGCCTATGCGGCTGCGCGTGCCGCCGGGCATCCCGTGGTGGCGCTGATCGTCGGGCCGGCCATGTCGGGGGCATTCCTCGCGCATGGCTATCAGGCGAATCGGATCGTGGCGCTCGACGCGCCGGGCATCGCTGTGCACGCGATGGGCAAGGATTCGGCGGCGCGCGTGACGCGCCGCTCGGTCGAAGCGCTCGACGAGCTCGGCGAAACGATCACGCCGATGTCGTACTCGCTCTCGGCGTTTGCCAAGCTGGGTCTGCTCGACACGCTGATCGGCGGCGTGGACGCCGATGCGCCGACCGGCGCGCAAATCGAACGCGTGCGCGGCGTGTTGACCGAAGCCGTGCAAAGCGCGCGCAGCGGTACGAGGGACTTGTCGCACCGGCTCGAATCCGCAGCGGCAAAGACGACGCGCGCCGCATCGATCGAAGCGCGGCGGCGTCTTGCCGAGCAATGGGATGCGTAATGAACGCCATGGCGCCGGACATCACGCGCGCATGCGCACTGCCGCCTTGGACGGCAAATGCACCCGTCACGCCGGACGGACGCTGGCGCGCGCACGATCTGCTGAAACTGCGGCGACTGCCTGAACTGCCCGGGGAACCGGCGTGGGTGCGAAGCGCGTTTGCCCGCGCGCCGTTCGCCGTCGTGCGGCGCGCCGAATCAGCGGCGGGTTTCGTCGCGATCGGCGTGCGCGGCGCGGAACGCAACGCGCGCTATGGCACGTGGGCCGAAGCCGCAGACATCGAAGCGGTCATCGCACCGGAGGATTTGGCCGGGATGCTGCCTACCATCGACCGCGCACCGTATCCGGTATACAAAATTTTGAACGCCGTACGCCAGACACGCTGTCTGTCGGCATTCATCTGGGGACCGACGGGAAGCGCCGGCTTCGAACTCGCGACCGGACTGCCGACGGTCACGTCATCCAGCGACCTCGACCTGCTGGTTCGAACGCCGACGCTGCTTTCGATGGACACAGCACGCGCCTTGCTCGACGAATTGACGGCTCACGCCACCCGCGCCGGCACCCGGATCGACGTGCAACTGGAAACGCCGGCAGGCGGCGTCGCGCTCGCCGAATTCGCCTCGACCAAGGCGCGCGTGCTGGCTCGCAGCGCGCAAGGTCCGCGACTCGTCGCCGATCCGTGGGCCACGGCCGAAGCCCATGCGCAGGAGTCGACGTAATGCTCGCTTATCTCTTCCCGGGTCAAGGGGCGCAAAGCGCCGGGTTCCTGCACCGCCTGCCGGCCCATGCCGCAATCCAAGACACGCTGGCGGAAGCCTCGCACGTCCTGAGCACCGACGTGCTGACACTCGACACCGCCGAAGCGCTCCGCTCGACCGTTGCGGTGCAACTCACGCTCGTGATTGCGGGCGTCGCGATGACGCGCCATCTTGCGGCTGAAGGACTGTTCGCGGAGATGAGCGCCGGCTTGTCGATCGGCGCGTATGCAGCCGCCGTGAGCTGCGAAGCCTTGGCGTTCGCCGACGCGCTGCGGATGGCAAAAAAACGCGCCGAATTGATGGAGAGCGCCTATCCGGGTGGCTATGGCTTGTCGGCAATATCGGGCTTGACCGAACACGAAATCGAAACGTTGACGCGCGAGGCCACGAAAGTCTCCGCAGAACGCGTCTATATCGGTAATGTGAATGCCCCTCGGCAAATCGTCGTTGCCGGCTCGGACTCCGCGCTCGAGGCATTCAACGAGCGCGCGCTCGCGGCGGGCGCGCGCAAGGCGAAGCGGCTCGACGTCAGTGTGCCGTCGCATTGCGAACTGCTCGCCCACGCCTCGGACGAACTGCTCGCCTACAGCGCCGGCGTGCCGTTTCGCGCGCCGCGCAGCACCTACATCGGCAATCGCGGCGCTCGCCCACTGCATACGGCCGATGCGATCCGGGACGACCTCGTCACCAACATGCGTCACACGGTGCGCTGGTTCGATGCGCTCTCGGTGATGATCGAGATGGGGGCGACGGTGCTCGTCGAAGCGCCGCCTGGGCAAGTGCTGACCGACATTGCCAGCGATGCGTACCCCGAGGTCCATGCGCTCGCTTCAAGCACGATCGCTCAAGACAAGCTTGCTGAAACGATTCGAAGACGGCTGGTGTGATTGCCGATCGCTTTGAACCCATCCGGCACGTGGCGAAAAAGCGAAAGTGCGCGACGACGATCCGTTTCCGGTAACGCGGCGTCTCAACCCAGCGCGGCGGCCACGATGCGCGCTGCTGCTGCCAGCACGTCGTCGCGCGGCGACGCATCCTGGCGCGGCTGCGTGAAGTAGATCGCGATAACCAGCGGCGCCCCGGATGGCCGCCAAACCACACCGATATCGTTTGTCGTACCGTAGTCGCCCGTTCCGGTCTTGTCGCCCACTTGCCAATCGGCGGGAACACCCGCGCGGATGCGCTTGCCCCCTGTCGTATTCGCACGCAGCCACGCCTGCAGTTGCTCGCGCTGGCGCGGCGCCAGCGCGTCGCCGAGCGCGAGCTGCTGCAGGCTGTGCGCCATCGACGCCGGCGTCGACGTATCGCGCAAATCGCCGGGAATCGCCGTATTCAGCTCGGTCTCCCAGCGGTCGAGCCGGAACGTCTCGTTGCCGATCGAACGCGCAAACGCGGTCACGGCCTGCGGTCCGCCGAGGATCTTCATCAACAAGTTGCCGGCCGTGTTGTCGCTGTAATCAATCGCCGCCGCGCAGAGTTCGGCGACCGTCATCCCGCTCGCCACATTCGGCTTCGTGATCGGAGAGTAGGTGACGAGGTCTTGTGTGGAATAGATCACACGGCGTTCGAGCAACCCAGGCTCATTCTCGCTGCGCTTCAGAATCGCGGACGCCGCGATCACCTTGAACGTGCTGCAAAAGGCAAACCGCTCATCGGCGCGGTGCAGCAGGCGTGCGCCGCTGCCGGTGTCGATCGCGGCGAGCCCGAGCCGCCCGCCCGAAGACGCTTCGAGCTTCGCCAATTCGGCCTGCACCGTCGAATTGCGCTGCGGACCTGCGGTCAGCGAGGCACAAGCACCGACCAACGGCGTGGACACAGCAGCAAGCAAAAGCGAACGGCGCAGCGCGGATGGCTTCATGGGAATGTGATGTCGAGCGAGGGTTGAGAAGGTGCGATTGGACCTCGCGCTTTTCTCGATAGTTCACTCGCACTGAACCTTGCAGAGCGGCATCGCGGCCCGCCGACAATCGACACTCCCGAAAACGCTCACCTATTCAAACGTTGCATGTATATGCATATATCGCGCAATTTAGCCCGTTATCGACCTGGATTGGTAGGTGCTGGCGCAACGATTCGCGATAAACAGCCGTAGAAGTGCTAACGAACGCGCAGACTCGCCGTTATTCGAGTGCTATCAAAGGTGAGATTTTGCGGGACGTTGCGAGTCGACTGGCGACGACCCTGAGCGCAAACGCCCCGCTGCTGTCGCTAGTGCTCAGCCGTGCCCGTTCGGCAGATACGGCATCGGATCGACAGGCTTGCCGTCGCGGCGCACTTCGAACAGCACCGCGACTCGCGGACTGTCGACGTCGCCCATCTCGGCGATCTCCTCGCCTTGCTTCACGACGTCGCCCGTCTTCACGAGCAGCTTGCGGCTGTGCGAATAGGCCGTCAGAAAATCGGCGTTGTGCTGCACGATGATCAGGCTGCCATAGCCGTTCAAACCGGTGCCTGCGTACATCACACGCCCGGCCGCGGCAGCGCGGACCGGATCGCCCTCGTTGCCGCCGATTTCGATGCCGCGATTGTGACCCGGTTCGAACGGCTCGATGACGGAACCGTCGGCGGGCCACGCGAGCGTGACGCGCTGCGAGTGGCGATCGAGCGTCTGCGCGGAAGCCGCGCTTCCGTTCGCCGCGCCGCGCACGGCAATCCGCAGCGATTCGCCGTTCGCCAAGCGCGGCTTGCGCTTCAGATGATTCCACGCAATCAGGTTCTTGACCGTGCAGCCGTGGCTCTTCGCGATGCTGCCAAGCGTATCGCCGCGCTTCACGACGTAGCTGATCCACTGTACTTGCGTCGACTGATCGCTCGCCGAATCGGCCGTATCGTCCCCGGCGGCGGAAGCGCCCGAGGCCGTCTGTGCCGCCGATGCCGCGCCGGCAGGTGGCGCGCCGGCCGCCATCGTGTCGCTCGAAGCGGGCGGCGCGACGGTCGCGCAACCGGCCATGATGGCCGCCATCGCCGCGCCGGCGATGAGCGCCATGCTTCTGTCGAAATGACCTCGTCTCATCTTCGACTCGAACTCCATTATTTCAAGGGCATCGCTGGTTCGAGCGGCACCCGCGTGGCGCCTTCATGAGCTGCATGCACACAGCTCCGTTGCTGCGGCGCCACGGTGACTTCCCATACGGCATGACGTGTTCGAAATACAAAATACGAACGACGTCACCCCTAAAAATCCGATGCTGCATTGTAAAGGCAGCATCTCAAAAGTCACGCAGCCGACATGTAACCGACTGCAATCGATCATTACAAATGCAACTGCCGCTTCCCGCGTGGCTCGCGCCGCCTACGCCGTTTCGAGCGAGGTTTCCGTCAAGACCGGCGCAACGCGTTCGCCTTCCCTACGATTTGCGACCGCACGCGCCGGCGCCGAACTCCCGGAAACGCGGAACACTGCGACGGCCGTCGTCAGCCTGCGCGCCTGCTCTTCGAGCGAACTCGCCGCCGCTGCCGCCTGCTCGACGAGCGCCGCATTTTGCTGCGTGACTTCATCCATCTGCGCCACGGCGATGTTGACTTGATCGATACCCGTGCTCTGCTCGTGCGCGGCCGTCGCGATCTCGTTCATGATCGTGCTCACGCGCGCAATCGCCGAGACGATTTCATTCATCGTCGCCCCCGAACGCTCCACGAGCTCAGCCCCCGCTTCGACACGCGCCGACGATTCGCCGATCACGGTTTTGATTTCCTTCGCGGCCGCCGCACTGCGCTGCGCGAGCGAGCGCACTTCGCTCGCCACAACGGCGAAGCCGCGCCCTTGTTCGCCCGCGCGCGCCGCCTCGACCGCGGCGTTGAGCGCAAGAATATTGGTCTGGAAAGCGATGCCTTCGATCACGCCGACGATGTCGGCGATCTTGCGCGAGTTGTCGACGATCTCCTGCATCGTGCCGACGACTTCCTGCGTGAGCTCGCCGCCTTGCGCCGCGAGGCCGGACGCACCCTGCGCGAGCGAACTCGCCTCCTGGGCGTTTTGCGCGGTCTGCTTGACGGTCGACGTGAGCTCTTCGATGCTGGCCGCCGTTTGCTCGAGCGAAGCCGCCTGTTCTTCGGTGCGCTGCGACAGATCCGTGTTGCCGGACGCGATTTCGCTCACGCCGGTGTCGATCGAATCCGCGCTGCTGCGCACCGTGCTGACCGTGGCCACGAGCGACGCCTGCATCGTCTGCAGCCCCGCGGCAAGGCGGCCCATTTCGTTGTCGCCCGTGACCTCGACACGCCCCGTCAGATCGCCGTGCGCGATGCGCTGGAACTGCGCGATCGCCGCGTCGACCGGATGCACGATCGCGCGCACGAGCATCGCGCGCCCGAGCCACGCGCACACCAGCGAAACCAGCATGCCCGCCGCAACGACGATGCTCACGACTTGAAAGCGATCCTGCGCGGCCTGGAAACGTTGCGCGCCACGGTCGAGCTGCACCTTCTCGAGCGCTGCCGTGGCCTTGTCGTAAGCGTTGTAGAGCGCGGGCAGCTTCTTGCCCTGCAATTGCTGGAAGGCCGTCTTGTCACCCGATTTCAGCGCAGAAAGCGCGGGATCGATGCCGTCGTGCAGGAACGCGTCGCGCGCGTCCTGCAAGTCCTTGATGAGCGGCTGCACGTCGGGATCGCCGCCTGCTTGGCTCAGATAGTGAGCAAGACGCTCGTCCGATACGCGGCGGTAGTCGTCCGCACGCTTGAGCACCGCGGCCGCGGCGTCCTGGTCGTTGATATCGCTGAGCGACGCGTAAGTCGCCAATGCGAGGCGCAAGCGCAGCAATTGCCCGGCGCTGCCGTCGATGTCCGCGACGGCTGGCGTATCGACCGCATACGTCTGCTGCAGCGATGCGTTGCCGGCACGCATCGACAGCAGTCCAATCGCGGCGCCCGCAACGAGCACGACCGCGAAGCACGAGACCATGAGAGTCAGCCACGCGCGAATCGAAAGGTTCTTCAGCATCAAATGATCTCCACTCTATGTGGTGGGGACGGCGGGTTCGCCGCTCCTCGCACTTTGCTCGCGCGCTGCACACCCGGCACACGCGCAGCCGAGGTCCAAATTAAATGGACGCCACATGGAATGGACTACGGCCGTTGTCAGGAAAACTTTACGGAGCGCAAGCGTGGCTTTCTGCCACAGGGTCGCGCGCACCCCGGCGCATGACGCCATGCGCCGGGATGCGGCTATGGGATCCGGGACGGGAAACCACCGAGCCGGTCAGGCGATCTCGAACTCGATACTGCCGATGCCCTCGATGGTCCCGCGCACGATATCCGGCCCCTCGGCCATATAGATGCCGGTGTACGAGCCGGTAGTGAGCAGCGTGCGCGCCGGAATGGTCTGCCCGCTCTGCAACGTGCGCGTGACGAGCCAGACGACGAGACGTCGCGGATCGCCCGCGGGGTTGCTCGCCTGGCCGCTGAAGATCTCCTGATCGCCGCAATGAAAACTGACCTTCGGCGCGACGAAATCGAAGCGCCGGTCGTAGCGCTTAGTCTCGCCGATCACGAGCGCGCCGTTGTTCTGCAGGTCCGCGAGCTGCGCGAGCTTGTCGACTTGCGGCCAAGCCTTGAAGCGGCTGTCGACCACCTCGACCACGACCGACATCGCATCGATCGCGTCGAGCACGTCGTCGGTGCGCTCGGCGAAGGTGTTGTCGATATCGGTGGCGAAGCTGAAGGCGATCTCGAGCTCGAGGCCGATGCGCGAGTAGTCGGCGCGGCGCACGCCGGTCTTCGCGCCGAACACCCTCGAAGCGGGGAGCGGCGCGCATTGCGGTTCGTCAGTGGGCGTCTTCGCGCCGATCTTGTAGCCGGCGCCGCCACCGAGCGCCGCGATCGTCAATTGTTGGGCGAGGTAAGCATCGGCGGGGCTGGCGGGAAGCAGGTCGTCCGCAAGCGTGTCGATCAGGGTGTGCGTGCGGCGCGCCTCGACGAGTCGAGCGGCCAGAGCTTGCATAGAGGCCATGGTGTGAGGTGTCTCCTTGCCTGAGTCGGATTCGAACGCGGATTGCGCGCCATCCGTTCGGTCGAATTGGCGCATGGATACGAAATGATAGACATTGAATGCAAGTTTGGCTCCACGGCTTCTCTTACCGTCTCGGAATTTTGCATTTGGTATACCATAAACGCGACATTTTTCGCGCGCAAACACTTTCTTTGCGGTCGTCAGAAATGGACGAATCGCCGTGTAATGCTTATATTATCTGGGGTTACCCGGTTCTTGACGCGTGTATTCACAATATGGCATCTAGTATATTGCATACCAAAACCGGCGATAGCCTGACCGAATCGACCGCATCCGGCGCCGCTGAATTCGCCGTCACCCGTCCGGTTCTGCACGAATCGGTGACCGGCGCGTTGCGCAAAATGATCGTGGAAGGATCGCTTGCGCCAGGCGCGCGGCTCAACGAGCGGGAGTTATGTGCGGTGCTCGGCGTGTCGCGCACGCCGCTGCGCGAGGCGCTGAAGGTGCTCGCCGCGGAAGGCTTGATCGACCATCAGCCGAATCGTGGCGCCGTGGTCGCGGTCATGACCGAGGAGGAGATCGGCAATACGTTCGACCTGCTTGGCTGCCTCGAGAGTTTCGCGGGCGAACTGGCCTGCGCGAAGATCACCGATCCCGATCTGAACGAGCTGAAGGCGTTGCATTTTTCGATGCTGGCTTGCCACTCGCGCGGCGACCTGCCCGGCTATTACGACTACAACCGGACGATCCACGACACGATCAATCTGCTCGCGGACAACGACGTCCTGCGGCAAACCTACTTGGCCCTGAACCGCCGCGTGGAAGGACTGCGCTTTCGCTCGAACCACGACGCGCAAAAATGGGCGCGCGCCGTGGCGGAACATGGACAGATGATCGAAGCGCTGGAAGCGCGTGACGGCACGAGAATGGCCAGGCTCATGCGCCAGCATCTCGACGAGAAGAAACAGGCGGTGCTTGGCGCGATGCGCGCTGCCGCCAAGCCCGCGGCGTAACGGGCGCGGCACCCCCGCCTCGCCCGTTGGACGCCGACTGTCGAGCATCGGCGCGACGCACGTCACCCCCAGCCCACTCTTCTTACTTCGCGTTTCAATGCGACGCAGGCCCCTCGCTGTCGAGATGGTCCATCTGCGCCTGCGGATAACGCGTTCCCGCTACGGCGTCGACCGGAACCGCCGCCTCGATACGCGCCACCTCCTCAGCCGAAAGTCGCAAGTTGGCGGCCGCGATGGCGTCGGTCAGCTGGGTACGGCGTCGCGCGCCGACTAACGGCACGATGTCGTCGCCACGGGACAGCGCCCAGGCAATCGCGATCTGCGCCGGATTGCTGTTGCGTTCGTCGGCAATCACGCGCAGCGCTTCGACCAGCGCCAGATTGCGCTCGAGGTTCTCGCCGCTGAAGCGCGGACTGACGCTGCGGAAATCGCGCTGCTGCCCGCGCTCTTTCGACCACTGTCCGCTCAACAGGCCGCGCGACAACACGCCATACGCGGTCACGCCGATCCCGAGTTCACGGCACGTCGGCAGGATCTCGGCTTCGATGCCGCGCGACATCAACGAATACTCGATTTGCAGATCGCCGATCGGCGCGACCGCATGCGCGCGGCGAAGCGTGTCCGCACCCACTTCGGAGAGGCCGATCTGCCGGACATAGCCCTCCTTCACGAGGTCCGCGATCGCGCCGATCGTCTCTTCGACCGGCACGTTCGGATCGAGCCGCGCGGGGCGGTAGACGTCGATATAGTCGGTGCCGAGACGGCGCAGCGTGTAGGCCAGGAAGTTCCGGATCGCAACCGGACGGCTGTCGTACCCATTCCATGCGCCGGAAGGATCGCGCAACGCGCCGAACTTGACGCTGATCTGCGCGTTTTCGCGCTGATGGCCGCGCAGCGCATCGCGAATCAGCATCTCGTTTGCGCCCATGCCGTAGAAGTCGCCGGTATCGAGCAGCGTGATGCCGGCGTCGAGTGCGGCATGAATCGTTGCTATGCTTTCGTTCTGGTCGGCGGGGCCGTACAAGTCGGACATGCCCATGCAGCCGAGGCCGATTGCGGAGACTTGCGGACCGTTGCTGCCAAGACGTCGGGTGTTCATTCGAATCGCTCCTTGCGGTTGAGAGACACCGATGCCGCAAGTCACGAGGACTTTGAAACGGCACCGCGCTTGAACGGCATTCTGCCGAGCGGCCGCCCGCGGATAAATCCGCGCCGCTCGATCAATTTGTTCGAGCGGCATGACCAATCATCGACCAAGCCCGTTACGTCACAGCCGAAACGAATCGATCGAAGGAAACTTTTCGAGTATGGACCATTTGCAGGCGATGAGAGTGTTTGCGCGGGTCGCGCAATTGGGCAGCTTCACGAAGGCCGCCGAACAGATGCAGCTGCCGCGGCCTAGCGTGAGCAACGCGATCCACTATCTCGAAGAGCATCTGCGCGTGCGCCTCTTGCAACGCACGACGCGCCGCGTTTCGCTCACGCACGAAGGCAGCGCGTACTACGCACGCTGCGTGCAGGTGCTGGCCGACATCGACGACGCCGAGTCGCTCTTCTCCGACGCCACGGCCGGCCCGCGCGGCGCAGTCCGCGTCGACCTTCCCGAGCGGCTCGCGCTGCATACGGTGATCCCCGCGCTGCCCGAGTTTTTTGCCAAATACCCCGACATCCGCGTCGTGCTGAGCGCATCGGACCGCATCATCGACTTGATCGAGGACGGCGTCGACTGCGCGGTACGCGTGGGCGTGCTGAGCGATACGACGCTCGTCGCGCGCCGCATCGGCATGTTCGAACAGATCAATTGCGCTTCGCCCGCGTACATCGAGCAGTACGGCATGCCCAGCACGCCGGACGACTTGCCGCTGCCGGTGTCGGTCGTGTTTCCGCATGGCAGGTATCTCGCGCCGCGCGTGCGGATTTTCGTCGACTGGGTCGCTCAGTTGATCGAGGAGACGCACTCGGGGATGTGACATTGCGGCGTCGCGCCGCGTCATGCTTTGCACGAAGACCGCGACGGAGACTCAAAAGTAAAAAGGCCCATCCGAGCCGTGCTGGGATGAGCCGAATCGCCGTCGCACGGCGCAGATCGAAGGCACGCTGCAGCGTGAACGCCGCTGCCTGCGCATCGATTTATTAGAAACTCGCGCGGCGCGAGAGGCGCCGCGCGTTGTGCCGTCAGCTTAGAACTTGTGACGGATGGCCAGGCGGACAGCAACCTGGTTCGTCGTGCTCGACGAGTTGTCCGTACCCGGGATGAACGCCTGATCCAACTGCGTACCCGTACCGCCGCTCGAAACGTGCTCGTACGCCGTCTGGAAGTAGAAGTCCGTGCGCTTCGACAGGTTGTAGTCGGCCATGAAGCCAAACGTCTGGTACTTCGGATGTACGTTGCCGTCTGCCGCGTTGAAGTTCGTGTAGGTATAGACGTACTGCGCACCCACGTAGAACGCCGGCGTGATCTGGTACTTGCCGTTGATTTCGAAGTTCTGGAAGCGCAGCGAATGCGTCGGATTAGCCAGCGACGTGAGCGGCGCAGGATTGACGCCCGTCGTCGGGTCCGTCAGGTACGTCGTCCCGAGCGGGTGCTGGATGTACGAATTCGTGTACACGAAGCCAGCCGTTGCCGGACCGAACGTATAGTTCACGCCGCCGCCGAAGACTTGCAGCTTGCTCGAGATGAAGTTCGCGTCAGTCGTGGTCACCGCGCCGCTGCCGTTCGTCCCCGGGTTGTCGATCGCCATGTATGCGCCCGCGAACTGCAGTCCGCCGAACGTGTAAGTGGCGCCGAGGCTATAGGCGCGGTTATTAGCGAAGCCGGTGTTGTTGCTGAAGCTGTAGGTGCCGCCGGCCTGGAAGCCAGCGATGACCGGGCTCGCGTACTTGACGGTGTTGTTCAGACGGAACGAGTTATCCGTGTTGTCGTTGTCGTACGGGTGCGAGAGCAGGTAGCCGCCCCAGTTGCCGTTCGCGGTCAGCGGCGCGAGGTAGTCAACGACGGAGTCGTATTGACGGCCGAGGGTCAACGTACCGTATTGGTCTTGCGTCAGGCCGACGTAGGCTTGACGGCCGAACTCGAGGCCGCCCTGGCCGAGCTTGCCGGTGTTCACGTCAAAGCCGTTTTCCAATTGGAAAATCGCCTTCAGACCGCCGCCCAGATCTTCGGTGCCCTTCAGGCCCCAGCGGCTGCCTTGCGCGTAGCCGCTTTGCATTTCCCAAACGGAGTGGCCACCGGTGGACGTTGCCACCTTGTTCGTGTAGTTCAGGCCTTCATCGATCACGCCGTACAGCGTGACGCTGCTTTGTGCGAAAACCGGAGCGGCAAATGCGGACAGCACTGCGAGCGAAATGACGTGTTTTTTCATCAAAATCTCCAAACCTTTTTGACTTGTTGAAAATTTTTACAGTCTGCTTATTTTTATGGCAGAGCTTTTAATGTCTGGTTGCTGTAACTTCATGCAACACCAGAACGATGGTTGCACGACGAAAGAGTGGCGTCCATTCTGGTGCGCGTTTTTGCGCAGAACCGTTGCGAATTGCCAACTAAAGCCACATCAATCAGATGGATTGACGCGCCAGTGGTCAGTCAAAACGCTTTATCAATACGGGATAACCCCTAATTTCGAGTCGCCCGTCCAGTGGGGGCGGCACGACAAAACGAGACAAGACCCAAAGGGCATGACAGCCCTCCGACGAGTAAAGCCCGGGCATCAATAGCAACGACCGAATTAAGCGGCTCGCATTAAGTCGAGCATTAACGAAGTCACATTAATCCGGGTTACAAAATATCGCGGTGATGTGCGGCGCAACCTTATGGACGACCGCCGGGCTATGCGCCGCCGTGACCGCCTTCTGCACGTCGTCCATCCAGCCGAATACGACAGCGCCGTATGCCGAATCGCCGATTGGCTTGCCGGCGCCGGCGCGAAACATCGGATCGTCCTTTTGGAATCCGACCAGCGCAAACACGTGGAAGCCGTACGCCGTCAGGTTCGCGCCGCTGGTGGGCCGGAACGCGTTGATTGAATTCGGCTCGACGCGGGTCGGCGTCGGGTCGATCAGGTACTGCTGCTCGAGCGTGCCGATGAACTCGTGCGCGGAGACACCGCATTTCAACGGCTCATCGAGCTCGGCAGCTGCGCAGATCGCAGGAATTAGAGCGGCCAAAACAGCAAGTAGCGTGCGTTTCATTGCTTTGTGTCATCACTGCAGTGCGCGAGCACCCCGATACCGCTTGCCACGGCGCACGTCAACGTTTTGAGATAAAGGGCTGGGCCCGCACTTTACCGATGTTTACCGCTCCGTGCTTGCCGCAAGGCCAACGCCCAGTCAGATTTGGTAATAATTCAGAAAGCGTTTCGCAAGAATAGCGGGAACCATGGCCCGCCGAGCGGGTCTTTCAGACTTGTCTCGCAGCCGCTTATCTCGTCTGCTCCGCCGGCCTGGCGCAAACCGTTTCGGACCTGCGCCGCCCAGCAACCCCAATTCCCAACCGGTCCCCAAGGTCCCGCCCATAGAGCGGCCCATGGGGACCGGCCGTTTCGAACACCATGCCAAGATCACAACGCTTCGTCGAACTGGATTTCCTGCGCGGACTCGTGCTCCTCATCATCGTCGTCGATCACATCGGCGGCAGCATCCTGTCGCGCTTCACGCTGCATACCTACGCGTTCTGCGACGCCGCCGAAGTCTTCGTCTTTCTCGGCGGCTATGCGACGGCCACCGCGTATCTGTCGCTCGCCAGGAAGCACGACGAAACCGCCGCTCGCCAGCGCTTCCTGCGCCGCGCGCTCGAGATCTATCGCGCGTTCCTCGTGACCGCGGGCCTCATGCTCGTGATCAGCGCGGCATTCGTCGCGCTCGGCTTCGACGAGGCGCCCAATCTCGCCTACGCCGATCTCGACAGCCTCACGAGCGCCCCGCTCCAGACGCTCTTCGATATCCTGCTGCTGCGCCGCCAGCCCTATCTGGCGTCGGTGCTGCCGATGTATGCGTTGTTCGCGCTGGCCGTGCCGTTCGTGTTGCCGCTCGCGCGCAAGAACCCGTGGCTGCTCGCCGCCGCGAGCGTCGCGCTGTGGGCGGGCGCGAGCCGCCTCCTCCCGTACCTGCCCGCCGCCGCCGACATGCGTTGGGACTTCAACCCGTTCGCCTGGCAGCTCATGTTCGTGCTGGGCGTGCTCACGCGCTGCCAGCCGGTCTACCAGCGCGTGAGCACGTCTCATTTCGGGCCGCTCGTCAGCGCAGCGGCGCTCTCGTTGCTTGCGGTGTTGTGGCTTGCGAAGCTCTCCGGCGTTCCCGATGCGCTGCGTCCCGAGTTCAAGCAAAACCTCGAGTGGCTGCGCGTCGTGAATTTCGTGGTGATCGCGTGGCTCGTGGCGGACCTGATCCGCGCCGGCTGGGCCAAGAAGGCCGCGAATTGGCTGCCGTGGATCGGCACGGTCGGCCGCAAGGGGTTGCTTTGCTTTATCGCCGGCACGGCGATATCGCTGATCGTCGATTCCGTCCTGTACACGATGACCGACGGCCTGCTCGACGTGCCGCTCGGCCTCTCCGCCGACGCCGTGGCGATCGCCGCGCTCTTGGCCGTCGCGAAGGTCTATGGGCCGCTCGTGCGCGTGTTGGCGGTCAAGACCAGCTGAGCGCCTGAACACGCGCCTCGCCGCCAGGGCCCGTTCGCACGAAAACCGGCCCTGGCCGCTGGTAGCCACTGCTAGGATTAGGCGCGCCAAGCGCTTTGCGGCAACCCGTCCCACTCCCGATCTCCATGCGCACACTCCTCTACGTCCTTGCCGTGCTCATCAGCGTGACTGCGCAGGCGCCTTCGTTCGCGAGCAGCGTCACGGCGCGCTCGTTCCATTCCGAAGCGCTCAACCGCGAATGGTCGTACACGATCTACCTGCCGACCGGCTATCGCGACAACGGTCCGCGCTATCCGGTGCTATATCTGCTGCACGGCAATCACGGCGACGCCAATGACTGGATCACGCAAGGCCAATTGCAGGCCACGGCCGATCAGCTCATCGAACGCAAGGAGATTCCGCCCGTGGTGATCGTGATGCCGCAGGCCGGCACCGATTGGTACGTGGACCGCAAGGAAAAGATGCAGACTGCGTTCTTCAGCAATCTGCTGCCCGAGATCGAATCGCACTACGCGGTCTCGAACCAGCGCAACGGACGCGCGATCGGCGGGGTCTCGATGGGCGGCTTCGGCGCGTTGCGCTACGCACTGCTCGCGCCGGACGCGTTCTGCTCGGTGATGCTGCTGAGCCCGGCCATCTATGCGGACGTGCCGCCGCTCACGTCGGCGGCACGCTCCGTCGGCGTATTCGGCGACCGGCAATTCGATCCGCGCGTCTGGCACGAACTCAACTATCCGGCGCTGTGGAGCGGCTATTTGGACCGGCCGTGGCGGCTGCCGTTCTTCATCGCCGCCGGCGACGGCGACCTCGTCATCCAGGCCGAAGCCGACGCGCTATACACGCATTTGCGGCAGGCGAACAATCCGGCGGCGTTGCGGATCGTCGAGGGCGGGCACACGTGGGATGTCTGGCGCGGACTGATCGGCGCCGGGCTCAAGTACACGCTGGAATGCGTAAAGGGAAGCGGCAAGTAGGCGGCGAGCTCTTCTTTAGCGCCGGCCGCGCGCGACGGACAGCACCGGGCCCTATCACCCCCTATCGCACCCACTCGCTCCACAGCACGGTCAGCACCGTCATCAACGCCGGGCCGATGAAAAGGCCGATGAAGCCGAAGGTCTGCGCGCCGCCGAGGATGCCGAACAACACCAACAGAAACGGCAGGCGCGTCGATCCGCCGATCAAGATCGGCCGCACGAAATGCTCGGCGATGAAGACCACGACGACGCCGAACACAACCACGCCGATTGCCCAGACCGTCGCGCCTTGCGTGAAGAGCCACAGCGCCGCGCCGCAAAACACGAGCGGCGCGCAGAACGGCAGCATCGCCGCAATGGCCGTCAAGAGGCCGAGCACCGCCGCGTGCGGCACGCCGCTCACGAGATAGGCGACGCCCAAGAGCGCGCCCTCTCCCAATCCGACCACGACCAGGCCGCTGACGGTCCCGCGCACCGCCGCCGCCATGCGCACCGCCAGGAGCGCGCCGTGGGGACCGAACGCGCGGCGCGTGCCCTTGAGCAAGTTGCCGCTCAACTGCGGCCCCGCCTGGAAAATCACGAACAGCGTCACGAGCGTGAACGCGAACACGACGAGCCCGTGCGCCGCCAATGTGCCGAAACGCCGGCCGAGCGTCACGACCGTGCCGCCGTGCAGCGCCTTCATCGCGGGCGACCCCTGCAACGGGAGCGCGAGATTGTCCTGCCACCACGTTGCAACCTGCGAGGAACCGAACGGCAAATGGGCGACGAAGTCCGGCTCCGGAATGCCGTTGGCCTCGGCGGTTCTGAGCCACGCGATGAATTCGTGTATTTCGCTCACGGCCTGCGCGAACACCAGCACGAACGGCAGTACGACAAGCAACCCGATCGCGGTGGTCACGGCAATCGCGAATAACGTCGTGCGAAAGTGCGAACCGCAAAACGCTTCGAAGCGCGCCAAAAGCGGCCACAGCGTGATCGCGATCACCATGGCCCACGCGACCGCCGGAATGAAGTCGCGCATCACCCAGAGCGCGAGCAAGACGAGCGCCGCGTAGAGGACCGTCGAAGCGATGCGCTGGAGTTTCCGGTGGTTCGGTTCGATATCGGCGGGATTTTCTTCAGCCATGGCCATTCTTTAAGCGATTTCGTTGCATGAACAACCGTTCGGCGACTGCGCGCGGGTTTTGCACGCGTGTTGCGACAGCGCGGCACGAACGATCCATTCGCGACATCTTAAAGGATCGCTTCACGCCATTGACTTGACGCGCGACTTTGCGAAGAATCGGTGCCACCCCCAGCGGCGCCGCACGCCAATCGGACCGACTATGCGCTATCGCTTCGCAATTTCGCTGCACAGCTTCATTGCAGCGTCGGCAGCCACGTTCGCCGTCGCACTGTCTTCATCCCCGAGCTTGGCCGCGAATGCAGATTCGTCTGCGGTTGCGGCAGCGAGCGCGGGCGCACCGGCGGCCGAGGCGTCGGCTCCCGGCGTCGACACGGGTCAGGAACACGGCAGACGCCACGCACAAACCGCCCCCCGCGAGACTCGCGAACGCGAAGTGCACGCCGCCGAACCAGCAAGCGCGGCCCCACCCGCCAGCGACGAGAAAGCCGCAGCCGTCCCTGTTCCGCCCGAGACGTCGAGCGTCACGCATCATTCGATCCGGATCGACGGCCACAAGCTCGACTACACCGCGACAGCGGGCAACCTGCTCCTGCGCAACAACGCGGGCGAGGCCGTTGCCAGCGTCTTCTACGTCGCCTACACCCTGGACACGAAGCAACCCGCCCAGCGCCCCATCACGTTTCTGTTCAACGGCGGACCCGGCGCGGGCAGCCTCTTTCTGCTGATCGGCTCAGTCGGCCCGAAGCGCGTACGAACGACCAGCCCCGCCGCGACCCCGCCCGCGCCCTACGTCCTCGCCGACAATCCCGACAGCCTGCTCGACAAGAGCGACCTCGTGTTCGTCGATGCGGTCGGCACCGGCTTTTCGAGGATCGTCGGCCACGCGACCGGCAAGCAATTCTGGGGCGTCGACGAAGACCTCGACGCGTTCGCGCATTTCATCGAACGCTATGTGACGGTCAACCAGCGCTGGAACTCGCCGAAGTTCCTGATCGGCGAATCGTACGGCACGGCGCGCGCCGCGATGCTCGCGTACAAGCTCGATCAAGAGGACATGGCGCTCAACGGCGTCGTGCTGTTGTCGTCGGTATTGAACTCGGGGCTGCACGCGCCCGGCTACGACACCCTCAACGAGCGCTACCTGCCCACCTACGCCGCAATCGCCTGGTATCACGACAAGCTCAACCCGAAGCCCGCCGATTTGCCGGCCTTTCTCGACGAAGTCCGCGCGTTCGCAACCGGCCCCTACGCGCAGGCGCTCGCGAAAGGCGATGCGCTCGGCGACCCGGAACGCGACGCGATCGCCGCGCAGGTCGCGCGCTACACCGGGCTCGACGCGCAGTATGTGAAGGAAACGCGCCTGCGCATCTGGCCGTCACGTTTCCGCAAGGAATTGCTGCGCGGCGAGTCGCGCACCGTCGGCCGCTACGACGGCCGCTTCGAAGGCATCGATGTCGACGACGCGTCGGACAGCCCCGATGGCGATGCATCGGTGAGCGGCGTGTCGAGCGCGTTCGACGCCGCGCTCCATCAGCATCTCGCGCAGGATCTGCACTACGTCGCGCAGGATCGCTACCGCGTCTTCAACGATGCGGCGCTCAAGCAATGGAACTGGAAGCACCGCCAATGGTGGGGTGAAGAGCTGACCGAGCCCTATGCGGCCGGCGATCTCGCGCAAGCGATGCGGCAGAATCCGCGCTTGCAGGTGCTCTCGGCGAACGGCTATTTCGACCTCGCGACGCCCTTTTTCGCGACGGAATACGACTTGTCGCACATGGAGCTCGATCCCTCGCTGCGCGCGAACGTCCACGTCACGTACTACCCCACGGGCCACATGATCTATCTCGACGACGCGGCGCTGCACGCATTGAAGCATGACTTGGCACGCTTCTACGACACCTCGACGACTGCCGCCGCGAAGCGGTGAAGTCCTTCCAGCACCGCTTTCAGGATATCGCCGCGTCGGCGGAACGCCGGCGTGTTGCAAGCCTCGCCATTCGAAAACGGAAAATTATTCAAAATAAATAATTCCAATTAAATTAGAGCCAACACTCCATTTCACCCCAAGAAAAATACCGATAAAAATCATTTGATATTTTCCAATTCGTGCGCACTCGCCTTCGAATTACCATTCATTAGACTTTCAATTTTCGGATGCCGCCCGGATAGCCGAGAAAAATTCCTGACTCCACTGCCAAGTCTGACAGCTACCTGAGAAAACACCGCCGCTGCTAGGTTAGCGACGCGCATCGCTGCGTCGAGCGCTCACAATCCATATCAACGAAATCAGGGCTGGAAATACTAATCCGTCGATGTATCGAGACTCGACGGATTGGCTTTCTCATGGCGTATCGATTCAGGAGGTCAAATGAAGTCGACGTTAAATACGAAACGTTCTGCATTCGCTTCTTTTAAAGGCGCGGCATTGATTCTGCCGCTCGCTGTCGCATCGGCCGCGCAGGCGGCGGCTCCCGCGCAGACGACGTGGGTCAGCACCGAAACCAAGGCGTTCATCGCCCCGGCGACGCGCACGCTCGCCGCGACGCCGCTCGTCGAACTGGCGGCCGGCTCGCCGGCGCACGTCGTGGTCAGCCTGAAGCTGCGCAACGCGAACCAGCTTCATCAGCTCGCGCGCGACGTCAACGACCGCAAGAGCACGCGTTTCCGCAAGTTCCTGACGCACCAGCAATTCCTCGCGGACTATGCGCCGACCGAAGCGCAAGTTCAGGCCGTCGTCACGCACCTGCGAAAGAACGGCTTCATCAACATCCGCGTGGCGCCGAACCGCCTGCTGGTGTCCGCGGACGGCACGGCCAGCTCGGTCAAGAGCGGCTTCAATACGCCGCTCGTCCACTTCCAGCGCGACAACCGCGAGGTCTTTGCGAACACGGCCCCCGCGCAAGTGCCCGAAGCACTCAGCGACACCGTGCTGTCCGTGCTCGGCCTGCAAAACGTGACGCGGGCCCACACGATGCTGCACGCCGGCCCGCGCACGCAGGCCAAGACGCTCGCCACCGGCACCGCGACGGGCCATAGCCCGACCGAATTCCCGGCGCTCTATGACGTCGGCAATACGCCGAGCGCGGCGAACACGACGGTCGGCATCATCACGCAAGGCGGCGTGAGCCAGGCGACTCAGGATCTGAACCAGTTCACGAGCGCCAACAACCTGCCGACCGTGAACGTCCAGACGGTCCAGACCGGCGGCCCGAACGGCGACTACAGCGACGATCAGGAAGGCCAGGGCGAGTGGGATCTCGACAGCCAGTCGATCGTCGGCGCAGCCGGCGGCGCGGTGAACCAGCTGCTCTTCTACATGGCCGACAACAGCGCATCGGGCAACACGGGGCTGACGCAGGCGTTCAATCAGGCCGTCTCCGACAATCTCGCGAAGGTCATCAACGTGTCGCTCGGCTGGTGCGAGGCCGATGCGTACTCCGACGGCACGATGGCCGCCGAAGACCAGATCTTCACGACCGCGGTCGCGCAAGGGCAGACGTTCTCGGTGTCGTCCGGAGACGAAGGCGTGTACGAGTGCAACAACCGCGGCTACCCGGACGGCAGCACGTACTCGATCTCGTGGCCGGCATCGTCGCCGAACGTGATCGCGGTCGGCGGCACGACGCTCTATACGACCGCGAGCGACGGCTACGCAAGCGAGACGGTGTGGAACGAAGGACTCGACCAGAACGGCAAGCTATGGGCGTCGACCGGCGGCTTCAGCTCGTATGAGGCAGCTCCGACGTGGCAATCGACGCTCTCCGTGAGCCCGAAGCCGGCCGGCCGCGCGGTGCCGGATATCTCGTTCGACGCGGCGCAGAGCACGGGCGCGCTCGTCTACAACTACGGGCAGATCCAGCAGATCGGCGGCACAAGCCTCTCGTCACCGATCTTCGTCGGCTTCTACGCGCGCCTCGAATCGGCCAACTCGAACTCGCTCGGCTTCCCGGCGGCGAGCATCTATAGCGCAGTCCAATCGACGCCGGCGCTCGTGCACGACGTCACTTCCGGCAACAACGGCTACGGCGGCTATGGGTACAACGCGGGCAAGGGTTGGGACTATCCGACGGGCTGGGGCAGCTTTGATATCTCGAAGCTCGTTACCTACGTGCAGGGGCATAAATTTGCGCAATGAGGTTCGCGCAATGAGCGGTTGAGCACGTGATTTAGCAGGATCGCCCGCCTCCCTGTGCAGAGGGGGAGGCGGGCTTGCGAACCATCGAACTCTGCTGTCGAACCGCCGCGAAACAGCACAAACGCATCGCGAGACGCGCGATCCCCCACCCCAACGCGATTGAAGTAGGCGCATAATCATCGCTTTGCCGCCGCCGTCGCTCGCGCCGTATTCCATGCCGCTTGCCATCCGAGCTTTCCTCGTCCCCCTCATCGTCGCGTGCGCGATGTTCATGGAAAGCGTCGATGCCAATATCATCGTCACGGCACTCCCCTCGATGGCTCGCGATTTCGGCAGCGATCCGGTCGCGCTCAAGATCGGCATCATCAGCTACGTGATGGGGCTCGGCGTCTTCATCCCCGTGTGCGGCTGGTTCGCCGACCGCTTCGGCGCCCGCACCATCTTCCGCACGGCGATCGGCATCTTCGTGGTCGGCTCGCTGATGTGCGCGGCTTCGCGGTCGCTCGATACCTTCTCGCTCGCGCGCTTCATCCAAGGCGTGGGCGGCGCGATGATGGTGCCGGTCGGCCGCATCATCATCTTCCGTGTCGTGCCGAAGGCGGAGTTCGTGCGCGCGATGAACTACCTGAGCATGCCCGCGCTCCTCGCTCCGGCGGTCGCGCCGCTCCTCGGCGGGTTCATCACCACTTACCTGCACTGGCGTCTGATCTTCTTCATCAACGTGCCGGTCGGCATTCTCGGCATCTACCTGACCAACAAGCACATCGTCAATTCACACGAGCCGCATCCCGGACCGCTCGACTGGGTCGGCTTCCTGCTGTCCGCGGTCGGCGCGTCGGCGTTGCTGCTGGGACTGTCTCTGATCGACGGCCAGCTCGTTTCGGCGCGGACGGCGATCGAACTCTGCGTGGTCGGCGCGCTGCTGCTCGTGCTCTACGTGCTGTATGCACAGCGCGCGGCGCGTCCTCTCCTCGATCTCGCGTTCCTGCGCATTCCCACCTATCGCGCGAGCGTGCTCGGCGGCTCGATGTTCCGGATCGGGCTCGGCGCGGTGCCGTTCCTCTTGCCGCTCTCGCTGCAGGAGGGGCTCGGCATGTCGGCGTTCCAGTCGGGTGCGATCACTTGCGCCTCGGCGTTCGGCGGCATGTTCATGCGCTCGCTCACCTCGACCGTGCTGCGCCGCTACGGCTTTCGCACGGTGCTGATCTATAACGCGGTGTTCGCCGGCATCGCGATCGCGGCCTGCGGCACCTTCGTTCCTGGCATGCCGGTCTGGCTGATCTGGGTGATCGTGCTGTTCGGCGGCTTCTTCCCGGCGCTGCAGTTCACGAGCCTCAATTCGATGATCTACGCCGATATCGACAGCCGCGACGCCGGCCGCGCCACGAGCCTCGGCAGCGTCGTGCAGCAGATGTCGCTCGGGCTCGGCGTGACGGTCGCGGGGATCGTGCTGCAGATTTCGCGCGCGGCGCACGGGCACTCGCACATCATGTGGTCGGATTTCTGGCCGGCGTTCGCCGCGGTCGGGCTGTTTTCCTTCGGCTCGATTCCGATTACGCGGCGGTTGTCGGCGAATGCCGGGGATGAAATTGCGAGAGGGGCGCGGGGGTGAGGGGCGCAATTGCGCAAGAACCGATCGCCCCCGGCGTGCGCGGTCAATCGACTCCGCTCGCGCCCACCGCCGGTCCCGCCGGCTTTGCCGGCATGGGCCCGAAGAACATCGCCCTCAGTTTGTCGCGGCCGATGAAGCGCGCCAGCTCGGCGATCACGCAGTAGTTGAGGATCAGCATCACGAGCAGGATCTGGATCGCCCAGAACTGCGCCCAGTTGAGTTGCGCAAGCAGCTTATGGTTGGCGGCAACAAATCCGGGCGCCGCTTTCCAGTAGTCCCACAGACGCTCGAGATAGTGAATGAACAACGCCACCAGCGTGTACATCGCCGTTTTCCAGCTCACGTTCCATATCAGCGGCTTCTCGGGAAAGCGGTTGATGAACGGCAACAGGTTCGCGATCAGCACCGACTTGCCGAGCACCAGGGCGGCGATGGTCACGGAGGCCGACGACGGCACGCTAATGCCAGTGCCTTTCGTCATCAGCGCTCGAACAAGCGCAACGACGTGCAGGATAATGAAAAAGAAGATCGTCGGCGGCAGCAGTGCCATGAACTCGTGTTTGATCTTGGCGGTCAGCTTGCTCATGCTCGTCTCTCAGGAGGCTTGGACTGCGCGAATCGAACCTCGGCGCATGACGACTACGACGCCAACCCTCACCGCAGATTCGTACTCGCCAGTTCCACGACTTCATCCCCACGCCCGTTCAACACCGCGCGGAGCATGTAAAGACTGAAGCCCTTCGCCTGCTCCCATTGAATCTTCGGCGGCAGCGCGATCTCGTACTTCGACGTGACGACGTCGACCAGCGCCGGCCCCGGCTTCGAGAACGCGAGCTTCAGCGCATCGGCCAGTTGCTCGGAGTCCTCGACACGCACGCCGAAGATGCCTGCCCCGTTCGCGATATCGGCGAAGTTGGTGGCGGCGAGGTCCGTGCCGTTGTCGAGATAGCCGCCCGCCTTCATCTCCATCGCGACGAAGCCGAGCACGCTGTTGTTGAAGACGACCACCTTGATCGGCAAATCGAGCTGGCGTGCCGTGAGCAAATCGCCCAGCAGCATGGACAACCCGCCGTCGCCCGACAGCGACACCACTTGCCTGCCCGGATGCGCCGCCTGCGCGCCGAGTGCCTGCGGCATCGCGTTCGCCATCGAGCCGTGATTGAACGAGCCGTGCAGCGAGCGCTTGCCGTTCATCGTCAGATAGCGCGCGGCCCAGAGCGTCGGCGTGCCGACGTCTGCCGTGAAGACGGCGTCTTCGGCGGCCAGTTCATCGACGACTTTGGTCAGGTATTGCGGGTGGATCGGCCGACCGGGCGCCGACGGCCGCGCAAGTTCGTCGAGGCCCTTGCGCGCGGCCTGATAGTGTTTGAGCGCACGGCCGATGAAGTGACGATTCGCCTTGCGCGCGAGCCGCGGCAGCAGATCCTGCAGCGTCTCGCGCACGTCGCCGACGAGCCCGAGCTTGAGCGGCGCGCGCTTGCCGAGCGCGCTCGCGCGCCGGTCGATCTGCACGATATTGGCTTGCGGCGGATAGAAATTGCGGTAGGGGAAATCGGTGCCGAGCATGAGCAGCGTGTCGCACGACATCATCGCGTGATAGCCGGACGAAAAGCCGATGAGCCCGGTCATGCCCACGTCGTTCGGGTTGTCCCACTCGACGAACTGCTTGCCGCGCAGCGCATGCACGACGGGCGCGCCAAGCAGGTCCGCCAGCGCGACGACTTCGTCATGCGCCCCGGCGCAGCCGCTGCCGCACAAGAGCGTCACGGCATCCGAGGCGTCGAGCAGCTTCACGAGGCGATCGATATCGGCCGGTGACGGCACCGTCGTCGACTTGCCCGGCGGCGCCCATTGCACTTCCTCTTCGGGGGCTTCGGCAAGCGCGACGTCACCCGGCAGCACGATCACGGCCACGCCGCGCTCGTCGATGGCGGTGCGCATCGCGGTGGCGAGCACGCGTGGAAACTGCCGCGGGTTGCTCACGAGCTCGACGTAGTGGCTGCACTCCTTGAAGAGCGACTGAGGATGTGTCTCCTGGAAATAGCCGAGACCGATCTCGGATGAGGGAATGTGCGCCGCGATCGCGAGCACCGGCTGATGATTGCGGTGACAGTCGAACAGTCCGTTGATCAAATGCAGATTGCCCGGCCCGCAGCTTCCCGCGCACACCGCGAGCTTGCCGCTCGCCGCCGCTTCGGCGCCCGCCGCGAACGCCGCCACTTCCTCGTGACGCGTGTGCATCCAGCGTATCGAGCCGAGCCGGCTCAAGCTGTCGGAAAGGCCGTTGAGGCTGTCGCCCGTCACGCCCCAGATCCGCTCGACACCGGCCGCCTGCAACGTCTTCGCGAGATAGTCCGCAATGGTCTGCTTTGCCATGATCGTGTTCCCTTTGTAGGTCCGACTGCATTACGCATCCACTTCGTGCACCTTGTCGAAGATAGACGTTCGGGTCGTCAATGCCAAATGAGGGAAATGAGTGGGCCGATGAGCGGACGAATAAAAAACGCGCCGACGGCGGCGCGTTTCTTCAGGCGTTAACGGCGGGTTCCGGGTACGGATCTTGGCAGACTGACAACGCGGCTCAATTCACCGCGTCGGGGTGCAGGCCGCGCAGCAGTTGACGCACGCGCGACATATCCTTGTCGACCAGTTCTGCCTGCTCGAACAGCTCGGCGAGCCAATCGACGAACGCGCGCACGCGCGGCGACACGCGGCGGTTCTTCAGATACGCGACCGACACCGGCACGGGCACCGGCGTGTAGCGCGTCAGCACTTCCTTGAGCAGCCCCGATTCCAAATACGGCTTCGCTGCAATCCGCGAGGGCTGGATCAAGCCGAGCCCTTCGAGCCCGCAGGCGAGATACGCGTGCTCGTCGGCGACTTGCACGAAGCCTTCGACCTTCACCGTCGTCACGCGGCCTTCGTCTTCGAAGTCGAACTCGGCGCCTCGCCCTGCCGTGGTGCCGGCAGCGGCCATGCAGTTGACGGCCACGTGGCCTTCCAGTTCGTCGAGCGACTCCGGCGTGCCGTGCCGCGCGAGGTAGTCGGGGCTCGCGCAGGTGACCTGCTCGAGCACGCCGAGACGCCGCGCGATGAGGCCCGAGTCGGGCAGCTCGCCGAGCTGGATGCTGCAATCGACCGCCTCGCCCACCATATCGACCGCGCGATTGCTCAAGCCGATCGCGAGATCGATGTTCGGAAAGCGCGCATGAAATTCGTCGAGCGCGGGAAACACGAGCGCCGTGGCGACCGCGCCCGGCATTTCGACGCGCAAACGCCCGCGCAGGTTGTCGGTGGTGTCGCGCAGGCTCGCTTCCATTTCGTCGATGTCGGCGAGGATCTGCACGCAGCGCTCGTAGTACGCGGCGCCTTCGGCGGTGAGGTTCAAACGGCGCGTCGTGCGTTGGAGCAACTGCACGCCGAGCATGGCTTCGAGGTTCTGGACAATGGTTGTTGCAGTCGCGCGCGGAATGTCGAGCGAAAGCGCGGCGCGCGTGAAGCTTTGGGTATCGACGATACGAACGAAGGTACGCATCGCCTGGACACGGTCGATCACGGGCTGTTCTCCTGTCAGATGCAGCACGGACTTCTGCGGGAACACAAGGCGGAGTCCGTCAGGGCTCCCATCGTAAGGACCGGACGCCAGCCGGTGAATACCTGAATATCTCGAAGACTTGCCTATTCCTCTCGCCGCCCACTCATAGATACTGTTTGGTGCTAGATTTCAAGCCTGATCCTCTTGAACGTCGATATAGTCGACGGACCGTTCTCATCATGGCAACCCTCACACCGGCAACGACTTACGTGAGCCCCGCGCAGCAGCGGATGGTCGAATTGCTCGACAAGCTGGCCCCCGCGGAGGGCTACACGCATTCGCGTCTCGACGGCGTCAAGTTCATGCGCTCGAGCCGCGCGCATCCACGCCAGGCGGCGATGTACGAGCCCTGCATCGTGATTCTGTGCCAGGGCCGCAAGCGCGGCTTTATCGGCGACAAGGTGTTCGTCTACGACGCGCAGCAATATCTCGTGTTCTCGGTGCCGCTGCCGTTCGAAGTCGAGACCGAGGCGAGCGCGGAGGAGCCGCTGCTCGGCATCAAGCTCCGCGTGGATCTGACGATGGCGGCGGAATTGCTGCTGCAGATCGACGACGGGCACACTCCCGCCATCAGCGAGCCGCAAGGCATCTATTCGACGCCGCTCGACCAGCCGTTTTGCGACGCGGTGCTGCGCCTTCTCGAAGCGCTCAGCAACCCGCTCGAAGCCCGCATCCTCGGGCCGTCGATCGTGCGCGAGATCTGCTATCGCGTGCTGACCGGCGTGCAAGGCAACGCGATTCGCGCGGCGCTCACGTATCAGCACCACTTCGGCCGCATCGCGAAAGCGCTGCGCCGCATTCACTCCGACTATCGCAGCGATCTCGATGTCGATACGCTCGCGAGCGAAGCCGGTATGAGCCTTGCCGTGTTTCACGCGCAATTCAAGGCGGTGACGTCGACCTCGCCGATGCAGTACGTCAAGACCACGCGCTTGCATCAGGCGCGCTTGCTGATGATGCAGGACGGCATGAACGCGAGCACGGCGGCGGCGCGGGTCGGCTATGAAAGCGCCTCGCAATTCAGCCGCGAGTTCAAGCGGCTGTTCGGCGTCAGCCCTGTCGACGAGATGCGGCGCATGCGGGCGGCAAACGGCGATGCGGCCCCGCAGCCGGAGCCGCCTCCGGCCCCGGCCCCGCGCTATGTGACGACGACGTAAGCGCTTCGTTCTGGGCCGGACGCTAGTCCGGCAACGCGCCCTCGCGCAACGCGACAAGTGCTTCGAAATCGTTCTCGGTGGCTAGCGCGAAAGCAAGCCGGGCGTCGGTCGTCGTCATCGATTCGTGCGTTCCAAAAAAGTGCCGCGTTCAAGTCCAACTACAATAGCGCACGAGCCGGCGCCCGGCGCGAGCTTGCACTCGCCGCCCGATCCGCGCGCCACCGGCGCGAAAACACGCTTAGCACGCTTTCGCCCGTCAATCCGCTTTCATTTCTCGCCGCCGCGGGCCGCAGCCCCGGACGCCGAATACCAGGAGCCTCTTATGTCTGACTCGAACGAGTCTTTTTTCGGGAGACTGTCTCTCGCAGTCGGAACGTTCTTCAGCCTTCTCGGCGACCGCGAACTCGCCGCCCGCGTGCGCAGCGTGCGCGAGGCGCCGAGCATCGCGCCGGCGCCCGCGGCAAGCGCCCCGCAACCCAAGTCCCAAGCGCAGCCTCAGCCCGTCGTCCGCACGCTGAAGGAAGCCACGCCCGACGCGGCGCTTCAACTCCTCGGGCTCTTGCAGCGCGAGGCGCGCTTCATCGACTTCATCGAGGAAGACGTCGTCGGCTACTCCGACACCGATATCGGCGCCGCCGCGCGTCTCGTGCATGACGGCTGCCGCCGCGTGCTGCGCGAGCACTTCACGATCCGCCCGGTGCGCGACGAAGCCGAAGGCAGCCGCGTGACCGTGCCCGACGGCTTCGACGCCACCTCGATTCGTCTGACCGGCAACGTCGTCGGCAAGCCGCCGTTTTCGGGCAGCATCAGCCATCGCGGCTGGCGCGTCGCCGACGTCCGTCTGCCGAAGCTCGCCGAGAGCCATGACGCTTCGGTGATCGCCCCGGCCGAGGTGGAACTATGAGCGATACACGCTATGCGATCGGTATCGACCTGGGCACGACGCACTGCGCGCTGTCGTACGTCGACATCACGGCAAGCGATGGCGACAAGACCGCGCAGCAAGTCCTGCCGGTTGCCCAGCTCACGGCGCCCGGCGCGGTCGGCGAACTCGACCTGCTGCCCTCGTTTCTCTATCTGCCGCATGCGAACGAACTCGCGGCCGGCGATCTGAATCTGCCGTGGACCGCCGAGCGCGGCTTCGCGGTCGGCGAACTCGCGCGCAGCCGCGGCGCAGGCACGCCGATCCGGCTCGTGTCGAGCGCGAAGAGCTGGCTCTGCCACCCGGGCGTCGATCGCCGCGCGGCGATTCTGCCCAACGACGCGCCCGAGGAAGTCGTGCGCGTGTCGCCGCTCGAAGCGTCGGTGCGCTACTTGACGCACCTGCGCGAAGCGTGGAATCACGCGCATCCCGATGCGCCGTTCGACGAGCAGGACGTCACCGTCACGATTCCGGCGTCGTTCGACCCTGCGGCCCGCGAGCTGACCGCCGAAGCCGCGCAGGCGGCCGGCTACACGCGCATGACGCTGCTCGAAGAGCCGCAGGCCGCGCTCTATAGTTGGATTCAGAAGAGCGGCGGACAGTGGCGCAAGCAAGTGAAAGTCGGCGACATCATCCTCGTCGTCGACGTCGGCGGCGGCACCACCGACTTGTCGCTGATCGCCGTGGTCGAGCGCGAAGGCAATCTCGAACTGCATCGCGTCGCGGTCGGCGAGCACATCTTGCTCGGCGGCGACAACATGGACCTCGCGCTCGCGCACGTCGTCGCCCGCAAGCTCGCGGCGCAAGGCACGCAGGCGGACCCGTGGCAGTTGCGTGCGCTCACCTACGCGTGCCGCACCGCGAAGGAAACGCTGCTCACGCGCGACGACCTCGACGCCGCGCCGCTCGTCGTCCCGAGCCGCGGCTCCAAGCTGATCGGCGGCTCGATCCGCACGGAGCTGACGCGCGCCGAACTCACGCAGACGATTCTCGAAGGCTTCTTCCCGCAAGTCGAAAGCTCGGCGCGGCCGATGAGCCGCGCGCGTGCGGGTCTCACGCAACTGGGCCTGCCCTACGCGCAGGACGCGGCCGTGACGCGGCATCTCGCGGCGTTCCTGTCGCGGCAGGTGGGCGCGCTGGCCGATCTCGAAGGCGTGCAGCTCGAGCAGAAGGACGGCGCGACGTTCCTGCATCCCACCGCGGTGCTGTTCAACGGCGGCGTGTTCAAGTCGGCGTTGCTCGTCGAGCGCATTCTTCACACGCTCAACGGCTGGCTCGCTAGCGAAAGCGCACCGGCCGCGCGTCTGCTCGAAGGCGCGGATCTCGATCTCGCCGTGGCGCGCGGCGCCGCGTATTACGGCTACGTGCGGCGCGGCAAGGGCGTGCGCATCCGCGGCGGCACGGCGCGTGCGTACTACGTCGCCGTCGAATCGGCGATGCCCGCCGTGCCGGGGCTCGAGCCGCCGGTTCAGGCGCTCTGCGTCGCGCCGTTCGGCATGGAAGAAGGCACCGATGCCGAGCTGCCCGCGCAGGAATTCGGCCTCGTCGTCGGCGAGCCCGTGCACTTCCGCTTCTTCGGCTCGTCGGTGCGCCGTCAGGATCAGGTCGGCACGCTGCTCGACTTCTGGCAGCCCGACGAATTGCAGGAACTGGAGGAAATCGAAGCGACGCTGCCGCCCGAAGGCCGCACGCCCGGCGAAGTCGTGCCCGTGAAGCTGCATGCGCGCGTGACCGAAACCGGCACGCTAGAACTCGAAGCCGTGCCGCGCGGCAGCAGCGAACGCTGGAAAGTCGAGTTCGACGTGCGCGGCGGCGCAAACGCTTGAGCGCGATGAAGCAGTACATCGTCGGGATCGATCTCGGCACGAGCAACACCGTCGTCGCTTATGCGGAACGCGGCGGCAAGGACATCCGCGTCTTCGACATCGAGCAGCTGGTGAGCGTCGGCGAAGTGGCGGCGCGGCCGATGCTGCCGTCGGTCCGCTATCACGCGGCGGCGGGCGAGTTGAACGAGGACGCGCTGCAACTGCCTTGGCAAGACGCGGATGCGCCGCTTGGGACGCCGCAGCCCGCCGTCGTCGGCCGCCTTGCGCGCGCGCTCGGCGCGCAAGTGCCGGGGCGGCTCGTCGCGAGCGCGAAGAGCTGGCTGTCGCATGCGTCAGTCGATCGACTGGCGCCGATCCTCCCGTGGGGCGCCGACGACGAAGTCGGCAAGGTGTCGCCGGTCACGGCCAGCGCGAGCTATCTCGCTCACGTGCGCGCGGCGTGGAATCATCGTTTTCCGCAGGCGCGGCTCGAAGATCAGGAAGTGGTGCTGACCGTGCCCGCCTCGTTCGACGACGGCGCGCGTGCGCTCACGCTCGAAGCCGCACGCATCGCGAAGCTGCCCGCGCTGCGCTTGCTCGAAGAACCGCAGGCGGCGTTCTACGATTGGCTGTTCCATCATCGCGACACGCTGCGCGACGAGCTCGCGCACACGCGCCTCGTGCTGATCTGCGACGTGGGCGGCGGCACGACCGACCTCACGCTCGTCAAAGTGCAGATCGAGGACGGCGGCGAGCCGCAGTTGACGCGCATCGGGGTCGGCAACCATCTGATGCTCGGCGGCGACAACATGGATCTCGCGCTCGCGCGTCTCGTCGAAGCGCGCCTGACGACGGGCGACAAGCAAGGTGACAAGCGGCTGTCGGCGGCGAGCCTGTCGCAACTCGTCGAGCGCTGCCGCGCCGCGAAAGAGCAACTGCTCGACACGCGCGCCCCCGATTCGACCTCGATCACGCTGCTCGGCTCGGGCTCGAAGCTGATCGGCGGCGCGCGCTCGGTCGACGTGACGCGGCAGGAGGTCGAGCGCCTGATCGTCGACGGCTTTCTTCCGCGAGTCGCGTCAAGCGAGCGCCCGCGGCGCGCGCGCGGCGCCATCGTCGAATTCGGCCTGCCTTATGCGAGCGACCCGGCGATCACGCGCCATGTCGCCGCGTTTCTGAGCCAGCACGCCACGCAGTCGCGCCATGCATTGGGTCTGCCGGAGATCGGTGACGAGACGGCCTTGCCGATGCCCGACACGCTGCTGCTCAACGGCGGCGTGTTCCGCGCGAAGGCATTGGAAGCGCGTCTCGCCGATACGCTCGGCGCCTGGCGCGGCGCGCCGCTCAACGTGCTGCAGAACGCGAACCCGGATGTGGCCGTCGCACGCGGCGCGGTCGCCTATGCGCTCGCGCGCGCCGGCAGCGCGCCGCGCATCGGCGGCGGCTCGGCGCGCAGCTACTTCCTCGTCCTCGACGGCGGCGACAAGGAGACACCGCGCGGCGTCTGCCTGCTGCCGCGCGGCACCGAAGAAGGCCAGGAGATCGCGCTCGCGGACCGCACGTTCGCGCTGCGGCTCGGCTCGCCGGTGCGTTTTCACTTGGCGTCGTCGGTCGCGGATGCCGCGTATCGGCCGGGCGATCTGGCCGATCTCGCGTCGAGCGACTTCGTGCGCCTGCCGCCGATCGCCACCGTCGTCGAGCCGCGCGGCGCGAGCGGCCCCGGCGAAACGCCGGTTCAGCTCGCCACCGCGCTGACCGAAGTCGGCACGCTGCAAGTCCACTGCATCGAAACAGCCGACGAGACTGCCGACGTCAAGCAACGCTGGCTGCTCGAATTCCAATTGCGGCGCGACGACGCCGCTAAAGTCGATCTCGCCGAAACCACCGCGCATCCGGCGCTCGGCCGTGCGATCGACGAGATCGACCGCATCTTCGGCTCGCGTTCGCACGATGTCGGCGCGAAAGACGTCAAGCGGCTGCGCGCGCAACTCGAACAGACGCTCGGCGCCCGCGACACCTGGGACAGCGCCCTGCTCCGCGAGCTGTTCGGCGTGTTGTGGGAGCGTGTGCGCAGACGGCGCCGCTCCGCCGATCACGAACGCTCGTGGCTCAATCTCGCCGGCTATTGCGTGCGTCCGGGGTTCGGCTACCCGCTCGACGAATGGCGCGTCGAACAGCTTTGGTCGCTCTTCGACGACGGCATCCAGTACATCAACGAGGGCCAGGTCTGGTCGGAATGGTGGACGATGTGGCGCCGCGCGGCCGGCGGTCTCGGCGAGGACGCACAACTGCGCCTGCTCGACGCGATGGACTATCTGCACAAGACGGCCGGCTCGAAGCGGCAGAAATCGCCGTTCGATCCAGCGAAAGTGGGCTTCGCGGACATGGTCCGGCTCTCGGCGTCGCTCGAGCGGATTCCCGTTGAACGCAAGATCGAGATCGCCGAGCGCCAGGTCGCGCAACTGCGCAAGTCCTCCGAGAATCAGCAGAATTGGTGGGCGATCGGGCGCATCGGCGCGCGGCGGCCGTTCTATGGCAGCGCGCATACGGTCGTGCCGCCCGAGGTCGCCGGCACGTGGCTCGACGCGATTCTTGCGCTCGATTGGAAGAAGGTCGACCCGGCCGCGTTCGCCGCCGCCCAGATCGCGCGCATGACAGGCGACCGGTCGCGGGACTTGCCAGTTGAGACGCGCGAGACAGTCGTGCGGCGGCTCGAAGCGATCAATGCATCGCCGGCGTGGGTCACCATGGTGCGCGAAACCGTCGCGCTCGACGATGCGGATACGGGCCGCGTGTTCGGCGAATCGCTGCCGGCGGGGTTGAAGTTGATCGGGGAGTGACGGCGCGTGGCCCGGCTAAGCGCCGTGGCCGAGCGGCGAATGAAACAGCAAGCACACTTGCTTGTACGCCGAAACGTTCGCGAGATTAAATAAAGATAATGCTGGGCAAGCCGCCGAACCCACCCGAGCCCCGTCATGAACGACCACGAAGTTCTCGCACGCGCCGCCGCGCACGCGCAGCGGTATTTGGATCGGCTGAACGAGCGCCCCGTGGGCGCGACAGTCACGGCCGACGCACTCCGCCAACGCCTGGGCGGCCCGTTGCCCGCTGAATCGAGCGATGCCGCCGACGTGATCGACGCGCTCGTCGCCGATACCGAAGGCGGCTTGCTCGCCTCGACCGGCGGGCGCTTTTTCGGCTGGGTCATCGGCGGCGCGCTGCCGGTCGCGCTTGCCGCGGACTGGCTCACGTCGACGTGGGATCAAAACGCGGCATCGGTGGCGTGCTCGCCCGCCGAGGCGGTGATCGAGGAAATCTGCGGCACGTGGCTGAAAGCACTGCTCGGCTTGCCCGCGACCGCCTCGTACGCGTTCGTGACCGGCTGCCAGATGGCCCACACCACGGCGCTCGCCGCCGCACGCCATAAACTGCTCGCCGAACGCGGCGTCGACGTCGAGCGACAGGGCCTCGCGGGCGCGCCGCCGCTCAGGCTCTTGATGAGCGAAAACCGTCACGAATCGATCCCGCGCTCGGCACGCCTGCTCGGCATCGGCACGGATGCGATCACGCTGTTGCCCGTCGATGGCGACGGCGCGCTCGAGCTCGATGCGCTCGCTGCCGCGCTGCGCGAATCGGATCGCCCTACCGCGGTCTGCTTGCAAGCAGGCGACCTGAACACCGGCGCATTCGATGCGTTCAACGAGGCGTGCGATCTCGCGCATGCGGCAGGCGCGTGGGTGCACGTCGACGGCGCATTCGGCCTATGGGCCGCGACGAGCGAGCGGCATCGCCACTTCGTCGCGGGCGTCGAGCGCGCCGACTCGTGGGCCACCGACGGACACAAATGGCTGAACCTGCCGTTCGACAACGGCTTCGTGTTCGTCGCCGACCCCGAAGCGCACCGCGCGGTGTTCACGATGGAGACGAGCTACTCGGCCGCCTCGCGAGGCGCTCGCGAGCAGCGCGACTGGACCCCGGAATGGTCGCGGCGCGGACGTGCAGTAAGTTGCTACGCCGCGATTCGCGCGCTCGGCCGCACGGGTATCGGCGAGATGGTGGCGCGCTGCTGCGATCACGCGACGCAGTTGGTCGACGGTCTCGCGGCGCTTCCCGGCGTCGAAGTGTTGGCGCGTCCGCGGATCAATCAAGGGCTCGTGCGTTTTCTGGATCGCGACGGCGTACACGACGCGCGCACCGACGCGACGATCGCCGCGATTCAGGCATCGGGCGTCGCGTGGTTCGGCGGCACGACTTGGCGCGGCAAGCGGGCGATGCGCATCTCCGTCTGCAATTGGCGCACGACGGACGACGACGTGCGGCGCACGCTCGATGCGGTCGCGCAAATCGTCAAACGAAACGCGGAATAGCAAACGCGAGCGCGAGCACGTCGAAGCGAGCAACGGCACATGCTTGCTTCGACGTGCCCGCGCCCGCGTCTGCCGAACTTGAAAGCGCGAGCGCCTAACGCCGGGACAGCACCCGATACCACCAATCGTGGTGATCGAGATTTCTCAGCAACTGCTGTCTCCGATGTTCGCGGCGATAGTGGATGACCACGTTCAATGCCGCGACGACGAGGGCCGCCGAGCCCCCCACGATGCCCCACCACGACGTGCTCATTGCTGCCTCCGAAGGCACGTTATTTGGCGGCTCCTCGTCCCGCGTTCGCCGTGCCGGAAATCGCGGCAAGGTTCGATTCAGTCGCATGCACCGCTTGCTGGGCACTCTTGCGGAGGGTCTCCATCAGCGTGCTGGTCGTCGTAATCGCCGATTTCCAGGCGGCGATTGTCGCTTCGGAACCGGAGGGGGCGTTCTTCGCCAGATCGTCGACGAGCGTCTGCACGCGGCGATTGTAGGCATCGGCCTGCCCCTCGCCGGCCCGCACGAATTCCGCGATCGTGGCCGACGCGATGTCGGCCAGCTGGCGGCTATACGACTGCGCTTGTTCCGGAATCGAGGCCGCCAGCTCGGCTTGCTTCGCGTTCGTTTCCGGCGTCTGCGGCGCGGTGAGCCCTTGCAGCAAGGACGCTTGCGAGCTGGCCAACAGCGACTTGGTCAACTGCAGGTTCAGGACGGCCGTCTTTTCGAAGGCATCGGCGAGCGATCGGGCCAAGCCGAACGCCATCTCGAGGTTGGCCTTCTGCATCGCGACGAATTGCTCGGGGGTGAACAAGGTCATCATCCAGCTCCTAAATGAGAGTCCCTCTACCGGCTGTGCCGCCGGAAAACGGCGCGCGCAGGACGATCGAAAGACGCGGTCAAGGAAACGGCAGACAAGTTTTGAAGCAGCCGGGACGCCGTATCGCCTCTTCTCGCGACAGCGACCGATACCAGCTTGATGAAAGGTGGAGCGGCTGCGCGTGCGGCTTGTCCCGAGGACGGGTTGCGAGCGCAGCGGCACGCGGCAACGTCAAATCGCTGACGGCAGTTCGCGCGTGCCGCATTTGAGACTAGCGCATCTTAGAATCAGATCAAGTGAATATCAATATGTGGGATTTCTTACTCATTCGCGTCGCCGGACACGGCAATCCTGACATGGCGACGAAGGCAAATGTCCAGAAGATTGTGGCCGGATTTTTCCCCTGGCGCGATTCAGCGCGCTCCCGGCTGAGGCGGACAGCGCTCGGTTCAGGTCTTTAACCAAGTGCCACACATCCTGCGTATGCATCGACACCAATACCCTTGCTCGCTCAATTCTTCCTGTAGCCGCGCGCTTGGACGCGATACGTCTTCACGAGCCTCCTGTAATTCACACCAATCGAAGAACGCACGCTCGTAGCGGTCGACCAGCCACCTAAAACCCGGATGCGCGTTCAACCTCCTGACTGCCTGCCATTCGGCCGAGCCCACGTGGCGCCGCAGGTCCGGATAAGCGGAGAGCGAGCTGCCGCACGCGACGAGCGCCAACGCATAACGCCCTTCCAGGCCCTCGAATGCACGCCGCACCCTCGCGGGTAACACCGCCTGGGCAAGCTCGATACATGTGCGTTCCGCGTCCTGCAATCTTCGGCCTGCCTCATCCTGCGCCGGCGCTTCCCGAAATTGCGCATCAAACCGCGTGATCATCGGGCAACACCACCAGGGCAACGGCGAACTGCGTGCGCCAGCTTGGCGCGCTACACGTGGAAATCGTTTTCTAAGGGTCACGGTTAGTCTTCTCGCGCTTCTCAATCCAGGCGCATCGCCTCGTTCCTCTTCCAACTCGATGCTATCGAGCCCGCCCCCCATAGTCGCGACCCTTGACTATCAGGAGCGATATGTGCGTAATAATTTTGTAATATCGAGAAATTGATTTATGGTTACCCGACTTAGCTCGCGTCGATATTTTTCATGTCCGCCGTCATGCCATCGAATAAACCCCAGATCCAAACGTTTTCCGTAGGCCCTGAATCCATTCAACTGCGCGTTCGGGAAGGGAAAGCAGGTGTTTTGCTGGAGCGCGAATTATGCTCATTGAATAATCGGCAAAATGACATCCGAGTTACGCAGGTGGTGCTGGCTTGCCAGGAAAGCCTTGCAGGGCTGATCAGCGCAGATCCATACCGCCGGTTAATCGAACCTTCTTTACGGCAAATGATAGGAAGCTCGACAGTTGAGATTCCGCCTAGGCCACCATATCTCGATATTAATTCTAGCGACACCATTCAGACATCTATTAACGGGATAACGCGTATCGAAGATGAAACGGAACTCATCTCGCATATTCGCGTAATTACACGCGCATTAGGGGCCAGCACAGCCTTTTTCTTTTTATGCGATCGATCGATGGAAGGAGAATTAACGGCGTATCGCATCCTCATCACGTCTCCGCAAGACACGGCCGCTGCGCAAACCTACGTGGCCAAGCGCTGGTACGCGACCGATCCGTTCCTCATGCACGGAAGCCAGTCGCAGCGACCCTTCTTTTCGTCGGACGTCGGGTTGCTCGAAAACCTCTCCGGCAGTTGGCGGGACATGGGCGAGTTTGCCCGCCGTGCCGGCATGGGCAGTTGGATCGTCGCGCCCGCGCACCAGCCGCGCGGGGGAAAGTTCGCGGTGCTGACCGCGTCGAACCCAACGTTGCCATCCGGCGAAGGCGAAGAGCGGTTACGGGAGAATCGCATCCTCTTCTGCGCGCTCTCCGCCGAACTGCTCGAGTGGTACGCGAGCCGAGACAGGGCCCTCGCCCTCAGCCGGTCGGGGCTGTCCATGATCGAGCTGCAGATATTGAACGCTGTCGCTCGCGGGCAAACTCTGGACCAGGCCACCGAATCGCTGGGGCTGTCCAAGACAGCGCTTCGGGACCGCTACGGTCCGTCGATACGAAACAAGCTAGGCGCCAAACACATCATCGAGGCGGCTCGCCTGGCCGACGAGCAGGGCTTGCTCGCGGCCGTCTCCGAGCGCAAGGTCGCCTATGTCATCCATAGCCCGAAGTGGGGCGTCTTTCTGCGGGAACTCTATGGGGTCCCGTTCTGGTCAGGTGTGAATCCCGAGGGGTTCGACGGCGCGACGATCTTCGCCGACGCTGCTTCCGCACGCGAGGTGCTGGATACGCAACTGCCAGGGCACGATTGCGTGCTACATCGTGTCGACGTCCATCATGCGGCGCAAACGGCTTCCATCGAAGATTGTGCGGCAGCAGGCCTGCCGCGTTGGGACCCACGCTGCACGACCAGCGGCGCCCCCGCGGACGACTCCGGCACCTGCGGCGTGCTCGGCGAGCCGCCCGCGACGTACCACTGATAGGTCCCCTGTCTCGCCAGCGTCAGGATCACTCGACCACGACGCGCGGCGCCCCCTCCGCCATCGAGCCGATCACCGCGGCTTGATCGAAACCGCCGGTACGCAGGCCATCGAGCACCGCGGGCACGCTGGCCGCGTCACACGAGACGAGCAGGCCGCCGGAGGTCTGCGGATCGGTCAGCAAGGCTTGGGCAATCGCAGGCAGGCCAGGCGAGAGTTCGACCTGTGCGCCATAAGCGGCCCAGTTGCGCCCCGACGCGCCTGTCACCAAGCCCGCGCGCGCGAGTTCCGGCGCCGGTTCGAGCCATGGCAGCGCCGCGTAGTCCACGCGCGCCGCGAGTTGCGCGCCCCGGCACAACTCGAGCAGATGCCCGAGCAGGCCGAAGCCGGTCACGTCGGTCATCGCATGCACGCCGTCGAGCGCGGCAAGCGCGGTGCCCGGCCGATTCAGACGCGTGGTGGCCGCAATCATCGCGGCGTAGCCCGCATCGTCGAGCTTCCCCTTCTTCAGCGCCGCCGACAGAATCCCGACGCCGAGCGGCTTGCCGAGCACCAGCACGTCCCCGGCACGCGCGCCGGCGTTGCGCGCGACGCGCTTCGGATGCACGACGCCGATCGCCGCGAGCCCGTAGATCGGCTCGACCGAATCGATCGAATGGCCCCCGGCCACCGGGATGCCGGCCTCCGCGCACACCGCCTCGCCGCCCTCCAGCACGCGCGCGATCGTCTCGTGCGGCAGCACGTTGATCGGCATGCCGACCAGCGCCAGCGCGAAGAGCGGCTTGCCGCCCATCGCGTAGATGTCCGAGAGCGCGTTGGTCGCTGCGATGCGGCCGAAGTCGTAGGGGTCGTCGACGATCGGCATGAAGAAGTCGGTCGTGGCGACGATCGCCTGCTCGTCGTTGAGGCGGTACACGGCAGCGTCGTCGGCGGTTTCGGAGCCCACCAGCAGATCCGGAAACGCCGGCATCGGCGCGGCACGTTTGAGCAGTTCGGCGAGCACGCCGGGCGCGATCTTGCAGCCGCAGCCGCCGCCGTGGGACAGCTCCGTCAGGCGCGGCGCCGGGCCGTTTTGCGGGGAGGTCGAGTTCATAGCCAGCCTTTGTCGATTCAGAAATGGAGCGCCACGGCGGCCAAGCCGGCCACGACGCCGGCCGCCACCACCATCAGCACCAGAGTCGCCTGCACCCGGACGCCGAGCGCGCGTGCCGTCATCGCGAGCGACGGCACGCTGATGGGCGGCAACGTCATCAACAGCGCGGCGGCCGGGCCCGCCGCCACGCCGAACGACAGCATCGCCTGCACGATCGGCACTTCGGCGGCAGTGGGAATCACGAACAGCGTGCCGGCAATCGCGAACGCGAGAATCCACCATATCGCGTTATCCACCTCCGGCCCGACGTGCGGAAACAGCCACGCGCGCGCCGCGCCGAGCAGCAGCACGAGCACGGCGTATTCGGGCACGAGACGCAGCGTCATCCGTGCGAGCAGCTTGAGCCATTGCGCGAAGCGGCTGCCCTGCAGCGATGCCTCGGCAGCGAGCGCTTCGAGCTGCTCGCGCGCGGCGGACCGTTCGGCCGGCGTGGCTTGCCGGTTGACGAGCCAGCCGCCGCCGAAGACGAGCAGCGCGCCGAGCGTGAGCCTGAGCGCGGTCCAGTGCCAGCCGAGCACGAAGCCCATGAAGACCAGCGTCGCCGGATTGAGCACGGAGTTGCCGAGCCAGAACGCGACCGCCGCGCCGGGCGATGCCTGGCGCGCGCGCAGGCCCACCACCACGGGCGCCGCGCAGCATGTGCACATCATGCCGGGCAGCGCGAGCAAGCCGCCCGCGGCGACGCTGCGCATGCCGGCGCTGCCCAGAAGGCGCGCGACCCAATGCGCCGGCAGCAACGCCTGCACCGCCGAGCCGAGCAGCAGGCCGAGCACGAGCGCCTGCCAGATCGCCTTCGCGTAAGCGGTTGCATAGCCGAGCGCCGCGGGCCACGACGCCTGCGGCGGCATGGGCTCGGTGCCGGCCAGGATCGAGTGGCCGATCGAATGCGTGTCGGCCGCGACGAACGCGCGGTGATAGTACGGCGACCACTTGACGTAGTAGAGCCCGACGATCGCGATCAGCGCAAACAACGTAATGGCGAACGCCGAACCGGGGCGGCGCGGCGTTTGGATGAGAGATTCCATGGTCTCGGATCAGTTAGTTTGAATGGGCGAGATCGGCGCATTGGGCGATCAATTCGCGCGCCTGCGCGAGCGGGTCGGCCGCGCAAGGATCGAAGCCGAACGACAACGCGCCGCCGGCCGCACCGAACGATCGTTGGCTGCTGCGAGCGTACGCCGGATCGTAGTGCTGCTCGATCAGTTCCGTGCAAAGCGGCTCGAGCTGCCCGTTATCGATGAACGCGTGCCAGCGCGCGACCGTCTGCCGGCTGTGAAGACCGATCAGGCGCGTCAGCTGATCTTTGAAGAATTGCGGCGTGTCGAACAAGTGCCGATAGTCGTTCAACAGATAGCGCACCCGAGCGTCGAGCGGCGCCGACACCTGCACACAGCGCCCCGCATGAAACGCATCGAGCAGCGACAGAGGCAGCGACACATTGCCGATCCGGCGGCTTTCCGCCTCGACGAACACGGGCTGGCTCGCATCCAATTTCGACAGTGCGACGGCCAATGCCGTATCGAACGCTTTCTGCGTCGGCTGGTTGGAATCGGGCAGCGCGCCCAGGAGCGACCCGCGGTGCCGGGCCAGTCCTTCGAGATCCAATATCTGCGCGCCCGCGTCGGCTAGCGCGTGCAGCAGGCGCGTCTTGCCGGTACCCGTGTGTCCGGTCAGCGCGATGTAATCGAGCCGCGACGGCAAGCGCTCCAGTTGTTCGAGCACCTGGCGCCGGTACGACTTGTAGCCGCCGTCCAGTTGCCGCGCCTGCCAGCCGATCATGTTGAACCACACGGTCATCGAGCCGGACCGCTTGCCGCCGCGCCAGCAATAGATCAGCGGACGCCAGTTGCGCGGACGGTCGGCAAAGGTCGTGTCGAGGTGGCGCGCAATGTTGCGCCCCACCATCGCGGAACCGGCCCGGCTCGCCTCGAACGGCGAGTTCTTATACAGCGTGCCGACGATCACGCGCTCTTCATTGCTGAGCACCGGCGCGTTGATCGCACCGGGAATGTGGTCTTCGGCGTATTCGAGCGGCGTGCGCACGTCGACGATTTCGTCGAACGATGCGAGCTGATCGATGGAAACAACGAGGTTTTTCACAATGGCTGACCGGATGCCGGCGGGACGCGCGCGTTGCCGGCTATGTTCGAGTAATTTCCTATTATTCCATGCGACGGTATGGTCCGATCATTCGTCCCTATGGGGGCGGGTGCTGGACGGCTATCCGCTTCGACCGTTCGCTGATCGAGAGCCTACGCCATGTATCGCAACGAAACTGCGCTCACCGCCTCCGGCATGCCCGCACTCTCCGTGAGCGACGATCGATTCGCTTTCGGCAATGCGGCAATCGCATTGACTTGGACCGTCGCGCATTCGCATTTGACCGGCTTTGCGATCGTCGATCGCGCCCATGCGCGGACGCTGCCGGTGATCGCGCCTTTCGCGCTGACGTTCGCCGATGGACGCACACTTGGCGTTGACGATCTGAGGCTGCTCGCGCCGTTGCGGGACGATGGGCTTACCGCGGACGCGCACGCAGCCAGGCTTGCCGATCGACTCGCAGGCCGGCGCGTGAGCGCCGTTCTTCACGACGAGCATGATCGCCTGCGCGTGGAATGGTGTATCGAACAGCGCGAAGGCTCGCCGTATTTGCGCTTGCAACTGGCGATCACGGCACTCGCGCAAGACGAATCCATCGTCGCGGTTTCCATGCTTCAGACGCAAGCGGCAAACGCGCAGGCAAGCGGCAATTTGAACGGCACACCCGTGATTGCGGGCAATGTCTATCTGGGCTTCGAGCTTCCGATGTCGGAAAGCGAGGTGCTCGACGACGTGGTCCGCTTCACGGTGACGCGTGCGCTGCCGCTGGAAAAAGGGAAAACCCTCGCTTACTCGGCGGTTGCGGGTGTGGTCCGCGAAGGCCAATTGCGCCGCGATTTTTCGGCCTATCTCGAACGCGAACGCGCACGTCCTTACGGGTCCTTCCTCCACTACAACTCGTGGTACGACATCGGCTACCTCACGCGTTATACGGAAGCGCAAGCGCTCGAACGCATCGACACGCTAGGCCGCGAATTGCACTTCAAACGCGGCGTGCAGCTGGATTCTTTCCTCTTCGACGACGGCTGGGACGACTACAGCGGCAGTTGGAACTTCAGCGAGGATTTCCCGCGCGGTTTCGTGCCGCTGCGCGACGCCGCGGCGCGATATGGCGCGGCGCCCGGCGTGTGGCTTTCGCCATGGGGCGGCTATTGCGAACCTCGACAGGAGCGCGTTGCACGCGGACGTGCGTTGGGCTATGAGGTCGTCGATGACGGGTTTGCCTTGTCGGGGCCGAAGTACTATCGCCGCTTTCATGAAGTCGCGATGTCGCTGCTGAGCGCGCACGGCGTCAATCATTTCAAATTCGACGGCACGGGCAACGCCGGCAAGGTCTTCCCCGGCAGCCGTTTCAACAGCGATTGGGATGCCGCGATCGAGCTGATCGACGACATCCGCCGCGCGCGGCCGGACACCTTCATCAACCTCTCCACCGGCACCCTTCCCTCGCCGTTCTGGCTGCACTACGCCGACTCGATCTGGCGCGGCGGCGCGGACGACGGACTCGCCGGCGTCGGCGTCGACCGCGAGCGCTGGATCACGTATCGCGATGCCCAGACATACCGCAACGTCGTACTCGAAAGCCCGCTGTTTCCGCTCAACTCGCTGATGCTGCACGGGATCATTTACGCGCAGGAAAATCAGCGCCTCAACAGCGGCGCGGGTCAGGCGTTCGCGAACGAAGTGCGTTCTTACTTTGGAAGCGGAACGCAGTTGCAGGAGCTGTATGTCACGCCTTCGCTGCTTAGCGAGGGCGACTGGGACGTGCTTGCGGAATCCGCGAAATGGGCGCGAACCCATGCCGACGTTCTGCGCGACAGCCATTGGATCGGCGGTGCGCCGGATGAGCTCGAGGTGTATGGATGGGCGGCCTGGTCGCCGTCGAAGTCGATTGTCACGCTACGTAATCCGGCCGATCACGCACAACATTTCGATCTGGACTTGCGATGGCATTTGGAGTTGCCGGATGGCATCGGCGGTCGATTCGATGTGCTCTGCGCTTGGAGCGGGCGTGACGAGTCCGTTCCTGCGATGTCGGATGCAGACCAGCCGCAAACGATTCGCCTTGCACCATTCGAAGTGCTCACGCTGGAATTGCTGCCGGTAGAGGCCGGCAGTTAGCGTTTGCGGCGGGTTCGTTACGACAGCGTGCGCGCAAGTTCGACCGGTTTCGCTTCGATCTGATGCAAGTCGAAGATCGTGACCACGTTCTCGCCCTCTCGCAGCCATGGAGCCGGACAATACAGGCGCCTTTGCGGACCCAGATTCCAATAGCGTCCAAGATTGCGTCCGTTGACCCAGACCATGCCCTTGGTCCAGTGACTCATGTCGAGATAGGTGTCGCCCACGGTATCGAGCGATACCGTCGCCCTGAAAAACAAACCGGCCTTGCGCGGATTCGAGCACACGTCCCGCAAGTTGGCGATGTACCCGGGGCTCATCGGCAACAGGAACACCTCCCACTCTTTCAGAACTTCGCTCTCGCCCATCGCATCCTGCAGCGAGACCGGGCCGAGGATGCCTTTGCGGTCGATCATCGCGTGCCCATAGTTCACGCGCCCCATGCCTTCTACGAGGATGTCCAGATTCACAGCGCCCTCGTGCGACGACAGGTCGAATGGAAGTGCAAGCGGCGCATCGTGCACGACGTCGAGCGGTTGCGCGCATCGATCAGGCATCGGCGCTCTCGATACGCCGCCCGCGTATTGCTCGCCGACGAAGACCGTCGCGTAGTCGTGGACATCGACGAGATTCAGAGCCCCCCCTCGATAGTCCCGCAGCTTCTTGCGATAGAGCGCGAAACCGAACGCTTGCCCATACGCCTCGAAAGGCTGAGGGTCGACGGTTTGCGCCGCGGGGAGCGCGGCAGGCAGGTTGTCCCAAACGGACGTGTAGCGTTCGGGCATCAAAGCGTCGTTTCCGATGCGCTCGAGCATGGCGATCGGTTCGGGGACGTCGGGTAGCGGCGTCGGAAGATATCGGGCGATGATTTCGCGGTACTGCAGATATTTCGGCGTCGCGACGCCTTGCTCGGTGATGGGCGCCGCGTAGTCGTAGCTCGTGATGTCGGGCTGGTAGGCGCCGGAATCCGGATCGACGTTCGCCCCCGCATAGAAACCGAAGCTCGTGCCGCCATGAATGACGTAGAGGTTGAACGAGAGGTTGTGTTGCATGAACGCGTCCAGCGTGCCGGAGATGTCCGCGGCCGTCCCTTGCAGCGTCGCGTCGCCCCAGTGCGTGAGCCATCCGAGGTACACCTCGCCGGCCATGACCGGGACACCGGGGAACGCCTGCCGCGCCGCCGCGATTTGCGCGGCGTTGCCATTGCTCAACGCGATCGCCCCACCCGTGACGTTCGAGCGATTCTGCTGGAGCTGCGCGATGCCGTCTTCGGTGTAGAACGGGCCATCGATTCCGCCTCGAAGCCAAAGCTGCCGAATGTCTTCCAGGTAGTCCGGATTGCAGCCATACGAGCCAAATTCGTTTTCGATCTGAATCATCAGGATCGGGCCGCCGTTACACGCCATCAGCGGTTTGACGCGCGGAATCAGTTCGTCGATGTAGCGCGCGACGGCGGACATGTAGCGGGGATCGGTCGCCGAGCCGGTCCTGAGCGTGATGTCCGGATAACGCAGCATGTAGGACGGAATGCCTCCCAAATCCCATTCGGCGCAGACATAGGGGCCCGGTCGCAGCAGAACCCACATCGCTTCCGACTGGCACAAGCGAATGAACGTTTCGATATCGCGGTTCTCGCTTTGGAAGTCGAAAACGCCTGGACTTGTCTCGTGGTAGTTCCACATGACATAGAGCGCAATGGTGTTCATGCCCATCGCCCTCGTCATTTGGATGCGATGCAGCCAGTATTCGGCGGGAATGCGAGCCGGGTGGAGTTCGCCGCTGCGGATTTGGAACGGTTGGCCGTCGAGGAGGAAGTGGTTGTCGTGCTGAGCGAAGGAAAAGATGTGCGGGTGGGTTGGGCTTGGAGTGGGTGCGTTTGTCTTCATGCAGTCGAAGTTCGCGAATGTGACCCGGGTTGAAAACGAAATCGGCGCGGTCAACAGACCGCGCCTTGGACGTCGATGATGGCTTTGCGAAACGGCAATCGCGTTGCCGTGCCGATTTCACTATAGGCGAGTGTCAGGCGAATCTAGTGAGAACCGTTGCCGCCGCCGTGGCCGCCGTTTCCGCCGTTACCTTGGCCGCCTTTGCCTTGGCCTCCGTTACCTTGGCCGCCGTTGCCTTGGCCGCCGTTACCCTGGCCGCCGTTGCCCTGGCCTCCGTGACCCTGACCTCCGTTACCTTGGCCGCCGTTACCTTGGCCGCCGTTACCTTGGCCGCCGTTGCCTTGGCCGCCGTTGCCTTGGCCGCCGTGACCTTGGCCTCCGTTGCCCTGGCCTCCGTTGCCTTGGCCTCCGTTGCCTTGGCCTCCGTTGCCTTGGCCTCCGTGACCTTGGCCGCCGTTGCCCTGGCCGCCGTTGCCTTGGCCGCCGTTGCCTTGGCCTCCGTGACCTTGGCCGCCGTTACCTTGGCCGCCGTTGCCCTGGCCGCCGTTGCCCTGGCCTCCGTTGCCCTGGCCGCCGTTGCCCTGGCCTCCGTTGCCCTGGCCTCCGTTGCCCTGGCCGCCGTTGCCCTGGCCTCCGTTACCTTGGCCTCCGTTACCTTGGCCTCCGTGACCTTGGCCTCCGTTGCCTTGGCCGCCGTTGCCTTGGCCGCCGTTACCTTGGCCGCCGTTGCCTTGGCCGCCGTTGCCTTGGCCGCCGTTACCTTGGCCGCCGTTACCTTGGCCGCCGTTACCTTGGCCTCCGTTGCCTTGGCCTCCGTTGCCTTGGCCTCCGTGACCTTGTCCGCCGTTGCCTTGTCCGCCGTTGCCTTGGCCGCCGTTGCCTTGGCCGCCGTTGCCTTGGCCTCCGTTGCCTTGGCCTCCGTTGCCTTGGCCGCCGTTGCCTTGGCCGCCGTTGCCTTGGCCGCCGTTGCCTTGGCCGCCGTTACCCTGGCCGCCGTTGCCCTGGCCGCCGTTGCCTTGGCCGCCGTTGCCTTGGCCGCCGTTACCCTGGCCGCCGTTACCTTGGCCGCCGTTGCCTTGGCCGCCGTTGCCTTGGCCTCCGCTGCCTTGGCCTCCGCTGCCTTGACCGCCGCTGCCTTGACCGCCGCTGCCTTGTCCGCCGCTGCCTTGACCGCCGCTGCCTTGACCGCCGCTGCCTTGACCGCCGCTGCCTTGTCCGCCGCTGCCTTGACCGCCGCTGCCTTGACCGCCGCTGCCTTGTCCGCCGCTGCCTTGACCACCCGCGCCCTGACCACCGGCACCTTGGCCACCCGCACCCTGACCACCGGCACCTTGACCACCCGCGCCCTGGCCACCTGCACCTTGACCACCGGCACCTTGCCCACCGCTACCCTGACCACCAACGCTTTGCCCACCGCTACCCTGACCGCCCGCAACGGTTCCGCCATTACCCGAGTTGCCGGTTCCCGTGTTTCCCGCGCCTTGGTTGCCGGAGCCCCCGGTTCCGTTACCCGATGCAACCGGGCCGGCGGTCCCCGATCCTGCGCCACCATTGCCACCATTGCCACCATTGCCACCGTGCCCCGGGTTACCACCCGTCGTCGCTGCCGTGCCTGGACTTCCCGGACCCGTGCCGCGACTGCCTTCACCGCCAGCCGTTATTCCCACGGCTCCGGAGCCGCCGGAATCGCCGCTGGTTATCGCGTCATCTCCGTATCCGCTTGCAGGCGTGTCCGTCATCGACAGATCGGACTCCCTGCGCGGGCAATCTGCTGCGCCCGGCGTCGGACAATCGGTCGCTGCCTCCTGGGCGACTTCGAGCCGATCCGGCTGTCTTGCCTGGCTCGCGGCCATGACTGCCTGATCCGGGACAGCGTAAGCCGGCGTATCGCCGCCTTGCTGAGCGTATGCCCCTGCCACATGCATGCTGACCGTCAACATCGCCAGCACTTTCAATGGCGCCCACTCCCCACGTCCCCGGCTATTCCGTTTCATTTTGACGTCCTAATTAACATATCTGGACCTTCAATGGCCCATGTCCATCTTGATGGTCCGCAACCGTTTCCCCGACGGTTGCAACCCGATTGCGTGAAGTTAAATTAGGGGGTTCCCAACACGCGAACCGTTCGCTGTCCCACGCATTGGTCTGAATCGATTCGGGATCACGGGGATAAACGCAATGGATGATCGCTAGCGAACATTGGCTGCGGTCAACGCCGACGTGCTCATTGCGGCGTTGTCCGGCGACGGCCAATTACTGGCGATTGCCGCGGCAGGGGTTAACGCTGACGGGCCAATTATTTCGGCGTGCAAGTTAATCAGACCGACGTCGTGGAAAAGAAATAAGAAAACGTGGCGATCGCAGGGGCGATCAACTTGAATGCAGCCGGAGTGGTAGGCGGCGAAGGGCGGACTGCTGCATTTGCGCTGGTAATATCCGGCTTTAACACCCTCAGCTTCAATCATGCTCGCTCTCAAGCTCACGCTTGTCCCGGCATTCCTCTGGATCGTCTCGACGTCCGGCAAGCGGTGGGGGCCATCCGTCGCCGGATGGCTCGCAGGTCTCCCGGTCGTTGCCGGTCCGATTCTCTATCTGCTCGTGCTTCAGCACGGTCCGCTTTTCGGGGCCCACGCAGCGATACTTTCGCTGTCGGCGATTCTCGCTTCGGAAGCGTTCAACTTCGCCTACGCGTGGACGTGCCGTACGCGCTCCTGGCCGATCGCACTCGGCTCGGGCCTGACGGCATGGTTCCTATCCGCTTGCGCGTTATCGCGATTGCCCGCTTCGCCGCTTTGGGCCGCACTGGTGGCATTGGCCGCGGTCTGCTTCGGTCAATCGTTTCTGCCTCGCAGCAACCGCGCCTCGGCGGGCGCCCCGCTCGCTCGCACCGATTTGATCGGACGCATGCTGGCCGGCGCGGTGCTCACAGTGCTCGTCACGTCGCTCTCCGGGCTGCTCGGCGCGAAATGGAGCGGGCTCTTGGCGGTGTTTCCATTGCTCGGCATCGTGTTGTCGGTATCGTCGCACCGTGCTCACGGGCCCGACTTCGTGATCGCGCTGCTGCGCGGCATGGTGCTCGGGCGGTTTTCGTTCGCCGCGTTCTGTCTCTGGCTCTCGTTCGCGCTGACGCGTCAAGCGCCCGCTGCGGCGTTTGCCGAAGCAGCCGTCATCGCAATGGCCGTCCAATCGAGCACCAAACGGCTCGCAGCCGTGCAGCAGCACAGGCGAGAACCGCCGCGGCAACGGTAGTGCAGCATCGGATCAAAACGGTCGATTAATAGGAACCACCATAATAAAAAGCGCCGCCTTATCTTGAACGAGATAATCAGATCCTTGCGGCGCCAATATTTAAATGACTCGGCAAAAATATTTCCTCAATACCGCCCGCACCAATTTAATTACAATAATTTGACAAACCCCGATCTAACGAGACATTTTTACTGACATCCCACATACCCGTCATCTTTATCAGGTTGTTTTACGTATGACGCCTGCTATCTTCAGTTTTGCGCGGCCGCATATTCAATAATTCAAATGATCGCGCACTCTTCCGGCACGCCTGCGGCGGAGCGTCTTTTGGTTTGATTGAAAATTACGTCAATTTATTTGTCGTTTTCAACACGCACGGCCGTTTTCCGCCCCACGGGGCAGAAAATCAATTATCCATTTCATAATCAGGAGTCGACATGGCAACGATTTACGTAGATGTGCTCGTCAATGTGGCCAAGGCCATTGCCGAAAACAATCTGTCGAAATACGTATTCATGGTGGATTCGACGGGCTACAGCGGCGATGGCTCGGAAGGCAGCAATGAATTGAAGACGAAATGCGAAAACGGCGACACGATCGTCTGGTCCGCCGTTTCGATCAACCCGGGAGAAGAGATTGCCATTCTCGGTTTCGGCGGACAGGCAATTCCCAACATGGTCAATCCCCAACAATATCCGCAATACGACGGCACGGTTTGGGGCGGACGGGTCAATCAGGCAGGGACCAACGTCCAATACAACATCTACATGCTGCTGGAAGGCAACGTTCATATGTCGTTCGATCCGTTCATTACGGCGACCAATCCGCAAGCTTCGCGGTAATCGCATGAGCCGGGCGAATCCGCTCGCGCTCAAATGAACGGCCGGTCCCGGCTTGTCGAAGCGTGAAATAGACAAGCCGGGACTGCACACCCCTCACTACGCCGCCTCGCTTTCCAACGGATTCGTAAATCCGCGCACCGAATCCATCATGAGTTCCGCAAGCCGCTCGACCGGCGGCGTCACCGCCGGCGATCCGCGCAGCAGCATCAGAGACAGCTGCGGCAGCGGCGGCAGGCCGTGCGCTTTTGCATCGAAGACGATCAGCGACGGCGGCACGCCGTAGCGCGTGCGCACGGTCAACCCTAGCCCGGCCGACGCCGCCGCCCACAGCCCGGCCAGACTCGGGCTCGTGAACACTACGCGCCACGGTATCCCCGCGCGATCGAGCGCGGCCCGCGCCGCGTCGTACATCAGGCAGGGCCCGTCGAACGCGATGAGCGGCAGCGGTTCGCCCGACTCCACACGCCAGTTCAACGACTTCGCGCCGATCCAGCGCATCGCGGGCCTCGCGACCAGGTCGGCGCGACCGTCCACGCGGTGCGCGTAGGTCGATGCCGGCCCGCTGTCCCAGATCAGCGCGAGTTCGAGCTCGTTCGCTTCGAGCCGCGTCACCAAGTCGGCATTGCGCGCGACGCGCGCTTCGATGCGCACCTTCGGATGGGCCCGCGCAAACGACCCGAGCACCTCCGGCAGCAGCGTCTCGCCGAAATCCTCCTGCAAGCCGAGCCGCACCCAGCCTTCGAGATCGGTGCCGCGCACCGCTGCCGTCGCTTCGTCGTTCAACTCGATCAAACGCCTGGCGTAGCGCAGCATCATCTCGCCCGCATCGGTCAGCGCCAGCCCGCGGCCCGCCTTGCGAAAGAGCGGCGTGCCGGCCTGTTCCTCCAGCTTCTTGATCTGCGCGCTGATCGCCGAGGTCGAACGCCCGACCTTGTCCGCCGCCTTGGCGAAGCTGCCCATGTCCATGCCCGTCACGAAGCTGCGCAAGCTCGCCAAATCGAAGTTCACCTGGCTCATCGGATCATCCCGTTTCATCGAACGATTCATCAAAAACTTTCTGATATTCAGGACGAATATAGGGTGCCAAACTGCGTCCGTCAAATCCTCTTACCAAGGGACGTTCATGGAAAGCCCCTCTCTGATCACTCCCGTCGGGCAAGCGAAACGCGCCCTCGGCGCGTCACATAAATGGAAGGTGCTCGGCGTCGGCGTGGCGGCGAACGCGAGCTTTTCGGCCACGGCGACCGGCATTCCGACGACCGCCATCTGGATGCGCCACGACTATCACCTCGGCAACGCCGAACTCGGCCTCGTGATGGGTTCGATGGGGCTGGGGCTCGCGCTGTCGGAGCTGCCGTGGGGGTTCGCCACCGACCGCTTCGGCGACCGGCCCGTGCTGATGACCGGCCTCACTTCGACCGCCCTCATGCTGCTGGTGATGGCGCTGTGTGCCGTGCCGTCGGCGGGCTCGATTCCGCCGCTCCCGCTGCTGGTCGCGATGATGTGCGTGGTCGGCCTGCTTGGCGGCAGCGTGAACGGCTCGAGCGGCCGCGCCGTGATGAGCTGGTTCAAGGACGGCGAGCGCGGCCTCGCGATGAGCATTCGGCAGACCGCGGTGCCGCTCGGCGGCGGCATCGGCGCGCTGCTGTTGCCGTGGCTCGCTCAGTCGCGCGGATTCGGCGGCGTCTTCAGCGCGCTCGCGGTGATGGTCGCGCTGTCCGCCGGCTTCGCGTGGCGCTGGCTGCATGAGCCGCCCGTCACCACCGCTCATGCCGCTCACGCCGCCCAACCCGCCGGCAGCGCCCCGCCGCGCGGACCGCTCACCGATATCCAGATCTGGCGCGTCGTGCTCGGCATCGGGATTCTGTGCGTGCCGCAGTTCGCCGTGCTGACGTTCGCGACCGTGTTCCTGCACGACTTCGCCCGACTGCACGCCGCTGGCATCAGCGCGACGATGGCCGTGATCCAGAGCGGCGCGATGGCGATGCGCGTCTGGAGCGGCCGATACACCGACAAGCGCGGCAACCGCCGCTCGTATCTGCGCGGTTCGACGCTCGTCGCGGCAGGCTCGTTCGCCGTGCTGGCGCTGGCCGTCGCCGTGTTGCACAACACGTTCGCCGCCGTGCTCGTGGCGCTGATCGCGGTGGCGGGCATCTGTGTGTCCGCGTGGCACGGCGTGGCGTACACCGAACTCGCGACGCTCGCCGGTCCTCAGCGCGCGGGCACGGCCCTCGGCATGGCGAACACGGTCGTCTACGGCGGGCTCTTCGTCGCGCCGATCGCGATTCCGCATCTGCTCGCGGCCAGTTCCTGGACCGGCGTGTGGATCGCGGCGGGACTCTCCGCACTGCTGACGTATCCGCTGTTTCCGAAGGCCATGCGTGCGGTCTCCCGATAACGGCGGTGCGGCAAGCCAATAACCATACCGGACCGTCACTCGAAATCAGCGCGCGGCAAGCCCGATCGATCCAGATAAAATGCCGTCTCGAAATGGAATCCAGGCCGCCTGAGAGGCGGCCGTCGCTCGATCAAAACGGAGGAGCCATGTCCAGTCATAGCGCGAAGATCGAATGGGACCGCGCAGGCGCGGTGTTCAGCGACAACCAATACAGCCGCGCGCATCAGTGGTCATTCGACGGCGGCACAGTCGTGCCCGCATCGAGTTCGCCCGCTGTGGTCAAGGTGCCGCTTTCGAATCCGGCCAACGTCGATCCGGAAGAGGCGTACGTCGCGTCGCTATCGAGCTGCCACATGCTGTGGTTCCTCGACATCGCGCGAACGGCGGGTTACGTGGTCGACCGGTATGTCGACGAGGCGGTCGGACACATGGCGCGCGGCGCCGATGGCAAACCGTGGATCGCGACCGTCGAGCTGCGGCCGGTGGTGGACTTTTCCGGGGCGAAGCAACCTGACGATGCGGCCGTCGAGCGCTTGCATCATCGCGCGCACGAGGCGTGCTTTCTGGCGAAGTCGGTGAAGAGCGAGATCAGCGTCGCGGGCAAGTGGACTTATCGCGCAGGTTGAACGCCATGAAGCGCCGCGCGGAACCGTCGGTACAGCGGCGCTGACTTCGCTGCCCGGGTCACTGCCGTGGTCACTGCGCCGGCGCAACCTTCGGCGCTTCCTCGGCCGCCATCGACTCGCTCGAAAACAACTGCAGGAACGAGCGCGCCTCGTCGGTGCTCTTGCATGCGAGCCAGTCTTCGTAGTCTTCCGGCCGCACGATCACGACCGAGCGCTTTTCTTCGCCGGGCTTGTGAAAACGCCGCATGAGCGGATGCTCGTCGGCATTCATGGTCAGCATCGTGAACGAAACGTCCTCGCCGTCCGGCTTCGGCCACGCGCGCCATAAGCCGGCGACCGCAAACGGTTCGCCCGACGCCAGCCCAATTCGAAAGCGCACATGCTTGCCGCTTTCGTAGTTCGGTTCGTAGAACGCTTCGCACGGAATCAAGCAGAGCTGTTGCTTCGCCCAGGCCGAGCGATAGGTCGGCCGGTCGCCTAGCGTTTCGACGCGCGCATTCATCGTCGTATAGCGCTTCGCATCGTGCGACGCTTTCGCCTTCGGCACCATGCCGAAGGTGGCGAGCAGCGCCTCGCGGCCGCCGTCGCTCGCGCGGCGCAACAGCGGCGCCGGATAGTCCTGATAGATCTCGTCGCGCCAATCGTCGGCGGGCGGCAACGCGCCGTAGTACTTTTCGAAGATGCGCCGGCGCGCGGCGACATAGTTCGTGCACATGCCGATACCCTCGCCTGTCAGAGATGGACCTTTGATTCGACATACACTACCCGCTTCCCCCTCATCGACCGAATCCGTGAAGACCCTCCCGCTTGCCGCCGCCCGCACGCTGCACCTCGCCGCCCAGGGCCTGCTCGCGCCGCCACGCCGCAAGGCCGCCAAAGCGGACGTGCTAGACGCGATCCGCCGCATGGCGCAACTGCAGATCGACACGATTCACGTCGTCGCGCGCAGCCCGTATCTGGTGCTGTTCAGCCGCATCGGAACGTTTGCGCCGCAATGGCTCGACGAGCATCTCGCCGAGGGACGTCTCTTCGAATACTGGTCTCATGAGGCGTGCTTCGTGCCGATCGAAGACTACGGCCTGTTGCGTCATCGCATGCTCGATCCGAGCGTCATGGGCTGGAAATATTCGATCGATTGGCACACGCGCCACAAAGAGGACATCGACGCCCTGCTCGCCCGCATCCGCGACAACGGCCCGGTGCGCTCGGCCGATTTCGTGCGCGCGGACGACAGCGTCGGCAGCGGCTGGTGGGATTGGAAACCGGAGAAACGCCATCTCGAAGTGCTGTTCACGCTCGGCGAGCTGATGGTCGCGGAGCGGCGCAATTTTCAGCGCGTCTACGATCTCGCCGAACGCGTGCTGCCCGATTGGGACGACGCGCGCGACCTGCCGCCGGCAGACGCCGCGCAGCAAACGCTCGTCGCGAGGACCTGCCGCGCGCTCGGCGTGGTCCGCGCCGATTGGATCGCCGATTACTACCGGCTCGCGAAGCGTCCGTATGCAGCGGATCTGCACGCGCTCGCGGATGCGGGTGAGGTGATTCCGGTGCGCGTCGAAGGCTGGAAGGAAGACGTGTTCGTCTCGCGCGAGCTCGAACCGCTGATCGACGACGCCGCGAATTCGCGCGTGCGCTCGACCGTCACGACGCTGCTCTCGCCGTTCGATCCGGTCGTCTGGGACCGCAAGCGCGCCACCGCGCTGTTCGATTTCGACTACGCGATCGAGTGCTACACGCCGGCCGCCAAACGCAAGTTCGGCTACTTCTGCTTGCCGGTGCTGCGCCGGGGAAAACTGGTCGGACGCGTCGATGCGAAGGCGCACCGTGCCAGCGGCGTGTTCGAGTTGAAGGCCGTGCATGTGGAGCCCGGCGTGCGGATCGGCACGGGGTTCATCGCGGATTTGCGGCGCGCGGTGCAGCGTTGCGCCGATTGGCACGGCACGCCGCAAATCGCAGTCGGCTCGGCGCCGGGCGCATTGGCGGAGGGTCTGCTGGCGGTCGAATGACCGCCGCCGAGTCGGCAGATCTCAGCAGCTCGAGCGCTTCAAGCGGCCTGCTCCGGCGTCAGACGCTTGAAGCGCGGCGAGCCATCGGCGAGCACGCCATTGAACATCTCTGCGGGACGCACCCACAGCCCGCGCTCATGCGGCCACAGATGCTCGTAGACGACGAGCCGCTCGTCGGTCTCCGAATGCCTCGCGACGCCGATCTCGCGATAGAGCCCGCCCTTGTAATGGCGATGCGTCGCCAGTTGCAGCGCTTCGTTTTCGGTCATGCCGGAATCCAAAAAAAGCGCCTATTTTAGCGGGCCGACGCGAGCGACGGCGTCTGCATCGCGCTGTCACGCTATCGCGCGGCCGAATAGATCTCCGACCGATGCAGTTCCATATACCGCTCCGGATACTCGACCGCCGTGAACCCGACAGGCCGGTACAGCTCGTGTGCATTCGACGTCACGAGCACAATGCGGCGCAGCCGGGCCAGCGTGGCGTCGGCGAACACGTGGTCGATCAGCGCCTTTGCGTAGCCGCGCCCGCGATAGCCGGGCAGCGTGAACACGTCGCACAGGTAGGCAAACGTCGCGTAGTCGGTCACGAGGCGCGCGAAGCCCACTTGCGCGCCGTCGAGATAAGCGCCGAAGCACAGCGACCCTTCGATCGCCTGTTGCACGACATCGAACGGTATCCCCTTCGCCCACGGCGCCTCATCGCGCAGGAACGCGTGGATCATCGGCACGTCGAGCCGTGTCTTGTCGGTCGAGAACTGCAACTGCGGCGACACCATGGCGCTCTTCCTATCGTGAGATTCGCGAGATAAAAGAGCGCCAGTATCGCTCAAGGCGTCCACCGATACATCAGGATCTTCGCGCGCGCATCGTCTTCGACGAGCACGACGTACTCGCCGTTGCTGCGCTCGATCGCGCTGATGCCGAGGTACACGTCGACCCAGCCCGACGTGCCGCCCATCGACGCCCCCGGCGTCATATAGCCGACCTGCTGCCCGTTGCGCGCGTCGTAGACATCGACGCGGTTCGTATACAGCTCGGCCACGAAAATGTAGTTCCCCGCCACGGCGACGCCGACCGGCGTCTGCTGCGGATCGGCTGTCACGTTCCAAGGCAGCATGATCGTGTAGCGTGCTTGCGGCGTGCCCGAACTCCAATTGTCGTAGCGCACGAGCAGGCGCCCCGCTTCTTTCCAATGCGAGGCGTCGTAGGGATACGCGCTCGAATACCCGGACACGTACATCGCATCGCTCGACGCGTCGTAGACGATGCGGGCCACGCGCGAGAACGGCTGCGGCATCGGGTAAGTCTTCGCGCTCGCGTAGGTGTAGATCGGGTTGCCGAACGAATCGAAGCCCTGCAGCGGCAGCTCCCGAATGCCGGTGCCCAACTCGCCGATCCAGATGTTGCCGAGGCTGTCGACCCACCAGACGCCGTCTTCCACCGAATTGCCCGAGGACGGATTCGCCGTGATCTCGCTCGCGTCGACATGGCCGTCGCCATTGAGGTCGCGCCACATCCATTCGCCGTACGTCGGCTGCCCCGCCGGCCAAGTGCCGGGAATCGGATTCTCGGCAAAGAAGCCGGACGGAATCGCGACCTGTCCGTCATTGGCCGAATCGAAGCGATAGACGCTCAAGTAGTGCGAGTACATGTCGACCGTATAGAGCAGCAGCTTGCCGTTCACGCGGCGCACCATCGGCTCGCCGCGCACGCCTTTGGGCAGGTGGAACGTCGGGTCGTCGGGATACTGGAAGCGGTTGAGCGTGAAGCCTGCATAGCTCCACTCCGAGCCCGGCGTCGTTTGCCGGTAGTCGAGCGAGAAGTGTTTCGAGCCGCTGAAGACGCTCGCCGGCTGGAGCGGATCGAACGACCCGCCATCGACGAACGTCAGTCCATAGAGCCGCCAATTCAAATCGTGCGACGGCCATCGGTAGCTTTCGAGCACCGTGCCCTCGCCGTCGAACGTCGAGCCGAACGCGCGCGGGCCGAAGCCGTTCTGCGCGACATAGAAGTTGCCGGCCGCGTCGAAGCCGATGCCCGTAATGCCGTTGAAGCGCCACTTGCCCGGCACGCCTTCGGCCGGATGGAAGATGCCGCCATGCGTGCCGAGCTCGCCCGCGAGCGTGGTCTGCCCGGACGCCGTCTTGTTGTAGACGAGGATCTGCTGCGACGGTCCGCCGTCCGCGACCAGCAACTGGCCCGACGGCGCGATCGTCAGGTCGACGGGCACCGTCGTCGCGGGCAGCGGCCCGGCGCTGCCGATCCGCGCGCCCGTCGGCGAATAGTGGGCGATGCTGCGGCCAGCGGGGTCCTGCAGCCCCTGAATGATCCACAGCGTGCCGTCGGTATCGATCGCGATGCGCCCCGGCGACGGCACCGTCCACGAGGTCACGCGGCGCATCGTGTTCGCGTCGTCGACTTCGATCCGGTTCGCGTAGGTGTTCGCGACGAACAGCTGCGTCGCCGTGGCCGCGAGTCCGCGGATGCTGGCATCCGTGCCCGTGGGCACCGCGTTCACGCGCAGGAAGCTGTTTTTCGTGGCGTTGGCGCTGTTGCCGCTGCCGCTCGCAAACGGCGCGCCGGTCGCAATGTTGGTGATCAAGCGGCGCGTGATGCCGTAGTACGTCGTGCCGGCGGGCGGATAGTCGCTGCCGACGAGCGCGTTGTTCTCGTTGCCGATCGAGATGCCCGCGTAGAGATACGTCGCGTTCGACGCGATCGCGTCGCCGCCCGTGTTGCCCCAGCCGTGCGTGTTGCCGGCCACCGCGACCTTGTCGCCGCCCTTGTACGCGCCGACTTCGCTGCCGCTCTCGTCCCACGGCGCGTTCGTGTAGACGGTGCCGTCGGCGCCCACGCTGATCGCCTCGACATCGAGCTGTACCCACTTGCCGTCGCCGAATCCGAAGCTATTGCCGATCCACGAGGTCTCGTAAGTCAGTTGCGCTTGCGCCGAAGCGTCAAACGGGTGAGCGGCGGACAACACGGCCGCGGACAAGCAAACTCGATGCAGCCAATTCATAAGCGCGATCCTCACGAAGCGGGTCAACGGGGGGCCATTCGTTTTATCAGACGATTAAGGCATAAGTCTGACGATAAACAATTCACAAATAATTCGGCCGCCATCGATGGTTCGCAAATCAGATCGGTTTGTCGCGTGCCTCCAACATGCGCGCGATCAGCAGACGCGTTTTCGGTCGTTTTTCCTTGCGCGTGCTGACGAAGTAAAAGCGCAGCGGACTTTTTACCGTGTGCTCGCTCACGCGCACGAGGCCGCTGTGACGCAGATAGGCATCGGCAAACGGCACGCGCGCGAGCGCGATGCCGAGGCCCGCTTCGGCGGCGGCGAGCACGAGGCTGTAGTCCTCGAAACGGCGGTCCTGCGTGCGCGGCTTCAACTCGATGCCGAGCGTCGCGAACCACGCGCGCCAGCCGGACAAATCCGAATCGTGCAGCAGCGGATACGCGAGCAAGTCGGTCGCGGAGATAGCGTCGGTGCCGGACAGCTTCGCGGCAAGCTCGCGGCTCGCGACCGGATACAGCGCCTCTTCCATGAACGATTCGACTTCGACGCCTTGCCACACCCCGTGCCCGTAGCGAATCGCGAGATCGGCCTCGCCGGCGTCGACGTCGACGTTGCGCGTTTCGATCTGCAGCTGAATGCGCAGCGGCGGGTGATCGCCCCCAGGCTCGCCGCCTTCGAGCGCGGCAAGCCGCTCGAAGAGCCAGAGCTTCGCGAACGACGGCACGACGCTCAGCTTGACCAGCTCCGCGCTGCGCCGCGTGCGCCATTGGACGGCGGCGCCATCGATGATCGCGAACGCCTGCTCGATGCGTCCGACGAAACGCTGGCCGTCGGGCGTCAGGCGCACGCCGCGCCCATGACGCTCGAAAAGCGCAAAGCCGAGCCAGTTCTCTACGGCGGCGACCCGGCGGCTGATCGCGCCATGCGTAAGTCCGGCCGCCTCGGCGGCCGCGCTGAACGAACCTTCTCTGGCGACGACGCAAACCGTCTCGAGATTCGCGAGCGGAGGCCGGGGCGGCAAGCTGTGTTCCATGATCACATCTCATCGGCGATTTGCGCGCTAGCTTAACAGCTCGGCGGCCGCCATGATGGGCGCATGAACACCTCAATCTCCACCCGTCCGCTGCCCGCCCCGCTCGTGCCCGCGCTCGCCGTCGCCGTGACGGTGATCTCGTGGGCCAGCGCGTTTCCGTTCATCCGCATCGGCTTGCATGGATTGCCGCCGCTGCAGCTCGCGGCCGCGCGCTTCGCGACCGCGGCCGTGCTGGTCGCGATATGGCTCGCGTGGCGCAGGCCCCGCTTGCCGAGCGTGCGCGATGCCGTGCGCTTCCTGCTCTGCGGCGCGATCGGCATTGCGGCCTACAACGCGCTGTTGAACACGGGAGAGAAAACGGTGAGCGCCGGCGCGGCGAGCTTCATCGTCAATACGCTGCCGATCTTCACGGCGATCTTCGCGACGGTGTTCCTGCGCGAGCGCTTCAACCGCTGGGGCTGGTGCGGCTCGGCAATCAGTCTGGCGGGGGTGGCGGTCATCGCGCTCGGGCAGCCCGGCGGCCTCGTGTTGGGCGCGGGAGCGAGCTTGATTCTCTGCGCCGCGATGTGCAGCGCCGCGTACTTCGTCCTGCAAAAGCGGCTGATTCCCGTGTACGGCGCGCTCGCCTGCACCGCGTACACGCTGCTCGCGGGCGCGCTGTGGCTGTCGCCGTGGCTGCCGGGGGCCGTGACGTCGCTGACGGTGGCGAGTCCCGACACGGTGGCGGCGGTGCTGATTCTCGGCATCTTTCCCGCCGCGATCGGCTACGCGACCTGGACCTTCGCGCTCGGCCATTTCGGCGCGGCGCGCGCGGCGAACTTCCTGTATTTGACGCCGGCCGTCGCGACCACGCTCTCGATCGCGCTGACCGGCGAGCGGCCGGGCGTCGCGACGCTATGCGGCGGCTTGATGGCGATCTCGGGCGTGGTGTTTGTCGCTTGGCTCGGGCGATGATAGTGCGTTTGCCGCGTGCGCGGCAAACGCTTCGGCACGCCCCCGCTCATCCCATCGGATTCAGGCCGATCAACGGTCCATGCAGGAAATAGCCGAACACGGCCCACACGACCAGTCCGCCGACGACCGTCACCACATCGCGCCCGGCGGTCCCCGCCGGATACGTCGTGCCGGCGACCTGATCGCGATGGCGCGCCGAAAGAAAGCTCGCGACCGCCCACACCAGGAACGCAGCGAACAGCAGCACGGCATTGGCCGTGCCGTTCGCCAGCAGATGGCCGAATGCCCAGATCGCGGTGCCGGCCGACATCGGATGCCCGACCACGCGCTTGATCCGGTTGCCGGGCACATAGGCCGCGGCGATCAAGATGAAGGCAATCGCGACGAGCAGGATCGTCAGATGGCGAATGCCCATGGGCGGCGTCCAAATCACGGCGGACTCGCGCCGCGCGATGCCGTAGCCCCAAATGATCAGCGCGAAACCGACGATCGACGTCAGCGAATAGAGCCCCTTCCACGGTCCTTCTCCGATGCGCGCGCGCATCGCGGTCCGCCAAGGGTCGGCCACAATTCGAATCGAATGCACGCCGAGAAAAAGCAACAACCCGATCACCAGAATCCCCATCTCGAACTCCTTATGTGGTCATTGTGCTTCGCGATTGTACGCAAGACGGCGGCTTGACGCTCTATGCGCTGTTCGGCACGACTCTCCCCAACCGGCGTCTCACGAGCGACAGCAACGTGCTCGAGCTCACCGGTTGGTGAAGCGGCCCCAGTCTAGAGGAGACCTAACTGAAGCAAATAGCGACGCGCCATCGAATGGCTCGCCTCGACCTGAGCCGAGGCGAGCGAGGCATGCGTCAAGCGGAGTGACGGGCCGTGCCCTCGAAGCGCCCGATGTTCTCGGCAGTCATGCCGACCGCGAGCGCTGCGTCGCGGATCTGCCGCCAAGTCGTCGCGTCGATGGGGATGCCTTGCGCGCGGCGCGCCGCCTGAACCGCAAGCTCCGGCTCGCCGGGCATGTAGATGCGCTCGGTGCCGGCCGCGAGCGGCGACGCCTTCGCCCAGGCGACGAACGCATCGGCCTGGGCCTGCCCGCCGTCGGCATCGAACGCCTGCGGATCGAGGATGACCGACAGCATTCCGTTGATGATCGCGCTGGTCTTCTCGAGGGTCTGTTCGTGCGTCGTGAGGCCGCCCGTCAGCGCGCCGCCGAACAGCTCGCACAGCACCGCCAGCCCGTAACCCTTGTGCAAGCCGAACGGCAGCAGCGAGCCGAGCGGCAATTCGTGCATCACCTTGGGCTCGATCGTCTGCGCTCCTTCGTGATCGATCAGGCAGCCCGCCGGCACCGTCTTGCCTTTGTTGTACGCCACCCGCGTCTTGCCGTAGGCGATGGCGCTCGTCGCGAAGTCGAGCACGAAGGGCGGCTCGCCTGCGCGCGGGAACGCGGCACAAAACGGATTTGTGCCGAAGCGGCGGTCCGCGCCGCCGAACGGGGCGACGAGCGGATCGCCTGCCACGTTCACAAAATGAAATGACGCCATCCCCGCCTTGGCGCACTGCTCGCCCCAATGTCCGATGCGCCCGAGGTGATGCGCGCCCCGTAGACCGACCGCGCAAATGCCGTTCCGCTTCACGCGCTCGATGCCGAGCTCCATCGCCTCGAACGCGACCACCTGCCCGAAGCCCTTGCCGCCGTCGATGGTCAGCACTGCGCCGCCGTCGCGGATCACCTCGGCATGGCCGTTGAGCTTCAGTTCGCCTTCGCGCAGCGAATCGACATACCGCGGAATCATCCCGACGCCGTGCGAATCGTGCCCGGCCAGGTTGGCTGCCACAAGGTGATCGGCAACGAGACGCGCCTCGCGGGAGCCGCTGCCCGCTTGCTCCCAGATGGCGCAGACGTAGGCGTGCAGGTCGTCGGCAGAGAGGCGCAGCTCGGCTTGGCCGGTCGTGGGGGTATCGGTCATCGGCAATCGTGGCTTGGGTAACGGTTAGACGTTCGCCTTCGGCTGCATGGCGCACGCGCGTGGCTCAAGGGGCTCAAGGCGCGGCGGCAATCACTTGCGCGACGGCGGCCGTCAGCTTCTTCGCGTACGGCACGTGCAGGAATTCGTTCGGCCCGTGCGCATTCGACTTCGGCCCGAGCACCCCGCACACCATGAATTGCGACTTCGGGAAACCGGCTTGCAGCACGTTCATCAGCGGAATCGTGCCGCCCTGGCCGATGTACGCGCAATTGGCGCCGTAATGGGCTTGCGACGCGGCGTCGAGCGCCGTTTGCAGCCACGGCGCCAGGTCCGGCGCGCTCCAGCCGTTCGCGGCGCCCGGGTCGGACTTGAATGTCACCTTCGCGTTGTACGGCGGATCGAGTTCCAGCAGCGCCTTCAAGTCGGCGACGGCCGTGGCGGCGTCGACGAGCGGCGGCACGCGCAGCGACAGCTTGAAGGCGGTACGCGGACGCAGCACGTTGCCCGCGCTCGAGAGCGGCGGCAAGCCCTGCGCGCCGGTCACCGACAGGGACGGCCGCCACGTCGAGTTCAACAGCGCCTCGCAGGCGTCGGTCGTGGTGGGCAGCACCGGCTTGCCGTCCTGGCCGCAGGCGAACGGCACGGTCTTCCAGACGCTGTCGCCGAGGATGCCCGCCGTCACCTCGGCTTCGCGCAGACGATTCGCCGGAATCGCGCAGTGAAAAGCGCTCGGCAGCAGATTGCCGGTCCCGGCATCCTCGAGACGCGCAAACAGTTGCCGCATGATGCGGAAGCTCGATGGCGCGATGCCGCCATAGCCGCCCGAGTGAATCCCTTCGTCGAGCACTTCGACTTCGAGGTCGCCGGAGACGAGCCCGCGCAGCGACGTCGTCAGCCACAGCTGATCGTAGTTGCCGGCGCCCGAATCGAGGCAGACGACGAGGCCGACGGTGCCGAGCCGGTCGCGCAGCGCGTCGACGTACGGCAGCAGATCGTAGCTGCCCGACTCTTCGCACGTTTCGATCAGCCCGACGCAACGCGGCCGCTCGACGCCCTGCGCATCGAGCGCGGCCAGTGCGCTGATGCTCGCGTAAATCGCATAGCCGTCGTCGGCGCCGCCGCGGCCGTACAGCTTGCCGTCCTCGAATTTCGGCTGCCACGGGCCGAGGTCGTTGCGCCAGCCGTCGAATTCCGGCTGTTTGTCGAGGTGGCCGTACAGCACGATCGTCTCGGTGCTGCCCGAGCGCGTGGCGGGCGACTCGAAGAAGATCACCGGCGTGCGGCCCGGGATCCGCACGACTTCGAGCTTCAACCCGCGCACGGGCTGCGACTCGGCCCATTGCGCCGCGTCCGTCACGACCCGCTCGATGAAGCCGTTGCGCGACCAGTCCGCATCGAAAGCGGGACTCTTCGCGGGGACGGCGATGTAGTCGGTCAGCGCGGGAACGATTTCGTCGTTCCATTTGCGATCGACGAACGCGACGAGCGCGTCTTGATCGAGTTGGATGGAGTGCTGGGTCGTGTCGGCGGAGGTCATGTTCGATTGTCCGATCGGTCGGTCAAAACGCACATGATAGACCTGATCGGGGCCGCGCTTGCTGCCTGCTTAGCGCCAGCTTGCGCATTGCCGATGGAGCAGCGCAGCATGCCCGCCTTAGTTCCGCTGCACGAAACTGTCGATCGCGCGACAATCGGTATACAGCATCCTTTGGAGAACCTGACATGCAAGGCGGAATCGTCGCTCAAACCGTCGAGTTGGTGATTGCGCTTGCCGTTTACTTCCTGCCGGCAATCATCGCCGACCGGCGCAAACGTCACGATATCCTCGTCCTCGCGCTCTTCAACGCCTGCCTCGGGTGGACCGTCGTCGGCTGGATCATCGCGCTCTTCTGGGCCCTCCAGCCGAATCCTCCGGCCGATGTCGCCGACGATGTCAACAAAAAGCGCCGCCTCATCAGCCTCAGCACGTTTTCCAAGGGGCTCGCCGAACGCGTGCAGGCACGGGCGGCGAAGCGCGACCGGGCGCGTAATTGAGTGGGGCGGCCTACCGCGCGCCGGGCTGCCGGGGGGCGGCCTACCGCGCGCCGGACTGCCGGGTGGCGGCCAACCGCGGGCCGGCCTGCCGCGTTCGAGCCACTAGACAATCGCCCTGCCGCCCTACCGCCCGCCTCAACACCATCCCAAAAAGCATGCAATAATCGCCGGGCTCGCGTAACTGGCGCTTAAAGATGGATCACCATCAGGAAACGCGAAGCGTATTGCCGCCGCGCGCCTGGGCACGTCCTGACCCATTGACTCGTCTCACTGGAGTGCTTGCGATGCCCGACTTTCCCCGTCTCGCCGCGTTCGGCCTGATTGCCCTCGGCATGGTGCTCACGCCCGGCCCGAACATGATCTACCTGATTTCCCGCTCGATCTGCCAGGGCCGCGCCGCCGGCCTGATCTCGCTTGCCGGTGTCGCCCTCGGTTTTGTCTTTTATATGCTGTGTGCCGCATTCGGTATTACGGTGCTCGTGCTCGCCGTGCCGTATGCGTATGACGCGCTACGTTTCGGCGGCGCGCTCTATCTGCTGTATCTCGCCTGGCAAGCCGTCAAACCCGGCGGACGCTCGCCGTTCGAAGTGCGCGATCTGCCCAAGGACAGCCCGCGCAAGCTGTTCGCGATGGGGCTCGCCACCAATCTGCTGAATCCGAAGGCGGCGGTGCTGTACTTGTCGCTGCTGCCGCAATTCATCGATCCCGCGCACGGCAGCGTGCTCAGGCAATCGCTCGCACTGGGGACGACGCAAATCGTCATCAGCATCTGCGTCAATGCGACGATCGCGATCATGGCGGGCTCGATCGCGGCGTTTCTCGGCGACCGACCCGCCTGGATCAAGGTCCAGCGCTGGCTGATGGGTACGGTGCTCGCGGGGCTCGCGCTGCGGATGGCGACTGAAGCGCGGCGTTGATGCCCTAGCGCGGCGTTGATGCCCTAGCCGGATGGCGCGCTTGAGGATGTCCATGCCGCGGGGCACGCGCGTCGTCGAACGCGGTGACGGCGCGTTGCATGCACCCGTTGGTATACAAGATGCAGCCCTTTGTGTTCGGTATACATATAGTGTCTAGTCGCCGCCTGCCGCTGACCGTGCTTCTCGCACCTCGGCAAATATAGGCAGCCTCAGATTGGCCGACGCGCGATAAGTCCAAGCGAGGTCGTTGCGGTGCGCAAGCGTGGTGCGATCGAGCAGCACGTCGATGGCGGTCGATGCGATGGCGTAGGCCAGTTGGTCGCCTGGACATGCATGGATGCCGTGGCCGAACCCGAATACGCGGCAATCGTCCCGATCGAGCAGGAATTCATGCGGTCGCGCATTCGCGGCCGGATCGCGGTTCGCCGCCGCGAGAAGCACGAGAATCGCCGCGCCGGCTTCGACCCGCTCGCCGCAGACCGTGGTTTCGGTCGCAGCAAAGCGCCGCGTGTTTTGCACCGAGGCATCGAAACGGCTCGTCTCGCGAATCAAATCGGCAAGCTTGCGCGGCGTGCGCCGCACCTCGTCTTCCACTCCCGCCTGCGTCATCAGCGCGACGACGGCGTTGCCGATCAGGCCGGCGGTCGCGTCGTAGGTTTGCGACAGCAGGCCAACGAGGTTCGCGATCAACGCATCGGCGTCGTCCCAACCGGTGGACTGCGCTTCACGCTGCACGAGGGCAACGAGTGATGCACCTTCCATCGACGTCGCGTCCGGCAAACGGCCGCCGCGGACATCATTGCCGGCGGCGGCATCCGCCACCAGCGTCTTGACGCACTGCACGAGCCTAAGCGCGGCGTCGTTCGCACAAGCAAGCTGCTCTGGCGTGCTCAAAGCCGAAAGACAGGCGACGAAATCGGCCATCCATGCGGCGACCTCGGGCAACACGTCATCGGCAAATCCAAGCAGCGACGCGACGACCTGCACCGGCATTTCAAATAACCATGCCGACACATCGCCTGGCCGTCGCAAATCACGCTCGGAACGTTCGGCGATGCGGCGCGCCCGCAGCGTCACGATTTGCAAATCGAGACTGCCGAGCGCACGCCGCAAGGCGAGCTTAGGCGCCCGATGAGCCGCGCCATCGTTCATGCGAGCGAGCCGTGCAAACACTTCGCCCGACGGCGCACCCGCAATCGCTTTCGGCACAGGCTCGGCTGCGGGCCTCACCTGCAACTCGGGATGCTCGAGCACCTCGGTGACCGCAGCCGCACTCGACGCCACCCATAACCGCAGCCGCGGCTCGAACACGAAGGGCGAACGAGCCGCAAGCTCGGCGTAATAAGGGTAGGGATTGGCGTGAACGACCGCGCGGATAGGATCGATTGAGTTCATGCCGGGCAGTATGTCAGCCGGACGATGCTCAACGTTTCAGTCTGAAGCGAAGTGTGCGCGCGCATGCCGCGGGTCCAGCCACGCGGATGCAGGGACGCTTCGGCGGCACTAGAAGACCGCCGAAGCGCAAACCTTAGAAGGCGTTACGGATAGGACTCGCGTAGCTGCGCAAATGCACGGAACCCGGAGAAATGGAGCGCGGTTCGCGTTTGACGTCGTCCCGCGAGAACAGGTCCTGGCGCAGCTCGCCACGGTCGTCGAACCACTGGCAGCGCAGCCAATCGCCATCGGCGAATTGCACGGGTCCAACATCAGTAATGGTCATGCGCGGTCCGCCCACTTTGAGCGTCACCACGTCGCCTACGAAAAACTGTGCCATCTGTGTACAGGTAGCTGTAAGCATATACGCCCCGATATAGATCTAAGTTTGAGGATTGCAGTCTGTGCGTCGGCAAACACAAGAATCAAATATGAATCTCACTTCCGGCTGCCAAAAAGAAAGCCCCCAACATAGAAGCAGGCTAACAATAGAATATTTCTTCTACAAGCAATTTTATCAAAAACCCTATCCCGCCCGGGTTTTTCCTGAGTGCTGTCCCAAGAGTAACAGTATGTTTCCTCAGACATACGGCGATTGCAGACATAAAATCGCAATAATGTTTTGCGGCGCAAGAAACGTCCGCGCCAGCGTTGCCGCTCCGGCCAGCCTTCCATGTGACCAACGGGCAATGTGCGGAAGCCTCAATATCCGTTGCACGTGGCGTATGCTAGCCCCCTTTCATCGCCCGCCGCCAGACATTTATACCGAACACTTAAAGTCAAACTATTCCGCATGGAAATTTTGACCGGGCGAAATTGGCCATTTAATTCACATGCAAATCGCATTAACTTTTCTATGCGCTTTTCTGGAAACGTTTTCCACTTTAACGATTTGCTTTGAAACTCTCGAGAATCTGGGCCAGCTGCTGGACGAGTCCGTCGATTTTCTCGGCCGGCACGCCAGCATATCCAAGTGCTAAACCGTTGTAGCGTGCTATATCGACGCACGGCAGGCAGTAGGCGGAAAGCGGCGGCACGATCAAACCCGCGCCGCGCGCGGCCGCGCAGACGTCGACATCGGCGACCGGCGCCGTCAGTTGCGCACTCAGATGCATGCCGCCCGCGCCGGCCGATACCGTCAGCATCCCGCCCAACTGCGTGCGAAGCGCATCGGCGAGCGCGTTGCGGCGCTCGGCGTAAAGGCGCCGCATGCGCCGGAGGTGTCGCGTGTAAAGCCCGCTGTCGATGAAATCGGCCAGCGCGATCTGGTCGGCGGGGCGTCCGCGCCGCGCGAGCGCCCCAAGCGGCGAGCGGATCGCGGCCGTCAGCGAGGCAGGCACGACCATGAAACCGAGCCGCAGCGCCGGGAACATCGTCTTGCTGAACGTGCCGAGATAAATGACCGGCGCGTCGGCGGCGAGCCCCTGCACCGCGGGCAAAGGCGGGCCGTCGTGGCGGAACTCGCTGTCGTAGTCGTCTTCGATGATCCACGTGCCGGCCTGGCGCGCGTGCTCGATCAGCCACAGGCGGCGCTCCAGGCTCAGCACGCTGCCGAGCGGATACTGGTGCGACGGTGTCACGTAGATCAGCTTCGGCGGCACGCGCCGCCAATCGTCGGCGCCCGGCGCGATGCCGTCCGCATCGACCGGCATCGGCACGATCTGCAAGCCGGCCGACCTGAATGCGGCACGCGCGCCGTTGTATCCAGGATTCTCGAGCCATACGGTCGCGCCCACGTCGGCGAAAAGACGCGCGCACAGGTCGAGGCTGCTTTGCGTGCCGTCGGTGATGAAGACCTGGTCGATTTCGCAGCGCACGCCGCGCGACACCTTCAGATGCTCCGCAATCGCGTGCCTGAGCGCCGGATGCCCCTCGACGTTGCCGTAACCGAGATGCTGCGGGCCAACGGTGCGCCACGCGCGATCGAGCGAGGCACGCCATGCGCCAAGCGGAAACTCGTCGAGCGCCGGGATGCCGAGGCGAAACGGCTTTTGCTCGTCGTGTACGACGCGCTCGCGGTGGAGCCCGTCGACGCGCCGCGCGAGCGCCACGTCCGGGCCCTCGGCGACCGGCGCGGGATCGCGTCGCGGCAGACCGACGCGCGCCACTTCCGATCCCTGCCGCGTCGCGACGACGAAGCCCTCGTCGGCGAGCCGCTCGTAGGCATACAGCACCGAATTGCGCGCCATGCGCAGCTCTTCGGAGAGCGCGCGCGTTGCAGCGAGCCGGCTGCCCTGCGCGAGCCGCCCGTCGAGGATCGCGTGGCGCAGGCACTCGTAGAGCAGCCGCTGCTGCGTGAGCCCGCGCTCTTTGTTCTCGTGTGCGTAGGTCGAAACGAGCAGCGCATAGTCCATTCTCGTGGCTCCAAAGTCTATCTAATCCGTGGGTCTAATCATGGTGCCACGAGATCGCTATTCTTGGCGCTCGATCAACCCCTTTTGGAGAGCCCATTTCGATGACCCAGGCCGCCGCTCCCGCTGTTGCCCCCGCCACGGACCGCACCCGCGTTCGCCGCGCCGCCGATCGCGGCCGCTACGACACCGACACGCTTCATTCGATCGTCGACGCCGCCTACGTCTGCCACATCGCCTTCAACGACGACACCGGCACGCACTGCATCCCGACCGCCTGCTGGCGCGAGGACGACCATCTCTACATCCACGGCTCGAACGGCAGCCGCATGCTGAAGGTCGCGGCCGCAGGCACGCAGGTCTGCGTGACGATCACGCATATCGACGGTCTCGTGCTCGCGCGCTCGGCGTTCAATCATTCGATGAATTACCGGTCCGCGGTGATCTACGGCGTGTTCGAGCGCGTGCCCAACGAGCACAAGGCGGCCCGTCTCGATGCGTTCATGGAAAAGCTCGCGCCCGGCCGCTCGCTCGAAGCGCGCCCTGGCGACGAGAACGAACTGGCCGCCACGACGATGCTGCGGATTTCGCTCGAAGAAGCGGCATGCAAGATCCGCACGGGCGGCCCGCACGACGACGAAGGCGACCTGTCGCGCGAGGTCTGGGCGGGCGTCCTGCCGATGGCGGTCGTCGCGCAAACGCCGATTCCGGATGGACCGATGAACCACCTGCCCGACTACGTCGCGAAGTGGGCTGCAGCGTAGCGAACCGACCCGAGCCGACACGAGCCGAGGCGAGGCCCAACCCCTCGCCCGGTGAGGGAAAACGCGCTGCCGGCGCGTTCGAGAGGCATAATGTTGCGCTTCCTCATTTCAACAACTGCGCGCAATCACTGTCCGCAGCAACCGTCTCGCGCCGGCAGCCGCACCATGCCCAGACCGATCCTCCCCCTGACGTACGAACATCTCGACCATTGGATCGAATCGCTGCAACCGGCACTCCTCGCCGAAGGCTTCGCCATGGCCGTCGGGATCTTGCGCGGCGGCGCGCCGCTCGCGCTGATGGTGTCGCACGCCGTAGGCACGCCGGTCGCGTTCCTGCGCTATGAGCGCGCCACGCGCACGGTCGCATGGGATTGCTCGCTGCCGGTTCCGCCGCGCGGCGCGAAGGTTTTGCTGTGCGAAGACATCTCGGGCCGCGGCTTCACGATGGCCGACTGCATCGCGTTTTTGGAGCAGCACGGCCTCGTCGTGAAGACGCTGACCGCCGCCTTCGACGAGCTGAGCCGCGTGCGCCCCGACTATGGGAACGATGCGGTCGGCTATTTCGCGCTCTTCCCGTGGGAGCGCCAGGCGCATACCGAGCGCTATCGATCGGATTGGGAGCGCACCGTCGTCGCGGGCCAAGGGCAGATGACGGACGACCACCATTACGCCGCCTGCGCGATCGACCTCGACGGCATCCTGCTGCCGGACATCCCGCTCGCACGCTATGACGAGGACCTCGCCGCCGCCTTGAACGAGCGCGACGCGCTGCTGCCCTTCGACATCCTGCCCGGCATCGAGATCGGCGCGGTTCGCGCGATCGTCACCGGCCGCCCCGAAACGGACCGCGACCGCACGCAGGCGTGGCTCGACCGGCACGGCTTCCGCGGCCCCGAACTCGTCATGCGCGACCCCGCGTGTCACGGCGAAGGCCCGGACGGCGCCGCCGCGCACAAAGCCGAAGCCGTGCACGCGCTCGGCGTCACGCATTTCATCGAAAGCGACCCTGCGCAGGCGATCCTGATCTCCCGGCTCGCGCCGCTTCTGCGGGTGATCTGGTGGGACGCGCACGCGCGCCGGGGCACGCTCGTCACCGCCGCGGATTGGCGCTGAGCCCCACCGCTTTCAAACCAGCCTGTAAGCCAACGTAAGCGTAGAGACGCACGGCCCCCGTCGGCATTTCCCCGGATACCCCCTCAAGTTTCGCCGCAAGCCTGCCGTAATCAGTGGATGTCGCTCCCCGTCACACCGGAATAGCGCCTGCGCGAAGCGCCAGGCGCGTTTCCCCCTCGCCCACTGCGTCCTGCCATGTTCACACGCCTGTCCATCAAAGCCCGTCTCTACAGCACGCTCGGCCTGCTGGGGGTCCTGCTCATCGTCACCGGTCTGCTCGGCCAGATCGGCATGCAGGCGACCAACCGCGCGCTCAAAGATGCCTACTCGCACCAGCTCGCCTCGCAGATCGCGATCGGCAAGGCCAACCTGAACCTGACCATCGTGCGCACGACGCTCGACCGCGTGGCGCTGCATCCCGAATCGCCGGAGGTGCCCGCGCTGATCGACAAGGCCCTCAACTATCTCGCGGTCTCCGACAAGGCCTGGCAGCAATACGCGTCGCTGCCGCGCAGCGCCGACGAAGAGGCGTTGTACGGCGCGGTGGCCTCGGCGCGCCAGACCTTCGTGCAGCAGGCGATCCTGCCGCTCGTCAACGCCATGAAAAAAGGCGACCGCACGACCGCCGACACGCTCACGATGACGACCATCCCGCCGCTCTCGGTCGCGCTCACGAAAGCGTCCAACGCGCTCGACGACTATCAGCGCGCGCAAGGCAAAGAATCGTTCGAGACCGAGCAGGACCGCTTCATGACGCTATCGTGGATCGGCGGCGTCCTGATCGTCCTTGGTCTCGCCTCGTGCGTGGGCTGCGCATTCAGCCTGCAGCGCGCGATTGCGCGTCCGCTCGCGCAGATCCTCGCGCACTTCAAGCGCATCGCCGAAGGCGACCTGACCGGCCGCATCGAGACGCGCTCGCAGGACGAGATGGGCGAGCTCGTGAAGGGCTTGCAGACGATGCAGCGCAGCCTGACCGACACGGTGCGCAAAGTCACGCACGGTTCCGAATCGATCGCGACGGCGACGCGCCAGATCGCGGCGGGCAACACCGACCTCTCGCAGCGCACGGAAGAACAAGCGGCCGCTCTCCAAGAAACCGCCGCCAGCATGGAACAGCTCACGGCGACCGTGAAGCAAAACGCCGACAACGCGCGCGAAGCGCAGTCGCTGGCCGACAACGCCCAGCAGATCGCGACGAAAGGCGGCGCGGTGGTCGGCGAAGTGATCGATACGATGAATGAAATCGACCGCAGCTCGAACAAGGTCGTCGACATCATCGGCGTGATCGAAAGCATCGCGTTCCAGACCAATATCCTTGCTCTCAACGCGGCCGTGGAAGCCGCGCGCGCGGGCGAGCAAGGCCGCGGCTTCGCGGTCGTCGCGGGCGAAGTCCGCACGCTGGCGCAACGCTCCGCGGTGGCCGCGAAAGAGATCAAGGAGCTGATCGGCGAATCGGCGCAACGCGTGGCGACGGGTTCGCGGCTCGTCAGCTCGGCCGGCGCGACGATGGAGGACATTCAGAGCGCGGTGCGCAACGTCACGGGCATCATGACCGAGATCGCCGCCGCCTCGAACGAGCAGAGCGACGGCATCGAGCAGGTCAACCGCGCCGTTTCGCAGATGGATGAGGTCTCGCAGCAGAACGCGGCGCTCGTCGAGCAAGCGGCGGCGGCGGCCGCCTCGCTCGAAGAACAGGCCGACGGATTGCGTCGTGCGGTCTCGACGTTTCAGGTCGCGCAGTAACGAAGCGCGGGGCGCTTAGCGATATCGATTATTCGACGCCGTCGTCATGTTCCCCGCGCAGGTGTCGCGCGGCACGCTGCGACGCGACGACGATCAGCTTCATCGTCGCCCGCGTCGCGCCGACAAAGAGCTTGCGCGCGCTGCGTTCGTCGAAGGTCTCGAAATCGACCTCGGTCAGAATCACGCACGGCGCCGATTGTCCCTTGAAGCGATAGATCGATTCGAGCAGCACGTCGCCCTCGCGATACTCAGGGTTGCCGAACAGATCGTATTTGCCCGTGAAGCTGCGCAGGCGGTGCGGGCCGAGATGATCGAGCGCGGTCAGCGCGGAGCCCTCGCGGCCGCGAAACGAGAGCACGGCGATGTCCTGCTTTCTGAAGCCGAGCGCGAGCGCCTGCGTGATCGCGCGCTTGGTCGCTTCGATGCCGCCGTCCGCGCTTGCGGCGTCGTAGGTCGAAACGGCGATGTCGGAGCCGTCGAACGGGCTGCCCGATACGAGACTCGCCGCGAGCGGCACGGGCGTGCCGACGATATCGCGCACATAGTCGAGAATGTCGCGCGGGCTACGATAGTTCGTCGTTTCCTTGAGCACCGTCCAGCCCGGCAACGCGACCGGCTCGCGCATATAGAGGTTCTGCAACGGGTCTTCGAGCCACCACCATGCGCCCTCCGGCGCAACGAGCCGAGCAAGCGCATCGACCCATGGCTGCTGGAAATCCTGCCCTTCGTCGACGATCAGGACGTCGAATTGCCAGCGCGAATCGATCGGCGCATCGGCAAACGTGGCTTCGAGACGACTGAAAATATCGGGCGCCTGGAAGTCCGGCGCCCTGCCCGCGTCGCGCGCAATCCAATCGCACAGTTGGTGATAGTTCGCGACCTTGGCCTCGGGCGGCGCCACGCGCGCGATGTGATCGGCGAGCGGCCGGTTGAAGCACACGTAAAGCGGCCGCTTGCCGTTCGCGACCGCGTCCTTCATGACCTGCACCGCGAGCTGCGTCTTGCCGGAGCCCGCCGTGCCGATCACGCGCAGCCGGAACGGCGCGAACTCGAGCCGGCGCGCCCAGGTGGCAAGCCCCCCCGCCAAACGCGTGACGAGCGTCCCCGCTTGACCGACGAGCGCGCTCGCGTCGGGCGTGAGCGCCAACTCGTCGGCGAGAAAGTGGTGGATCTTCGGCGCGCAGGCGAGGCGCGGCTCATCGGCGGGCAGCGCTTGAAGAATGATCGAAACCAACCGGTCCCGGCGCGTGGCATCGACGATACGATCCGGGTTCACGCCCGCAATGGCCGCGTTCTTCACGACGTAATCCGGGCAATACAGCAGCTCTTCGATGCAGTAAGTGCCCGCGCCGAACGCGGCGGTAAAGCGGCGATGCATCCCTTCGATCGTGCGCGCCAATTGAATCGACACGTTGCGCTCGGTCTGCAGATAAACCTTGACGAGCCCCTTGGGCGTCTCGCGCAGAAAACCGGCCTTTTGCTCGACGATCATCACGCGTCCCGCCGGACTCACGATCACGAAGTCCGCTTCGCCGAACACCGAGAAGCTCTGGTTCAGCCGCGTCCAATGCACACCGTGATAGACGGTGTAGCCGTCAGGCAGCGCGCCTTCCAGCAGCGCAAGCGTCTCGCGCTCGCGCTCCGCGGCGCCGACGGCGGCCAAGTGCTTCCAATCGTCAGGGACAGTGCGGGCCATTGAGGAGCCTCCAGGCTGGGCCTTCGAAGAACGCCGTATTGTACAAATTCGCCAGGGCAGAACGCCCGCCGCCGCGCCGGCCACGCGCCCAGGCACGGTAGGCGAGCCGTCAGGCTGATCGTGTATCGTAGCGCCAACGCTATTTGGAGGAATGGAACAATGCTGAAAATCTGGGGACGCGCCAACTCCGTCAACGTGCAAAAGGTGCTCTGGGTCTGCGACGAACTGAGCCTGCCGTACGAGCGCATCGATGCCGGCCTGCAGTTCGGCCGCGTTCGCGATCCCGATTATCTCGACCTCAATCCGAACGGCCAGGTCCCGACGCTCGTCGACGGCACCTTCGTGCTGTGGGAATCGAATTCGATTCTGCGCTACCTCGTCATGCAATACGGGCCGACGAGCCAGCTCTACCCGAACGACCCGAAGCTGCGCGCGAGCATCGACCGCTGGCTCGACTGGTCGCTGTCGACGCTGCAGCCGGCCGAACGCCCGGTGTTCCTGAGCGCCGTGCGCACGCCCGCCGCCGAGCGCAACCTCGTGCAGTTCGAAGCCGACCTGATGACCGTCGCCACGCGCTGGAAGCTGCTCGACGATCACTTGAGCGGCCGCTTCTTTCTGGAAAGCGACAAGTTCACGATCGCCGATATCGTCCTCGGCGCATTCGCCAAGCGCTGGTTTGGACTCGCGGGGGTGGAACGGCCGTCGATGCCGAATCTCGAGCGCTGGTATTCGCGGCTCGAACAGCGCGCGCCGTTCAAGAAGCACATCGATCTGCCGCTGACCTAAAACGGGGCGTTGCGCCGAAGCCGCGGCTGCAGCCGCGAGTCAGCGGTCCTCCGAGCGCGGCTCCAGGCCGCTGCGCCGATCCAGCGCGCGCTGCAACAGCGAATCGATCAGCGCGAGCGGCACGGGCTTCGTCAAATGTGCATCGAACCCGCCCTGCAGCGAACGCTCCATGTCGCTCGCCTGGCCAAAGCCCGTCATCGCCGCGTAAAGCACCTCGTTCGTGGACGGAATCGCCTTCAGCTGGCCCAAGACGGCAAAGCCGTCCGCGCCCGGCATCGCGATGTCGATCAGCGCGACATCGATGCGCTCGGTGCTCGCGATCGCCAACGCCTGCAGGCCGTTGTAGGCGACCCTCACGCGATGCCCCTTGAGCGTCATCAGCATCGCCATGCTGTCGGCCGAGTCGCGGTTGTCGTCGACGATCAGCACGTGCAAGGTGTTGCGGCTGTCGCTCTCGGCCGCGTCCGGGGGCGGCATCGCCGCGCCGGCGTGCGAATCCACCGACGACGCAGCGAGCCGCGGCAGACGCAACGTAAACGTGGCGCCTTGGTCGTGGCCGTCGCTCGCCACCGTCACCGCGCCGCCATGCATTTCCGCGAGCCACCGGCAAAGCGTCAGGCCGACCCCGAGCCCCCCCTCCTTTCTTTCGAGCCGATTGTCGGCTTGCACGAACAAATCGAAGATCGAATCGAGCGCGTCGGCCTCGACTCCGCAGCCCCGGTCGACCACGCGCAGCGCCGCCAAGGTCCCTTCCGCGTGCACCGAGACACTGATCCGCGAACCCGGCTCCGAGAATTTCGACGCGTTGGAAAGCAGATTCTGTGTGATCTGAACGAGGCGCGCCAAATCGCCGTTCACCATGACGCGCGACTTCGGATAGCTGACGTCGACGGCCTGCTGCCGCATGTCGAGGTGCGGGCGCATCATCTCGATGCTGCGCGACACGACGTCGTTCAAGTCGACCGGCTCGAGGCGCAGCACGATCTTGCCGGTGGTCACGCGGCCGACGTCGAGCAGATCGTCGACGAGGCGCGTGAGGTGGGACACTTGCCGGTCGATCATGTCGCGGCACTGCTTGATCGTCGGGCTCACGAACGGCTCGAGCATCATCACGCTCAACGCGTTGCGCACCGGCGCCAGCGGGTTGCGCAACTCGTGTGCGAGCGTGGCGAGAAATTCGTTCATATGCTGGCTCGCGACTTCGAGCTCACGCAATCGCTTCCTTTCCGTCATGTCGCGCGTCACCTTGGCAAAGCCACACAATTCGCGCTTGCCGCCGCGCGTTTCGTACACTGCGGTAATGATCGCATTGGCCCAGAACATCGAGCCGTCCTTGCGCACACGCCAGCCTTCGTCCTCGACGCGCCCGACCCGGGTCGCCGTGACGAGCTCCATTTCCGGCTTGCCCGCTGCGACATCGTCAGGGGGATAGAAGACGGAAAAGTGCTGGCCCATGATCTCCCGCGCCGAATAGCCCTTGATCTTCTGCGCGCCGGTATTCCAGCTCGCCACGCGGCCGTCGCGATCGAGCATGAAGATCGCATAGTCCTCCACCGCTTCGACAAGGATTCGGAAGCGCTCCTCGGACGGCGCGACGAGTTCGCGTTCGCGCACATCGCGCGCCGGGGCGCCGGGAGACGGCTCTGGGGCGGAAGAGTCCGGGTGCATGGGGGTAGCGGGTTCGTTAGAGGCTGTTCACGCCAGTCGCAAATCGTTCTTCCGGCGGCATGAGCGAGCCTGTTTAAGCGTAGACCGGACTTCCGGGCGCGGCCCAACAAGCCGCTTAGAGCCCCCTTAAGCAAGGCTTATGCCGATGCTCGTTATCTGGGACGGTCTGGGGCGCTCGTCAGCCGAGCCAGTCTATGGCCCGCCCCGCGCCAATGCGCGACGATACCCGACGTGATGTGACGAACTGCAAGAAGCGCATTGCCGGCATGCAAATTTGACAACGCGATTGCAAAAAGTCGTATTCGACAGACTAAACGTAGCGTGCGGCGCGAAGATTGCGCTGCACGCGTATTCCGTATTCGGACGGGTCTGATCGAGCGCGCCCCCGCGATGCGTCGCGGTTGAGCGGCCGCGGCTCCTGGCGAGCCGCGGGTCACCGGAAGACTTACGCTGCGGCGCTCTTCGCTGCCGCGCTCTTCACCGCAGCGCGCTTCGCGCGGCCAGCCGTTTTCGCGGCGCGAGCCGGCTTGGCTGCCTTGACCGACTTCGCTGCGGTCTTTTTGGCCGCGACGGCTTTCTTCGCCGGAGCCTTGCGCGCAACCGTCCGTTTAGCGCCACCGGCCTTTTTGGCTGCAGCCGTCTTTTTAGCGGCAGCCGGCTTCGCGGCTGCGGCGCCCGCATTCGACTTGTCGATCAGGAAGACCGAGCGGTCTTTTGCATCCTTGATCCATGCCGGCGGGCGAGCGTGGCCGCTCCATGTCGCGCCCGTTTCGGGGTTCCGGAACTTCGGCGGCAGCTTGCCCGCAGCCTTGAGGCCCTTGGCCTTTGCCGCCGCGCCCGCGTAGCCGGCCGCGCCCTTCGGCTTGGGACCGCGCTTCTTCGGCATATGCGCGTCGAGGTCGGCGATGGTCAGGCCGTGCTTGTTCATCAGCGCGCGGATTTCCCCGATCACGGCAGTCGCCCGCTTGGCGATCAAGCTTTCCGCTTGCGCCTGCAATTTTTCGATACGGCTTTGGATTTGCTTGAGCGTAGCCATCTTTTCTCCTTAAGAATGAATTGCGTGACTATGCCACGGGATCCTTGGATTGACTAACGCTAAGTGGTCTTGCTAAGCAAAGGATAATAAAAAAGCGCCCAAAAGGGCGCTAAAAAACAACACATTTCGCTTAAGGACGCTTGCTGCAGCGCAGCCGGAATGCGTGTTAGAAATTGAAATTATCGATGTTGCTCGTGTCGAACGTGGTCGGCGGCCCAAGAATGATTTCGCCATCCTTGCCGATCGTCCGCTTGCCGAGCTTGCCGGCGTCGAACGATTCGCCCTCCTTGCCGGTGATCGTGCCCGATGCCAAGTTAGCCGCGGCATAAGCGGCCAGATAGCCCAATTGACCCGGGTCCCACAATTGAAACGCCTTGACCGTGCCGTTCTTGATGAACGCGCGCATCTGGTTCGGTGTGCCAAGACCCGTCAGCATGACCTGGCCTTTCTTGGGCGAAGTCGACAAATAACGCGCCGCCGCAGCAATGCCCACCGAAGTCGGCGCCACGATGCCCTTCAAATTCGGATAAGCCTGAAGCAGACCTTGCGTTTCGACGAACGATTTCTGGTCGTCATCGTTGCCGTAAGCGATCTTAACGAGCTTCATCTTCGCGTATTCCGGTTTCTTCAATTCCTCCTGCATCCACTTAATCCAGGTATTCTGATTCGTCGCATTCGGCGTCGCCGAAAGAATCGCGAATTCGCCCTCGCCGCCGATCAATTTGGACAGCAATTGAATCTGCCCGCGGCCGATCGATTCGGCATTCGCCTGATTCACGAACAACTGCCGCCCGGCCGGCGCCGTATCGGAATCGAAGGTCACGACCTTGACGCCTTGCGCCATCGCGCGCTTCAGATAAGGAACGAGCGCGTTCGCGTCGTTGGCGGCGATGACGATCGCGTTTTGCCGCTGCGTGATGAGCGTGTTGATGTACGAAACCTGCGACGATGCGCCCGCATCCGACGGCCCGACCACCTTGCCGTCGCCGCCGAACTCCTTGATCGCGTCCATGCCGCCGTTATCCGCGGTGACTTCGTATGGGTTATTGATCTGCTTCGGCACGAAGGCGATTTTCAGGCCGGGCTTGAGGTCGGCCGCGCTGGCCGCCGCGCTGGCCACGGATGTCACCGCCACCAAGGCCGCACAGACTAGCGGCATGCCGAAACCGCGCAGAAAACGATGATGCCCAGACATAGCAAGTCTCCTAATAGACGCTCGAGCCCCGCCATTCGGGGTTGCAAGCGGTTGTTGGTATTCCTGGGGGGGCGTGATTAACGTGAAGCCGCCGCGCGCATCAACGAACGACGCTCGCGCATGCTGCGCCAGCGCGCGAGCAGATTCGGCACCAGCACCGACGACAGCAACAACGCCCCGGTCACGATCGTCAGCGTTTCGCTCGATACGTCGTTGAGCGTCAGCGCATTGCGCAGCACGCCGATGATGACGAGCGAGAGCAGCACGCCGGCCATCGAGCCGCGCCCGCCGAAAATGCTCACTCCGCCGAACAGCACGGCCGCGATCACCGGCAGTTCGAAGCCCTCGCCGTTGTCGCCGCGCGCACTCGTAAAGCGCAGCGTATAGACGACGCCCGCCAACGCGCTCATGAAACCCGAGACGACGAACAGCTTGAGCTTGACGCGCGCGACGTCGATGCCGGAGAACGCGGCCGCGGTCGGGTTCGCGCCGATCGCATAGAGACCGCGGCCGAACGCCGTGCGATGCAGCACGACCGTAAAGATGACTGCGCCGACGATCACGAGCGTGAACGGCTGCGGCAGGAACGTACTGCCGACGTTGTTCATTCCGAATGCGGTATAGCCGGCCGGAAAATCGGCGACGGCCTGATCGCCGAGAAGCACATAAGCGAGCCCGCGAAAGAGCGCGAGCGTGCCGATCGTGACGGCAAGCGACGGCAGATTGAAACGCACGATGACGAAGCCGTTGAAGAACCCGGCCAGCGCGCCGAACATGAGCACGAGCGCGATGACGACCGGCATCGGCAACCCCATGTGCCACAGCACGCCCATCAACGCGCTCGACGCGCCGAGCACCGACGCCACCGACAAATCGATTTCCGCGGCGACGATGATGAGTGTCATCGGCAACGCCATCAGCGCGATTTCGGTGAAATCGGCCAGCATGTTGCCAAGGTTGGCGCTACTGATGAACATCGGCGAAAGCACGGTGCCGAAACCGAGCGACAGTACGAGCACGATGCCGAGCGCCGCCTCCCAGGTCACGCGAAAACCGCGTGTACCGGCTGCTGCGGCGGAATTGGGATTAGCCATGATCGCGCTTCCTCATCATGCGTTTAGCGACGGAGCGGGCAAGCAGCGTATCGACCGTGATGGCCGCGACGATCAGCGCCCCTTGAATGGCTTGCTGCCAGAACGGCGACACGCGCAACACGACTAGCGCGATGTTGATCACGCCGAGGACGAGCGCGCCGAGCGTTGCGCCGAGCACCGTGCCGACGCCGCCCGTGATCGCGACACTGCCCACGACCGCCGACGCCACGACCTGCAATTCGATGCCCTTGCCGGTGCCCGCATCGACGGTGCCGAAGCGCGCGAGCCACAAGATCCCCGCGAGCCCGGCGATCGCGCCCGACAACAAGAAGCCCGCGAACACGCGCCGCTCGACCTTGATGCCGGCGAGCACCGCCGCCTCCGGGTTCGAGCCGATCGCGTAGTGCTCTCGGCCGGCGCGGAACTGCTTCAGATAGACGGCGAGCGCGATCAGCACGACGGCCGCCATCACGACGAGGTTCGGCACGCCAAGCAGCGTTCCGGTGGCGAGCCGCGAGAACGCATCGGGCAGGCTCGACGCGTTGATCTGGCCGCCGTGGACCCACGCGTAGTCCGCGCCGCGAAAGATATAGAGCGTCGACAGCGTCGCGACGAGCGACGGCACGCGCCCGAACGTCACGAGCGTGCCGTTGATCGCGCCCGCGACCAGACCGATCGCGACGCCCGCCACGAGCGCGCCCGCGATCGGCAGGTTGGGAAACGCGACGAACAAGCTGCCCACGGCATACGCGCTGATGCCCACCGTCGAGCTGATCGACAAATCGATGTGCCGCATCAGCATGACGACCGTCATCCCTGCCGTCAGCAAGCTGATGATCGACACGTTCAACAGCACGTCGCGCAGGTTCTGCAGATTCAGGAACTCGGGCCGCGCGAGCGCGGTCCCGCCGATCAGCAGGATCAGCACGACGAAGAGCGTGGTCTCGCGGCTTTGCGCTACAGCCGCGGCGAACCGGCTGAGTTTGAACACGGGCAAGCCCGGTGCGTGGTGATGGGCCCCGACGGGCGCCGTGGAGGAATGCCGGGTCATGCCGCGTGCCCCATGGTGACGGGCGTGCCGCCGAGCGCGGCGCCCATGATGCTTTGTTCGGTGGCCTGCGCGCGCGAAAGGCTCGCGCTGATGCGCCCTTCGTGCATCACGAGCACCCGGTCCGCCATGCCGAGCACTTCCGGCAATTCGCTCGAAATCATCAGCACGGCCATGCCTTCGCGCACGAGATCGGACAGGGTGCGGTAGACCTCGGCCTTGGCGCCGACGTCGATGCCGCGCGTCGGCTCGTCGATGATGAGCACGCGCGGCTCCGTTGCGAGCCATTTGCCGAGCACGACCTTTTGCTGGTTGCCGCCCGAGAGTGTGCCGGCCGGCGCGTCGAGGTTCGACGCCTTGAGCTTGAGCCGTTGGCCCCAATGCGCCGCGAGCTTCGTTTCGCTGGCGGACGAGATCAGGCCGTGACGCACGAGGCGCCCGAGCACGGTCAGCGAGGCGTTGCGCGCGATGCTCAGCTCGAGCGCGAGACCTTGCGCGCGCCGGTCTTCCGGTACGAGCGCGATGCCCGCGCGCACCGCGGCGGCCGGCTTGCCCGGCGCAACGCGCTTGCCGGATACGTGGACTTCGCCTGCATCGGGCATGTCGATACCGAATATCGCGCGCGCAACTTCGCTGCGCCCTGCACCTACGAGCCCCGCGAGCGCGACGATCTCGCCCGCGCGCACCTCGAACGACACGTCCTTGAATACGCCGATGCGCGTCAAGCCGCGCACCGAAAGCCGCACTTCGCCGGGCATCACGTCGGCTTTCGGATAAAACGTGTCGAGGTCGCGCCCCACCATCTTCGCGACGATCTGATCGGTCGTGAGGTCTTTCGTCATCGCGGTCTCGACGGTCGCGCCGTCGCGCATGATCGTCACGCGCTCGGTCAGCGCGAACACTTCGTCGAGCCGGTGCGTGATGAAGAGAATCGCGACGCCGCTCTCGCGCAGCTTCCTGACGATGGAAAACAGACGCTCGACTTCAGGTAGCGAAAGCGCGGCGGTCGGCTCATCCATCACGAGCACGTTCGCGTTCAGCGACAGCGCCTTCGCGATCTCGACCACCTGCTGATCCGCGATCGACAAGCCGCGCACGAGCCGCTGCGCACGCAGATTCACGCCTAACGACACGAGCAGCGCGTCGACCTCGCGATGCATCTCGTCGTAGCGGATGCGCCCGAGCGCATCGGTCGGCTGCCGTCCCATGTAGATGTTCTCGGCGATCGACAAATCGAAGAACAGCGTCGGCTCCTGATAGATCACCGCGATGCCCGCGCTGCGCGCATCGGCGGGGTCGGAAAACGAGCGCGCGGTGCCGTCGATCGTCAGCTCGCCGCCATCGGGACGATGCACGCCCGCGAGAATCTTCACGAGCGTCGATTTGCCTGCGCCGTTCTCGCCGAGCAACGCGTGCACTTCGCCGGGCCAAAGCGTGAGATTGCCGTTTTCGAGTGCGCGCACGCGCCCGAAGGTCTTGGTCGCACGCGCGAGCGTGAGACGCGGTACCGGGTTCGTCGATGAAGTCATGCCTGCCTTGCCATGGTGGAGGTTCAGATCCGGTAACAGCGTTGCGCATTCGCGCGGAACAGCGCGTCACGCTCCTCCGCGCTCGCACCGGCGACGATCGCCGCGTAGGCGTGCCACAGCGCCGAGTAAGTGCCGAACAATCGGTCGACCGGGAAGTTCGATGCGAACATCGCGCGCTCGACGCCGAACGCATCGATCGTTTCGAGCACGTACGGACGCAGGCTTTCGACTGTCCAGCCATGGTCGAACATCGCGAGTCCGCTGATCTTCACGACCACGTTCTCGCACGACGCGAGCAAGCGCAGACCGTCGCGCCACGCACGATAGCCCTCGACGCTGTCGCGGTCGACGAACATGCCCGCGTGGTTCAGGATCAACAGCGTGTCCGGATGCTCGCGCGCAAGCGCAGCGGCGTCCGCCATCTGCGACGGGTAGAGCTGCAAGTCGAACGACAAGCCATAGCGCGCGAGCAAGCCGAAATTGCGGCGCCAGACGCCGTCTTGCAGATAGTCCTGCTGCACGTAGTTGTAGAGCGAATCGGAATGACGGTTCAGGATCTGCCGGATGCCGCGCGTATTCGCGTACGCCATGTGCCCTTCGAGCACCGCTTGCGCGTTGGATTGCGACAGATCGGCGGCAGCGACGATCGCATTCGGGAAATCGCGTCCGCCGCGGCGCGTGTCGGCGAGCGACTGCAGCCAGCGCGTCTCGCCGACCGGATTCGCCGGATCGTAATTGGCTTCGACGTGGACCACCTTCAGCAATTCGATATCGGCGGCATCCTCGATCAGATCGGTAGGCAGATAATCGTGCTTCAGATCGCGCGCGTCGCCGACAAACGATTTGCCCGGATTCGCCAGCCACGGATAGTGGTGCGCGCTCAAATCCCAAAAGTGGACGTGTGAATCGACAACTCGCATCGGTCTTCTCGCTAGGCTCAGCGCCTTTCCGGCAGGTTTGTTGAGCAAAGGAGACGGCGATGCATGCGGTGCGCAAAATGCAGCACGGTTGCGACACGCATCGCGGTGCCGCTGTCTCCAATTCTTTCCGCCTGTGCGCTTAAATGCTTGCATGGCGTCTATTTGATTTGACTATAATCGGCCCACCGATAACATCACAATCCGTTCTTTGGATTGGGCGATCGCTAAAGCGAATCAATGAACTCCTCTTCGTCGTCGTTTGTTGCGCTGGTCAACCGCCTCAAATTCAAGCACCTCGCCCTGCTCGTCGCGCTCGACGACATGCGCAATCTTCATCAAGCCGCCGAAGCGATCAACGTCGCCCAACCGAGCGCGAGCCGCATGCTCGGCGACATCGAGGAAGCGTTCGGCTTTCTGCTGTTCGAGCGCAATTCGCGCGGCATGCAGCCGACGCCGCTCGGCAGCGCGGCGCTCGCTTACGCGCGCCATTCGCTCGCGGAACTCACGCGCTTTGCCGAGGGGCTCGAGGTCAAGCGCAAAGGCGGGCATGGGCAGCTCACGGTGGGCGCGATCATGGGCGCCGCGCCCGATCTGCTCGCGATGGCAGTCGCCGATTTGAAAGCCGAGCGGCCGCTCCTGAACATCCGCATTCTTGGCGAAACCAGCGACCAAGTGCTGCAGCTGCTGAATCGCCGCGAAGTCGATGTCGCGCTGGGACGCTTCACCAACGCGCTGCAACATAACGACTTCGATTTCGAGCCGCTCGCGCGCGAAACGCTGATGCTCGTCGTGCGCGCCGTGCATCCGATGGCGACGGGCGCGGCACCCTCCGCCGCAACGCTGGCGGATTTGCTCGGTTGGCCGTGGGTGGTGCAGCCGCTGACGACCCCGGCACGGCAATTGTTCGAGGATGAATTGGCGCGCGCGCAATTGCCGTCGCCGGCCAATCAGGTGGAATGCGCGTCGATCTTCGCGACGCTGCAATTGCTGCAAAACAGCAATGCGGTGGCGATGCTGCCGGAAACCGTCGTGCGGGATTACTTGCGCGCCAAGCTGTTGATCGCGCTGCCGATCGAGATCGGCGAAAGCCTCACCGGCTTCGGCCTTCTGGTTCGCAAGCAGGAACCGCTGTCGGAACCGGCCCAGCGCTTCGTGACCTTGTTGCGAAAGTATTCGAGCGGCAGCGCGTAAGCGCTACGCCGCCGGTCTGCCAAAGACGTTAGTTACTGCAGGTTCACGAACATGCCGCCGTCGACGAGCAACGCAGCGCCCGTCACATACCGCGCCCTGTCCGACGCGAGAAACACCACGCATTCGGCGACATCCTCGGGCTCCCCGAGCCGTCCCAACGGAATGCGTTTTTCGAAGTACGCCTTCTTCGCCGTATCCGACAAATCCTCCGCATTGAGGTCGGTCGCGATCGTGCCCGGCATCACCGAATTGCAGCGAATGCCATACGGCCCCAGCGCAATCGCGCACGATTGCATCAGCGAATGCACGCCCGCCTTCGTCGGCGTGTAGTGCGTCTGCATCCCGCCGCCGACGAGCGCGCTGATCGAGCTCGTCGCGACAATCGCGCCGCCGGTGCCCTGCGCCTTCATCTGGTTCGCCGCGGCCTGCGTCACGTAGAACGCGCCGTGCAGGTTGACGGCCATCGTCGTCTCGAACACTTCGGGCGGCATGTCGAGGAACGCATGGAACGGACAAATGCCCGCGTTGCTCGCTAGCACGTCGACACGCCCGAACGCGTCGACGGCCGCCTTCACGAGCGCCGCCCCGGTGTCGCGTTCGGCGACGTTGCCCTCGACCGCAATCGCGCGCCGCCCAAGCGACGCGATGTTGTCGAGCACCTCGCGAATCGCGGGGCGCCGGTTGTAAGTCGCATCGTTGTCGCCCCAGTAATTGAGCACGACATCGGCGCCCTCGCGGGCCGCCGTCACCGCGATGGCGCGACCGATGCCGCGAGACGCGCCCGTCACGATCACTACTTTGTCTTTCAGCAACATCCTGTTCTCCTGTCGACCAGAGTTAGCGCTTTAGCGCTTACTCTGGTCCCATGCTGAGGTTGCTTGGAGTTGGTGCTTCAGCACCTACTCCAAGCCCGCAGCAGTCGATCAGGCTTGGCGCTTTAGCGGTCGATCAATGCTGATACGGCCGATGCAAATTGCACTCCGGGTTGAGCCGCACACCGAAGCCCGGCGTCTCAGGCACCTTCATGCGGCCGTTCACCGGCACCGGCTCATCGAGCAGCAACGGATTGAACATCGGCACGACCTTGTCGGCCTGCGGCGCCATCATCAGGAACTCCGCAAACGGCGAATTGTGCCGCGTGACGACGAAGTGATAGCTGTAGACGGACGACCCGTGCGGCACGACGAGCGCATTGTGCGCATCCGCGAGCGCCGAGATCTTGATCAGCTCCGTCATTCCGCCGCACCAGCCGACGTCCGGCTGAATGATGTCGCAGCAGCCCATCTCGAGCAGCAGCCGGAAGCCCCAGCGCGTCGCTTCGTGCTCGCCGGTCGTCACGAGCATGCCGCGCGGCACGTTCTTGCGCAGTTGCGCGTACCCCCAATAGTCGTCCGGCGACAAGCATTCCTCGACCCACTTGAGGCCATATTCGTGCGCGGCATTCGCCAAGCGTGTCGCGTAATTGACGTCGAGGCTCATCCAGCAATCGAACATCAGCCAGAACTCGTCGCCGACTTTTTCGCGCATGTCCGCGAGCTTCTCCAGATTGAGCCGCAGCCCCTCCTCGCCCTCGGCCGGCCCGTGCTGCAACGGCATCTTGCCGCCGATGAACCCCATCTGCTTCGCCAGATCGGGACGCGCGCCGGTCGCATAGAACGTCAGCTCGTCGCGCACCGGGCCGCCGAGCAGTTGATACACCGGCTCCTTGCGCACCTTCGCAAGCAAATCCCACAACGCGAGATCGACGCCCGAAATCGTGTTCAGCACGATGCCCTTGCGGCCGTAGTACAGCGTCGCGTAGTACATCTGATCCCACATTTTCTCGATGTCGGTGACGAGCTGCCCTTCGAGAAAACGCGCGAGATGCTTCTCGACGATGAACGCGCCGATTTCGCCGCCCGTCGTCACCGCGAAGCCAACGGAGCCGTCGCTCGCTTCGATCTCGACAACCAGCGAACCGAGCACGTTGAGCCCGAACGATTGGCGGCTTTGCCGGTATTGCGGATAGCGGGCCATCGGCGTCGAAATATGGTCGTCGATCCAGTGATCGGCGCCCTGGTCGTGATAATCGGCGCCGCCGCCGCGCACCGTGAACGCGCGGACGTGCCGGATGGTAGGCATGGCCATGAGGTTAGCTCCGTCGTGTGGACGCCGATGCGGCCTGCGCGTCAGCGATAAAAGTTGCGTGAGTCATGCCGTCACCGGGCTGCCGCGCGTGAGGACGGCGCACGGCCACGGCGATCAGCAGCGCCGCCGCGAAGCTCGCCGCCCCGAGCACGGCAAGCCCCGCCGCGGTCGAGGCAAACGCGTGCTCGACGCTCGTGCGCAGCGTCGGCGCCAGAAAGCCGCCGAGACTGCCGATCGAATTGATCAGCGCGATGCCGCCGGCAGCTGGCGCGCCGGTCAGGTAACGCGTCGGGAACGTCCAGAAAAGCGGCTGCGCGGCAATAAAGCCGCTCGCGGCACATGCGAGTGCGATGAGCCCGATCCCGGCGTCCGGCGCCACGCCCGAGACGACCACTCCCGCGCCTGAAAGCGCGAGCAAGCCGATTGCCCAGCCACGATGCGTGCCGTGACGATCGGCGCGGCGCGGCACGAGCCATGTCGCGACGACCGCGCACAACCAAGGCAGCGCGGTAACGAAACCGACTTCGGCTCCCACTTTCGTGCCGAGCAGCGCCGCGACCTGCTGCGGCAAATAGAAGATCACGCCATACACGCTGACCTGAATCAGCAAATAGATGACGGCGAGCATCAGCACGCGCCGGTCGGTGAGCGCGCCGATCACGCTGTGCGGCCCGTGCGCCGAGGCGGAGCGCGCATCGTCGCCAACTGCCGATTCGAGCGCGTCGCGTTCGTCGGCGTCGAGCCAGCGCGCGTTCGCGGGCCGGTTGTCGAGATACCAGAACGCCCACACGCCCACCGCGGATGCGAGCAGCCCTTCGATAATGAACATCCACTGCCAGCCGGCCATGCCGAACGCGCCGTGCAGATCGAGCAGCATGCCGGAGAGCGGCCCGCCGAAAATGAACGCCAGCGGCGCGCCGAAATAGAACAGGCCGAGCGCACGAGCGCGCGCGCCCTGCGGAAACCACTGCGACAGGTAATAGACGATGCCGGGAAAGAAGCCCGCTTCGGCCACGCCGAGCAGGAAGCGCAGCGTGTAGAACACCGGCGCCGTGTGCGCGAACGCCATGCACGCCGAGACGACGCCCCACGTCACCATGATCCGGCACATCCAGCCGCGCGCGCCGAAGCGATGCAAGGCGAGATTGCTGGGAACCTCGAACAGCGCGTAGCCGATGAAGAACACGCCGGCACCGAACGCGAAGGCGCTGTCGGAGAGACCCGTGTCGTGCTGCAGCGCATGCTGCGCAAAGCCGATGTTCGCGCGATCGAGAAACGCCAATACGTACATCAGCAGCAGAAACGGCAGCAGGTGCCGCATCGCCTTGCGTGTCGCGCTCGCTTGCGCGGCGAAACGCGTCGTCTCCGTCATGCTGCCTCCTGTAGATGTGCAGCCGGTGTTTTTTACGCGGCACCGGTAAAAGGCGCTCAATACGTCGCGCGTCCGCCCGACAAGTCGAACACCGCGCCCGTGCTGAACGCGCAGTCTTCCGAGGACAACCACAGGATCAGCGACGCCGCCTCTTCCGGCAGCAGGAAGCGATTCATCGGGATTTTCGAGAGCATGTAGTCGATGTGCTGTTGCGACATCGAGTCGAAGATCTCCGTTTTCGCCGCCGCCGGCGTGACCGCATTGACGAGGATGTTCTTCGTCGCCAACTCCTTGCCGAGCGATTTCGTGAGGCCGATCAGGCCCGCCTTCGACGCGCTGTAGTGCGATGCGTTCGGATTGCCTTCCTTGCCGGCGACCGAAGCGATATTGACGATGCGCCCATAGCCCTGCTTGAGCATCTGCGGAACGACCGCGCGGCAAGTCAGGTACGGCGCGATCAGATTGACGTCGATGACGCGGCGCCATACGTCGGGCGCGAGTTCCCAGGTGGCGCCGTTGCCGCCGGTGATGCCCGCGCAGTTGATGAGCACGTCGATCGCGCCGTGAGCGGCGATCGTGTCCTGCGTGGCGCGCGCGACGGCGGCTTCGTCGGTCAGCTCGACCGGAAACGCGCTCACCTTGCCAAGCTCGCTCAACTCCGCTTGGCTGCGCGACAAGCGCTCGGCGTCGAGATCCCACAACGCCACCGCCGCACCCGAACGCAGCGCGCGTTGTGCGACGGCGTACCCAATCCCGCGTGCGCCGCCGGTCACGACGACGACGCGGTTATCCAGATCGATCCGGTTCATGTCTTCCTCCACGCGTGGCGCCGGGTTCGTGCGCCGTTGATGTCATGCGTACGACTATAGCGAGAGCACCGATAGCCAGACAATTCGCCTATTTGATCGGGAGATAGCGAAAGCGGATTGCGGTCCGCGCGGAGAATACGTGTGGAGTTGTCGTCGGAATATTGGCAACTTGTCCACAGATTTTGTTGGCAAACTTGTGGACAACCTGCGGGCATGACGCGTAAGCGTCTGACGCCAAAGGAAAAAGGTTGACGGTTGCCGAACGCGGCAACGGCAATTGGGAAAAAGCGCCTACACCGCGTCTTGTTCGATAAGACGCGCCTTGCGGCGGCGGTCGGAGAAGACCGCGTCGCCGCGACTTGCAAGCGGCATCAACTCGCCGCGCGAGCGCCAATCGCTTCGTGCAACAGCGAAACCAGTACTTCCGGCGGCGCGGGTTTCGTCATGAAGTGCTGAAAACCCTCGCCGATACTGCGAAGCCGGTAAGCCTCGTCGGTGTGCCCCGTGATCGCAACCGCCACGCACGGGCTGTGATTGGTGCAAATCTCGTAGTCGCGTAACCGCTGAATCAAATAGAAACCGTCCATCGTCGGCAGATCGAGGTCGCAGACGACGGCATCGGGCAGCACCCGCATCGCCGCTTCCACGCCCTCCTCCGCATCCGCCACTGCCACGACTTGCGCTCCTTCCGATTCCAGCAACATCACGAGCGAATCCCGATTCTGCGGATCGTCTTCCACGAGGACGATCGTCGCACGGTCAAGTCTCAATACTCCGTTCATACGTTTTTTTCGCTACCAGTACGGTGCGAAACGCCGCGAACCACGCGGCGCTTCGCCAATCAAACTGCCCTTGGCACGCGCCCGTTGCCAGCCGCTTGCAACTGACTACGGCTTGGCGGCCCCGCGTGCTGAAGACTCCGACCCGAACACGTGCCGCGAGTTGCAACGCGATCGGCACAGCAACCGGCGCGCGGCTTTCGGCGCAACCTCCGTCGGCGTGACGCTGCGTTGCCATGCCCTCTGCAGCATGTGTTTACATGTCGAGCAGCACCCTAGCACGCGACGAAGAAACGTCTATGAAAGACGCGGGCTAGATGGTGGTTTTCAAGCGGGATTTCAACCCGCCTTGCAAGCCGCGTCTGTTGCGTTCGCCACCTCCAGACGCAAAACTCGCGCCTGCCGGTACGTAGGGTCAGCGTTTGGTCTTGCGCGCGCCCATGCCGTCGGTGAGCAGCGCGATCGCGTGACGAGCGATTTCGTCCGTGCCGATCTGTCGCCGTTCAGGATCGGAGCGCCAGGAGGTGGATGCCGCGAGCGGCAGCAACGTGATGCCGAGCAGCGTGGGAAAGACGAGCGCCGGCTCGAGGTCCGGATTCAGGCGCCCCTCTTTTTGCCAGCGGACGATCCACTGGATCTCGTCCTTGCGATGCGCGTCCTTGAAGCGGTCACGCATGCGCTGTCTCAGCAAGCCCGCGTCGCTGATGACCTCGCGAATCCATAGCGACGGAAACCACGGACGCTCGGCGGCGAGATCGACGAAACGCTGCGCGATCGCCGCGAGCGCCGCCACGGGGTCGTCCGCGTTGTCCTCGAACGCGCCGCTGATCGCCTTGCGCACCGGAACGAAGCGCTCGTCTATGAGCACGTCGAGCAGTTGTTCGCGGGTCTTGAAGTAATAGTGCAGCATCGCCGGCGTGACGCCGGCTTCGCGCGCGATCGCGGCAAGCGTCGTATCGACGATGCCATGCCGCGCAAACAGCACGAGCGCCGTGTTCAGGAGTTTCTCGCGCTGCTCCGGCCCGCTCAAACCGCCCGTCGGACGGCCGGGACGGCGCGGCGCCGCTGCGGGCTTGGGCGGCGTTTTCATGGTTCGCGTGCCGGCCTTTGCGGTCCCGGCGGTTTCCACGATCTGTCGAGCGGTCTTTCTCGTAGCCATCTTCGAATCAAGTTGTTTGACTAAGCAAGGAATGTCGCCTATATTAATCGCCGCATTAATTAATTTCAAGGCCGAGTGTCCCCATGGATATCGATACCTCCGTCGCCGCAGTGGAAAGCGGACGCGCCGAAGCCGGCGAACGTCCGCCGATCCGGCTGATCTTCTCGGCGCTGCTGCTGGTCATGCTGCTGGCCGCGCTCGACCAGACCATCGTCTCGACCGCGCTGCCCACCATCGTCGGCGATCTCGGCGGACTGGAAAATCTGTCGTGGGTCGTGACGGCCTACTTGCTCACGTCGACCATCGTCGTGCCGCTCTACGGCAAGTTCGGCGACCTGTTCGGCCGCAAGATCGTGCTGCAGGCTTCGATTGCGCTATTCCTGCTCGGCTCCGTGCTGTGCGGGCTCGCACAGAACATGACGCAGCTCATTTTGCTGCGCGCGCTGCAGGGCCTCGGCGGCGGCGGTCTGCTCGTCATCACGATGGCCGCGATCGGCGACATCATTCCGCCCGCCGAACGCGGCCGCTATCAAGGGCTGTTCGGCGGCGTCTATGGTCTTGCGACCGTCATCGGGCCGCTCGCGGGCGGCTTCATCGTCGAGCATCTGTCGTGGCGCTGGATCTTCTACATCAACGTGCCGGTCGGCATCGTCGCACTTGCGGTGATCGGGGCCGCGTTCAAGCCGCACGTCGCGCACGTGAAGCACAAGATCGACTACGTGGGCGCCGGCTATCTCGCTGCCGCGCTCACTTGCATCATCTTGTTCACGAGCCAGGGCGGGACGGTCCTGCCGTGGTCGTCGCCCGACTTGTGGTTCACACTTGCGCTCGGCTGCATCGCGATCGCGGGCTTCGTCTATGAAGAGCGGCTTGCGGCCGAGCCCATCATGCCGCTCGAACTCTTCAAGGAGCGCACGTTCCTGCTTCCGAGCCTGATCGGTTTCATCGTAGGCGTTTCGCTGTTTGGAGCGGTTACGTTCCTGCCGCTGTATCTGCAGGTCGTCAAGAATTCGACGCCTTCGCAAGCCGGCATGCAGTTGCTGCCGCTGATGGGCGGCGTGCTCGTCACGTCGATTGCGAGCGGGCGGATCATCAGCAAGATCGGCAAATATCGCGCGTTTCCGATTGTGGGCACATTGCTCGTGTGCGTCGGGATGCTGCTGCTCGCCACACTCTCCGTTTCGACGCCTATCGAGCGCATGTATCTGTATATGGGTCTCGTCGGGTGCGGGCTCGGCATGGTCATGCAAGTGCTGATCCTTGCCGTGCAGAACACCGTCGCGTTCAAGCATATGGGCGTCGCGACGTCGGGCGCGACGCTGTTCCGCTCGATCGGCGGCTCGGTCGGCGTGGCGGCGTTCGGCGCGGTCTTCACGAACGTGCTGCACGCGCGGCTCGCCGCGCTGTTGCCCGCCGGCGCCGAGCTGCCCCAGGCGCTGCGGCCGGCCGCCGTGCAAGCGCTGCCGGCCGCGCTGCGCGACGACTATCTGCAGGCATTCGGCGGCGCCATGCATACCGTGTTCGTCGTCGCCGCGTGCATCGTCGTGTTCGCGTTCGCGCTGGCATGGCTGATCGAGGACGTGCCGCTCAGGAAAACGTGACCGCGCATGGCCGCCGGCCGCTTGCACAAAAAACCTGCCGCAACACGAATCACCCTGGAAAAAGCGGGTTTCAGCGCACGCCAATACCGGGTGCGGCCGAGTTGTTGTATCCTCTCGGCCGCTCACCTGGAGAACACATGAAGTTCACGACCTGGCTGGCCGCAGCGCTCACGCTCGCCGCCGCAGCCGCGACGGCAACCGCCACCGCACAAACCTCGCAAACCTATCATTTCGGCGAAGGCCAAGCCGCACCGCAAGCGCAGCACGCGGTGGCGCACCCTCACTCCCCGCGCTACGTCAAGCCGAAACACCGGAAGTACCGCAAGCCGAAGTATCATGCGCCGCGCCGTTACGCGCCGCCGCGCCACGTGTCGAATTCGCCTCTCTATTCGCACGGCTAAAGCGCTTCAACCTTGCCGTGCAGCGTTCGCTGCGCGGCGTGACGCACGTTTCGATTGCAGAACCTTTGTTTTGCACGCTTCGCTTCAGAAACCGCTGTAGCATGCTTATCCGACCTCAAACAACAAAAGGGAAGCGACAGCATGAAAATGGAGGCATTTGCGTTCGGCACCACCGATTGGGCCGAAATCGAACGAACAGAGCACAACGGGGAAACCGGCATGGCCTACTGGCGCACGCGGTTTTTCGGCGACAAGGAAAATCCCATCCGGGTTCGGATGGTGGAATACACGCCCGGCTACCTCGCAGACCACTGGTGCAAGAAAGGTCACGTGCTCCTCTGCCTGGAAGGCGAGTTGGAAACCACGCTGGAAGACGGCCGCAAGTTCGTCCTGACAGCGGGAATGAGCTATCAAGTCGGCGATAACGCCGAAGCGCACCAATCGTATAGCCGGACCGGCGCGAAACTGTTCATCGTCGACTAATGAGCTCAACCCACGCATCCGCTCCCGCGAACGCTGTCGGCGCGCCCATCATTCGCGACGCCACAGAAGCCGACATCCCCGCGATCCAAGCGATCTATTCGCACCACGTGTTGACCGGCGTCGCGTCGTTCGAAGAGACGCCGCCAAGCGTCGACGACATGCTTGCGCGGCGCGCGACAGTGCTGCAGCACGGCTTGCCGTACCTGGTCGCGGAACTCGACGGCCGCGTCGCCGGATACGCCTACGCGACGCCGTATCGGCCGCGCGCCGCCTATCGCCACACCATCGAAGATTCGATCTATATCGACGACGCGTGCCGCGGACGCGGTGTCGGCAGGGCGTTGCTGGCCGCGCTGATCGAGCGCTGCGAGGCGGGACCGTGGCGGCAGATGATCGCGGTCATCGCGGACGGCGGCCGCGGCGGCTCGACATCGCTGCACAGCAGCCTCGGCTTCGAGCCGATCGGCACCTTGAAGGCGGTTGGCTTCAAGCATGGCCGCTGGCTCGACAGCACGCTGATGCAGCGTGCGCTCGGCGCGGGAAGCGAAGCGCCGCCGCGCTAAAATCGGCGCATGCGCAAAACCCCCTCTTCCGCCTCCCGCACGACCGGCGCCGCGGCGAACTCGCCCGGCAACGAATACTCCGTCGACGAGCTCGCGCGCGTCGCCGACAGCACCGTGCGCAACATACGCGCCTACCAGGATCGCGGGCTGCTTGCGCCGCCGGAGAAACGCGGACGTGTCGGCATTTACGACGACACGCACGTGTCGCGCCTCAAGCTCATCCACCACCTGCTCGCGCGCGGCTACTCGCTTGCGAACATTCAGGACTTGATCAAGGCGATCGAAGAAGGACACGACCTGCGCTCGATCCTCGGCCTCGAAAACGCCATCGGCGGACGATGGTCGCAAGAGCGGCCGCAAGCCTATTCGCTCGCCGCGCTCGCGACGATGTTCGGCGGCACAGCGCCGGCCGCGCTAGCCAAAGCCGTTGAGCTGGGTCTTCTCGAGCGCGACGGGTTGAAGTTCGTCGCGAAGAGCCCGTCGTCGCTCGCGGCCGGTGCGGCGATGGCTCGCGAAGGGATACCGGCGCGCGAGATGCTCGACATGATGAGCGACGTTCGCCCGCATTTCGAAGCGGTCGCGAAGGTGCTCGTCGATCTCGTCGTGCGTCGGCTCGATCGATACGATGAAGCGTCACTGCCGCCGCCCGCCGACGTGCCTGCGCTCGTCGAGGCGATCGGACGGATGCGTCCGCTCGCGATGGTGCTCGTCGAAAGCGAAATGAACCGCGCGCTCGAGGAAGCGGCGGGCGGCTATTTGGGCGACCGGGTCGCGACGATCATGAAAAAGCGGCTCGGCCATGTGCCGGATGAAAACCGCAAGACAGGCACGGCATCAGGCCCGCCCCGCAAGCGCGCCACCAAGCGCTGACCGCTTTGGCCGCCGTGCAACGCGGCGCCAATTCGCTAACGCAACGTCATATTCAAATCGCAATTGCTTGGTTTGTTTCGCCGTAAGTGCATGCGACGATTCGCTGACTCGAGCGGCACGCGCGCTGTCGTCACGCGCGGTGCCGCCTTCGTCATCGACCGTCCGCATGGAGTTTCTCTCGTGATCAAACTGGCCGTCCGCTCCCCATTGCGCATCGTCGCTGCTTGGCTCGCTTCTTTGCTATTTGCACTCGCTGCCTTTCCTTCCTTCGCGCAAGGCGACACCGACAAGGTATTGCGAGTCGGCTATCAAAAAGCCGGCCTGCTCGCGGTGCTCAAGGCGCAAGGCGTGCTCGAGCAAAAGCTCAAACCGCTCGGCTATCGCGTCGAATGGTTCGAATTCCCGGCAGGCCCGCAATTGCTCGAAGCGCTAAACGCCAACAGCATCGATTTCGGCTATACCGGCGCACCACCCGCAGTATTCGCGCAAGCGGGCGGTGTGCACTTCGTCTATGTCGGCGCTGAACCGGCCGCCGCGCACAACGAAGCTATCTTCGTCAAAGCCGACTCCCCGCTGCGCACGCCCGCCGACTTGAAAGGCAAGCGCATCGCGCTCCAAAAGGGTTCGAGTTCGCACTACCTGCTGCTCGAAGCGCTCAAGAAAGCCGGCTTGCGATACGAAGACGTGCAGCCGGTCTATCTCGCCCCTGCCGATGCACGCGCGGCATTCGAAAGCGGCAACGTCGACGCGTGGGTGGTCTGGGACCCGTATTACGCCGCAGCGCAAGCGACGCTCAAAGTCCGCACGCTTGCCGATTTCGCCGGCTTTCCCACCAATAACTTTTACGAGTCCACGCGAGATTTTGCGCAGCAGCACCCGGATATCGTAGCCGCCGTGCTGAGCCAATTGCGTGCGACGGGCCAGTGGGTCAACGCGCATCCGGGCGAAACGGCAGCGTTGATCGCGCCGAAGGTCGGGCTCGATCAAGCGATCGTCGAAACGTGGGTCCGGCGCGTACCGTATGGCGCGACGCCCGTCACCGACAATGTGATCGCGCTTCAGCAAAACGTCGCCGATGCGTTTTACGGCGCGCGCTTGATCCCGCAAAAGCTCACCGTCAGAGACAACGTTTGGCAAAACAAGGCTGCGGTCGAGAGCTTGAACAGTGCACGCTAAGCCGCGAAAAGGCGTGCTCGAGGCGCACGCCGTCGCTATCGAAAGCATTGCGCCTTAATCCGGCGCGCGCTCCAGCGGCATCACAGCATCGCCGTCGCTTCGATTTCGATCTTGAAGCCGTAATGCAGCGGACCCGTCGGCACGATCGCGCGCGCCGGCCGCGCTTCGCCCGCCCAACGCGTGTAGATCTGATTGAAACTTGGCCAATGCTCGATATCGGCGATATAGACGCGGACTTGCACCAGTTGCCCAATGCTGCTGCCCACGCCTTCGAGCGCCGCCTTGACGTTCGCCAGCACCTGCTCGGCTTGGGCTTCAAAGGACTCGTCCGTCAGCTTCTGGCCGTTCGCGTCGATCGGCAGTTGCCCCGACACGAATACGAGCCCGTTGGCGATAGCGACGTGACTATAGTGGCCGCCGGGCGTCGAGAGGCCTGCGGGATTTTCGGTGCGCGGCAGATGCGTACTCTGTTCATTACCAGCCATGAAAGCGACTCCATACGGTAGTTTCGCCATCGTCCGATAGCGCGTGATATTCCGGGAACTGCGCACCCGTTGCGCAAGCGTGATTGGGCAGGATGCGCAGCTTGGTTCCGATCGGAAAACGCGCCGCCAAACTCTCGTCTTGCGACCCGTTGGCGAGTTGCGGGTTCGCGGGCGAAAGAATGCCGTGCTCCTGGTTCGCGCCGCTCATCACCCAACCGTTCAACGGCGTGCCATCGAGCGCACACGGTAGACCATAGCCGAAATCGTGCGCCTGTTTCGACGTGCCGCGATCGCGGCTCATCGCCATCCAGCCTGAGTCCAGAATGACCCAGTTCTTTTCGGGTTGATGGCCGATGACCGTGGCGACCACGCTCAACGCGATGTCGTCGATCGAACAGACGCCGACGTTGTGCATCACGAGATCGAAGAACACATAGACGCCTGCCCGCACTTCGGTCACGTCGTCGAGTTTCGCGGCCGACAATGCCGTCGGCGTCGAACCGACGCTGACCGCTTCGCAAGGGATACCCGCGTCGCGCAACCTTTGTGCCGCGCGGACGCAGCCCGCACGCTCCTGCTCGGCAAGTTCACTGAGCGCTTCCGGCGAGTGAAGCTCGTAACTCGACCCCGCGTGTGTCATCACGCCGCTCACTTTGATGCCGCCCTCGTGCAAAATGCGCCCGACTTCGAGCAGCGCATCCTGCTCCGGCGTGATGCCTGAACGATGGCCATCCGTATCGACTTCGATCCACACTTCTAGCGATTCGCGCTGCTCGCTCGCGAACTTTGCAATCTCCACTGCCGCAGGGACGTTGTCGATCACGAGCTTTAGATCGCAGCCCTTCTGTCTTAACGCCATCGCCCTCGGCAACTTCGATGGCGCGATACTGACCGCGTAAAGAATATCGGTCACGCCGGCAGCAAAAAACGCTTCGGCTTCTTTCAGTGTCGAAACAGTGATGCCTTTCGCGCCCGCCGCCAATTGCGCGCGGACCACGTCCAGGCATTTGGTGGTTTTCACATGAGGGCGGAATGTCACGCCGAGCGCGTCCATACGCGCTTGCATGCGCGCAATATTCCGTTCCATCCGCGAGATGTCGACCAGTGCGGCTGGCGTATCGAGTTCGTCGAGTTTCATGATTTCAATCGGCTTAGTTACTGCGGGACATTACTGCGGGACGATGCACCAAAGCGGCTGCACCACGACACCAGCTCGACGAGCGTCGGCGCTTCGATTTCAGGCGGCGGCGCCCCTTCTTTCAATTCAAGCCCGACTCGGTTGTGCCAGTAGGTCCGCAAGCCGACCGCAGCGGTGCCGAACATGTCGTAACTGGAGCCGGCCACGAACACGGCGTCCGCGGCGGTCACACCGAGCTTGTCTAGCGCAAGTCGATACGGACGCGGGTCCGGCTTGTAGACGCCCGCTTCTTCCGCCGTGATCACCCCATCCCATTCGACGGGAAGAATTTCGGCCGCTTGGCGGCCAAGCCGTATCGAGCAGTTGGTCACAACCGCCAGCTTGCAATGCGGGCGAAGCTGCTGCAACGCCTCTACCGCGCCGCTCCACGGCGTCAATTGCAGCCAGTTCGCTTGGAGCGCGAGCGGCGCGGCTTCGGGCAAGCCTACCCGTGCCGCCGCTTGCCTCACCAACTGCTCGTATTCGACATAAGCACCGCAGCCATAGGTCAGACGCAAATACTCCGCGCGCCAAGCCCTGCCCGCTTCCTCCGAACCCGCGGCTCGATTCCACGGCGTCCATGAATCGAGAAGCGCGGTCAGCAGATCGAAGAGCACCGCTTTCGGATAGGCGGACGTCGAAGATGAATCGCTCATGAGCCAGGACACTCCCGGAGTTGTCGTTCGTTCATGGCGTCAAGTATAGAGTTCGAATCTGCGTTGGCGATTCAGTCCAGCTCACTCAATCATTCGAAGAAACTGAATGCTCGTCGACGGGTTCGACAATCGGCCGCTCAGGTTCGCCACGGCGGCTTCGGCTTGAACCGGTCCTGCAAATACCGCATGAATTGCTTGGTGCGAGCGGGCAAGCTCACGCGATGGTGAGTGAGCGCGATCACATCGGCATCCGATGTCTTCCATGCGGGCAGCAGCCGCACGAGATTTCCCTTCGCGATATCGTCAGCGACGTCCCATTCGGAACGGAGAATCACGCCGCGCCCTTCGCAGGCCCAGCGGCGAATCACTTCGCCATCGTTGCAGATCAGCTTCGACGGAACCCTGACGCTGCGCGCCGCGCGGCCTTTGCGAAACTGCCAGAGCGACACATCTTCATTGTTTTCGCGCAGCACGATGCACGGGAGCTTGGCCAAATCGTCGGGGCTCTGCGGGTTCGGGAAGCGTTTCAGCAACGACGGCGCCGCGCAAACGAAGCGCGAGTTCGGCGCAATCGCATAACCGACCAGATTCGACGCCGGCAACTCGCCGATGTGCACGACGATGTCGTACCGGTCGGCCGCTTCGGTCAGCGGCTGGTCGGACAGCGTCAGCACGATGTCGACGCCGGGATTGTCCTGTTGAAAGTCGGCAACGACGGGAGCGACGTAGCGCCGCCCGAACCCTAGCGGCGCGGCGATACTCAAGGTGCCGACGAGCCCCGAACGGCGAGCCTGCACCTCCTCGAACAGCATGTCGAACTGCTGGACGAGTTCCGCGCCGCGCCGGCACAGCAACGTTCCCTCTTCCGTGAACCGCAGGCCGCGGGCCGTGCGGTCGACCAGCCGCGTATCGAGCTTCTTCTCGATCTGTTGAAGGCGCTGCGTGACCGCGGACGGCGATAGCCCGAGCTTTCTCGCTGCCGCAACGAGGCTGCCGGAATCTCGTATTGCCAGCAGGAAACGGATGTCGGTGGAGTCGTTCATGTCGCGGTCTTTCTCGTCGATTTGTCGAATTGTCGATCCAAGGGCGGATCGCTCTATTATCGCGAGACAACGGCGAATCGGGGTTAAGGCGTCGCGCTCGGTCTTTCGTACCCGCAGAAGACCGAGCGCGGTCATCACGCGTCGTCAGCGCGCCCCGACCTTCTTCTGGCGCCACAGGCACAGCAGGTCGCAAGCGATATGCGCGGCGGCGAGCGCCGTCACTTCGCTTTGGTCATAAGCAGGCGACACCTCCACGACATCGGCACCGATCAGGTTCACCGCCCCCAAGCCGCGCACGATCGCGAGCGCCTGGGCGGAGCTCAACCCGCCGGGCACCGGCGTGCCCGTTCCCGGCGCAAACGCCGGATCGAGGCAATCGATATCAAACGTCAAGTACGTCGGAGCGCTCCCGACAATCGACGTAATCCGCTCGAGCGCAGCACGTGTGCCGTGCTCGGGCACCCAGGCAGCGTCGAGGATGTTGATGCCGAGAAAGTCCTCGTTCCAGGTGCGAATGCCCACTTGCACCGACGTCTTCGGATCGATCAGCCCTTCCTTCACAGCCTTGTAAAACATCGTGCCGTGATTGAGCGAATCGGGGCTGTCGTCGGCCCACGTATCGCAGTGCGCGTCGAAGTGAATCAGCGAGAGCGGCCTGCCGTACTTCTCCGCATGCGCGACGAGCAGCGGATACGTGATGTAGTGATCGCCGCCGAAGGTCAGCATCTTCGCGTTCGAGCGCAGGATGGTGCGCGCATGCTCGATGATCGCGGGCTTGATCGAGAGCGGGTTGTGCGCGTCGAACCAGCAATCGCCGTAATCCGTCACGGCGAGATCGTCGAACGGGTTGAAGCCCCACGGGTAAGGATCCAGTTCGGCAAGCTGCACGCTCGCCGCGCGCACCGCCGACGGCCCTAGCCGCGCGCCCGAGCGAAACGTCGTGGCGAGATCGAGCGGCACACCGGACACGACGACATCGACGCCGTCGAGTTCGCGCGTGTATTTGCGTCGCATGAACGACAGCACGCCCGCGTAAGTGTTTTCGATGGAAGACCCGTAGAGGGACGGACGGCGAATGGCGCCATCGCCATAGAGGAGTTCAGTCATGAGAGACCTGATGGAACGTGCCGAATCAGGCGCGCGAGGGTTCCTGGTTGAGCGCGCCAGTTCGGCGTCGGATTCATTGGGAACGCGACGGCGCGCGCAATGGCGCCGTCGCGCTGGCTTGCGAATCCTTTAGCGCAGCCGCACGAGCGTGGACTTCAGCTCGGTGTACTTCTCCAGTGCGTGCAACGACTTGTCGCGGCCGTTGCCCGATTGCTTATAGCCGCCGAACGGGAAGTTCATGTCGCCCCCTTCGTCGTAGCAGTTGACCCATACCGTGCCCGCCCGCAAGCTGCGCGCGATTTCGTGCGCGTGGGTCAGGTTCGCGGTCCAAACCGCGGCGCCGAGGCCATATTCGCTGTCGTTCGCGATCTTCACCGCTTCTTCGATGCTGTCGAACGTGATGACCGACAACACAGGCCCGAAGATTTCCTCGCGGGCGATCTTCGCATCCGGCGTCGCGACATCGAAAATCGTCGGCTCGATATAGAAGCCGCCGCTTTCCGGCTTCACACGCGAGCCGCCCAGCAAGAGCTTCGCTTCTGCGCGTCCCGCTTCGATATAGCCGAGCACGCGCTCGAGCTGGATCTTGTCGACGATCGCACCCATCGTGGTCTGCGGATCGAGCGGGTTGCCCGGAGTATAGCTGCGCGCGGCGGCGATGACTTTATCGAGGAACGCATCCTTGATCTCACGATGCACGAGCAGTCGCGAACCGGCCGTACACATTTCGCCCATGTTGTAAAAGATCGCGCCCGCAGCGGCATTGGCCGCGCGATCGAGATCCGGGCAATCGGGCAGCACGATGTTCGGCGACTTGCCGCCGAGTTCGAGCCACACGCGCTTCAGGTTCGACTGTCCCGCGTATTGCATGATCAGCTTGCCGACATTCGTCGAGCCCGTGAACGCGAGGCAATCGACGTCCTGATGCAAGGCGAGCAGCTTGCCCGGCTCGCCGCCGCCCGGCAGCACGTTGAACACGCCTGCCGGAATACCGGCCTCGTGCGCGAGTTGCGCGACGCGGATCGCGGTCAACGGCGACTTCTCCGACGGCTTGAGCACCACGCTGTTGCCCGCCGCGAGCGCCGGGCCGAATTTCCACGAGGCCATCAGGATCGGAAAATTCCACGGCACGACAGCCGCGACCACGCCGATCGGCTCACGCGTGACGAGCCCCACCAGATGATGATCGCTCGGCACCACTTCGCCGCCGACTTTATCGATCGCTTCGGCAAACCACTCGACGCAATACGCGGCGCCGGGTACGTCGACGCTCGTCGTGTCGCCGATCGGCTTACCGGCGTCGAGCGTTTCGAGCAGCGAGAGTTCGTCGAGATGCTCGCGCATGAGTGCGGCCCAGCGCAGCAGGATCTTCTTGCGCGCGCGCGGATTGCGCCCTGCCCATACGCGCGCTTCGAAGGCGCGCCGCGCAGCGGCGACGGCGCGATCCACATCCTCCGCGCCGCTGTCTGCGACCTTCGCGAGCACCTTGCCGTCAATCGGGCTCACGCAATCGAACGTGCGGCCGGATGCAGCAGCGCAGTATTCGCCGTCGATAAACGCCCGCCCTTCGATCGAAAGCTTGGCGGCCAAGTCATTCCAATAACTCAGGTTCTTCTTTTCCATCAGGATGCCTCACTGTTATGCGTTCGATGCGCGGTGCGCCGTGAATCGTGATGGCTGCACCGGCTGGAACGCGATGCGCGTCGTGCGCCGGTACTGTGTCGAGATTGGGTTCGCTTGCGCTTGCGCTTACGCTTGAGCGCAGCCTTCAGAACGTCGCCGGCGAATTCGCCGACACGATCTCGCAGACTTGCTCCGCGCTCGAATTGCGAAAGCGATGCGGCAAGCGGCTTTCGAAGTAATAGCTGTCGCCGGGGTCGAGCAGCCACGTCGTGCCGTCGACAGTCAACTCGATCTGGCCGCTGACGACGACACCGCCCTCGTGTCCTTCATGCTGCAGCATCTCGGGGCCCGTATCCGAGAGCGGTTGATAGACCTCCCGCATGATGCACATGTTGCGGTCTTTCACGCCGGCCCCGGCCAGGTAGAACTCGATCGACTCGTTGCCGAGATTCGGCATGTCGGCGCGGCGCGAAATGACCGCGTGGTTCTCCTCGATATCGAACGTGAAGAACTCCGCGAGACTCATCGGTATGCATTCGAGCAATTTCTTGAGCGAGCCCACCGAAGGGCTCACGCGATTTTGCTCGATGAGCGAGATCGTTCCATTCGTCACACCAGCGCGCTTGGCCAATTCGCGCTGCGACAAGCCATGCTTCTTACGAATGTACTGAAGACGGGTAGCCACTTCGATGGACACGATGCGCTCTCGAATCGGGGTTGGTTTGGCGTGGATAGCGATCACGGTGTTGAATATTCTAATCACTTTGACGCGCGCGCCGCTCGGGGAAACCCTGAAAAATCTAAGAAATCGCGGCCCCGTCCCCCAATATTCCGCTTGCCCGTGTGTCTTGCACATGCTCAGGGTAACCCCCGAGCAAAATTTTCATAAAAGGAATTGACGCCGTTTTTGGCTCGTATATCCTGGTTCACAGGTCGTCGTCACACCTTTGTCACGCAATGCAGCATAAATGGCTCATAAAGGTGCAAACGATAAACCGATGCCCCGTTTTTTTAAACGCCCACGCGTTTTCTCGAACGAGGCGTTCAATACTTTCAACGCAGCCAGTCGAGTGTAATCGTGAGAGTCCGAGGCCCTTTGGTTAGGTGGGATCGAAGTCAGATGCGGGGTTGCCCCCGTGCTGACGGCGCCATCGCCGACGGCAGCAGCGGCAGCCTTGCGTTTCGCCGTTTCCTGTCCGTCTTCACGATCCTCTCCCGTCGCTCCGTCCGACGCCATAATTCAGTCGCAGCACGCGCCTTCATTGCGGTGCACTGCGACGAGGTCGCTTCCCTGCTCCCGTAGCGCCTCTTTCCTTCTTCGCGGTTCGATTGATCGGATTGCGTGAACGTGCGTTGATTCGCACGTATTGCGCTCGTTTTCGCTCGTCCGTCGCTTGGCCTTGGTTTTCGCCTTGGCCTTGCGCCGATCGAGCGATGGGAATCGTTGCGCCCCGCATCCGGGAAATCGAATCGCTCCAGCCATTTCGCTTGGGTCAGGCGTGCGCTATCGCGCAACGTCAGGCGGACTCTGCTCGTCCGCAGAAAACCGCGCCGCGCCGCTGCCCAATGCGAACGTTTTCGATGCCGCTTGCCGCGGCCACTGAATCACACTGTTAGTCATGCGAAAGAAACCGCTAGTAGGCGTTACCGCCGACAGAACGATGATGGGAGCGCATCCGTCCCATGCGACCGGCGAGAAGTACATCGCCGCGATCGTCGACGGCTCGGAGGCGTTGGCGCTGCTGCTGCCCGCTCTTGGTGCGAAGCAGGCAACCGAGGACGTCCTGGCTGCGGTCGACGGGCTGCTTTTCACCGGCGCCTATTCGAACGTCGAGCCGCATCACTACGGCGGCGAGACGAGCGTGCCGGGCACGCTGCACGACCCGGCGCGCGACGCGACGACATTGCCGCTGATGCGCGCGGCGATCGATGCGGGCGTCCCCGTCCTCGCGATTTGCCGTGGCTTTCAGGAGATGAATGTGGTCTTCGGCGGGACGCTGCATCAAAGCGTTCACGCGGTGGAAGGCTTCAACGACCACCGCGAGAACAAAGACGACGCCCTTGACGTGCAATACGGGCCCTCGCATTCGATCCGCCTGAGCCAAGGCGGATTGCTCAGCCGCCTCGCTGGCGGCGCGCTCGAGGCGCGCGTGAATTCACTGCACGGACAAGGCGTCGAGCGGCTTGGAGACGGCTTGGTAGTAGAAGCCGTCGCGCCGGACGGACTGATCGAAGCGATCAGCGTGAAGGACGCCCCCGCTTTCGCCCTGGGCCTGCAATGGCACCCGGAGTGGAAACAGGCGGACGACCCGCTCTCGAATGCGATCTTCCGTGCGTTCGGCGCAGCCTGCCGCGATCGAATGCGCACCAGGGCCGGCTTGGATGCCGCACTGGCGGCTGCCGCACGCCGCTGATCAGCCGGTCCGCGCACAACTCTGCCAAGAGAACAATCATGCAAGACATTGATGAATTTCTGAAGAAACACCGCATCACCGAAGTCGAAGCGATCATCCCCGACATGGCCGGTATCGCGCGCGGCAAGATCATTCCGCGCAACAAGTTCGAATCCGGCGAATCGATGCGGCTGCCTCAGGCCGTCATGATCCAGACCGTCACCGGCGAGTATCCAGAAGACGGCAGCTTCACCGGCGTCACCGATCCCGACATGGTCTGCGTTCCCGACGCGTCGACGATCCGCCTCATTCCGTGGGCCGTCGATCCGACCGCGCAAGTGATCCACGACTGCGTGCACTTCGACGGCTCGCCGGTCGCGATCTCGCCGCGCCGCGTGCTGCGCCGCGTGCTCGAACTGTACAAGGCCAAGGGCTGGAAGCCCGTCGTCGCACCGGAGCTCGAGTTCTATCTGGTCGACATGAACAAGGACCCCGACCTGCCGCTGCAGCCGCCGGTCGGCCGTACAGGCCGCGCGGAGACCGGCCGGCAAGCGTATTCCATCGAAGCGGTCAACGAATTCGACCCCCTGTTCGAGGACATCTACGAGTACTGCGAGGTGCAGGAGCTCGAAGTCGACACGTTGATTCACGAAGTCGGCGCGGCGCAAATGGAAATCAACTTTCTGCATGGCGATCCGCTCAATCTCGCTGACCGCGTGTTCCTGTTCAAGCGCACCGTGCGCGAGGCCGCGCTGCGTCACCACATGTACGCGACGTTCATGGCGAAGCCGATGGAGAACGAACCGGGCTCGGCCATGCACGTGCATCAGAGCCTCCTCGACGAGGAAACCGGTCGCAATCTGTTCACCGGCGCCGACGGTGCGCCGACCGAAATGTTCTACGCCTACATCGCCGGCTTGCAGAAATACACGCCCGCGCTGATGCCGATCTTCGCGCCCTACATCAACTCGTACCGGCGTCTGTCGCGCTTCATGGCCGCGCCGATCAACGTGCAGTGGGGCTACGACAACCGCACCGTGGGTTTCCGCGTACCGCACTCGTCGCCCGTTGCACGGCGCGTCGAGAACCGCATCCCCGGCGTGGACTGCAACCCATACCTCGCGATCGCCGCCACGCTTGCCGCCGGCTATCTCGGCATGACGCAAAAGCTTGCGCCAACCGAGCCGCTCACGAGCGACGGCTACGAGCTGCCGTATCAGCTCCCGCGCAATCTCGAAGAGGGCTTGAGCTTGATGGGCGCGTGCGAACCGCTCTCCGACATCCTCGGCGAGCGCTTCGTGAAGGCGTATCTCGCGCTGAAGGAAACCGAATACGAAGCGTTCTTCCGCGTCATCAGTTCGTGGGAACGCAGGCATTTGCTGCTGCACGTTTGAGCCAATCATTTGAGCCAACAACGCGCAAGCGCAAACCAACCGGAGGAAACATGAGCTACAGAACCGACGAAGTCGCTTACGTGCAGCCCGCCGCGGCCGCCAGCGGCCAGACGAGTCAAGCGCGCAGCACCGCGCAATACCGCGCGCTCGACGCCGCCCACCACATCCACCCGTTCTCGGACATGGGCACGCTCAATCGCGCAGGCAGCCGCGTGATCACGAAGGCGAAAGGCGTCTACCTGTGGGACTCGGACGGCAACAAGATCATCGACGGCATGGCCGGCCTGTGGTGCGTGAACGTCGGCTATGGCCGCAAGGAACTAGCCGATGCCGCTTACCAGCAGCTTCAGGAACTGCCCTTCTACAACACGTTCTTCAAGACGACGCACCCGCCCGTCATCGAACTGTCCGCGCTGCTCGCGGAAGTCACGCCCGCTGCGTTCAACCACTTCTTCTATTGCAACAGCGGCTCGGAAGGCAACGACACGGTGCTGCGCATCGCTCATCGCTTCTGGGGCGCGCAAGGCAAATCGTCCAAGAAGTATGTGATTTCGCGCAAGAACGGCTATCACGGTTCGACGATCGCGGGCGGCACGCTGGGCGGCATGGGCTACATGCATGAGCAGATGCCGTCGAAGGTCGAGCACATCGTCCACATCGATCAGCCGTATTTCTTCGGCGAAGCCGAAGGCAACTTGACGCCAGAAGAATTTGCCCTCGCTCGCGCACAGCAGCTCGAAGCCAAGATTCTCGAACTCGGCGCGGAGAACGTGGCGGCGTTCATCGGCGAGCCGTTCCAAGGCGCGGGTGGCGTGATCTTCCCCGCTTCGACCTACTGGCCGGAAATCCAGCGCATCTGCCGCAAGTACGACATCTTGCTCGTCGCGGACGAAGTGATCGGCGGCTTCGGCCGCACCGGCGAATGGTTCGCTCATCAGCACTTCGGCTTCGAGCCGGATCTCATGACGCTGGCCAAGGGCTTGACGAGCGGCTATGTGCCGATGGGCGCCGTCGCGCTGCATGACCGCGTAGCGAAGGTCATCATCGAGAACGGCGAATTCAATCACGGCCTCACCTACTCGGGCCACCCGGTCGCGGCGGCCGTCGCGGTGGCGAATCTCAAGCTGTTGCGCGACGAGAAGATCGTCGAGCGCGTGAAGACTGACACCGGCCCCTACTTCCAGAATCTGTTGCGCGAAACCTTCTCGAACCATCCGATCATCGGCGAGATCGCCGGCGCGGGGCTCGTCGCGGGCCTGCAGCTCGCCGAGGACCCGAAAGCGCGCAAGCGCTTCGCGAACGGCGGCGACGTCGGCACGATCTGCCGCGACTATTGCTTTAACGGCAACTTGATCATGCGAGCCACCGGCGACCGGATGCTGCTGTCGCCACCGCTCGTGATCACGCGTGGCGAGATCGATGAAATCGTGTCGAAGGCGAAGAAAGCCATCGACGCCACCGCACAGAAATTGGGCCTTTCGTAACGGCAGTTCCGTCCTGGCACGGGTGCGGCGACCGCACACAAGAGGGGGCACCCGCGCCGGGTTTTCATTTCCAAGGGAAATCTCATCATGAGCGTTAATTGTTCTGGATGTCATCTTCGTCATGCGATCGCGGGGGCCGCTCTGTTAGCCGTCACGAGTTTGTCCGCGTCATTCGCCACGCCGGCGCTCGCCGCCGACAGCGAACTGAACGTGTACAACTGGTCCGACTACATTGCGAAGGACACGATTCCGAACTTCGAAAAGGAAACGTCGATCCACGTGAAGTACGACAACTACGACAGCGACGACACGCTGCAGGCCAAGCTGCTCGCGGGCAGCTCGGGCTATGACATCGTCGTGCCGACGTCGAACTACATGGCGAAGCAGATCCAGGCGGGCGTTTATCAGAAGCTCGACAAATCGAAGCTGCCGAATCTGGCGAACCTCGACCCGACGCTCATGAAGATGATTTCCGATGCCGACCCGGGCAATCAGTACGGCGTGCCCTGGGCCTACGGCACCGACGGCATCGGCTACAACGTCGAAGCCGTTAAAAAAGCGCTCGGCGACAGCGCGCCCGTCGATAGCTGGGCGCTCGTGTTCGATCCCGCGAATCTCTCGAAGCTGAAGGGCTGCGGCGTGTCGTTCCTCGACCAACCCGTGGACGTATTCGCGGCCGTTCTGCAGTACATGAAAAAGGACCCGAACAGCACGAACCCGGGCGACTACCAGGCCGCGTTCCAGGTCCTCAAGCAAGTGCGCCCGTACATCACGCAGTTCAACTCGTCGGGCTACATCAACGACCTCGCGAACAACGACATCTGCGTCGCGGTCGCATGGTCGGGCGACGTCGGCATCGCGCGCCGCCGCACGATGGAAGCCAAGCGCTCGTATGAAGTGAAGTTCGCGAACGTGAAGGAAGGCGGCCTCCTGTGGTTCGACGTGATGGTCATTCCGAAGGACGCCCCGCACCCCGAAGCCGCGATGAAGTGGATCAACTACATCGAAGATCCAAAGGTCAATGCGGCGATCACCAATGAGGTGTTCTATCCGACCGCCAATCATGCCGCACGCCAATTCGTGACACCCGCGGTGGCGAACGACCAGACCGTCTATCCGTCGGACGACGTGCTGAAGAAGATGACGCTGATGAAGCCGATTCCCACGGACATCCTGCGCCTCGAAAACCGCCTCTGGGCCCAACTGAAAACCGGCCACTGATTGCCTCATGACCGCGGGTGAGGGGTCGCTCGATCCCTCGCCGGCAAGAAGTCGCATCACGGTAGTCAACCTGCGCTAACGGGATTCTCCCCGCGCAGTCCCCAAGTTTCTTTCGATCGCTGCACGCCCTGTGAGTCGCATTCGCGCCTCGCACGGGAGAACTCATGCCTGCGATTCGCACGGAATGGTTAGATCATGAATACGACAGCTTCCATCAAGGCGCCTGAAGCGCCGCAATCGAACCGCAATTCGCCCATCGCTTTCACGAAGCAAGCGAAATCGGACGAATTCGTTCGCATCGAAAACGTCGTCAAGAAATTCGGCGACAGCACCGCCGTCGACAACGTCAATTTGTCGATCGCCAAGAACGAGTTGTTCGCGCTGCTCGGCAGCTCCGGCTGCGGCAAGTCGACGTTGCTCAGAATGCTCGCCGGCCTGGAGACGGCCACGTCCGGCAAGATTTACGTCGACGGTGAAGACCTCGCGACGCTGCCGCCGTACAAGCGCCCCGTCAACATGATGTTTCAGTCCTACGCGCTCTTTCCGCACATGACGGTCGAGGCCAACATCGCCTTCGGCCTCAAGCAGGAAGGCACGCCGAAGAACGAGATCAAGGAACGCGTGGCCGATGCGCTTGCGCTCGTGCAGATGAGCAAGTACGCGGGCCGCAAGCCGCATCAACTGTCGGGCGGCCAGCAGCAGCGCGTCGCGCTCGCACGCTCGCTCGTCAAGCGCCCGAAGCTCCTGCTGCTCGACGAGCCGATGTCCGCGCTCGACAAGAAGATCCGCCAGAAGACCCAGCTCGAACTCGTCAACATCATCGAGAAGGTCGACGTGACCTGCGTGATGGTCACACACGACCAGGAAGAGGCGATGACGATGGCAGGCCGCATCGCCGTCATGAGCGAAGGCAAGATCGTGCAGATCGGCTCGCCGTCGCAAGTCTACGAATTCCCGAACAGCCGCTTCTCCGCCGAGTTCATCGGCTCGACCAACCTGTTCGAAGGCCACGTCGTCGAAGACGAGCCCGACCACATCTTCGTCGAAAGCGAAGACCTCGAAGCGCGCATGTATGTGAGCCACGGCATCACCGGGCCGCTCGGCATGCCGGTCGGGATCTCGGTGCGCCCCGAGCGCGTGCGCGTGTCGCGCGACAAGCCGAGTGCCGCTCACAACTGGGCGCGCGGCGTCGTCACGGATATCGCGTATATGGGCAGCTATTCGCTGTACCACGTGCGCCTGCCGAGCGGCAAAGTCGTCGTGTCGAATCTCTCCAGCTCGCACCTCCTGCAAGACGGTGCGCCCGCCTACAACGACGACGTGTTCGTCTACTGGTCGCCCGCTAGCGGCGTGGTGCTGACGCAATGAGAAACCCCGCCACCTCCTCCTTGAGCGCCGCGAACGCCAACACCGGTTCGTCGTTCGCGCCGCTGCGCGCCCTTGTCGCTCGCTTCACGCCTTCGGGCCGAACGACCGTCATCGGTTTCCCATTCCTCTGGCTCACGGTGTTCTTCGCCGTGCCGTTCGTGCTCGTGCTGAAGATCAGCTTCGCCGATCAACAGCTCGGCATTCCGCCGTACAACGATCTCGTCAGCATCAAGGACGGCGTCGTGCACTTCGCCTTGCAGCTCGGACACTACGTGTTCCTGATGCAAGACGATCTGTACATCGCCACCTACATCAGCTCGCTGAAGATGGCCGCGATTTCGACCTTCTTCTGCCTGCTGATCGGCTATCCGATGGCGTACTACATCGCCCGCTCGAATCCGGCGACGCGCAACGTCCTGATGATGGCCGTGATGCTGCCGTTCTGGACGTCGTTCCTGATTCGTGTCTACGCGTGGATCGGCATCCTCAAGGACAACGGCCTGCTCAACCACTTCCTGATGGCGATCGGCCTGATTCACGAGCCGCTGCGTCTTTACCGCACCGATATCGGCGTCTATATCGGCATGGTCTATTCGTACCTGCCGTTCATGGTGATGCCGCTCTACGCCCACCTCGTGAAGATGGACCTCACGCTGCTCGAAGCCGCGTACGACCTCGGCGCCAAGCCTTGGACCGCCTTCACGCGCATCACGCTGCCGCTCTCGAAGAACGGAATCATCGCGGGGAGTCTCCTCGTGTTCATCCCGGCGGTGGGCGAGTACGTGATCCCCGAACTGCTCGGCGGCGCCGACACGCTGATGATCGGCCGCGTGATGTGGGACGAGTTCTTCAACAACATGGACTGGCCGATGGCATCCGCCGTGACGGTCGCGATGGTCGTGCTGCTGCTCGTGCCGATGGCCGTGTTCCAGTACTACCAGGTCAAGGAACTGGAGAGCACCAAATGATCAAGCCCAGCAAACCCCTGTCCGCGACGGTGCTCACGGTCGGCTTCCTGTTCCTGTACATCCCGATCGTCAGCCTCGTCGTCTTCTCGTTCAACGAGTCGAAGCTCGTCACGGTCTGGTCCGGCTTCTCGCTCAAGTGGTATGGCGCGCTGCTCAAGGACGACGAGCTGCTGACCGCGGCATGGCTGTCGTTCAAGCTCGCCTTGATGACGGCGTGCGCGTCGGTCGTGATCGGCACCTGGGCCGGCTTCGTGCTGGCTCGCTTCGGGCGGTTTCGCGGCTTCACGCTGTTCGCCGGCATGATCAACGCGCCGCTCGTGATTCCCGAGGTGATTCAGGGCATCTCCCTGCTGCTGCTGTTCGTTGCGATGGAGCAGATGCTGGGCTGGCCCAAGGGCCGCGGCATCACCACGATGTGGATCGGTCACGTGATGCTGTGCGTGTCGTATGTCGCGATCATCGTGCAGTCGCGCGTGAAAGAGCTGAACAAGTCGCTCGAAGAGGCCGCGCTCGATCTCGGCGCCACGCCGCTCAAGGTGTTCTTCGTCATCACGCTGCCGCTGATCTCGCAGGCGATCCTGTCCGGGTGGCTCCTCTCGTTCACGCTGTCGGTCGACGACCTCGTGCTGTCGGCGTTCCTGTCCGGACCCGGCTCGACCACCCTGCCCCTCGTCGTGTTCTCGCGCGTGCGTCTCGGCCTGAACCCCGAAATGAATGCGCTCGCAACCCTCTTCATCACGCTCGTGACGATCGGCGTCATTTTCGTGAACCAGACGATGCTCGCGAAGGAGCGCAAGCGGATGCGCGATATGCAAATGGCCTTTGCGTCAGTCGAGCCCGACGACACGAAAACACCGCGAATTCCGCAAACGGCGAGCGCCCGCAAGGCGCCCGAATCACTCGGCACGGCCTGAAACGAATCGAACTAGAAACCTCACTGCAAAACGACCTAGAACGGAGAATTGGGATGCAAAAGAAACTGATATGCATGCTGGTGGCGGCCAGCATGCCGGGGATTGCTTTAGCCGACTCCACGAGTGCGGAAATCAAAGCGCTTCAAGCCGAACTGAAAGCGCTGCAAAAAGAAGTCAAGGCACTCAAGGCGGAAGTGGCGTCCAAGCCGGCCGTTGCGGGGACCTCGGGCACGGCAGCGGTCGCGACAGCGGCCACGGCTGCGCCCGCCGCGCCGGTCGATATCTCGTCGCCGGATTACGGCAAGGCGACAGCGACGTTGACCAACGACGACCTCACGTCGATGAAGCAGCAGATCGCGAATCAGCAGTTGAAGGTCGATTCGCTCACCGACGCGGCCAACACCGGACCGATCGCGGGCCTCTCGGTCACGGGCTACATCGACCCGACCTACGTGTATAACCGCGCGCAAAGCAGCTCGTCGTTCCTGTTCGCGAACCACGAAAGCAGCTACAACTACTTCAACAGCACGTTCGGCGATCTGTATCTCGACATCAAGAAGACGTTCGGCGTGGGCCCGATGGCGCCGTCCGCCGAGATCACGCTGATGCCGAACCGCGGCAACGGCATCACGCTGCTGCAGAACGAGCACGGCAGCACGGGGCTCGACATCCTCAATACGGCTGTGGTCAACGTGCCGCTGTCGGGCACCACGACGTTCGTGGCCGGCTTGATTCCGAGCTTCGGCGGCTACGAAGTGCAGCAGTCGAATCAGATGCAGACGCTCACGCATAACCTGCTCTACGACTTCTCCGATCCGGGCAGCTATGTCGGCATCGGCTTGAATTACACGGGCGACGGCAGCAATTGGGCGTGGAAGTTCTTCCTCGGCAACGAGCAGTACCGCACTTACGGCTCGGTGACGCAGAACGGCACCAACGCGTTCGGCGATCCGGTCACGTCGAGCAACAAAATCCCGACGTTCACGGCGCGTACCGACTACACGTGGTCGAGCGCGCTCGATATCGGCGGCTCGTTCAACATCGGACGCCAGACGCTGGCCACCGCGACCAATTCGAGCGGTCAGACGGTCGGCTTCGGTCCTGCCGGCTTGTCAAGCACCGCTTACGGCACGTTCTTCTTCGGCGAAGCGGATATGACGTACACGCTTGCCGACGTGATCTACAACGCCGAAGTCGACTACGGCCAGCAGCAGCACGCGGCATTCAACGGCGGCGAAGCGCAGTGGTACGGCGTGTCGCTGCTCGCGCACCGCAAGTTCAATGTGCCGGTGCTCGGCCGGATGGGCGCGACACTGCGCTACGACTACCTCGTCGACAGCAAAAACGGCGGCGGTGGTGGCGGCATTGCGCTGAACAGCCAAGGGCGCGATCCGTACAATGGCTTCGGCGTCAGCACCGATTGCATCCAGAACTCGACCGACGGCGGCATCGAATGCAAGGGCGCAAACCGCCAGGACGTCGCGCTCGACCTGCTGTTCTATCCGACTCAGCAGATCACCGTGAAGGTCGAATACCGTCACGACTGGGCGAACAACGCCGTGTTCCTGCGCAACGATGGTTCGTACGCGAAGTCGAACGATCTGCTCGCCACGCAGTTCATCTACTCGTTCTAAACTGTCGCACCGCTGCGGCGTGAGGCGCCGCGCTCGTCATCGACGCGTCACCTCACGCCCTTTCCTGCCTATGCTCAAGTTCTCGAATCAACCCCACGTCGCGTCGTATTACGCGGCCACCGCCAACGACACGACGCGCCACGCGCCCCTTGCCGACGCGCTGAGCGTCGACGTCTGCGTGATCGGCGCCGGGCTCACCGGCATCAGCACCGCGCTCAATCTCGCGGAACGCGGGCACTCGGTCGCCGTGCTGGAGGCGTCGAAAGTCGGATGGGCTGCGAGCGGCCGCAACGGCGGGCAGTTGATCGCGGGCTTCGCATGCGGCATCGATGCGTTCGCGAACCACATGGACGACGCCGACGTGAAGCGCGTCTGGGACATGGGTCTCGAGACACTCGACATCGTCAAGGACCGCGTCGCGAAACACCAGATCGATTGCGACCTGACGTTCGGCTACCTTACCGCGGCGAACAAGCCGCGCCATGCAGCAGAACTTCGCGCCGCGCGCGACGACGCCGCCAAGCGCTTCGGCTACGACCGCTTGCGCTACGTCGAGCGCGACGCGATGCCGGAGTACGTGCAGTCGTCGCGCTACCTGGGCGGACTGTTCGATCCCGACAGCGGCCATCTGCATCCGCTCAACTACACGCTCGGCCTCGCGCGCGCCGCGAAAGACGCCGGCGTGAAAATCTTCGAAGACAGTTGCGTGACGTCGATCGGCAAGGAGGACGGCAGGCATCTCGTCGAAACGCCGAAGGGCCGTGTGCGCGCGCAATACGTCGTGCTCGCGTGCAATACCTACCTCGGCGCGCTCGCTCCGCAGCTCACGCGCAAGATCATGCCGGTCGGCACTTATGTGATCGCGACGGAAGCGCTCGGCCACGCGCGCGCGCAAGCGCTGATGCCCGCGGGCGCCGCGCTGTGCGACAGCCGCTTCGTGCTCGACTACTTCCGTCCGTCGCCGGATGGGCGGATCTTGTGGGGCGGCAAGGTCAGCTACTCGACCTTCTCGCCGCCCAACCTCGCGCAAGCGATGCGCCGCGACATGCTCGTCACGTTCCCCCAGCTCGCCGACGTAAAGATCGACTACGCATGGGGCGGGTATGTCGACATCACGATGAATCGCGCGCCGCATTTCGGGCGGCTGTCGCCGACGGTCTATTTCGCGCAGGGCTTTTCCGGGCACGGCGTGAACACGACCGGCCTCGCCGGCAAGCTCATCGCCGAAGCGATCGACGGGCAAGCGTCGCGCTTCGACTTGTTCGGTAAGATTCGGCACCGCGATTTTCCGGGTGGCGCGTTGCTGCGCACGCCGGCGCTCGTGCTCGCGATGGCGTGGTACCGACTGAAGGATTGGATCTGATGACTGCAACGCTCGACAAGCGCGCGGACGATCTCGCGCGCCGCTCCTATTACGAAGCCAGCGTCCGGCGCCCCGCCGTGGACGATCCGATGCTCGAAGGCACGCTCGACGTCGATGTCTGCGTGATCGGCGCGGGCTTTGCCGGTTTGTCGGTCGCGCTCGAATGCCGCGCGCGCGGCCTTTCGGTTGCGGTGCTCGACGCGCATCGTTCCGGCTGGGGCGCATCGGGCCGCAATGGCGGGCAAGCGCTCGTCGGCTTTGCAAAGGACGAGGTCATTGAAAAGCAGCTGGGTCTCGATGGTGCGCGGGCGTTGTGGGCGATGTCGGTCGACGGGGTCGCGCTGATTCGCGAGCGCATCGCGAAGTACGGCATCGACTGCGATTTCACCGCGGGTTATCTGACCGTAGCGACGAAGACCAAACGCGTGCCGGATTTGCGCGCATGGATGGATGCAGCGGCGTCGCGTTGGGGCTATCCGCATTTGTCGTGGCTCGAGCGCAGCGAAGTGCGTGCGCGTATCGCATCCGAGCGCTATCTGGCCGGCGTCTACGATCCGCATTCGGGTCACCTGCATCCGCTCAAATACTGCCTTGGCCTCGCCGATGCCGCGCGTCGTGAAGGGGCGCAACTGTACGCGCATTCGCCTGTATTCGAAGTCGTTCGCGGCGCGCGGCCGGTCGTGCGTACGGCAAATGGCGAAGTGCGTTGCCGCTTCGTTGTCGCCGCCGGCAACGCCACACTGAATGGCGTATTGCCGCCACGCGTTGCCGCGTGCATTGCGCCAATCGCCTCTTACATCGTCGCGACCGAACCGCTTGGGCAAGCCCGAGCCGATGCGCTGATCGCCGGACGCGAGGCGATTTGCGACAACAACTTCTTTCTCGATTATTTCCGCCTTTCCGCAGACCACCGCGTGCTATTCGGCGGACGCGCGAGTTCGACCGGCGCATCGCCCGCGAAGCTCGCCGACGATATCCGCAAGCGCATGGTCGGCGTGTTTCCGCAGCTGTCGGATGTGAAAGTCGAATACGCGTGGGGCGGGTTCGTCGACGTGACGCGCAATCGTGCGCCCGACTTCGGTGCGATCGATCCAAACTACTTCTATGTGCAAGGGTTTTCCGGCCATGGCGTTGCGCTGACGGGCATCGCGGGGCGCGTGGTAGCCAGCGCGATCACGGGAGACGCCGCCGCCTTCGATCTCTTCGCGAAGCTCCAACACGTGCGCTTTCCTGGCGGTCCGGCTTTGCGCGGACCCGCGCTGGAAATCGGCATGCTCTATCACCGCATGCGCGAATTGTTCTGATGCGCGTCCGATTTATTCCTTAATGGCTCGCAAAAAGTTTTTACTTGCACAAAAAAGCTCGTACCTACAAAGCCGCGCATTCCGCGTAGTACCGATTCGGCGCTGGAAAAACGCCGGTCAGCACCTCGATCAGAAATGGGCCGCTGGATCGGGACGCCTCGCTCAGCGCATCTGCAAGGTCATCAAGGCGCTCGACCCTGCGCGCCGCGACACCGAGCGAAGCGGCAAAAGCAGTCCAGTCATGACACGGAAGCTTGCTGAACTGCTCCGGAATAGAGCCGTTGCTGAGCGCGTCGACATGGACCGCACCATGCGCAGAATTGTTCAACACAACGTAAAGTATCTTTATCCCGTATCGGGCCGCGGTCTGAATCTCCATTCCGTGCATCAGCATGCACCCGTCTCCGGTCACCACGACACACGGGCGCTCCGGGGCCGCAAGCTTGATACCGATCCCGGCGGCTATTGCCCAACCCATTGGCGCAAGGGAGCTGGACGAAAAATAGTTGCCAATGCCCGACGATAGCCAGTAGTGAGCCATGAATATCCGGTGGGCGCCTGAATCCACGACAACGTTTGCGTCCTTCGGCAAGAGATGACACAGCTGCTTGACGACGTCTCCTGTATGGAGCAAAAGATCGCCACCTGAACCCCGCACGCCAGTTTGCTCGAAGTAGTGGTCGTATAGCGGGGTCTGGTTGACCTCGGCGACCCATGCTTTTCTTCGTTCAAGAACCGTATGAAAGTCGGCATTCCGGTTCGTGTCCATCTGGGACAGCGTACGGAATGTAGCGCCAATCCCGGAGAAAATGCTGCCGCGCGCGATATGTCCCGTCGCCGGCGCGTCGAAGCTGTCGTCGAAGATGATCAGCTCCTTCCCGGCAGTCAGCTTCTCTGTCCAGTTCATGCTGTCGCGCTGATTCAGGTCGCAGCCGAACACGACGAGGACCTCGAGCTCATCCGAGTTGATGACACGAACCGCGCGCGAGTGGCCCGAGAATCCGTACACGCCGAGCGAAAGGACATGATTTTCAGGAAATGCGCCTTTTCCCGATAGCGTGGTCGCAACAGGAATGCAGAATTTTTCGGCCAAGTCGAGCAAGACCTTCGCGGTCTCCGGGTCATTGCCACGACTGCCGATCAGGAAAGCGATTCTCTTCGATTGGAGCAAATACTGGTTGCACAAGGCATCCAACGCTGCGCGATTGGCGGGGACCTCGCATGCGTTGAACGCGTCGTGATCGTATGGCTGCCGTGATGCGTCGCGACCGGGCAGCGCTTCCTGCCGTTGAACGTCGACGGGGATGCTCACGAAAGACTGCGCTCGACGCATCCAGTTCAGCCCTTCTGTCGCGCGCCGCATTTCGGCCTGAAGATTGTCTTTGTTCTTTAGTTCTACGACATTTTCGACCAGGCTCTTTACCACGCCGCTTTCGAAAATTCCGCTCAGCGTAGCGTCCTGGAACGCGCCTTTGCCTTCCGCGCGCGACGAAACGCCTCCAGCAATATAAAGCATGGGAATCCGGTCCGCGTGAGCAGCCGCCATTCCGGGCACGAAATTCATGGTGCCGGGTCCGGAAATTCCCACGCATACGCCAAATCTACGGCTAGCCCGCGCATAGCCATCGGCCATGAACGCACTGCTGGTCTCGTGAACGCAAACAATTCCGCGAATCGATGGCGACTTGTCGATTGCGTCCAGCAGCGGATAGATCATCTTCCCCGGCACGAGGAAGACGTGGTCGATTTTCGCGGCTTCCAACGACCTCACGACGGCTTTCGATACAGTGACGGGAGCGTGTGATTCCATATTTTTGAATACGATCCGAGTAGACACCAAGAATCGGATCTCGCTGTCCCTCATAGGGACGTCCCGCGTGGCCCTCGAAAGAGCACCGTGACGAAGCCGGCGGCAACCCCGGCATGTGGAGACAGCGAGACGGCCCTGAACGCGCTGCACACCGGCTGCAATCGCGTCCCGTGCTGCTTCATCGGGCCCACCTGGAACGGGCCCGTGTCTCCATGTTTGTCGTCCAACCTGAACGGGCTGCCCGCTCAGAACGTCTGCCAGTCTCGAGCGTCGCCGTTGCTGCTTGCGGCCACGGCGCTCGCGCCGGCGGCAAGGCGCGGCCTCGTTGCGGGCTTGGTCAACCTCGCAGGGGAAGACGCGCGAATTTTCGGCGGCGCCACCTGTGATTCCTTCCGAGGCGTGTCCGCTCGTGACACAGAAACTCGCCTGTCGTCGACCTTGAAGAAGGCCACCGCTGCACGCAGGCTCTGAGCCTGTTGCGCCGTCGACTGGGCCGCGGCCGACGCTTCTTCCACCAGCGCGGCATTCTGCTGGGTGACCTGGTCCATCTGGTTGACAGCCTGGTTGACCTGCTCGATGCCGGTGCTCTGTTCTTGGGACGCCGACGAGATTTCACCTACGATGTCGGTGACGCGCTTCACCGACGCGACGATCTCATGGATCGTGCCGCCCGCCTGCTCGACAAGCGTCGAGCCCGCCTCCACCCAGTTGACCGAATTGGCAATCAAGTCCTTGATTTCCTTTGCCGCGCTGGCACTACGCTGCGCGAGTGCGCGCACCTCGCCGGCCACGACAGCGAAGCCCCGGCCCTGTTCGCCGGCACGAGCGGCTTCAACCGCCGCGTTGAGCGCAAGGATGTTGGTCTGGAAGGCAATACCCTCGATCACCGTGATGATCTCGGACATTTTGGTCGAACTGGTGAAAATCTCGCGCATCGTTTCGACCACTCGACCGACGACCTCGCCACCTTGCTGTGCGACGCCGGAGGCCGTCGCGGCGAGCGTTGCTGCCTGCTTCGCGTTGTCCGTGTTGTGACGGACCGCGGCGGTCAGTTCTTCGATGCTCGATGCGGTTTCTTCGAGCGATGCCGCCTGCTGCTCCGTACGGCTCGACAGATCCAGATTCCCTTGCGCGATCTGCGCACTCGCAGTTGCCACCCCTTCGGCGTTCTCGCGGACTTCCGCCACGACCTGCGATAGGGCATCGCGCATCACCTTCAGCGATGCCATGAGGCTGTTCGTGTCACCGGGCTGGAGGTTGATGCTTACGCTGAGATCGCCGGCTGCCACGCTTCTGGCCAAGTCGACGGCTGTCGCCGGCTCGGTACCCAACTGCCGTGTCACACCACGCGCCATGCGGACGCCGATGCCCACACCGATCAACACAGACAGGGCCACCAGAACAAGCATCAGATTGCGGCCCTCGACGTACACCCTGTCGTTAGATGCAGCCGCCGTTTGTGCATCACCCTGTTTCACATCGACCAGGGTGCCCATCAGGACCAGGGTCTTGAAACCCTTCTGATGGTATTCGCCCAACAAAAAGTCAGTCAGGCCGGCTTGATCCTGTGGCCCGGCGGCGCTGATCCTGCCTTTCATTTCGTTGAAGGCCTGAATGTAGTCGTGCCAGCTTTGATCGAGATCGGCGAAGGTGGCCTTCTCTTTCTCGGTGTAGGCGAGAGGCTCGGCCTGATTGAGGTGCTCGCGTGCCTGGGCCACTGCTTTTTCAGCTTGAGCCAGAGAGGCGCTTCGTCGGTCGGCAGTCGGCGCCAGAATAGCGTTGCGCAGATACGTGCCGACCCTGAGCACATCGGCATTCGCCTGCTGGATCAGGTTGAGCCCCACCAGATCCAATTGATAGGTCGCGTCTGCGTTTGCGCTGATTTGCCCCATATTGCGGACACCGATCACGCTGACGATAGCGCTGATGGCCGACACCAGGATAAAGGCGCTGATTAGCTTGGCGCCGAGCTTCATATTGCCGATGTTCATAACTCGCTTCGTCGAATTGAAAAACCGGAACAGCAGAAATTGGTGCAACAGCGCTCGCGTTGCCGGGATGCGACAAGATCCCCATAGCCTCGTTAACGGCAGCGAGCGTTCTTTCTTCACACCAATGATTGCTTACCAGAATTTCCATTTCCACTACCTCTTAAAGTTATTTTTTTGTAAGGCAATCCCGATGAGGCGACATGTGGCTCAGTGTCTGGAGCGAGCCCGCCATGCGCATGACCAAACGCGCACTACCAATACTTACGATTTCTTTCCGGTCCGATGATCGGGGTCGTGTCGGGGGTACATGGTTTTGGTGCAGACTTTTTTGTGCCTAGTTATTCCTCGAAGTAAAGAGTGTTTATCCGCGCCGGGTATGCGTACTTGGCGCGAACAAGCCTAGATTTAGCACCCATCGGACCTGCAAACCCACTCAGATCCCCAGCTAACTCATCAGACTTCGAGGCTCTTCATGAAGATTGCAAACATCGAGACGATCCCGTTGCGCATCCCGTTCACCGCGGGCGGCCGGTCCGACGAGGCGGTTTGGGGCAAAGGCGGCCTGCAAGTGGTCGACTCGTTGGTCGTCAAGGTCACGACCGATACCGGTGTCGTCGGCTGGGGCGAGACCTTCGGCTTTAACGCGGTGCCCGGCGCGAAGGCCGTGATCGATGCGGTTCTCGCGCCTGAAGCCATCGGCCGCGATGCCGCGCAGCGGGAAAAGCTGATGCTCGACCTGCAAAAGAAGTTTCATGTATTCGGGCGCAGCGGCCCGGTGATCCACGGCCTCTCCGCGATCGACATCGCGCTGTGGGACATCGCAGGCAAAGCCGCCGGGCAGCCGGTCCACCAATTGCTCGGCGGCAGCGACGCGACATCGCTTCGCGCCTATGCAAGCCTGACTCGCTACTCCGATCCTGAACTTGTCAGAGAGAACGTCGCTCGCGCGCTGCGCGACGGATTTCGCCACCTCAAGCTGCACGAGATCGATATCGAGTGCGTACGCGCGGCGCGCGAGACGGCGGGCGACGACATCGACATCACGCTCGACGTCAACGCCCCGTGGTCCGTGCGCGAAGCGCTCGACATGGCGGACAAGCTTCGCCCTTTCAATCTGCGCTGGCTCGAAGAACCCGTATGGCCGCCGGAAGACTATGCGGGGCTCGCGCGCGTCAGGCAGGAGGGACGCATTGCCGTCGCCGCCGGCGAGAACGCGTCGACGTTGATGGACTTCCAGCATCTCTTCGAAGCCAAAGCCGTCGACTTCATTCAGCCAAGCCCCGCAAAGATGGGCGGCATCACCGAATTGAAGAAGGTGTATGCCCTCGCCAACGCGTACGGCGTCACGGTGATGGTGCATTCGTTCTACGACGGTCCGGGACTGCTCGCGAGCGTGCACGCCAATGCCGCGCTGGGAGGCTCGCGCGCGCTCGTCGAATGGCGCTATTTCGATCTCGAGGCACAGCTCTACGGCGACGCGATCACGCCGAAGAACGGTGCGATTGCCGTGCCTCAAGGGCCGGGGCTCGGTCTCGAACCCAGCGCGGACGTGCTCCGCGAATACCGGGTTCGCGCCTAAGCACGCATGCAGACCCAACGGAGGAGATCATGTTGGACCGTATCGTAGGACCCTTGCTGCCGGTCGCATTTGTCATCTTGCTCGGATTCGCAGCGGGAAAGCGTGGCAAGCTCAATCACGCGGACAGCCTGTTGATCAGCCGTCTCGTCCTCAACTGGATTTTCCCGGCGCTGCTGCTCGCCGGCATGGCAGCCACGCCGCGCTCGCAACTGCTCGACTTCAGGTTCGTCTTTGCCACCTTCATCGGCGTGATGGGGATGTACGCGCTTGCGTTCGCGATCGGCTGGTTTCGCTACCGCGAGCTGAAGGCCGCTACGCTCAAAGCCTTCGTGAACGGATATCCCGACGGTGCGTTCATGGGCATCCCGATCCTGCAAGCCATGTTCGGCCCCTCGAGCCTGTACTCCGTGCTGGTGCTCAACCTCGTTGCCAGCCTCGTCATGATTCCGCTAACTACGATGCTGCTCACCATCGCCAGCGGCGAAGGCGGCGGCGCCAAGGCATTCGTCGCGAGCGTGTCGAGCGCCGTGCGCCGGCCGCTCATGTGGGCTCCCGCCATCGGCATCCTGCTTTCGCTCCTCGCCATCAAGCTGCCTCCGGTGCTGGCCGACTCGCTCAACCTGCTCGGCAAAGCGACGCCCGGCGTCTCGCTGTTCTGCCTCGGGCTCATCATGTCGTCGGTGCGGCTCAATCTTTCGAGCGAGGTGTGGATGAACATGGGACTCAAGCTGCTGTTGCATCCCGTGCTGATGATCGCAGCCGCGGCCATGCTCTCGGTCAAGGGGCTCTACGCTCAACAAATGATCCTGTTGTGCGCGCTGCCGTCCGCGACGATTCCGGCCATGTTCGCCAACGAGGCGGGCGCGTATCGAAGCGAGGCCGCCACTTCCATCCTCGTCAGCACTGCGATGTCGATCGTCACGTTCTCATTCGCGATCTATCTGATCGACGGCGGGCTTGCGGCGGCTGCGTGACGCCGGCTGGATAGCGGTCATAGAGTTTCGCGTCTAAACCCGTCCTTGCGCTGGCAACCGCGACATCCTATCGTTACATCGTACAATGTAACGATTAGCGATGAACGCAAAAGGACGCGCAGATGAGCGCGAGCCCCAACGCCGAGACAATCGACATCGCCATCATCGGCTCGGGCTTTGCCGGACTCGGCATGGCGATCCGGCTCAAGCAAGCGGGCATCGGCGATTTCCTGATTGCGGAACAAGCCGGCTCGCTAGGCGGCACGTGGCGCGACAACCATTACCCGGGCTGCGCATGCGATGTGCAATCGCATGTCTATTCGTTCTCGTTCGCGCCCAATCCGCGCTGGACGCGTATGTTCGCGCCACAACCCGAGATTCGCGCTTACCTTGAGGACTGCGCGACGCGCTTTCAGATCCGGCCGCATTTGCGCTTCCATCACGAACTCGATTCCGCCGTCTACGACGAAGCGGCATTGCGCTGGCAATTGCGCTTTGCCAATGGCAAGCACTTGTCGGCGCGCGTGTTGATATCGGGCATGGGCGCGTTGTCGCGCGCCGTGTGGCCCGACATCCCCGGCCTCGACACCTTCGCGGGCAAAGCCTTTCACTCGCAGCAGTGGGACCACGACTATCCGCTCGACGGCAAGCGCGTCGCCGTGATCGGCACCGGAGCGAGCGCGATTCAATTCGTGCCGCAAATCGCGCCGCGCGTCGCGCACCTCGATCTCTTTCAACGCACGCCACCGTGGATCATGCCAAAAGCGGATCGCGCGCTGAAGCCTCGCGAAACGCGGCTGTTCGAACGCTTTCCCCTCTTGCAACGACTCGCGCGCGCACGCCTCTATTGGATGCTCGAGGCGCGCGTGCTCGGTTTCGCGACGCATCCCGCGCTGATGAAGTCCGTGCAGAAACTCGCTCTCAAGCATCTAAAGGAGCAAGTTCCCGATCCCGTCCTGCGCGAAACATTGACGCCCGACTATACGATCGGTTGCAAACGCGTGCTGATCTCGAACGACTACTATCCGGCACTCACGCGCGAGAACGTTGACGTCGTGACAACCGGCATCGCGCGAATCGAACACGATGCCGTGGTCACCGCCGACGGCGTGCGCCACCCTGCCGACTGCCTGATCTTCGGCACCGGCTTTCACGTCACCGATCCGTTTGCGCGCGGCGTCGTGATCGGCCGCGACGGCTTGGATATCGTCGACACCTGGCGTGACGGCGCGCACGCCTACCTCGGCACGACGCTGCCGGGCCACCCGAATTTTTTCATGATCGTCGGTCCGAACACGGGCCTCGGCCACAACTCGATGGTGCTGATGATCGAAGCGCAGGTGAAGTACATCCTGCGTGCTTTGCAAGCAATGCGGCGCGAAGGGGCCGATGCGATCGAGGTGCGCGCGCAGGTCGAACGCGCCTACAACGAGCGCGTCCAGCAAAAGCTCGCGCGCGCGATCTGGTCGACAGGGGGTTGCAAGAGCTGGTATCTCGACCCGAAGACCGGCAAGAACACGACGCTCTGGCCTGGCTTCACGTGGCGCTTCCGGCATCTGACGCGGCGCTTCAGGATGGCGGACTACTACGCTTATGCGGCGAGCCTCAAGTCATCTTCAGCGAATACGGAACACGCCAGCGTTGCGATACCTTCGACCGAAACGGCGTAGCGTAGCGCGTCGCACTGCGCGATACGTCATTGACGCAAGCGCCCTCGAACAACAAAACGACAGCACAGCAATCAGGGAGAACAAGGGTGAAATCATTTACCGGCAAAGTCGCAGCCATCACCGGCGCAGGCTCCGGCATGGGCCGCGCGCTTGCGATCGCGCTCGCTCGTGAAGGGTGTGAACTGGCGCTTGCCGACCAGCATGGCGCGAACCTCGCCGATACCGCAAGGCTCGCGCAGCATGCGGCCGTGCAAAACCACGGCGAGGAAGTCGAGATCACGACCCGCGTGCTCGATGTCGCCGAGCGCGACGCGATGTTCAGCTGGGCCGCGTCGAGCGCCGCACACCATGGCCGCGTGAATCTCGTCTTCAACAATGCCGGCGTCGCGCTTTCGAGCACGATTGAAGGCATGGACCACGCGGATCTCGCATGGATCGTCGGCGTCAACTTCTGGGGCGTCGTGCACGGCACGCAAGCGTTCTTGCCGTACTTGAAGTCAGCAGGCGAAGGACACATCGTCAATACATCGAGCGTATTCGGCCTATTTGCTCAGCCCGGCATGAGCGCGTACAACGCGACCAAGTTCGCGGTGCGGGGCTTCACCGAATCGCTGCGCCAGGAGCTCGATTTGATGAAGTGCGGCGTGTCGGCGACCTGCGTGCATCCTGGCGGTATCCGCACTAACATCGTTCAAGCGAGCCGGATCGCCTCGAACATGACAGGCTTCTTGATCGACAACGAACAACAGAGCAGAAGCGATTTCGAGCGGCTGTTCATCACGTCGGCCGACGAGGCGGCACGCGTGATTCTCGACGGCGTGCGCCACAACAAGCGCCGCGTGCTGATCGGCCGCGACGCGCGCGCCGCCGATTGCCTCGCGCGCCTGCTGCCGGCAACCTATCAGGCGCTAGTCGTGGCAAGCGCACGCCGCATGCAGCGGCGCGCGCAACGGAATGCGGCGCACGACACCTCCGCGCATCGCGCATGACCCGCTCGAGCGCCGCACCTGCGTCTCGCCAGTGCCAGTAGAACAAGGGGAACCGATCATGATGCCCATCCGCCGCGACCTGCATTTCGCGCTGCCGCCCGATCGCGTCAGCGACTGGCACGCGTGGGGCCCGCATGTCACGCAGTTTTTCAACGCGCTGTCGCTGATGTTTCCCGGCGGCGAGCGCTACTTCATCGACAGCGTGCGTCACTACCGCGATCAGATCGACGACCCTGTCCTCAAGAAACACATGCTCGGATTCATCGGCCAGGAAGCGATGCATACGCGCGAACATATCGAATACAACAAACAGCTCGAAGCAGCGGGCCTGCCCGCACACCAGCTCGACAAGCGCATATGGGCGCTCTTCAACTTCGGGCGCCGGCACTTGCCGCCATCGTTCCGGCTCGCGCAAACCGTCGCGCTCGAACACTACACCGCGATGCTCGCCGGGATGGTGCTCGACGATCCCTCTCGACTCGAAGGCTCCGAGGAACATTACCGGCAGGTATGGATGTGGCATGCACTCGAGGAGACTGAACACAAGGCGGTGTCGTTCGACGTGTGGAACGCAGTCATCAAGCCGGGACCGAAGCGTTATTTGATGCGCACCCTCGCGATGCTCGAGGTCACTGTCCTGTTCTGGACGTTGGTGTTCGACTTTCACGTCCGCCTGATCGTCGCGGACCGCAAGCGCGGCGGACACCTGCGCGGCATCTGGCAAGTCGTTCGCTTCCTATTCGGCCGCCGCGGGGTGTTTCCGACGATCGCGCTGGATTGGCTGCGTTTTTTCAAGCCGAGCTTTCACCCGTGGGATCACGACAATCGCGCGCAGCTCGCGCGCCTTGACAGTCTGCTCGCGGCAATCGGCGCGACCCACGCGCCATACGGCACACACGCTCCGGGCGCCCCGCCGCACCAAGACGAAAAGGCGCCTGCATGACGTATGAAACGTTGCGCGTCCGCTCCGGCGACCTGAACCTCGCGGTCTATGTGAGCGGGCCGCCCGATGCGTCGCCTATCGTGCTCGTGCACGGCTATCCGGATTCGGCGGCCGTGTGGGAACCGTTGCGTGCGCAGCTCGAAACGCGCTATCGCGTGATCGCTTATGACGTTCGTGGTGCGGGCGCTTCAGACGCACCCTCTGAACGCGCGGGATATCGGCTTGAACCGCTTGCCGACGATCTCGCCACCGTCGCGAACGCAACCTGCGGCGCACGCCCCTTTCATCTGGTCGGACATGATTGGGGTTCGATTCAGAGCTGGGAAGCCGTCACCGGCGAGGCGCTCAACGGACGCATTGCGTCGTTCACGTCGATCTCGGGGCCTTGCCTCGATCATGTAGCGGCTGCGTCGCGCGACGCTTCGCAGCGCTCAATCGGCGCGGATCTCGCGCAACGGCTGCGGTCGTGGTACATCGTGTTTTTTCATCTTCCGCGCGTGCCCGAAATCATGTGGCGCTGCGCCGGCGTGCGGGCGTGGCCGCTTTGGATGAAGTGGAGCGAAAGCGTCGACATCGACCCCGACCCGGCTCAACTGCGCAACGCGCTCAACGGGCTCGAACTCTATCGCGCGAATTTCTTCGACCGGATACGCCACCCGCGCCCGAAACACGCCCACGCGCCGGTGCTGTTCATCGTGCCGAAGCACGACCGCTATGTCGGCCCCGCACTTTCGGTCGGCCTCGACCGCTGGCTCGGTCCCTATCAGCGCGAGGAGATCGATGCGGGGCACTGGGTCATTCTGCGCGACCCGGCAAGGATCGCCGCAAGCATCGACCGCTTCGTGACTCAGCATGAACCTCGCGCAGATGCTACGTCCCCGCTACGTTGATGGTCTGATCAATTCCTGAGCCCGCCATGGGTAATCGTCTGAAGAGCGCCGGGTAGTCGATCACGAGACCGTCTTCGTCGACTTTGAGGTTCGCCGCGAAATTCGAGCCCACGCTTTCATAGCGGTATTCGCGATCCGGTTCGATGCACGTATAGGCTTGCCGCATGCGCGTCACCTGCAAATCGGGCACCGAAATGTACGCCATCTCCAGCACCCTGCGCTCGTCTTTCCGGAGTTTCAAGCGGCGGATCGGCAGTGTGTTCGTGTACGGCGTCGCGGCGATATCGATGTCGATGCAACCATCGATAGGTTCGAGCGCGAGACCCTTGCCGTCACGCCAATGGCCCGCGCCATCGCCGTGAAGCTCCAGGCTCGCGCCGCCCATCACACGCAGGAACGCGTGCTTGACGCGCCATTGCGCGTCGCATTCGATGCGGTAGCACAGGCCGTATGCGCGGCCGTCGCGCTGCCCGGTCTGCACGCTCTCGACGACGTTGCCTTCGGCGTTGGCATCGAACGCCAGATGCTCGATGCCACCGTCCTCTTCCGATGCCCAGCGCACTTCTCGCATTCGCGACGTCTCCTATCGGTGTCAATGGAAAATGCCGAAATTGCGAGCCATCGTAGCGCAAACGCGACCCGCAAACGCCTGCCGCAAATAAACACTATCAACGGACTGGCATGCTGCACGCGCAGGATCTGCCCTATGCTCGCGAGTCGGAAACCGCGCGCTGCGGCACGCCTGCGCGAACGATCATCGCGTGTGCGATCTGCGTCATACTAAGCCGTCGCCCAGCAACACGCCGTCACGCGCTTAGCCCCTGCTTCCTGTACTTGAAGGAAACGAACATGTCATTCGCTCACGCGCCCAATCGCCGGATCGCCGCATCCGGGCCCATGTCCGCTGCCGAGCAGCAAACCCGCATCGATCTCGCCGCCGCCTACCGGCTCGCCGCACTCAATCAATGGGACGATCTCATCTACACGCATATCTCAGCGAGCGTGCCCGGCGAGCCCGGCCACTTCCTGATCAATCCGTTCGGGCTCGCATTCGATGAAGTGTGTGCCTCGAATCTCGTGAAAATCGACATCGAAGGCAATATCTTAGGCGCCAGCGAACATCCGGTGAACGCCACGGGCTTCGCGCTTCACGCCGCCGTGCACGCCGCGCGCGCCGACGCTTTCTGCGTGATGCATCTGCACAATACGGCAGGCATTGCCGTCTCGGCGCAGCGCGAAGGACTCTTGCCGGCCTCGCAGCACGCGCTGCGCTTTTACGGTCAGCTCGCGTATCACGATTACGAGGGGCTTGCGTTCACGCCGGCCGAAGGTGCGCGCCTCGTCGCGCACCTGGGCGACAAGCCCGCGATGCTATTGCGCAATCACGGCACGCTGACCGCCGGCCGCACGGTCGCCGAAGCCTACGTGCTGATGGCCACGCTCATCAAAGCCTGCGAGATTCAGATCCAGGCGCAAGGCAGCAAGCAATACCTCGTGCTGCCGGACGACACGGTCGCCAAGCGCACGGCCGAGCAACTGCTCGACGGCGGCGCGATCGAAGGCGTGCTCGAATGGCCCGCGCTCTTGCGCAAGCTCGACCGCATCGATACGTCCTATCGCGACTAAGCACGTACCGCTCCAACCTATTCATCCCACCAATCTCAGAGGAGAGACGCGATGCCAACATTCCATATCGAACTGTTCGAAGGCCGAAGCATCGAGCAAAAACGCAAGTTCGTCGAAGCGATCACGCGTGTGACGTGCGAGACGCTCGGCTGCGAAGCGAGCTCGGTCGACATCATCCTCACGGACGTCAAACGCGAAAACTGGGCAACCGCAGGCCGCCTCTGGTCCGACCCGGAGCCTTCGGTTTAAACGGCCTGCCATACCCTAAGATGCTTTGCATGCCTTAGCGGTCAAGCACGAACACGAAGTTGCGACCTTTTTCAAGGCGCCTGTCCGAAATGCGCGAGGCTTCGACGCCTCGCGGCGCAATATTTCAGCAAAACCGCAACAGCGAGCTTTTGTCCTTGCGTCGCTATGGGCCGCGCACTAATTTTCGGTTCTAGGGCCACGCAAAAGGGATCGGCCCCAACCGATCCGCACACAGCCCGGCGCCTTGCGCGCGGACGCGGCCCGGCAGGTCATAACGGGAGCCCCACCATGCATCGCCCGCCGATGGTTGCGGCGGGTGTGGCCGTGCGCCGCGCTCGCCTTGTACCGAGAATGTTTCGCCGTCCGTATCGTGCGCCAAGCATGCTCTATGACGGCTTTTCCGCGTATTGCGAATGCCCCGCTTGGCATCGGATCGTGCTGCCCCGGCATAGGAACGAGACGTTGGACGGGCAGCATTGTCTATTCGCGCCCAAACGACGGCTGAGCGTTTCATTCGATTAAAAGCGGCGAAACAAGACTCGCTTGTTATTCGTTTGAACGAACTCGGAAAGCACTCTGCAAGACAAGCGGCGCCCCTATGCGCTGCAGCGCGGTCGATTGCCGCACTTTTCAATGATCAGTCAATTGACGCTCATCAAAATGCGTTTTAGCGATTCGTTGCGCATCAGTCACTTACCTCTCGAAATTTGATGCACATCATTGACGACTCGGCATAAAGCGTCAAAACGCAGTGCAGCAAATTTCGCGTTGCTGCCCTAACCTTGCGGCCATCTGCATAGCACAGCGCAGTGCGTACCGGCATCGGCCGGCACGCGTGGTCAACTTCTGCTCTCTGGCTTATGGAACCCGCACTCAGCGCTTTCGAACTGGCGCGCATACAGTTCGCCTTCACCGTTTCATTCCACATCATCTTTCCGGCGCTCAGCATCGGCTTAGCGAGTTTCATCACCGTGCTCGAATGGCGTTGGCTCAAAACCGGCAAGGCGTACTACAAAGATCTGTGCCTGTTCTGGTCGAAGATCTTTGCGGTCGCCTTCGGCATGGGGGTCGTCTCGGGCGTAGTGATGAGCTACCAATTCGGCACCAACTGGGCCGGCTTTTCAAAGTTCGCCGGACCGATCACCGGACCGCTCTTGGCCTACGAGGTCATGACCGCGTTCTTTCTCGAAGCCGGCTTCCTCGGCATCATGTTGTTCGGCTGGAAGCGCGTCGGACCGCGCGCGCACTTCGGCGCGACCTTGCTGGTGGCGATCGGCACGCTGATCTCCACGTTCTGGATTCTCGCGTCGAATAGCTGGATGCAGACGCCGCAAGGCTTCACGATCGCCGACGGCCACGTGGTCCCAGTCGACTGGTTCAAGATCATCTTCAATCCTTCGTTTCCGTATCGTCTCGCGCACATGACGCTCGCCGCGTTCATCGTCGCCGCGCTCGTGGTGGCCGCGGTAGGTGCATGGCATTTGCTCAAAGGCCGGCGCGATCCGGCGGTGAAGAAGATGTTTTCGATGGCGCTGTGGCTGCTTTTGATCCTCACGCCGATTCAGGCATTGGTCGGCGATCAGCACGGCTTGAATACGCGCGAGTACCAACCCGCGAAGATCGCGGCGATCGAGGGCTTGTGGGAAACCGAACAAGGAGGCACGGCGCTCAATCTGTTCGGCATCCCCGACATGGAAGCTGAAACGACGCGCTATGCCGTGTCGATCCCGCACCTCGGAAGCCTGATTCTCACGCACAGTTGGGATGGCGAAATTCGCGGCCTCAAAGAGTTTCCGAAGGAAGACCGGCCGGACTCGACCGTCGTGTTCTGGAGTTTCCGCATCATGGCCGGGCTCGGTGTGTTGATGATCCTGATGTCCGCGCTGTCGTGGTGGCTGCGCCGCCGCGGGCGTCTCTTCGACGCGAAGTGGTTCCACCGCTTCGTCGTCGCGATGGGTCCCACCGGCTTCATTTCGCTGCTCACGGGATGGGTGACGACCGAAGTCGGCCGTCAGCCGTGGGTCGTGTACGGCGTGATGCGGACTTCGCACGCCGTGTCGCCGCTTACCGCGCAGCAGGTCGGCATTTCGCTGATGGCGTTCGTGGTCGTCTACTTCCTCGTATTCGGCACTGGCGTGTACTACATGCTGAAGCTGATGAAAAACGGCCCTGCACTGCCGCCTGCGGGACAGGAAGTGGAACACGACACGCCGCACGATACGAACAAGCGCCCCAAGCGTCAGCCGATGCCGGCGCCCAAGCACTTGATCGACGCTTAAGCGCGCGAGCCGCATCGCTATCGTGGAAACTCGTAAAACCCCTGTATTTCGAGGCTTAAAATGGATGTGACCGTTGTCTGGGCTGCGATCATCGCGCTCGGCCTGTTCCTGTATGTCGTGCTCGACGGCTTCGACCTCGGCATCGGCATCGTCTTCCCGTTCTTCCCCGACGAGCGCGAGCGCGACCTCATGATGAACACCGTCGCCCCCGTGTGGGACGGCAACGAGACCTGGCTCGTACTCGGCGGTGCATCGCTGTTTGCCGTGTTTCCGGTCGTGTATTCGACGGTGCTTTCGGCGCTTTATCTGCCGCTCGTCTTCATGCTCATGTGTTTGATCTTTCGCGGCGTGTCGTTCGAGATCCGCGCCAAGGCGAAGCGCACGAAGCCCATGTGGGACCTTGCGTTCATCGGCGGCTCGACGGGCGCCGCGTTCTTTCAAGGGATTGCACTAGGCGCGTTCCTGCAAGGCATTCCGGTCGAGAACGGCCAGTTCGCCGGCGATGCGTTCGGCTGGCTCACGCCTTTCAGCCTGCTGACGGGGCTCGGGCTCGTCGCGACCTACGCGCTGCTCGGCGCGTGCTGGCTCGTCGCGAAGACCGAGGGCGACCTGCAGCGGCGCCTGCATCGCGTCGTATGGCCGCTCACGCTCGTGCTGCTCGCGTTCATCGCGATGGTCAGCGTCTGGACGCCGCTGCAAGACCCGAACATGGCCGCGCGCTGGTTCGATTCGGGCTTGTTCTATCGCTTGCTGCCTGCGCCGTTCCTCGTCGCGGTCTGCGCAGTCGTCATGTATCGCGCAGTTCACGGCCAGCACCACACCACGCCGTTCCTCATCGCGCTCACGCTCGTGCTGCTCGGTTACGCCGGCCTGCTCGTGTCGCTCTGGCCGTACGCGATTCCGTCGACCTTGACCGTGTGGGAGGCGGCCGCACCGCGTTCGAGCCAGACCTTCACGCTCGCCGGGGCGGCGGTGATCCTGCCGATCATTCTCGGCTACACGATCTTGGGTTATTGGGTTTTCCGCGGGAAGGTACGTCATGGCGACGCGCATTATCACTAAATCGATGGCCGCGCTTCAACGCGCGAGCTGGGCGATTCCGAGCTGGGTCTGGTTCGTCGCGCTGTGGTGCGTGGGCGTGAGCGGCGCGATGCTGATCGGCGCGCTGTTCAAAGTGTTCATGAACGTCACGCTGTTTGCCGTTTCGAAGTGACCTGCGGCACAGGACACCGCCGGGGATGCTGTGATCGGCATCCCCGGCGCTTCCCTCTCTCCCCGTCTTTCCCCGGTCCCTCACCGCGTGGTATGCATTAGACGAATTGGCGCCGCGCTTTTTGAAGCGGCGCCGGGCGCTGCCTAGGCGCGTCGTTTTGAGGCGGGCCGCATCAGCACGCGATGCTCGTCGCCACCGGTACGACCGCGCCGCCGAAGATCGGATGCTTTACGCCAAAATTACCGATTCGGCAATTCCAATCCACGCGATCAGGTAACAATTTTCCAATCGGCACTCGCAGAAAACGCAATTATTTCCGCAACGCACCATACGCCGGAGATGGAAAAATCTCGTCGGCTCAGGATTAAAAAATTAGTGCGAGGTTTTGCCCGCAATCGTTAAAACGGCCACCGGCTCCTATCGCGCTTTACGCATGTTCGCCAATAGTTCTTCGCGTAATCCGGGTGCGGGTCAGCATAGTACCGAACCTGCGCCTCCTCTGTGCACAATCAGCAACGGCGCACCTCTGCACCGTTCCTTTGATAACAGCGCGAATATTTCCTATGGTTACAAATACGAAAACGTTTGCGACCAGATGGTGAACCGGGATAAGCGTATGTCGTCCTCGAAAACGTTTGCGGCATTTGACATTTCGGCGATTTAATTGACAGACATTGTTAAATATCACGAATATCCCGATGATAAATCCGGAATAAACACCCAATTACCCAATTGGCTGTGATATCTTCGCCCCCGTTTGAGATTTCAAAAAAAAACGAGAGCCTGCGGCATTAGACCGTGTCGTGGGGGGCAAGCATCGAACCGGATAGACGGTCGACGGCGATCGAGGCGGCCTTCAATGGCCGCGCCAGATAACAATATTCAAAACAATGTCGAACTCCGCAATACGCCTTGGCGCTCGCGCCGGGCGAAGCATGCCGGCGCGTTTTAACGCCGTGAGTTGCATTCGCCGCTTGGCGGCGCTTTCGCTGGCGTGGCTTGGCGTATTCGCGGCCCTTCCGACTCACGCGCAAACGGCTGCGGAGAACCAGCAAGCGGGCGCCACGCTCGAGCGCGCTCATGCGTCGATTCATGCCTCGATGCAGGCGCCGAATCTGGCGTTCTACGATGCGAGCGAGCCGCCGCTCGACGAACTGCAGGCGTTCGACGCGATCGTGCTCGATCCGGCAAGCGGGTTCGATCCCTCCACGCATCCTCTCGCCCACTCCATCTATATCGCTCGCGCTGCCGCCAGCGCGAACACAGCGCCTGCGGACTTCGTCGCCAATCGCATCGAGCCGCTGTGGCAACGCGGTTTTCGCGGCTTCTTGCTCGACAGCTCCGCCGGCTTCGCCGCCATCGACGCGATCGTGGCGGCGAAGCCCGACGCCAAGATCGTCGTCGCCGGCGAGGCGGCAACGGCGCTGAGCGTCGCGGAAGCGCACCGCAACGCCATCTACGCCGTGGTCATCGATTCGCTCGTGGAAGCGCGCAACGGCAGCACGACGCACGTCGTCGACGTCCCGGCTGCCGAGCGCGACCAGCGCGTGGCCGCCGCGCAGACGTTCATGCAGCAGACCCACGTGCCCGTCGTCTCGATCGAATACTGCGAGAACGCGTCGCGCACGTGCGCGCGAACGCTCGCCGCGCAGGTTGCGGCGACCGGCGTGGAGCCCTACGTCACCGACCCTGCTCGGGATCTCGTCGGCATCGGCCGCATCGAGGTGATGCCGCGCAAGGTGCTCGTCATCCAGGACCGCGATCCAAGCGAGCCGCTCGATCTGAGCCTCGGCGTGCGCGCGCTCGCGACGCCACTCAACTATCTCGGCTACGACGTCGAGTACGCCGACTTCAGCCACCCGCTTCCCGCGCGCGTGTCGCCTGACCGTTACGCCGGCGTCGTCGCCTGGATTCAGCGCAACGCCGTTCCTGACCCGCTCGCCTGGCGACGCTGGATCGGCGCGCGGATGGCCGATCAGTTGCCGGTCGCATTCCTCGGGCAGTTCGGCTTCAACGTTGCCGACAACGACTCGGCCATCGGTTTGCATACCGTATCCGGCATATTGAATGCACCGTTGACGGTCGCCAAGCGCGACCCGATGGTGGGCTTCGAGATCATGCCGCGCCCCGATCCGCGCGACCTGCCGAGTATCCGGGTCGGCGCGGACGGGCAATCGCTCTTGCGCATCGCCTCGGGCGACAAGGCAGTGGACGTCGCCGGCCTCACGCGCTGGGGCGGCTTCGCGCTGAACCAGTACACGGTCGTGTCGCTCGACGGCATCGAGCAGGAGCGTTGGGCCATCCAGCCGATCGCGTTCCTGCGCGCCGCGCTGCGCCTGCCCGATCTGCCCGCGCCGAACGTGACGACGGAGAACGGCCGGCGTCTTTTCATGACGCACGTCGACGGCGACGGCTTCGCGTCGCGCAGCGAGTTCCCCGGCCCCGACTACTCGGGCGAAGCGCTCTACGAGCAGATCTTCACGCGCTATCCCGTGCCGATGACGCTTTCGGTGATCGAAGGCGAAGTCGGCCCAACCGGCCTCTACCCGAAGATCTCGCCACGCCTCGAAGACATCGCGCGCAAGATCTTCGCGCTCCCGTATGTCGAGATCGGCACGCACACCTATTCGCACCCGTTCAACTGGGAAGAGGTGGACGGCAAGACCGGCTTGCGGAAGGACCGAGGCGGCGGCGACGCGGCGTTTTCGCTGAACATTCCGGGCTACAAGTTCAACCTCGATCGTGAAATCTCCGGGTCGATCCACTACATCGACACGCGCCTCGCGCCGGCCGGCAAGCGCACCGTCGTGCTGCAATGGTCGGGCGACTGCATGCCGCCCGAGGTGGTCGTGAAGAAGACGTATGAGGCCGGCGTGCTGAACGTCAACGGCGGCGACACGGTCATCACGCACGCCGCCGACAGTTGGACGAACATCGCGCCGATCGGCGTCGACAAGGGCCCCGGCGCCTATCAGATGTACGCGCCGAACCAGGACGAAAACGTCTACACGAGCGATTGGCAGGGACCGTTCTATGGTTTTACGCGCGTACTCGAAACGTTCGACATGACCGACCATCCGCTGCGCTTCAAGCCGATCGACGTCTACTACCACATGTATAGCGGCACGAAGGTCGCGTCGCTGCGCGCGCTCACGCAGATTTTCGACACCGTGCTCGCGCAGCCGGTGCTGCCCGTGCACGTGACCGACTATCTGCGCAAGACGCTCGACTGGCGCTCGTTCGCGGTAGCGCGCGAAGGCGATGCCTGGCTCGTGCGCGGCAACGGTGAAGTGCGCGAACTGCACTGGCCGAAAGACGACGTGCCGCTCATCGACGCCGCGCACGATTCGACCGGCGTGACCGGCTACTCGCACGGCCCGGACGGCACCTATATTCACATCGACGGCGGCGCGGCACGCTTCACGCTCGGCGCGAAAGCCGTGCCCGGCACCCTGCCCTATATCGCGCAAGCCAATGGTTTCGTGCGCAACTTCCAGCGCACGGCATCCGGCCTTCGCTTCGAATTCGGCGGCTATTACAAGCCGTTCGTCGAGCTTGCGAACGCGTCCACGTGCCGCGTATCGATGAACGGCGCGCGCGTCGCCGCAACGCGCAACGGCACGATGCTGCATGTCGACTTCCCGGGCGTGGCCGGCCAGCAAGTCACGTATCGCCCGCTGGAGATCGCCTGTGGCAGTTGAGCGCCCGCGCATCGCCACCTCGCTCGTGCTGGCGGGCATGACCGCCGCCATCGTGCTCGCGCTCGCGGGCATCTATTCGGCGGGCGGCGTGCGCGAGCACATCATCGAGACCTCGCCGCCCAGCGAGCTGACGGTCGCGTACCTCCAAGCCTGGTTGCGCACGCAACCAAACAACACCGAGTATTTGACCGCGCTCGCGACACAATATCTGCGCCTTGGCCGATACGACGACGCCGAGCGGATCGCCGCGCGCATGCTCGCGCTCGATGACGAAACGCTCCGCGCGAAGGCGACGCTGATCCGCTTGAAGGTCGCCGAGCAGCGCGCGTTCGCGAGCCCCGAACGGACGCCCGCGCGCGAGGCGGGGCTGATCCACGTCCGCAAAGCACTGGCCGCGGCCATGACGCAGCAGTGGGACGCGGACACGTTGCGCGTATTGTCCGCGGAGGCGCTCGCCGTCGGCGCGCCGGACGTCGCGGTGACGTGCTACGAGCGGCTCGCGCAACAAGACGCTCCGTCGCGCTCGCACTGGCAGGACACCGCGGGCCGGATCTCGCTCGCGGACGGTCAATACCGCGTCGCGGCCGAGCGTTTCTTCGAAGCGCAGCGTTCCGCCCCGACCCGCGACGACACGCGCCGCGAATTCCTCGCAGGCGTGCAGGCGCTGGAAGCGGGCAATCTGCCCGACGACGCGCTCGCCGCCGCGCAAGCGAACGTCGGAAATCTAAGCAGCGATCGCACCACGCTGATCGTGCTGCTGAATCTGGCGCGCGCGGCGGGGCTCCCCGATCTTGTCGATCGCTACGCCCGAGCGCTGATGCCATATGCGATGCACGCGCCCGTCGTGAATGGAACGGGGCTGCGCGCCGTTTCGTATCGTCCGGCTTGGCCCGATTACATGGACGGCCCCTCGCCCGATGCCGCATCGCCACGCTGGGGCGACGTGCGAACCGTGCGCGTCAGCACGCGAGCCGCCACGCCGAACGTTGCAAACGCAACCAATGGCGACTCGAAAGACGACGTCGCCACGCTCGTCTACCAATCCTTCGTCGAATCGAACGACCTCGCCAACGCCGAGAAAGTGGCCTCCGAGCAGGCGACACGCCACCCGCAATCGGCCGACTGGCAAAAGCGGCTCGCGCAGGTCGCCGAGTGGCACAACGAGCCGGCGTTTTCGCTCAAAGCGTGGCTCGCGTATGCGAACCTGTCGAACGATCCGGCTGGCTGGCAGAACGTGCTGCGCCTTGCGCCGATGCTCCACGACGACGAGACCTATGTGCTCGCGCTCGTGCACGCGTCGAACGCCGCGCCCTCCGACGTGAAGCTCGCCGATCAAGTGATCGCGGCCTACGAGCGGCTCGGACGGCCGCAAGACGCGCTTGCCTTCCTGCAAACGCGCGCCAAGGACGGCAAGGCGGCCGCCATCGATGAGCGCTACGCGACGGTTGCCGAACGCGCCGGACAGGACGCGCAGGCGCTCGACACTTACCGCAAGCTGCAGAAGCTCGACCCGGGCAATACCGTCTACGCGCTGCGAGCCGCCAGCCTGCTCTACCAGCAGAGCGACTACGCAGGCGCGTTCGCCGCGCTAAAGATCGCCGAGCACGCCGCAAGCGACCGCGACGCGCTCTACTGGCGCACCTACGGGCAGCTCGCCCGGCTGCTGCAAGACGATGCGTCGGCAAACGCGGCGTACAAGCATTTGCTCGAGGGGGGCGTTGCCACGCCCGAAGATCTCGCCGCGATGGTCTATTTCTACGCTCCCTATCCGATCGACGCCGGACGCACGGCGGAATTGAAATACGACCGCTACCAGGACGTGCAGTCTCTGCGCGATGCGATCTACTACTACACGGAGTCGCACCAGCTCGACCGCGTCGGCGCCCTGCTCGCACGCCTCACGCCCAAGCAATTGGCCGCTGCGCAGCAACGTCCGGCGTTTCTCGGCATCCGCGCCGAATACTATCGGCAGATCGATCGTCCGCAATGGGCGCTGCAGGATCTCGCGCGCGCGATCGCGATGCCGGACGCTCGCTCCGACGTGAAGGCGGCGTATTTGTGGACGCTCGTCGACGTGGGACGCGAAAGCGAGCTGCGCGACATCGTAAAGCGCTGGCACGACGACGCACTGCGCACGTCCGAGCTGTGGAGCCCGATGGCCGCCGCGTTGATGCGCTTGAACCGGCCTGTCGCCGCGCTGCGCTATCTGCGCTTGCAGGCGGCGTCGAACCGGCGCGACCCGCTGTGGCTCCTCACGTTTGCGGACGCCGAGGAGATGGCGGGCCGCCCGGATCTCGCGTGGTCGGTCCGCCGTAACGTGTGGCGAGGGCTGCTCGCGCTGCAGGCGGCGCCTGTGCCGCTCGACGGCGCCGCGACGCAGAACGGATTGCAGCTGCCGACGGCAACCGAACCCGAAGTGCGCGCGCAGTTGGCGAGCCGGCGTGTGTCGCTCGCGCAGATCTTCGCGAATGGCGATGTCGCGACACGCCTGCTCGACGATCTGACACAGCCGCCCTCGGCAAGCGCTGCGGTCGATCCCGCGGCGACCGAAACGTTGCTCGGCAACGTTCGCGGGCTGCCGCCCGTGCCCACGCGCGCCGACGCGCTCAAAGAATCGCGGCGCGTACGCGCGAGCGCGGCGCGAGACGTGGCGGTCGCGTGGGCGCTGTCGCGCGAGTCGAATGCGCTCGCCAAACGCTGGCTCGCGCGCCGCTACGCGAACCGCTTGCTGGCGCCGGCCGACGCGCAGCTCGCGCTAGCCCTTGCGGAAGGCGACACGGCCGAGATGAACCGGCTGCTCGACCAGCACACCGCAGAGCTACCGCTCTACAACCGCATCGACGCCTCCATCCAGACGGATCGCCAAGGCGCGGCACAAGCGCTTGCGTTCAACGGGCTCGACGGTGCGCCCGACGACAGCGAACTGCATCAGCGCCTCACCGATACGACGATGTTCTGGGCGCAATCGATCGATGCGTCCGTCGAAAACTACGTCGAGCATCCGCTCGACTATCTGCAGCAGACCCTCGCGGGCAGCCTCAAGCTCTCCGAGCACTACATGATCGGCGCGAAAGGCACACAGATCTTCCAACGCTCGACGGACAGCACGCAGCTCATCAACGTGCCCAACGTCGACCGCTCGGCCGAATTCTGGGCGCGGCGCCTCACGCGCAATGCGGATTTCCAGGTCAGCGCCGGACGGCGCGATGCGCTCGATTCGTTCTACACGGCCAACGCCTCGGCGGAGATCGGCCGCGATTCAGCGCTGTCGCTCAAAGGCACGCTCGGGCGCAATCAGATGGCGACCGAAGCGCAGTCGCTGCAAATCGGCGGCATGAAAGACAACGTTACGGGCGGTCTCGTCTGGCAAGTGACGCCGCGCATTTCGGTCGCCGCGAACATCGAAGGCGACCGCTTCTACAGCCAGGCGCGCAATTTCCTCGGCACCGGCGTGCTGTCGCAAGGCGAGATCGACTACAAATTCCGCACCACGTATCCGGACTACACGCTTCGCCTGGTCGGCGCGCGCGGCAACTACAACGCGACAGGCCAGGCCGACGCGCTGCTGTCGCGGCTCGTGCCGGGCGCGCCCACCGCGGCGAGCGCGTACATGCCGCTCACCTACGCCCAGTACGGTGCGATGTTCGGCTTCGGCAACGATCTCGCCGACCGCTATACGCATGCGTGGCGCCCGTACCTCGATGTGGGCCTGGTGCACGACTCGGTGCAGGGCTGGGGGGTGGATACGAACATCGGCATTGCCGGCACGATATTCGGCGGCGACCATGCGGCGATTTATTTCGAGCATGAAAGCGTGTCGCAGCGCGGCACTTCGGTGACGCTGCTCGGCGCCCGCTATAGCTGGTTCTATTGAATATTGAATTGAGCATTTGGCATTAGGTATACCAAATGACGTACGCGGTGTACCCCATACAACATCACTCGACGGAGAAAACAGCATGAGCCTTTGGAAGAAGACCAGCGCGCGGGCGGCGTGGGCGCTCGCACTCGCCTCAGTGGCGCTCGCGAGCGCGTGCAGCTCGATCGATGCGACGCATGCGCCCGCGCTCACCGCCAGCGACGCGGTGGCCGTGCTGCCGATCGCTAACTACACGGAAACGCCGGACGCCGGCCAGTCGGCGCAGTCGATGTCGGCCAATGCACTGCGCACGCTCGGCGTCGCGAACGTCGTGCGCGCACCGGCCGACCCGAACGCAAACGCGCTCTTCGATAGCGGCGCGCACGGCGAAGGCACGCCGAATCTCGACTGGGCGCGCCAGCAGCACGCCCGCTATGCGCTCACTGGCGCGGTCGAGGAGTGGCGCTACAAAGTGGGCGTGGACGGCGAGCCGGCCGTCGGCATCACGTTCGAATTGATCGACGTCGAATCGGGCAAGGTGCTGTGGAGCGCGACGGGCACGCGCACCGGCTGGAGCCGCTCGGGTCTCGCAAGCGTCGCGCAGACGCTGATCGGCAAGCTGCTCGCACCGCTCGGCGTGCGCTCGTAAGCTGTCTTTTTAGAAGGAAACGGCCGTGAACACCGTAGCCGCCGACTCCCGCTCCGCCGCGCCCAAGCCGCGCAATTCCGATCCGTTCGGCAACTTGGGCCGCGTGCGGCGCGTGCTCGCGCCCGCCGTCGAGCGGCCGTTTGCGCTCGCCGAGTCGGCCATCTTCATGGCGCTCGTGCTCGCGCTTTGCTGGGCGCTCGATCGCCACGATCCGCTGCTGCTCGGCGCCCGCTTCCCGTGGCTGTGGCTCGCGCCGCTGATCGTGGCGCTGCGCTACGGCGCGCTCATCGGCACGCTAGGCGGCGCGATGATGATCGCCGTGTGGTACCTCTGCTACCCGGGCGGCGAATGGCCCATGGCGTATTTCGCGGGCGGCCTGATCCAGACGATCGTCGCGGGTCACTTCGGCGACACGTGGGGCACGCGGGCAGCCCGTTCGCGCTCGATCAACACTTACCTGAACGACCGGCTCGTCGCGATCACCGATAGCCACTACCTGTTGCGGCTTTCGCACGAGCGGCTCGAGAAAGACCTGCTCTCGAAGCCGACCACGCTGCGCGATTCGATCACCGAGCTGCGGCGCTTGACCGTGACGCATCCCGTCTCGCCCGCAGCGCACGCCAAAGGTTCCGCTGCGCCGAACCTCGAAACGCTTCCCGGCGTGCAGCGTTTGCTCGAATTCGTCGCGCAGGCGTGCCAGATCGAGGTGGCGGCGCTTTATCCGGTGACGGGCGGCAAGCCTGCTCTTAACGCAGTCGCGGCAGTCGGCGAGCCGTTCGAGTTCGACGCGAAAGACGATCTCGTCACGCACGCGCTGACGACGCAAAGCGTCGCGCACTTGCGCGTCGACGACTCGCGGCACATCGACAGCCGCTACATCGTCTGCGCGCCGATGCTCACCGCCGATAACGAATTGCGCGCGGTCCTCGTCGTCAAGCGCATGCCGTTCCTGTCGCTCAATGCCGACAACCTCCTGCTGCTGCTCGTCCTGCTCGGCTACTACGCGGACGGTATCGAGCATTCGCAGCACGTGCAGGACATTCTCGATGCCGTGCCCGAATGCCCCTATGAGTTCGCGCTCGAATTGGGGCGTCTCGCTCATTTGCAGCAGGGCTCGGGCATCGAATCGTCGCTCGTCGCGTTGTCGTTCCCACGCGACGAGGCGCACGATTCCCTCTTCGAGCATGTGATGCGGCGGCGCCGCTCGCTCGACATCGTCTGGCCGCTCGTGACCGACAAGCGCTCGGTGCTGGTGAACCTGATGCCCGCGACCGGCGCGACCGGCATCGACGGTTATCTCGCGCGCATCGAAGGCAGCCTTGCTGCCCAATACGACACAGACCTCGAACAAGCGGGCATCGCCGTGCATACGCTGCACGTGCACGATGCCTCGCCGGGGCCGAGCCTCGCTGCGCTGATCGCGCGGGTCACCTCGCATGTCTGACGCGCTGATCCCCGCACTCGTCGCGATCATCGCGCTTGCGCTGCAATATGCGGCGCTGGCGGGCATGCCGCATGCGCCGTCATGGCTCGACCCGTTCCTCGCGTTCTGCCTGCTGCAGGCGCTGGCCGGATTCGTCGAGGCATGCGCGATTCGCTTGCTGCTGCCCGCGGCGTACCGGCAGCCCATGCGCTCGACGCTCCTGCTGCTGTGGCTGCTCTGCACGCTCGTGCCGCTTGCGGGCGGACTCGTCGCGCTGGTGTCGTGCGCCTGGGCGTATTGTTTTCCTGCCGCACGCAAGAACGATCAACTGACCGACATCGCGCGCCCGCAGTTCGTTACGCACCTCGTAACGCGCGTGTCGCACGGCAGCGGCGCGCGCCTGCAGGCGCGGCTCGCGAACACGCAGGTCTCGACGACCGATCGCCTCTCGGCGCTCGTCGCGATCCAGAACATGCCGACGCGCACGACGGGCTCGCTGCTGCGCGGCTTGCTCACCGACCCCATCGAGGATATTCGTCTCATTGCCTACGGCGCGCTCGATCAGGCCGAGAACGAGATCATGCAGAAGATCTTCGACAACACGAAGGCCCTCGAAAGCGCCACCAACGACGACGAGCGCCACGCGCTGCATTGCCGTCTCGCCGAGCTGCACTTCGAGCTCGTCTATCAGAACCTCGTGCAGAGCGCCGTGTTTCAGCACACGCTCGAAGAGGCCGAGCGTCACGCGGCCGTCGCGCTGTCGCTCGCGAGCAGCGACAAAGACGCCGCCCTGTGGCTGATCCGCGGCCGCCTCGCGCTGGCCAGCTCGCGGCCCGACGACGCCGCGGCGCATCTTGACGAAGCTCAGCGCCTCGGCTTTCCGCGCGAGCGGCTGCTGCCCTGGCTTGCCGAAGCCGCTTTCCTCAAGGGCGACTATGTCCGCACGCGCGAGCTGCTCGCGTCGCTCGGCAGCGCCGCCGCGCTGCCGGTACTAAAGCCCGTCGTGGAGTACTGGTCTTGATGAACGCCCCCCTCAATCGCAAATCCGCCGACGCGGACATCTGCTTGTTGCTCGAAGGCACGTTTCCGTTCGTGCGCGGGGGCGTGTCGAGCTGGGTCAACGAGATGATCCGCGCGTACCCGGCGCTGCGGTTCGCGATCGTGTTCATCGGCAGCCGCGCCGACGACTACGCGGGCGCCGTCTACGCGTTGCCGGACAACGTCGTGCATTTCGAAGCGCACTACTTGTACGAGACGCAAGTCAACGCCGACACGCGCAAGCCGCGCGCCACCACCGGCGACGCGCACGCCTTCGAGCGCTCCGCGAAGCTTCACGCCGCGCTGCGCAATCGCGGTGCCGACGTCGACGCGGGCGCGCTGATGGCCGAGCTGATTCCAATGCTCGGCGAGCAAGGCGGACTCTCGGAAGCGCAATTCCTGACGAGCCGCCGTGCCTGGGAATTCATCGTCGACCAATACGAAAAGCACTGCACCGACCCGTCGTTTACCGACTACTTCTGGACCGTGCGCATCATGCACAAGCCGCTGTGGCAGCTGGCGCGAGTCGCACAGCAGCTGATTCCGGCGCGCGTCTACCACACGGTGTCGACCGGCTATGCGGGGTTCCTCGGCACGCTCGCCCACTATCGCACCGGACGGCCGCTGCTCATCAGCGAACACGGCATCTATACGAAAGAACGCAAGATCGACCTGCTGCAAAGCAAGTGGATTCGCGACAACCGCGGCGCATTCGAACGCGACATTTCGCAGGTCAGTTATTTTCGCGAACTCTGGGTGCGCTTTTTCGAAGCGCTCGGCAAGCTCGCCTACGACGCCGCCGACGACATCGTCGCGCTTTACGAAGGCAACCGCCGCCGCCAAGTGGCCGACGGCGCGCTCGCCGAACGCACGCGCAACATCCCGAACGGCATCGACATCGAGCGCTTCGGCGCCCTGCTCTCGCGCCGCACGCCGCGCAAGCGCCGCGTGATCGCGCTGATCGGCCGCGTGGTGCCGATCAAGGACATCAAGACGTTCATTCGCGCCGTGTTCATCGCGTCGCGCGCGATGCCGGACATCGAAGGCTGGATCGTCGGCCCCGAAGAAGAAGATGCCGATTACGCGCAAGAGTGCCGCGCGCTGGCGCAAAGCCTCGGGTCCTCCAAAAACATCCGCTTTTTAGGCTTTCAGAAGGTCGACGACGTCATGCCCGAAGTCGACGTAATCGCGCTGAGCTCCATCAGCGAGGCGTTGCCGCTCGTCGTGCTCGAAGGCTTCGCGGCCGGCGTGCCGGCCATTACGACCGATGTCGGAGCCTGCCGCCAGCTGATCGAAGGCTTCGGAGGCGATGACGAAGCGCTCGGCAGCGCCGGTGCGATCGTGCCGATCGCGAATCCGCCCGCGTTCGCGGAAGCGGCCGTGTCGCTGCTGAGCGACGACGCGCGCTGGCAGGCGGCCCAACAAGCCGGTCTGCAGCGCGTGCGGCGCTACTACACGAAGACGCAGATGATCGACAGTTATCGCACGCTGTATGAGCGGCTCGCGTCGGCGCCGACGCGCGACGCGCGCTCGCCGGGCTCCGCGCCGCCATCGGCACCATCGGCACCCGGCTGCCCGATGCATCGCGCAACGGCACGCCCAGCCGCCCCCCCGCCAACCGCGTTGCCGATCGACGCCGGCCAGCGTGTCACGCCGCAGGAGAGCCGCTGATGGCAGGCATCGGATTCGAACTGCGCAAGGTGATGCGGCGCGACACGCTGGTCGGCGTCGCGCGCGCGTATCTCTACGCGGGCCTCATCAGCTCCGGACCGCTGATCCTGTCGATCTTCGGCATTCTGATCATCGGCTTGCTGAGTCTCGCGGTCGTGATACCGAAGTTCGCCGTCGTGCAGTTCCAGGTATCGGTGACGTATCTGATCGCGGTGAGCTTGATCGTGACAGGACCCTTGCAGCTCTCGCTCACGCGCTTCATTTCCGACCGCCTGTTCGAGAAGCGCGACGATCTCGTGCTGTCGAATTACAACGCGGTGGTGCTCGTATCGACTGCGTTGTCCGCGGCGATTGCCGTCACCGCGATGGCATTCGGGTTTCGCCACGAGCTGCTCGCGTACCGGCTGCTCATGGTGGCGGGCTTCACGATCATGAGCAACATCTGGATTGCCGTTATTTTTCTGTCGAGCGTCAAACAGTACCGGCAGATTCTGGTCGTCTTCTTCGTCGGCTATGCGTGCGTCGTCGTGCTCGCGCTCATGCTGAATCACCATGGGCTGGTCGGGTTGCTGGGCGGCTTTGTCGGCGGGCATCTCGTGTTGCTCGCCGGGCTCTCCGGGCTCATCTACCGGAACTACCGAAGCCCCGTGTTCATTTCGTTCGAAGTGTTCGAACGGCGCTACGCGTACCCGACTCTGGCGCTCGTGGGCCTGATGTTCAACCTCGGCGTCTGGGCCGACAAATTCGTCTTCTGGTATGCGCCCGGCACCGGCGGACACGTGATCGGCTGGCTCAACGCATCGATCATCTACGACATCCCTGTGTTCATCGCTTACGTTTGCGTGATGCCCGGCATGGCGACGTTTCTGGTTCGCATCGAAGCGGACTTCGCCGAATACTACGACGCGTTCTACGACGCCGTGCGCAGCGGCGACACGTTCGGCCGCATCAACGACATGCGCGACATGATGGTGCGCAGCGTGCGCTCCGGGCTTTACGAAATCATCAAGGTGCAATCGATCGTGCTGTTGTTGATCGTGGCGTTTGGGCAATGGGTATTGGAAGCGCTCGATATTTCGCCGCTTTATATGCCGCTGCTGTTGGTGGACGTGATATCGGCAAGCCTGCAGGTGCTATTGCTCGGGCTGCTGAACGTCTTCTTCTATTTGGACGGACGGCGTACCGTGCTCGTGCTGACGTCGGCGTTTGCGCTACTCAACGCGGTGCTGACGATCGTTACGCTGTGGATCGGGCCGAATGCCTATGGGTATGGGTTTGCGGCGGCGCTGCTGATTGTCGTCATAGCCTCGGTGAAACTGCTCGACGCGAAGTTTGCTTCGTTAGAGTACGAAACGTATATGTTGCGGTCGTAAGGATGCGACCTGGGGTCCTGCAAGCATCGGCGATTCAGGCTAACCTGTCTGCCGCTGCTGCCTCCCCCGACAGACTCTTTCCATCTGGCAAACCATGACCCAATCGCTAACTATCGATGTTGTCTCCGACGTCGCGTGCCCGTGGTGCGCTATCGGCCTATCCTCGCTCCAGCTCGCGCTATCGCGCCTTGGCGATGCGGTCGACGCGCAGATCGTCATGCATCCCTTCGAGTTGAATCCGCAGATGGGACCGGAAGGCCAGGCCATTGTCGACTATCTCGGCAAAAAATACGGACGCACGCCGGAGCAGATCGCCGAATCGCAGGCGATGATCCGCGAGCGAGGTGCAAGCGTCGGCTTTGCCTTCGGTCCGCGTACCCACGTCTATAACACCTTCGATGCGCATCGCCTGCTGCATTGGGCCGGAATCGAAGGCAAGCAGTTGCCGCTCAAGATGGCGCTGCTGCGGGCCTATCACTCCGAGGGCAAAGATCCGAGCAACCATGAGGTCTTGGTCGAAGCGGCGCAATCGGTGGGGCTCGACGCCGAGGCCGCGCGCGACGTGCTGCGAAACGGCGACTATGCCGATGCCGTTCGTTCGGAAGAGCGGAAATATCAGGAACTGGGCGTCAATTCGGTGCCGTCGATCATCTTCAACCAGCAATATCTGGTCACCGGCGGACAACCGGTGGAAAGCTTCGAGCAAGTGATTCAGCAGATTCTGGCTGAAGCAGCGTAGCGCTCATTCGGTCCCGGATTGGGCGTGACGGGTCGCACGCAGACGTCTTCGGGACGAATCAGCAGCCGGATATCGCCGGCCTCGACGGGTGCGCGCGGCGTCGCGTCGAGTGCCGAGAGCCGTTCGTCGAGCAGAAGCAGCTTCGGTGACTCATGCGCCGCCGTCTGCGGAAAGCGCTGCGCCTGGACCGGTTGCGGTCAGTACCTGCTTGATTTCCTGAAAGGCCGCGAGTCCGAACGGTCCCAGTTCGCGGCCCACGCTGCTGCGCTTGTAGCCTCCCCAGGACGTCTGCGGAAAGATCAGCTGGGGCGCATTGATCCAGACCACGCCCGCCTCCAGTGCGTCGGCCACGCGCTTGCCGCGTGCGGCATCGCGCGTGACCACGGAGGCCACCAGACCGAAGTCGGTGTCGTTGGCCGTCGCGATCGCCTCGTCTTCCGTATCGAAGCTGCGCACGCACAGCACCGGTCCGAAGATCTCTTCGCGCCACACCGCGCTGTCGGCCGAAACATCCACGAACATCGTGGGTTTCACGAAGTAGCCCGGACCCGACGGCACTTCGCCTTCGATCACGAGATGCGCCCCATCGGCCTTTCCGTTCGCGATGAAGCGTTGTACACGCTCGTATTGCGCGCGGCTCGTGAGCGGTCCCATCTGTACGCCGGACGCGAACGGATCGCCTACTACGATTCGTGTTGCCCGGTCGGCAAGACGTGCGATCAGCGCCTCCGCAAGCGGCCGCTCGACGAGCACACGTGAAGTGGCCGAGCACATTTGGCCGGCATTGAAGAATGCGCCGCCTGCCGCCAGGTCGACTGCGAGATCGAGGTCGGCATCGGCGAACACGATGATGGACGACTTGCCTCCCAGTTCCAGGCTCACGCCCTTGATCGTTTGCGCGGCAGTCTTCATGACCTGCTCGCCCACTGCGGTGCTGCCGGTAAACGACACCTTCGCAACGAGCGGGTGTGCGGCGAGCGGCGCACCGACCTCCGGTCCGGTACCCGTCACGACGTTGAATACGCCGCGCGGCAATCCCGCTTCCGCGATGATGGAGGCCAGTTCCAATTCGGGTAGCGGCGTCACCTCGGACGGCTTGAGCACGACCGTACAGCCCGCCGCGAGCGCCGGCGCGAGCTTCCAGGCCGTCGTGACCATCGGAAAATTCCACGGCACGATCAGCGCCACGACGCCCGCCGGCTCGCGGCGAATCAAGGCTTGGTAGTCGCCGCTTGGGATGGCGACCTCTGCCTCTCCGTCAACATCGGTCCGTTCGGCAAGACCCGCGTAGTAGTCGAAGGTCGCCACGACGTCGCTCACGTCGATCTGCGCCTCGGCCAGCGGTTTGCCGTTATTCAGCGACTGGAGTGCGGCAAGTTGTGCCCCGCGCGCCTCCACTCCACGGGCAATGGCGCGCAGATAAGCAGCACGCTCGACACCGGTTGCGTCCTTCCACGTATGGAATGCACGCGTAGCTGCTTGCACGGCGCAATCGACGTCCGCGGCCCCACCCGCCTCCACCTCCACAATCGTCTCTTCCGTCGACGGGTTGACGACCGGCAGGCGGCGACCCGTCTCTCCCGCACACCAGAAGCCATCGATGTAGAGCTGGGTGTGGAGCGGGAAATCGACATGAGGGAATGCGCGCGTACTCATGCCGGCACCTGTTCGAACCAGTCAGACTCCTGAATCTCGATCACGGTCGGGACTTGACGCAACGCAGCCTGTTGCAATTGGGCGATGAGGGCCTGCCGGTTCTCGACACGACACGCTGCGCATCCGAAGCCGCGCGCGAGTGCCATGAAGTCCGGCGTGTGGATATCGACGCCCACGTGCGTGATGTCGTGCCGGGTCATGTATTTACGGATTTCGCCGTAACCGAAGTTATTCCACAGCAGCACGATGACGGGCACCTGCGCCTCGACCGCGCTCGCGAGCTCCGGCAGCGTGAACTGCAGGCCGCCATCGCCGATCAGGCAGACAACCGGCCGCGCTCTCGCCGCGAGCTTTGCGCCGATCGCGGCAGGCAGCCCATAGCCCAGCGTGCCGTAGCCGGTCGATGAGTTGAACCACGAGCGCGGCGCCGGCGCGTCGTGCACGAAGTTGCCGACATAGACCGGGCTTGTCGAATCACCGGCGACGATGACACCGGGCAACGTGCTGACGATGGTGTCGATCAGATGTTTCTGCGAGCGCGTCGACGAGTCGAAGCTGGCCATGACCGCATCGCGCACCATCGCCACGCGCGACGCACCCCAGTCGGCACGTGAAGCGGGCAGCGTCCGTTCATGCAGTCGCAGCGACAGGCTCCCCAGTGCCTGCTGCGCATCACCCGCGATCGCCACATCGGGATGGAAATTGCGCATCAGCTGTTGTGCGTCGATGTCGATTCGAATCAGCCTGCCGTCGATGGCAAAGCCACCGTCGAACACGACGTCATAGTCGGTTTCACCGAGCTCCGTCCCGACAGCGAGCACCACGTCGGCATCCCGAATCATGGCGCGAGGCTGCGGCAACGACTGGGTGGAACCGATAAGCAGCGGATGACCACACGGCAGAAGACCTTTGGCGTTGATCGTGAGCGCGACCGGTGCCTCCAGGCGTTCGGCGAGTTCCCGAAGTTCGGCTGCCGCGTGCACGGCTCCGCCGCCGGCGAGGATCAACGGGCGATGCGCCTCGGCAAGCAGGTCCGCGGCCGCGGCAAGTGCGTCGGCGCTCGCCGCGGGCTTGGCCGGCAATGCCGGGCGCGTCCGCTTCATGACGCTTGCCGGCGCCACGATGACGTCGAGCGGGATCTCGATGTGCACGGGCCGGGGACGCGCGCTCTCGAACACCGCAAAGGCGCGGGCCAACACCTGGGGCAATTCGGCCGCGTCCAGCAGCGTGTGCGAGAACGCGGTGAGGCCAGCGAAGACAGTGTGCTGCGAAGGCAGCTCATGGAGTCGTCCGTCACCGCTGCCCAGCTCGCGCCGCGCGTTGACGCTGGAGATCACCAGCATCGGGATGGAGTCCGCGTAGGCCTGCGCCATGGCGGTCGCGATGTTGGTCATGCCCGGCCCGGTGATGATGAAGCACACGCCGGGCTTGCCCGTGACCCGTGCATAGCCGTCGGCCATGAAACCCGCGCCCTGTTCGTGGCGGGGCGTCACGTGCCGGATCGAGGACGCGGCGATCCCGCGATACAGCTCGACCGTATGTACGCCTGGAATGCCGAACACGTATTGAACGCCGTATTCCTCGAGCAGGGTGACGAGCGCCTCGCCGCACGTGAGATCCGGCTTGGCGCGCCGGGTCGTCGCCCTATCTGCTGCGTCATTGAGGCGGGCAGTGATGTCGGGATAGTTCATTGATCGTCGCTTTCCTCGTGGGTTCGAACGCGCGTACCTCGGCGCCTGCGTTGAAACCATTCTCTGCGCTGATCCGGCGTGCGAACAATCGATAAGTTTTCATGGTTCGCATGATCGTTACGCATGACCTGAGGAAAACCCGCACGCGTTCATCGAGAACCGAAGTTCAGAGGCGGCAACGCCTTCGGGAACAGACGATGAACGGCCGTGCGGTGAACTACGCACCTGCGCGATTTCGTACTATTTGTTAGTTAGCTATACGTATCAAATCGCGAGTCGACGAGATTGAACCGTCAGTCGCGGCGTTTCACGCCGGGCAATACACACAACATTTCGTATGCGAGATTGGCTGCGAGCAGCGCAGTCGTGCCGAACGGATCATAGGGCGGCGCCACTTCCACCACGTCCGCGCCCACCAGAGGAAGCCCCCAGGCGCCACGAATGATCTCCAGTGCCTGAGGAACGGTAAGCCCGGCGATCTCCGGCGTACCGGTGCCCGGCGCATAGGCCGGGTCGATCCCGTCGATATCGAAGCTCAAATACACCGGCCCGCCGTCCACGCGATCCCGTACCTCGGCCATCAACGGTTCGAGCGAGCGGTTCCAGCATTCTTCGGCCTGCACCACACGAAAACCTTGTTGACGGCACCAATCGAAGTCTTCAGCCGCGTAGCCGGTGCCCCGCAGGCCGATCTGCACAACCCGCGACGTGTCGAGCAACCCCTCCTCGACCGCGCGCCGGAACGGCGTGCCATGGGCAATCTTTTCGCCCATCATCGTGTCGTTGACATCGGCGTGCGCGTCGACGTGAATCAGGCCCACTTTGCCGTGCCGGCGATGGATCGCCCGCAGGATCGGCAGCGTAATCGTGTGATCGCCGCCTAGCGTGATGGGCTTCGCTCCATGCTTCAGGATGCCGTCGTACGCGGCCTCGATGCGATCGATCGAGTCGAGCAGGTTGTACGGATTGGTCGCGACGTCGCCGACATCGGCCACGCGCAGCGAATCGAACGGCGCGGCGCGCGTCGCCATGTTGTACGGGCGCAGCAGCACCGATTCCGTGCGCACCTGGCGCGGCCCGAAGCGCGCGCCGGTGCGGTTCGACGTGCCCAGATCGAACGGCACGCCGACAAAGCACGCGTCGAGCCCTTCGGCGCTCTCCAGATGCGGCAGGCGCATCATCGTCGCGATTCCGCCGCTGCGCGGCATTTCGTTGCCGCCAAGAGGTTGAAAGTAGTCAGTCGACATCATTTCCTCCGATTAACATTCATCGAGCCGTATCATTCATCCCGGCCTCATAACCGAGTTTTAAGCGGCCAGAAAGAAAACTTGAATGACGAAGTTCGGATGCTTACATCTATAAATACCGATGTAACCGCGCACCACGGAGGAACCCATGCTCGGAACGCTCTCTGACCTCGATCTGCGGCTGATCCGCGTGTTTCTCGCGGTCGTCGACGCGGGCGGCGTCACCGTCGCGCAGACGACGCTGAACGTCGGCCAGTCGACGATCAGCACGCAGTTGTCGACGCTCGAAACCCGCCTCGGCTTCCGCCTCTGCGAGCGCGGCCGCGGCGGCTTCAAGCTGACCGAGAAAGGCGAGCGTTTTCATGCGCTCGCCAAGCGGCTGTTGGCGGCCGTCGACGAGTTCAGCGTCGAGGCGCGCAACATGGACAAGAAACTCGTCGGCACGCTGAAAATCGGCTTGATCGGGCATACGCCGATCAGCCAGAACGCGCGCATCAGCGATGCGATCGCGCGCTTTCGGACACGCGACGAAGCCGTGCGTTTTTCGATTTCGGTGAAATCGCCGGGCGACCTCGAAGCGCAGTTGCTGAACGGCGAGATACAGGTCGCGGTCGGCTATTTCTGGCATCGCGTGCCGACGCTCGAATACACGCCGCTGTTCGTCGAGCGGCAGATTGCGTATTGCGGACGGGGGCATCCGCTCTTTTCGCGTGCGGGGCGGCTCACGCCCGAAGAAGTCGCGGACATGGAGTGGGCATGGCGCAGCTACCCGCTTCCCGAAGCGCAGCGCTCGACGACGCCGAACCGCGTCACCGCCCAGGCCGACAACATGGAAGCGGTGTCGCTGCTGATCCTTTCCGGCCATCACCTCGGCTATTTGCCCGAGCACTTCGCGGCGCCCTACGTCGCGCAGGGGCTCCTAGCGGCGCTCAATCCGGAGACGCTGCGCTACGAGGTGACCTTTCACATGGTCACGCAGCACGCGAGCCAGCACAGTCCGATCGTCGCTGCCTTCGTCGAAGATTTGAAGCACGCGCACGTGTCGATTGCGGTTTAAGCTGAGGAGCGCCCTTAAAAAAACGCTCCAGCCGGTTCGTCTATCGGGTAATCCGCAACCCGGCGACGCTCCGATGCGCCACGCTGCAACGCAGCGCGAGCGCCTTGGCATTCGCCGCCAGCAGGCAGTATAACAAGAAGCACAGTCCCCCACGGAGACAACATGAAGTTTCTTGTTGCCGACGACCATGAACTGATCCGCCAGGGCGTCAAGGGCCTCTTGCGCGGTCTCGATGCGGACGCCCAATTCGACGAAGCCGACAGTTGGGAAACGCTCGCCGCCGCCGCCCGCCCCGATGCCAACCACGATCTCGCGATCGTCGATCTTCACATGCCCGGCATGGCGGGCGCGGCCTCGCTCGAAGCGCTCTTGAAGGGAAATCCGGCGTTGCCGGTGGTCGTGCTGTCGGCCGAGGAGTCGCCCGATGAAATGCGCGCCGTGCTCGCCGCCGGGGCGCTCGGCTTCGTGCCGAAGCGGCAGCCCGCGAGCGTGATGCTCAAGGCGATCGAACTCGTGCTGTCGGGCGGCGCCTATGTGCCGATGGAAGCGCTGAGCCTGCTCGGCTCGCATGGCGAGCCGTCTTCCGCGACAGCGGCGCAGGCGTCGCCGGAAAACCCGAGCGTGAGTGCCGCCGCGGCCGCGCCGGCCGGCGTTCAAGCGTTGCAGCCACATCAGCGGCATCTGATGGAAAACCTCTCGCCGCGTCAGCAGGACATCATGCGGCTCGTCCACCGCGGCTGGACCAACAAGATGATCGCGCGCGAGCTCGGCATGGCCGAAGGCACGGTGAAAGTGCATCTGTCGGTGATCTTCCGGGCGCTGGCGGTGCGCAATCGCGCAACCGCGATTGCCGTGATCAACGGCTGGCTCGAGGCCGGGAAGACGCTGTAAGCGGCGATGGCTGCTTGAGCGTTGCAGGCGGCGGGCTCGCCGAAGGCGCGCCCGGCGGCGGTAACGGCACAGCAGCGGGCTTGGAAGCCGCAGCGTCCCGGGTGTCCGCCGCATCGCGCCACGCCGTCTGCAGCGTGCGCAGCAGACGCGCGGGATTCACGGGCTTGTGCAGGATCGGCACGCCCTCCCCGGCCAGCGCTTTCAGCTCCGGCGACGCCATGTCGCCCGTTATCACCAGCAGCACCGCGCGCTCAGCGCCGTGGCGCGCGAGTGCGCCGCGCACGCGTTCGAACGCCGTGTTGCTCGCGCGGCCCGCGCGACCGTTACCGAGCTGGTAGTCGCACAGCACCGCGTCCGGGGCGAAGCCCTCGGCGATCGCGTCGCAGGCGTCGTCCTCGTTGGCGACACTCTTCACGACGCACCCCCAGTGGCCGAGCAGGCTCGCGATGCCCTCGCGAATCGCCGGTTCGTCGTCGACGCACAACACGCGCCGCCCCGCTGCCGTTGCCATCCCCGGCGGCACGCCCGTGGGCGTCAACGCCGCGAGCCCCGTGACGACGCGCCCCGGGTCCCCCGCGCGCACCGGAAAGCGAAACGTCGAGCCGCGTCCCGGCGCGGAGCGCAGCTGCAGCTCGCCGCCGAGCAAGCCGACCAGGCGGCGCACCGTCGGCAGCCCGAGCCCGTGGCCCGGGCGCGCGTCGCGCTCGGCGCTCGCGCCGCGATAGAACTCTTCGAAGATGCGCTCGTGCTCCCCGGGCGGTATGCCGATGCCCGAATCGCGCACTTCGACGTAGCCGCCGTCAGCGCGCCCGGCGCGCCGCAGTCCGACCCAGATCGAACCCTCGTCGGTATAGCGCACCGCGTTCGCCACGAGATTGCCGAGCACGCGTTCGAGCAGCACCGGGTCGTCGTAAAGCACCATCGACGTCGGCGCAATCCGCAACGCGAGGCCCTTGGCCGCCGCCTGCGGCCGGTATAAGCCGCCGATGCGCTCGAACAGCTCGGCGAGCCGGAAGTCCACCCGCATCACCTGCGTGACGCCGCTTTCGATCCGCGAGAGATCGAGCACCTGATTGAAGAGCTGATTGAGCGCCTCGACATTGCGCACGATGTTTTCCGCCGCGCGCGCACGTTCGGCGCTGGGCGCAGCCATGTCGCCGAGCGACGCCGCGAGCAGCCCGATCGCATGAAGCGGCTGACGCAGATCGTGGCTCGCCGCCGCGAAAAAGCGCGTCTTGGCCAAGCCGGCCTCGACGGCCACGTGCTTCTGCACGGCAAGCGATTCGGCGAGACGCTGCTGATCGACGCGCGCCTGCACGACGCTGCGGAAAAGCTTGCGGTAGCTGATCGCATACAGGTTGATCGCCGAAAAGAAGAACAGCACCACGATCCCGACCACGATCCGCTCGAACGAATGCGCGCTGAAATGCAGCACGATGGCCGGCAGCAGCAGCAACGGAATGGCGACCGAGAAATTGAGCGTATCGAAGCCGTTCGACATGAAGACGCCGGCGGCAAGCGTCACGATCAGCACCGTGTGCAGCAGCGGCAGCTCCGCTTGCGTGCTGTGAAACGCGAACCAGATCGACAGCCCCGGCGCGCTATAGAGCAGCGCGCCGCGCAGCGCGTGCAGGTTGATCCAGGCGCGCGGCGACAGCGCGGCGGGCCAATGCCGGTGCCAAAGCCAGAGCGCGAGACCCAGGCAATTTGCCGCCGCGTAGAAAACAAGCCACGCATTGAAGAAGCGCAGCGCCGACATCTCCGCCCAATACATCGATGTCAGCACCGCAATCGAAAACCAATGCGTGAAAAACGCGAGCAAGTCCTGCGCGTAGAGCACCCGCACGAGGTCTTCGTCGACGGCGCGCTGGATCGGATCGGCTTGCATCGTGCGGCTTCCTTGTGAAGTCCGGCAAGTGCGTTGAGCGTGAGTCCTTGAGGAAAACCGCATGGGTGACGGCGTTTTCGCGGTTTACCCGGGAGTTTACCCATCAGCTAACACTTAATCCATATAGGCGGCGCCGTCGCCGAAAACCATACTGCAGCCACTTCTCGCGCGGCCTGCCATGTTCGTGAACTTTTCAGCGTTTCCTTCAACGCTGATGTCGATGCCGCGTTCCCCCATAGATCTTCGACAAGACGGAGGCTTCAAAATGGGCGCACTGATCGGCCACGACTTTGCACGCAGCGACAACGCGATCCTTCCGGACCTCTGGCGCCGCCGCAGCCGGCTGTCCGACGACGAGATGGTGTCGATGTGCGAGCTCGTGCGAAGTGCGCTGCGCGGCTACCATCCGCTCGAGCTGCATGCGCTCGCCGAGGACAAGGAGGAGCTCGTCGCGCAGTTCATCTTCGCGAAGGTGCTCCGGCTCGAACCCGGCCACGCCGAATCGCACGCGCGCCCCGACAGCGCGCCGTCCACGCGCTACGCGATCTGCGCGTACTTCCGCCGCTATCTGATCGACTGTCTGCGCAGCGCGAGCCATCAGCGCAACGTCTCGATGGAAATCGAAGGCATCGAACAGGAAATCGACTCGCACGCGCGCGCGCTCGAAGACCCCGTCGACGGCGTGCTGACGCAATACGGCCTCGACGAAGCCCGCGTGCGCGCCGCCGCGCGCAGGTTCATCGCCGGCCTCGACGCGCCCGAGCAGGTGGTGCTCGCGGGCAGCCTCGGCTGGGGCTCCGAAACGAAGGGCGGGCTTTCGCGCATCGCGGCGCAGCATCGCGTGCCGTCGTATCACTACCGCGCAGTGAAGCTCGGCGTCACCATGAAAAAGACGGCCCAGGCCGACGATTTTTCCAATACGAAGATCGGACGCTGGCTGGTCGACGCGCTCGGCATCGAGATTCATGTCGAGAATCGCGAGGCCATTCTGGTCGCGCTGAATCTGCTGGCAGTCGAGGCGAGCGAGTGCTGGGTGAACGAGGCGGCGGCCTGATGCACTGGATACGGCGCCGGATAAGGCACTGGATAAGCGCGATTCACCGCCTAAGATAAAGAAGCCCCCGCACGTCCCCTCTCCTTCCAACTAGCTAGCGAGGTGGCCGCATGAACCGCCTGTCGAGTCCTATGGAGGCGTTGGAGCCGCATTACGACGTGATCGTCGTCGGCTCCGGCTATGGCGGCGCCATCGCCGCAAGCCGCATGGCGCGCGCGCGGCGCCGCGTCTGCGTGCTCGAGCGCGGGCGCGAATTCATGGCGGGCGACTTTCCGGTGCATGCCGCGGAGGGCGTCGGCGAGGTCCAGTACAACCTCGACGACCGGCGGCTCGGGTCGGCGCTCGCGTTGATCGAAGTGCACGTGAACCCGGAAGTCAACGCGGTGGTCGGCTGCGGACTCGGCGGCACGTCGCTGATCAACGCGAACGTCGCGCTGCACCCCGACGCGCGCCTGTGGGACGATCCGCGCTGGCCTGCCGCGCTGCGCGCCGATCAAGGCGGCATCGAAGCCGGCTATGCCCGCGCGCTGGCGATGCTTCAGCCGCAGCCGTGGCCCGCCGATTTTCCGCCCTTGCCGAAGCTCGACGCGCTCGGACGGTCGGCGGAAGCGCTCGATATGAGCGCGTCGTTCTACCGTCCTCCGATCACCGTCACGTTCAAGGACGGCCTCAACGCGGCAGGCGTCGAGCAAAGCGCCTGCATCGGGTGCGGCAACTGCAATTCCGGCTGCAACTACGGCGCGAAGAACTCGACGCACATGAACTACCTGCCGGACGCCGTCGCGCACGGCGCGCAGATCTTCACGCAAGCGGCAGTGGATTCGGTCGAATGGGACGAGGCCGCGCGGCAATGGCGCGTCTACTATCAGTGGGTCGATATCGGGCGGGAGATTTTCGACGGCGCCGATTTGTTGACGACGGCGGACCACGTGATCCTGTCGGCGGGCACGCTCGGGTCCACCGCGATTCTGTTGCGCTCGCGCGAGAAGCGCGGCCTCACGCTATCGGACCAGCTAGGCGCGCATTTCACCGGCAACGGCGACGTGCTCGCCTTCGCGTTCAACACGAATCACGAGATCAACGGCGTGGGCTGGGAGACGGCCGACGACGCAAGACGCGCACCGGTCGGCCCCGTGATCACCGGCATCATCGATCATCGCGACACTCAAGACGTGATGGACGGCTTCGTCATCGAAGAAGGCTCACTCGCCGCGCCGATCGGCCCGGCGATGCTGGGCGTGCTCGGCATCGCCGCGCCCGCGGACGGTGTCGCTGCCCCCGAGGACGGAACTCCGGATGGCGCGGCGCAAAACAACGCGCTCGACGCCGCCGCGCGCGAAGCGCTCTCGGCATTGCGCGGGCCGCACTACGGCGCGATGCGCAACACGCAAACGTACCTCGTGATGGCCCATGACGACGACGCCGGCCGGATCGAACTGCACGAGGATCGCCCGCGCATCGCGTGGCCCGGCGCGAGCGAGCAGCCGATCTACCGGACGATCAACGACACGCTCGAAGACGCGACACGCGCGCTCGGCGGCACCTTCGTCAACGACCCGCTCGATACGCCGCTCTTCAAGGACCGCCTCATTACGGTGCATCCACTGGGCGGCTGCGCGATGGCGGACGATGCCGAGCATGGGGTCGTCGATCACGCCGGCCGCGTGTTCAGCGGCAAAGCAGGCACCGGCATGCACCCTGGCCTCTACGTGATGGACGGCGCGGTCATCCCTTTGTCGCTCGGCGTGAATCCGCTGTTGACGATTTCGGCGCTGGCCGAGCGCAACTGCGTGCAACTGGCTGCGTCCAACGGCTGGGCGATCGACTTCACTCGGGGCGTCCTCACGTCCGGCGCTCCGCGCGCCGCTGCCGCCGCGCCGCCCGCTGAGCGCATCGGTCTGCGCTTCACCGAAACGATGGTCGGCGCCTATACGTCCCTCGCGCCGGCCTCCCCTGGCGACGCCCAATCGAGCCCGATGAGCTTCACGCTCACCGTCGACTCCGGCGACCTTCCCACCATGCTCGCGAACCCGCAGCACGAAGCGCCGATGGTGGGCACGCTGACGTGCGCGGCGCTGTCGAGCGAACCGATGACGATCGCGAACGGACGCTTCAACCTGTTCGTCACCGACCCGGCGCATGTCGATCAACGCAACATGGTCTACCGGATGACGCTCGTCGCGGCCGAAGGCAAGCGCTATGACTTCGTCGGCCGCAAGATCATCACGTTCAGCTCGCCGCTCGAACTGTGGAAGCAGACGAACACGCTCTACGCCGAAGTGCATGAATCCGCCGACGACGGCGCGCGTTTGCTTGGCAAAGCCACCCTCATCATCACGGCCGGCAATTCGCTCAAGCAGCAAACGACACTCGGCGTCACCAACGCGCCGACGCTCGAAATGCGCTTGGCGTGGACCCTGCGTTTCGGCAAGTTCTTCGCCGACGTGCTGTTCACCGAGTACGGCGGCATCGCGGCGCCGCTGCAATTCGCAGAGGCCGACGCGCGTCCGCGCGAGCGCCGCCGCTTAAATGCGCCCGCACCGGTTACCCATTATTTGCGCACGCAAGACGGCAAGACGCTGCGCCTCACGCGCTACTGCGCAGGAAACAAGGGACCGTTGCTGCTGATTCATGGTTCGGGCGTATCGAGCGGCATCTTCACGACCGACATGATCGAGACCAATCTGGTCGAGCATCTGTGCGCAAGCGGCTACGACGTGTGGCTCGTCGATCTGCGCGTGAGCATCGCGCTGCCGAGCGCGGCCGAGCAAACGACGGCCGACGCGATTGCCGCCTACGATATCCCCGCCGCCGTCGCGAAGGTCTGTGAGTTGAGCGGCGCCGATTCGATCCACGTCATCGCTCACTGCCTCGGCGCGGTGACACTGACGATGGCACTCTTGAGCGGCCTCACGCGCGTCCGGTCGGCCGTGATGTCGCAAGTGTCCGCGCATTTGATTCCCGAGCCGCTGCAGCGCGTGAAGGCCGGCTTGCATTTGCCGGAGATGCTCGATCACTTGGGCGTCACCGACTTGACCGCGCTAACCAAGCATGCGAGCTGGCCGGCGAACCTGCTCGACGAAGCGCTGCGGCTTTATCCGGTGGAAGAAGGTTGCCGCAGCGCGGTCTGTCATCGCGCGACGTTCATGTACGGGCAGGTCTACGAGCACGAGCAACTCAACGAAGTGCTGCACGACAACTTGCAGGAGCTGTTCGGCGTGCACGACATGCGGCTCTTCGAACATCTCGCCGCGATGGTGCGAGCGGGGCACATCGTGAGAGCGGATGGAGAGGATGTCTATCTGCGCGACTTGAGCGGATTGAACCTGCCGATCACGTTCATTCATGGCGCGCTCAATCGCTGTTACCTGCCGGATAGCACGTTGAAGACCTACGCGATGCTCAAGGACGCCTATCCCGATCAGCGCTATGAGCACGTGGCCATCGACGGATACGGCCATATCGACTGCATCTTCGGGCGCGATGCGGCCACGGACGTGTACCCCTCGATTACGCGGCATCTGGCGGCCCATGCCAGGTAGCGGCTCCTTGCGTTGAGCCTTGCGTTGAGAAGCAATCAAACGACGAGACGCGCACGCAGCGCATCGATGGTCGATTGCGCGAGACCGAGCCCTTGCGTGAGATAGGCCGGCATGGTCCCGTAGCTCTGCTGCACCTGATCGAAACCGGCTTGCAGGTAGCTCGATTGCGCGCTGAAAAGCGGCATGGCATTCGCGGCGGCATCGTCGCCGCTTTGCTGGCGAATCGCATCGACGCGGGCCTGGATCGACGCCGTCGAGTAGGTGTTGGTCAGCAGATAGTCGGCCACGATCACATCGAGCGGCACGTTGGCGATGCTCAGCAGCAATGCCGCCGCCCACCCCGTGCGGTCCTTGCCCGCCGTGCTGTGAAAAATCTGCGCGCCGCTTCCGCTCGCGAGATCCGTTAGCAGCGCACCGTATGCAGCCCGTTCGAAATCCGAGGTCACGAAGTTGCGGTTCAGGGTTTGCATCATCGCCACGGCGTCGGCCGCGCTCGCGGGCACGGACGTCACGACGTCGTTCGTGCCATCGATATTGACGGTCGCGTAAGCCGCGCCCGTGGGCAGGACGTCGGGCGTGCGGGAGACTTCTCCCGGTGTGCGCAGATCGTAGACCGCCGCGATGCCCAACGTGCCGAGCGTCGCCTTGTCGTCGGCCGAAAGCGTCAGCACGCTCGATCGATAGAACACGCCGCGTTTTACGCGCCGGCCGTCGGCCGTGGGATAGCCGTCCGGCGCGCCGCCGACGTCGCGGAAATTGTCGACGGACGCCAGACGCGGCGTCGCGTCCGCATCGGTATCGAAATCGCCACCGCCGCCGCACGCCGTGAGCAGCGAACTGCCGAAAGCCGGCAGCAGCAGCATCCCTGCCGTGCGCTTCAGGAACGCGCGACGCCGCGCATCCGCCGCCTCTCGTGCGGCATCTACGGCACAGCCCGATGGCGCGCGGACGCGCGCGCGCATCGAACGCGGACGGTCATTCGCGGTGAAATCCATGCGGGCTATTGGGTCGAGGACGGCGAGGCATCGTGGTCGGGGCGGGATCGCGTGCGAAATTGGCGCGCAAATGTAACGAAGGCGCGCCGAGTCGGCCAACCGCAACTGTAACGACGATTTGCGTCACCAGTAGGGCTTCGTAGGAATAGGTAAGGATAAAAAAGGATTGACAAAAGCCCGCCCGGTAAAACTCGCCAAACGCTCGCTTTAATCTTTCAATTTCATTTCTAATTGTATTTAATTGGTATTGTGATTTTCGTGCTGCATTGCGAAAATCCGACGAATTTCGGTCATTTTTCCCTGTTACAGAAATGTGTCAGTTTTACCGAAATACACGGTTATCTTTTTTGAGACATTTATTTGGGAATGGATTGATTTCCCCAAATGGCCTGCATACAATGCGTCTCACAGGTTGTTACAAGTTGTAACACCCTGTATCAAAGATACACAAAAGGAAGAGCAAACGTTAGCGCTCGACCGGGGGCACAAATACACGGTATAAATTACCGGGCAAATATAAATTCGGGGCTTCGGGAAAACTGAAAAATGGACCGTAGCAGCGAGACGCTGGATTCTATCCGCGAAATTAATTTGTCGTACATCATGCTCGCGCAGCGCATGCTGCGTGAGGATAAGCCAGTCGGGATGTTCCGTCTGGGCCTATCGTCGGAATTGGCCGATTTGCTTGCCAGTCTGTCGCTCGCGCAGATCGTCAAGTTGGCCTCTTCCGACCAGCTTCTCTGCTTCTTCCGTTTTAACGACCACTCGATGTTGTCGGCGCTCACGCAATCCGCGAAGCATGCGGATGTCGCTCCGACGCACGCTGCCATCCTGCTTGCCGGCCAACGGGCCGAACAGTTCGCATAAGGAGCCGGTCGTGTCGACGAAGAAGAGTCTTTCGGAAGACGCACAAGAAGTCTTCCGCGCCATTGCCCTGATCGAGCTTGGCGCACGCATGCAAGTGCTCGAGAGCGAACTGACGCTGTCGCGCGACCGCATGATCCGGCTGTACCGCGAGGTCAAGGGCGTGTCGCCGCCGAAAGGCATGCTGCCGTTCTCGGCCGACTGGTACATGACGTGGCTCGCGAACATTCACGCGTCGCTCTTCTATAACACTTACCTGTTCCTGAAGAACGAAGCGCGCTGCTCGCATCTCGACGCGCTGACGAAGGGCTACCGCCTCTATCTCGAGCATTGCAAGCACAGCGGCGCGGAAGCCGTGCTCGACTTGACGCGCGCCTGGACACTCGTGCGCTTCTTCGACGCCGACCTGCTCCAGCTCACGCGCTGCTGCCGTTGCAGCGGCAAGTTCGTCGCGCACAAGCACGACTTGCAGCACAACGTCGTGTGCGGCGCATGCCAGCCGCCGTCGCGCGCCGGCAAGACGAAGAAAGCCGCTGCGGCCAAGGAAGCGGCCGAGCTGATCGAAATCCCGGCCATCGTCGAGATGACGGTGGAAGACGATGCGGCAACCGTTGTGCCGCTGCCGATCGCCGCTCAAATGCAGCCTATGCCGCCACGACAAGCGGCGGTGGCTTGCGCTGCCTGAGACGCGCAAGCGGCTTCAAGCGACGCTCGCCTGACCGGATCGTGCTCAGGCGAGCGTCTCCCCTCTTTCGCGTTCACCGATACAACGACGGCTCCGGCAACGCGCCGCGCCGGGGCTTCGCCGACAGAGGCTCGATGCGGCCGACAATCACGAGATAGCTGAACGCACCGAGCAGGCAGAACGCGCCGGCAACGACGAGCGGCACCGTGAACGAGCCCTTCGTGAGCTGGACCATCAGGCCGGTGAACGTCGTGATCACAATGCCCGCGAGATTCGACGCGAAGTTCTGAATACCGCCGATCGACGCAACGTGACGCGGCGTCGGCGCGACGTCGCCCGGCAGCGCCCAGATGCTGGCCGCGGCGAACGCGAGGCTGCCGTAAGCGATGCCGAAGAACGCGAGCATCAGCCACGTGTTCGACGTGAACGCGGAAAGCGTGATCGTCGACGACATCAGCATCCCGCCGACCATGCAGGTCTTGCGCGCCGCGGTGAGGCTCCAGCCGCGGCGATAGATCGCGTCCGACACCCAGCCGCCGAGCCAGCCGGACGGTATCGCCATCAGCGCCGGAATCATGCCGAGCGTGCCGAGCGACTTCAGCGAGAAGCCGCGTGTCTCGACGAGGTAGCTCGGGAACCACGTGATGAAGAAGTAGATCGCGAAGTTCAGGCAGAAGAAGCCGAGCATCATCCCCCACATCGTGCGGTGGCGGAACAGCGAAGCCCATGTGACGTCGCCGCCGGCGTCCTTCGAGGTGAGGGCTTCCGCGTGCGCCGACGCGTCCTCGTCCGGGTTGCGGTAGACGACAAGCCAGCCGAGCACCCAGATCACGCCAAGCAGGCCGGTCAGCACGAACGCGGCCTTCCAGCCCATCGTGCTGACGATGAGCGCGATGAGCGGAATCGACACCGCGGACCCGACGCGCGAGCCGCTGTCGAAGAGGCTCGTCGCGAGCGCGCGCTGCTCCGGACGAAACCACTGGCTGACGAGCTTGGCACATGACGGATACGCACCGGCCTCGCCTACGCCGAGCATCAGCCGGCAGCCGAACATTGCGGCGACGCTCGACGCGCCCGCCGTGAGCGCCGTGAACAGCGACCACCAGCCGACCGCGAGCGGCAGCGCGATCCTCGCGCCGACGCGATCGACGAACCACCCGAACGGCATCTGCATGAGCGCATAGGTCCAGAAGAATCCGCTCAACAGCAGGCCCATCTGCGCGGGGCCGATGTCGAGTGCCTTCTGGATGTCCGGCGCGGCCACGGCCATGTTGGCGCGATCGATGTAGTTGATCGCGATCGCGAGAAAGCAAAGAAAGATGACCATCCAACGCATTTTCTTCATGAACTTGTCTCCCCCTGGGCATCGACAATCGCCGCACTGGCCCGGGCTCAGCCCGAAGCGCCGCCGTGACGCATGACGAGTTGCCGTGACGACAGCTTGCAGCCGACGTAGTAGACCAGCGATGTCAGCGACAGACCGACAATCCACGATATGTCCGCGCCGCCGAGCCGGTTCGCCAATTCGCCCGTGTAGATATCGGTTGCCATGAACGGGGCTTGCGCGGCGATTCCGATGAAGTACGAGACGACCGCGGTCGTGTTGAAGCGCCCGTAGATTCCGCCGTCCTGACGGAAGAACGACGCCACGTCGTAATCGCCATGGCAGACGAGGTAGTAGTCGACCAGGTTGATGGCAGTCCACGGCACGAGCACGTACAGCAGCAGCAAAATGAAATTCGTGTAGCCGACCAGGAAGTTGTCCTGACCGAACAGCGCGATCGCCAGCGAGGCACCGCACAGCACGATCGCGGTGACGACGCGGGCGCGAGCCTTGCCCGACCACGACGGGAACAGCGTCTGGAGAACGGTGATGCTCGACAGCGCGCCGCAATACAGCTCCATCGCATTGCTGGACGCGATGCCGAACGTCAACACGACGATCACCAGCACGCTGATCCCCTGCGTCAATTCCGTGAGACCGTTCACGACGTTGCCGTCGGGCGTGGCAAGACCGACCAGGCAGCCGAGCAGCATCGGAAAGTACGATCCGAGCACGCATCCCCAGTAGCTGGACCAGAACGCGGTACGCGGCCCCGTATCGGGCGGCAGGTAGCGCGAATAATCGGAAACGTACGGCGCATACGCGATCTGCCAGAGCGCCGCCACCGACATCGCGCCGAGAAAGCCGGGCAGGTTGAGCGAGTGCTTTGAGAACGTATCGTCCGGCAGCCCGTGCACGAAGAAAATCCAGACGAACGCCAGTACGAGCACGCTGCCGGAGCACCAACTCAGCAGCCGCGCATACGCGTGGATCAGCTTGTAGCCGTAGATCGAGCCAAGCAGGCTGATCAACGCGATCACCACGACGCCTGCATCGAGCGGCACATCCGGGCTGAGACTGTGCAGCGCCTGGCCGCCGAACACGCAATTCGACGCGAAGAAGCCGACGTACATGACCACGACGAGCGCGACGACCAGCAACGATCCGAAGGAGCCGAACTGTCCGCGGGTCTGGATCATCTGCGGAACGCCGAGCTGAGGCCCCTGGGCGGAATGCAGCGCCATGAACACCGCGCCGATCAGGCTGCCGACCAGCGTGGCGAGCGCGGCCCACCAGAAAGGCAGTTTGAATACCGTCGTGGCGAGCGAGCCGGTGACGATCGTCAGCATCATGATGTTCGAGCCGAACCAGATCGTGAACAGATCCCGTGCGCTGCCATGCCTTTGGGACAGCGGGATCGGTTGTATCGTGCTTGACTCGAGATGGGAGTGTCTCTCTCCGTGACTCATGGCGTCTCCTTGTATCTGTAGTGATGTGCTTCAGCTTGCAGGCCGGCGCAGCGAACCCCTGGGGAATGCAAGCGCACCGAGTCAAGAAGGATTCCTGATTACCTGAACTGCGAAACCGTGACCGTCTGAAAGCAAATATGAACGAGCACGACCGCCGTCAATGACCGTCACGAGTCACGGCAACTGACGGGCGGTACAACCTTCGGTCAACAGAAAGAGATTTGAAAGAATGGATTTTCTTCTCACCGAATAGATTTATCCTATTCAGCGATCGAGCCCGCGCAGAGCCGAGGGGAATTGAAGATCGTGAATGACGGCCGGGCAGTCGCGCATTACCGCGATGTGTTGTCAGGGGCGGCGCCACCGGCAAGCAAGAGCTGGTCGACCAGCTCGAGCTTCAACGGCTTGTCCGCGTCGAGCTTCTTTTTCTCGATCAGGTACTTCCAGCCATCGCCATTGCCGGGGTTGCGGTAGAACGCCACGATCGCGACGTATTGCGTGTCGGCCTGCATCGGTTGCGAAAGGCTCGCTGACGCACCCGGGTTCAACACGGATGCCATGCTCGTCTGCAGGTCCTGGGCAAGCACGGTCCGGTCGTTCTTCAGCAAGTCCTCGTAGGACGCGCCATCGAACATCTTGCGATCCTTCAACTGGTACACGCGTACCGCGACCGACGTCGCGCGACCGGCTTCGTCGGGATTCAATGCGCCCCGAGCGGACAGATCGACGTTGAGCACCTTGACCTGCTTGTAGAACACCGCGTGATACGCGCTCGACGAGGCGTCCGAGACGGATTGCCAAGCGCCGCAGGCCGACAGCAGCAGAACGGATGCAAGAGTTGGAATGGCGAAACGGAAGGACATCAATATTCTCCGGTCATGCATGTCGTGGGCTCAGGTATGGATTGGGTCCTGGCGCAGGGAACGCTTCATGGACGCCGAGCGCGATGTCGATCAGGCGTTCTTCGTCGGCGGGCAGCACGGTGGTCCAGCCGAGGCGCGGCGCGGGGCCCGTATCGGCCAGGCCGATTGCCGGCCGGGGCGCGAGCCGCGACGACACTTCCATGCGCAGATGCACGTCGGCCTTGACGCCGACATACAGCTGCACGAAAGCCATCAGATCACGATGCAGCGCCCCGCCGGGCAGCAGGCCGTGCGCCTGTTGCGCATCGGCGGGCTGCAGCGTCACGCGCACCGCGCGGCTGCGATACGCCATCCGTTTGCCCAGCACGTAGCCGCCGCCCAGACCGCCGCGCTTCCCGCTTTCCGGCATCCCCGCGGCGTCACCGGCCGAAGTGAGCGGCCGCGCTCGACCGGTCGACGTCACGACGGGCCAGAACTCGTCGACCCGCACACCGACACGCGGGATCGCCAACGCCACGACACCCGCCAATCCTTCCGGCGTGCGGGTGCGCTGAATCAGGAGCCCCAGCAGCGCCAACATCCGCGAATCCGGCAAGCCCGCACGCTTCGGCTTATCGCCCCAGCCGAACCCCGCCAGACACAGCAGGTTGCGCGAATGCCCGTCGATGCCGCCGGGCCTGAAGTGCTCCGGATAGCGGTACTTCCGCCAGGCTCGATACAGCAGCGTGACGTAGCGGTGATTGAACTGGTCGAGAAACGCTTCCACCACCTCGTGGCCCTCTTCGCGCAGCACGATCTCGTCGATCATGTGCGAGGGCATCGCCGCGTCGACGCCGTACAAGCCCATGAACGTCGTGCGTACCGTCGGCGGCGCATCGGGTCCATAGGTGTCGGCCCCGTCATCGAACTCGATCGCGGCGATCTCGCCAGCCGGAAAGCCGAGGCGCGGGCGCGGCCGGAACCGCACGGGCTCATGCCCTGCCGTATCGCGCGTGCCGAAGCCTGGCACCTCCGGCGTACGCACTTCGAGCAGCCGGCACAGCTGCATGAAGTTCATCCGCGGCGCGCGCGCCAGCAGCGACGCGACCAGCGGGTCGAGATTGGGCAGCTCGTCCCCTGCCCCAAGGGCACTTCCTGCGGGGCGTCCCCCAGGGGGATTTCCTGCGGGGCACAAGGGGACTTCCTGCGGCGCGAGTGAACTCATAGCGGCGCTCGCTCAGCCTTGCTGCGCGGCCATTCGATCCGGGCCTGCGAGGGCAGGCTGATGATCGTGAGTTTCGTGAACAGGTTGATGTCGGCGTAGAGCGCGAAGAACCGGTGCAGCAGTTCGCCGAACAGCATCACGTCGCCCTCGCCGGCGAACGCGTGACTGTCGAGCGTCACCTCGATCAGCGCGCCCCGCTCGACCGAGCCGCCCGACACTTCCTCGATCAGCTCCTGTGACACCCACAGGATGCCCGCGAGCCGTCGGCGGTTCAGTTCGTCGTTGGTCCAGTCGTAGAGTGCGAGCGCCCCGCTCAGTACTTCCGCGTTCATCATCGACAGGAAGTTCGGCGCCAGATGCGACAGCACACGCCATTGGAAACGGTCTTCCGTCGGCGGGTATCAGGAATCGCACACGGTCTCGCAGCTGAAGGGGTCGCCCCCAGGATATGTCGGCTACGGCCGCGGCGGCATCTTGACCGAAGCGGTACGGCAGCGTCCGTACAGCGTGGTGCTGCTCGATGAAGTCGAAAAGGCTCACCGCGACGTGCTCGACATGTTCTATCAGGTGTTCGATCGCGGCATGATGCGCGACGGCGAAGGGCGGGAGATCGACTTCCGCCATTGCGTGATCCTGATGACCTCCAATCTCGGCAGTGCGCAGATCGACGAGGTCACCGCCGACCATCCGGAAATCTCGCAGGCGGCGCTGCTCGAGGCGATTCACCCGCAGCTCGTGGCGCACTTCCAGCCGGCCCTGCTCGCGCGCTTCCAGTCACTCGTCTACCGGCCGCTCGACGCCGCCGCGCTCGCATCGATCGTGGGGCTCAAGCTGTCGAAGATCGCCGGCCGCCTGCGCCGGCAGCACGACGTCGAACTGGCGTGCGACGACTCGCTGATCGGCGCGATGGCGGCGCTTTGCCTTGCGCGCGAATCCGGTGCACGCAACGTCGATGCGTTCCTCAACCAGCGCATTCTGCCCACGGTCTCCTGTGAACTGCTCGCGCGCATGGCCGCCGGTGCCGCGCCCGCGAAGATCGTGTTGTCGAGCTCGGCCGAGGGTAGCTTGACGATCGATTTCGTCGAGCGGGACGACGTTGCGGCCGGCACGGCCGAGCCGGCATCCGCCGCGGTGTAACGGGAGACGAGGACCATGCAGGCAGGCCCCTCCCTCTACGACATGCTGCTCGGCCAGATCGGCGGCGAGCCGCTTGACGCTTACGACGACCGGACGCTCGAGTGCATGAGCGTGCAGCAGAACGTGCAGCGCATCTTGAACACGCGAGCCGGGGCGCTCAAGCATCTGCCCGACTACGGTCTGCCGGACCTGACGAACATCTACAAGGCACTGCCGGCGTCCGCACACATGCTCAAGCAGCAAATGGAAGCGACCCTGCTGAAGTACGAGCCGCGCATCCGGTCAATCGACGTCGACATCCTCGAGAATGACGACCCGGGCGTACTCGTGAGCTTCGAGATGACGTGCCATCTGAAGAAGGCCGGGCTCGTGCGCTTCGGCACGTACTTCGAGCCGCCCGGCCGCATGTGGGTGAAACGCAGGGTTCAGGAGCGCGGGTAATTCGGCGACCGTTCGTGGGCACCACCCGGATCGGCCGCGCCAACGTCTTCGGCCTTCACCTCCCCCCAACCGCCGCCCAGCGCGCGAATCAGATTGACCGTCGCCACCGCCTGCGCGCCGTTGAGCTGGCTCGCCTGAACCTGCGAGACCAGCACCGTGCGCTCGCCGTCGAGTACGTTGAGATAGTCGACCTCGCCTTCCTTGTACTGCGTGTCCGATAGATGCGACGCCCGCTCCGAGGCCGCGACCGCCTCGTTCTGCTGGTGAATCTGATCGTCGAGCAAACGCAGATCGGAAAGGTTGTCTTCGACTTCGCGGAACGCGATGAGCACCTGCTGGCGATACTGCGCGACGTTCTCGTCGTACTGCGCATTGGCCTGCTGGACACCCGCCTTGCGCTTTCCGCCGTCGAACAGCGGCATCGTCAATGCGGTTCCGGCAATCGGCCCGAGCAGGAACGCGCGGCTCGACCACTTGAACAAATCGCCCAAGGTCGCCGACTCGAAGCCGAACGCACCCGTGATATCGAGCTGCGGGAAATACGCGGATTTCGCGAGACCGATACGCGCATTCGCTGCCTGCATCGCACGCTCCGCTGCCGCGACATCGGGGCGGCGTTCGAGCAGCGCCGATGGCAAGCCCGGCGGCACGCGCGCTGTCACCGGATCGAGCGGCGTCTCCGGGAACGAGAAATCGGCGGGCGCCTTCCCGAGCAGAATCGCGAGGCTATGCTCCGACGCCGCGCGCTGCCGCGCAATGCCGACCGCATCCGCACGCGCGGTCGCCAGCGAGTTCCTCGCCTGCGCGACATCGAGCTCGCTGATGTCGCCTTCCTTGAAGCGCCGCTCGACGAGCTGCAAGCCGTCTTCACGCAAGGCGACCGTGCGGCGATACAGGTCTTGCTCCGTATCCAGCTCGCGCAGCGAGAAGTAATTCGCCGCCACATCCGCTTGCAGCGAGAGCTGCACCGAACGGAACAGCGCTTCGCTCTGCTGTGCATCGGCGCGCGACGCCGCCACATTCGAGCTCACGCGGCCGAACAAGTCCGCCTCGTAAGAGACGGTCGTCTGGGCGCGCCATAGCGTCGTTGCCACGCCTCCGGAATTCTGCGGCAGGAATTGCGAAGCCGGAGACGCATGCTCGCGCGTCGGGCCGAAGCCCGCATCGATCTGCGGGAACCAAGCGGAGCGAGCCGATGCGAGCAGCGCGCGCGATTGCTGCACGCGTGCGGCCGCCGCCTTCAAATCCTGGTTGGCGGCAAGCGCCTGCTGTTCCAGATCGTTGAGCTTCGCGTCGCCGAAGATCGTCCACCATTGCCCGCGATGCGCGTCATCGGCCGGCTCGGCGACTTTCCACGTTCCCTCGTTTTGCGCGTTGGCGGCCGGCGCTTCCTTGAAGGCCGCCGGCGCCTGAACGTCTGGCCGTTGGTACTTCGGCCCCACCGCGCAGGCCGCGAGCAAGCTGAGCATCAATCCGCTCAGGAGCGCACCGCGCGCCATGCGCGTCCACCCGGTAACAGAATCAAATCGTTTCATTGTTTTTTTCCTCAATCCGCAGCCGCCACGCCGACATGCGGCGAATCTTTCTGTGCGACGTGGATCTTGCCGCCAGCCAGCGTGCGCAGCACCACGTAGAACACCGGCGTCAGCATCAAACCGAACAGCGTCACACCGAGCATCCCGAAGAACACGGCTATGCCCATCGCGTGCCGCATCTCCGAACCCGCGCCCGACGACAGCACCAGCGGCACCACGCCCATGATGAAAGCGATCGACGTCATCAGGATCGGGCGCAGCCGCAGACGGCTCGCTTCGATTGCCGCGGCAAGCGGCGTGCGTCCGTCATGTTCGAGTTCACGTGCGAATTCCACGATCAGAATCGCGTTCTTCGAGGCGAGCCCCACCAGCACCATCAAGCCGATTTGCGTGAAGATGTTGTTGTCGCCTTGCGTGAGCCACACGCCCGCCAGCGCGGACAGCACGCTCATCGGCACGATCAGGATCACCGCGAGCGGCAGCGTCAGGCTTTCATACAACGCCGCGAGCACGAGGAACACGAGCAGCACGCTGATCGGGAACACCCAGATCGCCGAGTTGCCGGCCAGCACTTGCTGATACGTCAGGTCGGTCCATTCGAACTTCACGCCGCGCGGCAGCGTTTCGTGCGCGATCCGTTCGATCGCCGCCTGCGCCTGGCCCGACGAATAGCCGGGCGCCGGGCCGCCGTTCACGTCCGCCGCCGTGTAGCCGTTGTAACGCACCACCATCTCGGGGCCGAACGTCGGCGTCACCTTCACGAGCGACGACAGCGGCACCATGTCACCGGAGGCGTTGCGCGTCTTCAGGTTCAGGATGTCGTCGGAGTGGGCGCGGAACGGCGCATCCGCTTGCACGCGCACCTGATACACGCGGCCGAAACGGTTGAAGTCGTTCACGTACAGCGAGCCGAGATAGGTCTGCAGCGTGTCGAACACGTCCGTCACGGGCACGCCGAGCTGCTTCGCCTTCACGCGGTCGAGATCGACGTTCAATTGCGGCACGTTGATCTGATAGCTCGTAAAGAGCGGCCCGAGTTCCGGCGCTGATTGCGCGCGCTTGATGAACGCCTGCGTCGCGTCGTCGAGCTGCGCGTAGCCGAGCGCGCCGCGGTCTTCGATCTGCAGCTTGAAGCCGCCGAGCGTACCGAGGCCGAGCACCGGCGGCGGCGGGAACACGGCGATGAACGCGTCCTTCATGCCCGCATACTGCTGATTGAGCGCCCCTGCAATCGCGCCTGCCGACAATGCCTTGCCCTTGCGTTCGTCGAACGGCTTGAGCGTGACGAACACGATGCCCGCGCTCGAGCTGTTCGTGAAGCCGTTCACCGACAAGCCCGGGAACGCCACCGCGCTTTCGACCCCCGGCTGCTTGAGCGCCACGGCGCCCATGTCGCGAATCACCTTCTCGGTACGGTCGAGCGATGCACCGTTAGGCAGCTGCGCGAACGCGATCAGATACTCCTTGTCCTGCGCGGGCACGAAGCCGCCGGGCACGATGTGGGTGACGAACACCGTTGCGCCGAGCAGCACCGCGTAGATGCCGAGCATCGCCCCCTTGCGGCCCAGCACGCCGCGCACGCCCTTGCCGTATGCGCCCGAACCGCGATGGAACACCTGGTTGAACCGCGCGAAGAAGCCGCCGAACACTTTGTTCATTGCACGCGTGAGCCAGTCTGCGGGCTCATCGTGGCCGCGCAACAGCAAGGCGGACAATGCCGGCGAAAGCGTCAGCGAGTTGAACGCGGAGATCACCGTGGAGATCGCGATGGTCATCGCGAACTGCTTGTAGAACTCGCCCGTCAGGCCGCTCATGAAGGCAAGCGGAACGAACACGGCCACGAGCGTCAGCGCAATCGCGATGATCGGCCCGCTCACTTCGCGCATCGCCTTGTAAGTCGCCTCCCGCGCGCTCAGGCCCTCCGAGATGTTGCGCTCGACGTTCTCGACCACCACGATCGCATCGTCGACCACGATCCCGATCGCGAGCACCATCCCGAACAGCGATAGCGCGTTGATCGAGAACCCGAAGCCAAGCAAGAGCGAGAACGTACCGACGATCGACACCGGCACCGCGACGAGCGGAATAATCGATGCACGCCACGTCTGCAGGAACACGATCACCACGATCACGACGAGCGCGATCGCTTCGAGCAGCGTGTGGATCACGGCGTGGATGCTCGAACGCACGAACTGCGTCGGGTCATAGACGATCTTGTAGTCGACGCCCGCCGGGAAGTCCTGCTTCAAGTCCTTCATCGCCTCGCGCACTTGATCCGAGATCTGCAGCGAGTTCGCGCCCGGTTGCTGGTTGATCGCGAGCGCCACCGCCGGCTTGTTGTCGAGCAGCGAACGCAGGCCGTATTCCGATGCCGCCAGTTCGACGCGCGCGACATCGCGCAGATACGTCACGCCGCCGTCGGGCGAAGTCTTCAGGATGATGTCGCGAAACTGCTCTTCCGTTTGCAGGCGTCCGCGCGCGTTCACCGACAGTTGCAGCGGCACGTCCGGACCCGACGGCGAGCCGCCGATCACACCGGCCGCCACTTGCACGTTCTGTTCGCGGATCGCGTTGACCACGTCGGTCGCCGTCATGTTGTGCTCGGCCACCTTCTGCGGATCGAGCCAGACACGCATCGCGTAGTCGCCCGAGCCCCACAGCTGCACTTCGCCCACGCCGGCTATCCGCTCGAGACGATCCTTCACGTTGATCAGCGCGTAGTTGCGCAGATACGTCATGTCATAGCGGTTGTCCGGCGAGATCAAGTGCACGACCATCGTGAGCGTCGGCGAGCTTTTGATCGTCGTGACACCGAGGCGCTGCACGTCGTCGGGCAGGCGCGGCAGCGCTTGCGACACGCGGTTCTGCACGAGCTGCTGCGCCTTGTCCGGATCGGTGCCGAGCTTGAACGTGACCGTCAGCGTGAGATTCCCGTCGCTATTCGCTTGCGACTGCATGTACAGCATGTTCTCGACGCCGTTGATCTGCTCCTCGAGCGGAGAAGCCACCGTTTCGGCGATCACCTTCGGGTTCGCGCCCGGATACTGCGCGTGCACGACCACCGAAGGCGGCACGACCTCGGGATACTCCGAGATCGGCAGCTGGAACAGCGAAATCACGCCGGCCAGCAGGATCAGAACCGATAGCACCCCTGCAAAGATCGGTCGATCGATAAAGAATTTGGATATGTTCATGAGTGACTCTGAATGTTTGAGCGGTGACCGGACTCACGGTGCGTAGCCTTGTAGCCTTGGCCCGCACCGTGACGCCTGACGCTCAAGAGTTCGTCTCTTTCGATGCCGGACGTTGCGCCAGCGGCGCGCCCTTCGCACCGTTCGACGCATTGGCGTTAGCGTCCGCTGCGTTCGGATCGCTGTCGTCAGTCATCGGCACCATATGCACGCGCACCTCCGCACCCGGACGCACGCGCTGCAAGCCGTTGACGACGATCCGGTCGCCCGCCTTCAGGCCCGCGGTGATCACGCGCAAGTTGCCCTGCTGCTGGCCGAGCGTGACCTCGCGATACGACACATGGCCGTTTGCGTCGACTGTCAGCACATACTTCTTGTCCTGATCGGTGCCGATCGCCACGTCGTCCACCAGCAGCGCCTGATGCGGCGCACCGCCACCGACCTTGATCCGCGCGTAGAGGCCCGGCACGAGCGCGCCGTCGGCGTTGTCGAAGCGCGCACGCACACGGATCGTGCCCGACGACGTATCGAGCCGGTTGTCGACCGACGCGATCGTGCCGCTGCGCGAGTAGCCCGATTCGTTCGCGAGGCCGAGCTGGACGGGCACGTCGTGGCCGTTTCTCGCGTTGCCGATGTATTGCAGATACGTTTGCTCGTCGACGTCGAACGAGGCGTAGATCGGCGAGACGGACACGAGCGTCGTCAGCGGCGGCGAGCTTGCGCCTGCCGAGACGATGTTGCCGAGCGTGATCTCGGCGCGCGACACGCGGCCCGACACCGGCGCGACGATCTTCGTATAGCCGAGATTGATCTGCGCGGTTTCGAGTGCGGCTTGCGCAGCCTTCAGGTTCGCGGCCGCTTCGCGCGCGTCGTTCTGCTTCTGGTCGTAGTCGCGCTTGGCAATGGCGTTATCGGTGATCAGGCGCTGTGCGCGCTCCCAATCGGTTTGCGTGTAGCCGACGCGCGCCTGCGCGGCGGCGACCTGGGCCGCCGTGCGATCGACTTCAGCCTGGTACGGACGCGGGTCGATCACGAACAGCACGTCGCCTTGCTTCACGAGCGCGCCGTCCTTGAAGTTCACGGACACGATCGTGCCCGACACGAGCGGCCGGATTTCGACGCGATCGATCGCTTCCATCCGGCCGGAATACGATTGCCAGTCGGTGACGGTTCGATTCAAAACGTCGGCGACATCGACTTCCGGCGCCGTGGACGCCGCCGCATGAGCCGGCGCGCTGGCATTGACGCGGATCGCGCCGAACGTACCGATTGCGGCAACGACGAGCGTTGCGGTAGCGGCTATGGCGATGCGTGAGCGAGTAAAACGCTGAGACATAATGACCTCCGGTTCTTGAAATTTTGGCGAAAGGAATCTTTAGCGAAGTGCACGCGGGTCTAAGCGACACTGAAAAAATCGGACGACTTCTTGCAAGGCGGGCGTGTGCTGAGCCAGCGCGGCGTGTGAGACGCTAGGAAAACGGATCACCTGCGTTAACACTCCAGCGCCGATCAAATTCCCTGCGTACTTCTCCGCCTCGACATGCAGCACGTCGTTTTGCGCGGTCACGATGAGCGTGCCCGGCAAGCCCGCCAACCGCGACGCTTCGAGCGGCGCCGCATACGGATGGATGCGCTGCGCCGCTTGCGGCAGGTACGCGCGATAGCACGCCGCGCATTCGCTCGCGGTGATGTCGGACGACAAGCGCGCGGCATCGCCGAGGCGCGTCAAGCTCGGATCGAGCATCGGACCGAGCAGCGCTTGAGCCCGCACGATGACGTCGCCGCGATCGCGCGCCATGAACGCGAGGCAGTTCGCGATCTGCCCGCCCGCGTCATGCCCGGCCACGCCGATCCGCTTCGGATTGCCGCCATAGGTGCGCGCCTTGCTTTCGATCCAGCGCGCCGCGCGGTAGGCGTCTTCGGGCGCCGCCGGAAACGGATGTTTCGGCGCGAGCGAATAATCGACGGACACGACGAGCGCCGTTAATTGCTCCGATAAATACCGTGCTTCAAAATCGGCTTCCTCGAGCGAACCGCGTACAAAACCGCCGCCATGGAAATAAAGCACTATCGGCAGCGCGGTTTTATTTGCCGGACGATAAAGGCGCAGCGTAATGTGCTTCTCATATCCCGCTATCTGCACATCGGTGACCGTCAACGTCCGCCCGACGGACGTGAACGGCGGAATGAACGGATTACGGGTATCGAGAGCTTCCATAGCCAAAAGCGCAAAGCGCGACAGTTCACAATGGCCCGAATTGTGAGTTCGGCAAGCTCGCGAATAAATGCCTATAATCCGGCAACACAATTCGGTGCGCCCAAACAATCGATCGCATCTGTCTGCCGTCAGGCACCCGGATGGGGCGAGCCATTCCGCTGGAGGTTGCGATGGACCGGCTTCAGGCCATGCAAGTGTTCACTCGTGTCGTCGACACGAATAGCTTTACCAAGGCCGCGGAAACGCTGGACCTGCCGCGCGCATCGGTCACGACGATTATTCAGAATCTCGAGGCATTTCTCGGCGTGCGCTTAATGCATCGCACGACGCGCCGCTTGAGCCTCACGCCGGACGGCGCCGCTTATTACGAGCGCTGCGTGCGCATTCTCGCGGATGTCGAAGAGACCGAAACGTCGCTCCAGAACGGCAATAAGAAACCGCACGGCAAGCTGCGCATCGACATGCCGGGCTCGATCGGCCGAACCCTCGTGATTCCGGCGCTGTGCGAATTTCATACGAAATACCCGGACATCGATTTGCAGCTCGGCTTGTCGGACCGGCCTGTCGACTTGCTGCAGGAAGGCGTCGACTGCGTGATTCGGGTGGGCGCTTTGCAGGATTCGTCGCTCGTCGCCCGCCGCATCGGCTTGTTCGAAGGCGTGACGTGCGCGGCGCCGAGCTATCTCGAGCGGATGGGCGAGCCGATGACGCTCGATGATTTGAGCCAGCACCGCGCGGTCAATTATTTTTCTAGCCGCACGGGGCGCGTGATCGATTGGGCGTTCCTCGTCGACGGCAAGGAAGTCGAAGTCAAGATGAACGGGCTGGTCTCCGTCAACGACGCCGACGCCTACTTGACCTGCGCACTCGAAGGCTTCGGCCTGATCCAGCTGGCCCGCTTCATGGTGCTGCCGCACATGCGCAGCGGCGCGCTGAAGGAAGTGCTGCCCGACTGGAAACCGCTGCCGATGCCGATCTCGGTGGTGTATCCGCATAGCCGGCACTTGTCGCCGAAAGTGCGGGTATTCGTCGACTGGATCGCCGAGGTGTTCGACCGCTGCCCGTTGCTGAGCGGCCGGCAGAGCCTCGAAAAGACCTGCAGCAAGCGCACGTTCGAAGAACTGGAAAACGCGCCGGCGCTCGATACGCCCGTGATTTCCGAATGGCTCGCGTGAGCTTCTGTCTGATGTTGTTGCACGTCTTTAGTGCGTTGCCGAACTTCAACGCGCTAAAGACGTGCTGACAATCCCAATCCCGCGTTTCAAATAAGGTCTTCAAGCCGCGAACGCATTGTTCGCCGTCGGCAAAAAATCATTTCGCCGATTTCCCATTTATCGGAACGCGCGCTCCCCCTACATTTCACTCCGTCGCGGCGCTGATCGTCAGCGCTCCATTGGATCAATCGACGGGAGTCTCATCATGAAGCGCCAACTCATTGCCGGTCTTGCACTTTCGCTGCTGGCCAGCACGGCGGCGTTCGCTCAAGGCGGCGGCATCGGACACGCCGGCTCGTATAACGACTACTCGTGGGTCGGCACGAGCACGAAGACGCGTGCGGAAGTGAAGAGCGAAGTCGTGCAAGCGGAGCGCGACGGCTCGCTGCCGTCGATGAACAAACAAAGCTATCCGAACCTGAGCCTGCAAGGACAGACGCAAGCGGAACGCGTCGCGCTGCAGGAAAACGGCGACTCGCTGCGTCTTGCGCGCGCTGGTCGCTAAGCGAACGGATCAAGGAGCCCATCATGTTCAATGCACTGCCCTCTGAACTCGATCACTGGAACACCGACACGCCCGTGTGGACGCCGTACCGGCCGACACAACATTGACGCTCGCGCGCGAGGCAAGCGAATGCTTAGCGTTGCGGCACCCCGTCGCGCCAGTCGCCCCAATGCGTCGCGATATCCTGCACGACCGGATTGCCCGCGCGGTACAGGTTCTCGACCGCCGGCGTAAAGCCGCCTTGGTCGGCGTAGTTGAGCAGATTGTCCGCGCTGGTTTGTCCCGCATAAGGACGATCGAAGTCCGAACCCGCGCGCAGCACGGCAACGCGATGTAAATCGACACGGTTGGCGTTCGCTGCGCGCGTGAGCGCTTCATACGTTGCGTTGTCTTCCTGCTGCGTCGTGCAATACACGCCCTTGCCGTCCGTGAGGATCTTGGTCCAATCGCGGGCGCGCTGGCCGAGCAACGTGCCCGACCACCAGTTGTCGCTCGCGAGCGTGTCGCACTGAATCACCGAAGGCGGCTGATTCGCGGGCGCATAGCGATACTTGGCGCGCGCAAGCTGCGCTTCCTTGCTGTCCGAGAGCGCGACGCCATGCGATAGCGCAAAAGCCGTATCGGCGAGCTGCGGGTTGAGCGGGAACACCTCGCTGCGATAGTCGAGCGGCGGCTTTTCGTTCGGGTTCTTGGTATTGATGCCGAGGTAGCCGGTCTTCCAGCCGCGCGGAATTTCGCGGCCGTCGAGCTCCCATTGAATGCCGAAGTCCACGAGGTACTTCGCCCATGCGGCCGAACCGAGCGTGCCCTGCGCAGGATCGATGCCGGCAATGCCCGCGATGAGGAAATACGTCTTGCGCAAGTCGAAGCGCTGCGAGAACGTCATGGCCATCGTCGACGCTGCCGCGTTCGCGTGGCCAATGCCCGTCGTCATGACGCAGATGTCGCTCTGATTGCAGTGAACGTTGGGATAGTCGGGAGACAGGCCCGCGACCGGGATCGACTCCCAAGGGCCCAGATGATTCAGCCACACCTGCCCTTCGGGCTCGAACATCGAGATGATCATGACTTTGACGGGGCGGCCGGAAGGCACCGCGTCGGCAAAGCTGCCATTGTCTTGCGGAGCTTTCGCAGTGGTAGCACAGGCAGCGAGCGTTAGCGCGGCGAACGAGACGAGGGAGCGAGTCAGCATGGAGGTATCCGGATTTCTGTGTGTGAGGCGGGTTAAGACTCAGATTCCGATATTGAATCGCTCGGGGTAAAGCAGCGCGAACTGTGTCATCGCGCTTTTCCAATCGTGCCGAGAGCCGCTCCATTTGGCAACGACGTTGCGCAGCGCTAGCCAGATCAGCTTGAGCGCGGCCTCGTCCGATGGGAAGTGGCCGCGCGCCTTGATGATCTTGCGCAATTGCATGTGCAGCGACTCGATCGCATTTGTCGTATAGACGATTTTTCTAATCTCGGGCGCGAACGCGAAGAACGGAATCACCTGTTCCCAGGCCCGCCGCCAGAGCGCTGCGATCGGCGGGTATTTGGCGCCCCACGGGCCGGCGTCGAACGCGTCCAGGGCCGCGGCAGCCGCCTCGGCCGTTGGCGCCCGGTAGACCTCCTTGAGCGCTGCCGCAGCCGCTTTGCGATCCTTCCAACTCACGAAGTCCAGCGAGTTGCGAATCAGATGGACGATACAGGTCTGGACCGTCGTTTCCGGAAACACCGTGTTGATCGCTTCCGGAAAGCCCTTCAGGCCATCGACCACGGCAATCAGAATGTCCTGCACACCGCGCAGTTTCAGGTCGTTGACCACTCGTAGCCAGAACTTGGCGCCCTCGGTCTGCTCGATCCATAGGCCCAGCACGTCGCGTGTGCCGTCGCGGCGCACGCCCAGCGCCAGATAGATCGCCTTGTTGCGTACCACGCCTTCGTCACGGATCTTCACGCGCAGGGCATCGAAGAACACCACCGGATACATGGCCTCCAGCGGCCGCTGCTGCCAGTCGCGCACTTCGTTGAGCACCGCGTCGGTCACCGTGCTGATAAAGTCCGGCGACACCTCGATGCCGTACATCTCCAACAGGAAACCCTGAATCTCTCGCACGCTCATGCCGCGTGCGTACATCGCGATGATCTTGTCGTCGAAACCGGTGAAGCGCCGCTCGCCCTTGGCGATCAGCACCGGGTCGAACGTGCCTTCGCGATCGCGCGGAATCTCGACGTCGAACGTGTCGTCGTCGGTCGTGATGCGCTTGCGGCTGGTGCCGTTGCGGTGGTTCGTGCCGCCTTCCGGCTTGGCTTGGCCCTTCTCGTAGCCTAGGTGGTGCGTCAGCTCACCGCCTAGCGCGCGTTCGAAGATCGCCTTCTTGAGCGCAGCCAGTTGCTCGTTAATGGTCGCCCGGTCCAGTGTCCCGGGCACCAGTTGTTTGATCAGCTCCGGGTCCAGGTTCAACCCCTTGCCCGGTTCCACCGTCGTTTCTTCTTTTCGTTTGCGTGGCATAAAGCGGCTCCTTTGCCGTCAGTTTATGCCTCACACACAGGAAATCGGATAGGCTCGTCAGCATGGGCGTTTCCTTTTCTTATTGGCGACAGGTTGACGGGCACTCTCATGCCCGCTCATGCAAAAACAATCCGTTGATGGCCTACGCCTTGATTACCTCTTGAGGCACAAGGGTGTCATTCAAGCTTCCGGGCACTGCATTCTAGCCGCTGGTCCTGCTGCTCCGGCCCATCCTCTTTCCTTTGCTCGAAAGCCTTCTTGCTCGCATATCCGACCAGTTGCCAATAGTCGGGATACGCCGGATCAAACTTCACGGAAATATAAGGGAATCTGCATGCGGAATTCCGCTGCTTGAGTCGATAGGAAGCAATGGGTGCCTTGGATTTCAGGTCTTGCTCCACGACGTCGTAAGCCGTCGCCTTGCAGGCGCTATATGGCGTCGTCCATTCGATCGTCTTGCTTGTCAGCCTGAGCCGACCCCAGCAAGGGCGGCCCTGGCCGGAAAAGATTCCAGTCAGCGTCGTGGCTTCCGCATGGCCAACTGCAATGACACAGAGCAGGCTAACGGCACGAACATATCGGTTCAAGTTCGGCAAGACAAATCTCAAATTAACCCCTCAAAACGAACTACGCATTGCGCACGCGTCCCTGCGTTTGCGTGCTCGAAGCCGACTGTTCACCTCGCGCCTTAGCTGCTTGCGGATCAACTGCCTCCGGTCTCTCAATCACCCCTTCCCCCACGAGCACATTCCGCTGCGGATTCGCGATCTCAATCCCCTTCTCCTTAAACCGCTGCGCAATCTGCAAATTGAATTCGCGCTGCACCGCCCAGCGCTTCGTATCGCGGCATTGCACCTGGCCGCTCATCGTCACCAACGCGCCATCGACCTTATCGACGCCCCAATACGCGAAGTCGGACAAGATGCCGTCCTTGAAGCGCTCGTCTTCACGCAGGGCGTCGCCGATCTCCTTGAGCGTCGCGACAGCGAGATCGATGTCCTGGCCGTAGACGATGCTCACCGAAACCGCCGCATTGCCGATGCCGCGATTCGTGTTGTTGACAGTCGACACCGAGCTGAACGGAACGGTATAGAGCGAGCCGTCGCTGCCGCGCAGGCGCACGGTGCGGATCGACAAGTACTCGACCGTGCCCGAGACGCCCGCGAGCGTCACCCAGTCGCCCACCTGCAACGCGTTCTCCATCAGCAGGAAGATCCCCGTGATGAAGTCCTGCACGAGCTTTTGCGAACCGAAGCCGAGCGCGACGCCGAAAATGCTTGCGCCCGCAAGCAACGGCGCCGTGTTCACGCCGAGCTCGCTCAAGCCCGTCAGCACCACCACCAGCGCGATCACGATGAAGACGACCGCGCGCAGCATCGGCACCAGCGTGCGCAGCCGTGCCGCGCGCACGATATCGCCATCGGCGGTCCAGACGTCGAGCCGGCGTTCGAGCGCGATGTTGATCGACTCCCACACGACGAGCGCGATGATCGCCGCGACCGCGATCGTCGTGAACGCCGACGCGAGCCGCGAGCCGATGCTGCCGCTCGCCAGCGTATGCCACACGTGGATGCCCCACGCGGAAAGCAGGAGGTTGGCCATTATGAGCAAGATGATCGCCGACGCGATACGGCGCAGCAGCGGGTAGTAGCGATATGCGTGCTGAAACGCGATCGAACCCGTCTCTCCCTCTTTGAGCTTGAAAATGCGGCCGAGCACGCCGAACGTCACCATCGCGACCAGGCGCGCGCCGATCAGCACGAGCACCGACAGCCCGCCGCGATGCAACAGCACGCGATAGCCGTTGTGCACGTCGAGCGCCCAGACGAACCACAGCGCCATCACGAAGAACACCGCGAGGCCTGCCCATACGTCGGCGAGCCAATTGCCGACGATGAGAAGCGAGTGATCCTTGTTCATGGATTTGCGAATCCAGCGCGCAACCGGACGGCGGCATTGCAGGATCAGGATCGAGATCATCACGTGGCCGATCAGCGTGACGACCTTCACGATCGCCAAGTGCGCCTCGGGTGCGAGACCAAGCGGCAGCGGCACCGCGGCGATGCCCGCGCCCACGCCGAGCACAGCGACGAGCCGGATGACCCAGCGCTGCGCGAATTGCGCCCACGTGTCCGATAGCCTCAATAGACGCAGCCTCGGTGTTTGCGGCGCGAAGAAGAACTCGCCCGCAAGCGCGATCGCGCGGCAAATCGCGAAGATCTGGATCAGCGAGTCGAGCACGCGCTCGCCGGGACTGCCTTCGTCGGTGAGCGCGGACATCAGCGCAATCGCGGCGACGATGAACACCAAGAGCGGCACGGCCTTGAGCACGATGCGCAAGAGCGCGATCGGCAAGCGTTGCAGCACGGTCCAATGGTGCCCCGCCTTCTCCGCATTACGTGCGATGCGTGCCGCGGCGGTGTCCGTTGCACGCGCTGCGGCAGCGGATGCCGCAACGTCCGCTGCGGACGCAGGCGGTTTGGCTTCCGCTTCAGTTGCAGCCGCATGCCGCCGCGCCGCACGCATCGCCTCTTCCTCGATTTCGATCTTGCGCCCCACCAGCGCCCGCACACGCTTCTTGAACACATAGTGCGTCAGCGCCGCAAGCAAGCCCGCCGGGATCAGCGTGCCGAGCACGACCCACGCGAGATGCCACAGCAACGCAACGCCCTGCGGACTCGCCATTTCATCGCGCCACCACGCGCGCACCGATTGCGTATCGAGCAAGGCGGCGGTCGAGCGCCCGAGCGCGCCGCTGACAACGTGCAGCCCGCCCGCCACCTGACGCGATAGCTGCGATGCGAGCCCATTCGCCTTGAACGCGGACGTCAAGGTGCCCGACGCGGCGCTCGCGGCACTCGGCGCCGAGGCCGCCGCCGATGCGGGAACCGCCGCCGAGGCCGGCGGTGCGCTGAGCGCGCCCGCCGCGGCGATCGCGCGCAGCGTGTCCTCGATCTGCACGCGGCGCGCGGGGTCGTTGAGCACTTCGAGCGCGCGGCGCGCCTCATCGGGCGTCAGCGCGACGGGGGAGGGATTCGAGGCGGGAGCGGCCGCGGGCGTCGCGGCACCGGATGGAGAAGCGACACCCAACGTCGCTATCGACAAGAATAGAAAAACGAGAAGTGTTTTGCGCATAGAACGGAAAGAGAAGCACGCAACGGATTCACTGAGATGCGGCGGAGGCTGCGGCCCGCATGCTCCTGCGCTGAGCAATGCGCGTGCCACGGTTCGAAACGTGTCGCGGCGGTGCGAGACCTCGACCGCCGGCGGCGTCATGCGCGCCCGGGCCACGCCGGGCACGCCAGTCCCCCAAAGAGCGGTTCTGCGAGAGCCGCTATTATCGGCAATTCGCCGGAATCGTGTCGAGAACCGCCCTCAAGCCCGTTCCAGCACGGCCATTTCCCGCACGAGCACGAGCAGCATCGACAGGCTCGCGCCGCCCGTGGCCCGCTGCTCCGCAATCAAGCGCGCGTGGCGTTCGAGGGCCGCCGTCCGCTTGTCGCGCCACGCGTTCGCGATCGCTTCTGCGGTGTTCAGCTCGCGCGCCTCGCCGAGCGCGCTGATCGCCACGACGCGCCTCAAGCGAGCGAACTCCGCCAGCGCAGCCGCACGCGCGAGCAGGTCCCAATGCGTGTGCGTGGGCAGCGCGCTCGCCCGCTCGGAAATGAACCCGTAGTTGAGCTGCGTCGCGAGCGAAAAATACACGCCTGCGACGAGTTCGAGCGGTCGCCCGCTCGCCGCCGCGACATCGGCGATATCGAGCACCGCAGCCGAAATCTCGCGGCTCACCACGCGCATCGCGAGCTCGCCATCGACGCCCGCCTCCACGAGCGCGCGCTGCCGTTCCTGCAAGGCTTCGAGGTCCTCCGGGGGCAACAGCTCCGGCAATTGCGGCGCGAGCCGTTGCGCCGCATCGCGGCAGCGCGCGATGAGCGCGGCGACGCCGTCGCTGTCGGTACGCTCGACGCTCGTCTGCAAGTGCCGCAGGAACCACAGCGCCGCACGCTCGACGAGCCGCGCCACTTCGACGAACATGCGCGCCTGCACGTCGTCGGCGACGCGGTTATCGAGCGCATCGATGCGGCGCCAGACGTCGTCGAGATCGAACACGTCGCGCGCGACGATGCACGCCCGCACGATATCGCCGGGCGTTGCGTCCGTCTCCTCCTGCAAGCGATGAATGAACTCGCAGCCCACGCGATTCACGAGCGCGTTGGTCAAATGCGTCGCGAGGATTTCACGCTTGAGCGGATGCCGCTGCATCGGTTCGGCAAAACGCGTTTGCAGCGGGGTCGGGAAATAGTCGACCAGCATGCCGGCGACAAGCGGGTCTTCCGGCACGTCGGATTCGAGCAATTCGTCGTAGAGCCACATCTTGCTGTAGGCGAGCAGCACGGCGCGCTCGGGCGACGTGAGCCCCTGTTTCGCGGCGATCCGCTCGGTGACCTCATCGTCGGTCGGCAGGAATTCGATCACGCGATTCAGCCGCCCCAGGCGTTCGAGGTAGCGCATCAGCCGCGCCTCGGGCTCGAGCAACTCGGCGACGTAGCGCCCCGCGATCGACAGCGCCTGCGTTTGATAGTAGTTGTCGCGCAGCACGAGCAGGCCCACTTCGTCGGTCATGTCGGCGAGCTGCTTGTTGCGCTGCTTCTCGGTCATCTCGCCGTCGGCCATCACGAGGCCGAGCAGAATCTTGATGTTGACCTCGTGATCCGAGCAATCGACGCCCGCGGAATTGTCGATCGCATCGGTATTGATGCGGCCGCCCTTCTGTGCGAACTCGATGCGCCCGAGCTGCGTGAGCCCGAGATTGCCGCCCTCGGCGACCACCTTCACGCGCAGCTCCGCACCGTTCACGCGCACCGCGTCGTTCGCGCGGTCGCCCACTTGCAGATGCGTCTCGCGGCTCGATTTCACGTAGGTGCCGATGCCGCCGTTGTAGAGCAGATCGACCGGCGCGAGCAGAATCGCGCGAATCAGGTCGACAGGCGCAAGTGTTGCGGCATGGATGCCGAGCACCGCCTGCATCGCGGGCGACACGGGAATGGTCTTCGCCGTGCGCGGATACACGCCGCCGCCCGCCGAGATCGTCGACGTATCGTAATCGGCCCAGCTCGATCGTTCGAGCGCGAAGAGGCGCTGACGCTCTTTCAAGCTCACCGCCGGGTCCGGATTCGGATCGAGGAACACATGCCGGTGGTCGAACGCCGCCACGAGCCGGATATGCGGCGACAGCAGCATGCCGTTGCCGAACACGTCGCCCGACATGTCGCCGACACCGACCACCGTGAAATCGGTCGCCTGCGTATCGACGCCCATTTCGCGGAAATGGCGCTTCACCGATTCCCACGCGCCGCGCGCGGTGATCGCCATCTTCTTGTGGTCGTAGCCGACCGAGCCGCCCGACGCGAACGCATCGTCGAGCCAGAAGCCGTATTCGTGCGAGATCGCGTTCGCGTAGTCGGAGAACGTGGCCGTGCCCTTGTCGGCGGCGACGACGAGATAGGGGTCGTCGGAATCGGCGCGAACGACGTTCGGCGGCGGCACGATCGCGCCGGCGACGCGATTGTCCGTGACGTCGAGCAGGCCGCACAGGAAGGTCTGGTAGCAACTGACGCCTTCGCGCATGAACGCTTCGCGATCGCCGGCCGGCGGCGGGTTCTTCACGACGAAGCCGCCCTTCGATCCGACCGGCACGATCACGGTGTTCTTCACCATTTGCGCCTTCATCAGCCCAAGCACTTCGGTGCGGAAGTCCTCGCGGCGATCCGACCAGCGCAGGCCGCCGCGCGCGACACGTCCGCCGCGCAAGTGCACGCCTTCGACACGCGGCGAGTACACCCAGATCTCGAACATCGGCTTCGGCTCGGGCAGCCCCGGCACCTTCGCCGGATTGAGCTTGAACGACAGATACGGCAGCGGCTTGCCGTCGACCGCGCGGCGGAAGTAGTTGGTGCGGACCGTCGCGTTGATCACGCCGAGGAACTGCCGCAGGATGCGGTCCTCATCGAGATTCGGCACTTGGTCCAGCGCGGCCTCGAGATTCTTCGTCAGCTGCTCGGTGTAAGCGCCGCGCGTGTCGCCGAGCGCCGGGTCGAAGCGTGCGATGAACAATTCGACGAGCTGGCGCGCGAGCGCCGGGTTGCCGGTCACCGCGCGTTCGATATAAGCATCGCTGAACGTGGAGCCCACTTGGCGCAAATACTTCGCGTAGGCGCGCAATATCGTCACTTCGCGCGAGCCGAGCTGGGCGCGCAGCACGAGGCGGTTGAAATCGTCGCTTTCGATCTCACCGGACCAGACACGCTCGAACGCATCCTCGAACAGCGTCTTCACGCGTTCGATATCGAACTCGACGTCGTCGGCCAGCTCCAGGCCGAAATCGTGCACCCAGGCCGGCTTCGAGCCTTCCGGCTCGATCAGGTACGGCCGTTCTTCATCGACGCGCACGCCGAGATGCTCGAGCATCGGCAGACTGCGCGACAACGCGATCGCCTGTTCGGTGCGGAAGACCTTGAAGCGAAACGCGCGCGGCGCCGCCTCGATCGGCCGATACAGATTCATCGCGAGCGGCTTGCCGTTCTGCACCTGTTCGATCAGCTCGATATCGCGCACCGCCGTGCGCGCCGCGTAGTCCTCGCGATAGCCGGCCGGGAACGAATCGCCGTAGTGTTGCAGCAGGCGGTTGCCCTCCTCTTCGCCGAAGCTGTCGAGCAGCGCGTCGGCGAGGTCGTCCTGCCAGCGGCGCGTCGCTTGCACGAGGCGCGCTTCGAGTTCGCGCGTATCGACTTCGGGCAGCGCGCCGGGCTGCGTGCGCACGACGATATGGATGCGCGCAAGCGGCGACTCCGACAGCAAAGGCGTGAATTCGACGGCCGTGCCGTTGAAAGCGCCCGTCAGCAGCTTCGCGATGCGGCGGCGCAAATCGGTGTTGTACTTTTCGCGCGGCACGAAGACGAGGCACGACACGAAGCGGTCGAAGCGGTCGCGCCGCACGAAGAGCCGCGTGCGCTGATGCTCTTGCAGGCGCAGCACGCCGAGCGCGATGTCGTGGAGTTCGTCTTCGCTCGTCTGGAACATCTCGTCGCGCGGATACTGCTCGAGCACCGTCACGAGCGACTTGTACAAGTGCCCCTTCGCGAGAAACCCGGCGCGCCTCACGATGTTCGCGCATTTGCGGCGCACGATCGGAATCTCGTAAGCGGAACCGGTATACGCGGTCGACGTATAGAGGCCGATGAAGCGCCGCTCGCGCAGCTTGCCGTCTTCGCCGACGAACTTCACACCCGCATAGTCGAGATATCCCGGCCTGTGCACGGTGGCGCGCGAGTTGGCTTTCGTCAGGAAAATCGGCGTCGGCCCGCTGATGATGTCGGCTGCCGCCGCCGGCAGCGGCGTGAGATCGGGCGTGTCCGCGGTGCGCAATGCCTCACGCAGAATGCCGGATCCGGTACCGGGTATACCACGCAGCGCGAAGCCGCCGTCGTGGGTGACGAGTTCGTAATCGCGCTGGCCTAGAAAAGTGAAATGGTCGGCGACCATCCATTCGAGGAAGGCGCGCGCCTCGACGCCTTCGGCGGACGTCTCGCGCGCGAGCATGTCCTTGATCGTGCTCTTCGCGACCTCGGTGATCTTCGGCCAATCCTCGACCGCGGCGCGCACGTCGCCCAGGATGCGCGCGAGATTCGCGCGAAGCTCCGCGAGTTTCGCTGCGTCACCGCAGCGGTCGATCTCGAAGTGGATGAACGATTCGAGCCGGGAAGGCGCCGCATCGGCGGCACCCGCCGCCGCTGCGCCGCCGAGCGCGACGCGTTCGATGGCGCCGTTCGCGCCGCGCCAGACCCGGAACACCGGGTGCAACCCGGAATGCAGCGCGAGCCCGCAGCGGTTCACCTCCATCGTCACCGAGTCGACGAGGAACGGCATGTCGTCGTTGACGATTTCAATGACCGTGTGGTCGGAATACCAGCCGTGCTGATCGAGCACCGGGTTGTAGACGCGCAGTTGCTCGCTGCCCGAGACGAACTTCTGCGCCGTCTGCCAGTGCGCCATCGCGGCGCCATAGAGGTCGGCGATGCTGCGGCTCTGCACGTCGTCCGCATCGGCCTGTTCGTAGTAATGCAGCAGGAAGGGTTCTACCGCGGTGAAGACGGGTTCCGGCAATCGTCCCCGCGCGTAATCCACGACATCGTTGATCAGGTGCGCGACAGCATCTTCGTTCTTCGCTTCCATGACGTCCTCCGCCTAGCGTTTACGGTGACTATCTGGCCTGCTCTTCGAACGGCATTATGCGCCTGTCGCGAGGCACTTTGATGAGGCAGATCGATGTGCGGACGCACAAAGATCGTGCGTCCGCCAATGTGGCTGGATTCGTTACTGAAGGAACACGTACTGAGCGGTGTAAGGGCTGCGCCCTTCCTGCCCCTCTTGCGTGCAAGATGCGGCGGGCGCCGCGCCGCCGTGCGTGGCCAAGCGCTGCACGTAGCGCACCGTGCTCAGCAGCCCGGGGCCGCCCGCGTCGGTCGCCTGCAGGAGCAGCATCGGAATCGCGCCGGCATCGTCGGGATTGGCGGCGTGCTGCAGCACCTTGCCGGTGATCTTGCTGCCGTCCGCCGACTCCCACGAGGGGCCCGCCCCGTGCTTGACCGTAAGCTTGCCGGAAGCATCGTACAGATCGGCCTGCGGCGCCTTGAAGACCCACGCGAGCTGGTTGGCGGCGTCGCGCTTGCATACATAGATCTGTACACCGGATGCCGCCAGCGACGCCACCACGGTCGCGCCCTCGGGCTGGAGGGCCGGCGGCACGGCCGTTTGAGCGCCGGCGGTGAAAGATGCCGACATCGCGATCCAACTCGCGCCGGCGGCTAAAAGGCGAACGGCGCGGCCGTTCGAGCGGACAGGTTTATTCATGCTCGTTCTCCCCGTTGACTGAGCGTATCCAACATATCGAAAACGCTCATCATGCGAGGAATATTCGGGTGTCTGTCACGATTTTTTTGCGCTTCCGGCATCGTCGGTGCGGCGAGGCGCGCGAAAGTCTTCCTAAAGCTCGAAAATGGCGGCGGCAATCGCTAGGCAAGCCTTTGCTGGCGCCGCTGATTGAGCGCAATATCGGATCTGCCGACTCCGACTGAATCACGCAACCAGCCGTTGCGTTCGCTTGAGTCAGGCTGGTCACAGGTATGAAGATTGCTATTTTGCCGGGCGCAAAAGGGGTCCTGCGCCGGGCGCCGGGGCTGCGGCGAACCCGTGTCTGTGCCGAAGAGGGAGGAACGAATATGCAATGGACGACGCCTAGCTACACCGACATCCGTCTTGGTTTCGAAATCACGATGTATGTCGCCACGCGTTAGCAGCGCGTGAGCTGTGAGGGGCGGCAAGCGCCGCCCCGCTCTCGATCGCCGGCCGTCCCTCATGCGACGAGCCAATCACCGCGGCGCCGGGTTGCGTTGCGCCCCGCACGGATAGGGTGGACCTACTCAGCGCATGCTGATGGTTGAACTCGATTTACGGAGCGCCCCCAGACCCGGCGCGTTGCGTCAGCGCCCCGACGGGGGCAATCCCCCAAGGGGACTTCCTTCGGGGCGGGAAATTTTGGGGCGGCCCGGCGATTTCCTTGAGAGGCGCGCATCCTGCGCGGTACTGCATGAAGATCAAGGTCCTCGGCTCATCTGCGGGCGGCGGCTTTCCGCAATGGAACTGCAATTGCCGTAACTGCGACGGCGTCCGGCGCGGCACGATCAACGCGGCTCGCCGCACGCAATCGTCGATCGCCGTCAGTGCGAACGGCGTCGACTGGCTTCTCGTCAACGCGTCACCCGACGTCCTCGCGCAGATCGCCGCCAATCCCGAACTGCAACCGGCTCGCCGCATCCGCGACACGGGCATTGCCGCGATCCTGACGGTCGATGCGCAAATCGATCACGTCACCGGTCTTTTGATGCTGCGCGAGCATGCCACGCCGCTCTCCCTCTATACGACCGACGCCGTCTGGGAAGACCTGTGCACGGGCTTTCCGATCGGCCCGCTGCTGTTCGATTACTGCGGCTTCGAGCGTCACGCGATCATCTTCGACGGCGGTCCGCTCCTGCTCGACGCGCTGCCCGGCGTGCAAATCGACGCCGTGCCGCTCACCAGCAAGGCGCCGCCCTATTCGCCGCATCGCACGGCACCGCGCCTCGGCGACAACATCGGCCTCGTCTTTACGAATCGCGCATCGGGCAAGCGCGCGTTCTACGCACCGGGAATCGGCGTCATCGAGCCGCCGGTGCTGGACGCGATGCGAAGCGCGGACCTGCTGCTCGTCGACGGCACGATGTGGACCGACGACGAGATGATCCGCCTCGGCATTTTGCAAAAGCGCGCGACCGAGATGGGCCATCTGCCGCAAAGCGGCCCGGGCGGCATGATCGAAGTGCTCGATTCGATCGAGCGCGCCGGCGTGCGCAAGGTGCTGGTCCATATCAACAACACGAACCCGATCCTCGTCGATGACGGTCCCGAGCGCCGGACGCTGTCGGAGCACGGGATCGAAGTCGGGTACGACGGCATGGCGTTCGATCTATGAGCGCCCAATCGGCACAATCCGCACAATCCGAAACGGCAAAGCCATGGACGCGCGACGAATTCGAAGCGCAGTTGCGCGCCAAGGGCGCGGGGTATCACATCCACCATCCGTTCAACGTGAAGATGACCGCAGGCGGCTGCTCGCGCGAGCAGATTCGCGGGTGGGTCGCGAACCGCTATTACTATCAGATCAATCTCCCTCTCAAAGACGCAGCGATTCTGTCGAACTGTCCTGATCGCGAGACGCGCCGGCGCTGGGTGCAGCGCGTCCTCGATCACGACGGCCACGCCGGCGACGAAGGCGGCATCGCAGCATGGGAGCGCTTGGGCGATGCCGTCGGCCTGCCGCGCGACGAGCTGCGAACGCTAAAGCGCGTCGCGCCCGGCGTGCGCTTCGCCGTCGATGCGTACGTGAACTTCGCGCGCCGCGCGCCCTGGCAGGAAGCGGTGTGTTCGTCGCTGACCGAGATGTTCGCGCCGCAGATTCATCGCGACCGGCTCGCGACCTGGCCCGAGCACTATCCGTGGATCGACGCGGAGGGCCTCGCGTATTTCCGTTCGCGCGTGGCGCTCGCCGAGCGCGACGTCGAACATGGGCTCGAAGTGACGCTGAATCATTTCACGCGACGCGATCAACAGGAACGCGCACTGGACATCCTGCAGTTCAAGCTCGACATTCTGTGGACGATGCTCGACGCGATCGAAAAGGCGTTTCCGATATGAACGATGCCGCTCGCCCGCCGCAGGAAGCCGGCACCACGCGCCTCGCGATCAAGGCGCGGTTCCGCTTGCAATGGGAGCCGGCGCAGGACGCGTACGTGCTGCTCTATCCGGAAGGGATGGTGAAGCTGAATCAAAGCGCGGCGGAGATCTTGAAACGCTGCGACGGCACGCGCGATCTCGATACGCTGATCGCCGATCTCGAACACGCGTTCGATACGACCGGCATCGGTGCGGAGGTCCGCGCGTTCGTCGCCGATGCGCTGACGCATGGATGGCTGGAGCGGCGCGCATGACAGGCACCCACGCCACGTCGACCGCAACGGCCAGCGAACACGCAACCGGCTCGAAGCCCGCCATCGCGCCGCCACTATGGCTGCTTGCGGAACTGACTTATCGTTGCCCATTGCATTGCGTGTTCTGCTACAACCCGGTGGACTACACGGCACACCACCACGAGCTCGACACCGGCGAGTGGATCGACGTGCTCAGGCAAGCGCGCGCGCTCGGCGCCGCGCAACTGGGTTTTTCGGGCGGCGAACCGCTCCTGCGCGAGGACCTCGAAGTGCTCGTCGGCGAGGCGCGCGCTCTCGGCTTCTATACGAACCTGATCACGTCCGGCGTCGGACTCTCTAACACGCGCCTTGGCGATTTGAAAGCGGCCGGGCTCGACCACATCCAATTGTCGTTCCAGGACTCGACGCAAGCGCTCAACGATTTCCTGAGCAGCACACGCACCTTCGATCTCAAGAAACGCACCGCCGCATCGATCAAGCAGCACGGCTTCCCGATGGTGATGAACTGCGTGCTCCACCGCTACAACCTCCCGCACGTCGCGAAGATCATCGACATGGCGCTCGCCATGGGCGCCGAATACCTCGAGCTGGCGAACACGCAGTATTACGGCTGGGCGCACGCCAACCGCGCGCATCTGCTGCCGACGCACGAGCAGGTCGCCGAGGCGGAGGCCGTGGTCGAACGCTATCGCAACACGATCGGCGACGCGTGCAAGATCTTCTTCGTCGTGCCCGACTACTTCGAGCGCCGCCCGAAACGCTGCATGAACGGCTGGGGCGCCGTGTTCCTTGGCATCGCGCCGGACGGCGTCGCGCTCCCCTGCCACGCGGCGCGCGGGCTGCCGGGGCTAGCGTTCCCGAACGTGAAATCGTCGTCGGTGCGCGAGATCTGGTACGACAGCGAGGCGTTCAACCGCTACCGCGGCCTCGAATGGATGAAGGAACCGTGCCGCAGTTGCGACGAGAAAACGCGCGACCTCGGCGGATGCCGCTGCCAGGCGTACTGGCTGACGGGTGACGCGGCCAACGCGGACCCCGTCTGCGACAAGTCGCCGAGGCATGGGGAAGTCGTCGAGGCGGTCCGTTTCGCGGCCACTGCGGGCGAGTCTCGCGAGCAGCCGATCCTGTTTCGCAACGACGCCAACTCCCGAACGCTCACGGCGGCATCGCCCGCTAAAGCCGCACGACAATAACCCGTGCAAGCCCAAGGGCCACCCGGGCGCGCGATGTTCGCTGCCGAACGATTTCCTGGCGGACCCGGCGCTCCAGCCGGGTTTGACGGGTTTGCGCCGGTCAATGAACAGTTCACGCTTCGGCGCATTACCGCTGCGCGCTGAGCGGCCTTTCGAACGACGTCGCGCCCCACGCGGCGACGGTATCGCTGACCCACGCCGGATCGTCGTGCGGCAGATCGTGCCCGGCCCACGGATGCTCGATGAGCGTCGCCTGCCAGGCGGTCGCGAGCTTTCGCGAGCAAGCGGGGTCGACCAGTTGGTCTTCCCGCGACGACAGCACGAGCGTCGGGCAACGCGGCGCATGCGGCGCCGCCTGAAAGCGCGCGGCGGCCCAAAGCTGACGCAGCGCATTCGCGCGACTGACAGGCGCGCTGCGATAGATCTCAGTCCAGGCGGCCAAGTCCGCCTCGCGCGTGTCGTGCCGGTTGCAAGTGAGATTGTGAATCGCGGCTTCGGCGTCGCGCCGGTCGCGCCAGCGCCACGCCGCGCACAGCAATTCCATCCATGCGCTCGGGCGCAGACGTTCAGTCGGCCCGGAAAAAGGCCGCATGCTCGTGTTGATGAGCGCGAGGCACTCGATGTCCTTCGGCGCGCGCTGCGCCCACGCCGCCGCGACCATCGCGCCGAGCGACATCGCCATCACGCGGTAAGGCGGCGTATAGCCGAGGCGGGCGACGTCGGCCTTCACGAAATCGACCATCTCCGGCACGCTGGCCGGCGCTCGCACGCTCGAGTGAATGCCGTTGCCCGGCAAATCGGCGAGCACCACCTTGCCGTCGATGCCGCTCGCGACGAGCTTGTCGGGCAGCGCCGCCCAGTGGCGCGCTTCGCGGGTCAGGCCGCGCAGAAGAATCCAGGTCGTCATGCGCCGCGCGCCCGGTACCAGTGATCGGTGGCGCGCTGCAACAGCTGATGGCGCGCCGCCCCTTGCGGCAGCCAGCGCGGCGCAGCAAACGCGGCGCGGGCGAGGAAATCCAACAGATTCACGTGCCGGCGCAGCACGCGTTCCGTGCGATGCGCCTTGATCGGATTGAACATGCCTTCGCGTTTGAAGATCTGGAGGGGGTTCTTCTTGATCCACAGCCACGACCCGAGCTCGAGCGTCATCGGCAGGAAGATATTGGGCGGCTTCGTGCGGTCGTACGCGCAATCCCACAGGTCGCCGTGCGCGAGATATTGATGGCTTTGCGGCTCGAACGCGTAGCCGTGGTGCGGGTGGGCGCATTCGAACATGGTCTTCAGCGCGAACATTTCCGGCAGGTGGGCCATGTGTCTTTTCGATTTCGCGTAGGGAAACCAGATGCTGTCGCGAAAGCCGTAGCCCGAGTGGCAATCGAGCGCGAAGCTGAGCGGCCGCGACATCAATTCCTCTTCGACCACGCGCAACAGCGTCGCGGCCTCCACTTCCATCGGCGCGCCGTCCTTGCCGCGATACCACGGCAGCCACGGCCCGATGCGCTGGCCGCCGGCCAGAAACGGCACGCGCCCTTCGGCGTTCTGCGGCGCGTTGCGCATGAGGTCGACGCCGTTCGGGTTCGCGCGGGTCATCGCCCACATCCCGCCCGGATTCACGATCGGCATGAAGACGAGGCGGACCGACTGCAACTGGCTGTGCAGCAGTTCGTCCCATTCGAGCCGGTAAAGGAGCGAGCGCATGTAGTCGAGCAGCAATTGCGTGCCGATGCGCTCGAGGCCGTGAATGCCGCCGAAAAAGCCGATTGCCGGCGCCTGTGGATCGGTCGAGCCGATCGAGGCGACATAGACCGGAAAGGTCCGCCCTTGCGCCTGGGTTTCGCAGGCGACGCGCATCGAAAAACGCATCGCGCCCGCGTCGAGAATCGCCTTCAGGTCTTCGTATTCGGCGAAGGTCGTCTCGGGCACCTGAGTCAACACGGTCGTCATCGCGAAAGCCCGAGTCGATGGGAAAACCGGTGCCGCCGGCACCGCGTGGAATCTAAACAATATAGACAGTTTATTGTAGCAGCGGCCGTTCGTCGCACCTTCCTTTTAGGGATTGCGGCAACACTTTTATGGGACTTCGGCAAGACTTTGTGACATCGCCGAGACGACATCCAGGGGTCACATTCCGCTCGTCAGGATGACAATCTTCATAACATATAGTCGTCTAGACGTTGAGATACCTTCACCGAACCGTCATAGTCGATTCTTAGAATGCCCCATGACTTAACGCAGCGCATCAGGCGCCGAGGAATTCATGGACGCGATCCGCATCGAACGAATCAGCAAGACGTTCGCAAACGGCCGCAAGGCGCTCGACGAAATCGGCCTGCGGATCGAACCGGGAGAAATGGTCGCGCTGATCGGCGCGTCCGGCTCCGGCAAATCGACGCTCCTGCGCCACATCGCGGGCTTCACGCCCGCCGATCCGCAGCCGTCGCACATCGAGATTCTCGGCCGGCCGATTCAGCGCAACGGCCGCATCGCGCGCGAAGTGCGCAGCATCCGGCGCGATATCGGCGTCGTGTTCCAGCAGTTCAATCTCGTCAATCGCCTGTCGGTGCAGACCAACGTGCTGATCGGCGCGCTCGCTCGCATGCCGTTCTGGCGCCGTTTATCCGGCACGTTCTCGCGTGCGGAAAAACAGGGCTCGCTCGAAGCGCTCGCCGAAGTCGGCATCGCCGAGCATGCGCAGGAGCGCGCGGGCAATCTCTCCGGCGGCCAGCAACAGCGCGCAGCGCTCGCGCGGGCGCTCGTGCAGCGCGCGAAGATCATCCTCGCCGACGAACCCATCGCCTCGCTCGATCCGGAATCGGCACGGCGTGTGATGGACATGCTGCGTACGCTGAACCGCGAGCATCGGCTGACCGTGCTCGTCTCGCTGCACCAGATCGATATCGCGATGCGCTATTGCCCGCGCGCCATCGCGATGCGGCGCGGCAAGATCGTCTACGACGGGCCGTCGGCCGCGCTCACGCCCGAACTGCTGCACAGGCTGTATGGCGTCGACGCCGAAGCATTGCTCGTGCCGGACGCGAAAGCGGCGTCCGAAGGTACCCAAGAGGGCACCCATGAAGGCACCCCTCTCCGAATCGCCGTTTCATAACAACTGTTCGTCCACCAGGAAGCTCCTCGATGAAACTCTTTGGTCATTTGATCGCGGGCGCCGTCGCGCTCGCCTCGTTCACTTCGTTCGCCGCTCACGCCGAGGATTTGACCTTCGGCATCATCTCGACCGATTCGTCGGCCGTGCTCTCGCAACGCTGGCAGCCGCTCATCGACGACCTCAACAAGCAAACCGGCTTGCACGTGAAGGCATTCTTCGCGACCGACTACGCCGGCATCATCGAAGGCATGCGCTTCAACAAAGTGCAGATCGGCTACTTCGGCAACGCGTCGGCGATCCAGGCGGTCGATCGTTCGAATGGCGAAGTATTCGCGAAAGTGAAGTACGTCAATGGCGAATCGGGCTACTACTCGCTGCTGATCACGAACGTGAAAAGCCGCTTCAAGACGCTCGACGACGTGTTCAAGAACACCAAGGACGTCACGCTCGGCTTCGGCGACCCGAACTCGACCTCGGGCACGCTCGTGCCGGCGTACTACCTGTTCGCGAAGCACAACACGCCGGTGAACACGTCGTTCAAGGCCGTGCTGCCGTCGAGCCACGAAGCGAATCTGCTCGCCGTCGTGAACGACAAGATCGACATCGCGACGAACAACAGCGTCGAGCTCGGCACACTGAAGACGCAGCATCCGGACAAATACGCGCAAGTGCGTGTGCTGTGGACGTCGCCGCAGATTCCGTCGGACCCGCTCGTCTGGCGCAAGGACCTGCCGCAAGCAACGAAAGACAAGCTGCGCAACTTCTTCGTGCACTACGGCAAGACCGATCCGCACGAGAAAGCGGTGATGGCGAACATCACGGGCTATAGCGGCTTCGACGCGTCGTCGGACGCGCAACTCGTGCCGATCCGCGAAATTGCGCTGTTCCAGCAGAGGGAGAAGATCGAGTCCGACACGCACCTGTCCGACGCCGACAAGAAGACGCAGCTTGCGGCCCTCGAACAGCAGATGAACGCGCTCACGGCGTCCGCTGGCGCGAAGCAATGAAAACTGCCGACCTTACCGGCCCGCGCGGCGACGCCGCGCGCCGCGAGGACGGCGCTCGGCAGTCGGCGCCGCGCGCGGCGCTGCCTGCCGGCGCCGCGGCGGCGGGCAAGCGCAGCTGGATGTCGATGGCCGGCTGGATCGTGCTGTTCGCGCTCCTGGGCCTGTCGTGGAAAGGCGCGGACATGCGCCCGCTCGATCTCGTCAGCGACGCGTCCAACATGGGCGACTTCGCACGCGGCTTCTTCCCGCCGGATTTCACCGATTGGCGCGTGTATGTGCAGCAGATGATCGTGACGCTCGATGTCGCCCTGTGGGGCACCGTGCTCGCGATCGCCTGCGCGGTGCCTTGCGGCTTGCTGTCGGCGCAGAACATGGCGCCGGCGTGGGTCGTGCAGCCGATGCGCCGCGCAATGGACGCGTGCCGCGCGATCAACGAGATGGTGTTCGCGATGGTGTTCATCGTCGCGGTCGGCCTTGGCCCGTTCGCGGGCGTGCTGGCGCTGTGGGTGCACACGACCGGCGTGCTCGCGAAGCTCTTCGCGGAAGCGGTCGAAACGATCGATCCGCGTCCCGCCGAGGGCGTGCGCGCGACGGGCGCGGGCAAGCTCGACGAGATCATTTACGGCGTACTGCCGCAGGTGTTTCCGCTGTGGATCTCGTACGCGCTCTACCGCTTCGAATCGAACGTGCGCTCAGCGATGGTGGTCGGGATGGTCGGCGCGGGCGGCATCGGCGTCGTGCTGTACGAGTCGATCCGCTCGTTCGAGTATCCGCAGACAGCGGCGGTCATGCTGATGGTGATTGTGGTGGTGACGCTGCTCGATCTGGCTTCGGCCTGGTTGCGGGAAAGGGTGATTTGAGGGGGCCGCCACGGCATATGCAGCGGATTGCCGATTACAACGGCGGCAGTGCTTTGTGCTCCAGCCAAAGCTGCTGGACGAATGGGTCCGTTACCGAGTACCGCCCGTGCCCGCTTCGCATGATGAGATTCTCATTGAGCAGTTCATTGATTAAGGGTTGGATTTCCTCGGGCGCCAAAGGACGGCCGATCGCCTTAGCATAGGCGTCGATCGCATCGGCGGAGTAGAGTCCCTTCACTTCGGTTTTCGCGCTCGCGACCCGATCGAAGATCGCCGCCGCCAAGCTCCCCAATCGTTCGAGCTTGTTCAGCTCCACGTCAGCGGCGGATGCCCGCAACGTCGCAGCGATGACCGGAAAAAACTGATCGGGATCCGCACCGTCAGGCAAGGCGGCGACCTGCCGCAACGCTTTGATCATCTCTTCGGGCCGCGAACCCAGCTTGACGAAGCCCGCGTATGCGGCGTCCCGCGACGGAACCCGGGATATTCCGGCACTGCGTAGCGCATTCAGCAAAAAATCGATGTACGCGATGTCGAGAACCGGGTACTCGATCGAGGTGGCCCCCTGGAATGCCTGGGCGCGCTGGACCGTCAGTTCGTTGACCTTGGCGCGATGCGACCCGGTGCCGATAAGGATGAAGTGTCCCGGCGTGATGGGCCGCAAGTTGACGGCGTCGCGGGCCGCCTTGAGCGCAATCAGCAGCTTGTGGCCATCCTCCGTCGTCGTCGCCTGCTGAACTTCATCGATGATGAGAACCACGTCGGTTTGAGCGACGTCCACCAGTTTCACCAGCACCTGCTCGAGCGTCGCACCCTGGGCCGTACCGATCGCATCCAGATTGAATCCCAGCTTGAAACCCGCTGCCCCGACATCGAGACCTTTGATGCGCCGCAGCTTGCTCAATAGAGATGATGCAGGCGCCTCGAGTTCTTTCAGCGCCTGTTTAATCGAGTTCTGCACCAAAGTCGCCGGATTGGCCTGCGTGTCGGTCCACAAGTCGACGTAGATGACCAGGGCACCGGCGTCCGCCAAGCTCGGAATCAGATCGTTCAACAAAAATGTCGTCTTACCGATTCGACGCAGACCGGACAGGAACAAACCGGAGCGCAATCCCACATCCAAAGGCCCTGGGCGGAGTAACTGCTGCGTCATTTGGGCGGCAAGCGCTTGACGTCGAAAAAGGGTGCTCATCGGGAATTACCCAGAATTATGGGAATTCAATAATTATAGCATTCCAATAATTTCATATAATTTGGCTGCCCTCACCCGGAACGCCCTCCCGCAGCTCCGCTTCGTCAATCGCCCCCGCCAGCAACTCGAACGACGGCACGATCTCCTCATCCGGCACGCACGCGTAGCCGATCAGCAACCCGGACGCCGAGCGCGCCGGCTCCGCGTAATATCCCGACAACGGCCGCACGACGATGTTGCGCTCCAGCGCGGCGGCAGCCACGTGGCGGTCGTCCGCGCCCTCGGGCAATTGCAGCACCAAATGCAGCCCGGCATCGCCGCCGACCGTCGGCAACGCGTCGCCATAGCGCCGCGCGACCGCATCGAGCAAGTTCTGCCGCCGCTGTCCGTAAAGCGTGCGCATCCTGCGGATATGCGAGGTGAAATGCCCTTCGGCGATGAACTCGGCGAGCACCGCCTGCTGCAATAGCTGCCCTTCCCGGTACAACTCGGCGCTCGCGGTCGCGAAGCTCTCCGCGAGCCCCTCGGGCACGACCAGATACCCCACGCGCAAACCTGGAAACAGCGTCTTGCCGAAGCTCCCGACGTAAATCACCTGCCCCGCCGTATCGAGCCCCTGCAGCGACGCGAGCGGCCGGCTGCCGTAGCGGAATTCGCTGTCGTAGTCGTCTTCGATGATCCAGCACTGATGTTGGCGCGCGTACTCGAGCAGCATGCGGCGGCGCGCGAGCGTCATCACCATGCCAAGCGGATATTGATGCGACGGCGTGACGAGCATCAGCTTCGGCGGATTCGCGAGATCGTCGGGCGAAGGCGCGATCCCTTCGGCGTCGACGCCGATCGGACGCGAGCGCAGCCCCGAGACGTGCAGCACGCTGCGCACGCCCCAATAGCACGGGTCTTCGGTCCAGATGAGGTCGCCGGGGTCGGACAAGAGACGCACCGCCAGATCGATCGATTGATGAATGCCCGTCGTGATGATGATCTGCTCGGGCGTGCAGCGCACCGAGCGCGACGTGCGCAGATAGTCGGCAAGCACATGGCGCAGGAGCGCCAGACCGCCGCCCGGCGCATAGGTCAGGAGTTCCGGGCGCAGCCGGCGCCAGTATTTGCTGCTGATGCGGTTCCACACTTGCGCGGGAAAGCGCGACACATCAGGCACGCCGGGCATGAACGCGCCCCATTGGCGCTTCGAGACGCCCGCGCCCGCGACGAGACGCGCGCCGCGCGTCGACAGCGCACGCACCGCGGTTTGCAACGGCAGCGCCGAGGCGTCGAGCCCCGCGCCATGCCCGCCGGCGCGCGCCGCTTTCGCCGCGTCCCCGGCGACGCGCGCCGGCTCCGCCGTCTCAGGCGCGCCCAAGATCTCGTCCGGCGTGCTATCCGCGACGAACGTGCCGCGCCCCGTCCCCGACGTCACATAGCCTTCGAGCGCCAATTGCTCATAGACCTGCGTCACGGTATTGCGCGCAATTCCAAGCTCGTTGGCGAGCAGCCGCGACGACGGCACCTTCGTCCCGGCCGGCAGCTCGCGCGACAGGATCGCCTGCTGCAGCAGCCGATGCAGCTGCCGGTAGACCGGTTGTCCGTTGCCGCGCTCGATCCGCTGCGCAAGCCAGTCCGACAGTACGCTCGCGCGCATAAATTGGCCCCTACATTTTCATTAAAATGGCTCTAATAATTGGAGCCAAACCTGATTATAGTCGTCACATCGGGCGGCTTGATGCCGCACACCTGCTCGAACTCAAACCAACGCGAGGAGATGCCCGCATGACCACCAATTCCGAACTTCAGGCCCGCAAGGACGCCGCCACCCCGCGTGGCGTCGGCGTGATGTGCAACTTCTACGCCGCGCGCGCGGAAAATGCGGAACTGTGGGACATCGAGGGCCGCCGCTTTATCGATTTCGCCGCCGGCATCGCCGTGGTCAACACGGGCCACCGTCATCCGAAGATCGTTGCGGCGATGCGCGAACAGCTCGATCGCTTCACGCACACCGCGTATCAGATCGTGCCGTACGAGTCATACGTCACGCTGGCCGAGAAAATCAACGCGCGCGCACCCGGCGACCATCCGAAGAAGACCGCGTTCTTCACGACCGGCGCCGAGGCCGTCGAAAACGCGGTCAAGATCGCCCGCGCGGCGACCGGCCGTCCCGGCCTGATCGCGTTCTCGGGCGGCTTCCATGGCCGCACGCTGATGGGCATGGCGCTCACCGGCAAGGTCGCGCCGTACAAGCTCGGCTTCGGCCCGTTCCCGTCGGACGTGTTCCATGCGCCGTTCCCGAACCCGCTGCACGGCGTGTCGACGGCCGATTCGCTGCGCGCCGTCGAGACGCTCTTCAAGGCCGATGTCGATCCGAAGCGCGTCGCCGCAATCATCTTCGAACCGGTGCAGGGCGAAGGCGGCTTCTATCCCGCGCCCGCGGAGTTCGTGCGCGGCCTGCGCAAGATCTGCGACGAGCACGGCATCCTCTTGATCGCCGACGAAGTGCAGACCGGCTTCGCTCGCACGGGCAAGCTCTTCGCGATGCAACACTACGACGTGACGCCCGACCTCATGACGATCGCCAAGAGCCTGGCGGGCGGCATGCCGCTGTCGGGCGTGGTCGGCCGCGCCGAGATCATGGACGCGGCCGCGCCCGGCGGCCTCGGCGGCACCTACGCGGGCAACCCGATGGCGGTCGCGGCGGCGCACGCGGTGCTCGACGTGATCGACGAAGAACAGCTCTGCGAGCGCGCGACGAAGCTCGGCGACAAGCTCAAAGCCAAGCTCACGTCGCTGCAACACGACGTGCCGCAGATCGCCGACGTGCGCGGCCCCGGCGCAATGGTCGCCGTCGAATTCCTCAAGGCCGGCACGCGCGAGCCGGATACCGAATTCACGAAGAAAGTCCAGGCGCGCGCGCTGGAACGGGGGCTGCTGCTGCTCGTGTGCGGCGTCTATGGCAACGTCGTTCGCTTCCTGTTTCCTCTCACCATTCAAGACGCCGTGTTCGACGAAGCGCTCGGCCTGCTCGAAGAGGTGTTGAAGGAAAGCGTGGGGATTGCGGCTTAAATTCGCGGCTTAAATGAATCTGGAGTGGAAATGCACAATCTGGAACCGATCAATCTGAAGGACGCGTCGCTCTTGCGCACGCAGGCGTTTATCGCCGGCGAATGGCAAGGCGCCGCCGACGGCTCGACGTTCGAAGTCCGCAACCCCGCCACCGGCAACCTGCTCGGCACGGTGCCGAACATGGGCGCGACGGAAACGCGCCACGCGATCGATGCGGCCAACCGCGCTTGGAGCGCGTGGCGCAAGCAGACCGCCAAGCAGCGTTCGGCGGTGCTGCGCAAATGGCACGACCTGATGCTCGACAACGCGGACGACCTCGCGCTGATCCTCACGACCGAGCAAGGCAAGCCGCTCGCCGAAGCGAAGGGCGAGATCCAGTACGCGGCGTCGTTCCTCGAATGGTTCGCGGAAGAAGCGAAACGCGTCTACGGCGACACGATTCCGAGCCCCTCCGCGGACAAGCGCATCGTCGTCGTGAAGGAGCCGGTCGGCGTTTGCGCGGCGATCACGCCGTGGAACTTCCCGGCCGCGATGATCACGCGCAAGGTCGGCCCCGCGCTCGCAGCCGGCTGCCCGATCATCGTCAAGCCGGCCGAAGCGACGCCGCTGACGGCGCTCGCGCTCGCCGTGCTGGCCAAGCGCGCGGGCGTGCCGGCGGGCGTGTTCAGCGTCGTCACGGGCGATCCGAAAGCGATCGGCGCCGAACTGACCGGCAACGCGACCGTGCGCAAGCTGTCGTTCACGGGCTCGACGCCTGTGGGGCGTCTGCTGATGGCGCAGTGCGCGCCGACCGTCAAGAAGGTCTCGCTCGAACTCGGCGGCAACGCGCCGTTCATCGTGTTCGACGACGCCGATCTCGATGCGGCGGTGGCCGGTGCGATCGCCTCGAAGTATCGCAACAGCGGACAGACCTGCGTCTGCACGAACCGGTTCTACGTGCATGAGAAGGTGTACGACGCGTTCGCGGAAAAGCTGCGCGCGGCGGTCGGTGCGCTGAAGGTGGGTCGCGGCACCGAAGCCGGCGTGACGCAAGGCCCGCTGATCAACGAAGCCGCGGTGCTGAAAGTCGAAGCGCATATCGAGGACGCGCTGGCTAAAGGCGCAAAGGTCGTCGCGGGCGGCAAGCGCCACGCGCTCGGACACGGCTTTTTCGAGCCCACGGTGCTGAGCGGCGTCACGCCCGCGATGAAAGTCGCGAAGGAAGAAACGTTCGGCCCGCTCGCGCCGCTCTTCAAGTTCGCGTCGGACGATGAAGTCGTGCACCTCGCCAACGACACCGAGTTCGGCCTCGCCGCGTACTTCTATAGCCGCGACATCAGCCGCGTGTGGCGTGTGGCCGAAGCGCTCGAGTACGGCATGGTCGGCATCAACACCGGGCTCATCTCGAACGAAGTCGCGCCGTTCGGCGGCGTCAAGCAATCCGGGCTCGGCCGCGAAGGCTCGCACTACGGGATCGACGACTATGTCGTCATCAAGTATCTGTGCATGGGCGAGGTTTGAGGCGCTGAGCGCTTGAACCGCTCGCAGCTTTAAGCAAAACGGCAACGGCTTGCACCGTTGCCGTTTTGTTTTCTGCACGTGCTCAGTGCGCGAACATAGCGAATCGAGACGCGCCGGCGCGCGCCACGCCGCTACAGACTTTACACACTGTTACCCGCGGCCATGCGCCCGTAAACACGGCTTTCCCTATACTTCACGCGCCGATCCGCAATTGGATCAGTCTGCCGCAAGCAAGCGGCGCTTCGATGCCGAGACACCCGATGACGCGCGTATTTCTTCCAAAAGTCAGCCTTCTCGTTTCCCTTGCCGCAGCCGGCGCAACGTTCGCGCTGAGCGGCTGTGTGGCGCCGAATCCGTACGCGTCATATCCGTCCCAGCCGCAATACGCGCAACCTCAGTACACGCAACCGCAATACGCGCAGCCGCAATATGCCGAGCCCGCGTACGCGCAGGATACCGACCCGCAGCCGGTCTACGCCCAACCCGCGCCGATGCCGCCTGCCGGTTACCAGCCGCCGCCTCCGCCTGTGGCCTATCAACCGGCCCCGGCTCCTGCGCCGGCCTACGGCTATTCGACGCAATACGGCACCGTGACGGCCATCCAGCCGCTCAGCAATGCGGCAAGCCCTGGGGGCGTAGCGGGAACGGTGGTCGGGGCGGTGGTCGGCGGCGTGCTTGGCAACCAGATCGGACGCGGGCACGGGCGCGATGTCGCCACCGTGGTCGGCGCCTTGGGCGGCGCAGTGGCCGGAAACTCGATCGGCCAGCAAATGGGTGGGCCATCCGGCTATCGCGTTTCGGTACAACTCAGCGACGGCTCGACGCGCGCCTTCGACTTGCCGAACCCGGGTGATCTGCATCCGGGCGATCGCGTGCGTGTCGACGGCGATCAGATCGCGCGCTATTGATGCTTGATGCGACAGCGGGCCGCTATAAAAGCGGCCCGCTGTCAGCGAGGCAAGGCAAGCGGCGAAGCTTGCCTATTCAGTCATCACACCCTCATCACACCCGCTCGATCGCCATCGCAATCCCCTGCCCGACGCCGATGCACATCGTGCACAGCGCGTAGCGCCCCTTCGTGCGATGGAGTTGATACGTCGCGGTCGTGACGAGCCGCGCGCCGCTCATCCCTAGCGGGTGACCGAGCGCAATCGCGCCGCCGTTCGGATTCACGCGCGGATCGTCCTCGGCCACGCCGAGCATGCGCAACACCGCAATGCCTTGCGATGCAAACGCTTCGTTCAGTTCGATCACGTCGAATTGGTCGATCGTCATGCCGAGACGCGCGAGCAGCTTCTGCGTGGCGGGTGCCGGGCCGATGCCCATCACGCGCGGCGCGACGCCCGCCGTCGCGATGCCGAGCACGCGTGCGCGCGGCGTCAGGCCGAACCGTTTCGCGCTGTCCTCATTGGCGAGCAAGAGCGCGACTGCGCCGTCGTTCACGCCCGACGCGTTGCCCGCCGTCACCGTGCCGTCCGGACGCACCACGCCCTTGAGCTTCGCCAGCGCTTCCAGACTCGTCTCGCGCGGGTGCTCGTCCTGCGAGACCACGATCGGGTCGCCCTTCTTCTGCGCGATCGTCACCGGCACGATTTCCTGCGCGAGCGTGCCGTCGCGCTGCGCACGCGCGGCTTTCTGCTGGCTGCGCAGCGCGAACGCATCCTGCGCCTCGCGGCTCACGTTGTAGTCCTGCGCAACGTTCTCGCCCGTTTCCGGCATCGAATCGACGCCGTATTGCTGCTTCATCAGCGGATTGATGAAGCGCCAGCCGATCGTCGTGTCGTAGATGTCGGCCTGACGCGAAAACGCCGTCGGCGCCTTGCCCATCACGAACGGCGCGCGGCTCATGCTCTCGACACCGCCCGCCACCATCAGCCCCGCTTCGCCCGACTTGATCGCGCGCGCGGCAATGCCGACCGCGTCCATGCCCGAACCGCACAGGCGGTTCACCGTCGAGCCCGGCACCGCCTGCGGCAGACCGGCCAGCAGCAGCGACATGCGCGCGACGTTGCGGTTGTCCTCGCCGGCCTGGTTCGCGCAGCCGTAGATCACGTCGTCGATGGCCGACCAGTCGACGTCCTTGTTGCGCTCCATCAGTGCTTTCAGGGGAATGGCGCCGAGGTCGTCGGCACGAACCGACGACAGGGAACCCGCATAGCGGCCAATCGGCGTGCGGATCGCGTCGCACAGGAAGGCTTCGGTCATGTGATGTCTCCAAGAATTGAATGCCGGCGCACACGCCTAGGCGCGGCGCAGTCGAACGGGCGGCCGTCCGGCGACGTTCTTGGCAAACGAGAAAGCCGTGCGACCGAATTGCGAAATGTTCTATATGCGAACTAAAGATCGTGTATCGAACATTTAAGGCCATCATAGAGGCTGGGAGAAATCCCTGTCAAGCACAGTGGCGTTCCGGCGGCGCGTTCGCCCAAGGCATCGGCAATCGACAAACCTCGGATCGCCCTCGTTGGCCCAAGGTTGGCGAAAGACGAGCCTTGAGCTATCTTCACGGCTGCCCCATTTCGCCACAGGCCATGAGCAAAGCCCCCCAAGTGTCGCCCCCCTCTTCTGACGAAGCCGCCGAAGCGCCGGACAAACCGGGCGACTCCTATGTCCAATCGTTCGCGCGCGGTCTTGCGGTGATCCGCACGTTCAACGCGGAACGACCCGAGCAGACGCTGACCGATGTCGCCGCCGCCGCCGGGCTCACGCGCGCGGGCGCGCGCCGCATTCTGCTCACGCTGCAAACGCTCGGGTACGTCGAAGCCGAAGGACGCCTCTTTCGCCTTACGCCCAGGATCCTCGATCTCGGCTTTGCCTACCTGACGTCGATGCCGTTCTGGAATCTGGCCGAGCCGATCATGGAAGACTTGTCGGCGCAGGTGCATGAAAGCTGCTCGGCGGCCGTGCTCGACCGCACCGAAATCGTCTACGTGCTGCGCGTGCCGACGCACAAGATCATGACGATCAACCTCTCGATCGGCAGCCGCTTGCCGGCCTATTGCACGTCGATGGGCCGCGTCCTGCTTTCGGCGTTGAGTGAGCAAGAACTCGACGCCACGCTCGACGCCACGCAGATCGTCGCGCACACGCCGCGCACGATCGTCGACAGGGACGAGCTCAAGAAGACCATCGCTCAAGTCGGCGCGCAAGGCTGGGCGATCGTCGATCAGGAACTCGAAGCCGGCCTGATCTCGATGTCCGCGCCGATTCGCAACCGGCAGGGACGCATCATCGCCGCGCTCAACATCAGCGGCAACGTACAGCGCAAGTCCGCGAAGCAGATGGTGAAAGCGTTTTTGGAGCCGTTGCAGCAGGCATCGCGGACCGTCTCCGAACTGGTGGCGCGGCGCGGTTAGGCTTCATCTGCGCTTCGGTGCGGCTGCGCGAGCAAGCCGAAGACGATCAGCGCCGACAGCAGCGTGATGGCGATCAACGCGTATAGAAGCATCCGAAACGCATCCGCGTAGACCTTGATGAGCCGCGCGTGACTCAACCCCGGGACCAGAGCCGCCGCATCGCCCAGGTCTCCGGTTGCCGCGCGTTGGGCCGCCATGGCCAAGCTCGGCGCCGCAGCGGCAAGATGCGGCTCGCGCGCGAGCCCGCCTTGAATCAATCCCGCGAGCAGCGCGCCGACAATCGCCAGCGCGATCCCCTCCCCGGCCACGCGCGTCGTGCTGAAGATGCCGGTCGCCATGCCGGCGCGCTCCTTCGGCACGACGCTAACCGACAGGCCGTCCATCAGCCCCCAGGGCATGCCCGTCCCGAAACCGATGACGAACATCGCGAGCATCGTGCCGCGCGGCGACTGCCCGGGCTCGATACGCGACAGCAGATAAAGACCCAAAGCGGCGATCAGCAGCCCGACACCCGACACCACCGCCGGCCGCACCCATCGCGTGACAAGGGCCGCGGCAAACGGCACGAACAAGAGCGGCGCCGATAACGCGATCATCATCAATCCGCCGCTCACCTCGCTGCGTCCCTCGATGCCGATGAAGCGGATCGGCAGCAAGATCAGCAGCACGACAAAGCAATAGCAGGTCGCGACCGGCAGCGCTTGAACGCCCACGAAGCGCGGATAGCGAAAGAGCGTGAGATCGAGCATCGGCCGCGCCGTCCATCGCTCGATCACGAAGAACGCCACGGCGCACGCCGCCGATAACGCGAAGAGCCCGACGACGAGACCACTGGTCCAGCCGCTTTCCGGCGCCTGCAGCACACCCCAGGTCAGCGTCGCCAGGAAGCCGGTGAATGCGACGGTGCCCGTCCAATCCACGCCCGCGGCATCCGGATCACGCGATTCGCGCATGCGCGGCACGCCGAACAGCAGCACCAGCGCGCCAATGAGGGCGCTCGAGACGAAAATCGACCGCCAACCGTAGCGGTCGATGAGGCACCCCGCGAGGATCGGACCAAACGCAAGCCCCACGCCGAAGGTCGTGCCGAGCAGGCTGAACGCGCGCGTGCGCGCGTCGCCGTCGAACTCCTGCGCAAGCGCGGCAGACCCGCCCGACAGCGCCGCAGCCCCAGCGACGCCCTGTGCCGCCCGCAACACGTCGAGCCAGCCGACGCTCGGCGCAAGGCCGATCAGCAGCGACAACAACACAAAGAGCGCAATCCCGATCGCGAAGATCCGCTTGCGGCCGAACACGTCCGCGAGCGTTCCCGCCGCCATGAGCACGCTGCCGAAACTGAGCATGAACGCGTTGGTGATCCAGTTCAGCGCGACGGGACTCCCGCCGAGATCGTGGCTGATCGCCGGGATCGCGACGGGCGCGCCGGCGAAGCTCAGCGGCAGCGTCACCGCCGCGAGGCAGACGGTGCCGAGCACGGCGAGCGGATGGTGGGCGCCCCCGGCCCGTGCGTGCTGCAAGGGCAAAGGCGAGCGCGAAAGCGGCGCGCGGCGGCCGGCGCGGCGTTTGCCAGCGGAATCAGTCGACATCGAATCCTCTTGAATTACGCTCGCCGCGCCATGGCGAAACGAGGCGGTGGATGAGTTCGACCGATGATAAAGTGGCCGCAATCGCGATAAAACGCCCTATTCGCCCGCCATGAACGGACAAAAATTCTCGAATCGAGGGATACGATGGATAGCCTGAGCGGCCTCTTGGCCTTCGTCCACGCCGCCCGGATGCGCAGCTTCGTCGCGGCGGGCGAACGGCTGGGCGTGTCGGCATCGGCGGTCGGCAAGAGCGTCGCGCGGCTCGAGGAAAAAATCGGCGTGCGGCTCTTGAACCGCAGCACGCGGCGCATCAGTCTGACCGAGGAAGGCACGCTGTTTTTCGAGCGGTGTCAGCGCATCGTCGGGGAGATCGAAGAGGCCGAGGCCGAAATGCTGCGCGTCACCGGGACACCTAGCGGACGGTTGCGCGTGAGCCTGCCGGCGGTCGGATACCGGATGCTGATGCCGGTGCTGCCTGAATTCACGCAGCGGTATCCCGACATCGAGCTCGATCTGGATTTCAACGACCGGCTGATCGACGTGATCGCCGAGGGCGTCGACGCGGTGATTCGCAGCGGCGAGCTGAACGACTCGCGTTTGAAGGCGAAGCCGCTTGGGCCGTTTCGCTTCGTTCTTGCCGGCGCGCCTGGGTATTTCGCGCGGCGCGGCGTGCCGCTCGTGCCGCGCGAACTGGAGCAGCACGCGTGCTTGCGCTACAAGTTTCCGACCACCGGGCAGCTTCAACCGTGGAGCCTGCGCTCGCGCGCAGACGAGCCGCCCGTTGCGCTCGCGGGCGGCCTGATCTGCAACAGCGTCGAGGCGTTGATCGCCGCGGCGTCGGGCGGCCTAGGCATTGCTTATCTGCCCGACTTCGTCGTGCGCGAAGCGATCGCGGCCGGAACGCTGACGACTGTGCTTGACGACCATCTGCCTGACACGGGGCGGTTCTCGGTGCTGTGGCCGAGCAACCGGCATTTGCTGCCGAAGCTCAGAGTGTTCGTCGATTATTTGGTTGAGAAGCGGGTGCTGAGGTAGTGCTCAGACAACGCCTCTCAAGGCACTGACTTCCGCAGCAACTTAGCGGGCAGGTGTGGCGTGCGACGCGTGCCCATCACGGAATCGAGCGCAAGACGATCACCGCTCACCGTCACGTACCCGATCAGCATAACTACAAGCACAAAAATGCGCCCCCACGAGCCCGCGTCCTGTGAGCGCGCAGTTTCGCCCCTTGCATTCGAAAGAATTTTGTAATATAAATGTCAGGCCGCGCGTAGATGGACAGATTGATTAGTCATCCTACATTTCTCAAAAAGCAATGTTCGATGCCGTGACATATCACGATTCCTTCCGTGCAAGGCAAAAGGCTGGGGGGGTGACATTTGGGCCACGATGACAAGCCAGCGCATCGGCTTGACAGAAGAAGGAAGTTGGTAGCAAGCAATTTAGACTTTTGCTTTCCAACTACATCATTCCGTAGTCCTACAAAACTGTTCCTCGTCAGACGTTAAGCATGACAATTAACACGTGAGAACCTCCGTTCTCAAAATAGCAAGGAGAGTCGAATCATGATTAAATTCAAGTCCAATTTCTTGCAGCGACATAGCAAGCGCCTTCGCGACATCATCGCAATCGCACTCATCTCATTGTTTTCAATATTTCATGCCCCGGCCGCATTCTCAGAGACGACTACCAGCAATAGCGTGCATTCCGTAAATGGCAGCATTGACTACTTTGCCCCCCCAGAAGAAGATGGATTTGCAGCCAGCTGCATATTTTCCATCTTGTAGCACTGGCTACTCCCAGTGTGTCTCAAAAAATGGCAATCAAGCTGGTAGCATTTGGGGCACATCGAGGTGCCTGGACTGCATGAATCGCTGCAACTCGAGTTTCGGTGCGTGGCCGTGGGGTTCCCCAGGCTGCTAAATTTACTCGTTGCCCGGACGATTTTTGATATGACTTAGTCGGCTTGGATGTCGAGCTAGCTTCGGGCACTTGTGTCGCTTGGCGACGGCGGCAACTACGGCCTCGGTCGTGATTCCGTCGTCGCCAACAATGGATCGTTTTGGAAGGTGCAGTTTGGGCATCACCGCTGCTTTAAGCGGTTACGCCATCCGTGCGACGGGCAGCACGTTGTCTGTCGTGAGTTCACGCTCAGTTTATGGTTGTCGTGTCATAATGACAGACGCAAAGAACTAAGGAGTATTGCATGATGACCGACCCTAGCCTTGCCGCACATGGAGACCCCAATCTTTTCAAAGTCGTCAACGTCACCTTTTCACATGACTCATATTCCCTCGTTAAGGACTTCATAACTAAAAAAGGAATCGATGAGGAGGTTGAGTTTGCGTGCGACGCAATGCACCTAGGACCGATTGAATACAGCAGCATATCTTTCCGCCGGGAGTGGTTAGAAATTCACTTCGGCATCGAAATCACTGAAGATCAGATGCTCACGAGCGAAAGAACATACGCAGCCTTAAAAGAGTCAATTGAGCATGGAATACACATGGTAGCCTGGGTCAACACCAATGACTCCGTTGAATATGCAAATTTTTTGCACTGGATTGATCGCTGCGATCCCAAAAATATTTTGCTAGCGCGCCCGGACTTTCCCGGACGCGATGATCTGAACAACCCCGCTGCGGACCCGGTGACGATAATGAACTCTATCCGCGAGTCGGCAGAACTTATTCAGCCGGATTTGTTAAATAGATATCGAGAACAATGGGCTGGGCTGAAATCGGAAAACGCTGCATTCCGCCTTTTTGATGAAGAAAATAATTTCAGATCTTTTTCCATCGATGCATTTGATCAAATACTAATTTCCTCCATTTCGGCGGACTGGGACAGTATGCCAGAAATTCTGCTAAGAGCAATTCGAAAGTGCTGGGCTACCAAGCTCTCCATTCCCGGCGACTTAATCTTTTGCCATCGAATAATTGAGCTTGCTAAACATTCACCTGGGCTCGAAATGCGAGGTGATTCAAGCGCTCCAATGCAACTCGAATTTCGCTCAATTTCATGACAATTACTTAGCATGCCATGACAGCGACTGCGTTGCGTTCGAGCGAAAGAATTGCAAGCGTGCGACGCAGCGATCCTAACGGAGAGGACGTAATGCATTACCCTTTTCATATCGCGCGCCTCCATCGAAAGGGCCAAGGAAGAACAGAATGTCGTTAGTTGTGAGTGGCTTCTTTGCCGAAGGATATCGATCGCTTCAACGCATCGCCATTCCTCTAGGAAAACTAAATGTTTTCGTGGGTCAAAATGGGGTTGGAAAGACCAACCTCTATCGAGCCTTGGAGCTGCTTCAAGCGTCCGCGTCCGGACAGCTATCGTACGAGTTAGCATCCGAGGGTGGCATGGAGTCAGTTTTGTTCGCGGGGCGGAGGAATAACAGCAAACCTGCTCGGCTCATTTTGCGGGTTGAACTGTCGGATTCGCGCACCGACGAACTTCAATACGAGTATGAAGTCTCGATTGGCCTTGTTCCTCAGATCGGTGGCAATGTATCCGGGGCCGCTTTCGCCTTCGAACCGCAAGTCAAAGAGGAAACACTTCTGCACCACAACCGGGGACGTGAGTATGCTTTGCTTCAGAGACGCAATTCAGCACTGACTGTCGTCAACGACGACGGAGTCAAATCGTCCGTCGGGATTGATCTGCTTGCTTCGGAAACAGCGCTTGCTCACATTCAGGACCCAGACCGTTACCCGGCGTTGCACACGGTTCGTCGCAGTTTGATGGACTGGCGCTTCTATCATGATTTCCGCACCGACTCGGCGTCCCCATTGCGTCGAGACTGCCTTGCCGTCGCCAGTCCAACACTCGATTCGAATGGATCAAACCTTGCCGCGGTGTTTGCAACGCTAGCACATATTCGTGAGGACACAGCAGAGCTCGAGGAAGCGGTCAATGATGCATTTCCTGGCGCCGTCCTTGACATTCCTCGCCCTGGCAGGACGGCGTCATTCGGCCTGCGCTTCCCCGATTACCCGCTCCGAACATTCAATGCGATCGAACTATCGGATGGCACGCTTCGTTACCTTGCGCTGATAGGCACTCTACTTGCGTACCGCCTACCGGCGTTCCTCGCGCTCAACGAGCCAGAGGCGAGCTTGCACCCAGACCTGCTTCGCCCCTTGGCAAGACTAATCGTGCGAGCCTCAAAGCGAACGCAAGTTTGGCTCGTCACCCATTCTCAAGAGCTGGCGGATGCCCTCGCCGAAGAAGGCGGCATACGTGCACTGCATGTAATTAAGGAGAACGGCCGGACATGGATAAGGGGCCTGACGATTACAGGCGAGTTTAGAGATACGTGATTTTCGACACACCTGAATTTTCCATACCAAAATAACGAAAATAGAAAGCAAAACGTATTAATTGAAAGTAAATCCAGATAGATATTTAGCATTACTATATTTATAGGCAACATAAAATAAAAAAACATACCCCCGCAGAAACTACTGCAGCTTGATCGATGCCGCACTTTCACTCCCCCCCACCTTTGAAAGCGGGACATTTAAAATGATTCAACGCAATTTCGTAGTCGTATTGGCGATATTTTTAGTGATGCCGGGTTGTTCAATGAGAGATGATGGAATCATCAGCGATCTCGAAGCGACTTTACGGTCTCGACTTGGCGACGAAATGACAATCAGAAGCGTGCTAAAGTCACCCATCGCCGGACTCTACGAAGTAGATCTTGGAGATCGTATTATTTATAGTGACGCAACAGGTGATCGTCTACTGGTGGGAGAAATTTTTGATAGCAAAAACCGATCAAATTTAACAGAATCACGCTTCTCAGAAATCAATAAGATAGATTTCTCGGCTCTTCCATTTTCTGACGCATTGAAAGTGGTGAGAGGCAATGGTAGTCGCAAGCTTGCAGTATTCAGCGATCCAAACTGCCCGTATTGCAAACAACTAGAAGCGGAGCTGGAATCAATCGATAACGTGACGATTTACACTTTCCTGTATCCGGTGCTATCCCCAGACTCTGTCGAGAAGTCCAGGGCTATCTGGTGCTCGCCCGACCGAACGCAGGCATGGGGGGACTGGATGCTAGATCACCGAAAGCCGACCACCACCAACATTTGCAAGACAGACGTTATAGAAAGAAATATCGCACTTGGCCACTCTTTAAATGTAAAAGGAACTCCGACCGTGTTTCTTTCGGATGGACGTCGACTGCCCGGCGCATTATCAATCGAAAAGCTAGAACAACAACTAGTAGTGGCAGTCGCTGCAAAAAAAGCTGAATAATCGGCTACTCAGGATTATAACCGGCGGGTAGTGTAATAATGAGATTGAACGCAGCCCATTTCAGCCTTAATTGATTAAATTTTCCGTAAATTTACGATGGATTTATTTTCCAATAAGTGAAATCCCTATTTCTGGTGCAGCACCGCTTCAGCATATAAGATCATGTTAATAATGTTTCGCAATTGCAGACCGGTCAAATTGGCGACGGCGAGCATGAAAGTATGCTACGTAATCGGTCCAGCGTTACTTCAGCGCAACTCGTTACCCAATCAAATCCCATAAAATCATCATTAGAGTTGTCTCTCAATCACTTGATTTTCTCATGAAAGAAATTCGACGCCCCCGGATCATGGCGGCGCTAGGCGTCATTGCACTGATTCTGCTTGCCGTGGTCTACCACCTGTTTTTCTCCAGCGACAAGAACCCGCAATACCTGACCGCTCAAGTCGCTCGCGCGGATCTGGAAGACGCCGTTCTCGCCTCAGGCACCCTACAGGCGTTCAAGCAAGTCGACGTCGGCGCTCAGGTCTCCGGCCAATTGAAATCGCTGAAGGTGAACCTCGGCGACAACGTGAAAAGGGACCAGTGGCTCGCCGAAATCGATCCGGTCATTTCCGAGAACACGCTGCGTCAGGCCGTGGCGAACGAAGCGAATCTCGCCGCGCAACGGCTCGCCACGGCCGCCCAACTCAAGCAGGCCGAGCTGGGCCTCAAGCGTCAACAGCAAATGCTCCCCGACGATGCGACCTCGCGGCAAGACTTGGAAGCTGCTCAGGCGCGGTTCGACGTGCAACGCGCGACGCTGGCGTCCCTCGACGCACAAATCCGCGCCGCCCGAATCCAGATCGAGACAGCGCAGGCGAGCCTGGGCTATACGCGCATCAGCGCGCCGATGGACGGCGAAGTGGTGGCCATTGTCACGCAGGAAGGCCAGACCGTGATCGCGCAACAGCTGGCTCCGGTGATCCTCAAGCTCGCCCATCTCGACACAATGACGGTTAAAGCGCAGGTATCCGAAGCGGACGTAATCCGCATCCATCCGGGCCAGAGCGCCTACTTCACGATTCTCGGCGACGCGGACAAGCGCTATCACGGCAAGCTGCGGGCAATCGAGCCCGCGCCGCAGAACTTTCTTGATATGCAAGCCGGCGCGGGCGGCACGGGCAGCGGCTCGTCGAAACCGAACACGGCTGTGTTCTACAACGCACTCTTCGAGGTGCCCAACCCCGAGCACCGTTTGCGCATTTCGATGACGGCACAGGTCGGCATTCTGCTCGGCGCAGCGCAGAATGTGCTGGTGATTCCAGCAGCCGCGCTCGGGCCGAAGGACAAAGACGGCGCGTTTCCCGTGCGCGTGCTTGGCAAAGACAATCGTGTCGAAACACGCAAGGTCAGCACGGGCATCAACAACAACGTGAAAGTGGAAGTGCTGTCTGGCTTGAAAGAAGGGGAAAACGTGATTGTCGGCGAGGCGACCGATCATCCCGAGCCCGATGCGGCCCCCAGCGCGAGAGACTGACAATGTCGGAACCACTGCTACAGCTGACAAACGTCACGCGCCGCTTTCCGGCGGGCGACAAGGATGTCGTCGTACTCGAGAGCATCGACCTGACAATCCACGCAGGCGAAATTGTCGCGATCATCGGCGCATCGGGTTCGGGCAAGTCGACACTCATGAACATCCTCGGCTGCCTCGACCATCCGAGTTCCGGTAGCTATCGAATCGGAGGGCGCGAAACCAGCGAATTATCCAACGACGAGTTCGCGCAATTGCGCCGCGAGTATTTCGGCTTCATCTTCCAGCGCTACCATCTGCTGCCGCACCTAAGCGCGGCGGCCAATGTCGAAATGCCGGCCGTCTATGGAGGCAGCTCGCACGCCGAGCGGCGCGAGCGCGCGCAGCGATTGCTCGAAAACCTCGGCCTCGCCGCACGCGCCGAGCATCGGCCGAGCCAGCTCTCGGGCGGCCAGCAGCAACGCGTGTCCATCGCGCGCGCGCTCATGAACGGCGGCAACGTGATCCTCGCCGACGAACCAACAGGCGCGCTCGATACGAAAAGCGGTCAGGACGTTATCCGCGTGCTGCGCGAGCTGAACTCGCTCGGCCACACCGTCATCATCGTCACGCACGACAAGCAGGTCGCGGTGCACGCGCATCGCATCGTCGAGATCAGCGACGGCAAAATCGTCGGTGACCACGCCAATCCGCAATACGTCGAAAACGCCGCGAGCCGTGACGATACGGACAACAACCCGCCACCGCACGCGGCCCCGCTCGCTGCAGGAATCGGCCGTTTCGCCGAGGCGTTCAAGATGGCGTGGGCCGCTCTCGTCTCCCATCGGCTGCGCACGCTCTTGACGATGCTCGGCATCATCATCGGCATCACGTCGGTGGTGTCGATCGTCGCCATCGGCGAAGGAGCGAAGCGGTACATGCTCAGCGAAATCAGCAGCATCGGCACCAACACCATCGATATTTATCCTGGCCGCGGCTGGGGTGACAGCCGCGCCGGCGATATCCAGACGCTGGCGCCGGCCGACGCGTCGGCGCTCGCCGAGCAACACTACGTCGACAGCGCGACGCCAATCACATCGCGCAGTCTCATGCTGCGATATCGCAACATCGATTTGAACGCGATGGTCAACGGCGTCGGTGAACGTTTTTTCCAGGTCAACAACGTATCGCTCGGCACGGGGATCTCGTTCAGCGCCGAAGACGTCCGCCGTCAAGCGCAAGTCGCCGTGATCGACCGCAACACGCAGCGCCAGCTGTTCGGCACATCAATCAATCCGCTCGGCCAGATCATCCTGATCGACAACCAGCCGTGCGTCGTGATTGGCGTCGCGGCGGAGAAAAAATCGGCGTTTGGCTCGACGAAAGACCTCAACATCTGGGTGCCGTTCACCACAGCGAGCACCCGTCTGTTCGGACAGCAGTTTCTCGACAGCATCCGAGTCAGAGTTCGCGACGGCCAACCCAGCGCCGCCGCCGAGAGCAGCTTAACCACGCTCTTGAGTCAGCGGCACGGCCGAAAGGACTTCTATATGGACAACATGGACAGCATCGTCAAAACAGTCGAAAACACGGGCCGATCGATGACGCTGCTGCTTTCGCTTATCGCGGTGATTTCGCTCGTCGTCGGAGGGATCGGCGTGATGAACATCATGCTTGTGTCCGTCACCGAGCGCACCCGCGAAATCGGCATCCGCATGGCGGTCGGCGCGCGCCAGACGGACATCCTGCAGCAGTTCCTTGTCGAAGCCGTAATGGTGTGCCTGATGGGCGGTGCAATCGGCATTGTGATGTCGTTCGCGATGAGTTTCGTGTTCTCTCTGTTTGTGGATCAATGGAAAATGGTGTTCTCGGCCAGCTCGATCGTCTCGGCATTCTTGTGCTCGACGCTGATCGGCATCGTGTTCGGCTTCATGCCGGCTCTCAACGCATCGCGGCTCGATCCGATCGATGCACTCGCTCGCGATTGATGGAAAGCCGACCATGATTTCGATAGCACGCTTTCCCCACCGCGCCGCCGCATGGGCTGCTGTCGTCGCACTGAGCGGATGCGCGATATCGGCGAAGCAGCCGAGCCCGGCCATCGATATGCCCGCGCAATGGGCCTCGCCTGGCGATACGGAAGCCGAACCCACACCTGCGCAATGGTGGCTAAGTTTCAACGATCCGTTGCTCGACCGTTTGATCGGCGACGTCCTGCGCACAAACAACGATCTGGCGGCCGCGGCCATCCGCGTCTATCGCGCGCAGTTGGAGGCCGGTCTCGTCGACACGAATCTCACGCCGTCCGTTGCGCTCGGCACGAACGGCAGCTTCACGCGCACGCTCGACACGCACCAGATGAGCCGCGCAAGCAGCATCGCGGGATCGCTCAGCTATGAGCTGGACCTATGGGGCAAGCTTGCCGCCGAACGCGACGCCGCACGCTGGGCCGCTGAAGCGACGCAAGCCGACCGCGATACCGTGCAACTGGCGCTGATCGGTACGACGGCCGCGCTCTTCTGGCAGGTGAGCTACCTGAATCAGCAGATCGCATTCGGGGAGTCCAGCATCGTCTATGCCGAGCAAACGCTCGCTCTCGTCAAATCGCGCTACGCGGCGGGGGCCGTTTCGGGCCTTGACATGACACAGGCGGAGCAAAACCTCTCCGAGCAACGCGCGTCGCTAACGCAGTTGATCCAGCAGCGCACCGAAAACCGCAACGCGCTTGCGATTCTCTTCGACGGTCCGCCCCAGGCCCAGGGTCCCGAGCGTGACGCATTGCCCGATACGCCGTTGCCCGCGGTCAGAGCCGGCGTGCCTGCCGAACTGCTCGGACGTCGCCCGGATTTGCGCGCCGCCGAATTTCGCCTGCGTGAGTCGCTTGCCAATGTCGACGTCACGCGCACAAGCTTCTATCCGACGTTGACGCTGACCGGTAGTCTCGGGACGACGAGCCAGAACCTCACCAGCTTGCTGCAGAACCCCGTGGCGACGCTCGGCGCCGGGCTCTCACTGCCGTTCATTCAATGGAACACGATGCAACTGCGGATCAAGGTGTCGAAGAGCGAATATGAGGAAGCCGTCGTGAACTTTCGGCAGAAGCTATATGGCGCGCTGAGCGAGGTGGAGAACGCGCTGTCGGCGCGCGTTCAGCTCGAAAGCGAGGCGACGCAGCGCAACTTGTCACTCATGCAGGCGCAACGTGCGGAAACCCTCGCGAAAGCGCGCTTCAAAGCGGGCGCGACGGGTGTACAGCCATGGCTCGACCAGCAGCAGCGGTTGCGGGACGCACAAAGCGCCCAAGCGTTGAGTCAGTTGAATCGCCTCAACAATCTGATGAACCTGTACAAAGCACTCGGCGGCGGCGATGCCGCTCCCCCTCTGGCCAGCTCCGCCTCGGCTTCCCTCACACTCGGCGAGCGGTAGGCGGCGAGAGGTCGCGCTACTACCCCAAATCGTTCTCGCTGCCGAGCAGTTCGTGCGCTACGCGGCATATGGCATGCGGTATTTGGCATGTTGCATACCAAACGCGAGCCGCTTGTCCTGGGATGGTCCTCGGACGCGTTTCGCGGCGTCGCCGCGCATCACGCGACGCGGCCCGCCGTTTGCGCAACCCCGCGCAACACGTCAACGAACCGCTGCCCAGCAGTTTCAAGCGCTCCCGAATTGTCGATCGACGTCAGCCGCACGCCGTCGGGCACCTGGAACGGCGCATGCCGGGCCAAGCGCGCCGCGACTTGCTCAGCGGTCTCGCGCGCCCGCGCGCCGAGACGTGCCGCGAGGATGTGCGGCGCTGCGTCGACATGGACGAGCTGGGCAAGCGGATAGCGCGCCAACACCTCGCGCAAATGCTGCCGCGAGCCGTTGACGACCACTGCGCATCCCCGTGCGAGCCACGCGTCGAGTTCGATGCCGATTCCATAGCGCAATTCGTGGCTCGCCCATTCGAGCGCAAAGAGGCCAAGGTTCGAGCGGCGCGCGAACTCGTCGGCCGTCAGCGCGATGTGATTTTCTCCGTGGCCTACAGGCCGCGTGATGTAGCGGTGCGCGAAGACGATCGGTTCACCCGCGAGCGTGTCGCGGGCATAGGCGAGCAGCGAGTCCTTGCCCGCGCCGGAAGGTCCCATTACGTAGACGAGGCCGCCGCTCATCGCGCACTCCGTGCTGCGTTGCCGGCCTGCGCGCCATCGCTCGCGTTGCCCGCTTGGGCCGCATCGGCCAGGAACGGCAGCCGCTGCCAGAGCACGAACGGCGCACCCGGCGACGGCTCGACGAACAGCGCCACCCCATCGACCGGCAGCGGCCCCAGACGCGCCGCCTCCGCATGCCAATGGCGAATAAGCGCGTCGCATTCGTCATCGTCGGAAAGGGAATCGGAGAGCGTCATATGAAAACGAAACTCGTCGAGCACATACGGATAGCCCCACTCCAGCAGCAATTCGCGCTGCCGTTCGGTCAAAGGCGCGGCCAGGCGGCGCTCGATGTCGGCGGCTGGCGGGCGGGCGCGCAGGGTGTCGAGCGTGCGCAACGCGTCGGCGGCTAGCGCGCGCAAGGCGTCGTCGCCCGACGCGGCAGCCGGACGCAGCGCGACGAAGCGGCTCAAGAGCGCCGCTTCCACCGGCGGCGAAAACGGCGTCTGGCGGCGTGCCCAGGCGAGCGTGGCGTCGAGCACATCGCCCGAAGCGACACCGTCCGCCAACCTGAACGGAGCAATCAGCGTGCCGTGCCATCCGTAGCGCCGCGGCGCCACAGTCACATCGCCGATTTCCCGATCCAGTGCGGCAAGCCTTGGCGGCGCGTGAATCGTGCCGGTCTCGGGATCGCGCCCGAGCCATGCGCAACCGGCCTGCCACCAGCCCGATTCGCGCGGCGGCGCGTAATAGATCGCAAAGCGCGCCTCAGCCGGCCATTGCGCAGTCGCAGCTTCGGCAGCGTCTGACGTGCCGAATTCGTCGAGCCATGCCGGCGAGCGCATCGAATTGGAAGCGCTCATGCGTCGTGCTCGATCATCAGCTGCACGCGGTCCGCCGCGAAATGCGTGATGCCGTACTTGACCGGCACGCCTTCCAGGTCGGCCTCGACGTTCTCGACCCACAGCACCGGCTGCTGCCGGTTGATATTGAGCCGCCGCGCGACTTCGGCCTCGGGCAGCACACTGCCGATCCGGCTCCACTTGCGCACGTAGTCGTGCACGCCGAATTCGGCGAGCGCCTTCGTGATGCTGTTGGTGCGCGCGAGCACTTCGGGCATGTCCGGAAAGCGCGCGGCCGGGTACCAGTTGCGTGCAAACGTCAGCGGCACGCCGTCCGATTCGTGGCGCGTTTCGATCTTGTAGACGAAGGCGCCCGCGCGAATGGCGAGCGCCTTTGCGACATTCGCATCGGCCTTCACGCGAGCCGCCGAAATCACCGCACCGCTCGGCGCGTGGTTTTGCCTTTGAAGATTTTCAGTGAAGCGCGTGCGGCGTCCGATCGAATAGTCCATCGCGCCGGGCTGCACGAACGTGCCGCGCCCCTGCTCGACGCTCACGAGGCCCAGCGCGGCAAGCCCCAGCATCGCGCGGCGCACGGTGTGGCGGTTCACGTCGAAGCGCTTGGCCAGCTCGCCTTCGCTCGGCAGCCGCCCTTCGGCGCCAAAGCCGCTCGCCGCGATTTCCGCCGCGAGGATCTGCTCGATCTGCCGCCATACGGCGACGCCCGCGCCGCGCTCGACGACGGTTCCCGGGTCCCCGTTGTCGTTCGATGCGTTCGATGTCATGGCGTTGTCATTCCCTTGGGTTTCAATTTCGTTTTGCGCATTGTAGTGCTGCCGGCGTGATGGAAATGTGAAAATCGCGCGGTGGCGCACACTGCCCAAAAATTTTACATCTAAACGTCTAGACGTTTAGACAATTAGATGGTGAAATGTTTGTACTTCAGCTCGCGTCGACAAGGAATTCCATGAGCGCTACCGTCGCCCCATCCCCCCACTCCCGCCGGCGTGCGTGGCTCGCGGTGCTCGCCCGCGCGCCGCGCGCCGACCTGGAAACCGCGCTCACTCACGCGTTCGAGGGCGCCGAGCTCCCGGCGTACGAATGGCTGCGGGCGCCCGAGATCGGGCTCGCGATGGTGCGCGGCCGCATCGGCGGCACGGGCGACCCGTTCAATCTCGGCGAGGCCACGGTCACGCGCGCCACGCTGCGTCTCAAGGGCATCAGCGGCAGCGATGGCGCGGCGCCAGTCGGCGTGGCGTGCCAGCTCGGCCGAGACAAACGCCGCGCCGAGCTCGCGGCGCTCGCCGACGCGCTGCTGCAAGTGCCCGAACGTCATGCGGCGCTCAACGAACGTTTGATCGAGCCGCTCGCCGCCCGCATGGCGGCGCAGCGCGAAACACGCCGGCAGGATGCCGCGTCGACGCGCGTCGAATTCTTCACGATGGTCCGAGGCGACTGATGAATAGCCCTTCGCACATTGCACTTTCGAGCTTGACGCCGGGTTTCGCCGATCCGGTCCACGACACGCAGGCCGTGTTCCGCACGCTCCTCGATGCGCTCGCGCGTCCCGGCACGATCGGCTCCGTCGCCGCCGCGCTACCCGAGTCCGCCGCGAATCAACCGGACGCCGGCCGCGCGGCGTTCGCCACGCTGCTCGCGCTCGCCGACGACACCACGCCGATCTGGCTCGCCACGCCCGATGCGACGCTCGGCGCCACGTTGCGCTTTCACACGGGCGCGACGTTGACCGACACGCCGTCGCGCGCCGCCTTCGCTTACGTGCACGATGCGCAAGCCTTGCCGCCGCTTGGCGCCTTCTCGCTCGGCGAACCCGAGACGCCGGAACAGGCTGCCACGCTGCTGATTCGCGTCGACGCGTTGACAGGCGGCACGCCGATCACCCTGAGCGGCCCCGGCATCGAAACGACCGCGACGATCGCGCCGCGCGGCCTGCCTGAGCGCTTCTGGCACGAGCGCGCCGAACTCGCCGTGCACTTCCCCTGCGGCATCGATTGTTATCTCATGTGCGGCGACGCGCTCGTCGGCCTGCCGCGCACCACCCGAGCGGAGGTGAACTGATGTACGTCGCCGTCAAAGGGGGCGAGCGCGCGATCGAAGCGTCGTGGCGCCTCATCGACCGCGCTCGCCGTGGCGATACGCGGCTTGCCGAGCTGTCCGCCGCGCAGATCCGCGAGCAGTTGCGCCTGGCCGTTGCGCGCGTGATGACCGAGGGCTCCGTGTACGACGAAGAGCTGGCCGCGCTCGCGATCAAGCAGGCCGCCGGCGACCTCGTCGAAGCGATCTTTCTGCTGCGCGCGTACCGCACGACGCTGCCGCGCTTCGGCTTCACCGAGCCGCTCGACACCGAGGCGATGCTCGCCGAGCGGCGCATTTCCGCGACGTTCAAGGACGTGCCGGGCGGTCAGTTGCTCGGCGCGACCTACGATTACACGCAACGTCTGCTCGATTTCGCGCTCCTGGCCGAAGGCGGCGAGGGTGACGCTGCAGCTTCGCAAGAGGCGTTTTCGCTGCGCACCACGCACGACGACGCGTGCAGCCAACCCGAGCCGATGCCCCGCGTCGTGGCCCTGCTCGACCAGGAAGGTCTGATCGAGCAGGAACGCCCCTCGAAAAACGCCGCGGAACCCGGCGACCTTTCACGCGAGCCGCTCGCCTTCCCAGCCCACCGCACGACGCGCCTGCAGAATCTCGCGCGCGGCGACGAAGGCTTCCTGCTCGCGATGGGCTACGCCACGCAGCGCGGCTACGCCCACGCGCACCCGTTCGCGGGCGAGATCCGCTACGGCCACGTCGCCGTCGAAATGGATCTGCCGGAGCTGGGCTTCGCGGTCGAGATCGGCGAGCTCGACGTCACCGAATGCCAGATGGTCAACCAGTTCAAGGGCAGCACGGAAGCCCCGCCCGCGTTCACGCAAGGCTACGGCCTCGTGTTCGGCCATTCCGAGCGCAAAGCGATGGCGATGGCGCTCGTCGACCGCGCGCTGCGCGCGCAGGAACTCGGCGAGACGGTCTCGTCGCCGACCCAGGACGTCGAATTCATGCTGTCGCATAGCGATAACGTCGAGGCGTCCGGTTTCGTCCAGCACTTGAAGCTGCCGCACTACGTCGACTTCCAGGCCGAGCTCGAGCTCGTGAGACGGTTGCGCGCACAACATGATGGCCGCGAGCGCGGCGATGACGAGGAACAAGCCGCATGAACGCTCCCGATATGCAGGTCTTATCCAATACCGATACCGATACCGATACCGATGCCGGCACCGGTCTGGCCGCCGATGCAAGCAGCGCCGCCGAGGGCTACAACTTCGCCTATCTCGACGAGCAGACCAAGCGCATGATCCGGCGCGCGCTGCTCAAGGCCGTTGCGGTGCCGGGCCATCAGGTGCCGTTCGCGTCGCGCGAAATGCCGCTGCCGTTCGGCTGGGGCACGGGCGGCATTCAAGTGACGTCGGCGATCATCGGTCGCGACGATACGCTCAAAGTGATCGACCAGGGCTCCGACGAAACGACGAACGCCGTCAACATCCGCCGCTTCTTTGCACGCACGGCGGGCGTGAGAACGACGCGCAAGACCGCGGAAGCCACGATCGTCCAGACACGCCACCGCATTCCCGAAACGCCGCTGACCGCGAACCAGATCCTCGTCTACCAGGTGCCGAACCCCGAGCCGCTCTTCAAGCTCGAGCCGCGCATCGCCGAGTGCAAGAAGCTCCACTCGCTCGCCGACTACGGCCTCATCAGCGTGAAGCTCTACGAGGACATCGTGCGCCACGGAAGCATCGCGACGACCTATGACTACCCGGTGATCGTCAACGGCCGCTATCTGACCTCGCCGTCGCCGATCCCCAAGTTCGACAATCCGAAAATGCACATGAACCCCGGGCTGCAGTTGTTCGGCGCCGGCCGCGAGCGGCGCATCTACGCGATTCCGCCCTACACGTCCGTGCGCAGCCTCGACTTCGACGACCACCCTTTCGAGATCCAGCGCTGGGAGCATGCGTGCGCGCTGTGCGGCTCGCGCGAGAGCTTCCTCGACGAGATGATCGTCGACGATGCGGGCAAGCGCATGTTCGTCTGCTCCGACAGCGATTACTGCCACGACCGGCGCGATGCACTAGAAGCACAAGAACCACAAGTAGCAGGAGAACGCGCATGACGCCGCTCCTCTCCGCCCGCGCCGTCACGAAGCAATTCGGCGGCCGCAATGGCTGCGCCGACGTCACGTTCGACCTCTATCCGGGCGAGGTGCTGTGCATCGTCGGCGAATCGGGCTCGGGCAAGTCGACGCTCCTGAACACGCTTGCGCTGCGCGCCGAAGCCGATAGCGGCGCGCTCCGCTACACGAACACGAACGGCGAAGCGATCGATCTGTTCTCGCTCAGCGAACCGCGGCGGCGTCTTCTGATGCGCACCGAATGGGGCTTCGTGCAGCAGAATTCGCGCGACGGGCTGCGTCTTGGTGTATCGGCGGGCGCGAACATCGGCGAGCCGCTGATGGCGGTCGGCGCGCGCCACTACGGGCAGATCCGCAATACCGCCTCGCAATGGATGGAGCGCGTCGAACTCGACCCGGCTCGCATCGACGAGCTCCCGTCAGCGTTTTCCGGCGGCATGCAGCAGCGATTGCAGATCGCGCGCAATCTCGTCACCGGACCGCGCCTCGTGTTCATGGACGAGCCCACCGCCGGCCTCGACGTCTCGGTGCAAGCGCGCCTGCTCGATTTGCTGCGCACGCTCACGACCACGCTGCATCTCTCGGTGCTGATCGTCACGCACGACATCGGCGTCGCGCGCCTGCTCGCGCACCGGCTCATGGTGATGCAAGGCGGCAAGGTCGTCGAAGCGGGCCTCACGGATCAAGTGCTCGACGATCCGCAACATCCGTACACGCAGACGCTGGTGTCGTCTGTGCTTCCCGTCTAAAGGATCGACGATGACAACCGTCACTCGCGCACCCGAGCGCGCCTTCCTCGACAACGACGCGCTGATGCTGCGCGCGCAAGACGTCAGCAAGCGCTTCACGCTGCACACGCAAGGCGGCACGAGCATTACGGCGCTCTCAGACGTCTCGCTCGATGTCGAGCGCGGCGAATGCGTCGTGCTCGCCGGCCCTTCGGGCGCCGGCAAGAGCACGTTCTTGCGCTGCCTGTACGGCAACTATCTCGCGACGGACGGCATGATCGCGATCCGCGACGATTCGCGCGCCGAGCGCCACGTGCAGATCACCGGCGCCGAGCCGCACGACGTGATCGCGCTGCGCCGCTCGGCAGTGGGCTACGTGAGCCAGTTTCTGCGCGTGATCCCGCGCGTGCCGACGCTTGCGCTCGTCGCCGAGCCGCTGATCTCGCGCGGCGTCGACGAGAACGAAGCGAGCGAACGCGCCTCCGCCTTGCTCGCCCGGCTGAACGTGCCGCAACGTTTGTGGCCGCTCGCGCCGGCCACGTTTTCCGGCGGCGAACAGCAGCGCGTGAACATTGCACGGGGCCTGATCGCCGGGCATCCGCTGCTGCTGCTCGACGAGCCCACTGCCTCACTCGATGCACAAAACCGGGATATCGTGGCGGAATTGATCACGGAAGCGCGCCGACGCGGCGCCGCGATCGTCGGCATCTTCCACGACGAAGCGACGCGCGAGAGCGTCGCGACGCGCCGCCTCGAATTGAGCGCGCCCGCCGCCTCCCTCATTCACTGACACGCGCAATCCAAGGACAAGGAGCTTGTCGATGTTGATCAAGAACGCTCGCATCGTGACGCGAGACGAAGTATTCATCGGAGTCGTGCAAATCGAAGGCGGCACGATCCGCGAGCTGGCGCACGGCACGACGTCGGCGCCCGGCGCGCAAGACTGGGACGGCGACTATCTGCTGCCGGGCCTGATCGAGCTGCACACCGACAACCTCGAAAAGCACCTGTCGCCGCGCCCCGGCGTGATCTGGAACACCGACGCCGCATTCGTGATCCACGATGCCCAAGTGGCCGCAGCCGGCATCACCACCGTGTTCGACGCGCTCGCGATCGGCTCGATGAGCACCTCCAAGCTGCGCGGACGCGATATCCAGACGTCGTGCGCGCAGGCGCTGCAGCGCTTCTCCGAACGCAACCTGCTGCGCGCCGAGCACTTCCTGCATCTGCGCTGCGAGATCGGCACGGCGGACGTCGTCGAGATTTTCGATTCGTTGTCCGCGCATCCATTGCTGCGGCTCGCCTCGGTGATGGACCACACACCCGGGCAACGCCAGTGGCACGACAAGGAGCAATGGCGCAAGTACCACGAACGCAACGGCAAGTGGACCGACGAGCACATGGCCGCCGCGCTCGCGGAGCTCACCACCGACCAGGAACGCTTCGCCATCGCGCACCGCCGGGAGATCGTCGCGCGCTGCAAGGCGCTCGGCCTGCCTGTCGCGAGCCACGACGACACGGTCGCCGAACACGTCGAGGAAGCCGCGGCCGAAGGCGTCGCGATCTCCGAATTTCCGACCACCCACCTCGCCGCGGCCGCCGCGCACAAGCTCGGCATCGCCACCGTCATGGGCGCGCCGAACATCGTGCGCGGCGGTTCGCACTCGGGCAACGTATCGGCGCTCGAACTCGCGCGCTCGGACTTGCTCGACATCCTCTCCTCCGACTATGTGCCGTCGAGCCTCCTCACCGCCGCTTTCGAACTCGTCGACAAAGCGGGCTGGACGCTGCCGCGGGCGGTCGGCACGGTATCGGCGGAACCGGCGCGCGCCGCGGGCCTTCACGACCGCGGCGCAATCGAGCCCGGCCTGCGCGCGGACTTCCTGCGCGTGACGATGCACGACACGCTGCCGGTGCCGCGCGCCACGTATCGCGCGGGTGAACGGATCGTTTGACGGCGCAAAAAGCGCGTAAAAACAGGCATTTGGCGCACTCAAAGCGCTTAGGCAACCATTCTTGGAGGGTCTTTCGCCTAGAGGTTGCGTTCGGCCGCCATCCGGTGTTCTACTAGCGGCGCCATATTTTTGGCTTGGTATGCTGTGCCGCGCTGCTAGCCGCCCGGCCGGCAGCCGTAATAACCGTTCTGGCAAACCGTTGCGCCGGAAAGGCCTCGAAGCGGCACAATCGCATTCGAGGCCGAACGAACCCCTCCGAGGAGTAAAAATGAAAAAGCTGTTAGCCGCCTTGACCATCTCGCTGCTCGCCGTTTCCGCCGCAGGCGTCGCTCAAGCCAAGGACTGGACCACGATCCGTTTCGGCGTCGATGCGAGCTACCCCCCGTTCGAATCGAAGGGCTCCGACGGCAAGCTGGTCGGCTTCGATATCGACCTCGGCAATGAAATCTGCAAGCGCGTGAACGCGAAGTGCGTCTGGGTCGAAAACGACTTCGACGGCATGATCCCGGCATTGAAGGCGAAGAAGTTCGACGGCGTGCTGTCGTCGATGTCGATGACGCCGCAACGCGAAGAGCAGATCGCGTTCTCGTCGAAGCTCTTCAACACGCCGACGCGTCTCGTCGCGAAGAAGGGTTCGGGCATCATGCCGACGGCGGAATCGCTGAAGGGCAAGTCGGTCGGCGTCGAGCAAGGCACGATCCAGGAAACGTACGCGAAGGCCCACTGGGAGTCGGCGGGCGTGAAGGTCGTCCCGTACCAGAACCAGGACCAGGTTTATGCCGACTTGCTGTCGGGTCGTCTTGACGGCGCGCTGCAAGACGCCGTGCAAGCCGACATCGGCTTCCTGAAGACCCCGCGCGGCGCGGGCTTCGCCTTCGCCGGCGGCGACCTGGACGATCCGAAGACGCTCGGCAACGGCGCCGGCATCGGTCTGCGCAAGGAAGACACCGACCTGAAGGCGAAGATCGACAAGGCCATCGCCGACATGATCAAGGACGGCACGTACAAGAAGATCGAAAAGAAGTACTTCGACTTCGACGTGTACGGCGGCTAATCCGCGACGGCGCGGGACGCTCCCGCGCCTTTCGTTGTGGGATGTGCAAGCGAAAAAGGCTCCGTGTTGCGCGGGGCCTTTTTTGTTTGCCCATCGAGGTCCGCAGTCCGCGCGCCGTCGAGGCCGCGTTGTTGAGTCCACGCTGTTGAATCCGGCCAGCCGCCCCCGCGCAGCCTATCGCGAAGTACAATCGCCTGAGACCTATTTTCCCGTCATCGCGCCCGCATGACCTCCGGCGCGCAAACAAAATCATGCAAACACACACCCATCCGTTGATCGCCCCCGCGCTCGGCACCGAGCGTCATCTGACGAGCTTCCACTACGGCCCCTCCGGCGGGCAAAAGATCTACATCCAGTCCTCGCTGCACGCGGACGAACTGCCGGGCATGCTGGTAGCGTGGGCGCTGCGCAAGCGGCTCGCCGCGCTCGAAGCCGCGGGCAAGCTGCGCGGCGAAATCGTCGTCGTGCCGGTGCCGAATCCGATCGGCCTCAATCAGCATTTGCTCGGCCAGATGCTCGGCCGCTTCGAAACGGGCACCGCGAGCAATTTCAACCGCAACTTCCACGATCTCGCCGCGCTCGTCATGCCGCGCATCGAAGGCCGCCTGACCGACGACGCGCAGCAAAACCTCATCGCCGTGCGCCAGGCGATGCGCGAAGCGCTTAACGAGCAGACGCCGAACACCGAGCTCGAATCGCAGCGCCTCGCGCTGCAGCGCCTGTCCTACGATGCCGACGTCGTGCTCGATCTGCATTGCGACTTCGAAGCTGCGATGCACCTCTACACGAACCCCGATTTGTGGCCCGAAGTCGAGCCGCTCGCGCGCTACCTCGATTCGAAGGCGTCGCTGCTCGCGCTCAATTCGATCGGCAATCCGTTCGACGAGATTCACAGCTTCTGCTGGTCCGAGCTGCGCGCGCGCTTTGGCGACCGCTATCCGATTCCGAACGGCTCGATCTCGGTGACGATCGAGCTGCGCGGCCAGGGCGACGTCACGTATGCGTTCGCCGAGCGCGACGCGCACGCGATCGTCGAATACCTGACGCATCGCGGCGTGATCGACGGCACGCCCGCCCCGCTGCCCCAGCTCGAATTCGCGGCCACGCCGCTCGCCGGCACCGAGCCGCTGCTCGCGCCGATTTCGGGCGTGCTCGTGTTCCGCGCGCCGGTGGGCGTGTGGGTCGAGCCGGGCCAGGAGATCGCCGATATCGTCGATCCGCTGACCGACCGCGTCGTCACGATCTCGAGCAGCATTTCCGGCGTGCTGTACGCGCGGCACCGCGCGCGCTTTGCGACCGCCGGGCTCGAAATTGCGCGCATCGCGGGCGCGACGCCGTACCGGACGGGCTCGCTGCTGTCGAATTAAGCGAGCGCGGCGCGCGGAGAGCAGCCAAGCTGCCCTCCGCGCGCCTGCGTCTCGGGGCTCGACGGCATTTGATGGCGCCCCCTCAAAGCGCCGGCACGATCGCCCCGTTGAACTGTTTGTCGATGTACTGCCGCACGTCGTCCGACTCATACGCGGCCACCCGCTTCTCCACCCAAGGCTTGTTCCTGTCGCCTTCGCGCACCGCGATTAGATTCGCGCCCCTTCACATCCTCAATCGCAATCGCGTCCTTCGTCGACGATAAACCCGCCTTCACTGCCAACGGATATGACCCGGCGGCTGCCTCTCACTGCCCCTCCGAACAGCCGATTGTTGCAGCCGCACAACAAATCCCTGCCGTTCCCTTGCTGTCATCTAGCTTTCGTTTTCGTCCGATAAATTGCCGCCCGTCCTGCGATTCCGCGCCAAGACGGGAAGCCGGGCTCTTACCTTCAAAAACGGAGCATTTGTGAAAAAGAAAATCATCGCCGCCGCTACCATTACAACGATCGCGGGGACCGCACATGCACAAAGCAGCGTCACGCTGTACGGCTTGATCGATGCGGGTATCAGCTACGTGAACAACAGCACGCAGACCAGCACCAAGAGCGGCAGCAAGCTCTACAAGTACGACGACGGCGTCGCACAAGGCAGCCGCTGGGGCCTGCGCGGCACGGAAGACCTGGGCGGCGGCCTGAAGGCACTCTTCGTGCTCGAAAACGGCTTCAACAGCGGCAACGGCACGCTGGGCCAAGGCAGCTCGGAATTCGGCCGCCAGGCGTACGTCGGCATCTCGAAGGACAGCATCGGCTCGTTCACGCTCGGCCGTCAGTACTCGTTCTCGACCGACTATCTCGGCGGCAACTACTCGAACGGCGGCAACACCGTTGCGGGCAACTACGGCTATCACATCAACGACGTCGACCAGCTCACGTCGAGCCGCATCAGCAACTCGGTCAAGTTCACGAGCGCCAACTTCGCGGGCCTGACGTTCGGCGCGATGTACGGCTTCTCGAATCAGGCCGGCGCGTTCTCCGGTGCGGCCGGCAGCTCGTCGCGCGCGTATAGCTTCGGCGCGAACTACGCGACGGGTGCGTTCTCCGTCGGCACGGCCTATACCGACATTCGCTTCCCCGCAGCCGCGACGCCCGCGGCGTTCTCGACGAACCTCGCCAACATCACGCTCGGCTCGACGGCCAATCCGATTCGCGACCTGCACACGGTCGGCCTCGGCGGCCGCTACATCCTCGGCCCGGCAACGCTGTGGGCCCTGTGGACGAACACGCACATCGAGCCGATCTCGGGTGCGCAGACGACGTTCAACGCCTATGAAGCAGGCGGCAAGTACGCGTTCACGCCGGCTCTGACGGCCGGCCTCGGCTACACGTACATGAAGGTGTCGGACGCGTTCTCCGGCCACTGGAACCAGATCGACGCGAGCGTCGACTACGCGCTCAGCAAGCGCACCGATGTGTACCTGCTGACCGTCTATCAGAAGGCGTCGGGCAACCTCACCGGCACGACGACGCCGATTCAGGCGCAGATCGGCGATTCGGCTTCGTCGTACTTCGGTACGTCGGGCACGAACTCGACCAATCAAGTCGCTGTGCGCGTCGGTATCCGTCACAAGTTCTAAAGCGATATCGCCGCTGCTGGTTTTCGGTAGCGGTTGATCATTGCGAAAAGCGCAACGCCCCGCGGATTTCTTAGCGGGGCGTTGCGCTTCAAAGCATTCCTGCACGTGTGTGCAGAGCCTTGCAACCGCGCGGGTGAGTGCGGGCCGCAAAGCGACAGCTCGTTTTAAGTTTGGCTTAATTCTTGGCTGCGACTATGCATCCCATACCACCCCTGTTCAGCCGCCGTAGCTTAGGCGGCATTTTTTTATCCCTCTCACGCAGCGCGCCGCCACAGGCAGCGCCACACGCAAACGGGAGCGACCATGATCGAAGACGCGGTATTCAAGCATCTGCGTACGATGCTCAAGAGCGAGCACAAGCTGCCGGTTCAGAGCTGCCGAGTGTCGATGCCCGTGCAACGTCCGTGGAGCCGGCCGTATCGCCTCGTCGAATGGACCACGCATGGCGACGTCCCGTCGTACCGGTGCGTCGTGCCGGCGGAAAGCACCGATGCGGACATCGCCCGCGTCGTGGCGAGCCACGTGCCGGGACGCCTCTACACCAGCGAGCCGATTTAAGGCTTCGCGCCGCCGTCGCGCGGCGCCCGCCGTTTCCAGCCAACGCCATGGTGCGACCATACGTCACAGCGCGTAGGCCGCGCTGGGCGCATCGCCGCAGAGTCTGATACGCTGCGCGCTTTCAACCCTGCATCTCCGGTCGATGGAAAACGCTTTTAACGAGCGCGGCGTCACGATCACCCGCAACGGCCTCAGCGCAGCCGGACAAGTCTTCGCGCTGCGCGAGATTCGCAGCACTCGGATCTTGACGATCCAGAAGAACAAGGCGTTCCCGTTCACGCTATCCCTCATCGGCCTCGCCGGCGCGGTGGCCGGCGGCATGTTCCGCTCGGGCGCGGGACTGACGCTCGGCGTCATGATGATCGTCGTCGGCGTGCTCGCGTGGTTCACGCAGGACATCACCCACCGCTTGATCGTCGACACGCCGAACGGCGAACGCGAGGCCCTCTCCAGCCCGGACCTCGAGTTCGTGAAGCACGTAGACCTGGTTCTGCGGCAGGCGATCGAAAATCTGGCGGCGCGTGCTTGAATGGCGCGAACGCGCGAAGTGAAAAGCGCGTGAGCTCTGTCCATCTCCGCTTGGCTGCACCGCATTGACAAAAAATTAACGCGCTCGTGCGGAGCCTTTGCGCGCGGTTTAGCTGTGCGAGGCTACAGTGGACTCGTCACAACAACGAACGCCGGCCCGTCTCGCGCCAGCGCTTAAGCCATGTTTCAGTCGTCTGCCGATTACTTTGCACCCGCTGCGCCACGTATCGCCCGTCCGGTCCGCGCGCGCATGCCGGAACGGCTCGTCTCCTATGTCTCGATCGACGTCACGGTGCCCGGCAACGCGTCGAGCGCCGGCCGCCGCGCCTTGCACCAGGCGCTCGGAGACGACCTGCGTCTCTATGTCGTCACGATGGACAAGCTGCGCGATTGCGTGACATTCCGCATCGAAGTCACGTCCCGCCCGCTCGATGACGTGATCGCCGCCCTCACCCGCACACTCGCACGGGCCACGCTCGGCCGCGCGGTCACGACGAAAATTCGCCGCCCTCGGCACGGCTGACGTCGCACGCGGCGTCACGTGCCCTTCGATCCGCGCGAGCGCCGCGTCGATCCGCACTAGCTGACATCGACCGGCTTCACGTGCCAGATGTCGTGGGCATACTCCGCAATCGTGCGGTCCGACGAAAACTGCCCCATGCCCGCGACGTTTTCGATCGCGCTCTCGGTCCATTGGCGCGGCTCGCGGAAACGCGCATCGACCGCGTCCTGCGCCTCCGCAAACGCAGCGAAATCGGCGAGCACCATGTAGTGGTCGCCCCAATCGACGAGCGTATGGAAGATGTCCGAGAAGCGACGCGGATCGTCCGGCGAGAAGTAGCCGGTGCGGATCTGGTCGAGTGCGAGGCGCAGCTCCGCATTCTCCTCGTAGATCTGCCGCGGCCGATAGCCGGTTGCGCGCAAGTCGTCGACCTGTTCCGCCGTGTGGCCGAAGATGAAGATATGGTCGCGCCCCACCGCGTCGCAGATCTCGATGTTCGCGCCATCCATGGTGCCGACCGTCAGCGCGCCGTTCAGCGCGAGCTTCATGTTGCCGGTACCCGACGCCTCCGTGCCCGCCATCGAAATCTGCTCCGACAGATCGGCCGCCGGAATCACGAGCTCGGCCACGCTCACGCCGTAGTTCGGCACGAACACGACCTTGAGCTGGTCGCCGATGAGCGGATCGTTGTTGACCTTCTCGCCCACGTCGTTGATCAGCTTGATGACGGTCTTCGCCATCTTGTACGCCGACGCGGCCTTGCCCGCGAAGATCACGACGCGCGGCACCCAATCGCGCTCGGGCTCGGCGCGGATGCGGTTGTAGCGCACGATCACGTGCAGCACGTTGAGCAGTTGCCGCTTGTACTCGTGGATACGCTTGACCTGCAGATCGAACAGCGCATCGGGATGCACCATGATGCCGGTGTCGTGCATCAGCCGATGCGCGAGACGGATCTTGTTGCGGCGCTTCGCAGCGCGGAATTCGGATGAAAACGCCGCGTCGCTCTTGAGCGCGCGCAGCTTGCTCAACTCGAACAAGTCGCGGCGCCAATGCGTGCCGATATGCTGGTCGATCAGCGCCGACAGCGGCGGGCTCGCCTGCGCGAGCCAGCGCCGCGGCGTGATGCCGTTCGTCACGTTGGTGAAGCGCGCGGGGAACATATGCGCGAAATCCTTGAAGAACTCGCGCGCCATCAGTTGCGAGTGCAGCTTCGAGACGCCATTCACCTTCTGACTCGCGACGATCGCCAGATGCGCCATGCGCACGCGCCGCTGGCCGTACTCATCGACGAGCGAAATGCGGCGGATCACGTCGACATCGTGACCGAAGTGCGCGCTCGCGTCCTTCAGGAATTCGGCGTTGATGTCGAAGATGATTTCGAGGTGGCGCGGCAGCAGGCGCGCCAGCATTTCGACGTCCCACGTTTCGAGCGCCTCGGGCATCAGCGTGTGATTCGTGTACGAGAACACCTGCTGCACGAGCTTCCACGCGCGATCCCACGGCACATGGTGGATATCGACCAGGAGCCGCATCAGCTCGGGAATCGCGAACACGGGGTGGGTGTCGTTCAGGTGGATCGCCACCTTCTCGGCGAAGCGCCCGAACGTGCTGTGCGTGCGCTGGTAGCGGCGAATCAGATCCTGCATCGTCGCCGACACGAAGAAGTACTCCTGGCGCAAGCGCAGCTCGCGTCCCGCGGGGGTTGAATCGTCAGGGTAAAGCAAGCGCGAAACGTTCTCGGAGGTCTCCTTCGCTTCGACGGCGCGACGGTAATCGCCCTGATTGAACGCCGACAGATCGAGCTCCTCCGTCGCGCGCGCGGACCACAGCCGCAACGTGTTCGTCGCGCTCGTGGCGAAGCCGGGGATCACCGTATCGTAGGCCATCGCGTTGACGTGCTCGGTCTCGATCCATTGGACGTGGCCGTCGCGTTCGATCGTTCGTCCTCCGAAGTGAACCATGTACTGCACTTCGGGACGCGGAAACTCCCAAGGGTTGCCCGCGCGCAGCCAGTAATCGGGCGTCTCGACCTGCTCCCCGGCGATGATCTTCTGCCGGAACATGCCGTATTCGTAGCGGATGCCATAGCCGAAGCCGGGAATCGCGAGCGTCGCCATCGAGTCGAGAAAGCACGCAGCGAGCCTGCCCAAGCCGCCGTTGCCGAGCGCGGCGTCGGGTTCGAGTTCGGCAGCGGCTTCCATGTCGACACCGAGTCCCGCGAGCGCTTCCTTCATCTGATCGTAGATGCCGAGCGCGAGCAACGCGTTGGTAAACGTCCGGCCGATCAGGAACTCCATCGACAGGTAGTAGACGCGCTTGACGTCCTGCTCATACTGGTGGCGCGTGGTCTTCATCCAGCGCGCGACGAGCCGGTCGCGCACGGCGAGCGCCGCGGCATTGAGCCAGTCTTGGGGGCGGGCGGTGGCAGCGTCTTTGCCGACGCCGTACATCAGGCGGTTGGAGATGGAGCGCCGCAGCGCATCGACGGTACTGTTGAGCTGGTCGAATTCCAGGTCGACGGCTGTCATCGGAACCTCCTTGTGAGCGCTTGCGGCGCGTGGCTAGGCACGCGCCGCAAAAGCGAGGGACACAGACAAGGGAATAAACAGGTTACGCCATTTTCCGCAGATTCGGCGACAGCGCCACGACACTTGCGCGCTGTTACATCCGATGCGCCGCGCTGGTGCGTACCGGCGCGCGCAGGCTGTCGATGTCGCCGCTTCACGCCTAGTATAGAAACGTGAAAAGCAGCGCACTCGCGCGCAGGCGGCGCCCCGCCGCTTGCGCGGCGACGGCTGTACGCGCGCCATACGTTCAAAGGGAGGCCGCCATGAACACGCATTCGACGCTAGGCATGATTCACGCCCAGGAACTGCTGATGATCTCGCTGATCCGCTCGCTGCCCCCGGAGATGCGCCGCAAGGCCGCCGACGAATTTCAAGCTCAGGTCGAGTTGTCGGAGTTGCCGCACCTCAGTTCGTCGAGCGAGCGCGAAACGGTTGACGCGTTCAAGGCGCATGTTAGACATCTGTCGATTCTGCTCTCCTCGTTTTCGTGATTGGGTCGTTTGATTGCCGCTGCCGCCGGTGCTCGCGGGGGGCTGGCGGGGCTGACCGTTAGTTGCGATATTGGCCGTATTTGACGGCGTTCGGAGAGCCGTTCGTCGAAGCCGAAGGCCGAAGCAGGCAGTGGAGACGCCCGAAACCATCTCTTCGCTGCCCCCTTTGCTGGAGAGCCAGTAAAGGGGGCTAACGTCAATTACGGCGTTCCGTTCTTGCAATACGTTGCGAAGCCGGGGCGATCGGCAAGGCGGTCGAAATACTCGGACACCGCAGGAAGATGGGGATGCTCAAAAGGCGTGCTGAACCAGCGATTCACGGACAACCCGATAGGAATGTCGGCGAGTGTGAACGGCTCCCCGGCAACGAACGCGCCTGTGGCATCAAGTCGACGATCCAGTACGCGCATGTGTCGGGTCCAGCTTGCGAGCGACGTTGCGATTTCGTCTTGCGCCTGATGCGCGGGCGATTTTCTGACCAATGCGAGAAATGCGTAGCTCCAAGACCGATTCAGGTCCGTTGCCTGCCAGTCCATCCACTGATCGACCCGTGCCCGCTTAGTTGGCTCGGTTGGATAAAGCGCTTCACCACCGTAGCGAGAAACCAGATAGCGAATGATGGAGTTCGACTCCCAAAGCACGAAGTCACCGTCCTTGATGACGGGCACAAGTCCATTGGGATTCAACGATAGAAACTCGGGGGTGTCGGTTTCCCTGAAGCCCGTCCCCCAGTCCTCGCGCTCGAAGGGAATGTTCAACTCGGCGCACGCCCAGAGCACTTTGCGGACGTTGATAGAAGACGCTTTTCCGAGAATTTTTAGCATGCGAGGCTCCGATAGCTTGCCAGCAACCCATCAAGGCAAAAATTTGGGTGCAATGCGCGGCCCCTCTCAAGAAGGGTCTCGCTGTATTGGCTGCAAAACAAACTATTCGAATACCGGCCGAAAGAAACTGCGCTCGTAGCTGATGATGCATTGCGTCTCTTGCGCGTACTTGAACGCGGCTTGGCAATCCGGATCGTCCATCGACTTCTGACGATACTGCTCATACGCGGCAAGCGACGGAAACGAGAACAGAGCCAGCGCGATATTGTTCGCGCCCTCGGACGGCATGAAATACCCGTGATGCTGACCGCCAAAGCGCTCGACGAGCGGAATCCACATGCGTCCGTAGTGCTCGAATTCCTTCAGCTTGGCGGGATCGACGACATAGCGCAGATAGCAGGTGATCACGGTCACTCCTGGTTCGGTTGGGATGTGCAGCTTAACGCACACAACTGAAATCAAACCCGCGATCGCCCCTTTGCAAGCCAATCAAGAACCGCCCGAAAGCCAATTGGAAAGCGCCTTCTGCACGATCTCTGCGACTCTGCAACAATCGCTGGTGCGCCGCAGCATCGCTTCGATTCGGCGCACGCCCGCCCACGCCTCAAGACGCTCAATCGTGCAGAACAACATCCCTCCGAACGCCGCGGCGAACGCGGCCCGCGCGCCAGCCGGCCTCCCTGTCGATACCCCGATGAGCGCGCGCGACCGCCGCGCGATCGTCGCGATCATGCTCGCGGTCGCGCTCGCCACGCTCGATACCGCGATCGCCAACACCGCCTTGCCGACGATCGCCGTCGACCTTCACGCCTCCCCTGCCGCGTCGGTCTGGATCGTCAACGCGTATCAGCTCGCGATGGTCGCCACGCTGCTGCCGCTCGCGGCGCTCGGCGACATCGTCGGCCACCGGCGCATCTATATCGCGGGTGTCGCGATCTTCACGGGGGCATCGCTGGTCTGCGGGCTCGCCTCGTCGCTGCCGACGCTCGCCGGCGCGCGCGTGCTGCAAGGGCTCGGCGCGAGCGCAATCATGAGCGTCAATATCGCGCTGATCCGCTTCATCTATCCGCCGCACCGGCTCGGGCGCGGCGTCGGGATGAATGCGCTCATCGTCGGCGTGTCGTTCGCCGTGGGGCCGACCGTGGCGTCACTGATCCTGTCGGTCGCCAATTGGCCGTGGCTGTTCGCCGTGAACGTGCCGATCGGAATCGCAGCGCTCGCGTTCGGGTTGTCGTCGCTGCCGCAGACGCCGCGTGGCAAGCACCAATTCGATGTCGGCGCGGCGCTTTTGAACGTCGTCACGTTCGCGGCGCTGATCCTCGCGCTCGGCGGCGCCGCGCAGCGCGCCGACACGCGCTTCGTGCTCGCGGCCGCGGCGGTCACGCTCGTGTTCGGCTGGATGCTGATCCGGCGCGAAGCGGGACACCCCGCGCCGATGCTGCCCGTCGATCTGTTCAAGCGGCCGGTGTTCACGCTATCGGCGCTCACCGCGGTCTGTTCGTTCGCGGCGCAAGGGCTCGCGTTCGTATCGCTGCCGTTCTATTTCGAGGGCATCCTGCACCGCACGCAAGTCGAGACCGGTTTCCTGATGACGCCGTGGCCCGTCGTCGTCGCGCTGGCCGCGCCGATCGCAGGGCGTCTCTCCGACCGCTATCCGCCAGGGCTGCTCGGCGGCATCGGGCTCGCGATCTTGTCGGCGGGGATGGCGTCGCTCGCGCTGTTGCCGGTGCATCCGCCCGTGGCCGATATCGTCACGCGGATGGCGATTTGCGGCGCGGGCTTCGGCTTTTTCCAATCGCCGAATCTCAAGGCGCTGATGTCGAGCGCGCCGCCCGAGCGCAGCGGTGGCGCGAGCGGGATCATCGCGACGTCGCGGCTCATCGGGCAAGCGACCGGCGCGGCGCTCGTCGCGTTGGGTTTCGGGATTGCGGGCCGGCATGGCCCGACGCTCGCGCTGGCGGCGGGCGCCGTGTTCTCAGGCTTGGCCGCCGTGGCGAGCAGCCTGCGTCTCTTCGCGGCGGACCATCGCGCGGGACGGCAGGCGCGCTAGCGGCATGTGATGCGCTTATTGCGCGAAATAGCCCTTCACTGCCGCAACGAACGTATCGATATCGTCGCGCGTCACATCGCGATGCGTGACGAAGCGCGACGCGTACAGCATCTGCGTGAGGATGCCGCGCTCCTTGAGCCAAGCCTCGAGCGGCGCGCAATGCTCTTGCGGAAACTGCACGAACACCATGTTGGTCGCCTGCGATTGAACGCGGACTTGCTCGATCTGCGCGAGCCCGCGCGCGAGATGCTCGGCGTTTGCATGATCTTCGGCGAGACGCTCGACGTTGTGCTCGAGCGCATACAAGCAAGCCGCCGCCAGCACGCCCGACTGCCGCATGCCGCCGCCCAGCATCTTGCGCCAGCGGCGCGCGCGTTCGAGCAACGCGCGGCTCCCGACGAGCACCGAGCCGACCGGCGCGGCCAATCCCTTCGAAAAGCAGATCGAGGTCGAATCGAACGGCGCACACAACTCGGCGACCGGCCGCCCCGACGCGACCGCCGCGTTGAACACGCGCGCACCGTCCAGATGCGTCGCGAGCCCGCGGCTCTTCGCGAACGCCGTGGCCTCCGCCACGTAGCCGGCCAGCAGCACCTTGCCGCCGATCGAGTTCTCGAGCGCGAGCAGACGCGTGCGCGCGAAGTGATCGTCGATCGGCTTGATCGCGGCCGCAATCTTGTCGATCGGCAGCGAGCCGTCGGCGGCGTTCTCGATCGGCTGGGGCTGGATGCTGCCGAGCACCGCCGCGCCGCCGCCTTCGTATTTGTAGGTGTGGGCGAGCTGGCCGACGATGTACTCGTCACCGCGCTCGCAATGCGACATCAGCGCCGCGAGATTGCTTTGCGTGCCGCTCGGAAAAAAGAGGCCGGCTTCCTTGCCCGTGCGCTCGGCAACGGCTGCCTGCAGGCGGATGACGGTCGGGTCGTCGCCCCAGACGTCGTCGCCGGTTTCGGCGGCGCTCATCGCGGCAAGCATGGCGGGGCTGGGACGAGTAACGGTATCGCTGCGGAGGTCGATCATGTGGCACTTCCTGTGGATGGCGATGAACGCGATCGCTTCGTCCGCGATCGCAAAGGCTGCAGCGCAGCGGCGCGGAAGGCCGCTGCGCGTCTCGATGCGCGCAAGCTAGGAAGTGTACGCAATTTCGCGCCGCGCGTTTGGCGACGACGCGTTTGCGGCGGCGAAGTCTCGCGAAACGAGGTGTGCCGCGCGGCGAACTTGTCAGTCGGCCTCAGCCGCCCGCTCGCGGCAAGTAGTTGAGCGGATCGACCGGCGTGCCGTCGCGGCGGATTTCGAATTCGATGGTGCCGCGGCCGCTGGCGTCGGTGGCCATCTCCCCGATCTGCTGCCCGGCGCGCACCGCATCGCCTTCGTTCACGAGCAGCTTGCCCGCGTGTCCGTAAGCGGAGACGAGATTATCGTTGTGCTTGATGACGATCAGCGGCCCATATTCCGGAATCCCCGTGCCGACATAGACGACACGCCCATCCGCCGCCGCCGTCACCGCTTCGCCTGGTGCGCCCGCGATCACGATCCCTTTCGACTTGCCCGCCTCGAACCGCACGACGACCGCACCGCGCGCGGGCCAAGAGAAGTGAATCGGCGCGGTTCCAGTTGGCGATTGTCCCGGCGCACCGCCGGCAGCCGGCGGCGCAACCGATGCTACGACCGGCGGCGCCACGCGCAGCACCTGCCCCGGCACGACTGGCGCGTTCACCGGCATGCGGTTCCAGCTCGCGAGTTCCTGCGGGCGCTGGCCGTAGGCAGCGGCGATGCTCGCAAGCGTGTCGCCGGCATTCACGCGGTAGTAGCCGGCTGCGACGGGCGCAGGCGCGGGGCGCGGGGCGAACGTGTCGTTCCACGGCGTGGTCGTACAGCCGCCGATCACGGCCGCGCCCGCGAGAAGCAGCGCTGTTCGTGCCAGTGCGCGGTGTCCGCGCGCGAAGAAGCTAGTCGTTTTCATGTTTGCCCCCTATCCACGAATAATCTTAATGAAGCCAGCTCGGTGACCATGCGCCGAGTATGGTAACCGCCTGGCACATTTGTGCGGCGCGTCCGCGCTGGTGCATTTGCTTAATGGCGCCGGGGCGAAAGCCGGTGCAAGAATGACACCTGGCACGCCGGTTGGTTCGAAAGCCGACGCGAGTCCGGGTGTTGTGTCTCTGCGCGGGATCAGCATGCGGAGGCGAGAGCATGCAAGAAAAATTCGACGCCACCAAGACGGGGCGCACAAATAGAAACTGGCTCGCGCTTCTACCCTTGCGGGAGAGCGGCGAGCCAGTCGGGCCTGCCTACTGCTTCGCACAGCTTACGGATGACTTACTGCCTCATCCGCCTTTCAACTGCATGACAGTCAGCGATTAACGGCCGAAGTACAGCGGATGCACGCCGTCGACATTCATCGGACGAGCGATTGCGCCCGATTGCGTCGCACCGCCGGTGCTGCCGCCGTAACCGCTGGTATCGGCAACCGCCTGGACTTGAGCACCGTTTTGCGCGTTCACGCGGGCTTCGGCAGCCTGGATGTCAGCCGGATAGTACGGGTTGTGCGCGGCGGGGTTGAAACCGGCTTGCTCGACCTTCACGAGATCGGCCTTCACTTCAGCGCGGGTAACCGGCTGTTGGTTCGATTGCGCAAACGAAGCGACAGGAGCAGCGAAGACGGCAGCAGCAGCGACGACAGCATAAACGAGCGATTTCATGACCTACCTCCGAGATTTTTTGGTTCACCGCAAACCACATGTCTGCAGCGATTGACGAAAGTCTAGTCCTCGGATTGCCTAGGGAAAACCCCGATTTCACAGAAACAGTTTTCACGAATCCGCAACAATTGAGACCTCAATACCCTCTTTACGATTGCGTTTATGAGTAATCGACGCTCGTTTTCGTGGAGCCGTCGAATAAAAACCGGGGCGGACCCGCCGTTCGGCAAATCCGCCCCGCATGGCTTGCTCGGTCGTGCTGCGACGCCGCGAGAATCAGGACCAGTTGGCGTGGAAACTCCCCGCGCGGTCGATGCGCTCGAACGTGTGGGCGCCGAAGAAGTCGCGCTGCGCCTGAACCAGATTCGCGGGCAGGCGTTCCGAGCGATAGCCGTCGAAATACGCGATCGCCGACGCAAACGCCGGCACCGGCACGCCGGACGCCACCGCCGAGGTCACCACGTCGCGCAAAGCGGACTGGTAGTTCGCCGCGATTTCGCTGAAATACGGATCGAGCAGCAGGTTCGCGAGCGCCGGATCTTTTGCGTAGGCATCGGTGATCTTCTGCAGAAAGCGCGCGCGGATGATGCAGCCCGCGCGGAAGATTTTCGCGATTCCGCCGAATTCGAGATTCCAGTGGTATTCCGCCGACGCCGCGCGCAGTTGCGCAAAGCCCTGCGCGTACGAAATCACCTTGCTGAAATAGAGCGCGCGGCGCACGGCCTCGATGAACGCCGCGCGGTCGCCCGCGAACGATTTCGCAGCGGGCCCGGCGAGCACCTTGCTCGCCGCGACGCGCTCGGTCTTCAGCGACGACAACACGCGCGCGAACACCGATTCGGTGATCAGCGGCAGCGGCACGCCGAGATCGAGCGCATTCTGGCTCGTCCACTTGCCGGTGCCTTTTTGCGCGGCGCGGTCGAGGATCACGTCGACGAGATCCTGGCCGGTCTCGTCATCCTTCTTGCTGAAAATCTTCGAGGTGATTTCGATCAGATAGCTGTCGAGCTCGCCCTGGTTCCACTCGGTATAGACCTTGCCGAGCTCCGCGTTCGAAAGCCCGAGCACGTTCTTGAGCACCGAGTAGCTCTCGGCGATCAATTGCATGTCGCCGTACTCGATGCCGTTGTGGACCATCTTCACGAAGTGCCCCGCCCCGTCCGGGCCCATGTACGCGACGCACGGCTCGCCGTCCGGCGCTTTCGCGGCGATCTCGGTGAGGATCGGCGCAACCAGGTCATAAGCGTCGCGCGGGCCGCCGGGCATGATCGACGGGCCCTTGAGCGCGCCCTCTTCGCCGCCCGACACGCCGGTGCCGATGAAATGCAGCTTCGCCTTCGCGAGATCCTGATTGCGGCGGATCGTATCGGTGAAGTGCGTGTTGCCGCCGTCGATCAGGATGTCGCCCTCGTCGAGCAGCGGCTTGAGTGCCGCGATCGTGGCGTCGGTCGGCTCGCCCGCCTTGACCATCAGTAGAATGCGGCGCGGCTTTTCCAGCGATTCGACGAATTCCTCGAGCGTGTACGCCGGCACGAGCTTGCGCTCGGGGAACTCGGCGATCAGTTCGTCGGTTTTCGTGCTGCTGCGGTTGTAGACGGACACGGCATGCCCGCGACTCTCGATGTTCAGCGCCAAGTTGCGGCCCATGACCGCCAGACCGACTACGCCGATTGCTTGTTTGCTCATTTTCCAATTCTCCTGTCGACCGGAGTTGGCGCTTTAGCGCTTACTCCGGTCCCATGCCGAGGTTGCCTGAAGTTAGCGCTTCAGCGCTTACTTCAGGCCCACGGCGGTCGGTCAGAGTTAGCGCTTTAGCGCTTACTCTGACCCCATGCTGTGGATGTTTGGAGTTGGCGCTTCAGCGCCTACTCCAAGCCCGTAGCGGTCGAATCCTGTCGAAACCCGTGCTGCGCCGGTCAGCACACGGCGCAGCGACAAGGATAAAAGAAATGCGCCGCCGATGCCGTGACGGCGACACACGGCGTATGCCTCAGTGCCGCTTGTTTCCGGCTCAATCGCCGTACGCTTCCTTGCGAAACACGACGCTGAAATTGTTCGCGGGCATCGCGACGACATCGCTCAGCGTGAAGCCCTCTTGCGCCGCGAGATCCGCGACGGCCTCCATGTCGCGCACGCCCCATTCGGGGTTGCGGCTTTTCAATTGCCTGTCGAACGCATCGTTCGACTCCGCGGTGTGCGCACCGTTGCGTCGATACGGTCCGTACAAAACCAGAACGCCGCCCGCGCCGAGTACGCGCCCCGCACCCGCCATCAGCGCCTGCGCCGCAGCCCACGGGGCGATATGAATCATGTTGATGCAGACGACCGCATCCGCCGCCATGATCGGCCACGGCTCACGCATCACGTCGAGATCGAGCGGCGTGCGCAGATTCGGCAGCGCGGCGTGCGTGCGCCAGGCGTCGATCGATGCGCGCGCGTCCGGCGCTGCGTCGCTCGGCTGCCATTCGAGCTCGGGAAGCGCCGCGGAAAAGTGCACGGCGTGCTGGCCCGTGCCGCTCGCGATCTCCAGCACGAGACCGCTCGGCGGCAACACGCGCCGCAACACGGCGAGGATCGGATCGCGATTGCGCTCCGCTGCGGGTGCGCTTTGGCGCGATGTCGAGAGGGAGTCGTCCGGCACGGTGGTTGTCCTTGATCGATCGGGTGGGCGGCGTGGCTAGGCGTCGTCGCCGCTAATCCGCGTAGCGAGTGCGCTCAACACGTTGCCGCAAGGGGCCGGCACCTTCAGCGTCAACAACGCGTCCGCGCGCGTGTGACCGAGATTCACGGCCGCAATCGGCTTGCCCATCTTTTCAGCCCATACGCAAAAGCGATACCCCGAGTAGACCATCAGCGACGAGCCGACGACGAGCATCGCATCCGCTTCCTCCAGCGACGCCGCAGCCGCATCGACGCGTTCGCGCGGCACGCTTTCGCCGAAGAACACGACGGACGGCTTGAGCATCCCGCCGCAATGCGGACACGCGGGAATGCGGAAGTTATCGAGGTCGTGCCATTCGAGGTGGGCGTCGCCATCGGCGGCGGGCGCGGCGATGGCGTCGACGAGCTCGGGATTGTCGGCTTCGAGACGCGGCTGGATCGCCGCGCGCGTGTGCTCGGCGCCGCAATCGAGGCACGCGACATGGCCGATGCTGCCGTGCAGCTCGATCACATCGGCGCTGCCCGCGCGCTGGTGCAGGCCGTCGACGTTCTGCGTAACGAGGCGGCCGACGTGCCCCGCCCTTTCGAGCTTGGCGAGCGCGTGATGCGCGGCGTTCGGCTGTGCCTTGCCGACTACCGGCCAGCCGACCATGCTGCGCGCCCAATAGCGGCGGCGCGCGTGATCCGAGCCGAGGAAGTCCTGCAGTTGAATCGGTTGAGAGCGCATCCATCGGCCGTGCTCGTCGCGATAGCCGGGAATGCCGGAATCGGTGCTGATGCCGGCGCCGGTCAGCACGAAGAGGCGCGGATGGCGGCGCACGAAGTCGTGCAATGCGTCGAGCGAATCGGATGCGGCGGCTACGGGAAGCGAGTCGGACATGGCGTGACGGATCGGGTATACAACATGCCGCCGAACGGTGCGGCGGCGGGCCGGCCTATGACGGCCCCACCTAGAGCGGCCCCGCCGATTTTACGCCGCTTGGCGTGCCCGCGTGTTCTGCGCGCCTTTGCCCAACGGGAAGCGCCTTACGTCTGGAGCACCAGAGCGCGCGGCGCGAGCGCGTCGAGGTAGACCCAAGGGTAGATGCCCTGCGAGTGGCCATCGCTGAACACGAGTTGTATACCGTATCCCATCGGTTGAATGCCGAATACCGCCACCTCGTCCGCAATGGCGATCGTCCCGCCTTGCAGACGGATGCGCCGGCACGCGGAGCATGGGCAATTCGCGCGCAGCGTGGAGTCGCTGAATTCGTCCACGCGGCCATCTTGCCAATGGACCGTGAGGGTGCGCACCGTTCTGTTCAGCGCGATGCGTTGCGGAGTTTCCATCTCGGCACGCTCACCGGTTGCTCGTGTCGATCTGCGCAAGCGCGATGCGCACCGCCTTGCGGACCTCTGGGTCCGCATCCGACGCCGCTGCTTGCAACGCCGGCAACGCGCTGCGCGTGCCGATTTCGCCGAGCGCAAGCGCGGCTTCCTTGCGCAGATTGCTGATTGCGTGCGCGAGCAGCGCCGCAAGCGGTTCGCTCGCGGTCGCATCGCGCAGCTTGCCGAGCGCGCGTGCCGCTTGCAGTCGCACTTGCCAGTATTCGTCGTCGAGCGCGGCGATCAAGGCGTCGCGCGCCGGCTGCGCTTGCAGCTTGCCGAGCGTCGCCGCAGCTTCCTCGCGAACCTGCCACGCGGCGTCGCGCAACGCGCCCAACAGCGCATCGACCACCCGCGCCTCCGGTGCGTGTGCCGCGGCCGCAAACCCCAGCGCGCCGATCGCGGCACGGCGGATCTGCGCGTTCGGTTCGGTCGCGGTCAACGCCGTCAGCGCGGGCACCGCCCGCTCGTCCTTCAGCCAGCCGAGTACACCGACGGCTTCGAGACGCACCGTCGCGTCGTCATCGCTGAGGGCAAACATCGCCGGATCGAACGCGCCGGCATAGCGAAGCTCGCGAAGCGCACGCAGCACCGCGCTGCGCACGAACGCGTCGGCATGCGTGCTCCAGCGCGTGAGAATCGCACCCGATTGCGCGTGCTTCGTTTCGGCGAGACTGTGCGCCGCGGCTTCGCGAACCTCTCGTGACGGATCGACCAACGCCCCGCACAGCGCTTCGACGACGTCATCGCGTTCCCACGCGCCGAGCAGTCGCGCTGCTTCCGCGCGCACTGGATCCGCGGCGTCGTCACGCAACGCGGCGGCGATCGGCTCGATTAGACCCTCGTCTTCGAGATCGGCCAGCTCGATCAACGCAATGCGCCGCACCGCGGCATCGCTCGACGCCAGACGCGGCAGCAGTGCGGCCGCGTCTTCGTCGAGCGCGGCGGGATCGAAATTCAGGGGGCGCGCGGAATGTGTCATCGGCGTTCGCTCGAAAGGGGTTAGCGCAACAAATAGGGAATGTCGACCTTGACCGCGCCCGTCGGGCAATCCTTCTCGCACGGCATGCAGTACCAGCATTCGTCGAACTTCATGTAGGCGCTGCCCTTTTCGATATCGATCGCAAGCAGGTCGAGCGGGCACACGTCGACGCAGACCGTGCAGCCTTTATCGGCAATGCACTTGTCGGCGTCGATCGTGACGGGTGCGGCGCTGCGCTGGAAAATATCGTGCGGCGTATGGGACATCGTGAACTCCTCAAGCGGCAAGCGCTCGCTCGCCGGCGTCAGTGTCGGCGTCGGCGTCGATGCGCAGGTTTCGGTAAGCATCGCTTTCGCGCTCGTCGAGCGCGACGATGTACGGTTCGACGGAACGCTTCACGCTCGTCATGTTGCCGCCCGCGTCCTTTTGCAGATGCGTGTGGCAGAACCATTCGGCGTCGTTGCGCTGCGGGTAGTCGACGCGGTGGTGATACAGCCCCCAGCGGCTCTCGGTGCGAAAGAGCGACGCGCGCGCCGCCATCTCCGCGCAATCGCGAATCGCGCGCACCTCGGCCGCGCGCATCAGCTCGTGCGGACTGTTTGCTTGGATCGCGTCGATGTCGTCGGCGATTTCGGCGAAGCGCCGCAGGCCGATTTCCATCTTGCGTGTGACCTTCGGCGGCTGCAGGTAGTCGTTGACCATGCGCCGCAGCTTGTATTCCACTTGCGACGGCGCAAGCCCCGACTCGCGTTCGAGCGGCGCAAGCGCGCGCGTGCGTTCGGCGGCCACCTGCGCTTCGTCGAGCGGCGCGTGCTCGCGGCCCGCCACATAGTCCGCGGCGTTCTCTCCCGCGAACCAGCCATACGTAAACGCACCGAGCATGTAGTTGTGCGGGACCGCCGCCATGTCGCCTGCCGCGTAAAGCCCCGGCACGGTCGTCTCCGCGCGCTCGTTCACGTAGACGCCCGACGCGCTATGGCCGCTGCAAAAACCGATCTCGGAGATGTGCATTTCGACCATCTGCGTGCGGTAATCGGTGCCGCGCCCCGCGTGAAAGCGTCCGCGGCTCGGGCGCTCGTTCGTGTGCAGGATCTGCTCGATCGTCTGGATCGTCTCTTCGGCGAGATGGTCGAGTTTCAAGAACACCGGGCCATTGCCGCTTTGCAGCTCCTGGTAGAACTCCCACATCATCTGGCCGCTCCAGTAATCGCATTCGATGAAGCGCTCGCCCTTGCCGTTCGCCGTAAAGCCGCCGAGCGGCCCGGTCACGTACGCGCAAGCCGGACCGTTATAGTCCTTGATGAGCGGATTGATCTGGAAGCACTCGAGATTGGCGAGCGCGGCGCCCGCATGGTAGGCCATCGCGTAGCCGTCGCCGGCGTTGGTCGGGTTCTCGTAGGTGCCCATCAAGTAGCCCGATGCAGGCAAGCCGAGGCGCCCCGCCGCACCGCAACTCAGGATCACGGCCTTGGCGCGCACCACATAGAAATCGGCCGTGCGGCAATCGAAGCCGAGCACGCCGCTCACGCGCCCGTCTCCATCGGTCAAGAGCCGCGTCGCGACGATGCGATTCGTGATTGCCACGCGCGAGCGCTTCAACTGCCGGTACAGCACCTTCTTGATGTCGTGACCTTCCGGCATCGGCAGCACATACGAGCCCATGTGGTGCACTTTCTTCACCGCATAGTCACCGGTGCCGTCCTTCTCGAACTTCACGCCCCATCGATCGAGCGCCTCGATCGTCTTGAAGCTGTGCTTCGCGTACGCATAGACCGCGCGCTGGTCGACGATACCGTCGTTCGCGATCGTGATTTCCTTCGTGTACTGCTCAGGCGTCGCGTGGCCGGGAATCACCGCGTTGTTGAGCCCGTCCATGCCCATCGAGATCGCGCCGCTGCGCTTCACGTTCGCCTTTTCGAGCAGCAGCACGTTGAGCTTCGGGTTGCGTTCCTTCGCTTTGACCGCGGCCATCGGCCCGGCCGTGCCGCCGCCGACCACCACCACGTCGTATTCGAGCACATGCGTGTTCATCGCTTCGTTCCTTTCGATTGCTGGGTCTGCTTGGGATGCGTGGCTTTGCGGCGGTCGATGCGCAGGCGGTATTGAAACGCGTCGCCGCGGAAATACAGATGCTCGTAGTCGATCGGCGTGCCGTCGGCGCTGTGGGTCAAGCGTTCGATGCGCAACACGGGCGCGCCAACGCCAACGTTGAGCGCAGCGGCGATTTCGTCATCGGCGAGCATCGCGTCGATCGACACGTCCGCGTGGCCGAGCGGCACGCCGCAATCGTTCTCGATGATCAAGAAGATGTCGCGCGCGATCAGGTCGGCGGCAGCGAGGCGCACGCCAAGCGCTTCGGGCACATAGGTCACTTCGAGCGAAACAGGCTCGCGATTCAGAAACCGCACGCGATGAATCTCGGCGACCTTCGCGCCTTCCGGCAGCGCGAGACGGCTCGCGACATTGCCGTCCGCTTCGATGAAGCGCACGCCGCGCAACTGGTTGACGATCTCATGCCCCATCGAGGACATCGCTTCCGCGAAGCCCTGCAGCGATGTGACGTCTTGAAACGCCTTCGGCTTCGACACAAACGTGCCCTTGCCATGCAGCTTGAAAACGAGCCCTTCCTTTTGCAGATCGCCGAGTGCTTGCCGCACCGTGATGCGGCTTACGTCGAACATCGCGCAGAGTTCGCTTTCGGAAGGCATCCGGCTGTGAGGCGCATAGCGGCCATCGAGGATGCGGGCGCGCAAATCGTCCTTGATTTGCGCGTAGAGAGGCCGCGCAATCGGCGGCACGAGGTTTCCGTTTGGTGGTGATGGGAGCGGCATCGATCAACTTGTCATAACAAGATGATCTGCAGTGTAGGGACAGCGGCTTGCCGGACCAACCAAGTTTTCGTGCTATCGATTTCGCGCGCGGCGCTATAGGTCGCGCGGTTTCATGCTGCCGAGCGAAACGCTCTTGAACGCAGCGGAAAGACCTCTAAACCGAACATCGAGGCCGCTCGCCGAGCGAGGTGCGTCAGCGTAAAAGCGCCAGCAATTGCTTCGCGCCCGCCTCCGATGAAGCCGGATTCTGACCCGTTACCAAGAGGCCGTCGGTGATCGCGAAGCTTTGCCAATCGGCCCCTCGCTCGAAGATGCCCCCGAGCCGCTTGAGCTCATCCTCCACGAGAAACGGCACGACGTTCGTCAACTGCACGGCCTCTTCTTCTGTATTCGTGAAGCCCGTGACACGCCGGTGCTTGACAATCGGATGGCCATCGATCACGGCGCGGCGTAAAACGCAGGGTCCATGGCAGACCGCGCCTACCGGCTTCTTCGTTTTGTAGAAGGCTTCGATCAAAGCGATCGAGTGTTGGTCTTCGGCCAAGTCCCACAGCGGACCGTGGCCCCCTGGATAGAAGATGGCGTCATAGCCACTTGCTTTCACGTCGGCAAGCTTGACCGTATTTGCCAGGGCTTGCTGAGCAGCGGGGTCCGACTTGAATCGCTTTGTCATGTCCGTCTCGCCCTCGGGCGTATCGCTCTTGGGGTCGACCGGCGGCTGACCGCCCTTCGGAGAAGCAATCGTGACCCGCGCACCCGCATCGAGGAAGGTGTAGTACGGGGCGGCAAACTCTTCGAGCCAGAACCCGGTTTTCTTGCCGGTATTTCCCAACTGATCGTGGGAGGTCATCACCATCAGGATCTTCATTGTCGTGCTCCATCGCTAGGCGAACTTTTCCAGCATAGGATGATTTGTCCTCGCGGGAGCAGCTTTTTCATTGACCTATTCACACCAATCGCGCACCAATCGGTAAGCGCCTTTCGCGCACCGCTATAATCGCGCTCGAACATGGCTAGGAAAAATTGACTCATGAAAAAGATCACCGCCTGTGCGCTCGTTGCGCTTTTACTCGCGGCTTGCTCGTCCCCCGAAAAGAAAGCGCAGCAGGAACAGGAATTCGTCCACAACGAAACCAGCCTTGCCGAGGCCCAACGCAATGCGGTGGTCGAGTGCGGCGAACCGGCGACCTGCGACGCCGCGTGGACGCTCACTAAGCGCTATATCGAGAAGCACTCCGACACCAAAGTGACGCGCGCGGATGCGGTCGCTATCGATACCGAAGTGCCTTCGGGTTCGGGCGACGCCGCCTTCTCTGCAACGCGGGTTGCGAAAGGTGCTGGCGCGAGGCTCACCCTCTTCGCACAATGCCGCGACATGTATGGTCCGGACAACGCGAGAGGGTCGGACTATGACAAGTGCGCCGATAAGATCCTGCGGACTCAGAATGGCTATGTGGCGTTCCTCAAGGGACGCCAGTAAGGTCAATCCGCGGATCTATTCAATCCGCGAGCGTCATCGCACTGTATCGCGGCGCACATCGGAGAGCGAAGCCGTCTCCCACTCCGGTGCCGCCGCCACGCTGCCGTCGTCCGGAAGTATCAGCCGATCAGGAATATGGGCCGTGCGCTGCTTGGCGATGACGTAATACAACAGACCCGGCACGACGAGCCCGATGATCCACGAAATATCGGTGCCGCCGAGCCGATCGACGAGCGGTCCGGTATAGAAGCTTGTCGAGATGAACGGCATTTGCACGAGCACGCCGATCGCGTAGATCACGACGCCCGGCACATTCCACTGCCCATAGCGCCCGTTCGGGTCGTATAGCGCGGGCACGTCATAGCGCTCCTTGGTCACGCAGTAAAAGTCGACCAGATTGATCGCGCTCCACGGCGTGAAGAACGCGAGCAGGAACAGGATGAACGCGGAGAACTCCTTGAGGAACGCGTGCCGACCCGCCAGCGCGAGCCACGCCACACAGACGACCATCGCGAGAATGAAGAAGAGCCTCGCGCGGCCCGATATCTGCTTGCGGCCACCCACGCTCGTCACGATCGTGGCGATCGACATCACACTGCCGTAAGCGTTGAGCGTCGTAACCGTCAGTTTGCCGAGCGCGATCGCGAAGTACAGCAGCGAGGCCGCGGCGCCGCTCGCGCCGAGGCCGACGACGAACGCGACCTCGTGCCCCGAGAACTGCTTGCCCGCGAGCGCGGCGGCAAACACGCCGAACACCATCGAGGCTTGCGAGCCGATCACCGAACCGAGCCCCACCGCCCAAAACGTCTTGCGCGCGGAGGTGGTGCGCGGCAGATAGCGCGAATAGTCGGCAACGTAAGGGCCATACGCGATCTGCCACGACGCCGACAGCGACATCGCCAGCAGGAAATTCGCGAGCGAGAATTGACGGATCGCGAGCAGCGCGCCGACATCGTGCCCGGCCATCAGCTTCACGAACATATAGATGAAGGCAAGCACGCCGACGACGCTCGTCACGCGGCCAAGCGTGTGAATCGTGCGATAACCGAGCACGGTCAGCACGACGACGATCGCCGTGAAGATCAAGATGCCGACGGCATTGTCAACGCCGAAGAGCGCGCTGATCGCCTGCCCGGCAAGCACCGCTCCGCTCGCCGAGAAACCGACATACATCATGCAGACCAGCACGAGCGGCACGATCGCGCCATACACACCGAACTGCACGCGGCTCGAGATCATTTGCGGCAAGCCGAGCCGCGGGCCTTGCGCGCCGTGCAGCGCCATCACCGCGCCGCCCAGCAATTGACCGATCAGCAAGCCGATCAGCGACCAGAACACGTCGCCGCCGAGCACGACCGCGAGCGCGCCCGTGACGATCGCGGTGATCTGCAGGTTTGCGCCGAGCCATAGCGTGAACTGGCTCGCCAGGGTGCCGTGCCGTTCGCTTGCCGGGATGTAGTCGATCGTGCGGCGTTCTCTGAACGAGCGAGTCGAGGTGCGGTTGTTGTCGGCCATGGGCTTGTCGTCGTTGCGCATCGAATGCGGAGCAGACAACATACCCGCAACGATTTGTATAGACAACCCAGTGCGACCGTAGGTGTTTACGCGTAAGCCATTGGCGCGCGGCCCCGCTACTCGCCGCCTTCTTTCATCTGCTTCAGATGCTTGTAGACGGTGGCGCGCCCCATTCCGAGCACGTTGGCGACATAGTTCGCCGAGCTCTTGCCGCGAAACGCGCCCTCGGCATAAAGCGCTTCGACCAGTTCGCGCCGATGCTCGCGCGTGAGACCGTTGAGGCCGATCTGCCGCTCGCGCAGCCAGGTGTGCAGGAACGTGTTGATGCGATCCTGCCAGTCGTCGCGGAACAGTTCTTCGGGCGGCGCAACGATGCCCGCGCCCTTGATGAAGAGATCGAGTGTCGAGCGCACTTCCTCGAACACCGCGATGTTGAAGTTAATGCACATCATGCCGGCAGGCACCCCGCGATCGTCGAACAAGACGTTGCTCACGCAACGCATGCGCCTGCCGTCCCAGTTGAGCTTTTCGTACGGACCGATCACGCGTTCGCGCGCCGAATGATCGATTTCCTCGAGCGCGGAATCGTCGCCGACTTCGCGCTTCGACAGATTGTTCGCAAGGTACAGCACCGTCTGATCGTGCAGGTCGTGGATCACGACCTCCGCATAGGGGAAGAACAGCGTGGCGATGCCGTCCGCGATCGGCGCATAGCGGGTCAGCAGCAGGTCTTTGACGGGCGAGACTTTTTTCTTGCGCATCGGAAATGGCGTGTCTTCGGTGAGCGGATACGGGAGAGCCGGCCGTAATACTACCGCGTCAAATAGCGGTAGAGCTCGTAGGCGATCGCGACATCCTCGAGGCCCTGGCCGATCGAGCGGAAGAACACGTGCCGCTCGTACGCGGGCTTTTCGCACTTGCCCGTGACGAGATCCGGCAGGTCGCCCGCGATCTGCTCCGCACGCCAGCCGTGATGCTGCGCCGCCAGCTTCATCTCGCCTGCGCTAAGCGGCGCCGTGCGCTTGTAGTCGCAATACACATCCATGCCGGGCAGCCAGGCGGGCGGAATCTCGTGCGCGGTCGCGACGTTCGTGCTGATCGACGTGACGAGCGCCGGATGCGTGAGCATGCCGTCGGCCAGCACCGGCGAACCCGAGGAGGTACAGAGCATCACGACATCGGCGTCGCGCACGCAGTCTTCGAGGCTCCCGCTCGGCACCGCACGTGCGTCGATGTTGGACAGCGCCGCCTGTTTTTCCGCGTCCTGCGCGAGCCCCGGCGAGAACACGCGAATCGACTCCCACGCCCGCAACGGCGCAACGTGCCGCAGATGCGCGAGGCCGGCTGCGCCCGCGCCCACTACCGCCAGCCGGCGTGCATCGGCGCGAGCGAGCGTATCGACTGCAAGCGCCGTCGTTCCGGCCGTGCGCTCGACCGTGAGCAAGCCCGCATCGCACCACATCAACGGCTCGCCTGTCTCCATCGACATCAGTGCCGTCCATGCCGTCACGATCGGCCGCCCGCCCGTCACGATATACGGCGAAAGCTTCGCACCGAAGACTTTGGCGTCTGCGATCGCGCCCGCGTAGGTGATGAAATCGCCCGCGTTCGCAGGGAACAAGGTCAGCGTTTGCGGCGGTTGCACGGCGTTGCCGCTGCCGAGCGCGCGAAACATTTGCGTCAGCGCGCGGCGCATGTCCAGCGCGGGAAGCGCGTTGCGCACGGTTTCTTCGTCGACGAGCAGCGGAGCGGCTTTGACGGTCGCGGTTGCGTTCATGCGGTTCTCTCCAGAAGCGTTGAAAGTGGACATTAAGTCCAAATTAGACTTTTATAGATTACACGGAAAAATCGTGGATTGCGATCTTCCTGCACCCGTTTCTTGGTCTATGAGTGCTGCAAAAAACGAGGCGTTCTGGCTCGCTTTTCCGTTTTGCTCGGCGCCGACACCGTCTTTTTTGATCAAACGTTGCCCGGAATTATCGTATCCCCTATAGTCCATCGTAGACCTTTCGTCTATATTCTGACCACGCCATATCCCTACCCAAGACAGGACCCGCCATGAACCTGAAGCTCGCTTTCTGCATCGCCGCCGCGTTTGCCGGCATCGCCGGTACCGCTCACGCCCAGTCGTCCGATACGCTGCGCTTCGGTATCGAAGCTTCGTACCCTCCGTTTGAAAGCAAGTCGCCGTCGGGCCAATTGCAAGGCTTCGATATCGACATCGGCAACGCGGTCTGCAATAAGCTGAAAATGAAGTGCGTGTGGGTCGAAAATGCATTCGACGGATTGATCCCCGCGCTGCAGGCCCGCAAGTTCGACGTCATCAACTCGGCGATGAACATCACCGCCAAGCGCAAAGAGAGCATCACGTTCACACCGGCCATCTATGTCGTGCCGATCGTGATGATCGCCAAGCGCGGCTCGCCGCTCATGCCGGATACGAAGAGCTTGCAAGGCAAGCGCGTCGGCGTGCTGCAAGGTTCGTCGCAAGAAGATTTCCTCAAGGCCCATTGGGCGAACGCAGGCGTGACGGTCGTCTCGTATCAGGATCAGGACCAGGTGTACGCCGATCTCGTCGCGGGACGCCTCGACGCCGCCGTGCAGGAAGCGCAGACCGCCGAGGATGGCTTCCTGAAGAAGCCCGAGGGCCGCGATTACGCGATCGCGGGCGATGCGCTGAAAGACCCGGCCACGCTCGGCGAAGGCACGGGCTTCGGCATGCGCAAGGGCGACAAGGCGCTCCAAGCGAAGGTCGACGGCGCGCTCGATGCGCTGAAGAAAGACGGGACGCTCTCGGCGCTCTCGCAGAAGTACTTCCAGCGTGACATCATCGCGAAGTAAGCCGCGATCGCAACGCAATCGCCGAAGCAGCGGCCGGTCAGAACGGGTTGAAGGAGCCTATGGATTTCGACGTCATCGTGTTGGGCGCGGGCATTGTCGGCGTATCGTCCGCGCTGCATCTGCAGGACCGCGGACGGCGCGTCGCGCTCGTCGACCGGCGCGGTCCCGGCGAGGAAACCAGCTTCGGCAATGCCGGTCTGATCGAGCGCTCGTCGGTCGTGCCGTATGCGTTCCCGCGCAAGCTCGGCACGCTGCTGCGCTATGCACGCAATCACTCGACCGATCTCTACTGGGACTACAAAGCGCTGCCCTCGTTTGCGACGTGGCTCGCGCGCTTCTGGTGGGAGTCGTCGCCTGAGCGGCTTGCCGCCGCCGCGCGCGACATGCTGCCGTTGATTCGCCAAAGCGTGCTCGAGCACGATGCGCTGATCGCGCGTGCGGGTGTCGGCGAACTCGTGCGCGACAGCGGCTGGATCGAAGCGTTTCGCTCGCGCGAGGCGTTCGAAAGCGAAGCGCGGGCATTGGAGGCCGTCGCGCGCGAGCACGGCCTGAGAATGGTGCCGCTCGATGCGGCCGCGCTGCGCGCGAAAGAGCCCGCGATCGGCGAGGGCTTCTCTGGCGGGCTGCATTGGGAGGACCCGAAGAGCGTGCGGAATCCCGGCGCGTTGACGCAAGGCTATGCTCGCCTCTTCGTCGCCGAGGGCGGCACCTTGCTCAGAGGCGATGCGACGTCGCTGTGCGAGGGCGACCATGCTTGGACCGTCGACACGAACGAAGGCCGCGTCAGCGCGAAAGAGGTCGTCGTCGCGCTCGGCCCATGGTCGGACACCGTGTTCGCTCCGCTCGGCTACCGCATTCCGCTGCGCGCGAAGCGCGGGTATCACATGCATTACCGGCCGGCCCGGGCGATGCTGTCGCTGCCGGTCGTCGATATCGAACAGGGCTACGTGGTCGCACCGATGCAAGGGGGCCGGCTGCGCCTCACCACCGGCGTCGAAATCGCCAAGCGCGACGCGCCGCCGACCGGCATTCAGCTCGAACGCGCCGAGCGGCTCGCCAAACCGCTGTTCGGGCTTGGCGAGCGTATCGATCCCGAGCCATGGCTCGGCAGGCGGCCGTGTACGCCTGACATGCGGCCGGTCATTGGTCCGGCGCCGCGGCATCGGGGTCTATGGTTCGCGTTCGGCCACAATCATCATGGCTTGACGCTTGGGCCGGTGACGGGGCGCTTGCTCGCGGAGATGATGACTGGCGAAACGCCGTTTACCGACGCGCGCCCGTATCGGCCTGCGAGGTTTGCGTAGCGAAGACTGGGCGCTAAGCTGCCGGCAAATAGGCGCTGCGCCTCACATTCGCCGGACAGAAGATCCGAAACTCCACGGGCCCCTCGGGCGGCGCATCCTCGACCACCCCGCACGCGCGCAACAGATGTTGCAGCGCCGATATCACCTGCCCGTCCGGGTCCTGATCGATCGCGACATCCATCAGCCCCTCCTCGATATACGCGCGGTGCGTGTCGAGCATTTCATGGCCGACCCACACCACGTCGCCGCGCGCGCCGAATTGGCGTAGCGCCGCCTCCACGCCCGGCGACCCATAGCCGCTGTTGTAGATGCCCGTGAGCCCGCCCTGCTTGAGCGCGGCCGCCACCGCGCGATAGCAGCGGTCCGCATCGTCGTACATCTCGATGGCGAGCGGGGTGCACTCCAGCTCGGGGAACGCCTCGAGCGCCGCACGGCAGCCGCCGATGCGGTCGATGTGCGCGCGATAGTCCATGCGGCTCGCCAGCAGCAGCACGCGTCCGGGACGTTTCGCGAGACGTCCCACGAAATAGCCCGCTGTGCGGCCCGCCGCGATATTGTCGATGCCCGCGTAGTGGAGGCGTCCGGGTGTCGCGACGTCCGTCACCATCGTCACCACCTGCTCGCCGCGCTCGATCACGGCGGCGAGCGCATCGCGCACGGGCACCGTATCGTGCGTCGTCACGATCAGCCCCGCGCGCTTGTGGCGAGGCGCGAGAATCGCGGCGGCGATCACGTCGTCGTCGCCCTCGGGAAGCTGCGATCGATGCACGACGATGCGCCTGTCGAGCATCTGCATCGAACGCTGCAGCGCGAGCGTCAGGCGCTGAAAGAACGGCGAGCTGTTGTTCGGCAGCAGCACGTCGATGTGCAGCAACCCATGCCGGGTGTCCGGCAGGATGCGCGGCACCGCGAGCCGTTTCGCCGCGGCGACGACCCTTGCACGCGTCGCCGCCGATACACTGCCGCGCTCGTTGAGCACGCGGTCGACCGTCGCGATGCTCACGCCCGCCTCCGCTGCGATCTCCTCGAAACGCGCACTGCGCTTGCGCCGCGCGGGCGCGCGCAAACTGCTCTCGCTGGCTTTCGTCACACTTGTCTCCCGTCGACCAGAGTTGGCGCTTTAGAGCCTAGTCCCATCCCGCTCAAAGCTTTCGCCTTTATTCCAGCGCTTCGTGATGCGGCACACCGACCTCGCCGCGTTTATTCGTGACGCTAAGAGCTTGACGAAAAAACGTCAACTTTTCGTTGAGCCGGCCGCCTGCCGAAGCGTGGTGTGCGGGCGATGCGTGACGGCGCGCCCTAAGCGTGCCATTCCGCTGGCGCGGATGGTTTCAACGGCACAAGCTCTCCCAAACATTGGGAGAGCTCAGTCAATCCGCTGCAACGAAGTCAAAACTTATGGCGAATGCCCGCGATCACCAGATTTTGGCTCCGACTGGTTGACGGGGCATTGAGGAAAATGTCCGCCACGGCGAGCGGACCGCTGACACGCTGGTAGTCGTCGAACACGTAGACATCGGTGCGCTTCGACAATGCGTAGTCAATCGTGATCTGCCCTGTGTTCCAGTGAGGGTTGGCGTCGATCCCGCCATACGTGCCGTGTGTATAAACGTAGGACGCCGCAACCGACAACGCCGGCGTCAGCAAGTACGAAAACGAGACGTCGTAGTTGTTGAGGTGAAGACTGGAGTGGTCGAGATAGTCATACCGGATGTCGTCCACAAACGCGCTTAGCGTGGCCTTGTCTGTAATTCGGTAATTTCCGCCCGCACCGATATTCCGCTGTCGCTGAACACCCACCGCACTGTTGATCGGGCTCGTGCGGAACAGCCAGAACGGCGCGCCCGCATAGTCGTTCGTTACAGCACCGTTGGCGTTGGTCGTACCGGGGTACTGGAGGTCCACGTATGCCGCCGCGACGCTGAATCGATTTCCTGTGTACCGCACGCCCACACTCCATGCTCTGTTGAGGGCGAAGTCGGTCGAATTGCTCATGGCGTAAAGCGCTTCCGCTGAGAAGCCGTTCCAGATCGGCGTCGCGTATTTGATGCTGTTGTTATAGCGCCAGCTTCCCATCAGGTTGTCGGAGTCTCCCGGATGCGCTGCAAGCCCACCTGAGGCATAGGGCGCCGAGAACAAGGCGATATAGTCGAAAAACGCATCGTACTGCCGCCCGAACGTCACTGTTCCCAAGGTGTTGCTTTGCAGTCCAACCCAGGCCTGCCGGCCGAACATGCGCCCGTTCTGGCCCAGGCCGCCCGTTGTAATGTCGAAGCCGTTTTCGAGTTGAGCCACCGTCGCAAGACCGCCGCCGAGGTCTTCCCTGATCTTGAAGCCCCATCGATTGTTCTGGTTGGTTCCGGAGTAGAGGGCATATTCCTTGGCGCCGCCGGCGTTGCTCACATAGCCAACCCCCGTACTAATGAGGCCGTATATCGTTACGCTCGACTGCGCATGTGCCGAGAGCACGCTGCAAACGCCCATCGCTGCAACAGCACCGGAAATAAAGGTCTTTTTCATCAAAATTTCCAAACCAAGAGAAAGTACGAACGTGTAATTAGGATGACGATGCGGGTGTAGCACTTGCCACGCTTATATCGGGCGGCGTTTTTGCCGATGGTGATGCTTCGCGTTCGAGACTTGCGCGATAGTGGCGGCATCCGATATAGAGCAATGCAAAGGCGAGCACCGTCGCGATCGCATTGACCACGGCCATCGAATTTCCCACCGCGAGCGGAGAACCAAAAATCTTGTCGGTCACGAGGGCGACGAGTGTGGTTCCCAAGCCGAGTCCGATCAGATTGGAAACGAGCAGGAAAATGGCTGAGACCTGAGCGCGCATCTGGTTGGGCGCGAGATTCTGCATCGCCACGGCAGACGTGGGGAGTGGGAAGGAGGCGAAAAACATCGCGAGCACGAGCCACACCAGCGAGCCGCCCACCTCTTCCGCTTGCGTCATCACGACCGATGGAACGATCAGGAATAGCGCCCCGAGCCACGCGGCGCGCATCGGTGCATCCCGGTAGCCGCGACGCAGAAACCAGTCATTGAGCCATCCGCCGCAAAAAACCCCTGCCGTATTGGCGACGAGCAAGACGGCCCCGAGCTTGTAGCCGGCCTCGACCGGCGATAGCCCGAAGTGGCGCATGTAGAACGCGGGCGACCATGACATGAGGCAATAGAGCGTCATCGCGTAAAACGAAAACCCGACGAAGTGGCAGAAGAACGTCGCTCGATGTTTTCCGATGAAGCGCAAGGTATCCGGCAACGACACCTTCATGGCTTGACCGTTGATATCGCTGGCAAGACCCTTGCGCTGCGGATCGCGAATAGTCGCGAAAAACAAAAGCGCGATCAGGAGACCCGGCAAGCCCACGATGAAGAACGTGATCTGCCAGGCATGCACTTCGCCCAGGATGGGTAGCGAGAAAGCGGTCGCGTGCTTCAGCAGAGCGATGACATAGCCGCCGACCAGGAAGGCCATCCCGCCTCCGATGAACGAACCCAGCGAGTAAATGCCGAGCGCACGTCCAAGCCTTTCTTTAGGAAAGTAATCGGAGAGCATCGAATACGTGCTTGGGGATAAGGCGGCCTCTCCGACTCCGACGCTCAAGCGAGCGGCGAACATCTGCACAAACGTGTGAGCGGTGCCGCACCCTGCTGTGGCGATGCTCCATAACGCGATGCCGATCGCGATGATTCGCGGACGAGCGAAGCGATCCGCGAGGTAGGCGATCGGCATCCCCATGATTGCGTAGAACAGCGAGAAGGCGAACCCCTGCAACAAGCTGAACTGCGTATCGCTGAGATGAAGATCGTGCTTGATGGGCTCGATCATCAATGCCAACACTTGCCGGTCGACGAAAGAAAATATGTACGCAAGCATGCACACGATGACCACATACCACTCATATGTGTACCGCTTGACCGACTTGGGTTTTGTCGACGAAGACATCTTAGGTCTCCAATTCCGATGGTTATTAATGTTGCGATTACTGAGCGCACTTCCAGTCGCGATGTAAAGCGGAAATTTACTAAGGTGTCCGCACGACGGAGTGTCGAGCGGTCATATATTCACGTCAAATCTGCCTAAAAGGGGTAGGCATATCAGCATCGCAAATTTTGGAGCTAAGCCGCATTGTGTTGTCAGGAAATCCTGATAAAGAGGCCGCATCAAGGTAAGCAGAAACGCATCCATCAATTCAACAAATTGGAATGCGAATAAACAGATATGGACTACGATTGATTCGTGCTGGATTGAAGATTGCGCGGTCAGTCCGCGCCGGATCGGAGACGGTCGATACACAGAACCGGTGGTCGGTATGTGCTCGCCGGAAGAAGAGATTGGATGAGGATGTCGAGATGGGCGCACGCGCCGTTCGACGCTGCAGCCCAGCCGGTTTGTTATTTGCCTAGTGATGCCTTCGATTGGGAAAGACTGGATTCACGCCGCAAGCGCGGCCGGCAGGCGATGAAAATGTCTGTTGAAGTAGATCAGGCTATCGCCTCCGTTTTGAACACGGATTCTGGTGGCCTCGACAAACATGACCGAATGCGAGCCTACATTCTTGTAGTCGACGATCGCGCCTTCCAGACTTGCGAGCGCGTCCCGCAGAACGGGGACGCCGTGCTCACCATCGTCCCATGCGTTTAATTCAAAGCGCTTGTCCATGGGCATTTCGGTGAACCCCGCGAAATGCCGAGCCAGCAGTTCGTGATGCCCGGTGAGCACGTTGATGCAGACATTCCGATTCTTCTCGAAGACCGCGTGCAAGGCGCTCGACCGGTTAAGGCAGACCAGCAAGGTCGGCGGCGCATCGGTTACGGAGCAGACTGCGCTTGCAGTGATCCCGCAGCGTCCCGAAAGCCCCGATGTGGTGATGATGTTCACCGCCGCGCCCAGATGGGCCATGGCGTTCCGAAATAGTAGGCGCGCTTCATCGTTCGTTGCATTGGGGAGGTTGTGCTTGGCCATAGTAGTGAAGTTCCGACGCTGGATGGGACGTTAGGATGTAGCGTAGTCCACGGTATCGGCTGGCGAAATCGGCATCAACGCCACAAACATTGAAGCAGTTCCCTACGCATCTAAAGATTTCCCTAGGTCAGCCAACTGAAATCAATTTATTTGCGGTTGCGAGTTGGCCGCGATGCGCTCAAACTTGAGCCAACGCTGCAAGAACGGATACGGATTGGACTCGATATGACCTCGCCATCTGCCATCGTTTATATCGTCGACGACGACAATGGTCTGCGTACGTCGCTGTCCTGGCTGCTCGAGTCGGTCGGAATTGCTTCGAAAGGATTCGCGACCGCGTCCGCCTTCCTCGATGCATTCGATGAAAAGAATCCCGCGTGCCTTGTTCTGGATGTCAGGATGCCGGAAACGAGCGGCTTTGAGGTGCAGGCGGAATTGAACAGGCGTGGATCGACGCTGCCGATTATTTTTGTCAGCGGACATGGGGATATCCCGATGTCCGTCCGCGCGTTGCAGAGTGGCGCGATCGATTTCGTGGAAAAGCCGTACAACTCTCAACAGATGCTGGAACGCATCCAGCGCGCTTTGAAGCTGGCTACGCAGCGCCATGCGGCCGGCATGCGGCGCAGGGAACTTCAGCAGCGTATCGAATCGCTTACCACGCGCGAAAGGGAAGTGCTGATGCCGGTGCTTGACGGGAAGGGAAGCAAGAAGATCGCGTCAGACCTTGGGATCAGCGTCAAGACCGTGGATGTCCATCGGGCCAGCATCAAGGAAAAGCTCGGGGTGACGTCGATCGCCGAATTGGTCCGGGACGCCGGCATGATTCTGGGTGGCGAAAGGGGCGGAAGGGAATAGATTGCGACTGAGGTACCCAGGCGCGCGCGCAAATCGAAAACGGCTGTGGTGCACCGCTCAATGCATGGGCGCACTAGAGGTTGAGGCAAAGAACTGCATGGTGCGCGCAAGCCTTGCGGCATCGTCGCGCAACGAGGCCGCAGCCGCGGACGCTTGCTCCACGAGGGCTGCATTCCGCTGAGTGGTTTGCTCGATCTGGTCGAGCGCGGATTGGGTACGGATGATGTCATCGTTCTGAGCCGACGACACTTCCGCGATTTCCCGCATGATCCCGCTCGTTTCACGCACCGCGTCGGAAATCTGCGCCATCTTCAGCCCGGCAGCCTGAACCCGCTGACTACCGCGATCGATCTCGTTCGACGAGGTGCGGATCATCTCGCCGATCTCTCGCGCGGCGAGCGCCGACCTCTTAGCGAGGCTGCGCACCTCGGCGGCCACGACGGCAAAGCCCCTGCCATGCTCACCCGCACGGGCCGATTCGACCGCCGCATTGAGCGCCAGGATATTGGTCTGAAACGAGAGTGATTCGATCGTTCCGATGATTTCGTTCATCCGCCGCGAACTCTTTACGATGAGATCCATCGTCGAGACGACGGAGTCCATCTCCGATCGACCGCCAATCGCAATGCCTTCCACCTCGGAGGCAAAGCGCAATGCTTTGGTCGCTTCGAGCGAATTCCTCTGCGCCCGTCCGGCAAACTCGTTGAGGTCGGCCACGATCGCTTCTATCGACGCCGCCTGCTCTTCCGTGCGCTGCGAGAGGTCAACGTTGCCCGCGACGATCTGAGCCGTGGCGCCGGCAACCGATTCGCTGCCGCTGCGAACATCGCCGACAATGTCGCGCAAGATCGACTGCATGCGCTCGAATGCGTCGAACAGCCGTCCAATTTCTCCGCTATGGCTTTCTTGTGGCCGCACGGTCTCGAGATTTCCGGCCGCAATCCGCTCGCAATCCTCGGCGGCGGTCGTGAGCGGAACGATGACCTTGCGCGTAAGGGATACATAACTGACAAGTGCAACGATCATGCTGCACAGCCCCAGCGCGGCAAGCAGGACGATGTGGTGTTGAATCCCTGTCTTGCTGTCGTTGAAGCGTAGATTGGCATCGCGCCGCTGATCGTCGATCAGCGTTTCGAGCGATTGATGAAAAGCGTTGTATGCCGCCTTTCCTTCGCCCATCTTTTGCGCTCGCGACGCCGGATCCGTTATGGCCTGAATGGTTTGCAGATTATCGAGAAACGCGCGAAACCGGTCGAGACGATCGGAAAACGCGGCTGCCTGCTCCCTTCTTTGTGAACCATTTGCGATCGCGAGATATTGGTCACGGTTCCGATCGACAGCCTTCAAGGCGACTGCAACCTTGCGAAGCCTCGCAGGCCGCTCCGACTCCGCGAACGTTGCCAGCGAGCTCAGGATCGCAATCACGTCGAGAGAATCGGCTTTGATCTGCAGTAGCAGTTCGGTTCCCGATGCGTCGGTCAGGTAGATCTTCTGCATGGCGGCCAGGTCGCGATACTCGCCCCAGATACCCAGCATGCTGCCGCAGAGCATGAGGAACGACAGCGATGCAAGGGTCTGCAGCATGCGGCCTCGTACTGTTTTTCTGACGATCATGTTGGGTCCCCTATGGAGTGCGTTGCCCCCTGTGAAAAACCTCAGCGCATATACAGGCCGCCATTCACGTCCCAGCAAGCGCCGTTCGCGAAATATGCGTCAGGCGACGCCAGCAATACGGCAACATCGGCGACATACTGTGCGGAGCCCAGGCGCCCGACTGGGATGCCCGCTATCACCGTTTTCAGTTTGTCGGCCGGGACGCTCTCGTGGACGATCGGAAGATCGAGCGGCCCTGGGGAAATGGCATTGACCGTCACCCCGCGCGCCGCGAGGTCGCGAGCGAAGACTTTGGTCAGCGTGATTGCGCCACCCTTGGCTGCCGCATAGTGTGCGCCGGTCGCAGAGCCGCCGTTCTGTCCGGCCAGCGATGCCACATTGACGATGCGTCCTTCGCCACGCTCTGCGAAGTACTGGCCGAACACTTGACAGCCGAACAGCACGCTTCGCAGATTCACGTCGATGACCTGGTCGAACTGCTCGGCGGTTATTTCCATGACCGGCACGACTTTCGATGCGCCGGCGTTGTTCACCAGCACGTCCACGCAGCCCCATCGCTGGACGAGCGTATCGAGCGCGGCGGCGAAGTCAGCTTTCGAGGTGACGTCGAGGCGGATCGCGCAGGCAGTGCCGCCGCTTGCGTCGAGTTCACGCGCGCCGCCCTGCACTTCGTCGAAAGCAATGTCCGCCAAGCCCACGAGATAGCCCGCCTGGTGAAATTTGCGTGCGATCACTGCGCCGAGGCCCCGGGCCGCGCCAGTTATCAGAACGATTCTCTTCGACATGTTCATGCTCCTCGTTGTTATCGCGCAAGCGCCTCTTCAAAGTGCGCGGCGAAGGCACATACGGTTTCATCGGCGCCTTTCCGGCCGACAATCTGCAGCGCCGCTTTTATTTTCGATCCCTTGATCGGCAACGGCAAACTCAAGGCAGGATGACCGCTCAGATTGAACGGCCTGATCAACGACGACATGGCCATCACTGACTCGCCCGCGCGTGCCGCCTCCAAAGTGATGGGCAGTGACGGAAGCGTCGGCAAGACGAGGACGTCGGCATGCTCGAGAGCATCGTCCACGGCCTTCGTGAACGCGCTGCGAACCCGTTCGGCCGCTTCGACTTGTTTGTGTGTCGTGTTGGCGGCCGTGCGCAGGCGCTTGTCGAGATCGGCGCCAAGCTTGCCAGTTTCGATCAGATGACCGAAGGCAGCCGACGTCTCCCTGTTGATGATGGCGAGGCCGGCCTCGAACGCTTCCTGCATCGCGTGCAGCTCGACGAGCGTCTCGGCGAATCCCGCGCTCTTCACTGCGTGCCGGACAGCGGTTTCGATCGAAGCGTCGGCATCTGTCTTGACGATTGCCACACGCGCGCCATCCACATCTCGGCGTGCCGCGGCGGCGTCGAAGGTCGGATCGATGACGGCCATCGTCGCGACGAGCATGCGCATATCGCGTGCGAAGGGGCCGACGCAATCCAGGCTAGTGCGCCCGGGCAAGACGCCGGCACGCGATACGCGATCGAACGTCGGCTTGAGCCCGATCACCCCGCAACAGGCGGCCGGACCGCGGATGGAGCCGCCGGTGTCGGTTCCGAGCGCCGCGTCCACGAGCTCGAGTCCGACCGCCGATGCCGATCCGCTCGACGAGCCTCCCGGGATGCGCAAGGGATCTTGGGGGTTGAGCGGCGTTCCCGTGAAGTCGTTGATGCCTGTCATGCCGAAGGCGAGCTCGTGCATGTTCGCCTTTCCGTGAATCCGCCATCCGGCGTCGAGCAGGCGCCGCACGACTTCGGCATGCGCCGTTGCGGGCGCCGAGCCGGATAGCGCTGCGCTCGCGCCGGTCGTCGGATAGCCCGCGATATCGATCGAATCCTTGATCGCGATGGTGGGGCCATTCGCACTAGCGCTTGCACGTAGCGCGATTTCATCGATGAATGCGGGATTCATGCGGTCGTATCCTTGCGAGGGTTGACTTGCCAAGGCGCATCGAAGAGACGTTCGGTGCGGAAATGGCGGATCAGCCAAGCGCTGCCGTCGGGAATGGGCGAGAAGTCGATCTCCAGCCGCGCAGCGATGAGCTCAGCCTTCGAATCGACATAGCCGGAGGCTTGCAGCATGATCCAGCGTCCTTTGGCATGGCCGCCGTTCACCTCGATATGCTCGGACGTCACGAAATGAACGTTGGTCGTGAAGTGAGGCGCTGGCGGGAGATATCGCTGCAGCATCTCCAGAATAGGGCCGCGGCCCCGCAGGCGGCCGAACCGCTCCGCGTATTGCGGGCCGATGCCTTCCCAGACGGCGTCGCCGGTAAAGAGTGCGGCGAGCGATTCGCCGGCGAGCGGGTGGCACGGCACGTCGCATAGCGCCATATAGCGAGCGATCGTCTTGCGGATCGCGTTCTCCGCTTCGAGAGCGGCTAGCCGTGTCTCGAGCGCGGAAAGCGAGGGCCTTCGAGTGCCGGAGTCTCTCATGCGTGTGCGATCTAGAGCAGGAAGCCGATCGCGCTCAGCGCTTCGGTCGAATCGATCAGGCGGATCACCTTTTCGGCAAGCTTCAACTCGCCGTTCGCGAAGGCGATCTGGTGCGTGAGATCGGCGGCAAAGAGCGTCGCTACGCCGCGCTTGTACGCGACCAGCACCTGCGCCGACTTCACCACCACCCTGCCCGGCGCGTCGCTCGACAGCGTGAAGCGGGACACGGTGCGAACCGTGCGTGCGGCATCGGACGCCGAAGCCGAAAACCCTGACGTCATGCGCTGCACGCGCTTCTCGCGCATGTCGTGATCGTCATAGGCGTAGTTCAGCGACGCTGCGTAGTCGGTGGCATTCGGATCGATCGGCACTACGTAATGACCGGCAGGATCCCACAGGTCGAGCCACGCCTGATAGTCGCGACGGTCGAGCAATTCCGCTTCCTGCCAGATGAACTCGATCGCACGGGCGAAAGTGGATTGTGAAAAGAGTGCGTTGCGATCGTCCATCATGCCTGCTCCATCATGACACGCCATTGCTTGTACGCTTCACGCATGCCGGTTTCGTCGGTTGCATGCGCTGTTTTTTCGCCGTTAGCCGCGGTGCGTTCGCGGTTCAGGCCGCGATTCACCAGAATCGGGACGTCCGGACCGGCGTAAGAACCGCGCTGGACTCGCTCCCACGCTTCCGCATCGTCAGGGCTGCCGAACCCGAACGGACCTTGGAAGTGCTCGTGCATGCGAAGACGCTCGCGGTTGGCTTCCTCCGGGCCGCCGTCCATCGCCAAAGCGACGTGGCGGATTTCCGTTTCTTCCGCGGAGATCGGCCGCAGCACGCGGAAGAATGCCATCGACAGCGCAAGGTTGGGAAACAGGTTCAGATTGAAGCCGACACCCATCAGCGACCGCACGATGCGCCGCACTTCTTCCGGCGAATGTTTCTCCGCGAGCTTGGCGGCGAGCTTGTCGAAACGCTCGGGCAACGGCCTGCCGTCGTCCTTGTCGAGATCGACGAGCTCGGGCATCAGCACGGCGAGACTGTGGCCGTTGCCAAGCGAGCGGCAGAAGGCGTCGTCACGGGTCATGAAGCCGGTGATCACTTGAGCCGTCTCGTCGTCGACGGATTTCAGCCACGACTTGTGCACCACCGGGAAGTGATAGAGGTCGGTGGTGTTTTCGAGCTGAATCTTCCAGTTGCCTTTGAATTTGAACTTGTGTTCGCCGTTGGTGCGAACCGGATAGCCCGCGCCCTGCTTCATGAAGAGGTCGATCCACGGTTTGGCGCCGCCGAGAAAATCTTCGAGCGATTCGATCGACTCGTTGAAGCTCGCGAAGACAAGCCCTTGATAGATCCCGACGCGCAGCTTCTTCAGCGGCAGATCGCCTTTCTCGCACACGCCTTCATAGCCGTCCCCATAGGGCAGCGCGCGGAGCGTGCCGTCGAGCGCATACGACCAACTGTGATAGGGGCATGTGAATCCCTTGGCGTTGCCTTTGTGCTCTTCGCACACGCTCGCGCCGCGATGGCGGCAACGGTTTTGCAACACGTTCACCGTTCCCGTCTTGTCGCGAACCACGATCACCGGCTGTCGGCCGATGGTCGTCGTGACGAAATCGCCGTGCTTGGGCAATTCGCTTTCGTGGGCGACCCAGATCCACGTCTTGTAGAAGATGTGCTCGAGCTCGGCTTCGAACAACGCCGGGTCGTAGTAAAGCGAAGGCGCGATGCGATCGGCCTCCGCGCGCGTATGCAGCGCACTCGTGTCGATAGGCTGATAGGAAATGTCGCTCATCTGAATCTCTAAGGTGGGGCGCGATGGGTATCGCGTTGACGATGAATTGCGTGTCGACAGTCTCGCGGCCTTGACCTAAATCAGTCAAATCCATCTAAAATGCCCATGTCGATAAACCCCGCAAATAAGAGAAGGCAGATGACGTCGCTCGATAACATTGATCTCAATCTGCTGCGGGTCTTTCATGCCATCGTGGAGGAGCGGAGCCTGACGCGTGCGGGGGAACGGCTCGCGCTATCGCAGCCGGCAGTCAGCTATGCGCTGGGCCGTCTGCGGGCGCTGTTCGACGATCCACTCTTTGTTCGCACGCGTTCAGGCATGCAGCCGACGCCGGTCGCCATGGAGGTCGCGGAGATCGTGGGGCGGGCGCTCGATACGGTGCGCGAGGCCCTGCGGTACGCCGAATCGTTCGAGCCTGCCGTGAGCACGCGCACGTTCCGGCTATCGTTGTCGGACGCGGGTGAAATGGCCTACTTGCCCGCCATTTGCGCGGCGCTGCACGCGCAGGCGCCGCGCATTCGTCTGAGTGTTCGGCCCATGCCGGTCGAAGCCATCGAGGACGCGCTGCGCTCCAGCCGCCTCGACTTCGCGATTGGCAATCATCCTGAGCTTCTAGCGTCGACCAAGCATTGTCTTCTGTTCGAGGAAGACTATGTGTGCATGACGCGGTGGCGAGCCGAGCTGCCGCCCGGCGAAAAACTGGGCCTCGAAGATTTCCTGAAGGCTTCGCACATCAAGGTGCAATCGCAGGAGCACAGCCATCACGCGCTCGACGACGCGCTGCGCGCGCAGGGTATCGGCCGCGACATTGCATTGGAAGTCCCACATTTCGTCGCCTTGCCGAGCATCCTGACCGTGACGGACCTATACGCGACGTTGCCGCGACGGCTCGCGCATATCCTCAATCGCGCGGGCGCCTTCCGCATCTATGACCTTCCGGTCACGCTGCCGCCTGCACCCGTCACGATGCATTGGCACGAGCACTTCCACAAAGAGGAAGGCATTGTCTGGATGCGCGAGCTGCTTGCCGGCATTGTCGGACGATTCGATCAGATGACGTGAAGCAGGCCGTTGCGCCGGGCCGGGGCCTGCGGCAGGTCGAAGTCAAAGATCCAGTACCAGCAGCGGCGTGCGCGAACGCGATACGCAGCAGCAAATGACGGCGTTGCTCGCGCGTTCGGCTTTGCTCAGGCAGTGATCCCGATGATCCGGTGTTCCTTCGACGACGTCGACCATGCAGGTCCCGCACACGCCTTCACCGCAGGACGTTTCGATCTCGACACCGATCGCCGCGAGTGCATCGACGACGCTTTGTCCTTTTTCAACGGTGACGCGCCGGCCCGATTGCGAAAGTCGTACCTCGAAGGTCTCGCATGCATCCGCGCTCGGCGCAGATTCGACTGGCGCGCCGAAGCGCTCGAGATGGATGGCGTCTTCGGGCACGAAGCGGCTTGCGGTCTGGGTGACGCGGTCCATGAAAGGCGCGGGGCCGCAAGTATAGACGTGCGTGCCTGCGCCGGCTTCCGCAAAACAGGCTTCGAGCTTCGCATCGAGGGCATCGCGCTCGATCTGCAGATGAAACTGCACGCAACCGGCAAACGGCGGCTCCGATAGCAGTGGAGCAAAGGCTGCGTGGTCGCCGCTGCGAGCGAAGTAGTGCAGCACAAAGCTTGCGTTGTTCTGTGCCAGCCGATACGCCATCGACAGAAGCGGCGTGATGCCGATTCCCGCAGCGATCAAGATTGTCCGATCTGCGTCATAAGCGAGCTGAAACAGATTGCGAGGCGCGCTGACCCAGAGTTCGCTGCCCACCGCGACATCGTCGTGCAGTGAGCGGGAGCCTCCCCGCGAGTCCTTTTCCTTCTTGACCGCGAAGAGTTGAGCCAACGTATGATCAGGATCGCCGCACAAAGAGTACTGGCGGGTAACGCCGGCTGGACTCGTCACGTCGATGTGGGCGCCGGGTTCATACGCGTCAAACGGATAGCCATCGACGCGCGATATACGGTAAGAGCGGATGTCCACCGCTTCGTCGCGAACGGCATCGACGCGGACTTTGAGAGAAGAAGCATTCATGATGAGGGGGTTCTGCAGTGAGACGATTGAGGGCGATTGCAATCCAGGCGCCCCACAATACGAAACATCACCTCATCAATCAAATAGATGGAAATCGATATAGGAAATTTGTGCGGTCTATAAATCAGCCGCCGTGATTCCTCCAAGCTGCAGCGGTAACGAGAATCTGCAATCCAGCCCGCCTGAGCGCGCTTCTTGCGCCCAGATCCGGCCTTTGTGCCTCGATATGATGTTTTTGCAAAGCGACAAGCCAATCCCATTGCCGCCCGCTTTCGACGACGAAAATCCGTCGAAGAGGCGTTCGTGCCTCCCCGCCTCGACGCCCCGCCCGTTATCGATCACGCGCAACTCCGCGCTTTCATTCTGTCGCACTGCCTCGATCGTCACGCACCCGCCGACGACTGAGTCGGCCACCAGCGCTTCCGCGGCGTTGAATGCCAGATTGAGGATCACCTGCCCGATCAAGACGCGTTCGCACACGACGGGTAGCGGCTCGCTGCTCTGCCTGATATGAACGGTGACGCCGGCTTCCGCCGCCCGAAGTTCGATGAAGTATGAAACGTCGGCGAGGATGTCCCTGAGATCGACGTGGGTCGTGGCCTGCTCGCGCTTGACGATGTACTCGCGTACGCTCTTGAGTATCAACGCCGCATGCTCCGCTTGGCGATCGGCACTGCGCAATCCCCAGAGGACCGAGTCCATGCCTTCGGATTGATTCAACCGCTGGATTGCACCTTCGATGAAGTTGCGGACTGCGGCAAGAGGCTGGCTCAACTCGTGGGCGATGGCGGTCGCCATTTCGCCCATCGCGTTGTACCTGCCGGCGTGCTCGAGCATGCGCGCTTCGGCGCGTCGCAGTTCTTCGACCTCGACTTCGCTGCTGATGTCGCGAAAGTGGACGACGAGACTGTCCGGATCGCCGTCGATATTCACGCGGCGGCACGTGACGCGCAGCCACCGTTCCTCTCCATCGCGACGCACGATCTGGTAGCGCTGCGGTTCGGACGTACGCTCCGAATTCGCGCGATCGAGTTGCAAGCCAAGACGCTCCCGATCGGCGAGCGCGCAGTAGTCCTGCATGCTTCCATGGCTCGGCAGCGCTTCGAGGCCCAGCACGCGAAGTCCGGATTCGCTGATGTATTCGAATGTGCCTTGTCGGGTCAGCAATGCCACCCCTTCACTGAGGTCATGCATCAGTTCTCTGAGCCGGGTTTCATACCCGCGCAGCCTTTGCCGCATCGACTCCTCGGCACTGATGTCGCGGAACTGGACCATGACGATCGCGCGCTCCTGCAGCTGGACGAATGTCGCGATCGCTTCGGACAACATGTCGACATTCGTACGCGATCGATAGCACCACTCGTAGACCTGCGGCCCCTCCGTTTCGGCGCGGTCCATAGCGGCAACCGCAATCTCGCGCCGATACTTCGTGTCGGGCCGGGTCATGTCCGCGGCTTTGAGGGGCAGCAGCTCTTCAAGGGAAAACCCTAGCGCCGAACATGCGGCGCGGTTTGCCCATACGATCGCTTTCGATTTCGCGTCGTGAACAAGGACGCACAGCGTCAGTGCGTCGAGAAGGCGATGGAAGTCTTCTTCCGCAGGGAAATTCATGGCGTGGAGTCAGGCTATGGGCTGTCCCGCAACATACCAACTATAAGCCTCGTGTGTGACTAAAGAATTCTTTAGGGACGCTGGCGTCCCTACGTAAGGCCGGAGGCAGCGCCCCAATTGATCGCGTTCTTTTGCCTTTCTAGACTGGTATCGCAGTGCATCGCCCAGCACAAACAGACAAATCGAGTAACGAGGAGCGCATACCATGTCCGACGCGGCAACCGTCAATCAATCCACCAACGCCCCATTTTCACAAACCGACGGGTTTGACCGTGAGGCAATCGCGTTGGATCGCGTGATCGCAGAGATCGCCACCCGAAGGGAAGAGTTCGAGCAAAACTCCCACGTGCCTCGCGACATGATCGCAAAGCTGAAACAAGCAGGCGTCTACCGCGCCGCAACGCCTAGGCGCTTTGGCGGCGATGCGCTTCCTCCAGCGAAGTTTCTGTCGATGATCGAAAGAATCGCCGTTGCCGATGGATCCGCCGCGTGGGTGGCCAGCTTCGGCTCGGCAAACGTCTATCTGGCCGCGTTGCCGGTCGAAACGCAGGCCATCATCTATGCGGATGGACCCGACCAGGCTTTTGCCGGAGGGCTGTTCCCGATGCAGCCGGCGCAGCCGGTGGAAGGCGGCTTCATCGTCGACGGCACCTGGAAGTTCGCGAGCGGGTGCAAGGGCGCGGACTGGCTTGGCGTGGGCATTGGCGTTGCCAAGGACGGGAGCCATGCCGGCAAGCCGCGGACGGCGGTCTTTGCACCGTCCGAGGTTGACATCGTGGAGAACTGGGACGTCGTCGGGATGCAGGGCACCGGCAGCCACGACCTGCGTGTCGACAGCAAGCTCGTTGACGAGGCGTGGACCTTCATACGCGGTGGCACCCCCACGATCGACGAGCCTCTCTTTCGCTACCCCACGATGGCATACGCGTCACAGGTGCTTGCGGTCGTGAATCTCGGCCTCGCGCGTGCCGCGCTCGACGTCGCGAACAACATGTCGGGCGGCAGGAAGACCACCACCGGTGCGCCTCAGCTTGCAGACCGGGCGTACTACCGCATCGAGCTTGCAAAGGCGGAAGCCCAGTTGCGATCGGCTCGCGCGTTCTTTTACGACTCGACCGAAAGCGTATGGGAGTCGATCCTGGCGGGCGACGAAGTCACGCCCGAGCAAATCAGCCTGCTGCGTTTGTCCGCGACGCAGGTTGCCCACCAGGGGGCCGATGTCGTCACTCGCGCATATCGGCTCGCCGGGACAATGGCGATTTATCGAACTCATCCATTGCAGCGCCTTGTTCGCGATTCCATGGTCGTCACCCAGCATGCTTTTCTAGGTCATGGAAACTACGACGGCGCCGGCGCCGTGTTCGTGGGCGTTCCTCCGATTCCTGGATATCTGTAAGCCCATTCGAATCGAACCTTGACCACTACATTTGGAGTCGATATGACGGCCGATACTCGCAATCTCCCCTTGCGCGTGCTGTTTTGCTGCGGCGTGACGCAGAATTTTTTCGATCTGCCCAGGGATCAAATTGGAGAGGTCTGGCAGGCATACGCAACGATGCTGGATGCGGTGCAAGCCATGGAGACGGTTCGCGTGCTCGGCATCATGGATGACGATCGCTTGACCGTCGGACAGTCGGACGGCGCGCCGTGGACCTTTTACATCATGGCGGATGTTTCCGACCTCGACGCTGCCGTGGCCGTTTGCAACCTGTATCGGACTACCGCGGTGGGCCAATACAACCTCTGGCGCTACGGAAAGATCGAAGCGCGTGTGGGAAGGCCGTTGACAGTCCCGCCGGCAGCTGCCGTCGCCGCGAAGCCAGACTTGGCGCTTTAGCGCCTAGTCCCATCCCATTCAAAGCTTTCGCCTTCATTTCAGCGCTCCGTGATGCGGCGCACCGGCCTCGCCGCATTTTTCCGTGACGCCAAGAGCTTGACGAAAAATCGTCAATCTTTTCGTTGAGACGGCCGCCCGGTGGACCTACGCTGCACACATCGGAATTCGAAAATTCCAGGAGACAGGGGCGATGAGCACACCACACAGCGCCGCGGCACCCGGCGGCACGGCCCGTACCGCCGAACCAGCGCCCTCCTCGCGCATCGACGGCGGCGAAGAAGTCTGGTTTCGCCCACTCATTCCCCGTCAAACGCTCAAGCAGCTGATGAAGCGCAGCGACGCCGAAAGCCTCAAGAACTTCGGCCTGTGGCTCGCACTGCTCGCCGCCTCGGGCGCGGTAGCCGCCTATAGCTGGGGCACGTGGTGGGCGCTTCCGGCGTTCTTCGTCTACGGCACGATCTATTGTTCGAGCGACGCGCGCTGGCACGAACTCGGCCACGGCACGCCGTTCAAGACGTCCTGGCTCAATCAGGCCTTCTATCAACTGTGCTCGTTCATGACGATCCGCGAAGCGACGCTGTGGAAATGGAGCCATGCGCGCCATCACACCCATACCATCATCAGTGGCCGCGACCCCGAGATTCAAGTCGAGCGCCCGCCACGCCTTCACGAAATCGCGCTCGACTTCTTCTATCTCGTGGGCGGCACCAAGGAAATCATCAAGATCGTCCGGCACGCATGCGGCTCGATCGCGCCGGAGATCGCAGACTTCGTGCCGGCAAGCGAGCGCCGAAAGATGATTTGGATAAGCCGCGCTTACGTCGTCGTCATCGTCGCGTTGATCGCTTGGTGCGTATCGATCCAAAGCATCCTGCCGCTCCTCTTCGTCTGGACGCCGCGCTTCTATTGCGGCTGGTTCCATCAGACGCTTGGGCTCACGCAACACGCCGGCCTCGCGATGAACGTCACCGACCATCGCCTCAATACGCGCACCGTCTATCTCAATCCGGTGTTCCGTTTTCTCTACATGAACATGAATTACCACGTCGAGCATCACATGCTGCCGATGGTGCCGTACCACGCGCTGCCGCGCTTGCATGAAGCGATCCGCTCGCAGACGCCGACGCCGTATCCGAACCTGTGGTCCGCGTATCGCGAGATGGTGCCCGCATTGATCAGGCAAACGCGCGACCGCTCGTATTTCATTCGCCGCGAAGTGACAGAAGGCGACCCGCTGCGCCACAACGGATAACGATCAAGGAGCCACACCATGCTCGAACAACGTGAATGGGTCGTCGCGTGCAGCACGGACGACATCGAGGAAGAAGACGTGATCCGCTTCGACCACGGCAGCGCGACGTTCGCCGTCTATCGCATCGACGGCAACTTCCACGCCACCGACGGCTGGTGCACGCACGAACAAGCGCATCTCGCCGACGGATTCGTGCTCGGCAACGAGATCGAATGTCCGCGCCATCAGGGGCGTTTCGATATCGCGACCGGCAAGCCGCTATGCGCGCCCGTTTGCGAGCCGTTGCGGACGCATCCGGTGCGCATCGAGGGCGGCTCGGTGCTGATCGGCATTCCGGCCGACGACGCGTGACGACGCACGATACTTCCAATTGGCGTGCTGAACGCGATGGCTCGCTTAGCAGTAAGCTTGATCTCCACGCGTCGGCCTGGAGAGTCGAAGATGAGCGAGCGCCTCGAACACGCACTAACGGACGTATTGGACATCGCCTATGAAATCGCCGGGCCCGACGACGGCCCGCCCGTGATCCTGCTGCACGGCTGGCCGGACGCGGCGCGCGCTTGGAGTCCCGTTGCGGCCCGGCTGAATCGAGCCGGCTTCAAGACCATCACGCCGAGCCTGCGCGGCAGCGGGCGGACGTCGTTCCTGTCGCCCGATACGGTGCGTGACGGCTCGGGCGTCGCGCTCGCTCAGGATGCGCTCGAATTGGCCGATACGCTCGGCCTCGCTCAATTCCAAGTGGTCGGCCACGATTGGGGCGCACGCGCGGCATACACGATAGCCGCTCTTTTCCCCGATCGCGTCCGGCGCATCGCCGCGATCGCGCTGGCGTTTCAGCCGAAGGGCGCTTTCGTTCTGCCCGATTTCTCCCAGGCGCGGCGTTTCTGGTATCAGTGGTTCATGTCGCTCGACGGCGGCCCGGATGCGGTGCGTAGCGACCCCAAAGGCTTCGCGCGGATTCAATGGGACACGTGGTCGCCAGCCGGATGGTTCGACGAGGACGAATTCGCTCGCACCGCCGAGAGCTTCGACAATCCCGACTGGGTGGCGATCACGCTGAACGGCTATCGGCGCAGATGGCGCCAAGACGAGCTGTCCGATCCGCGTTACGACGCGCTGCATGCGAAGCTGCGCAAAATCGACAAGGTCCATGTGCCCACGCTGATGATTCAAGGCGGCTCGGATCTATGCGACGAGCCGGCCACGTCGGAAGGCCAGGACCGTTATTTCGGCGCGGGGTATCGGCGCATCGTCATCGAAGGCGTCGGGCATTTCCCGCTAAGGGAGGCGCCGGACGCGGTGGCCGACGCCGTCATCGAACACCTTTGGAAGCCTTGAATCCAACGAGGGCTCCCCGCATCAAATATCGAAGTACAAGTAAAACTCCCATGGATGCGGGCGCAATTTGATCGGGTCGATTTCGCGTTTGCGCTTGTAGTCGATCCAGGTCTCGACGATGTCTTCGGTAAAGACGTCGCCCTTTCGCAAGAACGCGTTATCGGCTTCGAGCGCCGCAAGCGATGCCTCAAGCGAGCCTGGAACCTGACGAATGTTTTTCGCTTCCTCCGGCGGCAAGTCGTAGATGTTCCGGTCCAGCGGAGGCCCTGGGTCGATCTTGTTTTCGATGCCGTCGATTCCCGCCATCAGCATTGCGGCAAACGCCAGGTACGCATTCGCCGACGGGTCCGGACAACGGAACTCGACGCGCCGCGCGCTCGGCGAATCCGAATACATCGGAATGCGCGCGGCGGCCGAGCGATTGCGCTGCGACATCGCGAGGTTCACCGGCGCCTCATAGCCAGGAACCAAACGCTTGTACGAATTCGTCGACGGCGCGCAAAACGCCATGAGCGCGGGCGCATGCTGCAACAGCCCGCCGATATACCAGCGGCAAGTCTCCGATGTCAGCGCCCAGCCGCCCGCGTCGTAGAAGAGATTCTGCTCGTCGTTCCAGAGGCTCTGGTGGCAGTGCATGCCGCTGGCGTTGTCCGCAAAGAGCGGCTTCGGCATGAAGGTCGCGACTTTGCCGTGCCGCCGCGCGATGTTCTTGCAGATGTACTTGTAGATCATCACGTTGTCGGCCATGCGCGTGAGCGTCGCAAAGCGCATGTCGATCTCGTTCTGTCCCGCGGTCGCCACTTCGTGGTGGTGCACCTCAACCTGCACACCGGCGTGTTGAAGCGTCAGCGCGATTTCCGAGCGGATTTCCTGCAGGGTGTCCTGCGGCGGCACCGGAAAATAGCCCTCTTTGTAGCGTGCCTTGTAGCCGAGATTGCCGCCGCCGTATGCCCCTTCGTCCCGGCCCGTCGTCCAGTCGCCTTCGGCCGATTCGACGTAGTAAAAGCCGCAATGCTGCTCTTGTCCGAAGCGGATCGAATCGAAAATGAAGAACTCCAATTCCGGGCCGAAATAACAGGTGGTCGCGATGCCCGTTTGGCGCAGATAGTTTTCGGCTTTCTTCGCGACGTAGCGCGGATCGCGCGAGTACGGCTGGCGCAGCACGGGGTCGACGACGTCGCAGATCATCGAGAGCGTCGGCGTGCCGCAAATCGGATCGACAAACGCAGTGGCAGGGTCGGGCCTCAGCAGCATGTCCGATTCGTGGATCTCCTGAAAGCCGCGAATCGATGAGCCGTCAAAGCCGATGCCGGCATCGAAGAGCCCCGGGTGGACTTCGGGGAGCGTGATCGAGAAATGCTGCCAAAGCCCGGGCAGATCCGTGAACTTCAGGTCGACGATCTGGATGCCGCGCTTCCCCAGCAACTCGATGACGTCGCCCGCGCTTTGCGGCCGGCTCACGCGAAAACTGCCCGCTTCGACCGACGCGCCAAAAGCGGAATCCGAAGTTCGTTGCGCGGAGGACATGACCGTCTCCTCTTTCCGACCCTTATACGGTGAAACTTAGTATGTTGTGGCGCAAAAACAAGTCTGCGTTATGCATGCGCTGTGCGATCGGCCGTCAGCGCGGCGAGTCGTGCCACGCCCGCATCTTTTGCGGCGGCGGCCGTCGAATACGATTCATCCGACACAAGCGTGCGCCGGAGTTCTCGCGCGGTAAAGTCGACCAGCGCGATTACCCAGACGAATCCACCCGTTTGCTCGGCCGTTTGCACGAACGCCTTTACGTCTGCTTGAGTGTCTGCATTCATCGTGACCTCCATAACAGAAATGCCGCGCGGGAAAAGCGGCGCGGCAAAGAAAATGGTTGAGATGGGCTGACGCCTTACGGCAGCTTGGCAAGGATCGCGCCAATTTCGTCCTTCGTGAATGCGCGCAGCGTCTGAGTTTTGACGTTGCCTAACGAGCCGATTGCGAGGCCGAATGCGCACAGGCTCTGATCGTCCGGCGCGGTGACGGTCAAGACGACGTCATAGTCGCCGAGCGTCCAATAGACGTTCGTTAATTCACAACCGAAGCTCTTGGCCATTTCGGCCGCTTGAGCGGCCCGTTGCGAAGTGTTTTTGACGGCGCGGATGCCCTGATCCGTGAATTTGGAAAGGATCACATAGGTCGCCATGGCAGCCCTCCTTGCGATGGGAACGGAAGACGCAAAGCGGACCCGCCATTACCACCGTGTTGCTTACGAAACCGCCGTGCGCGTGAATTGATTGTAGGCAATCCATTCACGCGCAACAGACACGTTATGCGCATTTTTTGCCCATCACCGACACAGATTTAAAGCGGGAACTTCGTCGTCGAGAGAATTTCCTTGAGCACCATGAAGGTGCGAATTTGGCGCACGCCCGGCAAATACAGCAGTTGCTCCGCGTGCAGACGATTGAAACTCTCGCTGTCGCGCGTGCGCACGAGCATGAAGTAATCGAACTCTCCGGTCACGACATGGCACTCCATGCAGCCGGACACCTTTTGCGCCGCCTTCTCGAACTCCGCGAACGACTCCGGTGTCGAGCGGTCGAGCACCACGCCGATCACGACGAGCATGCCCGCGCCGAGCGCCTTCGGATCGAGCAGCGCGACCACGCTGCGTATCAGCCCCATCTCCTTCAAGCGCTCCACCCGCCGCAAGCATGCGGGCGGACTGAGCTTGACCTTCGCGGCGAGGCTGACATTGGAGATCGACGCGTCGGTTTGGAGCTGCTTGAGGATCGCGCGGTCGATACGGTCGAGTTGCTGGAGCGTGTTGGTCTCGCTCTTCGGTTCATGACTTCGTTTTGTTGCGCACATAGCTTCCTTCGAAGAATTTCATTAGGCAAATGCGACATCGATACCAGTAAAAGTACGCGGCTTGCATTTATTTCGCAACCTCATTTCTCGACGCCTTCCCTATCATTTCCTCATTCCCACCCTAGCGAGTTCCGCCATGAACCTGCAACGATTTCCGCGCTATCCGCTGACTTTCGGCCCGACGCCCATTCAGCCGTTGAAACGCCTTAGCGATCACCTGGGAGGCAAGGTCCAGTTGTTTGCCAAACGCGAAGACTGCAACAGCGGCCTCGCCTTCGGCGGCAACAAGACCCGCAAGCTCGAATACCTGATTCCCGAGGCGCTCGCGCAAGGCTGCGACACGCTCGTCTCGATCGGCGGCATTCAATCGAACCAGACCCGGCAGGTCGCGGCCGTCGCCGCGCATCTCGGCATGAAATGCGTGCTCGTGCAGGAGAACTGGGTCAACTACTACGACGCCGTGTACGACCGCGTCGGCAACATCCAGATGTCGCGCATGATGGGCGCGGACGTGCGCCTCGTGCCCGACGGTTTCGACATCGGCTTTCGCAAGAGTTGGGAAGACGCGTTGGAGAGCGTCCGCCAAGCGGGCGGCAAGCCCTACGCGATTCCGGCCGGCTGCTCCGACCACCCGCTGGGCGGCCTCGGCTTCGTCGGCTTCGCGGAGGAAGTGCGCCAGCAGGAAGCGGAGCTTGGCTTCAAGTTCGACTATGTCGTCGTCTGCTCGGTGACGGGCAGCACACAGGCCGGCATGATCGTCGGCTTCGCGGACGACGGACGCGCCAACCGCGTGATCGGCATCGACGCATCCGCCAAGCCCGCGGCGACGCGCGAGCAGATCATGCGGATTGCCAAGCGCACGGCCGAGGCGGTCGACCTCAAGCGCGATATCACCGAGCGCGATGTCGTACTCGATACGCGTTACGGCGGCCCGGAATATGGCTTGCCGAACGAAGGTACGCTCGAAGCCATCAGGCTATGCGCACGGTTCGAAGGCATGCTGACGGACCCGGTCTATGAAGGCAAGTCGATGCACGGGATGATCGACATGGTGCGCAACGGCGAATTTCCGGCGGGCTCGAAGGTACTGTATGCCCACCTCGGCGGGGTTCCCGCTCTGAGCGCCTACAGCTTCATCTTCCGCGACGGCTAAGCGAAAATCAGCTGCAAACAAGCGTGAATTCGAGCAGCCGGCTCTACGTGAACCAAGGGCCGGCTGCCTCCATCAAACCGCGGCACTCCACTGCCGAATCAGACTGGCCCCGAACAGCTGCGTCAGCGCCGTCTGATTCTTCAACGCATTCTCCAGATTGCGGTGTGCGATACGCGCATGCTCTCGCATCAGGGCTTCGGCGCGCGCCCCTTCGCGACGCTCGATCGCATCGAGCACCGCGCGGTGCTGCGCTTGCGCGACGACGAGCACCTGGTACGCATCCGGTGCGACGGCCTGCACTTTGACGAACCCGCTCGGCGACGCGAACGGCAGCGCCATCGCCTTCGCGAGCTGGCGCTCGACGACGCTGCTGTTGCACGCCGACGCCAGCAAGCGATGAAACCGCTCGTTGAGCTCGACGTATTGCGAAAACTTGGCTTCGGTCATCGGAGGATCTTCGAGCAGGATGTCGATGTCCGACACGCATTCACGCAACGACGCCATCAACCCCGCTTCGACGCCCCGCTCCGCCGCGAGCCGCGCGGCCATGCCTTCCATCGTGCCGCGCAATTCGATTGCATCGTAGATCTCGGCGCTGCTGAACGAGCGCACCGCGTACCCGCCCGACGGCACCGGATCCAGCAGCCCTTCGTCCTGCAAGCGCATCAGCGCGGCGCGCACCGGCGTGCGCGACATGCCGAGCCGCTCCACCGCCCACAGTTCCGTGATGCGCGCGCCGGGCGCGACTTCGCCCGCGAGAATCAGCTCGCGCAGGCCCAACTGCGCCTTGACCGTTTGCGACGATGCTGCCGATGTCCCTGCGTCGCCCGGCATCCCTTCGTGTTGCTCCATCGAAATCCTCGATCGTCGTGTGACTCTGTGCGCGCTCCATCGAGCCTCATTAGGCTCGCACCGTCACAGATCCAGCACCAGCACCGGCGACCTCGAGCGCGAACAACATGGCAGGAATTGATCGTTCGCGGCCCGCTCTTCGTCGGTCAGATAACAATCGCGATGCTCGGGCTCACCGGCGAGCACGCGGGTGAGGCACGTGCCGCAGACGCCCTGCTCGCACGAGGTCGGCAAATCGATGCCGGCCGCCACGAGCGCGGAGGCCGCCGACTCGTCGTGCGCAACGTCGATCACGCGCCCGTTGCTCGACAGCTTGATCTGAAACGCGCCATGGCTGCCTTCCTGCGGCGCTGCCGCGAAGAACTCGCGATGCACGCGCGCATCGTCCCATCCCGCGGCTTTTGCGGCCTCGATCACGGCGCCGATGAAGCCGGATGGACCGCAGACGTAGAGGTGCGTATCCGGTGCGGGCTTGGCAAGCAAGGCGTCGAGATCGAGACGGGCGTCGTCGCGAGCGTCGTCGAAGTATAGATGAACGCGGTCAGCAAACCGTGCATCGGCGAGCCGGTCGCGAAACGCGGTGCGCGCGGCATTGCGCGTGCAATAGTGCATCTCGAACGAAGCGCCCGCCTGAGCGAGGGCCTCCGCCATGCACAGGATCGGCGTCACGCCGATGCCGCCCGCGAGGAGCAGCGAATGCCCCGCGGTCGCGCTCAGCGGAAAGTGATTCTTCGGTTCGCCGATATCGAGCACACCCCCCTCCTCCAACGCGTGCATCGCGAGAGATCCGCCGCGCGAATTCGCATCGCGCAGCACGGCGATCAGATAGCGATGCGTCTCGCCGGGGCGATTGCACAGCGAATACTGGCGAACGATTCCGCCGCCGAGCTGCACGTCGATGTGCGCGCCCGCCGAGAATGCCGGCAGAGCGGCGCCATCGGGACGCGCGAGTTCGAACGCGCAGATATCGATGGCGACCGGGAATTTACGAGCGATTCTGACTTGCATGCCCGCTCCTCACGAAACGGCTTGAACCGCTTGAGCCGCCTGCCGCTCCTCCGCGATCAACCGGTCGAGCACGCGGCGCGACTGCACCCCGCCGGCATCGATATTGAGCTTCAGCAGATTACGCGTAGGGTTCGCGAGCACATTGCGCTGCTGCGCTTCGAGCATCTCGAGATCCTCGCCGAAGATCTTGCCCTGGCCCTCGCGGATCGTCTCCGTGAGCTGAGCGTCCCGCGGCTTGAAGTTGCGCGCCATGCCCCAGAAATACCAGATCGACGTATCCGTTTCCGGCGTGATGAAATCGACGACGATGCTCGACGCCTTGTGCTGCGCATCGGCGTGATAACCACCGCGCCCCGCATGCGCGACGCCGACTTCGATCATCACGTGGCTCGGCGGCGTGAAGCGGCAGATCTGCCAGCGGTCGCACGGGACATTGTCCGCGAGGCCGTTGCCGCGCAGCGCGGCGGCCCAGAACGGCGGCGGCATGATGTTCTCCATGAAGCGGCTCGTGACGACGCTGTCGCCCTCCACCTTCGTCTGCGGCGCGGCTTCCTCGATTTCGGCTTGACCGATGCTCGAAGCGTGCACATAGGTCTCGTGCGTGAGGTCCATCAGGTTGTCGATCATCAGGCGGTAGTCGCAATGGATGTGATAAAGGCCGCCGCCGTGCGCCCATTCCGGGCTGTCGGCCCATTCGAGGTGATGGATCGTCGCGGGATCGGCGAGCGCCGGATCGCCCGGCCAGACCCAGATGAAACCGTAGCGCTCGACCGCGGGAAAGCGCCGGATCGAAGGAAACCCGCCCACGCGCTGGCCGGGCATCGACGCGCATTTGCCTTCGGCACCCATCACGAGGCCGTGGTAGCCGCACACCAGTTGACCGTCGCGGACGAAGCCGAGCGAGAGCGGCGCGCCGCGATGCGGGCAAAAATCCTCGAGCGCGGCGACCGCGCCGTCCGGGCCGCGGAAAAACACCATCCTCTCGTTGCAGATCCGGCGGCCGAGCGGCTTGTCCGCGATTTCGTCCGGGGTACAGGCGACGTACCACGTGTTTCTCAGGAACATCTCTCCTCCAATGTATACAATTTTGATCGTGACGCTCGCACAGGCGCGCACGCGGTCACTGACCAACGGCCATAAACATACGTAAATTGCGTGCTTTTCTTACTCAGCCTGGATTTCGCATCACTAGCCAAGCGCTATTACTGGTTTAGATTGTATACATTTATACAGGCTTGGCTACCGATTTGAATTCGAATCCGGGTAAACAAGTACGTATTCGGATTCGACGCCAAACGCCTCACGTTCAACCCGCTCCGCCGCGCTTCTTGATCCGATAGGCGAACTGCGCACGCGTGAGGCCGACCATTCGCGCCGCCGCCGAAACGTTGCCGCGCGTGCGCGCGAGCGCTTCGGCCAGGACCTGCTCTTCGAGCGCATCGATCGAGATCGGCGCGGGCAGCGCCGCCGCGGCAACCGCGGGCGCGACCGGCACGGCGCTTCGCTCCGCTTCGTGCGCGAAGGGGTCGATCTTCAACGCACCGCCGCTGACGGAATACAACTCCGCAACCGGCAGCGGCTCGTGACGAAACAGATGCGGCAGATCGATCGGCTGGCCGTCGTCGACCGCGATCACGCCGCGCTCCATCATGTTGCGCAATTCGCGAATGTTGCCCGGGAACGCGTAGTTCAAGAGCACTCGGCGCGCGCGCGGGGTGAGGCCCGGCGTCGAGCGGCCATGTTCGTTGCAGAACTGATGCAGGAAACTGTCGATCAGAAGGCCGATATCGTCGCGCCGTTCGCGCAGCGGCGGAATCAGGATCGGGAACACGTTGAGCCGGAAAAACAAGTCCTCCCGAAAACGCCCGCAACGCACGGCTTCGCGAAGATCGACGTTGGTCGCGGCGATCACGCGAACGTCGACCGGCAGGGTCTGCCCGCCGCCCACCCGCTCGATCTCGCGCTCCTGCAGCGCGCGCAGCAGCTTGCCTTGCGCGGGATACGGCAGGCTGCCGATTTCGTCGAGAAACAGCGTGCCGTCCGATGCACGCTCGAAACGTCCCGCGCGCGCCTGCGACGCGCCCGTGAAGGCGCCGCGCTCGACGCCGAACAATTCGGCCTCGACCAGCGTCTCCGGCAGCGCCGCGCAGTTCACGGCGACGAAGGCACCCGCCGCGCGCCGGCTCTGCCGGTGCAGCGTCGCAGCGAACAGTTCTTTGCCGACGCCCGATTCGCCGGTCAGCAGCACGGCCGTGCCGGTCGGGGCGACACGCATCAGTGCATCGCACGATGCGGCAAAGGCCGCGGAGCGGCCGACCAGGCCCGAGCGTGCGGCGGCCTCCGTGCGGTATGGCTCGCGCGCCGTAGCGGCTGCGGCCGGTTGAGGCGGCAGCGTGGAACGCGGAACGCTCGCGGAATCGTCGTCAGACCTCGCTAACCGCTCACGCCACGATTCGTTCGAGTGCTTGGCCTCATCGGCCGTCTGAGTCTGATCGCCCGCATTCACCGCCGGCAGATCGAGATAGCGCAGATCGTTCGCGACATCCCCCCATCGCACGGCGTTGCGGCCGATCACTCGGCACACCGCGCTACCCATCGCGCGGCACTCGACCTCCCGGAAGATCACGAGTGTCCCCGTCAGACCGGTGACGTAGCCCATCGCGTAGCCAAGCTCCATCCAGCACGCAGGCTCAGTGCCGATGCCGTATGCGGCGATGTGCTCGTCCGCCTCCGACGAGTGATGCCACAGGAACTCGCCGTCGTAGCGGCCGCTTGCCGCATCGAACGAGAAATGCACCGGTTCGACCTTGACGACGCCTTCGAGCGCATGAAGACGCGTGCCCGCGGCAAGAATCGACGCGCCATCGGCCTTCGGCCAGCGTTGCCGCACCAGCTCCGCATCGCGAGCGCCCGACGCGTAGCCTGCGCGCGTCAAGAGCCGCCGTGCACGTTCCGCGCCGACGCAATCGATCAGCTCGCGCCGCAACGTGCCGATCGCAGCGGCATGCAACAGCAGCATCCGCTGATCGTTGAGCCAGATGCGCCCATCGCCGGGCGAGAAGAACAGGCATTCGGCCAGATCGCCAAGCGTCGGCGCAGCGCCGGTATCGAACTCGGCGCTGTCCCCGCGTTGCAAGAGCGCGCCCGACAGACGCGCAACATCGGCGAGCGAGACTCGCGACGGATCGGAATACGGTGGTGGGGGCGTGCTGCGCATCGCGTCTTGGGTCCCTTGGTAAGTTTTGGCGTTGCCGTCTTTCGGCAGATCGTTATTCGATGAAATGATCAAATTCAATATTGATTATTTGATATAACTTTTATCAATTGCGCAAGCCACGAATCGCTTCTGGAGGTCGCTGCAAAGCAGCATCCAGCGTGTGCGCTGCTCGCTGGAAAGTCCCCGCCTCCCTTGCCTGCCGCAGTCGCCGGCGTTACGGCGCACTACAGCAACCCCACTCGCGCCACGCGCATGGCACGTCCATTGCAAAGACAGACGCCGTGCGCGCGGCTACCCCCGGCACTTAACGACACCTCAAAGACGGAGACAAAAACATGGCAGACAGGCAGGCGAACCCGCTCATCGATCACGACACCTGGGCCGGCCGCCTTTTTGGCGGCACCGATGGCATTTGGTATACCGCATGCGAAATACGGGATGTCATCGAACCGGCCACGGGCGAACGGCTCACGCAAGTCGGCCTGGCGCGAGCCGCGGACGTCGCGCGCGCCGCCCAAGCCGCGGCGGCCGCCCAGCCGGCGTGGGCGGCGCTCGCACCGCGCGAACGCGCCGCGATTCTGCGCCGCGCCGCCGCCGCGCTCGAGCGCGACTTGGAGCCCGCCGCGCGCTACATCGCCCGCGAAACCGGCGGCATTCTCGCGAAAGCCCAGCTCGAAGTGGCCGAGGCCGCGACGCAACTGCATATCGCCGCGAGCCTTCCGCTGCAGCCACACGGGCTCGTGCTGCCCTCGGTCGCGGGACGCTTGAGCTACGCGCGGCGCGTGCCGCATGGCGTGGTCGGCGTGATCTCGCCGTTCAACTTTCCGCTGATCCTGGCGATGCGCTCGGTCGCGCCCGCGCTCGCCACCGGCAACGCCGTCGTGCTCAAGCCCGATCCTCAGACGCCGGTCAGCGGCGGCTTTCTGATTGCGCGCGCGTTCGAGGAAGCCGGCTTGCCGCCCGGCGTGCTGCAAGTGCTGCCGGGCGACGCCGAAGCGGGCGCGGCAGTCGTCGAAGCGCCCGAGGTTCGCATGATCGCCTTCACCGGCTCGACGGCCGCCGGCCGCAAGGTCGGCGAACTCGCCGGGCGCTTGTTGAAGAAGGTGTCGCTCGAACTCGGCGGTAAGAACACGCTGATCGTGCTCGACGACGCCGACCTCGACATCGCCGCCAGCAACGCCGCGTTCGGCGCATTCTTTCACCAAGGGCAGATCTGCATGGCAACGGGCCGCATCGTCGCGCATCGCAAGATCGCCGCCGAGCTGACGCGGCGCCTCGTCGACAAGGCCAATACGCTGCCTGTGGGCGATCCGGCGAGCGGCACCGTCGCGCTCGGGCCGCTGATCAACGCGCGGCAACTGCAGAACGTCGATGCGATCGTCCGGGCGTCGATCGAGGCCGGAGCGGTGCTCGAAGCCGGCGGCACGCACGAGCGCCTGTTCTATCAGCCGACCGTGCTCTCGAACGTGCAGCCCGGCATGCGTGCGTTCGACGAGGAAATCTTCGGCCCCGTTGCCGCGATCACGCCATTCGACAGCGACGACGAAGCGATCGCACTGGCCAACCGCACGGAATACGGGCTTTCTTGCGCGGTGATCGGCGCATCGGTCCAGCGTGCGAGCGCCATCGGCGAGCGGCTCAAATGCGGTCTCCTGCACATCAACGGCCAAACCGTCGCCGACGAGTGCGTGAACCCGTTCGGCGGACGCGGCGACTCCGGCAACGGCAGCAGCATGGGCGGCCCCGCCGATTTCGACGAATACACGCAATGGCAATGGGTAACGGTCAAGGAAGCTGCCGAGCGCACGCCGTTTTGAACCGCAATTACGAGCTTTGCACAGGAGACAAAAAATGAAGATCAAAGCCGCGGTGGTCCACGAAAAAGGCGGGCCGCTGACGATTGAAACGCTGGAGCTGGAGGAACCGCGCGATGACGAGATTCTCGTGCGCGTCGTCGCGACGGGGGTGTGCCATACCGACGTCGTGGTGCGCGACGGACTGCTGCCGACGCCGCATCCGGTCGTGCTCGGCCATGAGGGCGCGGGCATCGTCGAGCGCGTCGGGCGCAACGTCACGAAGGTCGCGCCGGGCGATGCGATCGTGATGACCTACGATTCGTGCGGCACCTGCCCCGCTTGCGCCGCGCATGCGCAAAGCTATTGCCACGCGTTTTTTCCGCGCAACTTCTTTGCGACGCGCCCCGACGGAAGCAGCGCGCTATCGAAGGACGGCGCGCGGATTCACGGCAACTTCTTCGGGCAATCGTCGTTCGCGACGCATGCGCTTTGCCGCGCAAGCAATGTCGTCAAAGTGCCCGCCGACGCGCCGCTCGAATTGCTCGGGCCGCTCGCGTGCGGGGTGCAGACCGGCGCGGGCGCCGTGATGAACGCACTGCGCGTGCCGGCGGGGGCCACCTTTGCGGTATTCGGCGCGGGGTCGGTCGGGTTGTCAGCGGTCATGGCGGCACGTGTCGTCGGCGCGACGACGATCGTCGCGATCGATCTGCACGACGAGCGGCTGGATTTCGCGCGCAGCGTGGGAGCGACGCATACGCTGAATCCCGCGCGTGACGACGTGGTGGCCGCGCTGATCGCATTGACGGGGTATGGCATCGACTACGCGCTCGATACGACCGGTGCCGCCAAAGTCATTCGGCAAGCGGCCGATAGTCTCGCGCCTCGCGGCACGTGTGGCGTGCTCGGCGCTTCCGCGCCGGGGACGGAGATCGTGCTCGACGAAGTGCATTTCATGAGCGGCGGCAGGCGGCTGATGGGTATCGTGGAGGGGGAGTCCACGCCCGATACGTTCATTCCCACGCTGATCAAGCTGCACGCGCTCGGGATGTTCCCGTTTGAGCGGATGGTGAAGTTCTATCCGCTCGAGGACATCAATCTCGCTATCGCGGATTCGCTCGAAGGAAAAACGATTAAGCCGATTGTGAGGATGTGATGCTTGAACGCCCGCCGGACCGGTCCTGGTACGGCGGGCGGCGAGCGGCGGGTATCCGCGCAACGCGTGCGCTGCGCTCGAACGAATTCACCGCGGCGGAAGCCGCAAAGCCCCATCGAGTCGAATCACCTCCCCATTCAACGCCGTGTTGCCGATCACATGCAACGCGAGATCCGCAAACTCTTCCGGTTTGCCCAATCGTTTCGGAAACGGAATCGAAGCCGCGAGCGATTGCTGCACCTCCTCGGGCAGCGCGTAAAGCAACGGCGTCAGGAACAAGCCCGGCGCAATCGTCACGACGCGCACGCCGAACTGCGCCAGGTCGCGCGCCAGGGGCAGCGTCAGAGATACGAGTCCGCCCTTCGACGCGGCATACGCAGCCTGCCCCACTTGCCCGTCGTACGCCGCGACCGACGCCGTGCAGACAATCACCCCGCGCTCGCCGTCTTCCAGCGGGAGCGCCCGTGTCATTCGCGCCGCCGCCAAGCGGATCACGTTGAACGTGCCGAGCAAATTCACATTGATGATCCGGGCGAAATCGTCCTGCGGCATCGCCGCGCCGTCCCGCCCGACGAGCCGCCTGGCGCCGCCGATGCCCGCGCAATTCACAAGGATGCGCGCCGCGCCGTGCGCGCGCTCGCCCGCGTCCAATGCCGCTTCGATGGACGCCGCGTCGGTGATGTCGCATCGCCGCACGAGCGCCACGCTGCGCCCCAGTTCTTCGGCAAGCGCCTCCAGCGCAGCCTCATTCACGTCGAGCAGCGTCACGCGCGCGCCCGCGGCCACCAATGCGCGCGCCGTCTGCGCGCCCAATCCCGATGCCGCGCCCGTGACGAGCGCGGCCTGTCCTTTTGCTTGCATGGATTGACCTCAACAGTAAGTCGATCAGGTGACGATCATGAAGCCGGTGCCGAAGGTGCTTGACTCAGCCCCAGCAATCGCACTGCGTTTTCCTTTAAAAGCAGCGGGTGCACCTCCGGCTTGAAGCCCGCTTTCTGAAAGTCGTCGAGCCATCTATCAGGGCGAATCAACGGAAAGTCCGAGGCGAACAACATCCGCTCTTTCAACAGCGAGTTCGCGTACTGAACGAGCTGCGGCGGAAAATACTTCGGCGACCACCCCGACAAATCGATGTACACGTTCGGCTTATGCAAGCAGATCGACAGCGCCTCGTCCTGCCAGGGCCACGACGGATGCGCGATCACCACCTTCATGTCAGGGAAGTCCGCAGCTACGTCGTCGAGATGGATCGGCTCCGAATACTTGAGCCGCAACCCGCCGCCGCCCGGCATTCCGCTGCCGATACCGGAATGTCCGCTATGAAATACCGCGGGCAATCCGTATTCGGCGATCACCTCGTAAAGCGGGTACGCCATGCGATCGTTGGCGTAAAAGCCCTGCACGGTCGGATGAAACTTGAAGCCGCGCACGCCGTATTCCTCGATCAAACGCCGCGCCTCGCGCGCGCCCATCTTGCCCTTGTGCGGATCGATGCTCGCGAACGCGATCATGATGTCGCGGTTATTCGCGGCGAATTCGGCGATCTCTTCGTTCGGTATCCGCCGGCGCCCCATCTGGCTTTCGGCGTCGACCGTAAACATCACGAAGCCGATCTTGCGCTCGCGGTAATACTCGATCGTCTCGGGGATCGTCGGGCGCCGCCCTTGGCGCAGCACGGTACCGAAGTATTTGTCCGCCGCGTCGTCGAACTCCTTGCCGAACAGGTCCGGCGGCTGGCAGCACGAAACTTCCGCGTGCACGTGAGTATCGATCGCGATCAGGTTTTCGATGTCCATTTCATCGACTCCTTATTTTGCATTCCTACATAACTATTACACGGCAGCATTTTCAAAAGCGATGACTTTACCGGCGTGGCAGCCAGACGGTCAGGGCGCCGCCGCCGCGATGCAGCGCGTCGACAGTCGCCGCGCGCTGCGTGAGCACGGCGCGCTGGTTGATCGAGCCTTTGTCGGTCACCTCGCCGGTCGCGAGCGACGGCGGAGGGTCGAGCAGCGCCGCTCGCGCGACGCGGTTCGCGCTGCCGGTGCCCCCGGCGTGAAGCGTATCGAGCATCGTCTGAAAAGCCTCGGCGACGGACGGGTGCGCCAACACTTCCACGGCACTCGCGTCCGGCAGGCTGGCCAATGCTCGGCACGCAGCCAGATTCGGCACGATCAGCACGCCGATTTCGTCTCGATCGTGCCCGGTGACGATCACATCGGCCACATACGGGCTGCCTGCCGCAATCACGCGTTGCCGCAGCGGCCCAACGCTGACCCAGGTGCCCGTGCTGAGCTTGAAATCCTCCGCGACGCGTCCGTCGAACGCAAAGCCGCGATTCGGTTGCGACGCATCGAGCCAGCGCACCGCGTCGCCCGAGCGAAAAAAGCCTTCTTCGTCGAACGCCTCGGCGCTTTGCTCGGGCGCGCGCCAATAGCCAGGCGTCACGTTCGGGCCGCGATAGCGCACTTCGAGCTTGCGGCTCGCCCCGTCGCCGACCGGCACGAGCTTGAGCTCCATGCCCGGCAGCGGCACGCCGATCTGGCCCGCCATCACGTCGGTCTCGACCACCATCAGCGCGGACGGCGCCGTTTCCGTCATGCCAAGGCCCGTGTTCATCACGATCCGCTCGCCACAGTGCGCGACGGCGCTTGCGTGAAGACGGTCCCATACCGGCTGCTCGAGCGCCGCGCCCGCATAGAACTGCATGCGCAAACGGCGGTAGAAGCTCTCGCGCAGCACGGCGTCGTCTTCCAGCGCGCGCGCAATGTCTTCCCAGCCCTTCGGAACGTTGAAATAAACGGTCGGCGAAATCTCACGCAGGTTCGCAAGCGTGGTGGCGATGCCGTCGGCAGTGGGCTTGCCGTCGTCGATATAGAGCGAGCCACCGTGAAAAAGCGTCAGCCCGAAGTTCTGGTTGCCGCCGAACGTGTGATGCCACGGCAGCCAGTCGAGAAAGACCGGCGGCTCGTCCGCGAGGAACGGCCAAGCCGCGGTTTCCATCACGAGGTTGCTCGCCCACATCCGGTTCGTATTGATGACCGCCTTCGGCATCTTCGTCGAACCCGACGTGCAGAGGAATTTGACGATCGTGTCGGCATCGGTCGCTGAACGCGCCGCATCGATCCTGCCGGTCGGTTGCGTCGCGAGCAATGCGGCAAGCGGCGTACTCTCGCGCTCGGCAAGGGGCGCATCGGCGATCACGACTTCGACGCCGGCCGGCACCGCTTCGACGATGGCCGCGGCGAAGCGGCCGCCGTCGTCGGCGAACACCAGGCCCGGCGTGAGCAGCGAAAGGATATGCCGCAGCTTGCCGTAGCTCTTGTCGAGCAGCGAATACGCGGGCGAAACCGGCGCATAGGGCACGCCTGCACACAAGCAGCCGAGCGCGACGAGCGCATGTTCGATCGAATTGCCCGAAAGAATCGCCACTGGCCGCTCGGCGCTCAGTCCGCGCGACAGCAGCGCCTCGCCGATGCCGCGCGCCGCGCGCGCCGCTTGCTCGTAGCTCACGCGTTGCCACTGTCCGTCGGCGCCGCGGCGCGCGATAAAGGTGCGTTCGGGAGCCACCGCCGCGTGCTCGAACAGAAGATCGATCACGCGTGCCGGAAAAGCGCCGAGCGGTGTCGTCGAACGAACGCGCAACGTGCCGTCGCGGTTCTCGGTCACTTCAAGGGGGCCGACGCCGAAATCCACGCGTCGATAAGGGTGTGCTGGCATCGATTGTCTCCGTCTTCCTTGCTGATAGCTGCGGTCTTGCTTGCCGTCTTGTTCAGTGCGCAACGTTTGAAGCCGAGTCACCTATTACTTCGGCCACACGCGACCCGACTTGTGCTCGAGAAACGCGGCGAGCCGGTCCTGCGTCTGCGGATCGCTGAGCGCGACCGATGCCATCAGCGATTCTGTCAGCAAGCCGTCCTGAATCGATTGATCGGCGATGCGCGGCAACACATGCGTCACCGCATAGTTGGTGGTCGGTGAATTCTGCGCGATGCGTTCGGCGAGTTCGCGGGCCTTTGCCAACCCCTCGCCGTTACCCACCCGATATTGGGCGATGCCGGCGTCGTAGCCTTCGCGCGAGTCGTACACGCGGCCGGTCAGCATCATGTCGGCCATCCGCGCGACGCCGATCAGGCGCGGCACGCGGACCGACGCGCCACCGCCGACGAAGAGGCCGCGGCTGCCCTCGGGAAGCGCGAAGAACGCCGATTCCTCGGCGACACGCACATGGCACGCCGACGCTAATTCGAGCCCGCCGCCGATCGTCGCTCCTTTCAGCACAGCGACGACGGGCGCCCGGCCGAACTGGATCTGTTCGAACGCCGCATGCCACATCCGCGAATGGTGCATAGCTTCGACGGTGCCGCGCTCGCGCATCTCGGAGAGATCGAGCCCCGCGCAAAAATGCTCGCCTTCGGCGTGCAGGACGATTGCGCGGACCGTGTCCGGCATCGTTTCGAACGCGCGCCGCAATTCGGCGACGAGAGGATCGCTGATCGCGTTGCGTTTTGCAGGGCGGTTCAGGCAAACGAACGCCAAAGGTTCGGCGTATTCGACCTTCAAAAATTCGTAGGAGGGTTGCGTCATGTTCACCACCAATCAAGTATCGATTACCATGCATATAGTTATATCACATAACTATTTCAGCAACAAGCAATCGGCGATTTTCGGCACGCCTTGGCACGCTTGGCTTTTAGGGCCGCGTGTTATGATCGGCGCGACCTATTCCATGCTTTTTTGTCAACGCGACCATTTACATGCCCTCGATGCTGCCCTCCTCCGGCGACGATGCCGGCGAGCAAGCCGACCAGTCCGAATTGCTCGATCTCGTCGGCTACAACATTCGACGCGCCTACATCGTGATCCAGGCGTTGTTCGACAAGGAGATGGAAAAGCATGAGCTGCGGCAGGCGGAGTTCAGCGTGCTGTCGGTCCTCAAGGGTAATCCCGGTATCAATCAGAGGGCGCTCGCCGAAGCGCTCGCCGTGGCGCCGCCGAACCTCGCGACACTGCTCGATCGCCTCGAAGCGCGCGGACTCCTGACCCGGCAGCGCAGCGTCGACGACAAACGCGTCCAGCATGTTGAATTGACCACGCAAGGTGCACGGCTGTATGGGCGCGCGCTGAAGTCCGCGGCGAACGCGGACAGCGCGGCAATAGAAAAGCTGAGCGATAGCGAACGCGCGCAATTGAAAGCCCTGCTGCGCAAGATCTTCACTGAATAATCCACCGCGCCGCGTTCGAGAACCCGCCGTTCGACAATCGCTTGCGATCGACTGCCGCCTAGCGAGGCTAGCTTGGCGTCGCTTGGCAGAGGGCACTGCGCAGTGCCTGCGCCAGCTGCTGCTGAGCGAGGCGCGCGGCTTGCACCGCCCCGCCCATACTGATGAATCCGTGCGCGAGTCCGTGGTACTCGACCACCATCGCATCGTTTCCGGCTTCCAACAAGCGCTGCCCGTAAGCCAGCGCTTCGTCGCGAAGCGGGTCGTACGCGGCGATCTGCACCAGCGCCGGCGGCAAACCCGATAAATCCTCCGCGAAAAGCGGCGCCGCCCGTAGATCGTTGGGCGGTTCGCCACCGAAATAGTGATGGTTGAAGTAGCCGATTGCGCGCGCGGTCAGCGTGGGGCCGCTCGCGTGCAGCCTGCGCGAAGGAAAATCGCCGAGCGCGCCGGCGGCGGCCGGGGGATACACCAGCGCCTGGAATACGATGGCCGGTCCGCCTCGGTCCCGCGACAGCATGCACGTCACAGCGGCCAGCAACGCACCGGCGCTGTCGCCCGCCACGGCGACCCTGGCTTCGCTTGACGCCAAGGTTCCCACGTTGCCCGCCGCCCACTGCAGCGCCGTCCAGGCGTCTTCAATCGCGGCGGGAAATGGATGCTCAGGAGCAAGCCGGTAATCGACCGACACGACCGCTGCGCCGGCGTCTTCGCAAAGCCGGCGGCAGACGTTGTCGTATCCGTCGAGGTCGCCAAGCACAAATCCGCCCCCGTGGTAGTAGACGACAACGCCGTGGGCCGATTCGCGTCGCGGACGATAGATGCGGACACGCAGCTTGCCGCCGGGTCCGTCGATCTCCTGGTCTGTCACGGCGACATCCGCGGGATTCACGTCTGCTGCCGCAAGAATATGGCGATACAGCTCGCGAGCGGCGTTCGGCGGCAGATCGGCCAAGTCGGGCGCACCGGCTGCTTTAGCCTGAGCAACGATATGTTCCAGTGTCTTATCGAGTGGCATTGGGAGAGGTATCCGATTCCTGTGTTGACGCACGCATCGTCCGACTCGCTTAGAAGCGCGTTTGCAAGCCAATGCGCCCTATGAATTGCGACGCCGAGCTCGACGCGACCATCACGTCGTTGATCTGCGCGTTCGCTCCTTGGTTGGCCCGCTGATAGACGGCCGCGACATACACGTTGGTGCGCTTCGAGAAGTTGTACTGCACCTCGGCGGTCAACTGGTGCGCGTGGTTATCGTCGACAACGCTGTTGCCTTTCATGTACGAATACACGCCGCTGATCAGCCACGGACTGTCGAACGAATACGCGGCGCCCACTTCGGCCTGCCAGACGCCCGCGCCGTTCAAGTTGTTGTGCACCGTCGTGAAGAGCGCGGTCGTGACGACATTGCCAATGTGATAGTGCGCGCCGACGCCCCAGTTGCGCACGCTGTCTTGCACACCGGCGACGGCCGTCTTCGTGAGGGTGTACGCCGCGTTGGCGCCAAACGGGCCGTTCACGTAGTTGAGGCCGAAGCTTTGCGCGTTGCCCGCGCCGATCGATCCGGCCACGTTGCCGAAGCCATACATCGCGCCCGCCGAAAAGCCGTCGATGGTCGGGCTCAGGTATTTCACCGAGTTCTGCACGCGCTCGCCGGCCATACGGTCCCAGTCGAATGCGCCGGTCGGGTTGTTCGGCAGCGCGAGCTTCGCGAATGGGCCATTGCGGAAGTCGTAAACCCCTTGCGCGTAGAACGCCGCGTCGTCCAAACCGAAAAACAGCGAATCGACCATGAAGTCGTATTGATTGCCGAGCGTAATGCGCCCCCACTGCTGATCGTCGAGACCGACGTAGGCGTTGCGCCCGAAAAGACTTTGCCCCGGCATGAACGAGCCGGTGCCGAGTGTGAACTGATTCGTCAAATCGAATACCGCTTTCAAGCCCCCGCCCAAATCTTCCCTGCCGTCGATCTTGAGCAGATTCGGCACTTCGATGCCGTCGTCGAACTTCACGACACGGCTTCCGCCTTGATTGCTGACGTAGGAAACACCGCCATCGATCAAGCCGCTCAAGGTCACGCTGCTCTGCGCGAACGCGTGGCACGCGAACAGCGCACAGGCCGCCGCACAGACCGCTTTCAACTTCATCGGATTCTCCTAACCTGATATGAAAGTCCGGCAGTCGTTTGCCGCCGGTTTGCTTAATGCTTGAGGGCCGTTTCGATGGAACGAGACGGCCCGTACGGACGCGCGAACGCACCGTAGTCCGGCCGTGAGGCCGCTCCGTTTGCTTGCTTGGAAAGCCGTGTAGATCGCTATCGCTGCGCAGACCGGGCTATCGATTGCCCGGCACGCGATGCATTGCGCGAATACGCCTAACGCTCAAACCGTATCGCGCGATACGCCCAGCGTTTCGGCAACGCGGTTTTCGCGCTTGCGCGGCGCCGTTTCGACGAGAAACACCGACACCACCGCGCCGCCGATGAGCCCGGCGAGCGCAAAGTCGAGCGTGAACGCAAGCCCGAAATGCTGAGCGATATAACCCGCGATCACAGGCGCCAGACCGCCGCCAAAGATCTCCCCGGTACCGGAAACGAAACCGACCGACGACGCGACGAGCCCAAGTGGCGCCGCTTCCGTCGCAATGGGTCCGCTCAGCAGCCCCAGCAGGCCGAGCGCGAACACCGAGATGCCGAACAAGAGCGCAAACAAAAGCTGCGGATTCGCGCCGGTCTGCGAAAAGACGTAGAGCAGAAACGCGGCGCCGACGAACGCGATGAACGCCGCGGCGCGGCGCCCGATGAAGTCCGAAACGCCCGCTACGCCAAACGAGCCGATAAAGCCGCCGAAACCGATTGCCGATACGACAAAGCCCATGCTTTGCGTGTCGAGATGAAGCACTTCCACGAGGTACGTGGGCACCATCGCGCTAACGACGAAAATGCCGGCCATCGCGCAGAGAATCGCGAGCGTCGCGAGCAGAACGTTGCGGCTGCCGAACAGCGCGGTCCAGCGCGCCTTCACATGCCCCGCATCCGATCCCGGCAACTCGCTCTTCGGATGGTCACGCAGCATGGCTGCAATCAGCGCAGCGACGATCAGCCCCGGGATCGCCGAAATCATGAATACCCAATGCCACGACGGCACGACGCGCAAGAGCTGCGTCGCGATGATCGGCGCAAAGCCCAGACCCAGCAGCGAGAACATGCTCAATTGCAAGCCCTGGTTGAAACCGCGCCGCGACGGCAGCGACGCCTCGCCGGTAGCCGCCACGCTTGCGGGCGTGAACGCGCCTTCGGCGACCCCCATGATTGCGCGGATCAGCATGAGGCTCCCGAAGCTGGCGGCGAGGCCCGACAGGCTCGACAGCAGCGAAAACGCGATCATCGTGACGACGAGAATCTTCTTGCGGCCGATGCGATCCGACACCGGCCCCATCGCGATCGCCCATACGCCCCATGCGACGCTGAGAATGCCGATCAGGCTGCCGAGCTGCTGAAAGTCGAGCCCCAGGTCGCGCATCATGTGCGGAAACAGCGGCGCGACGATCCAGCGGTCGAGGCCGACGAGGCCGAAGCCCAGCGCCAGCAGGATGAGCGTTTTGCGCTCATAGGCCGTGTCGTGGTGGGGATTAAGGTTCATGTAAGCGTCTCCAATCGTTGTTCCTGGCGATATAGTTATTTTACATATTCGTTATAGATCATAAGTTGTTTACGTGCGAAAGCAAGCGCGCTGCGCTAAGGGAAAACGCTGAACGGGTTCCGGGGCCAGGTTCGGTCGCAAGGAAGGCCATGGAGATCGCGTCAGGAAGCAACGCGTGGAGACGTCGCTGCCCCGGTGCCGGGATCGGTGTCGTGAAGATGAACGGCTGGGGATTGACGGGGAGGCGCGTCAGACGCGCGAATCGCGACACCCGGCTAAAGCATCGTGGTCAACGATCTTCGTGGCGAGCCGGATGGTGGCTCAGAGCGCTGCGCGCTGCGGACCGCCTGTCGCTTCACGGCCGCCACGCCGCCGCTCGCGCAAGATCAAGACAAGCGAGATCAAAGCGAAGGTGGCGAGGCACACGGCGGGAATCAACATCGGCGCCTTGGTGCTTCCGCTGATTTGACGCACCCACGGCACGAGATTCTGCGCAGCAAACCCACCGATATTGCCCAGCGAATTGATCGCGGCGATGCCCGCCGCCGCGCGTGCGCCGGTCAGGAATTTCGGCGGCAGCGTCCAAAAGCATGGCAAGAGCAGGTACATGCACGGTGCGCCAAGGCACAGCGCGACGAAACGCAGCGTGTTGGTCGGCAAAAATACGCTGCAAAGAAAGAACACCGTTCCCAAGAGCGCGATGCACAGCATCGCGACGATCGTGCGATGACCGGCGCGCAGCTTCGACGGCAGCCACGCGAGCATGATCGTCGCCGCGAGCCAAGGCAGCGTGTTGAGCAAACCGTTGGTCGTGTTGCTGACGCCGAAGCCTTTGACGAGCGTCGGCAGCCAGTAGCTCACGCCGTACACGGAGATCGACAGCATCATGTAGAAGAACGCCATGCCGAGCACTCGCCGCTCGATCAGTACGGAGAGCGGAGTCGAGTGAACCGTGCTTGTCTTCTGCGCGAGAGAGCGCTCGGCATCGAGCGTCTCCGCAAGCCAGGTTCGTTCGTGGTCGGCAAGAAACCGCGCTTTCGCAGGCGAGGCCGGCAGCCAGCGCAGCACGACCCCTGTCAGCAGCAACGACGGCAGACCCGTCACGATGAACACGAGCTGCCAGCCTTGCAACCCGAAGAGCCCGCCCTTGTCGAGCAGAAAACCGCAGATCGGCGCGCCAAGCATATTGCCGAGACTGCTGCCGACCGTGAAGTAGCCGAGCATCCGCACGCGGTGCCGCGCCGGGAACCACAGCGTGAGGTAATAGATGACACCGGGATACAGGCCGGCTTCGGAGGCCCCTAGCAGGAAACGCAGCGTATAGAACATCGCCGTGTTCTTCGTAAATGCGAGCAAGATCGTGACGGTGCCCCACGTCAGCATGATCCGCGCGATCCAGCGCGGTGCGCCGTATTTATGCAGCATCACGTTGCTCGGCACTTCGAACAGCAGGTAGCCGATAAAGAATAGCGACGCGCCGAGGCCGTAGGCCGTCTCGCTCAAGCCGAGACTGTCGAGCATCTGCAGCTTGGCGAAGCTGATGTTCGCGCGATCGATATAAGCGACGAGGTACAGCAGGCCCACCAACGGCATCAATCTGAGCGCAAGGCGGTTGATCAGCCTTGCTTCGTCGTTTGCCTGCGTATCGGTGTTCACGATGTCTCCTGCACTCGCGCGGTTGCGCGAGTGATAGTGTTCGAACCGCGTGACGCCTTGCTGAACTTCTTCTGCCGATCTAGCGTGCCTAATTCAGTACCTAAGCGCTTACGTTTTGTTCGCACGCCATTGCGCGTAAGCGGCAAGCGTCGCCTCGTCGGGCGGATAGGTCCCCCGCAGCGGCGCCCCCGCTTCGATCCGCTCGGCGATGAAGGCTTCCAGCCGTTCCTGCTCCGTCGCATCGCGCGCCACGTCTTCTGCGAGATGGCGCGGCACGATCACGACACCGTCGCCATCGCCGACGACAATGTCGCCCGGATACACCGCCACGCCGCCACAAGCGATCGGCACGTTCATATCGACGGCGTGATGTTTAGCGAGATTGAGTGGCGCGCTTGCGCCTGCGCAAAAAATCGGCAGGCCGAGCCCGGCGATGGTGCTGCTGTCGCGCACCGGGCCGTCCGACACCATGCCCGCGACGCCGCGCTGCTTGAGCCGTGCCGCGAGAATCGAACCGACCGACGCCACGCTGCGCTCGCCTCGGCAATCCTGCACGAGCACGCTGCCGGCGGGCGCCGTCTCTACCGCTTTGCGCTGCGGGTGATCGGGGTTCTGAAACACGCCCAAATGATCGAGATCTTCGCGCGCTGGAATATTGCGCAGCGTAAAGGCCGGGCCGACCAGATTCGGCGTGCCGGCGGCCGGCTTGACAAGCGGCGCGACGCCTTGCAAAAAAACGTTGCGCAAGCCGCGCTTGAACAATTGCGTCGTGAGCGTCGCGGTGCTGACGTGGCGCAGTTGCTCGAGCGCAGCATCGCTCACCGCAATATCGGATGCGTTCATGAACAGGTCCTGATCGAGTGGAGGAATCGCAGGCTTGCTGCGGCCTTGAACGCCGCAAAGCAACTGCGCTCGCCGAGCGAAAGCGTCGCAACGCTCAAAAAGGTACCGGTACCATTCGCAATCGTCTGCTTAGGGATTACACGGAGAAAGAGGCGCAAACGCGCCCGCACAGGCCGCGGCGCGAGAACCACATCGATCGATCACGAAGCCCGCTCGACGCAGGCTTCGTGTGCGCCAAGAAGCGGCAGTCAAGAAGCAAAGAGAATGAACGGCAACGTCGCCATGAGATAGACGGTAAGGCCAATCATCGGCAAGCCGAACGCGATAGCGATAGCGGCCAGGGCCGCCCCCGCCAAGACGAGCACTCTCAGTTTCTGCTGACGCCGGTGCTTCGCTGCGAGCGGGTTCGGCGGCACCGGCAAACCGCCGCCGTTTTTATCGTTCTTCTCTTCGCTCGCGTGCTTCCAAAACGTCAGGCCAAGCATGACTTTCTCCTACGACATGCAAACCATTTTCGCGCGGAACGAGCGGAGAAAGGCGTTAAGACTCGCGAACCGGGCGTAAACCCGGTGTAAATAATGCCGCCTCGCGTTCGAATCTTTATGCAATTTTTGCGGACGACGGCCGCCTTTTTCTGAAATCGATCGGCATCGGCGGGTAATGTTTTCGTCAGTTACATCGACGAAAACGCTAACAACCATGAACAACAATTTCGGCGATCGGCTGAGCGCGCGTTCGCGCAGCCTTCGCAGTTTTGTTCTTGCGGCAATCGTAGCCGTCGGCTTGAGTCACGGAATCAGTTACGGCGCGGATGCTTCGGGCGCCGCTGCTTCCGATATCGCGCCGCCCTCGAGCTCACCGCTCGCTCCCGCGTCCGATGCGGCGCAAGACCGCACTCCCACAGCGGAAGACATCGCGACGGTACTCAACGTCCGCTTTCATATCGGCCTGCAAGAGTCGCTGAAAATCGGGCATGCCGTGCTGAATGCGGCGAAACGCGACACGATATCGCCGTTGTTGCTGCTCGCGGTGATTGCGGTCGAATCCAATTTCGACCGCTTCGCGGTGAGCGTGGTCGGCGCGAAGGGCCTCATGCAAGTGCTGCCGTCGCAGCACCGGGACCGCGTGCAGCGCACCGCCGATCTCACCGACGCGGGCATCAACGTCAGCATCGGGTCCGCGATCCTGCATGACTATATCGAGGCATCGGACGGCGATGTCCACGACGCGCTGGCCCGCTATAGCGGCGGCGCGCGAGGCTACGCCAGGCGGGTGACCGATCGCATGAACGTGATTAAGACAGCCTTCAGCAATACCGCACACAACAACGCCTTCGCATCGCCGGCGGCGTTGAAGTATTGACCAGGGCGGCACCGCATTTTTCCATGCACCGGCCGCTTTTTTGCACGACGTTTATGCGGCTGTGCGTACTCTGGAATCAAGCTGATCAACCCGGGCGCTTTCGCTTCATACCATGGCTTCCACTCAATGGCTCAAGGTCGTGCACGCCGAATCCAGCGCGCCGGCACAATCGGTTTCGCGCAACAACGTCATTCGGTTTCCTTCCTCTCAGCGGATCTTGCTGCCGGTAAGCCTCCACTATGCGTCGCCCGAGCAATCGCGTGCGCAAATCCGGGCGCTGCTGCACTGCCCGCTCGGCGTGTACGTAGCCGGCATCGAAGCCGTACGCGGCGACGTGCGCGTGCTATTCGACATCGCCGCCGAAGACTTCGACTTCACCTTGCACACGTTGATCGCCACGCTGCCGCAAGCGACGATCGGACGGCTCTCGCGGCGCAGTGTCAAAGCCGCAAGCAGCCGCGCTTGACTCGTCCTGCTTTGCGCCAAGACGCACCTTGCCGTTCTCAGGGACTGCCTTTAGGCGCACCACGAGATTTGGCAAGCGATTCCAGTAACGCGTTGGCTTGAAGCGCCACCGTCTCTTCGAAATCCGCCGAGACCGGCCGGTCGTCCTGCATCGAAAGCAGGATGTCGACAGCGTGCTTGAATACTTGCGCGACTTGCGCCGTCTGATTCGAATTTTCGGCAAGCGCTTGAGCAAATGCAGCCTGTACCGCCAGACAAGCCGCCAAATGCTCGATACCTCGTTCGAGGCGGGAGATTCGAGCTTCCATTTTGCCGATGGGCATGTGAGTTCTCCGGCTGCCCGGGAAGGGGCGGGCCAGCAAGGTTCAGCTAATCAGAATGCTGCAAACGTAGGGTGATGTGCCCGCCTCCGTAAGCAGAAGGCGGGCCTGGTAAACAAAATCGACGCCTTGCCGAGCGCAAACGCGTCAGCCCGTGGTCCCGGTTCCGCCCGTACCGCCCGTGCCACCCGTCGCGCTGCCCGAGCCCGTCGTACCGCCGCTGGAACCGCCGCCGAGCGGCGATGACGCGCCGGCGGAAACAGCAGCGCTCGACAAGCTCGATGCCGGCTGCCCGTTGCTCGTGATCGCGCCCTTCGTTTGCAGCGTGTCGAGATCCGAGTCGGCGCCCGTTTGGCCCGGCGTGAACGACACCGTGAGGAATGAGCTCGTCGAGAGCGTCACGCCGTACTGGCTCTTGATAAGCTGCGCGACGCTGTTCTGCGCGTTAGCGATCGCGGTGCTGTTCGTCAAAGCGCCTTGATACGTCGTATTCGTCGTGATCGCACCGAGCAGACCGTTGAGCGTCGTGCCGAGTGACCCGGCCATATAGCTCAACAGCAGCTCCGTAAGCGGCGTGACGTTGTACGTTCCCGCGCCGGAGGCGAACGAATGGACCGTGGCCGTACCGTTCGTCGCGGTGATCACGCACGGACCGTCGAACGCAAACGTTGCCGAATACGCACCGCTTGCGTTGGCCGTCGTGCTCGACGAACCGCTCTTGCAACTCAGCGTGATCGAGGCATTGGCCATGGCCGCACCCACCGCGGCCGTACCGCTCACCGTACCGGACGGCGCGCTTCCGCTGCTGCCGCCGCCGCACGCGGCGAGCAAACTGGTTGCGAGCGCAACGGCTCCGAGCTGCAGCGAGCGCTGCTTAGCCGCATGAAAAAGCTTCATCGTTTCTCTCCCAGGAAGAAATTACTTGCAACTGGCAGGCACCCGCGCCTGCTCCTCGCCTACACCCTGCAAACCGCCACTGCAGTCGCGCGTCGACGCGTCTGCCGCCGTTCCATCGACCACCGCCGGATGCACATCCGGTTTCGGTGCGTCGCCATCTGGCGCGGCGTAGCGCAAATACGCGTCGCGCATCCGGTATAGCTGCGTGCTGAAATAGGCGCCGCTGAAGCGCCCTTGATTGAGCAAGTTCTGTTGCGTGCTGTAAGCGAAGCCCAGGTTCTCCGCCGCGTTGGCGCTCAGATAGTTGGTCGAGCCGACCCGCGTGCGGAAGTCCAGTGAGAACTGTTCGTCTCCGGATACCTGTGTGATGCCCGGCTTCATGCCCTGGCGTGGCGTGAGCGGGAAGCTGATCGTCGCGCCGACGAAGCTGCCCTGACCGCTGTGCTCGCCATGCACGCTGATCGCGACGTCGTCGAACCAGCGCGTGAGCGTAATGAGCGGCCCTTTGTCTCCGCCGACGTAGCGCGCGACGCCCGCCTCCACCCAGACGTTCCATGAAGGCTGGACCCAGCGGTAGGTGAGCTCGGCATTCTTCACGCTCGGCAGCGTGTCATGGCCGGGCTCGTGATGCAGATACGCGAGGCGCAGGCGCACGAGATCGGGACGTCCCGGCACGAACGCCGTCGTCTCGTTCTCCACGCCGACGTAGCTGTAGTCGAATTTGCCGAGCGCCGCCACGTTGAAGATCCGCGGCATCACCCAGAAGCTTTGCGCCAAGGCAGCCGACTCGAGCCCGCCTTTCAAGCGGTATGCGCTAAAGACGCGGCCAGCGTCCATGTTCTTCGTGTTGTAAAGCGGCGCAACGTAATTCGCGTAAAGCTCCGCGCCGCGCCAAAGCGGCACGAACCCTTCGATGTTCGCGCCAAGCGACAAGTCGAAATTGCCGTACTCGGTGCCGTACAGATAGCTCGCAATCGGCGAAATGCGAATGCGCGTCAGTCCGTGAGCATGCTCGTTGCCGTACCACGCAATCGAGTCGGCGTCGTAGGTCAGGCGGGTCGTCATCGTCATCGATGTACTGGCCGGACCCGGCGCGCCGCCTGCAATGAATTGCGCGAATGCGGCGCGGTCCACGATCACTTCGCCTAGCGGTTCGTTGGCCTTCTTGATCACGGCGTGAATCCGCTCGATGCCATTCGGCGCGTTGGCGCTCGCCACGCCCAGCACGATACCGAGCGCATCGGCTTCGTTCTGGTTATAGCGGTGATTTTCGTATTCGACGATCAGGTCCTTGCCGCTGACGCCGACGCGCACACGCTCTAATCCGGCGCCCGTCAGCTTGCGGAAGATCACGTCGAACGCAGAGGTCTCCAGCGCGTCGGGAATGGCCGATGTGTGAAGGTCCGCAACCGCCGGCGTTGCGTCGTTGACGACGGTCGATGCATAAGATTGCGGCGTGGGTACAGGCGGCCGTATGTCTTGCGCAAGCTTGCCCGTATCGGCCGTGACCGTCGGCGCAGCGGGGAGTGGCAGTTTCCCGAGCTTCTGCGCCTCCTCTCGATACGAGTCGGACACGTCGACATTCGGCAGAGCCTGCGTCTCCTTGCAAAGACCGTCCCCGCAGCCTTGTGCGGTAAACCGCTTACCCAGCGGGATCTGAATGCCGATCGATACCGATGTGCGAGGCGATACGCCGTCGGTTTTTCTGAGCGATCGCATGACCGTACCGATCACACTCGCGTCCGCGAGCCAACGGATCGCCGGAGACTGATAGCGCACGCCGGCATAGGGCGTCTTCGAGTCGTCTTCCGCAAGCAGCGACAAGCCGGTGTTCCAAAGCGACAGTTGCGCGCCGCCGAACAGGCCGTTTAGGCGATCGCCCGTGCCGTAGCCGATCGTCAGCGTCGCAGGCCCGAAGCTTTGCGACACGACGCCATACGTCGAGCGGAAATAGTGCGTTTGTCCGCCGATATCCGTCATGCCGAACGCGATTGCCGGCTGGTACTCGAACAGCTTGGGCACCTCGAGCTTGACGTTCGCCATCAGGTGCCGAAAGATGAAGTGGTCGGCGCCCGGAAAATGCGCAGGCACATTGCCCGGATAGTTCGCCAATCCGCCGGACGCTTCGACATAGGGCAGCAAGCCAACCGCGCCCCAGTACACCTGCGAGCCCGTAGCCTGTTGCCCGAAGCGCGGATCGATATAGTTGTTGTACTGCCCCTCCACAACCCCCTCGGGCAAGGCAAACGCGTATGGAATAACCAGTCCGCCGGCTTGACCGAAGGCATTCAGCGCCGGATCGGAAGCATGTGCCGACGCCGAAAGCGCTAACGCCGCGCCGAGCGTCAATGCTTTCGGTGTCGAGGGCGGTCGTTGTGCGCGCAATCTATTGGGCATTTATCCTGGGAGTTGCTTACGTTGATCGACCGCCGCCCCTCGTTCCGAACCGGCAAAGCGAAACCACGCGGCCGTCGTGCCGCCGACAAACGGAATGGGGAACTATCTGGAGTTCATCGTGCCCGCCGACGAACGCTCCGCCATTCAGCGGCAGCCAATTCACGCGGACACGCTTTAAGGTTTCAGTCAATCCGCCGCATTGGCATTCGCATGAGCACATCGAATGAGCGCCTGAAATAGGCGTATGCCAGACCTCGCGTACAACAATTGATGCGTTGCACGAAAATGCGGATAACGGTTCGCATGGTAAAAGGCGAGATAGGGCCTATTCAGTCAAACAGTTGGCGCAATCCGTCATATGCGGTGTTCATGACGTTTTCCGCCATGCGTTCGTCTAGCGATCCCTCGATCGCTAAACGAAACGGGAGCAACTCACAGGGTTGACCTGGTTGCTCGATCTATCTGGACTCCTTGGCGATTTGATCAACGGCCGATATCGGCCGCTAAGACACGACACGCCGCGAATGTCGTCAAACTAGAATGGCGAGTTAGCGACGGCACGCACGGCGCATCGTTCGATTGCGAGAGCAGCCCGTCATGCCGTGTCTGGTTGCTCCGCGTCGCTCGCGCCCGCGTTGGCGGCGCGATACTCGGTCGGCGTTAGCGAGAACCGGCGTCTGAAAACGCGCGACAACCGCTCGCCGCCGCCCATTCCGCAGCGACGCGCAATCTTGTCCACCGGCAAGGTGGTCTCGATCAGCAAGCGGCACACCGCCTCGAGACGAATGCCTAGCAAATATTCCGAAGGCGTCATTGAAGTCTCAGCCTTGAAACGCCGCAAGAAGGTGCGCTCGCTCATGCCAGCGCCTTCCGCCGCTTGCGCGATCGAAATGGACCGCTTGTAGTTTTCGCGCAGCCACTTCGCACCAGCCCGTATCCGGTCCGTCCAATCCGATTCGTCGCGTTCACCCTGGCCGGCCTCGCCCACCCCGACGTGCAGCGATTTCATTCGCTGCAGCATCTGCGATTCGATTTGCTTTCTCAGATCGCCCTTGACGAGCGACAGCGCAACGGCCAGAGAACTCTCGACGTCGCCGCCAAAGGGAAAGGTCCGTCCGCCCGTGCGGCTGCGCACGCGCTTCGCAGGCGGGCCGACGGGCGCTGCCGCGTTCGTCGTCACCGCCTCCGCAGACGTCACCGCCGCATGCAGTTTCCCGTCGCGGTCCCACTTGACGACACCAGCCTTCGCCAAGAATCGGCGCAAAGATTCGATGACGTGCGGGTCCTCGGCCGCGCGCGACGCATTGCCGCCTCCGATCACAAAGACGCCATCCAGCTTCTCCGCCGACCAGTCGCGGATCGACTCGGTCCATACTTGAATCGATAACGAATCGATCACGTATCCGCCCCTGACGGACAACACCGTAACCGAGAACTGCTTGTCTCCCCGTCGCATCGACATGGCCTCGCTGGCCCGGTTTGCTCGATGAAAAACCTCGACGACCAGGCCAGCTTCCATCACCGAAAACCCATCGAATACGACTACAGCGATTTTCGACTCGGTCTCTGGGGCAAGAGGTGCCGAGGATTGCGATATCGCTTGGCGATATCTCATATGGTTTGTCTGTGGTTGCATACTGCCCCCGTGGCGCAATCGATCTGCTTCTTCTTTTCTTGTGAAGCGCATCTTACCTACCCCGCCAATGCGGTCGATTGCAGCTGGCGACAATTGGCAAGGTTTTGTCCGAATAGGCAAAATCTTCGATTTCGAAAGAAACCGTAATTAAATTAACCGCCTTATTGAATTTCAGGCGCGGCCTCGCTTTCGCATTGCATGGCGATGAGAACCGGTGCCGTTCGCGCGAAGCACTGTATTCGGCGCAACGTGGCACCTCGGCCAGGCGGACCGGTGCGGCACCGGCCGCATCGGAAAAAGCGGCGCGCCAATGTCAAGGCTTCGATTCGATACCGCAGGAAAAAACGGCAACAATTTGTCTGAATAAGGCAATTGCTTTGGTTTACCCTAAATTGACCCAAAAAAAGTATGACGCTCGCCATTCAACTTCTCGCGCGCGTCAGATTCCTTTTTACATATCGGCAAACAATACGCAACTGCTCTGTTGCGGAATTGGTAAAGTGGAACTCACCGTGATTGCTCCAACAATACTGATTGAACCGGTGGCACGCGGCGTTCGTCTTGAAATCCTCTCCAATGCCATATTCGCGCTGCGCAAACGTTCAACTAGTCCGGTTTACATCGTTACTCGCGCGGATTACGCAACGGCCGAATTGACGAAATGGCTGGATTCGGCCTGCCCTAATCTGTATTTCGTACCGTCGAGTGTCGATCTAAGCACCAATACGGGCCCCCTTGGACTCGAACAGTTCGCATCGTTGCTTGACACTTGCGCGGAAATCGTCGGTCCCGACGACCTCGCCAATCTCATCTTCCTAAGTGCGGACGACTACTTCGATGCCTTCATCGCCCATGCCGTGGCGCTGAAGCTGCGATTTGCAAAAGCTCGCTGCTTCGCCGTCAGACACCGCAGCGAGGACCTCTTTGCGCCGCGGTGCGCGCCCGCAGAGTCGAGATGCATCGCTAAGGACGCGATCGCGTCGCTTGCCGAAGCCGACGTCACGTTGATTGCCTTTCACGAGTGCCTGGAAGGACGCACAATCGGACACCGCCCCATCATCGTGCTTCCAGACCCATGGTACGGACACCTCGCGCCCGAACAGCGCAATCGCGCACGCCGGCTGTTCGGTTTTACCGACGAGACGCTGGTCATGGTCACATTTACCGAATCGTCTCCGAGCGTCAATGCGGCTCAATGGGTCCCCGCAGCTCGAATACTCGCCAGATCGCCGCATACGCATCTCGCGCTCGTCGGCCGCGTCGAGAAGGCCCATCAACCGATGCTCGAACGCTTCGGCAGCCGGGTCACGCAAATGGGCCCGCTATCGGACGATGCCAAGCAACGTTGGCTCTTGGCAGCTGCAGACGTCGTACTCATTCCGCGCACTGTTGCGCTCGATGGCGCACGGCTCAACGATTCCACACATGCCAAGCCGCCCTCGTCACTCGCCCTGCATGCCCGCACCGCCGGTTTTGGCGTTGCCTTCGATAGAGAAGCCATGCGCCAGATAACGAATAGCGTGGAGTTCCTCCATCGCTTTTCGACCCACGAAATGACCATGCTAAGAGGCACCCTTGAGCGCCTCGCTCATGATCGCCTGCTTAGCGTATTCCGCAAGCGCTTCCTTTCGGCCATTTTGCTTGCAGACCAGGCCTAAGGCTCGCTCGCTTACCGATTCTTTCTCGCGCTCAATCTGCGTTGTGCCGGTTTCCGTCAAAATCGGCGTGCTTTCCGCCACATGCAGCACGAGTCCCCATTGAGCGTTCTATGCTCACCCCGGCTCTTACGGCAAGCGTGTGAACATCGATCGCTTGACCGAGGCATTCCCGGAATCCCGGCTTGCCATGGCTTAGGCACTCGCAAGCGCGCTTCCGGTTTCAATCACGGTGACGACATTCGGGAACTCGTATGTTCAAGGTTAAGAAAGCCGTATTTCCTGTAGCTGGACTCGGTACCCGCTTCCTCCCTGCGACCAAGGCGAGCCCGAAAGAGATGCTGCCGGTCGTCGACAAGCCGCTGATCCAATACGCGGTCGAAGAAGCGATGGCCGCCGGCATCACCGAAATGATCTTCGTGACGGGCCGCAGCAAGCGCGCGATCGAAGACCACTTCGACAAGTCGTACGAGATCGAAGCGGAGCTCGAAGCGCGCGGCAAGGACAAGCTCCTCGAGCTCGTGCGCAGCATCAAGCCGAGCCATGTCGACTGCTTCTACGTGCGCCAGCCGGAAGCGCTCGGCCTTGGCCACGCGGTGCTGTGCGCCGAGAAGCTCGTCGGAGACCACCCGTTCGCGGTGATCCTCGCAGACGACTTGCTGTATGGCGAGCCGCCCGTGATGCAGCAGATGATCGAAATGTTCGACCACTATCACAGCTCGGTGATCGGGGTCGAAGAGATCCCGCCATCGGACACGAAATCGTACGGGATCGTGGCGGGTAAGAAATGGGAAGACTCGATCATCAAAATGACCGGCATTGTCGAAAAGCCGGCACCGGAAGTCGCGCCGTCTAACCTGGGCGTGGTGGGCCGCTATGTCCTGAAGCCTCGCATCTTCGATCACCTGCGCGCGCTAAAGCCCGGCGCTGGCGGCGAGCTGCAGTTGACCGATGCGATCCAGTCGCTGCTCGCCGACGAGCAAGTGCTTGCGTACAAGTACCACGGCACGCGCTTCGATTGCGGCAGCAAGCTCGGCTATTTGAAGGCAACGGTCGAGTTTGCGCTAAGAGGTGTTAACAAAATGAGTTTTGCAACTGTCGCCAGCAGATGATGCAGCAGGCCAGCTTCAGGAAAGCTTCATGAATAAACGCCAGGCGCTCGAAGCGGATGCGCAGTCGTCGGAAGTTGTGAAGCCACGAGATAGTGCGCTCGACGACCCAGCGGGTTTTGCCCAGACCGCTGCCGTGAGGCTGGCCCCGCCGCGCTATCTCAGTTGCAATGCCGGCGGCATGTAACGGACGTCGGTATTTGTCGTGGTCGTAGCCCCTGTCACCTTGAACGATTTGGGGCTTCGATAGCGGCCTTCCACGTTTGCCGCCGATCGGCGGGATTGCATCGACCAGTGCCTGGAGCTGGGTGACGTCGTTGCGGTTGGCGCCCGTCAGGATGACCGCGAGCGGGATGCCCTGCGCTTCGGTGATGAGGTGGTGCTTTGAACCAGGTCGCGCGCGGTCGGCGGGATTGGGTCCCGTTTTTGACCAGCGCCGACCGCACGGATTGAAGAGGAGTCGACGATGACCCGGGACCAGTCGATCTGGTCGGCTGCGCGTAACCGCGCGAGCAGCACTTCGTGTAGCCGGTCCCATACGCCGGCTTCCTGCCAGTCGCGCAGGCGCCGCCAGCAACTCATGCCACTGCCGCAGCCCATCTCGCGTGGCAGCATGTCCCAGCGCAGACCGCTCTGGAGGATGAATAGGATGCCGGTGAGCACCGCGCGATTGTCCAGCGGTTTGCGCCCGGGATACCGCGAGCGCCGGGGTTTGGGCGGCGGCAGCAACGGTTCGATGAGTGCCCAGAGGTCGTCGTCGAGTATGGGTCTGGCCATGTCCTTTTCGCCGTCGAAACAACGAAAAGGTTAACAGGAACGATCGAAAGTAAACAGCCCCAAGCGTCATTTTGTTAAGGCTTCTAAGGCATCCGGAGGTGAGCGCCGAGTTCAATGCTTACCTATATGACTATCTGGCTGGCCTGCAGGAATCGGTGCGCTCCTTCATCGCACCATCGCTCTGCGCTTCCAAAGAGACGACGTTCGATTAGCAGTTCTAAAGCGGCATAAAGCCGTAAATACAGCTTTACGAATCGTTACGAAAACGTTTGCGCGCAATTTTCAATATTACTTATGCGCGTTGATTTACGAGGCCAATTTTCATTTCTTTAGGGATTGACGCTATCCGACAACATGTTGGCAATTTCGGCCATTAAATATTGATAAGGGCTATCCCTAGGTACGATCGGCTCGTTCGATTAATCCGACGCAAAGACGATCGGAACGAGACCACCAATTTGCCGGGGAAAGTGAGATGCAGTGCTTTGCCGAAATTCAACGGAATGCCGTATTGCCGCTTATCCTGCCTGACACGCGCCGTGCAAAGCGTATCGGCGTGGCGTTGTTCAATGGCTTTGCACTTCCCGGCGCGGCAGCAATCGTAGAGGTATTCCACTCGGCAAATGCATTTGCCGGCTCGGCGCAACGTGGTAGCGCGCACTACGAAGTCTGTTTGCTCTCGGCGGCTGGCGGCAGAATCGCCAGCGCGTCGTCCGTCTTCGTCTGGACAGAGAGCGTCGAGACACTGCGCAATACCGACGATTTCCACGCGCTCTTCATCGTCGGCGGCATCGGGGCCGCCAACGCATTGCGCGACGAGCGGCTGGTCACGTGGCTACGCCGTGCCTATCCTCGCACGGAGCTGATCTTCCCGATCGCCGAAGGCCGTTTGCTCCTCGAAGCGGCCGGCTTCGGGCAGGCCGCAAATGGGCGCGGCTATGGCGAGCGCGTCGCCAAGTCCTTGCGCAACGTCGCCAGCGGCGCCCCATTGGCTGAGCCCGCGGACCCGTTGCGTATCGCGCTGTCGGTGGTTCACGAGGACCTCGGCGCGGAAACCGCACGCCAGATCTCCAACTGGATTGCGCCTCCGGCAGAAACCCAATTCACCTCCATCGTGCGCAAGAACGCGTCGGTTTGCGTCAGCGAGAAAATTCAGGAGTCGGCTCGGTGGCTCGAGGCGAACGGCGATCGGCCGATTGCCATCGACGACGCCGCACAAATCGCCGCCATGAGCGAGCGCAATTTCCTAAGGCGCTTCAAGATGGAGATGGGGGTCACGCCATCCGACTACCTCTTGTACGTGCGGCTCGACATGAGCTGCCGCCTGCTCGTCGAAACCAATTTGCCGGTCGACAAGATTGCTCGGCGTTGCGGCATCGGCAGCGGCGGACGGCTCTCGAAGCTGTTCCGCAAACACCTCGAAACGACGCCGACGGAATACCGCGCGAGCAAACGGCTAATGGCGAAATCCATATAGGACGCTCGCCAATCCGGCGCCCAGCGATTGCGATTCCGGAGGGGTCCCATTCCCCCATTTTGCCCGCCAGTTTCATCGGCGGGTTTTTTTTATAAATTTTAGAAATACGTTTATGCGAACTTTCTTGTTTTTTTCGGACATCGCCATTCGCGGCCATCAAGGCGGATTTGGCGAAAAATGAAAATATCTGGTCCCCTTTCGCCACCCTGCCCTAAAGCCGAATTCTTTCGGTAAAGATGCGTGCTCGTGGGTCTCTAACTCGTATTCACGAGCAATAGGCATGCAGCGTCGCGCTGCTTCTCGCTATCCATTTTTTGCACCTCGGACACATGAAAGTCACCATTGTCGGAACAGGCTATGTCGGGCTCGTCACCGGAGCATGCTTGGCGGAATTAGGCAACGATGTGTTGTGTCTCGATGTCGACTCGGTCAAGATCGATCAGCTCAACAACGGCGTCGTACCGATCTACGAGCCTGGCTTGTCGGATGTGATCGAACGCAACCGCGAGGCTGGACGTCTTCGCTTTTCCACCGACATTCCGGAAGCCGTGGCGCACGGCGATATTCAGTTCATTGCCGTCGGCACGCCGCCCGATGAAGACGGTTCAGCCGATCTGCAGTATGTGCTCGCCGCCGCGCGCGGCATCGCACGGCATATGAACACGTTCACGGTAATCGTGAACAAATCGACTGTGCCCGTCGGCACCGCGGACAAAGTTCGCGACATCGTCATGCGCGAACTGGCCGTTCGCGGTGTCGAATCCCAATTCACTGTCGTCTCCAACCCCGAGTTCCTCAAAGAGGGGGCCGCGGTCGAAGACTTCTTGCGCCCGGACCGCATCGTGATCGGCTGCGACCTCGATGTGCCCGGCCTGCGCGCGAAAAGCCTACTAGAGCAGCTCTACGCCCCGTTCAATCGCAACCATCAACGCACGCTATTTATGGATGTGCGCTCGGCCGAGTTCACCAAATATGCCGCCAATGCGATGCTGGCGACACGCATTTCGTTCATCAACGAACTGGCCAACCTGGCGGATCGCGTTGGCGCCGATATCGAGCAGGTGCGCCAGGGCATCGGGTCCGATCCGCGCATCGGCTACAGTTTTCTATACGCAGGGTGTGGTTACGGCGGCTCATGCTTTCCGAAGGACGTGCGTGCGCTGATGCACACGGCCGGCGAGCAAGGCATGGAGTTGAACATTCTCGCCTCGGCGGAGTTCGTCAACGAGCAACAGAAGATGGTGCTATTCGACAAAATCCGGCATCACTTCGATCACTCGCTGGAAGGCAAGCATTTTGCTGTCTGGGGACTCGCTTTCAAGCCCAATACGGACGATATGCGGCAGGCAACCAGTAGAGCGCTGATTGCCGAATTGTTGCGCGCAAGGGCGACAGTGAGCGTCTACGACCCTGTGGCGCTTGACGAAGCGCGTCGTACACTCGCCGATGATCTCGATCCTGATAGCTACGAGGGCATTCGATTCTCCAGGGATAGAGACGCTACCTTGCAAGGCGCCGATGCCCTCGTGATCCTCACCGAGTGGAAGGAATTCAAGAGCCCGGACTTCGCGCACATGAAGGCGACCTTAAAGAACACCGTCGTGTTCGATGGCCGGAATCTGTATGACCCGGTGTCGATGAAAAAGGAGGGGTGGACGTACTACACGATCGGGCGAGACGCGGCAAAGGATGGGATTGGAGGAGGAAACGGGCCGTTCCTCCCATAGTGGATTGCAGTGGATGAAGCAGCATCTGACTCCGCACTTGTTTCGCGAATCTTCTAGCCGAGGTAGTCGCGAGAGTCCGATACTTTGCGTGCGAGGCGTGCTAACGTTTCAAGTGAGGCTGTCTCGCACGCCTCGGGCGAACCCGCCGCGAAACTCGTTCTCCCGATCGTTGCGAGCGGTCGCACCCGTTGCCAAGCGACCTCGAATTAGGGGCTTCCCCCAAAGGTGGCAGCCCCTCATCGCTAAATTTCAAGCAACATGCGCTCGAACTCTCCAACCTGCCGATCAGGAGAAAAGTACGCTCGGCGCTCAACACATCGCGCCGAAACATGGTCGTAAAAACTCGAATCCACGGCCAATCGATGAATGATCGCCCCAAGGGACGCCACATCTCCGCGCCCCACGACCAGTTCCTTTAAATCTCCAAATACCTCCGGAAGCCCGCCGGATGCAAACGCAACAGTCGGCTTTGAAAACTCCCATGGCTCAAATGCGACATTTCCAAACGGCTCATCCCACATCGAAGTCACCACGACAACATCGACCAAAGAATAAAAATCTTCCGGTTCGATGAAACCGAAATACTTAATCCTAAATCCACCAAATTCTTCTGTTAACTTCTTCAAAACACCGTCTGGATCGCGCCCAGCAACATATATCTCCACATCGCTTAGCCCAGACGCTTTTACCGCCTCAAAGCATTCTCGCACCCCCTTCTCCGCCTCAATGCGGCCAATAAATCCAACAATGAACGTGCCATCGCGTTTTGAGACATTACCCGCATTCCTCATCGGTGGCCTGGAATTATGAATTACCGACGCCTTTGAACCCATAAAGCAATTATTTTCGATATGTCGATTCAAGGCGAAATTACTGACTCCAACCACACTCGTCACAAAGCGCGACAGCTTCCCTTTTGGAAAAGAGGCAACCGCACATGATCGGCAAACGCCCGAACAAGCCCGCCCATTCTTGAACATCGTGGAAGACGGACAAATCATCCAGTAATCGTGAATGACATGAACTATCGGGATCCCATGAAGCTTCGCAGCAAGCCAGATCGCCGGCCCAATGCCCTTGATGTTGTGCGTGCACAGCACATCGAATTTTCGCCCGCGAAAATATAAAATTGCAGCAATAAATACAAAAGGATTAAATATATCCACAATTGAAAAAACAGTCTTCCTTATCCAGCTACGGGCCCCACGATAAAATTGATTGTATATATTGAAATTTGGTAGCGCGAGTACATCAACACCCTTCCAATCGTAAACGACTCTGGAGTGGGTATCGGAAAGAGATAAAACCGAAACCTTATGTCCCCTTTCCTTCAGACCTCCAGCCAGGTAGCTGACAGTGAGCTCAGCGCCCCCAACCACCGACGGGGGAAATCGATTGGAGCACAAACAGATATTCATTTTTTCACCGCGCGCGAGTGTGTTTTAACGATCAGTACCAACCAGAATAATGCGAGCGATGCAGCACTCCCGATAGAAGGCGAATATTGAATGTAGGAACGAGGGAACAGAAATGGTGAAACAACGATGGCCATCACAGTAAGAATTTGCTTGATAAGCAACATGCGGTATTGCTTAGCCGCAAACAGCCAAGCGCTGAACCCTGAATCGGCAAACACGACTACCGAACAGAACATTGCGACATTTAATATGGAAATTCCCGATTCAAACGCATGTCCGTATATCGCCAAAAAAACATACCGCCCGATAAAGAAATTTCCAATGCTGCCGGCCACCGCCAACGCCGCCAAATACGTACCGAGCATCAGCGCACCCCGTCGGATTTCCGCACCGGACCGCATCCCAAACACGAGTTTCGGGGCGAGCGCCAACGCCAACGTTGCGCCCATCATGTTCCACTGTTCGACAAGAGAGGCCGCCGCCGCATAGACGCCTAATTCCGCCTTCGATATTAGTGAACCTAGCAAGATTCGATCGATACGCAGCAAAAAGATGCCGGCAGCGATGGCCGGCCAGAGCTTAAGCCCTCTCGCAATCAAAATACGCTTGACGGCGTCCGAGTTGCGCAGATGCCGCGGCTCTGCAATAGCAAGCGCCCGATAGCGAAAAAATGGCGCCGCCGCCGCGACACATGCTTCGATTGGCCACGCGATCGACGCAACGGCCGCCCCCAGAGACGCATGCGCCGCCAGATACAGCCAAATTACGCGCGCGCTGCTCGCATATGCCTTCGCCCTGGTTACGATCCACGGCCGCGAGTCGACATAGGCCATCAGCGCCCCAAGGGAAATGGGCTCGGCGAACATGGCGAGGCCCGCGATCAAAGTAAGCTCGAGGCTGTGGGGACGTATGATCAGCAGCACGATTCCGGAAAAAATAACAAATACCAGGACCGTGACGGAAAGCCTCAGCCGGAACGCGGAATAGAAAACCAAATGCCGCAAAAGCGTATGCCTACCCAGAATGGGGCTCACAGACTGGGCGCTGAAGATCAACGCCGCACTTCCGACGATATACGCCAAAGATAGCGCGTATTGCAATTCACCAAACAATGCTGCTCCATACATTCGAGCAAATAAATAATTACTCGCGAATGCAGCCAACATTGCCACGATTTTTTCCGTCGCCACCCCCGACATTGACGAAACGGCTAAGCGCGCGATATTCCTCACGCTCGCACCCGCCATCCGACTTTACCCCGTTCGGCGCCTGATTCGAACAAGAAACACCAAACAACCGTCAAAGTCACAAAAAACAGCATTCTTATTCCAAAAATATTCCAATATTCGCCCTGCTGCATGCCGAACGCAGCATAGTAAGACACCTTCGTCACAAACCAAAGCCCAACGACACCTCCGCGAATAATAAATCTGATTTGCCAACCACACAAAATCCCTAATAAATATCCTGTGAAAAAGACAAAAATTGCACCGCCCAGCATTCCGAACCAAAAAACCGGAACGGCCATTTGCCCCATCGTGAAGGTGACATTATCCGTAACGTATGCATCCATCACGCTTGGCAAACCATAAGCGACCATTAAGTCGCGCAGGCCGCTAAGGTGCGTGTAGTCGTCAAATGACGGAGATGACCAGTTAATCAAGGAGCCGAGGAAGCGGGCAAACGCGTGTATTCCGCCGAGTGCAGGCGCCGATAAAAAACCGGAATCGCCATCCACGACGTACCAAGCCTGCCCTTGCAGCAGGAATCTGACCAGAACCATTTCATCAACATCAAATCCTTGAGCTTGGTAGGCGTAATACACCGAGACCCCGCCAACGAGAAGCGCCACCAAAGCGCCGAAGCCAAGATAGCGGAGAACGGGCTTTTGTTCGATCACGTTGATCGCTACGACCGGTGTTAAAACACTCAAACAGTATTGCAGGGTAGCCATAAACTGTTCGCCGTGAAGCACGCTAAGTAGCGCCCCCACTGCAGCCAGCACTACGGCAAGCCAGCGCTGCCACCCTTTCCCCGCCGCGATCAAAATGCCCAAAAAAATAGCCATGAACATTCTGTTGTTGAGAAAGGTCGAGAACAGTAACCCTCCCAAGCTCGAGCTATCGTTACGCAAAGCATAACGATTTACCCCTTGCAAGAACGCAAACCCCTCGAGCGCTCCCGCTCCCACCCCAGCAACGACAATCAGGCACACCAACGCGATTCCTGAATACAGGTTTTTCCGGCTCGCAATTGCGGCTGGGTATACCAAGCCGCGGCTTTTCTTTTCGTCAAATGTTCTATCGAAGCCAAGAAACGCGGCCGCGACAAATACTATATAAAACAACAGCAACCGGCTAAACGCACCATCCGGCTCGCCTAAAACACCCGTTTCTGTCAGCAGCCCCCCAGCCTCTGTGCCAATCCCCGCAATGAACGCCGTCAGCGCCAGCATCAATAGATACAGAATTGATATTGCGAAAACCGGGCGAACAATAAGAAGAACGATGGTCGCCGCCGTCGCGAGAATAAATGTGACCGGCGCACTAAATTCGTTGAAATTGGTGTACGGAAGGAAGCTATTGACGAGTACCAGTAAAATCAAAATTATGGCTGTCCATAATTTCACCGCCTTCGCATCACCGCTCTCCGGCTTCATTTTTCTCATATATCAACGATAATAAAAAATCAGCCCGGCAACCGCGCATCTTTTCGGGCACTACCGAAGAAATTTGCGAAGGTTTGATTTAGCTTTTCCCCTACGACCTCGATCGAAAATCGCTTGGCGTTCTCTTGTCCCGATACCACGAGCGCCGCGGTGAGCTCCTCGTCAGATATCAATCGCGCGAGCGCGTCGGCCCATGCCCCGCCATCCCACGGTTGATCGATCGACATGAATGTCTCCCCCATGTTATCCCGGTACACCGGCAGTCCGGAGGCCACCACCGGCAACCCGGCAATTTGGGCTTCGATCACCGTTCTGCCAAATCCCTCATGTAAGCTGGGAGAAGCGTAAGCATCAGAGGCCAGATAAAATCTCTTCAAATCGTCGTCGTCGACCTTGTCAAAAAAATATGCATCGACTCCGGAGTTTCTCGAGAAATCCTTGCAAATTTTCCTATTCTCCGCATTGATCGGCTCCCCAACTCGAATTAGGGAGATCTCCCTCAGCGTGTTTAATCTCGACACTCCGTCGAAAAGTGCAAAGTTGTTCTTCCGTCCTTCGTCGGATCCGACATTCAATATTACAAACTTATTTCCCAGATCCAATCCGAATTTATTCTTCAGAAACTCTCTCGCGAGATACTTCCCCAACCCACTTGAATCATCGAAATATCGATTATCAAAAGGGCATGGAACTACCCGTAACGTATCCGCCTGGACGTTCGTATAACTGACCAGATCGCGTGCTGTCGCCTCAGAAGGGACCAGCACCAAATTCGCATACGAAACGATATGTTGCAGCAAGCGCAGATAAATTGATTTTATATATTCCACTATGCCATCAACCTTATTTCGCACTGCAACATGATGAAAAATAAGACAAGCTTTGCCACCAGCAATACGGATAAATGGGATTAAGTGGCACATATCCTCCTGATAGATCACCACTAGGTCGGAGGTGCATGCAGCCCTTATCGCCAAAAATGGATAAACGAGAAATTGCCATAAGTAACGCTTAATCGACCGTGCGTTTGCTGGAATGCTGATCTCATCAACGGTGACCCTTTCGAAACCCTTCAAGGAACGAATGAGCAGCGCACTATGCTGCCCGACGCCGTTCCATGAACTCGAGCGCGGCCCTAAGAACCATGCGATTTTCATCATTTCCCTTTCTGCCTAAGTCGTTTTCCGCTCCGAAAACGACGTTCTAGGATCTTGTCGGAATGCCGCAGGTAACAAATAACTGCAGCATCGACATGGCGAAAATATGATCGATGATGTCGCCGGTTTATCTGTCCACAGCCCCATAGCGATACGCACCGCCATAGTATTGGTACCGGTACAGATATCCATAGCGCATTGTGGACGGCGAGAAGCCATTAAATACAAGGCCATCCACATTGCAACCGATCTTCGCCAGGTTAGAAAGCGACTCGACAACCTCGGGATAGCTCACCTTGTTTTGACGCACGACCAAGGCCGTGGCATCGGCGTGCTTAGAGAGCAACGCCGCGTCCGGCACCGGCAGTACCGGCGGAGAGTCGATCACAACCACGTCGTACTCTTGACGAGCGATACGGATCAACTCCTCCAGCGCGCCGTTCCCAAAGAGCTCGGCAGCCTTGTTCGTTCTCTTTCCGACAGGCAGAACATCCATATTTTTGAACAGCGTCTTCACACTGCTTTTGAGATCGGCAGCTCCTTGCAGTACGCCAACTACGCCGGCACCGTTTCCGACGTCCACATATCGGTGAACAGTCGATTTCCGCAAATCAGCATCAAGCAAAAGTGTTTTCATCCCCTTTTCCGCGAGCAGGTAAGCAATGTTCGCGGAGGTCAAAGACTTGCCTTGCCCTGGAACTGCCGAGGTCACCAGGATCACCTTGCCGTCTTTCTTCTCCGCCAAGGCAAATTGCAAAGCAAGAACCAGGCTTCGCATGGATTGCACCAATGGCACATCACTCATCTGTTTGCTGATCAAGAATGGCGACTCGCCCTCTCCCTTCGCTAACTGTTCCTGCGAAATCGGAAGAATACCGAGCGTTTGACTTCCCGTTACGGCTTCGAGACGCTTCGGGTCGCGAACGCGAGCCGATACGACGGCAACGGCCTGCGCGGCTGCAAATCCGAAGATGAGCCCCAAAATTCCCCCAACGGCGACCATCAATACTTTGTTAGGGCTTACCGGCTTGTCCGACACAATTGCGTAGTCCACGATCGAGGCGTTACCGATCGTTCCCGCCTTTGCAATCTGCAACTGCTGTGCGTTGTTAAGCAAACCGACGTACAACTGGTTGTTGACTTCCACGTCTCGCGCAAGACGCAGGTATTGCTGCTGGGTAAGCGGAAGCTCGCGTATTTGCGAGTTCAAGCGCGACGACGACTGCTCGATTTCCCCAAGCTGTGCATCGGCTGCACGCAACAGCGGATTGTCAGCCCGGTACTTCGTTGCCAGCTGACTCTTGTTCATCTGCGCTTCCAATTTCGACTTCTCGATCGTCGCCGACTCGTCCAAAAGCAGCTTGATCTCACCGCCTATGTCAATGCTGCCCTGCCGGTTTCTGAAAGCATTGAGCGCCGCCTCAGCACTCTGCAACCGATCCTTCACAACGGGCAGTTGCTGTTCCAGAAACTCGAGGCTTCTCTCGGATTCCTCCGAGCGTCGTTTGACGTTCTGTGCAAGATATGCGTCAGCAATCGCATTCAACAGCCGCGACGCGTAGATTGGATTGTCGTCTTCATATGTCAATTTGATCACGCTCGACTGCCGCTTTGTCTCAACAGCAGTCAACTCCTTCAAGATCCGTTCGATACGGTCTTGCATGGAATGTCGAACGAGCCGAAATCTCGTTCCAGGCCGCGCCAGAATCTTGTCGAACTGCGCCCGGTAGCCGTTGCCGACTGCGAGCTGCCCGACCACGCCCTTAAGCAGCTCATCCCCGTCTTTGTCCTTAAGGACCCAGTGCTCATTGCCCGTGTAGTCCAACTCCAGGCGCTTCCCCTGCATCCGATACGGCACATCAAAGGTTTTGACGAGAACGATCTCCCCACCCCACGCCCACGAATCGATTCCAAACGGTGCATCCACGAGCCCGTTCTCCCTTCGCGGCAAAATGGTTCCCAGCCACCGGCCGATCAAAGGAAAGGTATTGATGACGGAAACGGTCGTTTGGGCACCGGTAGCCTCAATCGCCTCGCTCAACACCGACCGCGACCGTACGATCTCGATCTCGCCGAGAACTGGCGAATTTTCGATATCAAGCGCCTTGGCAACCGAAGACAACGAACCGAGTGCGCTGCCCTTCTTCTCCTCCACTTGAATAGTGGCATCGACCGAGTAAATAGGCGTTGCTATGAATACATACGCCGTCGTACATAGCAATATGACTCCAAACACCCATAAGAAAACAGATCGGTATGCGACGAGATTCTCAAGTAGATCAATCGGTGACAACCCCATCGAATCACTCTCAGCAACATCAACTCGATTCTTCTGAGAATTTACGGGGAAATATCCAGTAGCCATGCCTGATCTCAATTAATAAAACATGCGTTTTTTAATATGCACTATCACGACCGTGCTAAGCCGACAGCATCGTGCCCAACGCTGTGCACTCGCTTTTTATACCAGCTCCATTTGCCTCAACTTTTCAACCCATATTGCTGCTGCAGCATCGATAACTTCGACGCACGTTTCGTAATGCTCTCGATCCCTTCCAGTCGGATCCGAGATTTCGACACGCTGCCAATGCCCAAACAGCTTAACCTTGCCTCTTTGGGTGAAATCTTCACGAAGCACATTTTCCATATGCATCTCTTCCATGCACAGGATCAGATCGAACTTCGCGAACAGCGACGGCAGAAACAATTTGGATCGGTGATGCTCGAGATCGCCCAGTCCTCGATCGCGCGCAATCGCCATGATGGTGGGATCCGCACTCGCGCCTGGGCACGCGTGAGTCCCGCCGGAGGAAACCGTCGCCCGAGCGCCCTTCAACTTTCCTCGCAAGACGAGCTCCGCGAAAGGACTTCTACATACATTTGCAGTACACACTGTCAATATTCTCAACACGCTGCCCCCACCGACATTCAAGCTATCGCCAATCACTGCTTTCCGTTTTTTTTCGACGTTGGCGCAGGTAAATCGACAAGGCCACGTACGACCCAAAATATACGAAAGCAGCACAAATCAATAGAATTACGACCCCCAAATCCTGCCAAGGATAGTCATTAGGACACAAAAAGAATGCGCCCACAAAATAAGCCAACAACAACAAAAATGCGAATGCGTGTTTATAGACCTTGCTTCTGATTGGACTATTTATCACAATAACTCACCAATACCTTTCCGTTCGGTCACATCGCGTCTCGGCCCCTTCGCCTACTTCAAAAACTGTCTGTTCAACCACAATGTTCTCTACCACACGCACGACAAAGACCCTTATCCGAATTGCACTCTCGTGCCTGACCGCTTACACGGTCCTGGCCCATGCCGGCCAAGGTACGACCCTTTCCAGCGTCGCCCCCATGCGCGGCAATACATCCGCCAGCGCCAATTTCAAGGGCTCCTCGAACGGCAACCTGCCTGGCGATACAAACGTTTCCAAAGTCAACGTCCACACGCTCCTTTATCCAGGGCACACGACGAAAGTGCTCGTCCATTACCTCCCGTGGTGGGGCCCAAGTCCCCGGGGAGTCGACGTCCGCTACCGGTCCGACGATCCCGACCAAATTCGCCGGACCTTCACGGACATGACATCGCGCGGCATCGATGGCGTCGTGGTGGATTGGTACGGAAGCCAGGATTTCGTCGAAACCGCCTGGCGAAAATCGGCCCAAATCCTGGGTGAATTTCCCAACCTATCCTTTTCCATCATGGTCGACAGTGGTGTTTACAAATTCCATCGTTGCCAGGGATGCGACTTGACGCAAACCATCTTGTATTACCTTCGTCCGCTATCAAAAAACTACTTCTCCAACCCTCAATATCTTCGCTATAGCGCGCAACCTGTGGTCTTCGAATTCGGAATGGATGCGGTCGGTGACGCCGACTGGGCCAAGATTCAAGCTGCCTTTCCGGAAATACTGTGGGTCCACATTCACAAGCAGGGCTTCGATCTCGATGCAAGCCGCGGTGCTTTCGCCTGGATAGATGCCCCCGCCAAAAACAGTATTCTTCCAAGCAGCCCCGCCTCCCGCTTAACCAGCTTCTACCGCTATGCCCACACCGAGCCGGCAAAGTTGACGGTCGGTGCCGCTTATAAAGGGTTCGACGATTCTCTCGCTCCGTGGGGAAAGGAAAACCCCAAACATATCGACCAGTCATGCGGTGAAACCTGGCTTCGATCCTTCTATTTGGTCAACTCCCAGTACAGCGTCAAGGATCAACTTCCATTTCTACAGCTGATTACTTGGAACGACTACGAAGAAGGCACGGCGCTTGAAAGTGGCATCGACAACTGCGCCACCTTGAGCGTGCTGCGTTCCGGCAAAAGCATCGATATCCAATTGAGCCATGCATCGACGATAGATCACATCGTCCTACTACGGCAGAAAGGCAATGAGCTGTTCCAAGAGTTCGCTAGCTATCCGCCTGATACAACATCAATACCGCTGCCCCAGCAGTCTGGAACTTATTTTGTCCAAGCAATCGGAAAACCATTTTTAAAGAATACGATTTCCAACTCCATCGTCATACCGTAAAGCAAGTAGAGACGAAGAAGGCAGTGCTCTATTTCATCGGCCTTCCCAGCTCAAGAAATTTTTTGAAGTGGCGCAACGCCCCCACTTTCGCGGCGTCCAGAGCCGCTCGCAAGCAAAATTCGTTCACGCCCTCTTTCCACAGCTACCGAGACATGCTCCAAAAATTGGCGTCTAAGCAATAAAGGATCGTGATGCTCCACCACGTATGCGCGCGCGGCGAGCGAGATTTGCTGGCACAGCGCGGGATTATTTGCCAATTCCTCAACTAGCCGGGCCGCTTCGTTCGGCGAGTGGGCAATCAGCACCTCTCGGCCGTGCGTTACGGTGAGTCCTTCAATGCCAAGCTCGTTCGTCACCACGGGAATTCCCATTGCCATTGCATCCAGGACTTTCGTCTTTATGCCGGTTCCTTCAACTATCGGCATCAGCGCGACATGGCATTGATGCAAAATCGTCGAAAAATCAGACACAAAACCATAATGCACGACATTCCGGTGAATTCCCGCCGTAATCTCCCCCGCTCGCTGGTCGTGATCACCGATTGTGTGCAATACGGCATTCAGTCCACGACCAATCAGCGCCGGCATGATTTCATGCGAAATATGCTTGAGTGAAGCCAAATTCTGAGAAGTCTTCAGATTCCCGACAAAGAAAAGATTGATCACCACGGGAACACTCGGATCCGGGTGCCACACGGCATTCGGGACCGCCACCGCTTGCGGATTCGCATAGACCGACTTAGCTGCAGGACTCCCAGTCTCCAAGCGACGCACTTCCTTGAGTGAAGTCAGCAACGTCGCGTCAAATCTGCTTGGCGCCCCTCGCTCACGGTTCCCGATAATGCGCTGTTCTCGCTTGAGCACATGTCGGCGCAACATCGGTTCGATAGCCTTGAACACGCGCGGGATCCGATTTGAGAATGTTCCGAATATCTCGGAGTGGTGTCCGTTCTCAATGAACTGCCTGTATCGGTCGGCCAATAAGTCGTCGAGATCGACGATCTTCGGAAGCTTGAGAACGTCGCAATACTGTGCGGTCCTTAGCATATCCGCGACGACCACGTCGAAGCCCTGGCAAGCTATCTCTCTCACGTTGGTCTGCGCACGCCGGGAGAAGAACAAGTTCTCCTGCAACGAGTGACGTAGCCTCGTCACCACGTTGAATGCAACCTCGACGCTGTTCGGCAGCGCAATCGTAGTCACCGAACGGCAGCCAAGCTCCCTCAACTTACCGGCGTCAACCGACTCTGACCTGCCACAGAAGACGATCACATGCACATCGTGTTCCGCAGCAAGAAAATCCAAGCTTTGCAAAATAAGCTTCTCTCGCCCGCCCCGCGCTGGAAATGGCGGCCGTGACGCCAAATAAAGCACGCTGTGCCGCGCAACGTGGTCCGCGCTCATTTTGTCAACACCGCTGCGGTCAAACCTGCGTTGATGGCGGGCAGCAGGAGGGTAAGCACGCGGTTGAAGCGTACCAATCCACTCCCGTCTACGTAGACGATGTCCTTGGGCTGAAGCTCAAATTGATTGGCAAGCAGCATCGCGACCGGCGAATGCGCGTCGATTCGATAGATATTCGGTGTCTTTTTCAGCGAGCCTCGAATGACGTAAATCTGGGCTGCGTTAGCGGTCGAGGAATTGATGCTTCCCGCCTGGGCGATGGCATCGCTCAAAGTGAGTTCTCCGCTTTGCAACGGCACGGCGGTAATCGGCCGGTTGACTTCACCCATTACCGATACGCTACTATCCGTGCGGGGCGGAATACGCAACAGGTCGCCGCTTAGCAGCGATATCTTCGACGGATCCATGCCGCTCGAAAGCATCTTCGACATATTCAACTTATACGAGGTACCTCCTCGCACGAGTTCGATCCGACTCTGATCGGCATCCGGGCCCAGCCCGCCGGCGCGGTTGATCGCCTCATACAACGTCAACGGAACGTCATTGATTGCGACGATGCCCGGCGTGTGAACTTGCCCGTCTACATATATTTGTTTCGAACGAAACGAGTTGATCCGGACCGTCACCTGAGGGCTCACGAATGTTCGCGAAAGCGCCTCGGTAATACGCTTCTGGATTTCCGCGACCTCAAGGCCGGCAACATGCAACGTCCCGGCATAAGGAAACTGGAGATTCCCATTGTTGTCGACGACGAAGCCGGGAATCGGATCGGCGGGCCGAGTATTCGTCTGCTGCTGCAAACCTCCGGCCGCCGCCAATTCCGGGTGATCCCAAACCGTTATCTGGAGGACGTCGCCGACACCAACATAATAGGGACTCGCCTCGCCATACAGCACGTGCAGGTCATCCGCTTCTCGCTGAGCCGCCGCCACGCGCATTTTCTCGATCAAACTGACATTGATGTCCGTGATTGGGATAGTCAGGTAGGCGGCTTCCGACTGCTCGGAAGCAGATGTGACGAGTAACGTTTCTGTTTGGCTCATACGCATACCGGGGGCAACCGAGCAAGCCGCCAACGCTTGACACAATGCGACACTTGTCAGGAGAAGCGTGCGTCGCCCCGCAATAGCATTCAATTTTTCAATCAGATATGAGCCGGCTACCGACATGTAAACCTCAATTTTTATCTATTTGTATTTTTATGCTTTAGTTAGTCATGCAAATCGCTAGTACGCGTTTTGATGAACCAAGCCTTTTCTGATCGTCGCAAGCACGATGCGCATGTCGAGCGCAAACGACCAATTCCTCAAGTAATAAAGGTCGTACTCCACGCGCCCCTGCATCTTCTCGATCCTGTCCGTCTCGCCCCGATAGCCGTTCACCTGGGCCCAGCCCGTGATTCCAGGCTTGATTCGATAGCGATGGATGTAGCCGCTCACGATCTTCTGATACAGCTCGTCGTGCTCGATCGCGTGCGGTCGCGGGCCGACCACCGACATCTCGCCGCGCAGCACGTTGAAGAATTGCGGCAGCTCGTCGAGGCTGGTGCGCCGCAGAAACGCGCCGACACGCGTAATGCGGGCATCGTTGCGAGTGGCCTGCTTGACGACGCCCTTCTCTTCGCTATGCACGCGCATCGTGCGGAACTTGTAGATCTTGAACACGCGTCCATCCGCGCCCTTGCGCTTTTGCATGAAGAGCACCGGCCCGCGCGACGTGCACTTGACGGCAAAGGCAATCGCAATCAGCAGCGGCGTCAGCAGAATCAGCGCGATGGCGGCAAACACGCGGTCGAACACTTCTTTCTTCAGCATCGCGTGATGCGACAGCGGCGATGCGGCCAGGTTGATCGCGGGCACGCCGATCAGGTCCGTCATGCTGCTGTCGAAGAGCGCCACGCTGCTGACGTCCGGCATGTAGCGGATATTCACGAGGTCGTCGCGAAACTCGTCGACCACGCGCAAGATCGTGCTTTCTTCCGAAAGCGGCAGCGTCAGCCAGAGCTCCTGCATGCCTTCGTCCCGCACGTGCGCGCCGAACGCACCAAGGTCGTCGAACACCGGCACGGCCGTCTTCGCAACGCCGGCTTCCGGGCGCACATTGAAAATCGCGCAGGCACGAAAGCCGCTCGCCGGCGAGGCTTCGAGCTTGCGCAATACGAGCGCCGAATGCGCGCCGCTGCCGACGATCGCCACCTTGCGCAAGTTCAAGCCCGCGTAGCGGATGCGAGCGAGAACCGTATGCGCGGCCAACCTCGACACGATCAGCGCGCCGCCGGTCGTGCCGGTCCAATACGCAAACCACAGCCGCGAAATCAAGTCGGTCCTGTGCAAGGCGAACATCAGCGCCAAGCCGCATCCCTGCACCACGAGCCACGCCAGCGAAATCTGCCCGGTCAGGCGGAGCATCGAGCGGCCGCGCCACGATTGATAGACGCCGAACGCCGGAAACAGCACCAGCACAAACGCGGCGGCAAACGCAATGAACGCGGCATCGAAGTGGCTCTCGGTCAGGTCCTCGAAGCGAACCTGCGAGGCCGCCACCGCGCCGCCGACCACCAAAACGACGTCAAGGACGCGTGCCATCAACCCTCGAGGTCCGTGCATTTTTCGCTTTCCGTTGGCAAGGTTGGAACCGTGTGCCGCAACACGCGTGCGTCACGCACGCCCGTAGGTATCGTCGAAACGCACGATGTCGTCTTCACCCAGATACGAGCCGGACTGCACTTCGATGATCTCGAGCGGCACCTTGCCGGGGTTCTCGAGCCGGTGCTGAATGCCTAGGGGAATGAACGTGGATTCGTTTTCGCTCAGCAGGAACTGCTCGTCGCCGCGCACCACGAGCGCGGTGCCGCGCACGACGATCCAGTGCTCCGCCCGGTGGTGATGCAGCTGCAGCGAGAGACGCGCACCCGGCTGAACCACGATGCGTTTCACCTGAAAGCGCTCGCCCTGATCGATCGAGTCGTAGTAGCCCCAGGGGCGCCGCACCTTGCGATGCGTGTTCGCTTCCGGCCCATGGCCTGCCTTGATGCGCTCGACCACGCCCTTCACGTCCTGCACGCGCGAACGGTCGACGACGAGCACCGCATCGTCGGTCTCGACGACCACGACGTTGGTCACGCCAACGCAAGCGACCAGGCGTCCCTCGGAATGCGCCAGGCTTGCCGTCGCCCCTTCGAAAACGACGCGGCCGCGCGCCACGTTGCCGTCGGCGTCCTTGTCGAGGGCATCCCACACGGCGTCCCACGACCCGAGGTCCGACCAGCCCGCTTCGAGCGGCACGACGACGCCTTGCGCGGGCGTTGCGTCCGAGCCGAGGTGCTCCATCACCGCGTAGTCGATCGAGTCGGACGGCGAGCGCTCAAAGTCCTCGAGCGCCGGACGGAAGAAGGGACCGTCGCCCCGGCCATTCGCAAACGCGGCAACGCACGCCTCGTGCATCTCCGGCTGCAGCCGCTCGAGCGTGTCCAGCCAGACGCTAGCCCGCACGACAAAAATGCCGCTGTTCCACCAGTACTCGCCCGATGCGACGTATTGCGCCGCCAGCTCTTCGGCGGGCTTTTCGACGAAGCGCCCGATGCGGTGCGCTCCGTCGCCTAGCGCCGCTCCAAGCCGGACATAGCCGAAACCCGTATCGGGACGCACAGGCGGCACCCCGAGCGTCACGACCGCACCGCGTTCGGCGTGGTCCGCCGCGCGTTCGATCGCACGCTGGAACGCGGGCGTGTCCGCGATTGCGTGGTCCGCGGGCATCGCCACGACAATCGCATCGCCGCTGCTCGCGCACGCCGCCAAGGCCGCGAGCGTCAATGCCGGCGCCGTACCGCGCCGCGCCGGCTCCGCGATGATGCGGGCCTGTGCGCCGCTCGCCTGAAGCTGCTCGGCGGTCACGAAGCGATGGTCGTCGCCGCAGACGACGATCGGCGCGGCCGCGACATCGCGTGCTCCCGCGAAATCGCGCAGACGCTGCACCGTCGATTGCAGCAGCGACGCCGGTCCGACGATCCCGATCAGCTGCTTCGGAAACTGTTCGCGCGACATCGGCCACAAGCGGCTTCCTGAGCCGCCGGCAAGCACGACCGGTGCGATGCGCAACGCTGCGTCAGCATGCCGGTCATCGCATGCCTGAACGTTTTCGATCTCTTGGCTCAATTTATGTACTCCTATGCATGCTGTTATCGCGGCCGCGCGAAGCACTCGCGATGCCGTCCGGCGACCAGCACGCTGATTCGCGCGCAGTGCGGCGACGCTTGGGAGTCCGCCTCGTCACGTATTCTTCGTTCGAGGCGAATCGGGATTTCCGCAAGTCGAGAAAGCGCCTTTTTTCAAGCGCTTGCATCACTTGTCGCAAACAGTTCTGTCAGGCTGGAAGCGTACGGGAACGTGAATGTCAAATTCCGTCACGCTCGTGATCGATTCCGCCAAGTTGTTGCGACCGCACATGAAAGGTCGCTCAACCCGGCGTCGATTGCCGCGCGCATACGGCGAGAGCCGCACGCTGTACTACGCGTGCGGCTCTTTTTCAGGTTGAAGTCTTGGACGAGAAGCCGGCGGTCAGCCGATGACCGAATCGGCCGCGACGTGCGCTCAGCCTAGGCGCGGCATGTCGGTCAGCGCGGGTCGTCGACGCGCGACACGAGCTGCGTCGGGCTGACGAATTGCAGCGCGATCAGCACCCAGATCAGCGTGATCGCCATATAGATCATCGCCATCGCATCGATCGATTGCGGCGCGCGCACGCCGGTCGAGAATGCCGCGTAGTACAGCGCGACCACGAGCGTCTGCGTCGTCGGTCCGGCCGTGAAGAAGGTCAGTTCGAACAAGCCGATCGTCCGCACGAGCACGAGCAAGCCCGCCGCGAGCATGCCGGGCACGAGCAGCGGCAGCAGCACATGCATGAAGTAGCGGAACGTATTCGCGCCGAAAATGCGCGCGGCCGATTCGAGATTCGGGTCGATCTGCTCGATGAACGGCGTCATCACGAGAATCACGAACGGCAGCGCGGGCACGAGGTTCGCGAGAATCACGCCGGGCAGCGTGCCCGCGAGGCCGAACTTGTACATCGCGGTCGCCATGGGAATCCCATAGGTGACGGGCGGCACCATCAAAGGCAGCAGGAATACGAGCATGGCAAGCCGCTTGCCGGGAAACCGGACGCGCGCGAGTGCATAAGCCGCCGGCACGCCGAGCACGATCGACAGCACCACCACCGCGCCCACCACTTCGAGCGTCACCCAGAGCACGCTCGCAAGCTGGAAGTCGCTCCATGCCTGCCCGTACCAGTGCAGCGTGAAGCCCTCGGGCAGCGGCGTACCGAACCAGCGCGTAGCCATGGAATTGACCGCGACCGTCGCGATCAACAACAGAATGTTCAACAGGAAGAAAACCACTATGGCCCAGACCAGCGTCTTCCACGCGCGGTCGATGAGGCTCGCGCGCGGCTTGGCGGCCGGCGTCGCGATCGGACGCATGCCGCTCGCTCGATCGGCCGCGGCTTCCGCGCGTTGCACGATGCCGCTCGGCGCTGCGCCTCTCGCGCCTCGATCGTCCGCTTTGACGCCGCCACGTTGCGGCCATGCGCGCCGGGCGTGATCGTCGCTTGCCATCAGCCCTTACCTCCGCTCACCGGCCCTGAGTAGAAGAAGCGCCGCGCGCCGAGCATCGCCACGACGACGAGCAGCTGCACGAAGCCCATCACGATCGCGATCGTGGAAGCCAGCGAATAGTCGTAGCTCTCGAACGCGGCCTCGGACGCCGCAATCGACATCACGCGCGTCGGCCCGGCCGGTGCACCGAGCAGCACCGCCGACGGAAACACCGAGAACGCTTGAACGAACGACAGGCAAGCGGCCATCGTCAGCCCCGGCACCAGGAGCGGCAAATAGATCTGCCGGAACTGCTGCCACGGGCTCGCGCCCAACGTCGCCGCGGCACGCGCGAGTGTCGGATCGATACCGGTCACATACGAGAGCGTGAGCAAAAACGCGAACGGAAAACCCGCTACGACGAGCGAGATCAGCACGCCCCAATAGTTGTGCGTGAGCCGCACCTCGTCCGACACCAGATGCAGTCCCGTCACCGCTTGCGAAAACCAGCCGTTAGGGCCGAAGTACGTGAGCATGCCGTCCGCGATCAGCACGGTGCCGAGCGTGACCGGAATCACGAGCAGCGTGGTCACGAGCTTCTGATACGGCGACTTGCGTCGCAGCGCGAAAGCGACCGGCACCGATGCGCCGACGTTGATCAGCGTCGCAGGCACTGCGAGCTTCAGCGTGACGAAGATCGTCGGCCACATCGACGTATCCGTGAAGAACGTGACGTAGTTCGCGAGCGCGCCGCCGCCGTTCATCGGCTGAAACGACAGCATCAGCCCGTACGCAAACGGATAGATAAAGAGCGCAACGATGAACGCGAGCGCCGGTGCGACGAGCCAGCCCTTCGCGTCGCGCGGCGCGCGAGATAGGGGCAGCGTGCTCATGACTCTTCTTCGGCCTCGTAGACCAGCACGCGCGACGGCGCAATGCGCAGCGTCAGGCGCTCGCCTTCGCTGAATTCCCCCGGCATGCGCGCCCACAGCTTGCCGAACGGTGCATTCGCGAGCACGAGCGAATCGCGTCCGCCATATTCGACGGTTTCGATTTGCACGTCGAACGCGTTTTCGTCGACGGGTGTGGCGCGTTCGAAATCGTCAGGCCGCATCGCCAGCGCGACCGCCTTGCGATCGAAGCCGGACATCGCCACGCCGACGAGCCGCACGCCCTGAGCCGACATCGCGACGTATTCTCCGAGCCCCTCTTCGAGCGTGAACGGCACCACGTTGCGATAGCCCATGAAGCGCGCGACATGCAGGTTCGTTGGTCGACCGTATACCGCCTGCGGTATACCAATCTGCTGCACGACGCCCTCCTTCATCACGACGATGCGGTCGGCCATCGAAAGCGCCTCGTCCTGATCGTGCGTCACATAAATCGTCGCGCGCTCGAGGCTCGTGTGAATGCGCCGGATCTCGGCGCGCATTTCGATGCGCAGCTTCGTATCGAGATTCGACAGCGGCTCGTCCATGAGCACGAGCGGCGGCTCGATGACGATCGCGCGCGCGATCGCGACACGCTGCTGCTGCCCGCCGGACAATTGCCCCGGCAGCTTGTTCTCGTGGCCGACGAGCTGCACGAGCTGCAGCGCTTCACGCGCGCGCCGATGCGCTTCCGCCTTCGGCACACCGCGCATCTTCAGGCCGAAGCCGACGTTGTTCAGCACCGACATATGCGGGAACAGCGCGTAGTTCTGGAACACCATGCCGAAGCCGCGCTTCTCGGGCGGCAACACGTCGATGCGTTCGTCGTCGAGCCAGATGCCGCCCGCCGTAAGCGGTTGCAATCCGGCGATGCAATTGAGCGCCGTCGATTTGCCGCAGCCGGACGGCCCCAGAAGCGCGATGAACTCGCCGCGCCCGATTTCCAGATCGAGATTGCGCAGCGCGGCGACCGGCTCGCCTTGCGCGTTCGTGAAGCTGCGGCACACCGAGTCGAGCCGCAAGCGCTCAAAAGAATGCCTCATGTGGCCTCCCGTCCCCCAAGGGGACTTCCTGCGGGCGCCGGTTCCGCCCCGAGGAAGGCAAGCCCCCCTCGCACCCCGAAGTCACTTCGTCTTCTGCGCGCCGATATCGCGGTCCCATTTCTGGAAAGCGGCGACCATCGCCTGCGCGGAAAGCGGTATCTGATGCGGACGATCGGCAATCCACTTGTCGTACTCCGGACGGCCGTACTTCTTGATCACCTCCTGGCTATGCGCGGGGGCCCGGGCAAGCGTGACATCCTTCACGGCCGGACCCGGATAGAAATAGCCGTCGTCGTAGGTCAACGCCTGCTGCGCGGGCTCGAGCATGAAGTTCATCAGCTTGAAGAGCACCGCCACCTTGTCCTTCGGCACGCCCTTCGGAATCACCATGTAGTGTGCGTCGTTCACCCACGTCATGTTGTCGAACGCCTGCACCTTGAAGTCGGCGGGCACGATGCCGAGCGCGCGCGGATTGAGGTCCCAGCCCGTCACGGTCACCGTCATGTCACGCGTGCCCTCGCCCAGCTCCTTCATCACCGCCGAGGTGCCGCCCGGGTAGTAAGGGATGCAATCGTTCAATGCCTTGAGAAACGCCCAGGTCTTGTCCCAGCCGTTGATCGGGTCCTGCGGGTTCTTGTCGCCGAGCACGTAAGGCAGGCCCATCAGGAACGTGCGCCCCGGGCCGGAATTCGCTGGACGCGCATAGATCAGCTTGTTCGGATGCGCCTTGCACCATTGCAGCAGTTGCTCGGGCGTCTTCGGGGGATCGCCGACTTTGGCGGGGTTGTACTCGATCAGCGGACCGGCCGGCATATACGCGACCTCGATCCCGTAGCCTTGTGCCAGGTCCTGCATCTTGCGCGGACCGGGTGCGTATTTGTCGAGCAGGCCCGGAAACGCGCCGGCGTTATCGGGCAAGAGCTTGAGCCACAAGTTCTGTTCGATGCCGGCCGCGAGCGCGTCGGTGCCGGTCAGGACGAGATCGATATCGGCGCGCCCCGCTGCCTGCATCGCCTTGATCTTGCCCGGCAATTGGGGCGCTGGCGCGTTGGTATACGTGATGTTGGAGACAAGATTCGGATACTTCGCCTTGAACGCCTCGAAGCCCTTCTGCGTGAGCTGCAGATTGCCCGCGACGTCGACAATGTTCAGCGTGATCGGGTCCGCGTGCGCGGCAATGCTGCCGAGCGCCGTAACGAAGACGGCGCCGAGGGCCGCCAGCTTGACTGACAACCTGCCAGGAAAAGACATGGCATCTCCTGTCCTTGAGCTCGAACGGACGACGGCTCTCACGGTAGCACTGCCGATTCCATGTCGTCAAACAACATCCGGCAATTTGCGCCGCACCCCCTGACAACTTTTACGGACCTGCCCGCTCACGACCCGAACATCCGCTCAACCGCCCGTTCGAGATGCTGGCGCATCGCCAGCGCCGCTGCTTGCGGGTCGCGCTTGCGGATCGCCTCCAGTACCGCGAGATGCTCCTGTTGAACGAGCCGCTGGCGCTCGACGGATTTCACGAGCGACAAATTGCGCGACAGGTTCATGCTGAACACGATCTGCTCCTGAATGAACGAGATCGCCGAGATGAAGAACTGGTTCTTCGACGCGCGCGCAATGGCCAGATGGAACGCGAAATCGTCCTTCGCGCCGATGCCTTCGGTTTCGACCACCGTCTGCAGGTTGTCCCATTCGTGCTGGATCGCGGCGATGTCGTCGTCGTCGGCCTTCTCGGCCGCGAGCGCCGCTGCGCCCGATTCGGTCACCACGCGGTATTCGTAGCAGCGTTTGATGTCCGACAGGCTTTCGAGCGGCGCGAAGCGCTTCACGTTCGGGTCGGGGCGCCGCACGACCGTCGTGCCGGAGCCGTGGCGTGTGGCGATGATGCCGTCGGCGCGCAGTTGCGCGAGCGCCTCGCGCACGGTCGGGCGCGAGGTGGCGAAGCGTTCGGCGAGCGCGTGCTCGGTCGGCAGGCGATCCCCTTCCTTGTATTCGCCGTCGATGATGCGGTTCAGGATGTCGCTGTAGATGCGTCCCGGCATGCCGGGCGATTTGCGTTCGGTTGGTATCACGAGGAGGCGCCCAGTTGTCACGGTAGTACTGGATTGTAAGGCAAACAACGCCAATTTCCGCAACATCTCGGCTAACAACTTTCGTAAGGGCGTGTCAGGATTTCCTGACCTCAATTGCAGAATGCCCCTCAATCGATTTCCGCGTTTCCCGACGGCATTCGTATACCAGCCCGCCTACCATGGAATGCAGTTTGGGCCGGCCCGTTTGGGCACGGGCTGTATAGGCCAGCCTATTAGGGCTGGCCCATTCGGGCTGGCCCATCGGGGCACGGTTACTCTTGATCCGCGGTCGCTCCCATGACTCTCCATCCGTCCGAGCGCGAACAGGCTGTCGAGCACATCAACGGCATCTGCCTGCGTCTGTTCGATAGCTGGTGCGAAACCAGAAGCGTGACGCCGCTGGTGTACTTGATGCATTGCTGGCCCCTGCTCGACAGCGGCACGACGTCGATCAAGCGGCTCGTCGAAACGCTGACCGAATTGAAGAAATTCCACCCTGAAACGCTGGACCATGGGCTGTCGCCATGTTTCGCGGAACTGGTCGACCGAGCGAACGAGGTCCTCGTCTACTTGCCCGAGCGCACGCGGCGCGCCGCGAACGCCTGAACATGTAACCGGATTGGGGCCTACCGCAAAGATGCCGGATCGAACCACAGTTCCTTGCGGTCCCGCGGCACCCAAGCCGGCAGATAGGGGTTTTGAAGTTCGATGATGGTCCGATGGGACAGATCGAGGTCCGAGAGCTGGCTCGCGAAGTGCCGGTTGAAAAACGCCTGGAAGCTGCCGTTTTTTTGCATCAGTTCGAGCCCGTCGCGGATTCGCGCAGCGAGACGGGGTTGCGATTTGCTGACATAGAAGAACTGCGCGAACGGGTACTTGATCAGGAGATGCCGGTCGATCGCGAGATTCGGATAGCGGGGCCCGTATGCCCGCTCCTCCTCCGGCGCCTCGAGTACCCCGCGGGGAAAGAGATCAAAACGCCCATGAAGAAGCATGAGAAAAAGCGAGTCGTAGGTTTCGGCGGTCGTAACGGGCACGCGGTTGTACTGATACACGCGCACGTCGCCCCAATTGCTGCCTTGACCGACGGAAAGCGACCGTAGCTGCTCGAGCGTCGTCACGGTGTCGATCTTCGCCTGGTTGTGCTTGTCGATCAGCGCGACGCGATAGCCGAGCAGCCCGCGGTCGATCGGGAAGGGAATCGGAATCATCCCTTCGTCGAAGTCTTCATGGCCGGCGTCGCTGATCATGATGTTGATGCGATCCCCCTTTAGCGCCTCGGTGTGCGAGCGCGCGATCGAGATCGGATCGGTGTAGGGGATCTCGACGTAGGGGCCGTAGGTCGGCGTGGTGACTTTCAGCACCTCCGTCAGCAGCTCGAAGGGATACGCGTAACGTACGAGGTATTCCTCGGATTTGAGCGGACGCACCACGTCGGCCGCGAACACCGATGAACTCAGGAGAGACCAGAACAACAGTCCGCAAAGCATTTTGCGCATGATAGTCGGCTTGCAGGTGGCACATAATTGCAAAAATAACCCGGACACTCGCGGGAAGATATGACGCTCAATACGTTCGGCGTGCTGTGGAATCCGGTCCAGCGCTCGCGCCATAGCGTGCTGCTGCGGCTGCTCGCGACCGTATTGCTGTTCAGCGTCGTCGTCACGCTGCTGCTGACTGCCTTGCAGCTCTACCGCGATTATCACCGCGGAGCGGCGCGGATCGAAAACCAGCTCGTCGATATCGACCGCAGCTATCGCGACAGTCTCAGCGAGGCACTCTGGCGGCTCGACCACGACCAGCTACAGCTCGAACTCGACGGTATCTTGCGCCTCGCGGACGTCCGCGCGGCAGAGGTTCACGAGGCCGGATCGGAGACGCCGATGGTAGTCACCGCGGGGCAGCGCGCAACGAGCGCGGCGATCGTCCGCGAGTTTCCGCTCGACTATCGCGTGGGGGGCAAGCTGCAGCAAATCGGCACGCTTCACGTCGAAGCGACGCTCGCCGACCTGTACGCCGACCTCAGGCGCACCGCGTTCGTGATCCTGATGAGTCAGGCTGCGAACACGTTTCTCGTCTCGCTCTTCACGATCTCGATCTTCTACGTGCTCGTCACGCGCCACCTCGCGACGATCGCGCGTTTCGTCGGACGCTACGACTTCCGCCAGCCGCCGCAAACCCTGGCGCTGCAGCGGCCCGCGCACCATCAGCCGGATGAGCTCGATCGCGTCGTCACTGCGTTCAACGGCATGGGTGCGCGGGTCTATCGCGCCTATCTCGACGAGCGCGAGGCGGCGGAGGAGCGCGAGGCGCGGCGTCTCGCGGAAGCGGCCAACCGCGCGAAGGGCGAATTCCTCGCGAGCATGAGCCATGAATTGCGCACGCCGTTGAACGGCATCCTCGGTTACGCGCAGATCCTGCGCCGCGACGGCACGCTAGGGGAGAAACAGCGCGACGGCATCGACGTGATTCAACGAAGCGGCGAGCATCTGCTCGTTCTGATCGAAGACATTCTCGACTTCGCGAAGATCGAAGCCGGCAAGTTGCGGCTGGAAATGTCCGACGTGCCGCTCGCGAGCCTCTTGCCGATGATCCGCGAAATCATCGGCGTGAAGGCGGAGCAAAAGGCGCTCGAGTTCGTTTGCGAACTCGCCGACGACGCCCCGCTCAGCGTGCGCGCCGACGAGCGGCGGCTGCGTCAGGTGCTGCTCAATCTGCTCGCGAACGCGGTGAAGTTCACGCAGCGCGGCAGCATCAGCCTGCGCGTGACGCGCTCGTCGTTCGGCACGGCGCGTTTCGAGGTTCGCGATACCGGCATCGGCATCGCCGCCGATCAGCTCGAGACGATCTTCGAACCGTTCGAGCAGGCGCGCGGCCCCGGGCATCGCGTCGACGGCACCGGCCTCGGCCTCGCGATCAGCCGCCAGCTCGTGCGCGCGATGGGCGGCGAGATTCGCGTCGAGAGCGAAGTGGGCCGCGGCAGTGCCTTCTGGTTCCGGCTGATGCCGGCGCTGACCGTGCCCGCCGGCGACACCAAGCGCCCGGCGCGCGCCGTCATCGGCTACGAGGGACCGCGCGTGAAAGTCTTGATCGTCGACGACGATGCGACCAATCGCAAAGTCGCGCGCGATTTCCTGAGCGGGCTCGGCTTTGTCACGACGGAAGCCGTCAACGGTCTCGAAGGTCTCGATCAAGCGCTCGCCGAAAAACCGGCGCTCGTGCTGACCGATATCGTGATGCCCGTGCTCGACGGCCTCGATGCGACACGGCGGCTGCGGCGCCTGCCCGGGTTCGACGAGGTGCCCGTCATCGCGGTTTCGGCGAGCCCTTCCGGCGCCGATGAGCAGAAGAGCCTCGAAGCGGGCGCGAACGCGTTCCTCTCCAAGCCGGTCGACTTCGACATACTCGTCGCGCAAATGGGCTTGCTGCTGCAATTGGATTGGACGTACGCGCCGCTCGCCGATACGGAGGCGCTGCTTCCCGCATCCGAACGCTATACCGTTCCGGACGCCGAGATGCAGACGCTGCATCGCCTCGCGCGCCTCGGCAACATGCGCGAAATACTGCAATGGGCGGACCGCGTCGCGTCGCTCGACGAACGCTACGTCCCGTTCGCCTCGCAATTGCGCGTGCTCGCCAAGGGTTATCAATCGAAGGCGATCCTTCAGCTCGTCGAGCGGCACCTCGGTGAGGGGCAAGCATCATGAATACCGCGGCAGCAATCGTTTCGGACATCGCGGCCGAGCCGCCGTCGATCCTCATCGTCGACGATACCCCCGCGAACCTCGGCGTCGTGATGGACAGCCTCGCCGACAAGGGCTTTCGCGTGCTGGTCGCGCTCGACGGCAACGAAGCGCTCGAGCGCGCGCAGTTCTCGCAACCCGACTTGATCCTGCTCGACGTCAAGATGCCCGGCATCGACGGCTTCGAAACCTGCCGCCGTCTCAAGGCCGATCCGCGCACGCACGATATCGCCGTGATCTTCATGACCTCGCTGACCGGCACGGCGCACCTGCTCGAAGGTTTTTCGGCGGGCGGCGTCGACTACATCACGAAGCCCGTGCAAGTCGCGGAGATGATGGCGCGCATCGGCACGCATCTCGCGCTGCGCTCCATGTACAAGCAGCTCGTCGCGCAGAACAGCCAGCTGCAAAACGAAATCGCCGTGCGCGAGCGGACCGAGATCGCGCTCTCGCGAGCGCGCGACGAGCTCGAAGCGCGCGTCGCGAAGCGCACCGAGGAACTCGCACGCGCGAACGCGAGCCTCACGCTCGAAATCGACGAACGCCGGCGTGTCGAAGCCAAGCGCGTGGCGAGTGAGGCCCGCTTTCGGACGATCGTCGAGACGAGCCCGGTGCCGTTTTGCATCACGTCGATGCCCGACGGCGAGCTGCTCTTCGCGAACGAGCCGATGCGGCAGTTGTTCGGGTTCGACGACACGACGAGCCGCGGCATCAACATGGGCGATTTCTACGTCGATGCGACGCTGCGCGACCAGCTCGTGCAGCATCTGCGCCGCGAAGGCGCATTTCGCAATTTCGAGGTGCAGTTCAGGCGCCCGAACGGCACGATGTTCTGGGCCACCGTGACCTCGCGCGTCGCGACCTACGACGACGCCCCGGCGATCTACAACGGCCTGAACGACGTCACCGCGCGCCGGGCACAGGCTGAAGCGCTGCGCAAGAGCGCAGCGAGCTTGGCGAACGCGCAGCGGCTCGCGCATCTCGGCGATTGGGGATGGGATGCGCGCTTGGGGATGACGCACTGGTCCGACGAGGTCTACAACATTCTCGGCTTGACCGAGACGCTCCATGACCTGCACAAGCCGCCGCCCAGCTATCGCACCTTCGCCGCCGCCGTGCATCCCGACGATCGGCACGCGCTGCGGCGGACGCTGCGCGCGCTCGTTCGCGGCGCCCGCGCCGAGGGCATCGATCTGCGCGTGGTCTGCCCAGGCGGCGCGATCCGCATCGTGCGTCTGGAGGCCGAAGCGCTGTACGCGCCGGGCCAAGGGATGCGGCCATCGAAGCTCGTCGGCACGATTCAGGACATCACCGAACGCAAGCGCATCGAGCAGGAACTGTTCGAATCGCGCGAGCAGTTGCGCGAACTCTCGAACTACATGGAAGGCATCCGCGAGGAAGAGCGCAAGCGCATCGCGATGGAGATCCACGACGAACTCGGCCAACTGTTGACCGCGCTGAAGATGGACGTGGCGCTGATGCGCATGCGTCTTGGCGACGGCGACGCCGAAGCGAAACGCAAATCGGACGATATGCGCGAGCTCGTCGAAAAAACGATCTGGATGGTGCGCAACGTGGCGAGCCATCTGCGCCCTGCTGCGCTCAATTTCGGCATCGTGTCGGCGCTCGAATGGCTCGCCGAAGACTTCGGCCGGCGCACGGGCATCGCATGCCGCGTCCGGGTGCGCGGCGGCGAACCGGTGCTGAACGACGCGCATGCGACCGCCGTATTTCGCATCGTTCAGGCGTCGCTCACCAACGTCGCGCGCCACGCGGGCGCCTCGCGCGTCGACGTGACGCTCGACAACGACAGCGCCTCGCTCGCGCTGCAAATCGGCGACGACGGGTGCGGGTTCGATCCCGACGAAGCGAAGAAGGGGTACTCCTACGGCCTGCTCGGCATGGAGGAGCGCGCGCGGCTCATCGGGGCTTCGCTGCAAATAGACAGTGCGCCAGGCACGGGCACGGTAGTTTCGATCCACATGCCGCTCATAGGCGGCCCTACGACATGATCCATATTCTTATTGCCGACGACCACGCGATCGTTCGCGGCGGGCTCAAACAAATCATCGCGACCACGACCGACATCGTCGTGGCCGGCGAAGCGGCGCACGGCGCCGAAGTGATCGACAAGCTGCGGGTCTTGCAAGTCGACCTGCTTCTGCTCGACATGACGATGCCGGGCATCAGCGGCATCGGGCTGATCCGGCGCATACGCACCGAACAGCCCGCGCTGCCCATACTCGTGCTCAGCATCCATAACGAGGCGCAGGTGGTGTCGCGCGCGTTGCGGGCCGGCGCAACGGGCTACGTCACCAAGGACAGCGACCCCGAGATCCTGCTTACGGCGATCCACAAGCTCGCGGCAGGCGGGCGGTTCATCGACCCGAAACTCGTCGATGCCATCGTGTTCGAAACGCATGCGGGCGAAGCGCCGCCGCACGAGGTGCTGTCGGACCGCGAGTTCCAGGTCTTGCAGATGCTCGCCGCCGGCAAGAGCATCAACGACATCGCCGAATCGTTCGCGTTGAGCGCCAAGACCATCAGTACGCACAAGATGCGGCTCATGCAGAAGCTCAATCTCGGCAACAACGCGGAGCTGATCCGCTACGCGATCAAGCACGGGCTCGTCGCGGAATAATAGTGTCGCGCCCTGATATCCGCCGTCAGGATTTCCTGACAGCGGATACAAGCTATTCCGAATAGACATTCCGGCTGCCCCGACTTCGCACTGTGGTTGTGCGTGACTACGATGGTTTCATGGCCCATTAGGCAGGTTGGAGACGGAGATGGTAGTCGCGGAAAGGTCCTTGCGCATGCTGATCGACAAATGGATCGGCAGCACGGGAGCGACATCGGTGCGCGTATCGTTGATGGTGCATGGGTCAGTCAGGCGAAGACGCTGCGTCTGCATTCACGCCGAGCGGCCAGCCGGCATGTTCATGCTTTTTTTCTTTCGCCACGACGACGGTTCGTGGCATGTCATTCCACCCGAGACGACAAGGCCTGCCATGAGCGCCTGCTGACGCTCACCCAGCGAAGGAGAGAGTCCATGTCCGCTCAACTTGCCGATTCAACCGCCCCCGCAAGCGAGCACGAAGCCAATCTGCGCGCGTGGATGAGCGCGTGGTTCGACCACGCGGTGTCCGTGGGCTTCGTCCGGCCGCCGTTCGTGCTGAAAGACGAGGCCGCCGCCAAGCTCGAAGGCTATTACAGCGTCGGCCTCACGCCGAGCGAAGGGGCCACGGCTTTTTTTAGCAAGCCGCATTGAGCGGCGAAATTTCGCCAGCCGCTCATTCTTCCTACCCATTGACTCGATCGAGTCGGCCGCGGCCGTTCGAGTGTCCCAGCCCCCTCCGTACCTGACCAACACCTGACGGCGCCATGCGTTAAAGGCATGGCTCGTATCGCAACGATATATTTTATTTGTGCCTGCGCGCCGCATACGATACGGGACATGGCAGCGCAGAACCGGAGCGGCGAACGCAAAAACCGCACATGCAGCACGGTGCGCCGACACCAGGATTCAGGACCTTGAAAAAACCAACGCTTGACCTGGAATAACGCCGAAATTGCGGTGTTAGCCATAGCACAAGGCCCATGTTCCACATCATCTAGTTAGGAGTTCAAAATGAAGACGCATCTCGTAGCCGCCCTTTCGATCGCCCTCCTCGCTTCGGCCGGCATCGCCACCAGCGCGACGGCACAGGAAAAGACCCGCACCGAAGTCCGTCAGGAGCTGATCCAGGCCGAAAACAACGGCTCGCGCTTTGTCACGGATACGTCGTATCCCGCGGTGAACCCGATCTTCACGCAGCAGGTTGCCCGTCTTCAAGCGCAAAACAGCGGAGCCGGCGCCGAAATGACCGGTTCGAGCGAATCCGGCCGGCATGCGGCGGGTGACGTTACGGGCGCGGCGAAGACCGCTCACGCGCCGTCGCACTGTGTCGGTCCGGTGAGCTACTGCTCGATCTACTTCGGAAGCTGACATGCCGTGCGCCGCAAGGCTGGCCTTCGGTGCCAGCCACTGCGAACGCCTCGCGGCCGCCACCGCGGCGATTTCGTCGGCGCCGATCCGGCGCGCGTGCAGCACGGAATCGTCGTACGGCCCTTCGATGAAGCCCAGCGCAAAGGTGTGATCGCGCAATCCGGCCTCGACGTGCTCCGTGTTGCTGACGACGAGATCGATCTCGACTTGGGGACGATCCGTGTGAAAGCGCGCGATCAGATCGGGCACCCAGTAGACGCCCAGCGTCGCACTGGCGCCGATCTTCAGGTGCCCCGCGCTCAGCCCAGCCAACTCCTTCAATTCCCATTCGGCCGCGTCGGCGAGCGAAAAGATCTGCTCGGCATAGCGGAACAGCATCGTTCCGGCTTCGGTCAGCGCGACGCCGCGCGGCAGGCGATCGAACAGCGCGAGCCCGAGCCGGTCCTCCAGCTCCCTGATTTCCTGCGTGACCGCCGGCTGGCTGACGCGCAAACGCTCCGCGCCAGCGCTGACACTGCCTGCGCGCGCAACCTCGAAGAAGGCGAGTAAATGCGTGAAATTCATCGAGTCTGATTTGACGGCCACGCCTGGATCGGGCAGCCCGTCCAAGCAGGATAGGCGATCCGCCGATCCGGCGGGCGGGCGCCGATCAGATGGCGCGATACGCCCCCGTCGTCAGCACGATCTTGCCGATGTGCTGCGACGAATCGATCAGTTCGTGAGCGCCGCGCGCGTCTTCGAGCGGGAACGTCTTGTAGATTTGCGGCTTGACCGTCCCCGCTTCGACAAACGGCCACACGTTCTGCTCCAAATCGCGAATGAGGCTCGCCTTGTCCGCGTAGCCGCGCGAACGCAACGTCGAGCCGATATGCGTGAGTTGCTTTTGCATCAGCGGCCAGATATTCAAGTCCTTTGCCGGCCCGCCTAATGCGCTTACCTGGACGATGCGTCCGTGCATCGCGGCCGCCTGATAGTTACGCGCGACGTAATCGCCCGCGATGATGTCGAGGATCACGTCGACACCCTTGCCGTCGGTGAAGCGCTTCACCTCTTCGACAAAATCCGCTTCGCGATAGTTGATCGACAGGTCCGCGCCCAAGCGCAGGCTCGCTTGGCGGTGCGCTTCCGAGCCCACGGTCGTGATGATCTTCGATGCGCCGAACGCCTTGGCGAGCATCGTCGCCGTGGTGCCGATGCCGGATGCGCCGCCGTGAATCAAGACGGTTTCCCCCTTTTGCAATCTGCCGCGCTGGAACAGATTCAGCCACACCGTCAGGAAGGTCTCGGGCATCGCGGCCGCCTCGACCACGGAAAGCCCCTTCGGAATCGCCAACGTGGCGTTTGCATTCGCCACGGTGTATTCGGCATACCCGCCGCCCGTAATCAACGCCGCCACCCGATCGCCCGCCTGAAAGCGCGTGACGCCGCTGCCGGCGGCAACCACCTCGCCCGCCACTTCGAGCCCGGGAATATCGGATGCGCCGGGAGGCGGCGCGTATAAACCCTTGCGCTGCAGCACGTCCGGCCCGTTCACGCCTGCGGCGTGGATGCGAATCAGCACTTCATCGGCCGCCGGTTGCGGCACGTCACGCGTGACCGGCGCGAGCACCTCGGGACCACCGGGTCGAGCAATCTCGATCGCCGTCATCGAGGACGGCAGGTTGTGGGTTAGCGACATGGAATCCTCCTATCAAAAGTTTCCGTAGCACAGCATGGGCTGCTGCATGGGATGCAAGTATAGGTTCGCAATCGGATGTATTTATGCTTCAATATTCCGATCGACCAATGCAAATTTGCATCACCCACGGAGACCCGTCGTGAACTGGGACGACACCCGAATCTTCCTCGCCGTGCAGCGCGAACGGACGCTCAGAGGCGCCGCCAAAACGCTCGATCTCGACCAGGCCACCGTTGGACGCCGCATCGCCGCGCTCGAGCGCGTATTGGGCGCGACCTTGTTTTTACGCGCCTCGGACGGCTACGTGCTGACGCCCGCCGGAGAACTCGCGCTAAAAGCGGCGGAGAAAATGGAGCAGTTTGCGCACGAGCTGGTACGCCAAACGCAAGGTGTCGATACGCGCCTAGAAGGCGACGTGCGCGTCACCACCACGGATTCGCTCGCGCTCGAATTCCTGATTCCGGCGATCACGCGCCTGCACGCGAAGCATCCCGATGTGCGGGTCCTGATGAACACGTCGACGCAGATGCTCAATCTCGCGAAGCGAGAGGCCGATATCGCAGTGCGAACGATCAAGCCCGAGAATCCCGATCTGATCGCGCGCCGCCTCGCACGCTGGCCGACGGGGCTGTTCGCGTCGAAGAGCTATTTGAAGAAGCGCGGCGAACCTGAACCTGGCGGCGCCTTCGCCGGCCACGACATCGTGATGTATCAGCCGTACATGACCGGTTGCCGTGCACCGACGCTCGCGGGCGAGCCGATCCACGCGGGCCGGATCGTGTCGGCCGTCAACTCGAATCTGATGCTGCGCTCGCAGATCAAGGCGGGGCTCGGCATCGGCGAAATACCGGTTCTGCTCGGCGAGCGCGACGGCCTCGTGCGCCTTTGGCCGGACCGTACACGCAGCGTGCCCTATGAGGTATGGCTCGTCACGCATCAGGACTTGCGTCACACCGCGCGCATCCGCGCGATGATCGACCAGATTGTGGCCGTCTTTGAAACCTGCGCGTAAGCGCACGGCGCAGCTCCCTGCACACATCTCGAAATTGTTTGATAATCCGTGCGCCACCGGACAAGAAGACATTCGCTGGCGCACGAACCGCCTACGATGACATTGAGACATGCCGATTGCGGAGGGCGAGACGCGATCGGTGCTATCCCTGGCGGGAGGTCGTTTCTCGCCCACGGTATACAAAATCATGAATACATCAGACCAAAACCATCGGCCCTGGCTCTGGGTACTGCTCCTCATTCCCTACGTCGCGCTGCTCTGGCTGCCGTTCTACAACCACCGCATGCCGGCGCTTTTCGGCTTCCCGTTCTTCTACTGGTATCAGCTGCTGTGGGTGCCGATCACCTCGCTGCTCCTCTACGTCGTTTATCGGGGGATCAGCAAATGAACAACGGACAATCGATCAATGGCGTCGCGATGGCCGTATTCATCGGTTTTTTCGCGCTGGTCACCATACTGGGCTTCATCGCCGCGCGTTGGAAGCGCGGCGACCTCACGCAACTGCATGAGTGGGGACTCGGCGGACGCCAGTTCGGCACGATCATCTCGTGGTTTCTCGTCGGCGGCGATTTCTACACCGCCTATACCGTGATTGCGGTGCCCGCGCTCGTGTATTCGGTCGGCGCGTATGGGTTCTTTGCACTGCCCTACACGATCATCGTCTACCCGTTCGTGTTCGCCGTGATGCCCAAGCTCTGGCGCATCGCGCATGAGAAGAACCACATCACCGCGGCCGACTACGTGCACGGCGAATATGGCGGCAAGCTGCTGCCCGCGGCGATCGCACTGACCGGCATCGTCGCGACGATGCCTTATATCGCGTTGCAGCTGGTGGGGATGCAGGTCGTCATCAAAGGGCTTGGGGTGTCGGGCGAGATTCCGCTCGTCGTCGCCTTCATCATTCTCGCGCTCTATACGTATGCCAGCGGCTTGCGCGCGCCGGCGATGATCGCGTTCGTCAAGGACATCATGATCTACATCGTGGTGATCGCCGCGATCTGGCTGATTCCGACGAAGCTCGGCGGCTACGCGCAAGTGTTCGACTCGGCGGACAAATTCTTCGCCGCGAAAGGCGGCGCGACCGGCATCGTGCTGCAGCCGTCGCAGTTCATTGCGTATGCGTCGCTCGCGCTCGGCTCGGCGCTGGCCGCGTTCATGTATCCGCATACCATGACGGCGATTCTGTCGTCGTCATCGGCGAAGACGATTCAGAAGAATGCGATCGTGCTGCCCGCCTATACGCTGCTGCTCGGCCTCATCGCCCTGCTCGGCTATATGGCGATCGCGGCGGGCATCAAGGTGCATTCGGCATCCGACGTCGTTCCCGCCCTCTTCGGCACGCTGTTCCCGTCGTGGTTCGTCGGCTTCGCAGCGGCGGCGATCGCGATCAGCGCGCTGGTGCCGGCGGCGATCATGTCGATCGGCGCGGCCAATCTCTTCACGCGCAATCTCTGGCGCCCGCTCGTCAATCCGAACATCTCGCCGGCGGGAGAAGCCTCGACCGCGAAGCTCGTTTCGCTCGTCGTGAAGTTCGGCGCGCTGCTCTTCATCGTGTTCCTGCCGACGCAGTACGCGATCGATCTGCAGCTGCTCGGCGGCGTGTGGATTCTGCAGATCTTTCCGGCGATCGTGTTCTCGCTCTATACGCGCAAGCTCTCGACGTCGGGGCTGCTCGCCGGCTGGCTCGTGGGCATCGTGCTCGGCACGGCGCTGGCGATTTCGCAAGGCTTGAAGCCCGTGTTCGCGCTGCATGTCGGCGGGGCGGTTTTCCCGCTCTATATCGGGTTGATCGCGCTGGTGGTGAACATCGCCATTGCGTTCGGGCTTTCGGTGGTGATGCCGGCGCGCCGTATGGCGGCAGTGGCGGAGTAACGCCCGAAGTGACTCCCGAACTTACGTCGATAAGCGCTAAAGCAACCCCATCGCCGAAGCCTTCAGGGTCGCGGCCGCGCGCGTCGAACATTCGAGCTTGCGAAACACGCTTTCGACATGCGTGCGCACCGTGCTCGGACTCAGCTCGAGTTCGCGCGCCGCTTCCTTGTTGCTCGCGCCGCGGCTGATCGATCGCAGCACGTCGATCTCGCGCGCGGAGAGGCGTGCCGCCTGCAGACGCGCACGCGTGCTTCGTTGCGGCACGGCTTGCGCGTCGATCAGCGCCTCGACGGCTTCTGCATCGAAGCGCCCCTGCCCGGCCTCGGCACGCAGCAATTGCGCAGCCTCGTCTCCGGACCACGCGGCGCGCCACGGCCGCGCCGAGCGCAAGGCGACCCATGCTGTCGCCGCGCTCAGCACGCGCGCGTCCAACGACAGCGCCTGTCCGCTCGCGCCGCGAAAATACCCGGAACCGTCGAGCCGTTCGTAGGCGTATGACGCGAGCTCGGCCGCTTGCGCAAGCGCACCCGTTTGCTTGCCTGCGCGCGATGTCCAGTACGGCACGAGCCGGATCGTCTCCCACGCCGATGCGCTCAAGCGCCCTGCCGTATTCCAGATCGTGTTCGGCACCGCCGCACGCCCGATGCCGTGAATCAATCCCGCGGAGTACACACACGCCTGCGCGTGCGGTTCGCCGCCAAGCCTAGCACTGCATGCCGCCGCGGCCGATGCGACCGCGCGCGAATAGCCCGTCATCCATGGCAGCTTGAGGTCGATCACATCGGCGATCAGCTCGGCCGAGGTGGTCCCGCGCATGTGCGGCGTCAGGAGCGCTTCATCGAGTTCCGACGGTTCCGCGCTCGCGAGCGTATCGAGCCAAAGCCCCGCGTGAGCGGCGACCAGCGCGACCCAGTCAGCCGGATAGCGTGCGCCTGCGCGGCCGGTGATCAGCGCGAGCGCGCGCTCGAACCCATAGACGCGGCTGAAGATTTCCAAGTCGCCCGCGAGCGACACGACGAACACTGTCTGCGGCACCGCCGCGCCGGCCAGACCGTCCGGTATGCCGCTACCGTCCCACGCCTCGAAAACGTGCCGCAGCACCTCCTCCGATTCCGGAGCGAGGTTCAGCATGCGCGCCACTTCGCCGGACACCTCGCAGTGAATCTGCGCCAGCGGCGAAAGCGCGGTCACGATGCCGCCTTGGACATCGAGCGGCTTCGCCCAATCCGCTCGCTGCGCGAGCATCGCCTCGCGGCCGGCGACGTCGTCGCCGAGCACGTCGGCGAATCCCGCCGCGTTCGCCGTGCAGCCCGACCACCTCAAGAGCGACGCCTCGATCGCCGTGGCCGCGCCCGCGTCGCCGCCGCCGGCGGCACGCGCCAGTTGCGCGGCAAGCCACGCCGTGCGCAGCGAGTGATCGGTCGGCTGCCCCATGCTGAGGTCGCCGATGAAAGCGAGCGCCTTGACCGCGTCGAAGACGCGAATCGCGAAAGCCTCGTCCTGTGCGTTGTCGTTTGTATTCACGCGTCTGCCGATGAATTTTGTATACCGGATGCGGTATGCCGGATGCGGGCCACTATAGCGCAGCCGCTCACGTCCCGTTCCGGACGGGGTCGGACATTTGACCGATACCGCCCGCTCCTGCCGCCTGCGAAGCTTACGCCCAACTTAACCCGCGGCCAGGAGCCCATCATGAATCGTCTGTTGAAGAAGTGCCTCGCGTCGGCCTTGCTGGCCGGCAGCGTGTTTTCCGTCTCGGCCGCGCATGCCGCGCCGCCGCAGGACCTGAAAGGCAAGAACGTCGTCCTCGTGCACGGCGCGTTCGCCGACGGCTCGAGCTGGGACAAGGTGATCCCGCTGCTCGAAGCACGCGGCCTGCACGTGGTGTCGGTGCAGAATCCGCTCAGCTCGCTCGCCGACGACGCGGCCGCCACGAAGCGCGTGATCGATCAGCAGCAAGGGCCGGTCGTGCTCGTCGGCCACTCGTGGGGCGGCGTCGTCATCACGCAAGCGGGCAACGACGACAAGGTCAAGGCGCTCGTCTACGTCGCCGCGTTCGCGCCGGACGCCGGTCAGTCGATCAACGACATGCTCAAGGGCCAACCCGCACCGGTTTGGGCGAGCGAGCTGCACAAGGACTCGGCGGGCTTCCTGACGCTGTCGACCAACGCGGTCGTCCACGATTTCGCGCAGGATCTTCCGGTTGCGGAAGCGCGCGTCGTCGCGGCGACGCAAGGCCCCTGGTTCGCGGGCTGCACGGACGACAAGGTGACCGAGGCGGCGTGGCACACGAAGCCGTCGTGGTTCATCGTCGCGAAACAGGACCGCATGATCGATCCGCACGCCGAGGCGGCCATGGCGAGCGAAATCGGCGCGACAACGACGAGCATCGACGCGAGCCACGTCGCCATGCTGAGCCAGCCGCGCGCGGTGGCCGATGCGATCATCGCGGCAGCGAGCAAGGTGCAGTAAAAGGACGAGACGGCGGCCTCACGCCGTTCCTGCGCGCGCCTGCGCTGACGCATCAAGAAGCAAAGCGTCGGCGCAGGCGCGCGTCATTCTCTCTGGGTCCTGTTCACACTAACAGCGGGCTCTAATCTCCGGCTGTATCCAACCTTCGATAGAAGGCATTCCACATGCAAAACACTCCGGAGGTCGATTCCCGCGCTAACCCATAAAATGCGCATTCGGACCCACCAAAGGATCGACATTGTCTGCGCTCGATTGGCTTAGCCGCCTGCTCGTCATGATGCCCGTCAGCGGTCGACTCGAACTCCGCTGCGACCTCGGCGCGCCGTGGCGCGTCGTCTACGAGCGCTCCGAACCGGGCGAAATGCCCTATCACGTCATCGTCAGCGGGTCGGCGGTGCTGGAAAGCCCCGACGGCCCCACCCAACAGCTCGAGGCGGGCGACATCGTGCTGCTGACGCACGGCTCCCCGCACGCGTTTCACGACGGCAGCGGCGCACGCCCATCACCCGAGCGAAAACGCGACATCTTCAATGTGACCGTCAGCGAAAATCGCGGGAAGGGCGAGCGTCTGGACATGCTCTGCGGCCGCTTCGTCATCACGCCGCCACATGACCGGCTGATGCGAAACTACTTGCCCGCGATACTCGTCGTGCGATCCTCCGCGCACGACGCGTCGCATCAGACGGCAACGTCGCGCCAGCTGGCAAGCCTCGTCGGACTGATGCGGGCCGAATCGGCCTCGTACACGCTCGGCGGATACGCAATGCTGAACGCGCTGTCGGCGGCGCTTTTCGCGCTTACGTTGAGGATGGCCAGCGAATCCGAAGCGGCGGACATCGGCTTGCTCGCGTTGGCCGGCCATCCGCGCCTCGCCCCTGCCCTGAGCGCGATGTTCAACGAGCCCGCGCGCGCGTGGACCCTCCCCGAGCTGGCTCAGCTGTGCAACATGTCCCGCGCGACGCTGGTCCGCCACTTTCGCGACAAGGTGGGATGCTCCGTCAACGACTTGTTGACGGACATCCGCATGACGCTTGCGGCCAACGAGCTGAAGAAGCCCGCGACGTCGACGGAAGCGGTGGCCGAGGTGGTCGGCTATCAGTCGCTGGCCGCCTTCCGGCGCGCGTTCACACAGCGCATGGGGATGACGCCCGGCGAATGGCGCCGGACCGCTCAGGCCATTGCTTGAGCCGATCGAGCATTCAATTGAGCGATTTAGGACTTATTCGGCTCAGATGATCCATCTAAAGTGGAGACTCCTAACCCACTGACGAAGGAGTCAGACCATGAGCCGCATCACCGTACCTGCTATCGCATCCGCCACCGGCGCCACTGCCGAAGTCTACGCACAGGTCAAGAAGGGCACCGGCGGGAGCATTCCGAATCTGTTCGCCACCTTGGGCGCCCTGGCGCCCGCCACCCTCTCGAACTATTTGAACGCCTCGGGCGTGCTCGCCGCAGGCACGTTGAGCAAGAAGGACCACGAGACGATCAACGTGCTCGTCAGCGAATTGACCGGCTGTGACTACTGCCTGGCCGCGCACTTCATGCTGGGCAAGATGGCGGGCCTGTCGGCGGAAACGCTCAAGCAAATCATCGCGGGCCAGCCGACCGGCGACGCGAAGCGCGACGCGCTCGTGCGTTTCGTGCAGACGCTGCAGCGTACGAGCGGCACGGTCAGCGCCGGCGACTTCGAAGCCATCAAGGCGGCCGGCTACACGGACGCGCAACTGGTGGAGATCACGTTGGCGTATTCGCTGATCATCTTCACGAACACCTTCAACCGCATCAACGACACCGACGTCGATTTCCCGCCGGTCAAGTGACGCGCCACGGCGCAGGCGCTCGATCCGGCGCCTGCGCCTCTCACGACAGAGGCTCGGCAAACACGCCGAACCCACGAGCCGGATGTGCCGCGCACCGCTTGGCCATCTCCTTCGCCGGATCAATCGATCGAGGACACATCATGAAAGCGCCATTCCGCGTGGCTGAGAGAAGCAGCGGCTCGTATGGGCACCTGGCATTGCTGAGGTGGTCCATGGCGGCCATCTTTATTTGGTTCGGAATCCAGAAGTTCACGCCCTATGCGGCCGACGCCATCGCGCCGTTGATCCAGCACAGCCCGTTCATGAGCTGGCTGGGCATCTTCGGCGTGCGTGGCGAAGCGCGCGTAGTGGGCACGATCGAGCTGCTGACCGCCGCCGCGCTGATCGCAGGCTCGGCGATACCGGCCGTGTCGGCGCTCGGCGCGGCGATGGCCAGCGCCACGTTCGTCCTGACGACGTCGTTCGTGTTCAGCACGCCGGGCATCACGATGTTCAGCCCGACGGGCTTTCCGATCATCTCGTCGTTGCTCGAGCAGTTTCTGCTGAAGGACGTCGCGCTGCTTGCCGCCTGCCTGACGTTGCTCGTTGCGTCGCTTGCGCCGCGTTCCAGGGCGGCGTAAAACTCGCGCCGCCCTCGTGCCCGCTTGCCGTCAACCCGTCAACCCGGCGTGGCCGCGAGCGCGGCTTGCGGCGCCGGCTCGCGCCGACCGCCGTTCTTCTGCGCAATCGCCGTATCGTCCGCACCGGCCTGCCAGCCGCCGCCGAGCGCGCGATAGAGCGCGACGGCCGCGAGCGCGCGGTCTCGCTTCGCGCGGTTCAGCGCATCGTCGTCGCGCAGATAGCTCTCCTGGGCGTCGAGCACGTCGAGAAAGCTCGACGCACCGCCCTTGTAAAGCTCGTTCGACAAACGCAGCGCCTGGCTCGATGCATCGAGCGCGGAACCGAGGCGGTCCACTTCGCCTGCCGAGCTCACGAGATCGCTGCGCGTGTCCTCGATGTCTTTCAGAGCGTTCAGCATCGTCTGGCGCAGGTTCAGTTCGGACTCGCGCATCTGGCTTTGGCTCTTTGCAATGTCGGCATTGATGCGGCCGGCGTTGAAGATCGGGCTCGTCACGCCGAGCGCGGCGCCAAACAGGTTGTCAGTCAGCGCAGGCATGCCGAGATACGAAGCGGCGAGCAGACCGTCGGTCAGATTCAGCGAGAACTTCGGATACCACTCTGCTTTCGCCGCGCCGACCTCGTCCGCGCGCTGCTCGACGCCCGCATACGCTTCGCGCACGTCGGGGCGACGTAGCAGCGCTTCCGAAGGCAGCGTGTTCGGCGCCGACGTCCGCGGCACCGGGATGTCGCCGTTGCCGAACACGAGCGCGCCGACGCTTTCCGGCGTGCGGCCCGAATACACCGCGATCAGGCTCAGCTGGTGCTGAATCGTCGACTGGACGCCCGGAATGCGCGCCTGCAGATCGCTCAACTGATTCCTGGCCCGCGCGACATCGAGATTCGTCGACAAGCCATACTGCAAGCGCTCCTGTGTGAGCCGCAGCGTGCGCTCGCGGATCTGCTCGTTGTCCTGCAGGATCTGCAGCTCCGTTTGCGCCCAGCGCAGTTCGACATACGCGTCGGCGGTGTTCGCCGCGAGCGCGAGCCGCAGTTGGTTCAGCGCTTCCCACGTGCCCTTGACTTGCGCTTGCGATGCGAGCAGCGCAAGACGTTCGCCGCCGAACACGTCGGGGTTCCAGCTCGCGGCGAGACCGAAACCGGCTTCCCGCACGTAGCCCGCAGGCGGCGGCACGTTCTCGCGTTGCGTGCTCGCGGTCCCGTTCGCGTCGAGTTCCGGCAGCAGCGCCGCGCGCCGCACGGTGGTCTGCGTTTCGGCTTGCTTGACGCGCTCGACCGCGGCTTGCACGTCGAGATTCTGATTCAGCACCGACGTGACGAGTTCGTGCATCACTGGATCGCCGAACTGCTGCCACCACGTATCGGCATCGACAGGATCTTTCGGCACGTCGACGTTGAACGCCGTCGGCGCGGTGTGGGCGACCTGGTCCGGCAGGTTCGCGTGAGTGGCGGGCTGCACGGCGCAAGCGGCCAATGTCAGGCTCGCCGCGATGGCAATGAGTGTCGATTTCATCTGGTTCATCTCAATGAGCCTCAATGGGCATCCGGCGGCGGTGCTGCACCGTCCATACGGCGGGCGAACATCGCACAGGCGAGCGCCACGACAAAGCAGGAGGCCACGGCGAAATAGGTCCCGGAGAAGGTCAGCGTCAGCGCTTCTCGCATCGCCAGGTTGTCGAGATACGCGAGCCCCGCTTGCGGCGCGGTGAGCACGTCTCCCGCCACGGCGCCCAATTGGGTCGTAGCGCCAGAGATGAGCGCCTCGACCACCGGACGCCCTTGCGTCACGTGCTCGTTCAAGCGCAGGTAATGCAGATTCAGGCGGTCGTTCAGCATGGTGTTGCACACCGCCACGCCGATCGCGCCGCCGAGGTTGCGCATCAGGTTGAAGAGCCCGCTGGCCGAACGCAGTCGCGAAGGCGGCAGCGATCCCAACGCCATCGTGACAATCGGCGGAATGCAAAACTGCTGGCCGACGCCGCGCAAAATCTGGGGAAGCAGCAGCTCTTTCCATCCCCAGTCGCTCGTCACCGGGACATACAGGTAGCAGCCGAGACCGAACAGCACGAGACCGGCGAGGTTCAGCCAGCGCAAGTCGACGCGTTGCGCGAGCCTCGAATAGAGCCCCAGCGCCACCAACTGCGCGCAGCCCACCGACAGCAGCGCAAGGCCGATTTGCAGCGAATTGAAACCGCGCACGCGGGACAGAAACACCGGCGTCAGAAACACCGTGCAGAAAATGCCGATACCCGTGATGAACGACAGCGCGGAGCCAATCGCGAAGTTGCGGATCGCGAGTGCGCGCAAATCGACGATCGGCTCGCGCGCCGTGAACGCATGCACGAGGAACAGAAAACCGCAGATCGCCATGATCCAGACGCACACGAGGATCGTCGTATCGCCGAGCCAGTTCTTGCGCGGCCCTTCTTCGAGCACGTATTCGAGGCAGCCGAGGAAGCCCGACATCAGCACAATGCCGAGGTAATCGCCCTTCTTCAGCAAGCTCAAATCGGCCTTATCGATGTGGACGTACCTCGGCACAAGCAGCGTCACGGCGAGCCCCGGCACCAGGTTCAGATAGAAGAGCCAATGCCACGACCACTGGTCGGTGATCCAGCCGCCGATCACGGGACCGATGGCCGGAGCCAGCGACGCGAGCGCCCCGATGGTTGTGGACGCAACAATGCGCTGCTTGCCCGGAAACAGTACGAAGGCCGTCGTGAACACGGTCGGGATCATCGCCGCGCCGAGCGCGCCTTGCAGCGCCCGGAAGATGATCTCCGTGTTCATGTCCCACGCGAGCCCGCACAGCATGCTCGTGATCGTGAAGCCGAGCGCGGAGCCGGCGAAGAGCCAGCGGGTCGAAAACACGCGCGTGAGCCAGCCCGACATCGGAATCACGATGATTTCGGCGATCAGGTAAGCGGTCTGAATCCACGAGAGTTCGTCCTGGCTCGCCGACAGCCCTCCGCCGATATCCTTGAGCGACGACGCCACGATCTGGATGTCGAGCGTCGCCATGAAGAACCCGAGACACATCAGCGCGAAGGCGAACACCTTCTCCGAATGGGGCATGTCCGCGGGATTGGTTGAAACGCGTGAGGTCATGATCGGAGCTCCGTGCGCGCTCACTGCTCGCCCGCGCGCGCGCCGACCAGATGCACGTCGACCGTCGCGGACAACCCGGGCCGCAGATAGTCCGCGTTCTTCGGGGTGTCCAGCAGGATGCGCACCGGCACGCGCTGCACGATCTTCGTGAAGTTGCCGGTGGCGTTCTCGGGCGGCAGCACGCTGAACGTCGCGCCGGTGGCCGGCGCGATGCTCTGCACCGTGCCGCGGATCGCGCCCGAATGGGCGTCGAGCGTGACCTCGGCCGTATCGCCGTCGTGCATCTTCTTCAGCTGGTCTTCCTTGAAGTTCGCATCGACCCACAAGCCGCTCGACGGAACGACGGTCAGCATCGACGTACCGGCCGTCGCGAGCAGGCCGACGCGCGCCGTGCGGTTGCCGACGTAGCCGTCGACGGGCGAGCGGATCGTCGTGTACTCCACGTTCAACTGCGCAAAGCGCTCTTCCGCCTGGGCCTGGGCGACGTGCGCCTCGGCGTCGGCGATCTGCGCATCGAGCACGCTCAATTGCTGCTTCGCCGCGATCAAAGACGCATCGCTGCCGTCCACGGCGGCCTTTGCCTTCGCGAACGACGCGTCGGCTTGCTCGACGATTTGGTTCGACACCGCGTCGTCCTTGACGAGCTGGCGGTAGCGAACCTCGTCGGCGCTGCTGCGCGTGAGTTCCGCGTGCGCCGAAGCCAGTCCGGCCGTTTGCTGATTGATGATCGCGAGTTGCAACTGGCGCTTGGCCTTGAGTTCATTGACTGTGGCCTGCGAGCTGTTCACTTCGGCCGTGGCCTGCGCGAGCTTGGCGTCGTAGTCGCGCGAGTCGAGGCGAATCAGCACTTGGCCCGCCGTGACGCGCTGGTTGTCCTGCACCAGCACTTGATCGACGAAGCCCGTCACTTTCGGCGCAATCACCGTCACGTTGCCGCCGACGTAGGCATCGTCGGTCGACTCGATCCAGCGGCCCGCGGCGAACCAATAGATTCCGGCACCGCACAGCACGGCCACGACGCCGAGGACGGCGAGCCGCATCCAGGGAATGCGTTTCGTCGACGAAGCGGCCACGCCGCCGGCGGGAGAAGTTGGGATAGGTGTCGAACTCATAATTTATGTGTGTACGCACTTAATAAAATAGGATCTCCGCCGCCTGACCGCTCTGCTGGGCGATATGGCGATTGGTCAACGCATAGTGCATGTGCATACGCACTACTTCAATGCGGTGGCGATCAAGGAACTATTGTTGTGGCGACAACTATCGCGAAGACAGTGCTACTTTGCGGCCAGAAAGGCTCGCTGACTCATGCGGGTGTGCGAGTGATATGGGAAGGCTCGCCCTATCGGAGTGCGGGGTGGACTAAGCGTTCGAAACGTCGCGCGTAATACGGAAGAGCTCGCTTCTCAAGCTGGCCGCCTGTTGTTGGCCGAAGCTGCGCTCGAAGCACTCCTGCGCGGCGCGCCAGTATGCGGCGGCCTCATCCAGCTTGGCGCGGCCGCACGGCGTAAGGGTCAGTTGAAGACGCCGCTTGCTGTGCTCTGTGGACGAGCCGGCGACAAAGCCGTCGCGCAGCATCGGCCTGAGCGCGCGAACGAGCGTCGTCCTGTCCATCACCATGGCGTCGGCCAGCTCCATCATCGTCGAGCTCGGACTATGCCCCAGGGTGCTCAGGATGCTGAACTGCGTCGGCGTGATGCCGGCCTCGGACAAATGCCGCTCGTACAGCTTCGAGATGTGCCGGGCGGCCTGGCGGACGGCGAAGCAATCGTCGATGTTGGGCGTTAATGTGTGCATTTGCACAGAATAAGTGCCTACGGCAACCCGATCAATGCCCGCCTGTGCATCAGTTTGTCGCCGTTAGGAGAAGAATCGAACCGGCTGACCGCCATCCGGCTCGTTATGCGTGCTGCTCGGTCTGCTCCCGCTGCGCAGTTTTCATTTCGTCGAAAAACGAGGCGGCGTGATCGATGAACGCCCTGACCTTGGCCGGCAGCAACGTGCGGGTGCTATAGGCCAGACGAATCTCGACCCAGCCGTCGACGATCTCGAATCCTTCCAATAGACGCACGAGCCGGCCGGATTGCAGCTCGGATTGGATCAGCGATGCCGGCAGCATGCCGATGCCGAAGTTTTCCAGCACCATCTGCCGATTGAAAACCGGGCTGTTCGACGCGATTTCGTACTTGAGCGGAACCGTCACTTCATCTCCGTCTTCCTTGAAGGTCAATACCGGCTTGCGCAACGACGGCGGAGGCGCGACAAACAGATGGTCCGACAATTCCATCGGATGCTTTGGCGCCGCATGCGCTTGCAGGTATTGCGGCGAGGCAACGAGAATGATCGGCATGCGCTCGAGCACCCGCGTGACCGCCGTGTCGGTGCTCAGCATGAAGGGCAGCACGATGCCGAGATCGAAGCCGTCCGCGACCAGATCGACGGGACGCTCGGTCAGCGTGACGTCGAGGTCCACCTTCGGATGCTTGCGCTTGAACGACGCGATGAGCGGCACGAGCCGGTTGACGGTCGCCGTCGTATGCGCGACGAGCCGCAGCACGCCGCTCGGCTCCAAGGTCTGCGTCGACGCCGACGCTTCGAGCGCATCGAGGTCGTCGAGCACTCTGCAGCATCCATCGTAAAAGCGTTCCGCCGCTTCGGTGAGCGAGATCTGCCGCGTGGTGCGATGAAAGAGCCGGCTGCCGAGACGCTTCTCGAGTGCCGCGATTGCGCGTGACACTACGGGCGTCGTAAGACCGAGGTTGTCCGCGGCGCGCGTGAAACTCTTCGCTTCGACAACCGTACGGAAGATTCGAAGGCTATCGATATATTCCATCTGGCACCTCTAGCGAGTCGGACTTCCAGTATTGAACGAGGGTCGGATTTACGCAAGCGTCAACCGGTCACCCACCGCATTTTTCCGCGCGACGGCTGCTTTTTTTCACTACCTTTACGCGCCGTCGCCTACGCTGAGTCCGTATTGAAACCACCGGATTATTCCGCTCCGCACATCATGTATTCAGGCATCTGGTTGCCGATCATCACGCCGTTTCGCAACGGCAAAGTAGACATCGACGCGTTGCAATACCTCGCGGATACCTATCTACGCACGGAGATCAGCGGCTTCGTCGCCCTCGGCACGACGGGTGAAGCCGCCTTGCTCTCGCTAAGTGAGCGCATCTCGGTTCTGCATGCGCTCTTCGATGTCGTCGGCGAGCAACTGCCGGTGCTGGTCGGCGCCGGCGCCCCGGACACGCGCGAAGTGCTGCGCGAGATCGTGCTCTACGAACGCTGGAATTGCACCGGGTACCTCGTCTCCCCGCCGTCTTATGTTTGCCCGGATCAAGCGGGCGTGCAATGGCATTTCGAGCAGGTGGCGCAGGCGACTCAGCGCTCGATCGTCCTGTACGACGTGCCCCATCGGACGGGCGTCACCATCGCGCCCGACACCGTCAAGGCACTGCTTGCGCACGAGAACATCGTCGCCATCAAGGAGTGCGTGCCTAGCCGCTTCTGCGAACTGGGCGGGCAGCCAATCAGCCTGCTTTGCGGCAACGACGATGCATTCGTCGATTGCTTGAGCGCCGGCGGAGCGGGCGGGATCCTGGCGAGCGCTCATGTTTGCGCGGACCTGCTCGTCGATGTTCTCTCGCTGATGAACGCGGACCGTGAAGCAGACGCCAAGACACTGTTTTCGCGCCTGAGCCCGATTTTGCGGCTGTTGTTTTCCGCCCCGAACCCTGCCGCCATCAAGGCGATGCTCGCGCTCGACCATCCGATCAGCGCCGAGACGCGCATGCCGATCGCCCCTGCGTCAGCGGAGTTGGTGGGGCGACTGCGTGACGCTCGCGAGACGCTGCAGGCGCTGCGGGCCGACTGCGAGAACGCGGTCATCTAGCTTAAGCGCGCGCCCGAAGCGACGGCCCTCCCGCCTCCACTCGATGCCATTTTTTACGCGAAATTTGCGGAAAGCGTACATCTTTTTTGATGAATTGCAGGGGGGTGCCCCATAAAATCGTCGAGCTTTTTTTGGGGAATCGGCAAGAGTCCCTATTCACAATTAGAACCTTTTCTTAAGGCAATTCCGGAGTAACAGTCAGTGAAAAATAAGATTATCAGCGCGGCAGTGTTGTCCGTATTTGCTGCGACCGCTCATGCACAAAGCAGCGTCACACTGTATGGCTTGATCGACGCAGGCATCGTCTATACGAACAACCAAGGTGGCAGCAGTGCTTGGCAAGAGCAAAGCAGCATGCTGTCGAACGAGGTATGGGGGTTGCGAGGCAGTGAAGACCTCGGCGGCGGCATGAGCGCAATCTTCCGGCTCGAAAACGGCTTCAATCTCCAGAACGGCCGGACCACGTACTCGGGCACGATGTTTGGCCGCCAGGCTTACGTCGGTCTGCAGAGCGACAAATACGGCACGCTGACGCTCGGCCGCCAATACGACGCCGTGGTCGACGAGCTTGGCGCGATCGCGCTGGCGAACAACGGAGACGGCAATAACTTGGCCGCTCATCCGTTCGACAACGACAACGTCGACGATTCGTTCTATATCAACAACTCGGCCAAGTACGTGAGTCCGACCTACAACGGGCTGCAGGCTGAAGTGCAATACGGTTTCAGCAATGCCGCCGGCGGGTTCTCGAACAATCGCGCCTATAGCGTGGGCGCGACTTACAGCAATGGCCCGATCAACCTGGCGGCCGCCTACCTTCAACTCAACAACGGCGGCTTGACCTCGAGCGGGGCACTGACGAGCAACGATTTCGTGAGCTTCCCCGCCGCGCGGCAGCGCGTCATGGGAGCGGGCGGCAACTACACGTACGGTCCGGCCGTTGTCGGCCTGCTGTGGACGCACACGCTGTTCGACAACACGCAGCCTGGCGAGAATTCCGTGATCGCGCAGCCGTTCGACAGCCTGCACTTCGACAACTATGAAGTCAACGTGCACTACGCGGTGACCCCTTCGATCTCGCTCGCCGGCGCATACACCTTTACTCAAGGCGCCTTTAGCGGCAGCACCGGCTCGGCAGACCCGAAGTGGCATCAAGTGACGCTGATGGCGGACTATTCGTTCAGCAAGCGCACGGATGTCTATCTAGAGGGTGTCTATCAGCACGCGTACGGCGCTGACGGTACCGCGTTCGAAGGCGCGTATATCAATGGCTTGGCGCAGTCTTCGACAAGCAATCAAGTCGCGGCGACGGTGGGCATTCGGACGCGGTTCTAAGCGACTATCGGCTTAGGGCAGCTTGGGCCCGTTGCAGCCACTCGCTGTTATGTTCGCGGGCGTGGCGTGGCCAATGTTTGCCATCGTGCACGATCTCGGCGTAAAGATCGCGTGCGCGCTGGCGGTCAGCGTCGCCGGGCTGCGCCGTCAGCCAATCGGCGTAAAGGCAACGAGGCGCAGCATCGCTTGCGCTGGCGAGCGCCGTTTCGAATGCGGCGCGTGTGCCTGGCGCCCCCGTCGCGGCCAAGGCCCGTGCATACAGCAAGGCAGGCTCCGATTGCTGGCGGGCGACGGGATTGACGGCGAACAGCTTCTCTAGCGTGTCCTGCGTGGCCGCAACATCGCCGGTGGCAAACTGCGCACGCGCCAACCCTTGAAGCAAGGCCGGATCGGATGAGAACGGCCCGCTGGCCGCCGCTTTGTAATGCTCCAACGCTTCAGCGGCATTTCCCGCATCGAGCAGCGCTGCGCCCAGCCGCATGCGATGCGCGACGGTCGGTGCGCGATCGAAATCCATGCGCGCCTCCCGCACTGCCCGGTTGGGATCGACGAACTGCGAGATGGCCCTCGTTGCTGTCATTGCCCCACGCGACTGGCGCAGAGCGGGCAAGTAAACGACAAAGAAATAGACCAAGCTGCCAAGGCCAGGGAAAAGAAACAGGATCAGCAGCCAGTACATGTTCTGCTGGTTGCGCACGGCATGCACCGCAAAGAAGAGCGCGATGATGACGTAAAGGCTGATTCCGAAAATGCGCATGTACGAGAGGGTCGGTTGTGGTGCCTTGCCAGCGGCACGTCAGCGAAACGGCAGAACCCTATTGTGACAGAAGCGCAATGCGATGCCGGGCAGTTCGGCGGGCCTCCGTCAGCTCGGCACGTTCGGTTCAGCAACCTCAATACCCAGCAAGACCGAACTAATCGATTTCCCATGTGCGTCGATGGCGAGCGAACGCGTGACGCCGCCGCCCAGCGCATCGCCGAGTACGAAATTGAACGACGCCAGTCGCGGCAGTTCGTAGCGCACCACGTCGCCGTGCACGATATCCGCGAGCCAGGCCTTCACGCTTTCGGCGCTCAAGTGGGCGCGCAGATGTTCATAGTGACGCGGATCGTGACAGATCACCGACACGTTCAGCGTATTGCCCTTGTCGCCCGTGCGCGAATGCGCGAGGTCACGCAGCTTCATATCACGCCTCCACGAAGGTAAATGCCGGCTTGGCATCGGCACGCGGCAGCAATACCGACTGCACCGCAAGCACTTCGCGCGTCGACTTCGTCACACCGCCGCCGCCCGCCGGTCCGTTCGTATAGAGCGTTTCGACTTCGTTGCCGACGCGCAGTGCTTCTTCCGCGGTCGCCGTGCGGCCCGCGACGCGCACGCGCACTTCGTATGGCTCGTTGCGCTCCACACCTGCCGTCTCGCCATAAAGCGAATCGACGCCGATCAGATCGAAGCGCAGCTCACTCGTGTCCACACCTGTCAAAGCAAGCCGTTCGCGCACGATATCGAGCGCGAGGCGCGCTCTCGCGACCGCGCCCGGCCCGCCATATGAAATCTGCCCTTCACCGATGAAGCCGTCGACATACGCCACCGACACCTTCAGCGTCTGCGTGCGTTCAGTGCCGCGGCCGCCTGTTACGCACACGCGGTCAGTGGCTTCTTCCCTCACCTCGACCTCCGTGAAGTCGGCGACGACATCCGGTTGCAGATAGCGGCTCGGATCATGAATCTCGTAGAGCAGCTGTTCCTTGCACGTTGCCGCACTGACACGGCCGCCCGCATGCGGCACCTTCGTGATCGTGACCGAACCGTCCTCGGCCACCTCGCCGATCGGAAAGCCGAGGCGCGCGAGATTCGGCACGTCCTTATAGCCGGGGTCCGCGAAGTATCCGCCCGTGACCTGTCCTGCGCACTCCAGCAGATGCCCGACGACGGTCGCCTGCCCTAGCGTCGTCCAATCGTCCATGCGCCAGCCGAACTCGTGAATCAGCGGCGCGGTGAACAGCGACGGATCGGCGACTCGGCCCGTGAGCACGATATCCGCCCCTGCATCGAGCGCCGCGACGATGGGCGCGGCGCCCAGGTAAGCGTTCGCCGACACGATGCGTTCGCGGTAGGCCGCAACCGCATCGCCGGACTCCTCGAAACGGAATTCGCCTTTCAGCACGACATCGAGCACATCGTCGCCGCTGACAGCCGCGATCTTCAAGCCATTCAGGCCGAGCGAGCGCGCGATCTGCGCCGTCTTTTGCGCCGCTGCATAGGCGTTGGCCGCACCCATGTTCGAGACGATGCGCACGCCGTTGCGCATGGCAACGGGCAGCACCGCGCGCATGCGCGCTTCAAGGAGCGGATCGTAGCCGAGCTGCGGGTCCTTGCGCTTCGCCTGCTGCGCGATCGCGATGGTCCGTTCAGCGAGACATTCGAACACGAGATAGTCGAGCTTGCCGTGCTCCGCGAGTTCGACCGCGGGCTCGATACGGTCGCCGGAGTAGCCCGCGCCGGCGCCGAGTCTAACGAGACGTCGTTCGCGAGGTTCGCGCGCCTCGCCTGGATTTGCTGTCATTGCCACACCACCATCGAATGAAACTCACAACGAAAAAATGCCCAGCGCGACGCACGCAATCGTCATCACGATCGACGCGCCGAACAGCAGCGGAAACGTAAACTTCTGGTGCTCGGCCAACTCGATCCCGCACAGGCCGACAACGAGAAAGGTCGCCGGCGTCAGCGGACTGACGGGAAAGCCCGTCGTCATTTGCCCGAGCAGCGCGGCCTGCCCCACGTGGACGGGCGGCACGCCGAACTGCCCGGCCACTTCCGCAATCACGGGCAGTACGCCGAAATAGAACGAATCGGGGTCGAACAGCATGCTGAGCGGCATCGACAGCAGGCCGAGCACGACGGGAATGTGGCCCGCCATCGCGGGCGGCACGAAGCCGACGGCCGCCTGCGCCATCGCCTTCAGCATGCCGCTGCCTTGCATGATCCCGGTGAACACGCCCGCCGCGAGCAGAATGCCCGCCATCATCAGCGCGGCGCGTGCATGCGCGTCGATGCGTTTTCTCTGCATCTCGACATTCGGGTAGTTCACCATCAGCGCGATGCACAGGCCGACCATGAACATGATGGCCGGCGGAATCTTCTCGCCCATGACCACCATCGTGCCGAGCACGACCACCGTCAACACGATGTTGAACCAGAAATTCTGCGGGCGTCGAAGCGCCTGTTCTTCCGTGGTCAACTCACGCTTCGGCATCGGTATGGCGCCGTCCGCATTCGATATGCCGAGGCGCTTTTCTTCGCGCCGCCCGAGCCAGTACGCCGCGCCGAACACGAACACCAGGCCGATCGCTTGCACCGGAATCAGCGGATTGAACAGCGCGGATACGGGCAGATGCAGCGATGCGGACGCGCGGATCATCGGCCCCGTCCACGGCAGGAAGTTGATGCCCGCCGCCAGCGAGACAGCCGCTGCCAGCACACGCTTGTCCATTTGCAAGCGCTCATAGAGCGGCAGCATCGCTGGAATCGTGACGAGAAAGCACACCGCGCCTGAGCCATCGAGATGGATCAGCAGCGCGAGCAGCGTCGTGCCCATCACGATGCGCGTCGGCCGCGTGCCGACTGCGCGAAGAATGCGGTCGATGATGGGATCGAGCGTGCCCGCGTCGGTGATCGTGCCGAAGTACAGGATTGCGAACACGAACATGCCGACCACGGGCGCAAGACTCTTCAGCCCGTCGACGACGAACTTGCTGGTCTGCAAACCGAAGCCGCCAAGCAACGATGCCGCAATCGGCACGATGATCAGCGCGACGAGCGGCGACATGCGCTTCGAGAGAATGGCGCCGAGCAGAACGGCAATCGTGACGAGCCCCAGTAACGGCAGCATGGTCGTGTCTCCAGTCTTGTCATTGAATGGTTTCCAGCGTAAGTTCGATCCAGCAATAACACAATTGAAATGATCTGATCACAGCAATCACGAACGGTTATGGATCTGAATCTGCGGGAAATCCGTGCATTCGTCACGGTGGCAATAGCGGGCAGTTTCACGCAGGCCGCCTCGCGGCTGCATCTGTCGCAACCGGCGCTGACGGTGCAGATACGGCGGCTCGAAGAAACCGTCGGCGCGCGCCTGTTCGACCGCAACAGCCGCAGCGTGGCGCTCACGCAAACGGGCCGCGAGTTGCTGCCGCTGCTGCAACGCTCGCTTGACGATATGGAGCGCGTGCTGCGCGACGCCCGCGCGCTCGGCGACGGAACGAGCGGAACCGTGCGGCTCGCGTGCCTGCCGACCTTCGCGGCGAGCGCGCTACCCGATCTGATCCAGGCGTTCAGAAAGCGCGTGCCGCAGGCGGCCTTTCAGATTCGCGACGTGGTCGCGAATACCGTGAATACGCTCGTGCGCAACGAAGAAGCCGATATCGGCCTGACAGGCGGCGATGCGTTCGACGCCTCGCTTGAAGTCCTGTATGAAGGCGCCGACCGGCTGGTGGTCGTGTGCCCGAAAACGCACGCGCTCGCGCGCAAGCGGCGTGTGTCCATCAGTGAGGTCGCGCGCTCGCCGCTCGTGCTGACGGCGCCAGGCACGAGCGTTCGCAGCGTGGTCGATGCCGCGCTCGAAGACGCCGGCTGCGTACCGGAGATCGCCTGCGAGCCGACTTATATGATGACGGCGGTCGCGATGGTGCGCGGCGGCCTCGGCCTCACCATCCTGCCGGCGACGGCACGCGAAGTGCTCGCGGAACCCGATCTTGTCGCCCGATCCATCGGGGGCGCAGCGTTTGTTCGCCCCATCGCGTTGATCAAAAAGCGCGGCAGAACCTTGCCCCCCATCACCCAGGCGTTTGTCGAGCAGTTTCTGCATTCGACTCGGTCGTCAACCATCGCGTAGGCATCCGTGGCTACGGGACCACGCCATTTACAGTTGATTACAAGTGTTCACTGTTGCCGGCGCGCGCCGTTCGTACAATCGACGCACTTAAGTGGACTTTGGGGGAGCGAATATGAAAACAGTGCAATGGATTGCCGCCGGCCTCGTGGCGCTTGCCTCCGTGTCAGCCTTTGCGGCAGCGGGTGGTAACGGAGGCGGAAACGGGGGAGGCGGTGGAAACGGCGGAGCGGGAAGCAGCGCTGGGGCCGGACACGGTGGTCTGGGTGGCAATGCGGGTGGCATGTCCGCCGGCCACATGAGCAGTAAGGGACTCGGCAATTCCAATGGCTTTAATTCAGGCGACCGCGATGCCGGCCTTGCCCGCGCGGCGGATCGATCGGACACGCAGGCGGACCGTGCCGACTCGCTATCCAGCCATAAAAGTCTTCATGCCGCTCACACGGATCACGCGCGTTCACACTCGCACGCGCGGGTGAGCGCGAAGGTTCACCACAGCCAGCACATCGCTACCAGCCATTCGACTTGAAGTAACACAAATGGCGCCCGGCCGGTGCCGAGCGCCATTGCGACCAGTCTCAGACCGGACGCGACACAAGCTCGTCCAGAACCGTGTCCAGCTCCACCTGACCGCGGATGACTTCTTCAGGATTCCTTTCGAAATCGATCCAGCCTTCGTTGAATCCGTCCAGCATGCGCATGCGTGGCACCGGATGCTTCATGCCCTGCGAGCGGAACAGCGCTTCCCAGGTCTGCCTGTCGACAACCTCGGCGCGTACCGGACGCTCGAGCACGCGAGCAAAGGCCGACGCCAAGTCGTTGGGACTCACTCGGCGCGGACCTTCGAGCTCGACGATGCGCACGCCGCTCCACGTCTGCTGAAGCAGGTCGGCCGCGACGCGCCCTACGTCGGCGGTGGCGACCATCGGTACGGGTTTGTCGAGCGGCTGCAGGTAACTGGCAATCACGCCATCGTCACGTGCTGACGCGATATCCCACGCGGCGTTTTCCATGAACCAGCCGGGTCGCAGAAACGTCACCGGCATCGGCATCTCGCTCAACGCCTGCTCCATCAGCGTGCGTTGAGTGAGCAGATTGCTCTCGCGGGCCTGTGCGCCGATCGTTGACAGGCACACCACCTTGTCGGGCCGCGCCTTCAGAAGGGCCGTGGACACGGCGTCGATCACCGCCCGCGCCTCGGGAAACCCCGGCGCAGGATCGAACTCTGAAGGCGGCAGGATAAAAACGCCCTTCGTGCCTTCAAACGCGGCGGCAAGCGACGCGGCGTCTTCCATCCGGGCCGTCGCAAGTTCGCAGCCTCGCTCTGCCCACGCACTTGCCCGTGCGACGTCGCGCACGACCGCACGCACCGGTTGACCTGCCGCCAGAAGCCGACGGGCCAATGTGCCGCCGACCTTGCCTGTAATTCCTGTGATTGCATACATTGCTCGTTCTCCTTGCATGAATAGATAGAGTGGCGCCGCCTCGAATCAGCGGCTCCCGGACATTCAGGCGCGCTGCAGACCGTCGTAAAGCGCATGCTCGAATTGCCCGTAGAGATTCACGACGCGGTTGTCGTAGAAGGGCAGCATCTGCGTAAACAGCGATCCAGCGACGCGCTTGACCGGATCCACCCAGAAGTACGTGTTCAGCAGTCCGGCCCAGCTCGCGCTGCCCGCGCTGCGTCCGTGCGGTCCGGGCTGGGTATTGATGTCGAACGACAGCCCCCACTCGTGCGCCGCGCCTGGAAACTGATCGAAGCTGTTCGACCATGACGGTTGCGCCGTCTTCATTTCCGTGACCTGCAAGTCGCCGATGTGATTGCGAAACATCGTCGCGACGGTATCGGCACGCAGCACGCGCTCGCCGCGATATGTCCCGCCGTTCAACAACATCTGCAGGAACGCCATGTAGTCGCGCGGCGTGCTGAACAGTCCACCACCGCCCATGAAGAATTCGGGACGCTGGTTGATCTCGAACGGCTCGGGCACCAGTGAGCCGTCGGCCTGTCGCCTGTGCATGGTCGCGACGCGCTGCTTCTGCGCACTGCCGATGAGGAAGCCCGTGTTGCGCATGCCTAGCGGCTCGAAGATCTGCTCGCGGAAGTAGACCTCCAGCGACTGGTCGGTCACGGCCTCGACCAGCTTGCCGACCCAGTCCATGCTGATGCCGTACTCCCAGCGTTCCCCGGGCTCGAACTCGAGCGGCGCCGTGAATGCGCCGTTCATCGAGTAGCCGATGTCAGGCATGCCCGTCACCTTCTCGTACTGACTGAGCCTGTCGCTCCAGATGCTGTACGTGAAGCCGGAGGTATGCGTCAGCAGATGACGCACCGTGATCGCGTTTCGCGCAGGACGCAGCTTCGGCTGTCCTGAGCTATCGAACCCGTCGAGGATTTGGGGCGACTTCAACTGCGGCAGGATCTCGCCCGCCGGCTGATCCAATCGCAGCCTGCCCTGCTCGATGAGCTGCATGCACGCGGTTGCGGTAATCGCCTTTGTCATCGACAGAAGCCAGAAGATCGTGTCAGGGCTGATGGCTTCGCGAGTGTGAACATTCGCCTGGCCACGCGCTCCCTCGTATACGAGCCCGCGTTGTGTTGCACCCATGGCGACGACACCGGCCACCGTCCCGTCGTCGACTGCCCGTTGCAGGCATTGATCGATCGACGCGTGGGCGGGGTGCCGGATGAGCGCAGCGTCTCCCGGCGCACGCTGCGGTGCTGCCTGCGCATTGCGGCTTGCGAAAGCGCCAAGCGTCGCGACGGCCAGCAGGCTCGACGTGCCTTTCAGGAGGCGGCGACGATTCAGTTGAACTGTCATTTTCCGTTCCTAAATGGCGGCCGCGATGGCAACGATGAAAATACGGCTATGCATGGCAATCTCCTTTCGATCGGCGGGACGGAATGTCTCGGTGAGAGGCATTCTGGACAAGCGCCAATCGAAACAAAATGACATGGATGGCATTAGATAAGTGACAACGAGTCACCAATGAGGCATGCTGGGCGTGAGTGGCCAGTGCGGCTTTTGAGTGGAGCGATGCTGCGTTGGCCTTCAATCGATCGATTTCAACCCGTCACTCGTCAGTCGTATTCACCCGCGCGACCATGAGATCCAGTAGCGAGAAGCTGTCCGGCAGCATTAGCGTGTTCGCCGCCGTAGTCGATGCAGGGACGTTTGCGGCCGCTTCGGAAGTGATCGGAATGTCGCCGCCGGGCGTGAGCCGGGCGATTGCGAGGTTGGAAAAGCGGTTGAAGATCCGTCTCTTCAACCGCACGACGCGCTCCGTCGCGCTGACGGAAGAAGGCCGCCGCTTTTACGAGCAGGTCATGCCGCACCTCGCCGGGCTGGAAGAAGCCGCCGCTGCGGCGGCAGGCGGCGCGTCGGCTGTGCGCGGCAAGCTGAGAATCAATCTGGATCCCGTCGTCTACCGGACCATCCTCGGGCCACGGCTCGATGCGTTCATGGACGCGCACCCCGACCTCGAAATCGAGTTCATCGCGCGAGACCATCTTGGCGATCTCGTCATGGACGGCTTCGACCTCGCCGTGCGATTCGGAGAGCCCAAAGCCTCCACCCTGATTGCGCGAAAGCTGCTCGATTCCGGCGTTGTTACGGTTGCTGCGCCCTCCTATCTCGCGCGTTGGGGACGGCCAGCAAAACCCGAGGACCTCGAAGGCCGAAGCCACCGATGCCTCGAATTTCGCAACCCGGAGACGGGCAAGCCGTTCCCCTGGGAATTCCATCGCAAGCGAAAGCGCGTGGTGGTCGACACCCGGGGGCGCCTCACCGTCAACGATCCCGGTGCGCTTCTGAACGCATGCCTCGCCGGCTCCGGAATTGCGCAGATGCTCCTTCTCGGTGCCGAGCCTCTGATTGCCGACGGCCGCTTGATCAATCTCTTTCCCGAATGGGCAGACGAGCGGTATCCCTTATACGCGTACTACCCATCGCGGCATCATGTGCCGGCGAAGACGAGGGCTTTTCTCGACTTCGTCGTCGAGCTGCTGGCAGGCAGTAGCCAGCGCGTCGGCCCGTGAAGGGAGGCTTCAGCGTCAGGCCAAGCCGCCATTCGCACGCAAGACCTGGCCATTGACCCAGCCGGCGTCGGCACTGGCGAGGAACGAGACCACGGCGGCGATGTCCTCAGGCTGTCCGAGGCGTTGCAGCGGCGGCATGTTCGCAAAGGTTTTGATCTGCTCTTCGGTCTTGCCGTCGAGAAACAGCGACGTCGCGATCGGACCCGGCGCAACGGCGTTCACCGTGATGCGGCGACCGCGCAACTCCTTCGCGAAGACGTGGGTAAAGGCCTCGACGGCCGCTTTGGTCGCGTTGTAGACCGCGTAGCCCGGCATGTTCAGCGCGAGCGTGGTGCTCGAGAAGTTGACGATGCGGCCGCCTTCGTTCATCCGGGCGGCGGCTTCACGCAGCGTGTTGAAAGTCCCGCGCACGTTGATGTCGAAGTTCTGGTCGTACAGCGCGTCGGACGTATCGGCAAGCGGCACCGTTTTCAGCACGCCGGCGTTGTTCACCAGCACGTCGATCTTGCCGAGCTGCTGTTCGGTCGTTTCGAACATCGCGCGGACTTCGCCGGCGTCGGCGACGTTGGCCTTGACCGCAATCGCCTTCGTACCTTGCGCGGAAAGCTCGGCGACCAGCGCGACGGCTTCCATCGAGCTCGACGCGTAGTTGACGGCAACGGCAAATCCATCGCTGGCGAGACGCCGTGCAACCTCGGCGCCGATCCCGCGCGATGCGCCCGTCACGATGGCAACCTGGCTGTTTTGGGTGAGGGTCATGATGGGCTCCTTGTCGGTGATTCAGGTCGTGAGTCGGTGAAACGAAGTCTCGACCATTCGATGACAAAGATAATTACCCTCGACCTGCTATCATTATTCCATTCACTTTAACAATAGACTGCATCGAGCCGACATGGACCGTTTCCAAGAGATGCAGGTGTTCATCCGAATCGCCGAGCGCGGCAGCTTTACCCGTGCGGCAGACGATCTGCAGATTCCCCGTGCCACCGTCACGAATCTGATGAAGCGGATGGAGGAGCGGCTCGGCGCGCGCTTGCTGGAGCGCACCACGCGCACGGTGCGCCTGACCCATGACGGCGAAGCGTTCTATCGCCGCTGCGTGCGCCTCGTGGCCGATATGGAGGAAGCGGAGGGCTCGTTTCACAACGTCGCCCCGAAGGGACTCTTGCGCGTCAATCTGCAGGGGACGCTGGCGAAGAACTTTGTCGTGCCCGCCTTGCCGGCTTTCCTCGCGCGGTATCCCGGCATCGAGCTGCATATCGGCGAAGACGACCGGCTGGTCGATCTGGTGCGCGAGGGGATCGACTGCGTGCTGCGGGCCGGCACGTTGCAGGACTCGTCGCTGGTCGGACGGCGCGTCGCTTCGATGGAACAGGTCACCGTCGCCAGTCCCGCCTATCTCGCGCAATTCGGCGAACCTGAAACGCTGCAGTCACTGGAGGCCCATCGCGCGGTGAACTACATCTCGAGCGGATCAGGCCGGGCACTGCCGATGGAGTTTATGGTCGACGAAGAAGTGATCGAGATGCAGCTCGCGTCGATCGTCTCGGTCACGGGGGCGGATCTGTACACGGGCGCTGCCGTCGCGGGTCTCGGCATGGTCCAGGTACCCCGATACCGCGTGGCGGGCGAATTGTCTGCCGGAACATTGAAGGTTGTCCTCGCCGCCTTCCCGCCGCCGCCGATGCCCGTGTCGGTGCTGTATCCGCACAACCGACAGCTTTCATCACGGGTCAGAGTCTTCGCGCAGTGGCTGCGAGATATCTTCGAAGCCGGTGTTGCAGCCTAGCGTTTCGGCTAGCGGCGATAAGCCAGCATATCGTCGACGATGGGGACGACGAGCGACCGCCCCAGGCGGCGATTCGTGACGTCGGTACGCTCGGCCTTCGTGAAACCGCGAAGATAATTGATGGGCATGCTGATTACCTTCGGGATCGGCGACGTAACCCAGTAACGATGTGTGGAAGTTGACGATCCTAACATGACGAAGCCGACCGTTTCTGATCCACGCCGGCATGGTCCCCGGCGCTCGGGCGATACGCCATCTGCATTGCCGCGCCGACGGCGCGCGCAGCGTCAAGGCTGGACCTTTAGGCCGCACGGGTATTGCGTTTTAGGGAAGGCGCGGTGTTGTGACGATGCAATGTTGACCGATATTGATTAGGAATCCTTTATTACAAGAAGACCGAGGCATAGACATCGAGCCTCGATCTTCAGGGCAGCGCTCGCGCTCCCCGGCCGGGCCGACAACGGCGGGGAAACGTTGGGGCTCAATGCGCACCAAAGTAGATCGGTTTCATGCCGTCATCGGGGTCGGGGCGAATCGACGAACGGATCGCATGTCCCATCGAGTGAATCGAATGATCCAGTGCTTGAATCGGATGATGTGACCCCGACGCCGACGTGTCATCGGCCACACCACCGTAGGCTGATACAGCGGCGTTGTTGTTCGCGGGGACGCTGGCGTCCGACTGAGCAAATGAAACGGCCGGGACGCTGAGTACCGCGGCAACGGCAATGGCTTGAATGAGCGATTTCATGGTGAACCTCCAGTCTTGGCTTCGCTGCGAACGGCTGTCCGTAGCAGGTGATACCAAGTCTAGGGAATCGACCGCTCTTAATTAAGCATCCTGCTCACAAAGGTGAATTTCTATTTTAGGTGTTAACCCTAGCGGGTTCTGATCCCAATCTGAGGCCGTTCGGCCGGCAGACAGCCGGCAGGAATGGGAACGTCTGCGTATCATCCTGCCGATCATTCCAACGTCCTCAATGCCAAACCCGACACGCGCCATGTCCTTGCCGACCCCGACACTGCACACCGCCCGCCTGCTATTGCGCCCTTTCACGGAAGCCGATACGGACGCCATCTTCGCGCTGCAGAGCAGCCCACGCGTGTTGCGATATTGGGACGCGCCGCCCTGGAAGACGCGCGCGCAAGCCGAGCGCTTTATCTCCGTTTGCGGGCAGATCGAGCAGGAAGGCACCGGCGCGCGGCTCGCCATCGAGCGTGCCGCCGACGGCATGTTCATCGGCTGGTGCTGCTTGATCAAATGGGACCTGGGCTATCGAAGCGCGAAGATGGGCTACTGCCTCGATGACGCGGCATGGGGCCAAGGTTTCGCCACCGAAGCGGCAGGCGCTTTGTTGCAGTGGGCCTTCGACACGCTGGACCTGAACCGCGTTCAGGCCGAGACCGACACGCGCAACACGGCATCGAGCCGCGTGCTGGAGAAGCTCCGGTTTGTCCGCGAAGGCACGCTGCGCGAAGACTGCATCGTGAATGGCGAGGTGTCGGATTCGTGGGTATATGGGCTTCTCAGGCGGGAATGGAAGCCGTTAAAAGATGCGCGAGCGGACGATCCGCAGCAATAGCGGCGAGCATCGCGCGCGCGGCTTTCTTGGGATCTCCCAATTGTTTGCCGCTTTTGTCCTCACGCGCTTTGCGGATGGGGGCGAAGAGTTCGTCGTAATCCGAAATCGGATTGGAGAGTGAATACTAGTCTGACGAACTGGGCCAAGTAAGGCGAAATTCACTGATTTTCTTGCCTAAAACTATGAGCACGAAGCGCACCTTTACGCGGCATCCGAATCTATCCCCTCGAAGTCAGAAACGCATGGTCGCCTTGAAATGAGCGACCGTCCCGAACCTCCTCTGCTGGCCGGAGCTGGAAGTTACCCAGCGGCCATTGTTCGTCTAATGCGGCAGGTCCATTCGGCTGGCGACACTTTTTCGTCGAGCGCGCCACAACTACATTGAGAGTTCGTCGCGGGTGTTCACCTGGATTCGATACCCCCGTTGGTAAAACCATTTGCGAGGAATTCATGGCTAAGCTTGAAGGGAAAGTCGCGCTCGTCACGGGTGCATCTAAAGGTATTGGCGCGGCAATCGCCAAAGCGCTTGCCGCGCAGGGCGCTGCGGTGGTCGTCACGTACGCAAGCAGCCAATCCGGCGCGGAAGCGGTGGTCGAGGCGATCAAGGAGGCAGGCGGCAAGGCTGTGACAGCGGGCGGAGATGTGTCGAACGCGGCAGATGCCGCAAGACTCGTGCAGGCCGCGATCGATCAATTCGGTCGTCTGGATATCGTGGTCAATAATTCGGGCGTCTACCAATTCGGGACGATCGAAGAGATCACGGAACAGCAGTTCCATCATCAGTTCAACATCAACGTTCTTGGCCTGCTGCTGGTGACACAAGCAGCAGTCAAGCACCTCGGCGAAGGCGCGAGCATCATCAACATCAGTTCTGGTGCAACGCGAATTACGCCGCCTGCTACTGCGATCTACTCGGGCACGAAAGGCGCCGTCGATGCGATTACCGGCGTACTCGCGCTTGAGCTGGGGCCGCGCAAGATCCGTGTCAACGCGATTAATCCGGGATATGTCGAGACTGAGGGCACGCATAGCGCCGGCGTAGCGGGCTCGGACTTGGAGGCGAGCTTCATCGCGAGAACACCGCTCGGCCGCGCCGGCCAGCCGGAGGACATCGGTGACATCGCCGTATTCCTCGCGTCGGACGACGCGCGCTGGTTGACCGGTGAGCATCTGCTTGCCTCGGGCGGCATGCGCTAACCCCTCGTTGGCCGGCGCCAAATCCAGCAGGCGCCGGCGACGCGGGTGGAACATTTCACGTTGGGCGTACGGATTCAAACCCGCCGCCTTATGCCTGCCAAGCGTACGCTTTGAAAAGTTCTTCGAGCGGCGGGTTTGCGACGCTGCCCGCATAGTTCGTCATGGTCGATGCGGCGACGACCAGGATGACTTCGAGCACCAGCGCCTGGTCGAAACCTGCCGCCGTGAACGAAGCCACATCTTGATCGTCGAGACGACCACGCTTGTCGATCAGCGTGCGCGCGAGGTGCGAAAGCGCGGCAAGCTTGGGGTCCTGCGGCAAGCGACGCGCGCGGATTGCCTGAACGTCCGCCTCGCTGAGACCTTCCTTGAGCGCAAGGAAGGAGTGGAAGGCGACCGGCCAGGTGCTGCCGTTGGTGACGGCGTTCGTCAGCAGCAAGGTCTGGATCTGTGCCTCCGTAAAGCTGCCGCCGTGAACTTGCTGGAATACACCGACCAGGCCGTTGATCAGCTTGGGCGAGCCGGCCATCGCGCCGGCGATGTTGGGGAGCATGCCGAATGCCTCGGCGAGTCCTTTAAGTGCAGGCTTGGAATCGTCCGGTGCGGATTCGAGCGTATGAACGGGAAAGTTAGCCATGATTCTTCCTCAAGAGTAAAAGCGTGCGTCAGGGAGTGATCACACGACAACGGAAGAATAGTGACGTGCCGTAACCCAGCCAATTACATCGCAGGTAATAGAATCACCACGGGATCGCTTCGTTTTCCCAGCGCGTGAACGTTCCTGTAGGACTGACCGGGCAGCTTTTTCGTATTCGATATGGCCGCGTTTTGGATCAGCACATCGTCTCGGGGACAGCAAATCGGCCATAGCCGACGTTCAGGTATCGGTATCGCTGAGGCGGCTACGCGTCAATTTCCCGACACTCGCACCTCGGACGTGGTGAGCGACCGGTCCCGCTGAAACCGGATACGTGCATACAACCCTAAACGGTCGCTGAGTCCCTCGTGACCACAGCGTCCGCTTCTTCCACACAAGAGACCTTCGCAGCGAAGGATGCCCTACGACCGAAGCCCGGACCGAATCGTCTTGTACCGCTGATCACTACGCCTTGAACCCGCTCACCTCCGCGGACAAGGTGACGGCATAGTCCTGCAATGACTGGGCGGAAGCGGCTACCTGCTCTACGAGCGTGGCATTCTGCTGGGTAACCGTATCGAGCTGGGTGACCGCTTTGCTGACCTGCTCGATCCCCCTGCTCTGCTCCTTACTGGCCTCCATCACCTCCGTCATGATGGTCGCCGCACCTGTCGTCGACTGGATTATTTCTCCCATTGCCTCGCCGGCTTGCTGGACCAGCGCATTGCCCGCCTGCACATTGTTCGCCGCGTTTGAGATCAACGCCTTGATCTCCTTGGCTGACGCCGCCGCGCGCTGCGCCAAACTGCGCACCTCAGCCGCCACGACCGCAAAGCCTCGACCCTGCTCACCTGCACGAGCAGCTTCCACTGCGGCGTTGAGCGCCAGAATGTTTGTCTGAAAGGCGATGCCGTCGATCGTGCCTGTAATTGCTACGACCTTTCGCGAGGACTGATCGATGGAGTCCATGGTCGATACGAACTGCGCGATCACTTCTCCACCCCGTTCGGCAGCACGAAACGCTTCCGTCGCAAGCCTGTGAGCGCCGTCCGCGCTTTCCGCATTTTGTTTGACAGTCGCCGTCAACTCTTCCATGAAGGCCGCGGTTTCCTGCAGGGAAGCAGCCTGCGCTCCCGTCCGAGCCGAAAGGTCACGGTTACCCGTCGCAATCTCGTGTGAGGCTGATTGGAGCTGGGCCGCGTTCGTTGCGACGTTGCGCACCAGTCCCTGCAGCCTTTCGATGAACACATTGAAACTGCGCGCGACTGCTGCGAATTCCTGTCCCCCTGTTTCTTCAAGCCGCCTTGTGAGGTCGGCCTCTCCTGACGCAAGCTCATCGATGTTGGATTTGAGCTCGTTCACCCGGTGCATGAGCATTCGTATGCCCAAAACCATGAGAGCCAGAAGCGCGATGCTCATCGGGATCTGCACAAACGCGAGACGACTAACAATGCGGTCGCTGTTTACCGTAAGCGTCGAATCAGGCAGGCTGGCGGCAATAATCCACGGACTGTGAGGAATCGCGGTCATGAACAGGGTGCGCTTCTCTCCGTCTACGTCGTATGCAGTCCGAGCCTGCATCGTTTGTCCGTCACGCGACAGCGCGCGTTGAATCTCAACTACCATCGGCGCGATCGGGGCGAGATCGCTGAGACGCTTGAGTACGAGATCGCCCCGGATCTTGCTGCTGTTGCTGACAATCGTGCCGTCCGCCTCGAGGATCAGGATCTGTGCGCCGATTCGGCGTTCCATATCGGCCACCAACTGGTTAAAAAATTCTAGCGAAACGTTGATGGTTGACACGCCGTAAAGCTCATTTCCTTTGTAAATACCCATCGCGCATGCAGTCCGCGGCTGTGGGCTCGCATCATCACGGAACGCCTTGGACCAGCCGCATGTGCCCTTCAGCGCCGCGGTGCCGTTTTCATACCATGCCTGCTCCCAATACTTCAACGAGTCAGCCTGATTCCAATACGTATTTGCCTCCAGTTTTCCAGTCGACGCATTTCGGACGAAGAAACTGCTGAATCGGTCACGGCCCGCTTCCCGCTTGTTAGGCAGAGGCCAAATGCCTCCGCCTGCCACGTTTGTGTCGCCGTACTGGTCGATCAGTCCCGGCAGTACCTGATCGATCTGGTCGCTGCCCAGCAGCGCAACTGTCTGTGTGATAGCGCGTTGCTGCGCCTCCACCCTTCTTAGCTGATCACTGATGGCAATTGAAATCTGGCCAACCTGGTTTTGGACCAGTTTGCTCTCCAGCGTTGCCAGATCTGGCTCGACGAAGAACCGGATCATTAAAAAAGTAGCCAAGGCAATCACCAAGAGCGCCGCACATCCCGCCACCGTAAACCGGGACCCGACAGACGACAGAGATTTCATGCTTCCCTCTTAGGCTGCGCAGGTCAAAGGATGAAGCCTGTGTTAATGAAGGTTGACCGACGATCTTGCACAATCGCATTTAGGAGTTCTTTGTTCTCCATCGTCTGCTTGGCTGCTACCATCGACCGGATTGAAAATGCTCGAAGCGCGTCGGCAACTGACAGGGTCCCCTCCGCCGAGTCCTTGCGACCAGCAAAAGGGAACACGTCAGGCCCGCGCTGACACTGACTATTAAGATTGACACGGCAGACCTGATTCACCAGTGGGTCAACCAGCGCACCGATTGTCGCGGGGTCGCTACCGAATATGCTCACCTGTTGGCCGTGATCGGAGGTAATGACGTATTCGAGTGCTTCTTCTATGTCGTCGTACGCCATAACGGGCACAAGCGGGCCGAACTGCTCTTCACGATACAGCTTCATGCCCGCGGAAACGGGATAAATCACCGCGGGCTTGTACAGCGTGGCACTGAAAGCACCACCACCGTCATTCACAATTCGCGCACCTTTCGCAACCGCATCTTCAATTGCCTCCTTCATGTAGGCCGTTCGATGAAGCCCGGGCAACGGAGTGATCTTGACGTTCTTCTCCCAAGGCATCCCGATTTTCAGGTTATCCAAAGCCTCACAGAAACGCGACAGGAATCGGTCGACGAGTGACCGGTGAACAATGAGCATCTTCAGGGCAGTACAACGCTGCCCGTTAAATGAAAGCGCGCCCGCCAGACATTCCGTCACAGTCAGGTCGAGATCTGCATCAGGCAGCACGATCGCGGCGTTCTTGGCATCCAATCCCAGAATCGCTCGCAGCCGATGGGATTTTGGGTGCCGTTTTTTCAGTTGATCTGCGACCTTGCTAGACCCAATCAGCGCCAGGACATTCACTTTCCCGCTGGCAAGCATGCGCGGGACGACCAGTGCGCCAGGCGCATAGATAATGTTAACCACGCCGGGCGGAAACGCTTCATGAAAGGCCGCGAGCAACGGCTCGAAAAGCAGCGCACCGTACTGTGGTGGTTTCAGCACCACAGTATTGCCCATCAGCAGCGCGGGGATCAACGTCGCGAAGGTTTCGTTCAGGGGGTAGTTGTACGGCCCCATACACAGGACGACGCCCAATGGCGTGCGTCGGATCTGCCCGATCGTCGCTTCCGCGACTTCAAAGCGTGAAGACCGGTTATCCAGGTCCTTCAGCGCATCGATGGTCTGACGGATGTAGTCGATTGTTCGATCGAATTCCTTGGCAGAATCATCGGCCGATTTTCCAATTTCCCACAGCAAGGTTTTGACGACTTTCGACTTGACGGCAATCATTTGCCGCACAAATACTTCCATGCAATTGATGCGGCCTTCGACAGTCATCACTGGCCACGTACCTCGGCCGCTGTCATATGCCGCTACCGCCGCGTCGAGCGCCGCATCGCTTTCCGGCTCCCCCATCCTTGGGACGCTGCCGATCTCCAGTTGACGAAGATCCGCCGATACCGGGTCGCGGATACACACAGGAGAAAGAACCAAATCGTTCGGACCCTCCCATTTCCGCAACGCTCCGCCAACCAGCCAAACACGCTGGTCGACGCGGCTGTCGAGACGATGCTCCGCCGGCACTTCGTCTGCTTTAGGGAAACATAGAGAAAGTTCGTTATCCTTATTTACTATCATTGCAAATTATCTCGCGTAAAGGATCTCGGCAACCTATTCTGCTCACAGGTCCTGGCGTTTCAAGAGAAGCGGATAGTCTCGTCGCCAAATACGGGCGGATGCTAAATACGGCTATGCAATTGCGTAGTTCGCCGCCATACGGACAATGTCGAGAAACTGTCCCGCCTCAAGAGAAGCGCCACCGACCAAGGCTCCGTCGATGTCGTTCTGCGCGAACAGATCTGCGGCAGCGGCAGGCTTCACGCTTCCACCGTAGAGGATCGTTGTATCAGCAAGCGATTCTGATCGCGTTCGCAACAGCCTTCGAATGAACTCATGCATTTCCTGCGCCTGCTGGGGGCTTGCGCTGCGACCGGTTCCGATTGCCCAGACCGGCTCGTAAGCGAGTACGAGGCTGTGCATCTGATCGGCCGGAAGTGAGTCAAGCACGGCAAGAAGCTGTGTTTCTACGGTTTCCCTGGCCGCTCCGTCCTCTCGCTCCCGAAGCGTCTCTCCAACACAGACGACTGGCGTGATACTCGCCTGGATGGCTCGAAGTGCCTTCACTCCCACTGTCGTCAGTGCCTCGCCGTGATACAACCGACGTTCAGAATGCCCGACGATTGCATACGTAGTACCGAACTCTGCAGCCATGTCTGCAGAGATTTCACCGGTGTAAGCGCCTTCGCGAAATGCGGAGATGTCCTGTACACCCCATCTCAGTGCGGAGCCTGTCAAAATCCTTTGCGTCTCGGGTACATGGAGGAACGGAACGCACACTGCTGCCGCGCCGATCTTCAACTCCGTAATCGTCGAATCGTCCTTGATTTCGCGCAGCAACCGGGCGTTAGACGCAATCGTTCCGTTCATTTTCCAGTTACCGATCACCAGCTTCCTTGGCATTGCTCTCTCCGTTGTCGCAGCCGCTCCGCTCGAAAACAGACTGCAGCCGAGTCGTCGAAGGGGACGAGCCGGCGAAGATGAATCGCAACGAGCGGCGCAAGGGAGCGTAAATCGTGCCGATGCGCCGCTTCACCACAATGGCTCACTAACGTGCGGCAATGTACGGCTGTAAGGCCTTCAGCCAGCACACGACTGCGACAGCTCCCCCATCAGGAGAGCCGATCGCACGCGCGCCCAGATAGCTTGCCCGTCCCGCGCGTGGCGTCATATGTGCCGTATCTTCCGCGCCGGACTCCGCGGCTTCCACTGCAGCCGCCCACGCTTTCGCGACATCCTGGCCGGATCTCAGTCCACTCTCGAAAGCGGCGACCGCAGGTACCAATGCGTCGAGCATTGTGCGATCCCCAGGCTTCGCGCCCCCCAATTCGCCGATAGCGTCAGCCGCACCGGCCATCGCTGCGGCCCAATCCGATGCAGCCGGGTTCGGATGATCCGCCAGCTTCCGGGCGGCCCGAAGCAGTGCAGTGGCATAGAACGGCCCCGAACTGCCTGCTATCGCCCTGCGCAATGCCATGCCGAGGGCGGCAAGCGCCCTGTCGGGGGTGACAAGAGCGGTGGAAGGAACTGCAAGGATCGCCTCCGCGGCGCGCCTCATGCTGGCTCCAAGGTCACCATCACCGGCCTTCGAATCGAGTTCTGTCAGGATGGCTTCCTTGTCGATCAGCGCGTGTGCGACCGCTTGCAATGCGGGCCCGAGCCTGTCGGACCATCCGTGGCCGTCATCGTCCGAGGGGCTCGTCTCCAGATCAGGTCCCGTGACCGTGATCGCGGGCACGATACGGATATGGTGATTGACAGTCCCAACGCCGGGCCATGCGCGAGCTTCGGTTTCGGCATCCAGCAATGCCAGCATTTCATCATCCACGCGTAGGATGGAAATGGAGCAGCCAGGCATATCAAGAGCCGACAGAAATGTGCCTGCCCATGCCCGGTCAACCGTCACGTTCCGGCGATTCAGGCTCGCAAATGCATCCCGCAGAACGATCGCCAATTCCATCTCCGGAGTAGCGCCCAGCCCGTTCACCAGCAGCACAACACGTTCGCCGCTTTTTAACGCCAAATCTTCGATGATGTTGACGAGCAGCGTTTCTGTCAGTTCGCTGGCTTGCATCGGGGCGGTACGCTCGACGCCCTTCTCGCCATGAATGCCCAGACCCAGTTCGATCTCGTCGTCCGCGAGGTGGAAGCCAGCCTTTTTTGCGCCAGGTAAAGTACATCCGTCGAGCGCAACGCCCATAGTCCCAAGGTTGGCGGCCGCCTTCCGCGCAATTGCGGCCACCTGATCCAAGGACTGCCGCCGCGCCGCAGCAGCACCCGCAATCTTGTGTACCAGTACGGTACCTGCGATACCGCGACGCTGATGGTGCTCTATTCGACCGCGTAGCGACACGTCGTCTGCTACCGTCACAACTTCCACAGGGATCCCCTCGGATCTTGCCAACTCGGCCGCGAGACCGAAGTTGAGACGGTCGCCCGTGTAGTTCTTCACAATAAGCAACGCACCTCGCTCTCCGGCCGTCGCGTGAATCGCTGCAAGCACAGCGTCGGTAGACGGAGAGGTGAAAACCTCGCCGCACACGGCTGCACTGAGCATACCTGCGCCTACATATCCGCCGTGCGCGGGTTCATGGCCGCTGCCGCCGCCGGAGATGATTGCGACGGGGCGCTCCGACGGCTCGGGAAGCGCATGACGAATCAGAATGTTTTCGCCACCCAGGATGGCGACATGCGGCGCTTGCCGGGCAAGCCCCTCAAGCATTTCGCGGACAACATTCGACGGATCATTGACGAGTTTTTTCATGGCAGTCTACTGAGACGGTTACAAGGCTATCGGTGCAGATGGCGGAATGTTCATTCATGCAGCGTTGACCAACGAGGCGGGGGCCTCTGCATTGGCTGCTGCCAGCACTGCGCGCGCGTCCTGCACCGCTTGTCCGAACGACAACGTGACGATGCGCTTCCCGTTGAATCGCGCATCGTCGATCGCCCGATCGGCCACGACGAGAATGGCCGGGCTCGCGTCGATCTCCTCGCGGGTCAGGGTGTTGTGAACGCCGAGCGCGCTGTGTATTTCGATGCGCAGGCGCCGGCCGATCGACGCCGCAGCCTCGATCAGGCCCTCCGTTGCAAAGAACGCGGGCATCACGCGGTCCGGATACGAAACGAGAATCGCAAGCGCGTGCATATGCGTTTCCATTTGAGGTAGGGAGCGAGGCCGTTCATTGCATGCATCTCCCGTGCAACGAACGGCCCGAGCCCGTTCGATCAGATCATCCCGGCCAGTCTGGCTGCGGCAATCGCACCGATCCCTCCGAGGATCGGCCCGACGATGGGCACCCAGGCGTACGACCAGTCAGACGGCCCCTTGCCGGCAATCGGCAAGATCGAGTGTGCGATGCGTGCGCCGAAATCGCGGGCGGGATTGATCGCGAATCCGGTCGGGCCGCCAAGCGACAGCCCGATGCCGTACACGATCAGCGCCACGATCAGCGGGCCAAGCACCCCGGTCGTCCCGACTGCCTTGTTGAAAATCGCCACTACCAGAAAGACCAGGACGAAGGTGCCGATGAGTTCCGTCAGCATGTTGGCGAACGGCGCGCGGATGGCGGGGCCGGTCGAAAAACAGGCCAGCTTGATTCCGGCGTCTTCCGTGTTTTTCCAATGCGAGAGATACGTCAGCCAGACCAGCACCGCGCCTAGAAAAGCGCCGAGGAGCTGCCCCGCCAAATACGGCAGCACCTCATTGCCGGGGAAATGACCCAACGCGTAGAACGCGAGCGTTACCGCCGGATTGAGGTGGCCTTGACTGCCAAGCGCCACCGCCGTCACCACTCCCGCCAATACCGCGAAGGCCCAGCCGGTTGCGATGACGATCCAGCCGGAGTTCTGCCCCTTCGATTTGGACAACAGAACATTCGACACGACGCCGTTTCCCATCAGCACAAGGATAGCAGTGCCAATTAATTCACCAACGAATCCGTTTTCCATTTTCTCCTCCATTCCGTTAGACGCGACCCCAGTGGAGCGCGCCGGTGTGCACAGGGGCGTCCCAGAGGCGGATGAACTCGTCGTCGAGTTCCGTCACCGTGATCGAGCATCCTGCCATTTCCAGCGATGTCACATAGTTGCCCGTGAGGAAGCGGGCCACTTCAATGCCGTGTTCGCGCAGCATGCGCGTGGCGGCATTCACCATCAGATAGAGCTCGATCGACGGCGTGCCGCCGAAGCCATTGACGACGAGCAGGCAGCCGTGACTCCGACGCGGCTCGAGATCCCTGATAATCGAGCCGACCAGTTCGGCGGCGATTGCGTCGGCGGTTTCCAGCTTGACTCGGCGGCGGCCGGGCTCGCCGTGAATGCCGACGCCGAGCTCCATTTCGTCGTCAGCGAGGGTGAATGTCGGCGTGCCCGCTGCCGGGACCGTGCACGAGCTCAACGCCACGCCCATCGAACGCGTGCGGCTGTTCACCGCCTTCGCCAGCGCTTGAAGTTCGTCGATCGTCCGGCTTTCCTCCGCCGCCGCACCGACCAGCTTTTCCACCACGAGCGTGCCCGCCACGCCGCGGCGGCCGGTCGAGTACGTCGATCGCTCGACGGCCACATCGTCGTCCACCACGACGCTGAGCACCTTGCCTTCGGCCATCTCGGCGGCCATTTCGAAGTTCATCACGTCGCCCTCATAGTTCTTCACGATGAGCAGGCAACCCGCGCCGGTATCGACGGCGTTCATGGCTGCCGCGATCTGATCGGGTGTCGGCGACGTGAAAATCTGCCCCGGGCACGCGGCGTCCAGCATGCCCAGGCCAACGAAACCGGCATGCAGCGGCTCATGGCCGGCGCCGCCTCCCGATACGAGGCCGACCTTGCCTGGCTTGAGCGTCTTGCGGCGGACGAATTTTCGCTCGGCACCCAGTGTGACGATGTCGGCGTGGGCGGCAGCAAAGCCGTCGAGCGACTCTGAAAGCACCGTTTCCGGCGCGTTGATCAACTTCTTCATCGTGTCTCCTCCTGCTCTTGGGGTAAAACCAGGGTGTGCGCCATGTGCGCGAGTGTCCGGACGAAATCGGCGACCAAATGGTCGATCTTCAGGTTCAACTCTTCGTCGTCGAGATCGGGCAGCGTCACGCTGATCGTGCGGGTCCGGTGCCCCGTACCCGTGGGCAACTGGCGTCGTGGATGCGCGTGACGATAGAGATCGAGGAACGCATTCTTTTCCGCCGTCGAAAAGTGGCATACGGTGAAGATCGTGCTCAGATGGTCGGCGGGAATCGGTGTCGCGTACGCAGGATTACTGATCTGCGAGACGAACGAGCGATGCTTGCCCAGCGCCTGAGCCAGATGTTGCCGCGTGCCCGAAGGGCGACTGTCCAGAACGCCCGCCAGGATGAGCTTGTATTCGGCCACCAGGTCCCTGCGCCCGGGCGCCTTTGCTTCGTCGTTCATGGTGCGGTCGTAGTCAAATGTTGGTTGAGAGGCCATGGGAGCGGCGGGTCTGAGTCTGACGCGCCGAGGTCGACGTCGGCGATGGCTGCCTTGACCCGGCCCACGCTCGCGACGCCGACGGAGACCGACCTCAGCCCGCAAGCAAGCAGATGCGGCAGCACGGCGGGATCAGCGGCCGCATCGCCACACAAGCTGACACCGATGCCGGCGCTCGCGCCATGGTGAACCACGTGCGCAATCAGGCGCAGCACGCCGGGATTGAGCGGGTCCGCCAGCTCGCCGACCGCGCCGTTGTCGCGTCCTGCCGCCGTCACGTACTGCGTCAGGTCATTCGAGCCGATCGAATAGAAATCCGCGTCGAACACCTCCGGCGCAATCGCCGCGGCTGGCACTTCGATCATCACGCCCAACGGCGGGAGTTTGGCTGCGACGCCAGCTTGCCGCAACGCACGCACCTCGTCATCGAACATCGCGCGCACTGCCTGGAGTTCGGCACGCACCGTCACCATCGGCACCATGACCTTCAGATCGCCATGCACGGCCGCCCGCGCCAGCGCGCGCAGCTGAATGCGAAAGATCTCCGGACGCGCAAGCGACAGACGCACGCCGCGCACGCCGAGAAACGGATTGCTTTCGCCGTCGATGGTCAGCCCGGCGATCGGTTTGTCCCCGCCGGCATCCAGTGTGCGGACGACTACGGGCCGCCCGGCCGCCCAATGAAGCAGGCGGCAATAGGCGCGATACTGAATCTCCTCGGTGGGCAGCGCGGCGCGGTAGTCAAAGAGGAGCTCGGTGCGCACGAGGCCCACGCCGTCGCACGCACCGACATCGAACGTATCGAGCTCTGTCAGGTCGGCGACGTTGATGTTCACCGACACGGTCGTGCCGTCCAACGTGACCGCGGGCCGATGCGCGCGGCGCTCGATCGCGATGCGTTCGGCGGCGTCGTCTTCCTTGCGGACGCGGAACCGTTGCCGGTCTTCTTCGTCTGGCCCGACGATCACGCTGCCGCTCACGGCATCGACGAGAACTTCGTTCGCATCGGCAGGGATTTCGCCGTCAAGCCCAACGATCATCGGCACGCCTTTCGCACGCGCGAGCATCGCGACGTGACTGGTCGCGCTGCCCTCGGTCAGGACGATGGCGCTCGCGCGCGTCCAATCGATCGAGAGAAAGCGCGACGGCGACAGGTCCTTGCCGACGAGCACCGCGTCGGGCGGGAACGTCTCTTCGGGGCCGTCGCCGAGCAGGCAGGCAAGCACCCGATCCCGTAAGTCCATCAGATCCGAGGCTCGCGCCCGAAAGTATTCGCTCGCGGAGGTTGCATAGGTCTCGATTTCGTCATCCAATGCGCCGCGCCATGCATCGTCTGCGGCGAGCCGCCCTTCCCGAATCGCGGCGTATATGGGCTCGCAAAGCTCGTCGTCTTCGATCAACGCGATCTGAAATCCGATGATTTCGGCGCTGCGCTCATCCACGCATTGAACGAGCGCTCGCAGTTGATCGGCCGCGCACGCGATCGCCGCGCGCAAATCGGCGAGCTCCCGTGCGGAATCGGCCCGTGCAACGCGACGCCGGGTAGCGTCGACGCTCGCCGCGAGTCTCGTCTGCGGACCCGCCGCAAACCCGGCGGACGCAGGACGCCCTTTGAGCATAAGGTCAGCCATTGCGGTCTTCCTCGGTCTTGCATAGATCGTCTTCGTCGAAATTGCGCTCGACGAGCGCGACCATCGCGGCGACAGCTTCGCTGGCCCCGTCGCCTTGCGCCCGGAAATACAGCGTGACGCCTGCCTCGGCCTGAAACGCCATCACCTTGACCGGGCTTTTCGCGTTGACCCACGGCCCGTCGGGGGAAGTTGCGATGTCGAGCGACCCGGAGAATGACTTCGCAAGCTGCGTGAGCTTGACGCTCGGCCGGGCGTGCAACCCCGTTGGGTTCAGCAAGTGCGCGCTTCCGATGACAACAGCGTCCGACATGTGTGGTTCTCTCGTTCAAAGTGGGTGAAATTCTTCCGCCATGCTCTTGACCTGCTCGAGTGATGCGCCGCCGGACGCCTCCGCGGCGGCAATGACGGCGCCTTCGACCAGAGGCGCATCGCAGAGGATGACTTTGTGCCGCTGGTGAGCGTCCAGCATTTCGATCGCCATTTCGCTGTTCGTCTCGGCGCCGCCAAGATCGACGAGGACGAGCACACCGGCATCCGACCATGCGCGGCCGATCGCGTCAACGATCGCACCGACGTCGGTGCCGAGGCCGCCGCTCGCGTTGCCCCCCGTATAGGCGACCGGCACACTGTCGCCCACCATTTGATGCACCATGTCCGCCGCTCCCTCGGCGACTTTCGCCGAATGCGACACGATGACGATTCCGACGTTCGGCACGATGTCACTCTCCGAGAAAATCGCACAGCGTGGCAATAACCAGCGAGCAGGAACGCGCGCCGGGGTCCATGTGGCCGATCGAGCGCTCGCCGAGGAATGACGCTCGTCCACGCATCGCCCGCATCGGAATCGTTGCGTCGGCCGCGCTCGACGCCCTGCGTTTGACGCGTTCGAGCAAGTTGGGGGTGCCTTTGCTCAACTCCTCCCGCACCGGCACGAGCACGTCGAGCAGCGTCTTTTGCCCCGCCGACGATTTGCCCCGACGCTCCACGGCGGCGACGGCTGCATCGAACGCGTGACCCACGTCGATGAAGCCGGGCTCGGCGGGCAACTCCTTGCCGAACGTCATGAAGAACGTCCCATAGAGCGGCCCCGATGCGCCGCCGACCGTCAACACAAGCGACTTACCGACTTGGGTCAGCGCATCCGGGAGCGCCTGACGCGAAATGTCCGCGGCTAGCGCCTCGACGGTTTCGAAGCCACGCTTCATGTTCAGCCCGTGGTCGCCGTCGCCTATCGCCTGGTCAAGCGCGGTCAGCTCTTCGACATGCGCGATCACTGCCTGCGCCACGGCATGAAGCAGCGCTTCGAGGGTTTCCGGTTCCATTGCCTGTCTCCTGTTGTCCGTCGCCGCGCCAGCACATGCGCCACCGAACTCAGCCGAGTCCGCGCAGATGTGTGTATGGTGTGACGATGTGTTTAGTAATTTTCTTTGCGACTAAACTTTGAGCGAAGTTTAGCAGGCGAATCGCCGACTTGAAGTATGGGAAACCCTATATTTTTGGCAGGATACGACGCTGCGGCCATGCCGACAGGTCTGAAGCCACTTAACAAAAGTTTAGTGATCAGGGCGGGCCGGTGGATCTACCTAAAGTAGCCTTACCGAAGTCGAGACGTGAACGTCAGCTGAGGCCGACAAGCAACACTTCAACATTGCGAATCGAATGGCTGGTCTTGGAGTGGGAACCGGCGCCTGAATGTCTAAGCGGCGGTACGTGCGAAAGGCTACTCATGGCCCGACGGCCGCCCGAAATGTTTGGCAGTGGACGCGCGTCAAGTTGCTTCGCTTGGCGGGCATCCAGGCGATTTAGCCTTCTCTACGTCGGCGGTCTTCCTGGGCGCGCCACGCCTTGACAAGCTGCCGACGATTGCGTGAATAGCGGTCGTCCAGGAAAGTGGCCTTTGCGATCCGGTCGATGCGGAACAGACGAAAGCCCTCGCGTAGCTCGCACCATGCCGCAATGAACCTTCGGGACTCGACGAAGCCAAGCATGATTGGCCAAATGGTTCGCTCCGAAGGAGCGCCGGCTTGATCCGTGTACACAATGAGCATCTTGCGCTGCTCGCGCATTGATTGCCGAACTCGTGCCAAATCGAGGACTGATGTGTCCTCCTTCTGACGACCGACATAGAGCGCCTCATCGTCCAAGGCTCGCCGCAGCTCAGGAGGAAGGACACCGCTGATTTTGGCGAGCGCGTTCCGAGCCGCGAGCGCCAAATCGTCGTCGGTCTGATGGCTGACCCACTGCGTGCCTGCTACGAGCGCTTGCAGTTCTTCCTCAGTAAAGGACAGGGGGGGCAGAAGGAACCCCGGTCGAAGAATGTAGCCGATGCCGGGCGCGCCATCGATGTCAGCCCCCATAGCTTGTAGCGTGGCGATGTCGCGGCGGATCGTACGTAGCGACACGCCAGTTTCGCACGCCAGTACCTCGCCGGACACCGTTCCACGGTGTCGGCGAAGTACCTGCATGAGGTCGAACAATCGGTGGCTTCGTGACACGCTCAATCCATCACAACAAGGCCCTTCCCGCCAAGCTTACGCCCCCCTTCCAGCGCAGTAACCAATCGGATCGCTTCGGTCAGAGGCACAGTCTCGGCGACAGGGAGCCGAACTTTTCCTTCCTTGGCGGCACGAGCGAGGCCATCGAGAATCTCAGCCCGCGGTGTACAGACAATCGGCTTCAGTCGTTGGTTGATGATCGAACGGATGAACTTGCCTGGGGTTGGGTTAATGTCCAGGAACTTGCCATTCTTGTCCAGCAGGCTGAGCCCCATAGCAGTTGTCATCGTGGCGGCCGTGTCGTAGACCACATCGAAGCGCTTGCCTGTCGTTGACAAATCGGTTGTCCGATAGTCGAAGACAGCTTGAACACCAAGGGACCGCGCCCTTTCCATTGCTTCTGCGCTGCAACTGCCTGCAACCGTGGCCCCCAGCATCAACGCGATCTGAACCGTTGCTTCGCCCACCGCGCCGGTACAGCCATTAACGAAGACACGCCTGCCCGCTTTCAGCTTGGCCTTGTCGACCAGGCCGTTCCAGGCTGTGACGCCCGGAGTGCCAAGGCAAGCCGCATCTTCGAAGGAAACGTTGTCAGGCTTCTTGGCAAGGAACGTTTCGTTGGTGACCACGGCGTGGCCGAGCGCGCCACTTTCCTTGATCCGGGCAAGACCGAATACGGCATCACCAGGCTTGAAGCGCGTCACACCTGGGCCGACCGAGATGACTATCCCAGAGAGGTCGCTGCCCATCGCACGCGGGAAGACCTTGCCGGTGACCATCTTGAGATAGCCGTTGCGCACCTTCCAGTCAATGGGATTGATGGCGGCGAACTTGACCTTCACCGCGACCTCGCCTTTGCGCGGTTCATCCAACTCGAAGTCTTCGAGGCGCATCAACTCCGGGCCGCCGTACTCAGCGTATTGGATACGTTTCATATTCGTCGCGTTCAGTGCGGCTGGACCGTTGCCATGTATGCAGCGAACGGCGTGGCGTCGTAGATCACGTCTGTGGAGGCGAGCTTGCCGTCCTTGACTTTGATGAATTCAGCGACCTTCGAGTGCGGTACCGGATGCGTTTCGACGTCGTAGACCACCACGGCCTCTTCGTCGTCGCCATGGACAGTGAGGACCGTCAGGTTCTTGATCATTTGAGCGAACCCATACTGGAAGTCCCTGAAGCCATCGATACCGGTGATTTGCCCGATTGGCGATGTGCAGACGACATCCTCGGCCGAGATGGAGATGATCGTTTCGAGATCCTTCTTCGCCATCGCTTCGACGTAGGTGCGAGCGATTTGCAGAGCATTGGCGTTGGCTTTAGACATGATGGTTTCCTTTCGTTGGATAAGAAAACTCAGTCTAGGCCACCATAGTGACAGATTCTGGCACCAGTGTTGACGCTCGTGCGTTCAGCGGAGGGCATGCGGCGGATTGCGGGTGACGAACTGAAGTCCGAATGTCCGAGCTAGCGCCGTAGCGAACGACTCTTTGTGGCCGAGTACCGTCCGACGCGACTGGCGCCATCATCATCCCGCCTTTGACTTGGCCACTTTGGCTTTGCGCCCACGCGAAGTGGGCTTTACCGGCACGCTCCGTCCATACTCATTCCACCAGGCCGTTAGTGCCTCCATCGTGGGCCCAAGCCCGCGGGCCTTCTGAGTGATCTCGTACTCCACGCGCGGAGGTACTTCCGCGAATACGGTGCGCAACACCAAGCCATCCGCCTCCAGCTCACGAAGCTGCGCCGTCAGCATGTGCTGTGTGATGCCGGGAATTGCCTTTCTCAACTCGCCGAAGCGATAGATACGCTGGTTGAGCAGCCACATGATTTCGAGCTTCCACTTGCCGGAAAGAAGCGCGAAGGCACGCCGCATTTCATCGTGCATGTTGATCTCGTCATCGCCATTAGTCTGGTTTTTCATACTAAGTGCCATTTTTTCATCCTACTTGCGAGATTTCATCTTAGGCGACATTCTCGTGCCTAATCGATCGAATGACTCGCAAAGGAAGACTTCATGCTTGAGAACTCTGTGTATTGGATCAGCACAGCACTGTTATCGCTGTTGTATCTGGTCTCCGCCCATCTGTACCTGACCAAACGAGACCATGTGAAACAGGCTCAAGTCGCGCTGGGCTACTCCGCCGATCATCTCGTGCCCCTCATGATCGTCGTAAAGATCATGGCCCCTGTCGCCATCCTCTCGCGGTTGAGTGTTCCCCTCAGTGATTTGGCCTATGCCGGCATGTTCTATCACCTGATCTTGTCCGGCATGGCACATCTCGCGGTGCGCAATCTCAAGGCGGCCGTGCCTGCAATCGTAGGTCTGGTGCTCCTCGCAACCTCATTCGTCATGCAAAACACTGCTCGCCAGGCTCCGTCGCCGTATGCGCCGTTCCTCGCGCAGCCCATCCACCAAAGCTTCAACTGAACGGAGATGTTTATGGGCCGACTTAACGGAAAAGTAGCCATCGTCACGGGCGCCGGTCGAGGAATCGGTCGCGCTACCGCGAAACTGTTCGCAGCGGAAGGCGCCAAAGTAGCGGTTCTTTCACTCACCCCCGCCAATGTGGATGCGGTCGTCGCGGACATCAAGGCTTCCGGCGGCACGGCGCTCGGCGTGCCGTGCGACATCAGCGACGCCGAACAAATCAAGGCGGCGGTAGAAAAGGTCGTCGATTCCTACGGCGGCATCGACGTTCTCGTGAACAACGCCTTCGACCCCACCGTTCCCTTCTCGTCCATCATCGACCTCTCGGTGGAACAATTGCAGCGCAATTTCGAGGTCGGCCCAATTGCCTATCTGCGCACGATGCAGGCTTGCTATCCCCACCTCAAGGCGAGCGGTGAAGGCAGGGTCATCAATTTTGGCTCGATGGCGGGCGTCGTGGGCCTCGTGGGTTACGGCCCGTACAGCATGGCGAAAGAGGCGGTGCGCGCCCTGACGCGAACCGCAGCGAAAGAATGGGGCGCCGATAACATCACGGTGAACAATGTTCTACCGGTCGCTGAAACTTGGGATAAGGACGTCAACGTGCCCGCCCCGACCAATCCGCTCGGCCGCTACGGGTCGCCGGACGATGACATCGCGCCCGTCGTCCTTTTCCTGGCGAGCAAGGATGCGCAGTTCCTGACGGGTTACAGTCTCACCCCTGACGGAGGCTCGATCATCGACAGCGCACGGTAATCCACGTCGACTTTGGCCTAGCAGCAATTTGACGGCTCTGAATTTTCGCCCCACCGCCAAGGGCGAGTAGCGCGACTAGGACAGTCAAGGCAATCTAGCAATGCCAACAGAAAACAATCCGGGCGAAAGTTACCTGACCTTCAAGCTAGTGCTAGTTAAGGCAAAAGAATAGCGGCAACTGCGCCGTGCACGATCGTGCTCTTGCCCTCCTGCTGCGCGCAGTTGCCGGGCGGCCCGGCTGAAGCGATCATTTGCGGCAACGCATTGAACGGAGGTCTGACAATGTCAGCGTTGACGAAGATTCGAGGATTCGTTGTGGCGCTGGCGCTCATTGGCTTGGCGGCGCATGCGCAGACCACCGACTTCTGGGGAACGCGTCTTCCCGTTCAGCCGACGCAGTTCATTTTCGGCTACGGCTCGCTCATCAACACGTCATCGCGCGACGCCACGGTCGGCAAGCCGGTTGCGGCGATTCCGGTGCGCGTTTCAGCGGCGTTCGGCTACGTGCGAAGCTGGAGCGACCGCGCGCCCTCAGGGTTCACTGCGCTCGGCCTGCGGCGTCCGTTCAAGGGCGAAGCGCCGATGACGATCAATGGAGTGATCTATCCCGTTGTCGGCAACGACATGTCCGCGTTCGACGAGCGCGAGAAGGGATACGTGCGCGTCGAGGTGCCGCGCGCGCTCATCGAGGCCGTGTCATGGCAGCCGCTGCCGGCGCAGGGGACTGTCTGGGTCTACGTGCCGAAGGCCGAAGGCAAAGCACCGGGCGAAGGGCTTCCGGTGCCGGACGCGAGGTATCCGCTCGTCGAGTCGTATATCGATGTTGTTATTGAGGGCGGGCTCGAGTACGGGCCGGAATTCGCGCGCGAGATTATTGAGACGACCCGAGACTGGAGTCCCTACTGGCTCAACGACCGCACTCTCGCACGCCGGCCATGGGTGTTCGATAAACAGTTCGAGGAGGTCGATGCACTGCTCGCGAGATCGGCGCCCTGCTTCGCGCAGCGGGCCTTCTCCGAGGACTATGCCGCCGAGAGTGCGGCGGTCGCCAAACGGAAAGGCGACGTGTGCCTTCGGGAGGAGTACGGTCGCTAGAGCGCTCGCTTTCAGCTCCAATCCTCTATGTCGTGCTTGCTTTTGTTGCGGTAGACGATCAGCGTCACGACGCTCGGCTCCCTGTTCATCGCGCATGGAAAGGCTGCTGACTGGGGCGGAACCGACGCTCGACTGTCGGTTCGCCTGTGCCGGCGAGTGACTCTTCCTGGCCGCGAGTGAGCCTCCGTCAGGTCCGCCAAAAGCGACCGTCGGGGGTGGCAACACAATCGAACTCCCATCATCCCTGAGGGAGTCTGTCATGGAGACCGAAACTCGCGTGGTGTGGAACAAAGGCAAGTTGGTCGGCCAGAAGCCGCCGCTGAGGCCCAAGGACGTTTGGGCCATCCGGATCTATCTTCAGAACGCTCATGCTGTCCGCGATCTCGCCTTGTTCAACCTTGCAATCGAGGCGGATCGTTTCTTCTCCTGACAACCGGCGCCGTCTCCCGATCGCAGCGGGTGCACCTTCTTGACTGATCCAGCCAAGACCGAGTTGCGTCCATCGCGCCAATCCTTGCATTATCCTGCTCGCAGGATAATCCACACTCGCGCCAGCGCCAGGACTTTTGCGGACCTTCCCCGACAAGCATTCTTAACAAGCCATGATTTCACGGTAGACCCGTGGCAGCCCGTAGTTGAACAGTGTTTCTTGAAGGCGTTCAGATCATCTTCTCTATCTACCTATCAAGTGCAAGTGATGATTACCGTGCAGGAGTTGCTCGATACCCAATCCCTGAAACTAACGGCTCTTGCTGGCTTGTCCGGACTGACGCGGACCATCACTTGGGCCCATGCCGTTGACCTTCCCGATCCCTGGAGATGGATTGCCGCCGGCAATCTGGTCATGACGACGGGTGTAGGCGTGCCGCGCAATGCTTCGGACCAGATTGGCTGGCTGGAGAAGCTGGCGCGTAGCAATGCAAGTGCTTTAGTCGTCGCGCGCCAGGCCGATGCGCCGGAACTGTCACGCGAGATGCTCGATGCGGCAGACCGTCTTATGTTCCCGGTACTGGAAGGGAGCTTCGAGCTTGAATTCGTGCAGTTGTCGAAGCACGTGATCGAGAGTGTGCTACAAGCCCAGCGCGACCGCTTCAGAGCCAGCGAACAACTGTTCGAGACTTATGCGACCGCACTGCGCGAAGTGCCGGACATGGCCGGACGACTGACTGTTCTATCAGATCGGTTGCGACTCGGGCTGGCAATCGAAGATGCTCGCAGCGGCTCGATCATCGTTTCCTCGAGTCCTTTGCCATCTTCTGTCGAGACCAACCCGGTCTTTGTAGAACGCATCGCTATCGGTGGCCGGGCGAAAGCGGACCTGATCATTCACCGTCGAGACGCGGAAGCGATGCAGGATCCGCTGCTGGTGCGCTCTCTTCTCGGCCTGCTCGAGATCGAGCTGGAGCGGCTGATGATCGACCGCGACGACCTGCGAGAAGAAGGCGCGGCACTCTTGCGCAGCCTGTTAAAGGGCGAGGCCGAGTTTTCCTTTCGCCCCATGCTGGAGCGCCGCGGGTTGACGGGCACACTCGTCGTGCTCGCAGTCTCTCCCGGAAAGCAAGGCCCATGGAGCGTAGTCGAGATCCACCATGCGCCGCCTTTGCACACCCGCACACCCTTGCTGCTCGAAGATGACGTACTGCTCGCGTTGGCTCAGGATCACGTCGACACGCTGCAATGCCTGCGGTTCGGCTTGGGCGAGGGCACCGTGGTCGGCATCAGCGGGCCCGTCACGGAGGCCGCCGGCTTTCGCGAGAGCGTGCGCCAGGCGCGCCTGGCGCTTGCCCAGGCACACGAAGTCGGCAAGGATCTCGTGCGCTACGGAGAAATCGAAACCGGCTACATCACGATGCCGAGGTCACTTGCCGAGGCGAGCGCGTTGGTTGGCCGCTATCTCGGTCCCGTGATCGAGTACGACCGCGTCCACGGTACCGCCCTGCTCTCGACGCTTATGACGTTTCTCGAGAACGACGGTAACTGGAAATCCACCGCCTTCGACCTGGCGATACACCGCCAGACCCTTGTCTACCGCCTGAAACAAATCGAGCAGCTGACCGGCGTCAAACCGACCACAACCGACGGAATCACGCGGTTGTGGCTTGCCCTTCAGGCTGGAAAGGCAGCCAATCTGTTGCCTGACGCCCCTTTGAAATCATCAGATGGATAGTCATACATTTGTATAAGAGCCGTCCCTCAAGACGACATTTTGCGCATAGCCTGGCCTGCGCGTTTTGCTTTTAATGGAGGTCACAAAAGACAAATTTCGTTTCCAGGAGACAAACGATGCCTATCCAGACGGAGCTCGATCCGCGGCTGAAACACTCTCTGAAAACCCGTGGCGTACCCGCCTGGGGAGTTATCGCTTCGACACTCGTCGGATATGGCTGTGTGGTGATCGCGGCGCTCTGGCCCGACACGGTCTTCCTGTTCCTGATCAACTCGTCGGGTGCGGTGTTTCTGTTCGTCTATCTGATGATCTGCCTGTCACAACTCAAGCTGAGAGGCGAATGGGAACGTCGCGGCGTGCTGAAGCTGCGCATGTGGGGCCATCCGTGGCTGCCGCTCCTCGTGACTGTCACCATCGTCGCCGTACTGGTAAGCATGGCGCTGGATCCGAAGACCCAGATCAGCCTTCTACAAAGCATCATCGCACTGATCGTCATCCTGGCCTCCTACCCGGTGTTCTGCGTCAAGGGCAAGCGAAAGCAGATGCGGACAGCGACACCATCGGCGGCAAATCGCACGTGACGTCGGCATCGACGAATCAACATACGCCTCGCGTGTGCACGGTAATCGTGCAGCGGGAAATGCCCCCCCCGAATTGCATGAACAAGAACCTGGATTAGTAGGAGAGACGGATGCCATCCGCACAAGAACTGACGCAACTTCCAAACCGCCCGCTGTGGCATGAACCCTCGCGCGCGCGGGACATGATGGACTGCGAAGAACGGGCCGATGTCGTGATCGTCGGCGCAGGTTATACAGGGCTATGGACTGCGTACTATCTGCTGAAGGCGCAGCCATCGCTAAAGGTCGTCCTGCTGGAGCGGGAAGCAGTCGGCTTCGGCGCTTCGGGCCGCAATGGAGGGTGGGCGTCGGCGATATTTCCGATCTCGCTCGAACGCGTGGCGCAAATGTATTCGCACGCCGCGGCATTGCATTTGCAGACCGCGATGAACGAGACCGTGAACGAAATTGGGCGCGTGCTCGATCTTGAAGGCATCGATGCTGACTATGCAAAGCAAGGTTTTCTTTCCCTTGCACGCAGCCAGCCCCAGTTCGATCGAATTCAAGCCTCGGTCGATGCGTCGGTTCGCTTTGGATTGCCGGATCAATGGCGCGCGCTCGATGCGAAGGAAGCTTCGGCGCGGATCGGCGTCGAGCGTGTGCAGGGAGGCCTTTACACCGAGCACTGCGCACTGATCCATCCTGGCAAGCTGGTGCGTGGACTGGCAGCCGTTGTGGAGGGAATGGGCGCGCGCATTTTCGAAAAGACGGCCGCTCTCCACATCGCGCCTGGGCAGGTGACTACAGCGCATGGCGGCGTCAAGGCAACAACGGTGGTGCGCGCAACCGAGGCATTTTCCTGCCAGTTGCCGGAGAACAGCCGCTCTGTCATCCCGCTGTATTCCCTGGTACTGGCGACAGAGCCCCTGTCTCAGGCGCTTCGCCAGCGGTTGAGGCTCGATCATCGCCTGGCGTTCAATGACATGCGCCACCTGAGGGTGTACGGACAGGTGACGGCGGAAGGCCGACTGGTGTTTGGTGGTCGCGGCGCTCCATACCGCTTCGGCTCCCGAATTTCACAGGAGGATGACCTGGTCGACAAAGTGCACGCCAACATCTACGCCGCGATGCTTGAGTTCTTCCCCGACCTGGCCGATGCCCGCATCACGCATCGCTGGGGCGGCGCGCTCGGCGTGTCGCGGGACTGGTGCCCGACTGTGAGCATGGACAAAGACGCCCGCATTGCCTGGGCGGGAAATTACGTCGGCGATGGCGTCGCAACGAGTAACCTGGCCGGCCGCATCTTGCGCAATCTGATTCTCGATCGCAATGACGAGATCAACCGGTTGCCTGTGGTCAACCATCGCTCACCGGCGTGGGAACCGGAGCCTTTTCGCTGGATTGGCGTCAATGGCGGTCTCACAGCGGCGGGCTTCAGTGATCTTGAAGAACGTGTAACCAACCAGCCGTCGCGTACGGCACGAGTCCTCGAAAAGCTGACGGGTGCCCATTGAAAAAGGAGTGATACATGACGAAGTTCACCATCATCAAAGCCGCCGATATTGCTTCGGCCCGACTCGCCTCAGCAGGCCAGCGAGCCGGGGCCGATAGCGGCGATCCCCAAATTGCTGTCAAGACTGTTGCGCCCGAGGCGGTTGGCAATCTGGGGATATGGGAATGCCAGCCAGGAGGCTGGCCAGTGATAAACCGCCCCGATACCGAATTTACGTACATCATTTCTGGCCGTGCCAGGCTCACCGATGACTCGACGGGTGAAGTGACCGAGATCGTCGGTGGAGATCTCGTGATCTTGCCGCCCGGTTGGACGGGGCGCTGGGATGTACTGGAGCCCGTTCGCAAGATCTACGCGATTTATTGAACCTGATCCGCGAGCATCGAAAAGAGCGGCGAGTTCGCGATGCCGACGGCCAGGTGACGTTTTATTTAGCTGAGAAGCACAGACGGCAGGGTATTTATAAAACCGACCTATTGTTTGGAGACAAAGCATGCATAAATTCATTATTCTTGGCGCGACAGCCTATACAGCGGTCACTCTAACGCTGCCGGCAATGGCACAGGAAGTTGTTGTGATCGGACATTCGGCCCCGCTAACGGGGCCTCAAGCGGCAAACGGCAAGGACAATGAATATGGCGCGCGGATGGCTGTCGACGAACTGAATAAACAAGGGGTGCTGATAGCAGGCAAGAAGGTGACTTTCAAGTTGGAGTCGCAAGATGATCAGGCGGACCCCAAAACCGGCGTTCAGGTCGCGCAGAACCTCATTGACCGCAACGTCGTCGCTGTCCTGGGGCCGTATAACTCAGGCGTAGCTATTCCTGCGTCTCGCGTCTACAACAATGCGGGGGTCCCTCTCCTGCCTGTCGCATCAAACCCAGCGATTACAGAGCAAGGCTTTAAGAACATTTTCCGGATTGGTGCCAGCGACGCCCAGCTTGGTGGGACGATGGGGGACTTTGCAGCCAAGGAGTTGAAAGCCAAAACGGTAGCCATCGTCGACGACCGTTCTGCGTATGGGCAGGGAATCGCGGAGCAATTTGAGGAATCGGCCAAGGCAAACGGCCTAGAAATTGTCGACAAGCAATTCACCAACGGCCAGGCAACCGATTTCCTTGCCATCCTCACGGCAATCAAAGCTAAGAATCCCGATGTGATTTTCTTCGGCGGCTACGCATCTCAAGCTGCGCCGATGGTTAAACAGATGCGGCAGCGCGGTCTGAGAGCGAAGTTACTTGGTGGAGACGCCATCTGTACAGCCGACATGGGAAAAGTGGCAGGCGAGGCGGCCTCGATTGTCTACTGTTCTCAAGGCGGGACCGCCCTGGACAAGACTGAGGAAGGTAGGAAATTCATTAAGAAGTACAAGGACACCTATCATACAGACATGCAAGTTTATGCGGTCAACTACTACGATGGAGTCAAAATGTTGGCCGACGCCATGACGAAGGCAGCGACGACGAGTGACAAAAGCAAACTGATCGCACAGCTGGCGAAAGAACAATACAAGGGGATAGCCGGCACTTACTCCTTTGATGCCGATGGGAATCTTAAAGGCGCGCCAACAACCGTGTATGTCATTCGAAACGGCTTGCCCGTTCCTTACGTCAATTAAGCGAAGACTTCACGGACTTCGTTGAAATGGCCGGGTACCTATTCAAGCGTACCCGGTCAATAGTCCTGACCAACGAAGGGCGCTTTTGTGCAAGCGATGTGCAAGTCCTCAGTTCTTCAGTGCCTGGACCTGCTCTCCGTGCGCAATCGCCTCAGGCACCCACTTGCCCCCCGTCACCTTGTAGAACGTTGCCGCGGGATCTTTCAGATCGCCGCTTGACGTGAACGCAATTGCACCGGAGATCCCTTCAAACGACACGGACTTGATGAACGGCGTGTACACCTTCGGGTCGGTTGAGTTGGCTTTCTGCATCGCGTGAATCAGCACCCAAGTCGCATCGTAGGCAGCCGGTGCATAGGCGACCACGCCCTGCCCATATTTCGATTTCATTTTCGAATCGAACTGCTCGCCGGCCTTCATCATCGACAACGGCACGCCGTAGTCCCAGGACATGGCCCCATCCGCGTCCGATCCCGCCACTTGAAGGAACGTATCGTTCTCAAAGCTGCCACCACCGAGCAGCGTGGCCTTCATGCCGAGCTGACGCATCTGCTTGGCGAGCATGCCCGCTTGCTGGTCCAGGCCGCCCCAGAACACGACGTCCGGATTGAATGACTTGATGTGAGTCAGTTGCGCCTTGAAGTCCACAGCCTTGTCCGCCGTAAATTCGCGGTCCACGACCTTTCCACCGGCCTTCTCGACGCCCTTGACGAACTCGTCGGCCATACCCTGGCCGAACGCGGTGCGATCGTCGATGACGGCAATCACCTTGCCTTTGAGAGTCTCCACAGCGGAACGCCCTGCCAGTTGGCCCATTTGCGCGTCGGAATTGGTCACGCGGAAGACGTTGGCGAAACCTTGCGATGTGAGCGTCGGATTGGTCGCCGTGGGCGAGACCATCGGGATGCCCGCGTTGTTATAAATCCGCGACGCCGGAATGCTCGTGCCCGAGTTGAAGTGCCCCACCACGCCCGCGACATGCGCGTCGACCAGCTTCTGGGCCACCTGGGTGCCGGTACGCGGATCGCCTTGGTCATCCTCCGCATCGAGCGCGAAATGGACCGGTTGTCCGGCGATCACAATCTTGTCGGCGTTGGCGTCTTCGATCGCCATTTCAGCGCCGCGCTTGACGTCGATGCCGTAATGAGCCGACGCACCCGTCAGGGGGGCGGCAAATCCGATCGTGACGTCCGCGGCGTACGCCGACGAACCGAGCGCCATCACACCGGCGAGCACTGCGGGAATCGCAGCAACAGTCGTTACAGCAAAACGCGTCTTCATTGCTTTCCTCCAGAGATTAGGCTAATTACCCATTTACATAGCATGACTAACTTATTTTTCTATTCCTTCAAAACACCGGGCTCGAGGATCGTCGGCGCGACAGACGACCCCCTCTCCTCCTTTACGACGACGATCTTCCGGTTTCAGCGATGTCTCGATCGGTTGAAACCAAGAGTATGACGTGTGTCGTCATATGTCAACGAATCAAAATAACGCCCTGGCTCGGGGTTTTCCTGACCTCGACGGCCTGCCACTCCGCGTTCAAACGCGATAGCCGGCGCCATCTCGATCAAGCAATCGCAACAGCGCGGTCCACTCTCGATCCAGATGCGTCGTGCTCAAATAGGCGTAGTCGTCGTGCTGCTTCGCCGCATGCTCGCAAACCTCGGGCGATGGAATCGTGACCTTCTGCCCTGCCGACAACGTCGCCACCTGGATCTCGCAGGCCTTGTTCAGATAGAACATGCGCGTGAATGCCTCGGCGACCGATCTGCCCGTCGTGAGCAACCCGTGATTGCGCAAGATCAGATAGTCTTTCTCGCCGATCGACTTGACGATGCGCACGCGCTCGTCGAGATCGAGCGAGATGCCCTCGTAGTCGTGGTAGGCCACGCGGTTGTAGAACTGCATGCTGATCTGATTCAGCGGCAGCAGGCCGCACTCCATCGCCGCGACCGCCATGCCGTGCGTCGTATGCAGATGCACGACGCATTCGACGTCGTGCCGCGCCTGATGCAGCGCGCTATGAATCGTGAAGCCGGCCGCGTTGACTTCGAATCGATCGTCGCCGATCGGATTGCCCTCGACGTCGATCTTGACGAGCGACGACGCCGTGATCTCGTCGAAGAACCAGCCGTGCGGATTGATCAGGAACTGATCGCTCCTGCCTGGGACGCGCGCCGAAATGTGCGTATAGATGAGGTCCGTGAGGTCGTATTTGGCGGCCAACCGGTAGGCGGCAGCGAGCTGAACGCGCGTGTCCCACTCCGCCTGGGAGATGTTGCGGGGCTTTCGATTGATATGTGGATCGGTGGTAGAGATCATTCTGTTTCGTTCTCCATTTCGTGACATCGATGACGATTCGCGGTCGAATGACCGCGTGGGTGATTCGATCGGTTTGAAACTGGGTAAGCGCTGTCGATTCGACGCGGCTATACCTCGTTGGCAAAAGCGGGCACGAGCTCGAACAGATCGCCAACGAGGCCGTAGTCGGCCACGCTGAAGATCGGCGCTTCCGGATCCTTGTTGATCGCGACGATCACCTTCGAATCCTTCATGCCAGCCAGGTGCTGAATCGCGCCCGAGATGCCGACTGCCACGTACAGCTGCGGCGCAACGATCTTGCCCGTTTGCCCCACTTGGTAATCGTTCGGCACATAGCCCGCGTCGACCGCCGCGCGCGACGCGCCCAGCGCCGCGTTCAGCTTGTCCGCCAGCGGCTCGAGCACCTTCGTATAGTTCTCGCCGCTGCCCAAGCCGCGGCCACCCGACACCACGATGTGCGCGCTCGTCAATTCGGGGCGGTCCATCTTCGTCACTTCGCGGTTCACGAACTGCGAAATGCCGGCGTCGGCCGCGGCTTCGATCTTCTCGACGGCTGCGCTGCCGCCTTCGGCCGCCACCGCGTCAAAACCCGTCGCGCGCACCGTGATCACTTTGATCGGATCGCTCGACTGCACCGTCGCGATCGCGTTGCCCGCGTAGATCGGACGCTCGAACGTGTCGGCGCTGTCCACTGCGGTGATTTCGCTGATCTGCGCCACGTCGAGCTTCGCGGCCACGCGCGGCGCGATGTTCTTGCCGTAAGCCGTCGCAGGAGCCAGGATGTGCGAGTAGTCCTTCGCCGGGTCTTGCACCAGCGTCAGCACCGTCGCTTCGACGTTTTCCGCCAGGCCCTCGGCCAGTTGCGGCGCGTCGGCGAGCAGCACTTTGCTGACACCCGCGATCTTCGAAGCGGCATCCGCTGCGGCTTGCGCGTTGTGGCCCACCACCAGCAGGTGAATGTCGCCGCCAATCTTCTGTGCGGCCGCGACCGTGTTCAGCGTCGCGCCCTTGATCGACGCGTTGCCCCCCAGGGGGACTTCCTTCGGGGCGTCGTGTTCGGCAATTACCAGAATCGTCATCTCTATCGTCTCCGCGTCCGTCTCACAGTACCTTGGCTTCGGTCTTCAGCTTCTCGACCAGCGTCTTCACGTCCGGCACCATCACGCCGGCGCTGCGCTTGGGCGGCTCCGTGACTTTCAGCGTCTTCAGGCGCGACGCGACGTCCACCCCAAGGTCTTCGGGCTTCAACGTTTCGAGCGGCTTCTTCTTCGCCTTCATGATGTTCGGCAGCGTCACATAGCGCGGCTCGTTCAGGCGCAGATCGGTGGTGACCACAGCGGGGAGCTTCAGCGACAGCGTTTCCGCGCCGCCGTCCACTTCACGCGTCACCGTCGCTTTACCGTCGGCGACGACAACCTTCGACGCGAACGTCGCTTGCGGCAGGCTCGCCAGCGCGGCGAGCATCTGGCCGGTCTGGTTGCTGTCGTCGTCGATCGCTTGCTTGCCGAGGATCACCAGCTGCGGCTGCTCTTTGTCGACCACTGCCTTGAGCAGCTTCGCGACCGCCAGCGGCTGCAGGTCTTCGCTCGACTCGATCAGGATCGCGCGATCCGCGCCGATCGCCAGCGCCGTGCGCAGCGTTTCCTGACATTGCGCCACGCCCGCCGACACCGCGATCACTTCCGTCGCCACGCCGGCTTCCTTCAGGCGCACCGCTTCTTCCACCGCGATTTCGTCGAACGGGTTCATCGACATCTTCACATTCGCGATGTCCACACCCGTGTTGTCCGACTTCACGCGGACCTTCACGTTGTAGTCGACTACGCGCTTGACTGGCACCAGGATCTTCACACCACCTCTCCTAGAAAAATCCCCAATAATTTAATTTCTCATCTAACCTACATCTCAAACACTGCTGCGCCAGAATGCTTGCGCCCGGTCTCAGTCCAGCGCGGATAGACACGATAAATCGTTTAAAAACAATTGCTTGTAGTCGTTCACTCTGCTCACCCAAGACCCGACAGGCAAAAAATAATTTGGCGCTGTTGACATCACTGTAAGACGTCACTCATCATATGTCAACGAACCAAAAACATGGATCGAGCGCTCGTCGAGGGGCACGCAAAAAGTCGCGTGACCCGCTTCGAATCCGCCACGCCAGCCAACGTTCGTGGAGCGCAAACCCGCCAGGCGCAGGCCCGGTGCATGCAACGGTTTAACGCTGTGGGGCTGGAGTAAGCGCTAAAGCGCCAACTCCGGCCAACCACAGCATGGGATCAGAGTCAGTGCTAAAGCACCAACTCTGATCGACATAGGAGAGACAAGGTGGCCAGTCACGACAAGGCACGAGTCGGCGTCGATATCGGCGGGACGTTTACCGACGTCGCGCTAGAACTCGGTGGGAAACTCTTTTCCACGAAGGTCCTTACCGATTACACGGCGCCCGAGCGCGCGATCATCAAAGGCATCAGCATCGTTGCGGGCAATGCCGGCATCGAACTCAAGGACATCGGCGTCATCATTCACGGCACGACGCTCGCCACCAACGCCTTGATCGAGCGGCGCGGCGCGAAGACCGCCTTCATCACGACCGAGGGCTTTCGTGACACGATCGAAATGCGGACCGAAAACCGCTTCGAGCAATACGACCTCAATATCAAGCTGCCCCCTCCCCTCATCGATCGCTGTGACCGCTTCACGCTCGGTGAGCGTATCGATGCACAAGGCGGGATTCTGCTGGCGCCTACCGAAGCGCAAATCGACAGCGTGGTCGATCGCATCGAGCGAGGCGGCTATGAGAGCATCGCGATTGGCTTCATTCATGCCTATGTCAACGGCGTCCACGAACGCTTGATGCGCGACGCGCTCGAAAAACGCCTGCCCCATGTGTCCGTCTCGATCTCCAGCGAGGTGTCGCCGCAGATTCGCGAGTTCGAGCGCTTCAACACTGTCTGCGCGAACGCCTACGTCCGCCCGATCATGAAGTCGTATCTCGATCGCTTGCTCGGCCAAGTCCGCGCGGCCGGCGCCGTCTGCCCCATCTTCATCATTCATTCGGGCGGCGGCATCGTCTCGATCGAAAGCGCGTCGGAATTCCCGGTTCGGCTCGTGGAATCGGGGCCCGCCGGAGGCGCGATCTTCGCGGCGCACATCGCTTCGCAATACAACCTCGATACCGTCCTCTCGTTCGACATGGGCGGCACCACGGCCAAGATCTGCCTGATCGACGACTTCACGCCGAAGACCGCGAACACCTTCGAAGTCGCGCGCACCTATCGTTTCAAGAAAGGCAGCGGCATGCCGATCTCGATTCCAGTTGTCGAGATGGTCGAAATCGGCGCGGGCGGCGGCTCGATCGCCTCGCTCGATGTGATGCGGCAGATCCGCGTCGGTCCGCATAGCGCGGCGTCCGAGCCGGGTCCGGCGTGCTATCAGCGCGGCGGCACGCAGCCGACCGTCACCGACGCCGATCTCCTGCTAGGCCGGCTCGACCCCGACAACTTCGCGGGCGGCTCGATCCCGTTGTCGGTCGACAACGCCGCCCGAGCGATGTCTGATGAAGTCGGCGCCACGCTCGCGCTCACGCCAGAACAAGCGGCCTACGGCGTGGCCGAAGTCGTCGACGAGAACATGAGCAACGCAGCGCGCGTCCACGCGGTGGAAAGCGGCAAGGACATCGGCGACTACACGATGATCACTTTCGGCGGCGCCGGCCCGCTCCACGCGGCACGGCTCTGCGAGAAGAGCGGCATCAAGCGCTTCGTCGTGCCGCCCGGCGCCGGCGTCGGCTCGGCGATCGGCTTTTTGCGCGCCCCGTTCGGCTACGAGAGCGTGCGCAGCGCGAGCATGCGCCTCGCTCATTTCGATGCCGATGCGCTCAACGAAATCGTCGCGCAACTGAGCGCCGAGGCCATTCGCTTCGCGCGTCAGGGTTCGGGCGAAGCCGAGCCCGAAGTCGACGTGAAAGCGTTCATGCGCTACGTCGGCCAGGGTTGGGAAATTCCGATCGCGATTCCGTATCGGGCATTCAGCGCCGACGATCGGCTGACTTTTACTGAGCTGTTCACCCAAGCCTATACGCAGTTCTTCGGCCGCCCGATCGATGGTCTCGACATCGAGATCGTGAGCTGGGCGGTCAAGGCCGCTTCGCCGCTGCCGCCGGTTGAGCATCTGCAAATGGTCGAGGGCCGCGATCCCGCCCGCGTTGCGAGCACCCGCAAGATCTTCGACGCGGCGCTCTCTCGCTACGTCGATGCGGCCATCGTCGAGCGCGGCGCCCTGCGAGTGGGCGAGCGCGTGAGCGGCCCGGCCATCATCGTCGAGCCCGAGACCTCGACACTCATCACGTCGTCGTTCGATGCCACGGTCCAGCCCGACGGCTGCCTGCTCGCGACGTCCAAGGCCCATACGGAGTAACCATGTCAGCCAGCCAACTAGACACCATCCACATGCAAGTCATGTGGAATCGCCTGATCTCCGTCGTGGAGGAGCAGGCGACCGCGTTGATCCGCACCGCGTTCAGCACCAGCGTGCGCGAAGCCGGCGACCTGTCCGCCGGCATCTTCGACCAGCGCGGCCGCATGCTCGCGCAAGCCGTCACCGGCACGCCCGGCCACGTGAACACGATGGCGGAAGCCGTCGAGCACTTTATCGACGCGATCGGCGTGGAGCGGATGTATGAAGGCGACGTCTACCTGACCAACGACCCGTGGAAAGGCACGGGCCACCTTCACGATTTCACGGTCGTGTCGCCGTCGTTTCTCGACGGCAAGCTGATCGGCTATTTCGCCAGCACCGCGCACGTGGTCGACATCGGCGGACGCGGCTTCGGCCCTGATTCGCGCGAGATTTACGAGGAAGGTCTCTTCGTGCCGATCATGAAGCTCATCGAGCGCGGCGAGGTCAATCGCGACCTGATCAACATCCTGCGCAACAACGTCCGCGAAGCGGACAAGGTGGTCGGCGATCTCTATGCCCTCGCCTCCTGCAACGAAACCGGGCACAAGCGTCTGCTCGATATGCTCAGGGAGTTCGATCTGAAGGACGTCGAGGGCATTGGAGAGTTCATCCTCGCGCGCAGCCGCGAAGCGACGCTGGAACGCATCGCCGCGCTGCCCAAGGGCACGCAGACCAACGACATGACGCTCGACGGCTACGACACGCCGGTCAAGCTCAATGTCACGCTGACGGTCGGCGACGATCACCTGCTCGCCGACTTCGCCGGCTCCTCCCCGGCCAGCCCGTTCGGCATCAACGTTCCGCTGCTGTACGCGAAGGCGTATGCCTGCTACGGCCTCAAATGCATCATCGCGCCGGAAGTGCCGAACAACGCGGCCTCGCTCGAGCCGTTCCGCGTCCAGGCGCCGGCAGGCTGCATCCTCAATGCGCAACGGCCGAGCCCCGTCGCGGTGCGTCACGTGCTCGGGCACTTCGTCCCGGATCTCGTCCTGGGCGCCCTGCACAAGATCCTGCCCGGCCGCGTGCCGGCCGAAGGCGCGGGTGCGCTCTGGAATCTGCACGTGAGCGCCCGGCCCGTGCGAGAAGATTCGGGCCTCCCAGGCAGCGAGATCCTGATGTTCAACAGCGGCGGCACGGGTGCGCGCGCCGAGCTGGATGGGCTGTCGGCCACCGCGTTTCCGAGCGGTGTCCACGCCATGTCGGTCGAAGCGACCGAACAGGTCGGACCGATCGTCGTGTGGCGCAAGGAAATGCGCTCCGGCTCCGGCGGCGCCGGCAAGCATCGCGGCGGGCTCGGCCAGGTCGTCGAGATCGGGCCGCGCGCGGGCTACCAGTTCCGCTTCAATGCAATGTTCGACCGCATCGATCATCCGGCGCGCGGACAGTCGGGCGGCAAACCGGGTGCGGCCGGTGAGGTCACACTCTCCGACGGCACGAAGATGCGCGGTAAAGGCACGCAGGCAGTCGGCGAGCACCAGCGTGTCGTGCTGGCCTTGCCCGGCGGCGGCGGGATCGGCTCACCCAAAGAACGCGACAAGGAAGCGCTGCTGCGCGACCTGCGCAACGAGTACATCTCCGAAGCCCAATTGAGCGACGAGTACGGCGTCACGCTCGACACGCTGAATGCAGCGGCTAGCCATTGAGGAGCAGCGCATGACCGACATCACCCGGCCTGTCTTCAAGAACATCCTGATCACGGGCGCCGCCGGCGCGCTCGGCGCGGTACTGCGCGAATCGCTGCGCCCGTATGCGACCACGCTGACGCTGAGCGACCGCGAACCGCTAGGCGACGTGCGCGAGAACGAACGGCACTTCGTGTGCGACCTCGCCGATCGCGATGCCGTGTTCGAGATGATGCAAGGCGTCGAGATGGTCATCCACCTCGGCGGCGCACCGCGCGAAAACACGTTCCAGGTCATCCTCGACTCGAACATCGTCGGCGGCTACCACATCTACGAGGCGGCCCGTCAAGCGGGCGTGAAGCGCGTGATCTATGCAAGCTCCGTGCATGCGATCGGCTTCTACGAATGCACGCAGACCATCGACGCCACCGTGCCGCAGCGCCCCGACAGCCTCTACGGCGTCAGCAAGACCTTCGTCGAAAACCTGTCGCGCTACTACTTCGACAAGTTCGGCATGGAGTCCGTCTGCCTGCGGATCGGCTCGTGCTTTCCGAAGCCCGTCGACCGGCGCATGCTGGCCACCTGGCTCTCTTACGACGACTTCTCGCATCTGTGCATACGCGCGCTGATGACGCCGAGCGTCGGGCATATGGTCGTCTACGGCAATTCGAACAACAGCGCGAACTTCTGGGACAACACTCAGGCGGGCTATCTCGGCTACCGGCCCAAGGACTCGGCCGATGCCTACCGCGCCGACGTGTACGCAACCACTCCGGCGCCCGACCCTCGGCATCCGGCAGTCCGCTTCCAAGGCGGACAGTTCGCTGCCGACGGCCACTACGAAGACGCCGAAGACGCGAAAACCGCGTAAGCGACCCGGTCCAGAACGATTTTTTGGAAAGCATAGAGATGGCACAGCTTGCATCGAAGTCCCACTACGATGTTGTCATCGTGGGCGGCGCGGTCGTCGGCAGCGCGACGGCGTATTTCCTCGCGACGAACCCCGACTTCAACGGCTCCGTCCTCGTCGTCGAGCGCGACTGGTCCTATGCGCGGTCCGCGACCGCGCTGTCGAGCGCGTCGATCCGGCATCAGTTCTCGAACCCGCTGAACATCCGGATTTCGCAGTTCGGCACCGAGTTCATCCGCAATTTCCACGAGCTCGTCGCAGTCGACGGCGATGCGCCCGAACTCGGTTTCAAAGAAAACGGCTACCTGTACCTCGGCGATGCGTCGAGCGCGCCGATGTTCGAGCGCAACTACACGACGCAACGAGACAACGGCGCCGATGTCGCGCTGCTCGATCCCGAGCAATTGAAGCACCGCTTTCCTTGGTTGAACACCGATACGCTCGTCAACGGCGTCTACGGCCAGAGCGGCGAAGGCTGGTTCGACAGCTACGGGCTGCTCCAGGGCATGCGGCGCAAGGCGCGGGCGCTGGGCATCGAGTACATCGAGAACGAGGTCGTCGACATCGTCCGCGAGGGCGGCAAGATCACGGGCGCCGTGCTCAAGAGCGGCGAGACGATCGGCTGCGGGCTGATGGTGAATGCAGCGGGCACGCGCGGCCCGGCGATGGCACGCCTAGCCGGCCTCGACATTCCCGTCGAGCCGAGAAAGCGCTGCCTGTTCGTCTTCGACTGCCGCACACCGCTCGAAGGCACTGTGCCGCTCACCATCGACACGACCGGAATCTTCTTCAGGCCCGAGGGCAAGTACTACCTGACCGGTTGCTATCCCGATCCCGATCCGCTCGCGGATGTCGACGACTTCGACGTGATCCATGCGGAATTCGACGACGTGATCTGGCCCGCGCTCGCGGAGCGCGTTCCGGCGTTCGAGGCCATCAAGGTCGTCAATTCGTGGGCGGGGCACTACGATTTTTGCGTGCTCGATCACAACGCCATCGTCGGGCCGCATCCGGAAGTGGAGAACTTCCTGTTTGCGAACGGATTCAGCGGACACGGCCTGCAGCAATCCCCTGCCGTGGGACGCGGCCTCAGCGAGCTCATCGTCTACGGCGAATACCGCTCGCTCGATCTCGGGCCGCTAGGCTATGCGCGCGTCGTCGAGAACCGGCCGTTTCTCGAAGAAGGCGTGATCTAGGCGCTCATCCCAATTCGCTTCCATCCAAAGGCACGCACTATGAACGACCCTTTGTACAAGACCGCGCTGGTCACAGGCGCATCGAGCGGGATCGGGCGCGCGATTGCGCGCCGCCTCGTCAAAGAGGGCTTGCAGGTGTACGCACTGGGCCGCGATGCCGCGGCGCTCGATGCGCTCGCCACCGAATGCGGCGCTACGCCGATCGCGGCAGACCTCAAGGACACGTCGGCGCTCGCCGACCTGTTCAGCCGCATCGAGATCGACGTGGTGGTGAACAACGCCGGGCTGCTTCCGGCCCTCGCGAAGTTCCACGACGGCTCGACGGCCGATATCGACAGCATGATCGACGTTAACCTGCGCGCGCCGCTGCGCCTTTCGCATATGGCGCTTGCCGGCATGATGCCAAGACGGCGCGGGCATCTGTTCTTCGTGGGTTCGAGCGCGGGTCGCTTCCCGCATCCGAATACCGCGGTGTACGGCGCGACCAAGGCGGCGATCAGCCTGTTCTGCGATTCATTGCGCTGCGACCTGCTGGGCAGCGGGATTCGCGTGACGGAGATTGCGCCGGGCCGCGTCCAGACGAGCCTCTATCGCACCGCTCTCGGCGAGCAAGGCGCCAACGAGAAGCTGTACGACGGCTATCGCTCGATCCAGCCCGAGCACGTCGCCGAGCTGATCACCACGGCGCTTTCGCTGCCGGACTACGTCGACGTCTCGCGCATGGAAGTCTTCCCGACCGATCAGGCGCCCGGCGGCTCGCAAATCGTTGCCGCCCGTTGACCCCTACTCCTTAACGCTCACTCCCCATTACCCATGAAAAACCAACATGTCGTTATTGTCGGAGGCGCTTCGGGCCTCGGGCTCGCCGTCGCCAAGCTGATGCTCGCCGAGGGCGCCAAACGCATCGCGCTCATCGACAAGAACGGACTCCTCCTCAAAGAGACCGTTGGCAACCTGCAAGCGGAAGGTCACGACGTCGCCGGCGTGGAAGGCGACATCACGCGCAAGGAAACCGCGCATGCGGCCTTCAAGCAGGCAGTGGACGCACTCGGCCGCGTGGATTGCCTCATCAATAGTGCGGCGATCTATCCGCGCCGCCCGTTGCTCGACATCTCCGATGCCGAGTGGGATCTCGAGAACGCGGTCAACATCAAAGGCACGTATCACATGATGGTGGCCGCCATCGAGCACATGCGCGCGCGGCCGAAGGTCGAAGCGAACGTCGCCGGGCGCATCGTGAACATTACGTCGGTCGATGCGTTCAAGGCGCATCCGCAGAACGCGCACTACGCCGCCACGAAGGCGGCCGTCGTCAGCCTCACCAAGTCGTTTGCCCAAGAAGTCGCCAAGGACGGCATTCTCGTCAACTCGGTCGCGCCGGCCGGCTTCGCGACTGAAAAAGCGAAAAAGCTCGGCTTCCTCGGCGAACTGGCCGCTGCCAACCCGCTCGGCCGCGCAGCCGAGCCCGAGGAAATCGCGCAGTGGGTGCTGATGATGGCAAGCAGCCGCAACACCTACGCCACGGGCGAAAACGTCATTGTCAGCGGCGGCTATATCTACGCGTGACATAGATCAGGCAAGGCACGATTCACCCTGCCCGGGCGGCGGGGTGAGCCCTTGCGAGACCTGCCGATATGCTAGAGTCATAGCATGTCATACAGCGTAGGTCATATGGATGAGCGACCGCGCCGACGCGGAGTGCCTGCATCCGTCAATTGCAGAGCTTTCCTCATCCAGAGCGGAGTACATGGAATGACCCTGGACGCTGAAACTCTCCTGAAAAACGCCGCCAGTTCGGGGCGGCGGCGCAGCTTGACCGAACTGGTCATCCAGGCACTGAGCGACAAGATCGATCGTGGTGAATATGCCCCGGGCGCCAAGCTCCCCACCGAGCCCGAGCTATGCACCGAGTTCGGCGTCAGCCGGACCGTCATCCGTGAGGCGGTTGCGTCGCTCAAGCTCGGCCGGCGCTTGATCGCTCGTCATGGTGTCGGCGTTTTCGTCTCGGACGACGCCGCGCAATCCGTCGAGACCGCCTTCATCGATCCCGCCACGTTCAAGAATTCGATGCACGTGCTCGAGTTGCGTATCGGCGTCGAGTGCGAGTGCGCCGCCTATGCCGCGCAGCGCCGCTCCGAGCAGCAGTTGAAAGCCCTCAAGCAAGTCTACGCGAGCATGGAAGTCGCCTCGGTCGACGACGATGCGGAGTGCGCGCGCGCCGATTTCGAGTTTCATCTTGCGATTGCGACGTGCTCGGGCAATCCGCATTTTTCCTCGCTGCTCAAGTCGCTCGGGCAGGAAATCATCATCGACCTGCGCTTGAAGCACGCCAAAGCGGACGCCAAGGAGCGCAAGACCTTCATCAAGCGCATTCAGCGAGAGCACGGCGAAATCCTAGACGCCATCGAAAAGCAGGATGAAGCCGCGGCGCGCAGAGCCATGCGCCGGCACCTCAACGAGAGTCTCGAGCGCTATCACAATCTGTCCAATGCGCGAGCGGAGTGACGGGCGGCGTCGTAGCTATCGGACGAACAACGTCCCGTCAATCCAGTGATCGCCTAAATCTCCGGCGGCGGCAAAAACTCCATCCTCTCCTCGACATACAGCGCGTAGATCAATTCGAGCATCGCGCGAACATCCTCCGATTCGTCGAGCATGCGCATGCTCATGATGATCGGCGAAACGAGCTTCGGGTCGTCGAGTTCCTTGTAGCTCACGTCATCGCGCTTCAGCCCGTGCACGCTGCTCGGGACGATCGAGATCCCCTCGCCCATCGCCACGAGCCCTAGCGCGATCTGCAATTCGCGCGTCTCGAAGATGCGATGCGGCTTCAACGCGCGATCGTGAAAGGCGGCCAGCACCTGGTCGGCATAGCTCGGGCGTGGCGCTTTCGGAAAGATGATCAGCGTCTCGCCGAGCAAGTCGTGCAGCGACAGCACGGGCTTGGCCGACTCCAACGAATGGCCGATCGGCAGCGCCACGATCATGCGCTCCTCGCGCAGCACGACGCGGCGGATGCTCGGGTCTTCATGTCGAATCCGGCCAAAGCCGACGTCGATGCGGCCTTCCTTCAAGGCTTTGATCTGATCCATCGTCGACATTTCGTGCAGGCTCAATTCGACCGCGCCGTTTTCCGCGCGAAAGCGCCGGATGATCTTCGGCAGCATTCCATAGAGCGTCGAGCCGACGAAGCCGATCGACATGCTGCGCTCGATCTTGCCGACGCGCTTGGTCATCGATTCGAGCTCGGCGGTCTGAGCGAGAAGCTGCACCGCGTGCGAATAAAAGAAGCGGCCGGTATCGGTGAGCTTGAGCGGACGCGATTCGCGCTCGAACAACTGAACGCCGAGCATCTCCTCGAGCTGCTGAATCTGGCGGGACAGCGGCGGCTGTGCGATGTGCAGCCGTTGTGCGGCGCGCGTGAAATTGCGCTCCTCGGCCACGGCAACGAAGTAACGCAGGTGGCGCAGCTCCATGACCATACCTTTTAGATATCGAACGAATACTAAATCAGTGTTGGACGCGCTAATTGGCCGCCAACTATGCTTCGACTACGGTTGACGCCAACGGAAATTATACCTTCCGAGCATTACACAGCACAGGCGGATTCGCACCTGGCAGACCGTCCGCATAACGATTCTGGATGGAGACACCGCATGATCCCGATTTACCCGGACCGTACCCCCCGGCTGACGTCGATCGACGACTTCCTCGTCGAGGACGAAGCGCGCGGCGACTATCGCCTGCACCGCAGCGCGTTCACCGACGAGGCGCTCTTCGAACTCGAAATGCAGCACATCTTCGAGGGCAACTGGATCTACCTCGCGCACGAAAGCCAGATCCCCAACAACAACGATTACTACACGACCTACATCGGCCGCCAACCGATTTTCATCGCGCGCAATCGCCAAGGCGAGCTCAATGCGTTCATCAACGCATGCACGCATCGCGGCGCGATGCTGTGCCGCCACAAGCGCGGCAACAAAGCGACCTACACGTGCCCGTTTCATGGCTGGACCTTCAACAACAGCGGCAAGCTGCTCAAGGTCAAAGACCCCGAGGGAGCCGGCTACCCTGAGTGCTTCAACAAGGAAGGCTCGCACGATCTGAAGAAAGTCGCGCGCTTCGCGAACTATCGCGGCTTCCTGTTCGGCAGCCTGAACGCGGACGTGCCGCCGCTCGAAACCTTCCTCGGCGAGGCAGCGCACATCATCGACATGATCGTCGACCAGTCCGAAGACGGGCTCGAAGTGCTGCGCGGCTCTTCAACCTATACGTATGAAGGCAACTGGAAGCTGACCGCCGAAAACGGCGCGGATGGCTATCACGTCTCGGCCGTGCACTGGAACTACGCCGCGACGACCAACCATCGCAAGCAAGAAAACGCGCGCGAAGACCAGATCCGCGCAATGGATGCCGGCAGCTGGGGACGTCAAGGCGGCGGCTTCTACGCGTTCGAGCACGGACACATGCTGCTGTGGTCGCGCTGGGCGAACCCCGAGGACCGTCCCAACTTCAGCCGGCGCGACGAGTTCGCCACCCGCTGCGGCCCCGAGAAGGCCGACTGGATGATCCAGAACTCGCGCAATTTGTGCCTCTATCCGAACGTGTACCTGATGGACCAGTTCGGCTCGCAGATCCGCGTGCTGCGCCCGCTCGCGGTCAACAAGACCGAGGTGACGATCTACTGCATCGCGCCGAAAGGCGAATCGGACGAAGCGCGTGCGCGGCGCATCCGCCAATACGAAGACTTCTTCAACGTGAGCGGCATGGCGACGCCCGACGATCTCGAGGAATTCCGCGCGTGCCAGCAAGGCTACGCGGGCCGCGCGCTCGAATGGAACGACATGTGCCGGGGCGCCACGCACTGGGTCCACGGCCCCGACGATGCGGCCAGGAAAATCGGCCTGAACCCGGTGATGAGCGGCGTGAAGACCGAAGACGAAGGCTTGTATACGGTCCAGCACCGCTACTGGGTCGAGACCATGAAAAAAGCGCTTGCGGCCGACGCTTTGCATGCGACCAGAGTAAGCGCTAAAGCGTCAACTCTGATCGACAGGAGCCAGGCATGAAGACGACCACGCTCGCCGATATCCAGGCGTTCCTCTACCGCGAAAGCCGCTTGCTCGACGACGAGCAGTGGGACGAATGGCTCACCTGCTATCACCCTGACGCGGTGTTCTGGATGCCGTCATGGGACGACGAAGACAAGCTGATCACGAACCCGCAGCGCGAGATCTCGCTGATCTATTACCCGAGCCGCCAGGGGCTCGAGGACCGCGTCTTCCGCATCAAAACCGAGCGCTCGAGCGCCACGATGCCCGACACACGCACGAGCCACAACATCGCCAATGTCGAATTGGAAAGCGAAGAGGACGGTGTGCTCACGGTGCGCTTCAACTGGCACACGCTGAGCCATCGCTACAAGACCAACTACAGCTACTTCGGCATGTCGCGCTACGTGATCGATTTTTCCGGCGACCAGCCGCAGATCCTGAACAAGTACGTCGTGTTGAAGAACGACTACATCAATCAGGTCATCGACATCTACCACATCTGAGCGGATACCAGGGCCTGTTCACACGAATAACAGGCCCTAAGGAGCAGTCTCATGGAACACAGCATCGCACTTCAATTCGAAGACGGGGTCACCCGCTTCATCTCCTGCCGCGAAAACGAAACGCTCGCGGATGCCGCGTACCGTCATCAGATCAACATTCCGCTCGATTGCCGCGACGGCGCGTGCGGGACGTGCCGCAATTATTGCGAATCGGGCCGCTACGATCTTCCGGAGTCGAGCTATATCGAAGATGCGTTGACCGCCGACGAAGCCGCGCAAGGCCATATCCTCGCGTGCCAGACGCGGCCGCGTTCGGATTGCGTGATTCGCGTGCCCGCCTCGTCCGCCGCGTGCAAGACCGGCGTATCGCGTCATGGGGGCACGCTCGCGTCGGTCGAGCCGTTGACCGAGTCGACGATCCATTTCTCGATCGACGTCGACGAGCCGGGCAAGCTCGGCTTCTTGCCCGGCCAGTACGTGAATGTCGAGATACCGGGCAGCGAACTGACGCGCTCCTATTCGTTCAGCTCGCCGCCGGGCGCTTCGCGCGTGTCGTTCGTCGTGCGCAACGTGCCGAACGGGCGCATGAGCCAATACCTTGCCGAGCACGCGAAGCCGGGCGAGAAGATCGGCTTCTCCGGCCCGTACGGCAGCTTCTATCTGCGCGAGCCCGCCAGACCCATGCTCTTTCTCGCGGGCGGCACCGGCATCGCACCGTTCCTGTCGATGCTCGACGTGCTCGCCGCGAACGAAGGCACGCAGCCGGTCAGAATGGTTTACGGCGTGACGAACGATGTCGATCTGGTCAGCGTCGAGCAGCTCGACGATGCGGTATGCAAGATTCGGCATTTTGTATACCGCACCTGTGTGGCCGACGCGGCCAGCGCGCATCCACGCAAGGGCTACGTCACCGGCCACGTCGAGCCCGAATGGCTCAACGGCGGCGACGTCGATATTTACCTGTGCGGCCCGGTCGCGATGGTCGAGGCGGTGCAGGGCTGGCTGCGCGAAACCGGCGTGACGCCCGCTAACTTCTACTACGAGAAATTCTCGGCAAGCAACGTCGCGTGAGCACCATGAGAACCAGTCAGCGCTTCAAAGACAAAGTCGTCGTCGTGACCGGTGCGGCGCAGGGCATCGGGCGCGGCGTCGCGCTCGCCGCCGCTGCGGAAGGCGCGAGCGTCGTGCTCTGCGACCGCTCCGAGTGGGTGCGCGATGTCGCCGATGAAATCTCAATCGCGGGCGCGCGATGCATCGCGGTGACAGCCGATCTCGAGACCTACGCGGGCGCATGCGAGATGACGCGCGCGGCGCTCGGCACCTTCGGCGGCATCGACGTCTTGATCAACAACGTCGGCGGCACGATTTGGACCCGGCCATATCAGGAGTACGAGGAAGCGCAGATCGAAGCCGAAGTGCGGCGCTCGCTCTTTCCGACGCTCTGGTGCTGCCGCGCCGTGCTGCCCTCGATGATCGAGCGCAAGCGCGGCGCGATCGTCAACGTATCGTCGATCGCGACGCGAAGTGTATACCGCGTACCGTATGCCGCATCCAAAGGCGGCGTCAACGCGATGACAGCGAGTCTAGCCTTCGAGCACGCACAAGACGGCATACGCGTAAACGCCGTCGCGACGGGCGGCACCGAAGCGCCGCCGCGCCGCGTACCCCGCAATGCCGAAAAACCGAGCGAGCAAGAGGCGATCTGGTATCAAGGCATCGTCGACCAGACGCTGGCGTCGAGCCTGATGCACCGCTACGGAACGATCGACGAGCAAGTCGGCGCGATTCTGTTTCTCGCTTCCGACGAAGCCTCTTACATCACAGGTACGGTGTTGCCGGTAGGCGGCGGCGATCAGGGCTGAGCCGGACGTTTCTCAGAGCATCCGGCGCAGCACGTTGTTGCGGCTCACGAACTGATGCTTGATGACGGCAAGTACGTGCAGGCCCACCAATCCGGCCAGCAGTGCGCAGCCGCCTCGATGCAGCAGGAACAGCGTATCGGTCAACGGCCCCTTCTCGAACGGCGTGCGAACCTCGAACAGGCCGAAGAACGAATATCCGTGCGGCACCATCAAGAAGCCGCTGGCCAGCACGAGAAAAATCGTCAGATACATCACGCCATGCACGCCGTGCGCGAGCCGGCGCTGTGCGGCGGAAACGCCGGCGAGCGGCCACGGCTCGACGCGCTTGTATTTCCACAGCACGCGCAGCGGAAACAACAGAATCAGAATCGTAGCCAGCGACATATTGAGCCGCGACACGAAGTCATGAACCGGCCGGCTGCCAATCCGCGAGAGTGCATACCCCGCGAAGCTCGCGTAGAGGATCGTGATGGCGAATATCCAGTGAAACGCGCGCGAGAGGCGGTCGTAGCGATCGAGGTCGCGATGGGTTTGCGCAAAGGCGGGCCCTTCCTGCGTCACGAACGGGGCATGCGCCACGGCAAGGCGCAAGCTGCCGGTTCGATCGGCGTCATTCATGGCCGTTCCGGACATCGTTTTCAAAGACACGTTGAGTAGCGGGCTCAATCAATTCGGTGAGAGGCATGGCGAGCGCAGTGGGTGTCTGCGCTCGCGCATCCTACGCACGCGGCCGCCCAGTGTCAACGAAAATGCAAATGACAATCACTCTCATTACGAATTGCTTTAATTCAGCCTTCAATACAAGCACCCGCCACGGCCGCCCGCCCTAGCCCAACAGATCCGGCCCGAGCCCATCGAGCAACGGCTTCAGCAAATCGTCCGCAGGCCGCCAGCGTTGCAGCGAAGTTCGATACAACGGCTGGCGCACCTGCGATGCGCTCGCGGTCGCCACTTGCCGGCGCGTCTGATCGAACGCGAGGCAACGTTCATCCCAATCGAGTCCGCAATGCGCAAGCATCTTGCGCGCCGTGCCCTCGAGATCGTCGACCAACGCTTCGTATTGCACTTCGAGCATGAAGTGCGCAGGCAAGACGCGCGGCGGTTTCGCTTCGTGTGGTCGACGGGTCCGCAAAGCAGACAGGCTTATAAAAGGGTGCAGGCTTGATCGAACTCGAGGCGCGGTCCGCGCGCAAAAAGCCCTGACTTGTCGCCGTACCCGAGATTGCAAAGGAAATTCGACTTGATGTGGCCCTCGGGAAAGAACTCCTCGACGGAATCCCGCTCACTCGTTCCGGCGCCGAAGAATTCCTCGTCGACTTTGGCGTTGTCGAACCCCGACATCGGTCCGCAATCCAGCCCCACCGCTCGCGCGGCCAAGATCAGATAGGCGCCTTGCAAACTGGAGTTGCGTTTCGCGGTCACGTCGACCATTTCCGGCGAATTGGCGAAGTAATCGCGCATGCCGGGATTGTGCGGAAAGAGCAGCGGCAGCTTCTCGTAGAACTTCAGGTCGTAGGCGACGATGGCCGTGACTGGCGCGCTCATCGTCTTGTCCACGTTCCCCGGAGCGAGCGCCGGCAACAACCGCTCTTTCGCGGCCTTCGAGCGCAAGAAGAGAATCCGCGCGGGAGTGCAATTGGCGCTGGTGGGAGCCCACTTCATCAGGTCGTAAAGCCGGCGCAAAGTTTCGTCCGAGACCGGCTCGTTCAGCCACGCGTTGTAGGTACGCGCTTCACGAAACAGCAGATCAAGTCCGGCATCATTTACGGTGTCTTTCATACATCCTCCTTGAGCATGTGGCCGCGGCGGCCCGGCATAACGCGTTCGCGCACGCGGCGACGATCGATCCTTTCACGTCATCACGACGATCTTTCCGCCTGCAATGTTGTCCTCCATGCAGCGGTGCGCTTCGACGATGACCTGCAGCCGAAACACCTTTTCTACCTTAATCCGTAGCGTGCCCTTTTCAAGCTGATCCACGAGCGCCGCATAGGGTGTCGTCATGAAGTCGCCACCGGGTTCGACTGCTACGGGCCGAGCTTGAAATGCTCAAATCAGATAACGGTATGAAAAATGGTTGGTTCTGGATCGCGCGGCCCTTCTCGACAATAGCCGCTAACGCTGCGTCTGCGCCGCTTGGGCGTCACCGCTCCCTGTCAGTGCGCACGCGCGGCGCACACCGACCTCTAAGCGATCCGTTACTCTCATGCTCAAGCGCTTTCTCCTCAGCAACCCGCTACGCCGCCTTTTTTTCCCGTGGGCGGGCGTCCTTGTTCTAACCGCCTTCGCGGCGAGCGCCGCGCACGCGGACAGCACGCTCGATCGCATCCATGATCGCCACAAGCTCGTGGTCGGCGTGATCCTGTCCGGGCCGCCGTTCGGCTCGCTCGATCCCGCAACACAGAAGCCGGTCGGCCTGAACGTCGATCTCGCCGAAAGCCTCGCGAGCCACCTCGGCGTCGCGCTCGAGATGGTGCCGGTGCAGCCGTCGAACCGCGTGCAATTCCTGCAGCAGGGCAAGGTCGACGCGCTCATCGCCAATATGGAAGTCACGAAGGAGCGCGCCGACCTTCTCACGTACCCGCCAACGCCGTTCGAGGAAATCGGCGGCGCGCTGATCACGCGCAAGGACAGCGGCATCAAGAGCTGGAACGACCTGCGCGGCAAACCCGTTTGCGTGTCGCAAGGGAGCAACTACGCCAAGCCCCTCGCCGACGAATACGGCGCACAGGTCAAGGCGTTCCGCGGCCAGCCCGAATCGCTGCTCGCGCTGCGCGGCAACAACTGCGTCGCCGCGGTTCACGTCGCGCCGACGCTGCGCCTCTTGGCCGCCAAGAACCCGGACTGGAAGGACTACACGATTCCGGTCTCGAACGATCTGATCCCCTCGCCGTCGGTGATCTGGGTTCGCAAAGGCGAAACCGACACGCAACATGCGTTCGAAACGATTGTCGAGGACTGGCACCGCAGCGGCTGGCTCATCGACACGGAGCGCAAGAACGGCATGCAGCCGTCGCAAGCGGTGCTCGACCTGCATGCGAAATTCAAGGCGCAGCCTGCATGAGCGCCGCGCCGCTCGAAGCGGCCGTCGCCGCGCTCAAGCGCGCCGGGCTCGACTACGGCTTCGTGCTCGACGCCGACGACCGCCTGTCGTTCGTCCACGGCATGCTGGTGACAGTCGAGCTGGCCCTCGTCACCGCATGCTTCAGCATCGTGGCCGGCGTGCTGCTCGCGTCGATGCTGCGATCGCCGCATGCGGCGCTCGCCCGCAGCGCGCGCGCTTTCATCGAAGTCACGCGCAATACGCCGACTCTGGTGCAGCTCTTCTGCGCGTTTCTCGTGCTCAACATGCTGTTGAGCGAAGCATTGCGCAGCCTCGGCGGCAATCCGTTGACGCCGTTCATCTGGAGCGTCGCGGTGATCGCGTTGCACAAGGGCGCGTTTCATGCGGAAGCGCTGCGAGCCGGCATCGAAGCAGTGAGGATGCCTGGATATGGCCACTGAGCCCCTCGTCTCGCTTCCCGCTCTCGCGCCAAGCCGCCGCCCGGGCGCGCTCGCTGCCGTGCTCGTGGTCGCTGCGCTGCTCGCATTAGGCGAGCGCGAACTCGCCGCCAGCGCACGCAACACCGCATTCGCCGCGTTGCTCAAATGGGCGCCCGCGCTCGGCAAGTCGCTCTTGGTCAACATCGAAATCAGCGTGCTCGCAGTCTTGATCGGCAGCGTGGCCGGGCTCGCGCTGGGGCCGCTGCTGTTGTCGCCGTTGGCGCCGGCGCGCATCGCGGCGCGTGCGTACGTGCAGGGGTTTCGCAACGCGCCGCTCCTCGTACTGATCTACTTTTCGACCTACGTGTTTCCGTTCGAGATTCCGCTCGGCCATCACGCGCTGCCCTTCCCTGACTGGTTCAAGGTCACGCTGGGACTCGCGCTGCCGGCGAGCGCGAACGTCGCGGAGATTTTTCGCGGCGCGATCCAATCCATTCCGCACGCGCAATGGGATGCCGCGCGGTCGCTCGCGTTTTCCCGCACTCAGGTGTTCCGCTGGATCATCCTGCCGCAGTGCGTGAAGCGCATGCTGCCGCCGTGGATGAACCTGTACGCGAGCATCACGATGGGCACCTCGCTCGCGTCGCTGGTCGGCGTGCACGACCTGCTCGATACCGCCCAGGTGGCAAGCAACACCGTCGCGCGCGCGGACTTCACCGTGCTCGTGTATTTCACCGTGCTGGGCCTCTTCTTCGCCTATTGCTATCCGATCGCGCGCTTCACGCGGCGCCTGGAACAACGTTATGCGCTCAGTTGAACCCTTCGTCTCCACCGCTGCGAACGACGCGCCGCGGCCGCTCGTCAGCCTGCGCGACGTGCACTTGTCGTTCGGCGCGAACCCCGTATTGAACGGCATCGACCTCGACGTGTTCCGAGGCCAGGCGGTGTCGATCATCGGGCCGTCAGGGTCGGGAAAATCGACGATCCTGCGCTGCATCACCGGCTTGCTGAAACCGCAGAGCGGCACGATCGAAGTCGACGGCACGCGCGTCGATCGGCTCGCTTCCGAGCATGACGAAATTGCGCTGCGAAAGCGGGTCGGCTTCGTGTTCCAGCAGTACAACTTGTTTCCGCATTTGAGCGTGCTCGACAACCTGGTGGCGGCCCCGGTGCGGATTCTCGGCCGCGACAAGAAGAGCGCGATCCGCCATGCGCACGAACTGCTTGCGCGCGTGAGGCTCGCCGACAAGGCGCACGCCTATCCGGGCCAGCTTTCCGGCGGACAGCAGCAGCGCGTCGCGATTGCACGCGCGCTCGCGATGCAGCCGGATTTGATCCTGTTCGACGAAGTGACATCGGCGCTCGATCCGGAGATGGTCGGCGAGGTGCTGAACGTGATACGCGATCTCGTCAGGGACGGCATGACGTGCGTGCTCGTTACGCATGAGATGCGGTTTGCCGAGGAAGTCAGCGATGCGGTGTTCTTTACCGAGGCCGGTGTGATCGTCGAGCATGGGCCTGCGGCGCGGGTGTTTCGCGAACCGGCGAGTCCGCGTACGCAGGCGTTTTTGGCGCGTTCGCTTGCGGTGGGTAGCGATGCGCGCAGCCGCGATTCGAGCGTGGTGGTTCACGCGCCGATCAAGCTCGATTTGAGCAAATTCGCGGTTTGATACTAGGACGCGCTGCGGTTGGGCAGCGCGCAACCCCTACGCGCGCCCTACCTCACCCCGCCGCGTACCGGCTCACCGGCCGCCGCAACCCAAGATGCTCCCGCAGCGTCGTCCCCGAATATTCGGTACGAAAGAGACCGCGCCGCTGCAACTCCGGCACCACCAGCTCGACAAAGTCATCGAGACCGCCCGGAAAATACGGCGGCATGATGTTGAATCCGTCCGCGCCCTCGCCGACGAACCATTCCTCGAGCGCATCGGCAACCTGCACCGCCGTGCCCCAAACGATCCGATGCCCGCGCGCGCCGGCAACGAGGTGATAAAGCTCGCGCAACGTCAGGTTCTCGCGGTGCGCGAGATCGGTCAGCAACTTGGCGCGGCTCTTCAACTGCTCCGATTCGGGCAGATCCGGCAGCGGACCATCGAGCGGATACTTCGACACATCGTGACCGAGCCGGTCCGACAGCAGCGTCAACGCGCCGGACGTATCGGTCCATTCCTGCAGTTGCGCGTACTTGTCCTTCGCTTCCTGCTCGGTGCGCCCGATGACCGGGAAGACACCCGGCATCACGTGAAGCTGCTCGTTCTCGCGGCCGTACTTTGCGAGCCGCCCCTTGAGGTCGCGATAGAACACGCGCGCCTCATCCAGCGTCTGCTGCGCGGTGAACACCACTTCCGCCGTGCGCGCGGCCAGCTCTTGCCCCGGCCCCGACGAGCCGGCTTGAATCACCACCGGATGCCCTTGCGGCGGACGCGACGTGTTCAACGGCCCCTTCACCGAGAAGAAGCGTCCCTCATGCGCAAGCGTATGCACCTTGTCCGGGTCGAAGTAGACGCCGCTCGCCTTGTCGCGCACTACGGCGTCGTCGTCCCAGCTGTCCCACAGTCCCTTGACGACGTCGACGAACTCGCCGGCCATCTCGTAGCGCAACGCATGATCGGGGTGATTGCCGCGCGTGAAGTTCGCCGCGGTGCGATCGTACGACGTGGTGACGACGTTCCACGCGGCGCGGCCTTGGCTCAAATGATCGAGCGACGCGAACGCACGCGCGATGTGATACGGCTCGCTATAGGTCGTCGACGCCGTCGCCGCGAGGCCGATATGGCGCGTCCCCATCGCGAGCGCCGACAGCAGGCACAGCGGCTCGAAGCGCATCGCCATCGACGGATGCGCGTCCGGTCCGCTCGTCAAGCCATCGGCGAGAAACACCATGTCGAACTTCGCGCGCTCGGCAGTCTGCGTGATCCGCTGCATCAGCGCGAGATTTTCGCTGCCGGATTGCGCATCGGGATGGCGCCAGCCTGCGACGTGATGACCGGCGCCTTGGATGAAGAGGCCCAGGCGCATCTGGCGCGCGCGGGAAACGGGTTGCGATTGGCTCATGCTTGGATATCGGTGAAGGCTTGAAATACGGATGCGAGATCGTCGGCGCTTTGCATCGTCTCGATTGCCGCAGGCAATTCGAGCAATGCGGGGGCGTGCTTGACCGCGTCGGCGAATTTGGCGCGCAGGTCTGCGGCGCTGACGAGACGCTCGGTTTTGTGGCTCACCGTCGTGCCGTTTTTCAGCGCGATCTCGACCACCGAAAAACGCGTGGCCGGATCGGTCGACGCGCGCGGCGCAGCGTGATCGTGCTGGCGCGTCACGCGGGCGGCGAGCGCGATCAGATCGGGACGCACCGGCACGTCGGCGAAGGTCGCGACACTCGCGCGGCCATCGGTCAACGCAGCGGCCAGCGCATATTCGACGCTGAAGCGCGCTTCGAGTCCGGTCGCGGGCAAGTGCGTGAGGAGAGGCGTATCGCCGGCGGGTGGAAAGGTGACGGTGATCCGTTCGATGTCGCCGGCAACCAGGCGGTGCGCGGCGCGCAGCGTAAGCGCGGCGTCGAGCGCGTAGTGCGTCGCGGTACAGCACGGCCATGGCTTGAAGTACAGCCCCGGCGAGACGATCTGCCAAGGCGCGCTCCAGCCGTCGAGCACGCGCCGCGGCGCTTGCGCGCCCGCGCCGAATACCGCGAAGAAGCCACTCGGACCGTCGAGCGCCGCGCGTGAACCCTGCAAGCCCTGCGCGGCAAGCTGCGCTGCGAAGAGACCGGCGCGCGCCGCCTGCGCCGCGTGCAGCGGCTTCGCTTCGCTGCCGAACTGCAGGCGCAGACCGGCCGACTGCGTCGCGGCAAGACCTAGCGCATTCTCGATAGCGTCCGCATCGAGACGCAGCAGATAAGCCGCCGCAGCAGCCGCGCCCAGCGTGCCGAGCGTCGCCGTGTTGTGAAAGCCCTGCTCGTAATGGCGGCTGCCGAGCGCGAGTCCGAGCCGCGCCATCGTCTCGACGCCGACCACATAGGCGGCGAGAAAATCGCGCGCACTGCTGCGCCGCGTCTGCGCCAACGCCAGCAAAGCAGGCAGCAGCACCGTGCCCGGATGGCCGCGCACGCTGCTATGGACGTCGTCGTAGTCGAGCGCGTGACCCGCATAGCCGTTGAGCAGCGCAGCGTCGAGCACGCCGACCGTCTGCGGATAGCCGATCGCCGACGCCTCGCCGCGACTGCCGCCGGCAACCACGGCGAGCAGCTTGCGGTAGCCTGCGTCGTCGGCGCCGGCAAACGCAGCCGCTAAAAAATCGAGCAGGCCGCGCCGGGCAGCGGCGATCGCGCCGGCATCGTCGAACGGGTTGGCGGCGGCGATCGCGGCAGCCAGCCCGCGCGTTACGTGACCGGCCTCGTCACCGGCAATTTCGGCAACGGCAGATTCGGAAGAGATGGACATGTCGCGTGAGGGAAATCCTGCGTAGAGCACGTCGTGGCACGTAGTGCACGTGAAACGGTCGTGCAGATGCTAACGAAGGCACTTCCCTGCGACAAACAAGATTTCCCGCTTTCGATATCGCGTTTAGAGCGATGCGGCAGCAGCGATCCACGCTGCTGCGGTGACGTCATCTCCGCGCGAAGCGTCCGACGCGTTCAATCGAGCGCTTTATTGCCGGTCTCCTCGAACATCGAAACGGCAATCAGCGAGATCAGGACACAACCGATCATGTACCACGCCGGCGCCATCTTGCTGCCCGTCGCGTGGATCAGCCAGCCGGCGACGAGCTGCGCCGTGCCGCCGAACACCGAAACCGCGATCGCATACGCGCTCGACATGTACCCCGCGCGCAGATGCTTCGGGAAGTTTTCCGGCATCAGCGCGTAGGCCGGCGCTGAGCCCATCGTGTAGCAGAGCATCAGCACGATCAGCGCAGCGAGCACGACCGGCAGCGACGGGAAATGCGTCATGATCCAGAACGCCGGATACAGCAGCAGGATCAGCGCGATGCGGCCGATCACCGTGAGCGGCTTGCGGCGCCCCATGCGGTCCGACCACGCGCCGTAGACCGGGCACATCACGAGCGAGATCGTGCTCGACGCGACGCCGGCCAGCATCGACATCTTCGGCGGCAAGCCAAGGTACTGGATGCAGTACGTGGGCATGTAATACATCATCACGTAGGTCGATACCGACATGCCCATGATCGAGAAGATCGTCAGAAACCAGTTGCGCACGTACAGGCCGCGCTTGGGATCGTCGCGGCTTGCCACGGCTTTCGCTGCGGGCGCCTCTTCGCGGATGTGGCGGCGCAGGTAGATGCCCACCGGCGCGATCAGCGTGCCGACCAGGAACGGAATGCGCCAGCCCCAGCTATGCATCGTCTCCGCCGACAACAGGAAGCCGAGGCTCGTCGCAAGACCCGAGCCGAGCAGCGCCGCCGCGCCCTGGCTCGCGAGCTGCCAGCTCGCGCGAAAACCCCGGCTCGCGGTGCCGCCCATCTCCAGCAGCGTCGCGGTCGCCGCACCGAACTCGCCGCCCTGCGCAAAGCCCTGCACGAGCCGCGCGACCACGATCAGAACCGGCGCGGCCAGCCCGATCTGCGCATAGGTCGGCGCGAGCCCGATGGCGGCCGATCCAATCGCCATCAACAGGATGGTGAGCGTGAGCGCAGGCTTGCGGCCGGCGCGGTCCGCGTAACGGCCGAGCACGATGCCGCCGAGCGGACGCATCACGAAGCCCACGGCGAACACCGCGAAGGCGAGCAGTGACGACGTGATCGGGTCGTTCGCCGGGAAGAACTGGTGGCCGATCGTCAGCGCGAAGTAGCTATAGACGGTGAAGTCGAAGAACTCGAGCAGGTTGCCGATCACCGCCGCCAGCACGATCTTGCGCTGTTGTCCCGGCGACATCAGAGGCGCTTCGGCACCCGGCGCAGCGACGCCCGGAGCTTCCACGTCCGTGCGAGCAAGCGAATTCGTCGCCGTGTTCATGCGCGCTCCTTGCTGAGAAAGCGTTCGACGAGACGCGTCCAGAAGGCCGCGCCGATGGTCAGGTTTTCGTCATTGAAGTCGTAACGGGCGTTGTGCAGCATCGGCCGTCCTTCGCCGTTGCCGAGCCGCACGAAGCAGCCGGGGCGCTGTTGCAGGTAATACGCGAAGTCCTCGCTGCCCGCGATCGGCGGGAACGGCGCGATGACGTGCTCCGGCCCGACCAGCTCTTCGGCCACCCGGCGCGCGAATTCCGTCTCGGCCTCGCTGTTGACGAGCACCGGATAGCCGCGGATGAAGTCGATCTCGGCCGTCGCGCCGTAGGCTTGCGCCTGCGAGTCGACGATCGCGCGGATGCGCGCTTCGAGCGTCTCGCGCACTGCCGGCGAGAACGAGCGCACGCTCATTTCGAGCACGGCGTCTTCGGGAATCACGTTCGGCGCGTACCCGGATCTGAACGAGCCGACGGTCACCACGGCGGCTTCGTTCGGATCGACGTTGCGGGCCACCACCGTTTGCAGCGCCATCACGATACTGCTGCCCACCACGACGGGATCGACGGCCAGATGCGGCCGCGCCGCGTGACCGCCACGGCCGACGATACGCACCTTGACGGTGTCGGACGCGGCCATCAGCGGCCCCGCGCGAAAGCCGAACGTGCCGACCGGCACACCCGGGTGATTGTGCAGTCCGAAGATCGCATCGCACGGGAAACGCTCGAACAGGCCGTCGGCGATCATGCGCACGGCGCCGCTGTCCGACCCGGCCTCTTCGGCCGGCTGGAAGATCAGGTGCACGGTGCCGTCGAAGCGGCGCGTCTGCGCGAGCTGCTGCGCGGCACCGAGCAACACGGTGGTGTGGCCGTCGTGACCGCACGCGTGCATCTTGCCGTCGTGGACGCTCGCATAGTCGAGGCCCGTCTGCTCGTGGATCGGCAACGCATCCATGTCGGCGCGCACGCCCACCGTGCGCGGGCCCGTCCCCACCTTCAGCGACGCGACGAGCCCATGCCCGCCGACGTTGCGCGTCACGTCGTAGCCCCAGGCTTCGAGCTTGTCCGCCACGAAGCGCGCCGTCTCGGCTTCCTCGTAGGACAGTTCGGGATGCCGGTGGATGTGGTGACGGATCTCGTCGAGTTGCGGACGTGCGTCGGCCAGATCGGCGACGGTGCAGTAATGGCTTTCGCTCATGGTTCGGTGCGGCTCCTTCTTGGACGCGTGCGCAATGAATGCGGTGGATAGGCGGTGGCTCATGGCGGCGAAAGGAAAATGTCATGCACGAACCGCCAACGATTCCGGCCGAGTATTGCACCGACGAAAAATTCGACCCATGACGGAAACCAAGCGAAAATGTTGCCTTTAAGGCAACGATTGGCGTGGCGGCGCAAGCTGCATTCACGCGGGAGGGACAGCGGCATGGGCGAGACAGATCGCGGCGTGAGTACGCCGGCGGACAGAGGCATCGACGAGATCGGCGAGCGCTCGCTGCGCTACCTCGCCGAAATCGCCGCCAGCGGAGGGGTGCGGATGGCGGCCGAGGCGCTCGGCGTGAACGCATCGGTGATCAGCCGGCAGGTGGCGGCGCTGGAGCGCCGGCTGCGCTTTCCGCTGATCGAGCGGCGCGGGCGCCACGTGGTCGTGACCGAAATCGGCCAGGTGCTCATCGATCACTACCGCGACGGCCAGCGTCGCCAGCGCGATCTGGCCGCGCGGCTCGAAGAGTATCGGCACCTGAAGCGCGGCCGGGTCGCGCTCGGCGTCGGCGAGGGCTTCATCGGCAACCTGATCGCCCGCGCGCTGCAGCGCTTTTCGAGGACGTATCCCGACATCCTCGTCGAGATCCGCTCGGGGCCGACGCCCGTCGTGCTTTCGCTGGTGCGAGACGATGTCGTCGATATCGGCCTGTGCGCGCGTTCCGCCGACGACCCGGCCATGCGGATCCATCCGTTTGCGGCGAGACCGCTCTGCGCGGTAGTCGCGCCGTCGCATCGCTTCGCGAAAATGACGATGGTGCCGCCGGCCGAACTTGCGCATGAGCGCCTCATCTTCATGACCGAAGCGTTCGGCGTGCAGCACTTCGTGCAGTCATTGCTCGACGACGTGCGGTTGAACGTGATGCCCGCCTATCGCGTAGACCTCTTCAACACGGCGCAGACGCTGGCGGCTGCGGGTCTCGGCGTCGCGTTCATGTCCTCGATCACCGCGCGGCGCGGGATCGAACTCGGCGAGCTGGTTGCGGTGCCGATCGATCACCCGATCGCGGCGGGCTTCGCGAGCCAGATGATCACGCGCGTCGGGCGGCGGCTGTCGCCGGCGGCCGATCATTTGTGGAAACAGCTGGCGCAGAGCTTTTTGCAAGGCGGGGGGAAATAGACATGACAATGCATCCCGATCCCCGGCCCGCCACTCTCGCCGACCGTCAAGCCATCGAGGCGATCGTCCGAGACGCCTGCTGGACAGAGACTGTCCGTCAACCGAACATGGCCGTTATGTCGCGTCCCGCTTGCTCGGCTTCCCCGATTAGCCAGTCGAGAAATTGCCTGGCTATCGGGGAGTCCGCTACGGATTGCTTCCAGCAAATAAAGTATGGGAATGGCATGGGTAGAGCAATCTTGAACGGCAAGACAAGATCGTGTCGCTTGATGCTATCAATGGCAAAGAAGCCCTGTCCCAGCGAAATGCCTCTCCCTCTAATCGCCGCATCGATTGCCATGCCGGACACGGAGTATGTGAGTGGTGCCAACACTTCAGGTAGCGGTACGCCAACCGCATGAAACCAGTCTTTCCACGTGGGCGGCGACATCTTTCCCCATCCCCACTCAACGTGAATGAGCGGGTAGCGCAAGATATCCGCTGGTTGCGAAATCGGCGCTTCCGACTGCAGTAGCGAGGGCGCGCATACGGGTGCGACTCTGTCGGTGAAGACAATGTGATAGGGCGTTCCGTCGTCCGGAGGCGCGCCATAAGTCAGCCGGACATCGGCACTTCTCGCACCGATATTGGTTTCGTGGTCGACGACCTCGACATGAACCTGCACGTAAGGGCAAATGGCGTGCCATTTGTCCAATCTGGAGGCAAGCCAGTGGGTCGCTACCGACGGAAACGTCATCAGGGTGAGCCGGCGGCCCGTCTGTGCCTTGAGCGCTGCCTGGGCGTCATGGAAGCACTCGAATCCCCGGGAAATGTGCGAGTGGTACAACTCGCAGAGTGGCGTCGGTCGCAGACCGGTATTCTCCCGGTCGAAAAGCGTAACCCCGAGAAAGTCTTCAAGCACGCGAATCTGCTGACTAATCGCCCCGGGCGTAACGTGAAGCGCCTCTGCGGCGGCCACGGCACTACCGTAACGAATGACGGCATCGAATATCTGCAAGGCTCGAAGAGGCGGAAGGCGATTCATGTCGTTGACCTAGACAATGCCGATGGGAATGCCAAGCCGGGAAGCATTGTCGACTCGCGAAGCCAGTCTAGCAAGGACTGGCGCGTGACGGGTCGCTTGGAAAACGGTCGCCTTCAAGACATCGCATCAAGAGGTGATCACGTCATGCACTGCCGCACGCTTACGGTTGTACATCGGTCTTGAACCACTTTTCCGAAAGCCGCTTGACGGTACCGTCCGCCAGTGCTTCCGCGATGGCCGTGTCGAACTTTGCTTTCAGATCCGTATCCTGTTTGCGAAATCCAAGACCTTCTCCCGGCCCCCAGATCGCACCGCCGATCGCGGGTCCGGTGACTCGGATTCGGGCGGTGTCCTTGTTGTCCGCAATTCCGGCGTAATAGGTGATGTCGTCGAATGCCATGTCGATGCGTCCATTGACCAAGTCGAGGTCACGTTCGGCGGAGGTCTTGTAGAAGCGTACGGACGCGACGTTCTTGAAGTTGTCGGTGATGAACTTGGTGTAAACCGTGCCGGATTGGATACCGATCGTCTTTCCTTTCAGCTGATCGCGTAGCGGGGCGATCGTGGGCCCGTCGGTCTCCGGGTCACCCGTCAGCTTGAGGAAACCGGTTTTTCCGGCCGTATTCGTCAATCCGTGCCCATCCACCACCGCAAACGCGGCCGGCGTAGCAGCGTAGGGCTTGGAGAAGGCAATGACCTTTTCGCGATCCGGTGTGATGGCAAGCGCGTCCATCACGACGTCGAATTTGCCGGCCTGCAGGCCGGTGATCAGTCCGTCAAAGTCCTGGGCGACCGTCTCGCACTGCAGGTTGACGCGCTTGCACAGATTGTCGAGCAATTCGGGCTCGAATCCCGAGATTTTTCCGTTCGGCAAAGTCAGGTTCCAAGGGGCGTAACTCCCTTCCAGGGCGACCTTGACGGTCTTCCATTCCTTCGCTTGAACACCGTTTCCCGTCAATGCCAGTGCGCTGAGCATTGTGACGAAAGAGACCTTCAACGCATTTGCGAAAACCGTCTTCACTCCACACCTCCATATCCTTGATATCGAACCATGGCCGCCGGCTCGCCGTCCTGGCTTCACCATCGTTGCCGGCGGTATCCGCTTCAGCTGTGCAACGTGCCCGCGATGTTCTCGACGATGCTCAACAAGTCGCCCTGCTCGACCAGCTTGTGCACTTCCACCATGTCCGGATAGAAAAAACGGTCGCCTTCCGCGGTCGGGGCTACCTGCCGAATTCGTGAATAGACCGCCGCCGTCGCCGGTGACGCGTCGGCGGGATCGAAGAAGTCAAGCGCCTGCGCGGCGGTGAGCAACTCGATCGCCAGAACGTGCTGCAATTTGCGGGAGGTGGCGTAGGCTTTCCGTGCGGCGTGATAGGCGAAGCTCACCGGGTCTTCCTGATTGCCGCTCGTCGATACGCTGTCGACGCTGGCGGGTTGCGCGAGGTTGCGCATCTCGCCGAGCAATCCTGCCGCCGTGTACTGAATGATCATGTAACCGCTGTTCAGCCCCGGTTCTTTTGCAAGGAACGCCGGCAGTTCGCTGAAGTATGGGTTGACGAGCCGATCAGTCCGGCGCTCCGAGATCTTCGCGAGTGTCGTCATCGCAATACAGAGGAGATCGCAGGCAATGCCGACGAACGTGCCGTCGAAGTTGGCACCGGAAATCGCGGTACCGTCGTCTTCCTCCGGGTAGATCACGGGATTGTCGCCGCACGATCCCACCTCATCGAGAATCGCGTCATATGCGTCATTGATCGCCCGCTTGGACGCCCCGTGCACCTGAGCAATGCCGCGAAGGCTGTAGGTGTCCTGCAATCTGTAATCCGAAAAGCGATCGCATAGCGCACTTCCGGCCAGCATTCGCCGGATGTTGTCGGCGGTGTTGCGTTGATGGACATGCTTCTTGACGGAGTGGTACCGGGCATCCAGCGAGCGAGTGGTTGCCTTGAGCGGCTGCAGAGACATCGATGCCGCAATGTCGGCAGTCTTGGCAAGCTCGATCGCGTTGTAAAGCGAAAGCATCCCGATCGCGGTTACCGATGTGGTGCCGTTGGTGAGTGCAAGCCCCTCCTTGCATCGCAGCGAGTGCGGCTTTAGCCCCGCGCGCTCCAATGCCTCGGCGCCACTCATGCGCTCACCGCGGTAGTCAGCCTCTCCTTCGCCGATCAGCACGAGAGCCATATGTGCCTCGGGTGCGAGATAGCCGACCGATCCGTCGCCCGGCGCGAACGGCGTGATGTCGTTGTTCAATAGCCCGGCGATTTGCTGCAGCAATTCAATGCTTACGCCGGAATAGCCCTTGCCGAGGCTGATCAGCATCATGAGGAGCGTGGCGCGAACAATTTCGCGAGGCAGCGGCTCGCCGACCGAGACGGCATGCGAGCGCACGATATTTCGTTGAAGTTGTTCCGCGTCGCTCGGACTGATGACGCGTGTCGAATTCGCACCAAAGCCGGACGTTACGCCATAGACGAGCCGATTCTGGCTGAGAAAAAGATCCACCAGGCGGCGCGAATTCAACACGCGTTCGCGATAAGCGGAAGAAAACGACACGCGCGCGCCATATCGGGCTATTGCAATGAATTGCTCGATCGAAATGTCGACTTGATCGAGATTGACCTCCAAAATTTTATTTGGCCGAGATTGAATGTGCGCCAAAGACATTCTAAATATCCTCCGTCGAATGCGTGCAATGAAGCGGGCAGCAACACCGGGTTGAAGGTGGAGCGCTTGCTTGAGATCATTGCTGGCAAGCGTAGAGTCGCTTGCCGCGGCACACAAACGATTTAATTTGAGGCTCGGGTTTAGATATTCTAAAGCGCGTATTTCGTTCGATGCTGGATTTGTCCGAACAAAGGACAATTGCCGCACACCTCGACCAATGAGATGCGCGGACCAAAGGAGAGATAGCGTTATCGGAGATTCTCGATATTTTGATTTTTTATCAATTGAAATCTCCCTTCATTCTCACATGCTTGGTGCGTAAGCAACCCTCACAGCCGCTGCCCTTCTTTGACTCGCAATCGTGCCGGCAAGCCGTACATCAGAATCGCCGCACAGAGCAGTGAAAGGCAGCCGATGACATACAACGCAGGTGTCGTGCTGCCGGTGACGTCCTTGATACGCCCCACCATTACCGGGCTGACAATGCCTCCCAACTGGCCCAACGTGTTGATCAGCGCAATCCCTCCCGCGGCGCCGACGCCCGTGACGAGTTTAGGAGGCAATGCCCAGAAAGCCGGGATAGACGCGATCGTGCCGGCGCCCATGATCGCGAGCGCGGCGATAAGGAAGCTGACGTGCTTATCGAATATTCCCGCAGCGAAGAAGCCGATTGCAGCGAGGAACATCAGCGCGACGACGAACCGGCTGCGATGACCGCTGGCGTCGGATAGACGGCCGACCAGCACCATCGTGGCCGCCCCGCACAGATAAGGCACCGCCGTGAGAAAGCCAATGGTGGTCGGATTGACGATCCCCGAAGAGCGAATCAACTGAGGCGCCCAGAAATTGAGGCCGTACGAACTGACTTGAATCAGGAAGTAGATCAACCCGAGTGTGAGAAAGCCGGGAGTCTTCAATGCTTCGAGCAACGAGTGCCCGCAGATGTCCTTGTTCTGCTCGGCGATACGCTGGGACAACAAAGCCTGCTCACTGCATGTGAGCCAAGCGGCGTCCTCGACACGGTCTTTGAGCATGTTGAGCACAAGGTAGCCGAGCCCGACACATGGCAAGCCGCCGACCAGAAACAGCCAGTGCCAGCCGCGCATCGATAGGACGCCTTCCATGCCTGACAGGACGAGTCCCGCGACAGGCGCGCCGACGATTCCAGCGAAAGCCGAGGCCAGGAAGAGCAGCGAAGTGATGCGGCCGCGATAGTCGACTGGAAACCATAGCGTCAGGTAGAACAGAACGCCGGGCGCGAACCCCGCCTCCATCGCACCGATCAAAAATCGCAATGTGTAGAACTGCCACTCGTTATGGACGAGGGCCATCAGGGCGGTGGCGATGCCCCACGAGATCATGATTCTGGCGATCCAGCGGCGCGCGCCAACCTTGTAAAGCATCAGGTTGCTGGGCACTTCGAACAGCACATAGCCGACCACGAACAAGCCCGCGCCCAGGCCGTAAGCCGTGTTGCTCAAGCCGAGATCGCTCTGCAGCGCGAACTTGGCAAAGCTGATGTTGATGCGGTCGAAGAACGCGAACAAGTAGCACACCATGACAAGGGGCATGATTCGCCACGCAACCTTGCGCACGACATGCGATTCATTGGCATCCGCCAGTCGTGTCTCACGCAGGGTCGATGATGTGATCTCGTTCACAAGTGTCTCCAGTAGTCGCCGCGCCCATTGGTGCATGGGCTGGGGCGATCAGTTAGTCAGGCGCTCTTGACGGCGCTGGGAGACATCTTGCTGATGCGGTCGGTCGCGGAGAAGGACAAAGAGACGAAGTCAGCTTTCGCGTTTTGCGAAAGCACGCGCTCTGCTCAAAGCCAAGTGCCCCCCTGACGTTCATTCGGCTCCTCCGAAAGCGCATCGAAACCGTGAATCCAGTCCAAGTGATGCATCACGCTCTCGCGTTCGCCGAGCCGGGCATTGCGCGCCTCGGCGGCCGGCCCGTCCGGCAGATGCAGCACGTCCGCAGTCGTGATCGAGGCGTACTGCACCTTGCGCGTGCGCCCCCGGCGCAAGCGCTCGTAGGCCTCCTGCGCCTCGCGCCAATTCCCCGGACCCGCCTTGGCCAACTGCGCAGCCAGCACCACGGCATCCTCGATCGACTGGTTGGCGCCCTGGCCGTGGTGCGGCACCAGTGCATGCGCGGCATCGCCGATCAGCGTCACACGGCCCCGGCTCCAACGGCCGAGCGGCGGACGATGGAACAGGCCCCAGCGTTGGCTGATGGGCACCGCCCCGATCATCTGCACCACCGCCGGATGCCAGTCCCCGAACACGCGCAGCTGCTCGCCCTCGCTAGCCGGCATGACCCACTCGCGCGACGGCCACGGCGACGGATGGCGCTCGACCAGCAGAAAATTCTGGTCGCCTTTGCCGCCGATCGGATAGTGCAGCAGATGGCCCTGCGGCCCGATCCAGAACTGGATGGTCTCGGGATCGGGCAGCAAGTCCATTCGCTCGGCCGGCACCACGCCGCGAAAGCCCGAGCAGCCTGAATACAGGGCGTCGTCGTAGCCAAGCATCCAGCGCCGCGTGATCGAGCGAGCGCCGTCGGCGCCGATCACCAGATCGGCCTCGATGCGTTGACCGTTATCGAACGTCAAGCTCACGCGATCCGGGTGCTGCGCGAGATCGATCAGCCGATGGCCGAGGTGAATGCGATCGAGGCCCACCGCCTGGGAGAGCACGGCCTGCAGATCAGCACGATGAACGCCCCAGTACGAGCCGCCGAATTGCTCGCGATAGCTGGGTGCGCCCCGGTGATGTCCGATGACCGCGCCGCTGCGTCCGTCGCGATAGACCAGCGCAGGGATTTCCGCGCACACGCTGTCGAAAGCCTCGCGCAGTCCCATGCGATCGTAGAAGCGCGTCGCATTGGCCGACAGCGCGACAGCCGCCCCGACCTCGCGCAGCTCGTCGGTCTGTTCATAGAGCTGCGCATCGATGCCGTGCTCGCGAAGCGCGAGCGCAAGCGTCAGGCCGCCAATGCCGGCGCCGATGATGGCTATCCTCAGATCCATCTGCTTCATCACTATGTCTCCGATATCCAGGTTTATAGGCTTGAGGTGGCGAGGCATCAGGCGAGAAACGTGTCGAATGCGTGCGCCGTGTCAGTATTTTCAGGACGTGAGACTCATCCCACAATAAAATGCAATGAATCTGCTTCATCACTGGATTGAATGAGCGAGTGCGAGGCCCAAGCCATGGAACTGAGCGATGTCGACCTTAATCTGCTGCTGCTTTTCGAACGGTTGATGCAGGAGCGGCGCGTCTCGACCGTCGCCGAGCAGATGAACATGAGCCAGCCGGGCGTCAGCAATGCGCTCGCCAAGCTGCGTCGCCGGCTCGGCGATCCGCTGTTCGTGCGCGGGCCCGGCGGTGTGGTGCCCACGCCCTTCGCGCTGCGTTTGGCGGAACCGGTCTCGCAAGCGCTCGCGACCCTGCACGCCGCGCTCAATCCCGAGACCGGCTTCGATCCGTTGCTTGCCACGCGCACGATGACGATCGGCATGACCGATATCGGCGAGGTCGTATTCCTGCCCGCACTACTCGAACGCCTGTCGCGCGTGGCGCCTGGCATCGCACTGAATACCGTCCGAAACGCGAGCGTCAATCTGAGCGACGAGATGGCAGATGGCCGAGTCGATCTCGCCATCGGCTTGCTGCCGCAGCTCAAGGGCGGCTTCTATCAGCGGCGCCTGTTCGATCAGCGGTACGTCTGCCTGTTCCGGCGCGGCCATCCGCTCGAGAACACGCCGCTCACGCTCGCTGCCTGGCGCGAGGCCGAGCATCTGGTGGTGGTCTCGGCGGGCACCGGCCACGGCCAAGTAGAAGACTGGCTGAAAAGGCGCGGCGTGCGGCGCCAGGTACGACTGACGGTGCCGCACTTCATGAGCGTGGGCTACATCCTGCAACGCACCGATCTGATCGCCACGGTGCCGGAGCGCCTCGCCCTGCAATTGGCCACGCCCTTCTCGCTCAGCGCGAGCGCGTTGCCCATGTCGCTGCCGGCCGCGCCGATCCATCTGCTTTGGCATACACGAGTCCATCAGGACGAGGGCAATCGCTGGCTGCGCGCGGTGGTAGTCGATCTGTTCGCGGACACCGCAACGCCTGCGCGCAAGGCGAAGTCCGGGCAAAAGAAAGCGTGAATGGGGGCGAAAAGCGGGCCGTAAATCCATCGCACCTTTTTGCAGTCGCAACATGCGCATCCGATATCTTTATCTGAATTTACTATTTAGCCTTTGCATAACGCGGTGTTAGCCTGAATTCGACTCGCAGACGTGCCGTTGCCCAACCCCGTCTGCTCCCACAGCCATTCCTTCAATGCGGCGGATACCCGCAAGGAGCCAACGTGAGCGTCGAATTCATCGGCATGATCCAGCAGCGCAAGGTATCGGAAACCCATCTTCCGCAGGGCCCCGCGATCGATACCGAATACGTGCGTGCATTCGCGCAGGCGCACGAAAATGCCGGCTTCAATCGCATTCTGGTGCCCCACAGTTCGACGAGTCCCGACGCGACCATCACGATCGCGTACGCGGCGAGCGTCACGTCTCGGGTTCATTTCATGCTCGCGCATCGCCCGGGTTTTGTCGCGCCGACGCTCGCGGCACGGCAGATCGCCACGCTCGATCACTTCTCGGGCGGCAGGCTCGCCGTGCACTTCATCTCCGGCGGCAGCGACGAAGACCAGCGGCGCGACGGCGACTATCTGAGCCACGACGAGCGTTACGCTCGCACCGACGAGTATCTGCAGATCCTGCGCCGAGTCTGGACCGAAGATCAGCCGTTCGATCATGAGGGCCGTTTCTACCGCTTTGAAAAAGCTTTCTCCGATGTGAAGCCCAAACAGACGCCGCACGTGCCGATCTATTTCGGCGGCGCGTCCGAGCCTGCGCTCGCGGTCGCCGGCAAACACGCGGATGTCTACGCCTTGTGGGGCGAATCGAAGCAGCAGGTGCACGAGCAAGTGACTCGCGTGCGCGCCGAAGCCGCGAAGCATGGCCGGACCGTGCGCTTCTCGGTGTCGTTCCGCCCCATTCTCGCGTCGACGGAAAAAGCGGCCTGGGAGCGTGCCGAGCACATTCTCGAAGAGACGCGCCGCCTGCGCGTCGAACAGGGCTTCTCACGCGGCGGCCCGCAGCAAAGCGAAGGCGCACGGCGCTTGCTCGCCGCGGCGGGCGACGGCGTGCGCGCGGACGAGCGGCTTTGGACGGCTGTCGCGAAGGAGATCGGCGGCCGCTCGAATTCGACCGCCCTCGTCGGGACGCCCGCGCAGGTCGCGCAAACGCTTGCCGAGTACTACGAACTCGGCGTGACGACCTTTCTGATTCGCGGCTTCGATCCGCTCGAAGATGCCATCGACTATGGACGCGAACTGATTCCCGCCACACGCGAGCTGACGTCACGCGTACGCCGCGCTGCTTGATACCGCTTGATTCCGCTTGATACCGCTTGATACCGATCACCATCGCGCCATGAGCACCCTCGCCACTGAGCAACCCAAGCTCTCGTTTCGTAACCCGCCCATCCGCAAGTTCTGGTTCGACAACGACGATCAAGCGCCCCAGCGCTCGTTTGAGGAAGAACGTTTGCATCGGCAGCAGCGCCTGGCCGGGGCCTTTCGTCTGTTCGCACAAAACGGCTTTGCACAAGGGCTGGCAGGCCACATCACCGCGCGCGATCCGGAGTGGACCGACCATTTCTGGGTCAATCCGCTCGGCCGGCATTTTGGGCGCATGCGGGTGTCGGATCTGTTGCTGGTCAATCGCCATGGCGAAATCGTGGTGGGCGAAGGTCCTGTGAATCAGGCCGCCTTCGCCATTCACGCGGCGATTCACGAAGCGCGCCCCGATGTCGTCGCTGCGGCGCACACGCATTCGCTGTATGGCAAGGCATGGTCCACGCTCGGCCGCAAGCTCGATCCGCTCACGCAGGACTCGTGCGCGTTCTACGAAGACCACGCACTGTTCGACGATTTCCGCGGCGTCGTGCTCGACACGACGGAAGGCGCACGCATCGCCGATGCGCTCGGGTCCTACAAGGCGGTGATCCTGAAGAACCACGGCATTCTGACGGCAAGCCCTTCCGTCGAAGCCGCGGCATGGTGGTACATCGCGCTCGAAAACGCATGCCACACGCAATTGCTGGCCGAAGCCGCAGGCGCCCCGCAGCCGATTCCGCACGACATGGCGGACTTGACGCATCAGCAGATCGGCCGCGCGAACGGCGCACGGCATGCGTTCGAGAGTCTGTATGAAGGGCTCGTCGAGATCGAACCGGAGCTGCTCGACTGATGGCCATCGACAAACTGCGGCGCTTCGTCGGCGAGATTGCCGCGCTCGTCGATTCGGGGGCGTGCGAAACCGAACTGCTCGAACACGGCGCGAATGTCTTGCGCGAACTGGTCCGCGTCGACGACTGGCTGCCCGACGCTTACGCCCAACCTTCCGTCGAGCGCTATCAGCAATTCCTTCTGTTTGCCGACGCGCGCGAGCGCTTCAGCGTCGTCAGTTTCGTGTGGGGTCCGGGGCAGCAGACACCGATTCACGACCACAGGGTATGGGGCCTCATCGGCGTGCTGCGCGGTGCCGAGCTGGCCGCGCCGTACGCCAGACACGACGATGGCACGCTGCGTCAAACCGGCCATGAAGTGCGTCTTGATGCAGGTGATGTCGAAGCGGTGTCGCCTGCCATCGGCGATATTCATCGTGTGCGCAACGCATTTGAAGACCGCACGTCGATCAGCATTCACGTCTATGGCGCGAATATCGGCGCGGTGCTCCGCTCGACCTACTCCTCCGACGGCCGGCCAAAGCCTTTCATTTCCGGCTACTCGAACGAAACGCTCCCGAATCTGTGGGACATCGGCAAGGAACTGCAACACTCATGACGTCATATCCAGTCCGCACCTATGAAGACGTGCGCGAAGCGCTGCTGGCGCGACGTGAAATCGCCCTGCTCGACGTTCGCGAAGAAGACCCGCATGCACAATGCCATCCGCTCTTCGCCGCGAATTTGTCACTCTCGAAGATCGAGCTCGACGCCTATACGCGCTTGCCGCGCCGCGACGTGCCTATCGTCCTGTTCGACGCGGGCGAAGGCTTGGCCGAAGAAGCCGCCGACAAGCTCGCCTCGCTCGGCTACACGCGAATCGCGTTGCTCGCGGGCGGCCTCGATGGCTGGATTCGCGCCGGCGGCGAGGTGTTTCGCGACGTGAACGTGCCGAGCAAGGCGTTCGGCGAATTCGTCGAAGCGAAGCGGCATACCCCATCGCTGTCCGCCGAAGCGGTCGATACGCTGCTCAAGGACGGCGGCGACGTCGTGGTGCTCGATGCCCGGCGCTTCGACGAATATCAGACGATGAACATTCCGGGCAGCGTCAGCGTGCCCGGCGGCGAACTCGTGCTGCGCGCGCGTGCGCTCGCGCCGAATCCCAAGACGCGTGTGATCGTCAATTGCGCGGGCCGCACGCGCAGCATCATCGGCGCGCAATCGCTCGTCAACGCGGGGTTGCCGAATCCCGTTGCGGCGTTGCTCAATGGCACGATCGGCTGGACACTCGCGGGACAAACGCTCGAACACGACAGCCAACGTCAGTTCGATCTCCAAGCCGGGCTCGACGACGCGTCGCTCGCCGCTTCGCGCAGCGCGTCGCGCGCGCTTGCCGACCGCGCCGGCGTGAACCGCATCGCGCTCGCCGAGGCCGCGCGCTGGGCTGCCGATTCGTCTCGCACCACCTATCGCTTCGACGTGCGCACGCCCGCCGAGTACGAGCGCGCACACGCGCCAGGTTTTCAGAGCGCACCGGGCGGGCAGCTCGTGCAAGAGACGGACATGTTCGCGCCCGTGCACGGTGCGCGCGTCGTCCTGTTCGACGACGATGGCGTGCGCGCGAACATGACGGCCTCGTGGCTCGCGCAGATGAACATCGAGGTGGTTGTCGTCGATGGTGCTTCGGCTTCGGATCTCACCGAAAGCGGCACTTGGCGGAGCGCAAAGCCTGAGCCCGTATCGACACCCATCGTCTCCGCAAGCGAACTCGCCAAGCTCCTCGCGGACCCGGCGAGCGGCACGCTCGTCATCGACGTCACGTCGAGCGCGAATCACGTGAAGGCGCATATACCGGGCGCGTACTGGATCGCGCGTTCGCGTCTCGTCAACGCCATCGACGATCTGCGCGCGCTGCCCGATGCGAAGCGCTACGTGGTCACGTGCGCAACGAGCGCGCTTGCGCCGTTTGCCGCGCCTGACATTGCCGCGCTGACGGGCAAGCCCGTGCATGTGCTCGAAGGCGGGACGTCGGCGTGGATTCGCGCTGGCCTGCCCACGGAGAGCGGAAGTGAACGCTTGGCGTCGCCGCGCATCGATCGCTATCGGCGCCCGTATGAAGGCACCGACAACGCACGTGAAGCCATGAACGCGTATTTGGAGTGGGAATACGGGCTCGTCGCGCAACTCGAGCGCGACGGCACGCATGGGTTCTTCGTGATTTGACGACAGCGCCCAAATGCAATGCTCGCAATGCGGACAACCCACATAGGCGGTCCGCTTGCTTCGACCTTATCGTCACGCGGCTCGCGAAAGCTGCGCCGCCTTGAAGCTCTGCTTCACACTCTCGGCAAGCACGGCAAGCGCCGACTGCATCTTCCCGAGCGCTCGCGCCCGCACGATCCACACCGCGATCTCGGGCTTAAAGTCGCTGACCTGCACCACATCGAGTTGCGCGGCATGCGCGCTGACGCGCAATAGCGGCAGCGGCACGAGTCCCAACCCGACCCCATCGGCCACGAGACCCAATTGCAGTTCCATGCCGAGGGTCTCGAGATTGAGCTTCAGCGAATAGCCTTGCGCCGCGAGCGCCTGCTGCAACCCCGCACGAAATCCGCAGCCGTCGGGGTTCAACACCCAACCGTGCGGCTGGCATTCGGCAAGCGTCAGCGAGCGCTTCTTCAAACGGCCCTTTTGCGCGACCACCGCCATTTTCAGGGTACCGAGCGCCTCGCCCGCGAGCGTCTCCGGCAACATGCGATTGGCCGGCAGCAGCACGATCGCCGCATCCAATTCGCCGTCTTCCACCTTCTGCAGCAGCGGATTGCCCCATCCTGTCGAGACACGCGCCTGCAGTTCCGGATGCGCGCCGCGCAGCGCGTGTAACGCCTTGAGCATCGCGAAATCGGCGACCGTCTGCGCGACGCCCAGGCGCAGGACCCCGGCGAGCGGCGCGTCGTCCGTCACGAGCTGCCTGAGCGCATCCACTTCGCGCACGATCGCACGGCATTGCTCGTACACGACGCGGCCCATCGGCGTCGTCTTCAGCGGCTTGGTGTTGCGGTCGAGCAGCTCGACGCCGAGCGCTTCCTCGAAGTTCTGGATACGGCGCGTGACGGCAGGCTGCGTCAGCTCGAGAAAATCGGCCGCCTGACTCAGCGACTGACTGTGGACAACGGCGACGAATGCCTCGATTTCATCGAGTTTCATGGATGATTTTTGCTCAATGGTGCGTTGAAACCACCTGCGGCTGCACGGCGGATGCGGGAGCTTAACGCGTTGTTGCCGCCGCATTCAAGCGCCTGCGCGCTTTTCTCGCTCGCATATTAGTAAAGAAGAACAATGCGTTTGCCTTATAAAAAGCGCGTACGTATCGTGTGCTTTTCGGCGACTTCGCTTATGCAACTTCGCCTACGCCACTTCGTTCAGCCACCGCATTTCTCATGCCCCATTCCGCGCATCGTTTCCTGCCAAGCCTTGTTGCCCGCCTCCTGCTCGGCACGCTCTGCGCCGCCGCAACGCACGCCGTGCTTGCCGACACCACCTTGAAGGTCGGCGATCAGCAGTTGCAGACACGCGGCATTCTCGAAGCGTCGGGCAACGTCGACGCGTGGTCCACTTGGGACCCCTACGTCGCGCTCGCCGAGATACGCGATCACGACCGCAGCATCGCGAACGGCGTGAACCTGTCTTCCGGCCTCAGCTTCCAGGCCGCGACGGAAACTTCGATCAAGAGCAAGCACGCCGAAATCGCGGACTTCCTGAAACGCGTCGCGGCGGGTCAACGCTGGGCGCTGTCGCATCCGGATGAAGTGGCGGCGATGCAATCGAAGGTCACGGGATTGCCGCCCGACGTGCTGAAGACCATGTATCAGCGCGCGCAGCTGCATCCCGTTTCCATCGACGGTGGCCTCATCGCCGAACAACAAAAGACGGCTGACCTCTATCACCGCGCGGACGTCATCAAGACACGCCTCGATGTGGAACCGAGTTTCGACAAGCAATTTCCGCTTGCCGCGCCTTGACTTCGCGCCCGCGTCCGAACTCATCGATACGGACTTTGCCCATGACCCGCCGTCATCCCGATAGCGCACTCGCCGACGTCGAGCGCGACGCCGTGGCGCTGGAGGCGCTCGCCGACCTCGACCATCCGCGCGCCGACGCCTGGCTCGCCGCGCTCACGGACGAATTCAGCGCGAGCGCCGCCGCGCTCGACGCCGGCCCGATCTTTCCTCACGACAACCTCGCACGCCCGCGCCGTGCCGGCCTGCTTTCGCTGACGGTGCCGAGCGCGCTCGGCGGACGCGAAGCGAGCCTCGCGCAAACACTGAAAGTGATCCGCGCCGTCGCGCGCGGCGAGCCGTCGACGGCGCTGATTCTCGTGATGCAGTGCCTTTACCATCTACGATTGCAGGCCAATCCGAATTGGCCTGTGCCGCTGAAAGAACGCATCGCGCGCGACGCCGTCGAACGCGGCGCGCTGATCAATTCGCTGCGCGTCGAGCCCGAACTCGGTTCCCCTTCGCGTGGCGGCCTGCCTGCAACGGTTAGCCGGATCGAAGGCGATCACTGGATTCTGAACGGGCGCAAGCTCTACTCGACGGGCAGCCCGGGCCTTACCTGGTTCGCCGTTTGGGGACGCACGGACGAAGCCTCGCCGCGTGTCGGCACCTGGCTCGTGCATCGCGACACGCCGGGCATCCGCTTCGGCGAGCCATGGAACCACCTTGGCATGCGCGCGACGGGCAGCCATGAAGTGATCTTCGAGAACGTGCGCGTTCCGCTCGATCATGCGGTCGATCTGCAAGCGCCGGGGCCAGGGCAAGGTCTCGACCCTGTGACGAACGTCTGGATGAACGTGCTGCTGCCGGCGATCTACGACGGCGTCGCTCGAGCCGCGCGCGACTGGTTCGTGCAATGGGCCGCGCATCGCGTGCCCTCGGGATTGAGCGCACCGCTTTCCAGCCTCGACAGCTTTCAGCAGACCGTCGGCCGCATCGACGCCTTGCTGTTCAACAACCGCGTCTTGCTCGACGCCGGCGCGGCGGGTCACGTGAGCGCGGCGGAGGCGCCGACGATCAAGTACCTCGTCAGCAAGCACGCAATCGACGCCGTCGCACTCGCGCTCGAAGCCAGCAGCAATCCGGGCCTGAGCCGCAACAACGCGCTGGAGCGCCACTATCGCGACGTGCTGTGCGCGCGCATCCACACGCCGCAGAATGACACCGTACTCGGCAATCTTGGACGTGCGGCGTTTGCGGGGGGTTGAGACCGGGTCAGCGCAGCGGTGCTGACCGCCGACGGATCCACTCGGCGAACGCCTCGTCTTCGATACGATAGTCGCCGAGGGCAAGCCGCGTTACCGCATTTTGCGTCTGCAGCCGCCGCAAGGCATGCGCGGCGGTATTCTTCGTGGCCGGCTTGCCAAGCAGCGCCGATAGCCTGCCGAGCCCGGCAACGCCATGTATATCGGTTTCGCCACGTGCGATTAGCGCGATGACGGCCTGATCGGCTGGGTTCATGCCAGACCACTGTTTAAGGAAGTTTTCGTCCGAGAAAACGGAGGCCCGGGTATGCACGAGCGCGGCCTCTGCGCCCTGAACCTGGTACAGCATGTATCGCTCGATGAACCGTTTAAAAAACTCCGGTGTGCGGTGCAGCTCGTCAAAGGCATGCTTCCCCTGCTCGAGCGTCAATCGGTTGCGCGCCATGCTATTCATCAGCTTGATCGTAAACGCGACGAACTCTTCACCGAGCAGCGGAAATGACTCGAGTGCCGCCCAGTTATAGAACGGCTCTGAAGCGCGCGCGAACATTTCTCGCAAGGTGGTTTCGGAGCTGCCGGCAAAAATCACCTTGATTCGATCCTTGCGAATGTCGAGCGCAGCGCGCAAAGCGTGGGCGAAATCACTGTGGTCGGCGCGCGCGAGCACCTGCGCTTCATCAATGACCAGCAGCAGCGGTTTCTTCTGGCGGTCCAGCTGCCGGAGCAATTCGCGAAGTGCCGAGGCGCGGTCGATTTCCGGTGTCGAGAGTTCGGCCTCGAGCGAACCTTCGGCGCCGCCGGGAATTTTGGCGCTCGCCTTGACTTTGCGGATCGGCTTGCCCAATCGCGCGAGCACGGCCTTGACGCCCTGCGGCTCCAGCGCTTCCGCGAGCGCCGACACGAGCGCCGAGTCAGGCGAAGAGCGGCTGTCCCACAGGTTCGTATACGCGACGAGGTAACCATGCTCCAGCGCTGCTGGCAGCAGGTCCCGTCGCAGGAATTCCGTTTTGCCCATGCGGCGGCGGGCAAAAAGACCTCGGGCCGACGAAAGCTTGAGATCAAAGGCTTGCAGATAGGCATCAGCCAGTTCGGGCCGGGCAAAATGCCACGGATCCGGCTGGAGAGTTTCATGCGGTTTCATGGATTACGATAAGTATCAAAATCGATGATACTTCATGATACCGGCAGCGGATATCCTCGTAAACGGAAGAACTCGGCGGGACAACCTCGCGGCAAGCGCCGCTCAAACCAGCACATCCGCAAACACCCGCGCGGCAAACCGATCCGAACTCGTCCCTTCATTCAACACGCCGACCGATTTCAGATCGTCGGCATACAGCGCGATTTCCTTGAACGCGTCGCCCACTGGGTGATGGCGGTCCGTATGGCTTTTGAGCATCGCGGTCAGTTGCTCCACATTCGCCCCCGGCGCATTCGGCGCGAAGATCGCAGCGGCTTCGGCCGGGTGATCCGCGGTCCACTCGGTGGCTTCGAGCAGCGCTTGCGTCAGCGCCTGCGCAGTCGCGCGGTCCTTACGGACGAGCGAGCCGCGCACACCCAATACGCAGCACACGCGGTTGGCGTACTCGCCGCACAAGTTGTTCGACACTTCTTGCAAATGGTCCGTCTCGCGCAGCGTCCAGATGGTCGGATCGCCATCGGCGATCGCGTGCACTTCGCCCTTTTTCAGCGCTTCGCCCAAGAGCGGCGCCGGATATTGCCGCCAGCGGACCTCGTTGTCGGGATCGACACCGATCTTCTTCAGCGAGATCGCGAAGAAATTCTTCGCCGGGCTTGCCATGTCGCTCACGCCCACCGTGCGGCCCTTGAGTCCTTGCAGATCGACGATGCCCGAGGCCCGCGTCGCGAGCAGCCGCATGCAGCCGCCGTGGATGCCCGCCGTCAGCTTGACGTCGAAGCCCTGTTCCAGCGGCTTGATCCAGCGCAGCGCCATGCCGACACCCGCGTCCGATTTGCCCGTCGCGATGGCTTCGAGCAGCTGATCGGTCGAGCCCGCGAAGTTGACGAGTTCGACCTCCAGACCGTGCTTGCGAAAAAAACCCTGCTTGACGGCGACCGGGACGGGTGCGGTGCAGATCGCGCCCGCGTTCCACGAGAGCTTGAGCGGCTTCAACCCCTCGTCCGCGGACGCGCGCACGGCGGGCAACCCGAACGCGGCGCCGGAAAGCGCCACCGCGCCCGCCGCCCGTGCCGTGTTGCGCAGCCACGCGCGGCGCGCGAGGTTCGAAGGTGTGTTCTCGTCAAAGAGAGTCATGACGTTGCTTCCCCAATGTGTGATGGGATCTTTTTTCGCGCCGCTGCCTTTGCTACGTATCGAGGCCCAACATCCCCAAGACCTCGCGGCGCAACGATACGAGTGCCGGGTCGTCGCGATGACGCGGATACGGCGCGTCGTTGCGGACCTGCGCCACGATGCGCGCCGGCCGCTCGCTCAGAACGATGACGCGGTTCGCGACAACCAGCGCTTCTTCCACGTCATGCGTGACGAACAGCACCGAAAAGCCTTCTGCCTGCCACAAGCGGACGAGCTCGCCCTGCATGCGGATGCGCGTGAGCGAATCGAGCTTGCCGAAGGGCTCATCGAGCAGGAGCAGGTGCGGATCGTTGACGAGCGCGCGCGCCAGCGCCGCGCGTTGCGCCATGCCGCCCGAGAGCTGATGCGGAAAAGCGTTCGCGAATGTTGCGAGGCCAACCAGTTCGAGCGCTGCATCGATACGCTCGCCGGCGTCGTGCCGCGCGCCGCCGACAAGCGCCTTGCGTTTCGCACGCTGCGCCTGCGGCCCTAGCGCGACGTTGTCACGCACGGTGCGCCACGGGAACAGCGTCGGGTCCTGGAATACGACGACGCGCGAGGGGTCCGGGCCCATGACCCGTTCGCCGTCCGCATGTATCGAACCGCGCTCGGGCGCATCGAGGCCCGCGACGAGACGCAGCAAGGTCGATTTCCCGCACCCGCTCGCGCCGAGTAGCGCGACGAACTCGCCCGGCTCGATGGTGAGGCTGAGATCGTCGAGCACGGGCAGCACGTCGCCGCGCAGTGCGAACCGATGACTGACGTTGCGGATATCCATGCGAGCGCCCTGCCGCTTTCGAGGGGGCGCGGAATGGACGTGAGAAGGGGCGAGCGAAGCGGCTACCATTTGAGCAATCCTTTTTGCCAAGCGAGCACACGGTCGCGCACGCGGAACAGCAGCGTGATGAGCCCGGAGCACATCAGCGCCATCACGAGCAGCGCCGCGTACATGTTCGGATACGCCGCCCAGCCTTGCGCCCATTGCAGATACCAGCCGAGGCCCGCTTTCACGCCCATCATCTCGGCCACGATCAGCACCGCAAACGAGGCGCCGAGCCCCATGAAAAGTCCCACGAACACGGAAGGCAATGCAGCGGGAATCGCGACGCGCAGAATCAGGAACGTGGGCCGCGCGCCGAGTGTGCGGGCCACGTCGTAGTAGGCCGAATTCACGCTCGCGACGCCCGACCACGTGAGCACGGCAACCGGGAACGCGGTCGCGAGCGCGGTCAAGAACACGCTTGCGCTGAAGCTCGACGGAAAGAAGAAGAACGCGAGCGGCAGCCACGCGGTGGCAGGCAACGGGCCGATCAGACGCAACACGGGATGCAGCCAATAGCCGACCGCTTTCGACCAACCGATGCTGACGCCAATCACGAAGCCTGCGAGCGCGCCCGCGACGTAGCCATAGGCGAGCAACACGAACGAATGCAGGACGCTCGACGCGAGCCTCGGCAGATCGTCGGCGAACACGGCGATCAACGCTTGCGGCGGCGCGAAGAACGGCCGCGGCAGCCATTCGAGTTGCGCGGTGACGACCTCCCACGTGGTCAGCCCCAGCGACAGTGCAAGCAGCCACGGCGTCGCGTTCAGCCAGGCTCCGAGACTCAAACGGCCCGGCTGCGTCCGCACCTTTGCCGATGCACCAGAACGCCAAGCAACGACAGCGATGGCCAGCGACAGCGCGGCAAGCAACAGCTTGACGATCAGCAGCTCGCGCGTGTGGGGCCAGTCGTCGAGCGCCGGCCACCATTGCGTCACGGCCGCGCCGCCAAGCCATCCAAAGACGGCCAGCACTGCGACGACTCGCTTGCCGCTCGCGCGCGAAACGGGTGTGTCGTCCGCGGGGAAACGGGCGACGTCGAGAGTCTGAGTTTGCGTAGACATGGTGATGCGTTCCGTCAAAGCGAGGTCATGCGGCACCGGCAATGCGAGTGTCCGAAATCGCGCGCACATCGATGCGGCGCGGCAGGATCGCATCGCGATACGCGCGGTCGGCCACTTTCTGCAGCGCCTCGATATCGGCGTCGTTGACGAAGCGCTGCTTTAGCGACGCGCGCTTCGTGATTTGCCTCGCGGCGTCGAGCGGCGAGCGCGTGAGCGTCGCGTAGATCTGCGCGTAGGCGTCGGGATTCGCGAGTGCCCAGTCGCCCGCGCGCTGATAGCGAACGAGGACGTCGGCGATGGCCGCGCGTTTCTTCGCGTCTGCCAGCGCCTCGCCCGACGCGGTGATGAAGCCGAGCCCGCTGTTGATGCCGGTGCCGTCGCGCAGAATCCGCGCTCCATGCTGCACGGCGATGCCGTAGTACGGATCGAAAGTCGCCCACACCTCGATCGCACCGGATTCAAACGCGGCAAAGGCATCGACGGGCAGGATGAAGCGCACCGACACGTCGTCTTTCGTGAGCCCCGCTTCCGCGAGCGCGCCGTACAACTGGAACTGCGAAATGCTGCCGCGCGCCGACGAAACGTGAACCGTGCGCCCTTTCAGATCGGCAACGGTGCGGATCGTCGAGCGGGGGCCGACGAGAATGCCGAGCTGCGCGCCCGAACCGACGCGCGTCGCGACGATCTTCAGCGTCGGGTCGCCGACGGCCGCCGCGAGAACCGGCAGGTCGCCCGCCGGCGCAAGATCGACGGAGCCCGCGCGCTGCGCTTCGAAAAGCGGCGCCGCGCCCTGGAAGTTGGCCCAGCGGTAGGCGTACGGTGCGCCGTCCAGCGCCTTGGCGGCTTCGACGAGCGCCCGGGTGCCGCCGGCCTGATCGCCGAGCACCAGCGTCAAGCTGTCGGCGGCGCTTGCGCGGCGCACACCCGAGGCGAAAGCGGTCGCGGCCAGCGGCGCCGCCGCGAGCGCGCGCAGCACGCGCCGTCGCACGAATAAAGACGTTGAAACAGAAGCGGTCATAGGTCCTCGCCGTCGATAGTGAGCACAGCGTAACGACGAAGGACCGGCGTGAGAATTATTCTATTTTTATATGTTTATCTCGATCCAATATTTACCGTTTGCATGTTTTGGCGTGTGGGTAAAATCGGAGTCGGCCGTGCGTGCCGGTCACCTTCGCCGGCCGCCCCCCCGACGAAAGAGGCGGTCCGCTCGTGCCTCCCGTCAACCCGGCGTATCTGACCGGCTGCTGGAGTCGCCGGACGCCTGATCGCCCCGCCTGATTGCCCCCTTCCCCCGCGACACTATGACCTAAGTAAATTTTTTCTATCGCCCAGATAGACACTATCGATTTGCAAAAACGATAGCGTTCCTTCAGTATAGAGCCTGGTTACACGCCAACCGTTCTATCCACCCACTGCTGAAGGAAACTCTATGTCGCTCATCAACACCCAAGTCCAACCGTTCAAAGCACAAGCATTCCACAACGGCAAGTTCGTGGAAGTCACCGAGCAGTCGCTCTTGGGCCGGTGGTCGGTCGTGATCTTCATGCCGGCTGCCTTCACTTTCAACTGCCCGACCGAAGTCGAGGACGCAGCAGAAAACTACGCCGAGTTCCAAAAGGCCGAGGCGGAAGTCTACATCGTCACGACCGACACGCATTTCTCGCACAAGGTGTGGCACGAAACGTCGGAAGCCGTGGGCAAGGCGAAGTTCCCGCTGGTCGGCGACCCGACGCACCAGCTGACCAACGCGTTCGGCGTGCACATCCCGGAAGAAGGCCTGGCGCTGCGCGGTACCTTCATCATCAACCCGGAAGGCCAGATCAAGACGCTGGAAGTGCATGACAACGCGATCGCTCGCGACGTCTCGGAAACGCTGCGCAAGCTGAAGGCCGCGCAATTCGTCGCCAAGAACCCTGGCCAAGTCTGCCCGGCCAAGTGGAAGGAAGGCGCGAAGACGCTGACCCCGTCGCTCGACCTGGTCGGCAAGATCTAAGGCTCTCCCGAGTCTGCATCGTCAGTCATTGATTTGACGAACCGGCCGGGGTCCTCCCGGCCGGCACCGAAACACCACGTTCGTAACCTCTCAAGCATCGGGGATCATCATGTTGGACGACAACCTCAAAGCCCAGTTGGAAGCCTATCTGCAACGCGTGAACCAGCCGTTCGAAATCGTGGCATCGCTGGACGAGCAGCCGAGCTCGCGCGAGCTCGAGACGCTGCTGCAGGCCATCGGCGGGCTGTCGGACAAGATCACCGTGCGCACCGACGGCAACGACGCACGCAAGCCGTCGTTCAGCTTGAGCCCGGTGGGCGGCAAGCAAAGCCTGCGCTTTGCGGCTATCCCGCTCGGCCACGAATTCACCTCGCTCGTACTCGCGCTCCTCTGGACCGGCGGCCATCCGCCCAAGGTCGAGCCCGAGCTGATCGAGCAAATCAAGGCACTCGACGGCGACTATCGCTTCGAGGTCTACATGTCGCTGTCCTGCCATAACTGCCCGGACGTGGTGCAAGCGCTGAGCCTGATGGCCGTGCTGAATCCGCGCGTGCAGACCGTGGTGATCGACGGCGCGCTGTTCCAGAGCGAAGTCGACGAGCGCCAGATCATGGCCGTGCCGAGCGTGTATCTCAACGGCGAGATGTTTGGCGCCGGACGCATGGACCTCGCGGAAATCGTCGCCAAGCTCGACACGGGCTCCGCCGAGCGCGAAGCGGCCAAGCTCGACGCCAAGGACGCTTTCGACGTGCTGATCGTCGGCGGCGGCCCCGCCGGATCGGCGGCTGCGGTCTACGCGGCGCGCAAGGGCATCGACACCGGCATCGCCGTCGAGCGCATGGGCGGCCAGGTCAACGATACGTTGTCGATCGAGAACTACATCTCGGTGCTCGAGACCGACGGCCCGAAATTCGGCGCGGCGCTCGAAGCGCAAGTGCGCCACTACGGCGTCGACATCATGTCGCAACAGCGCGCCGTCGAGCTGATTCCGGCCGCGCAGCCGGGCGGCCTGGTCGGCGTACGGATGGAAAACGGCGGCGTGCTGCAGAGCCGCAGCGTCATCCTCTCGACCGGTGCGCGCTGGCGCAACGTCAACGTGCCGGGCGAGCAGGAATACAAGAACAAGGGCGTGGCCTACTGCCCGCATTGCGACGGCCCGCTCTTCAAGGGCAAGCACGTCGCAGTGATCGGCGGCGGCAACTCGGGCGTCGAAGCGGCGATCGATCTGGCGGGCGTCGTGGCGCACGTCACGCTGATCGAGTTCGCCGACCAGCTCAAGGCCGACGCGGTTCTCGTGGCGAAGCTCAACAGCCTGCCCAACGTGACCGTGAACGTGAACGCGCAAACCACCGAGATCACGGGCGACGGCAACAAGGTCGATGGCCTGCGCTTCAAGGACCGCGTGAGCGGCGCGGAACACACGGTCGCGCTCGAAGGCGTGTTCGTGCAGATCGGCCTGGTGCCGAACACCGAGTGGCTCAAGGGCACGGTGGAGCTGAGCCGGTTCGGCGAGATCGTCGTCGATGCCAAGGGGCACACGAACGTGCCGGGTGTCTTTGGCGCGGGCGACTGCACGACCGTGCCGTACAAGCAGATCGTGATCGCGGCGGGCGACGGCGCGAAGGCGGCGTTGAGCGCGTTCGATTACCTGATTCGCACGCCTTTGGTCGAAGAGACGGCTGCGATCGAGGCATGATGCGCCATCACTGATGGCCGCGTAATCCGCGGGCACGTGGTATTTCCCGCGGAATGCGCCAACCCGGGACCTGAGATCCTCGCACGAGAGGCTCAGGTCCTTTGTCATTTCAGGCGTGGGAAGCAAGGGCGCGGATCGTGGCGATCAACCTATACTGACCACTCCATGTCTTGCGGATGTCACCGTGTCAAAAACGCTCCATTCGGATCCATCGCTCGACGACCCTCGTCCGACACCGCCGCAACAACCGGATCTGGACGATTGCTGCCATAGCGGCTGCTCACCCTGTGTGTTCGATTTGTATGACGAGGCGCTGGAACGCTATGAAGCGGCGCTTGCTGCTTGGGAAGCGCGGCAAGCGGGAAAAAAGAAAGGGCGTCGATAAACGGCTCACAGAATCGCCATCGATTCCGTCATGTTCTGCCGCATGTAATCGAGGAAACGCTTCTGGAACAGCATGGTGTGCTCGTGGGCTGCTTTTTCTGCCGCATCGCCGTCTTTACGCGCGATCGCGTCAATCAACTCCTCATGGTCACGTCCCAGCTTCCCTGCCGTGGGCGAGCTGACCGTGAAATCAAAATGCAGATGCAGCAACCGCTGCCCTTCACCGAGAAGCCGCTCGTAATAGCCGACGAAGTAGGGATTGTTCGCCGCGTGCGCAATGGCCATGTGCAGCGCTTTGTTCGTTTCGGACATCGCCTGGAAGTCGCCGCTTTCGACCGCCCGCATGTAAACGTCATCCGCTTTGCGGATGCGCGCGAGGTCGGCGTCCGTGCGATGCAAGGCGGCCAGCCGGGTCACCGCGCGCTGGATGAGGTCCAACGCCGAAATGTACTTCGGGAATTCGGCGATTTCGAACGGCGTGACGAGCGTCGTCCGGTTCGGAAGTATGGTCACCAGCCCTTCGCTGATCAACCGCGCGAGAGCATCGCGAACCGGGGAGCGAGAAAGACCGAACTGTGCCGCGAGCGACACTTCGTCTAATGGGGCCCCGGGTCTGAGTTGCAGCGTCAAAATCTGCTTTCGCAACTCCTCATAGATGTACCGTCCGCCATGTCGACGGCCGTTGGACTCAGTCTCCGTCGTGCCTTTGTTCATCGTTTCACCACCATCGTCGTGGGCCCGAAAAGACGGGCGCGCGTTCAAGTTTAGCATCGCGCGTACCACGCCTCTTAGGCTTTCGGAAAGCCCGAGCCCCACGTATCGCTCAGCATGAAGCCCGCTGCCAGCGGGTCGTCCGGGTCGACGCCGATTTGCTGAAAACCGTAGACCCACGCCCGCCCCTGAACACGCGGAAGCACCGCCGGCTTTCCTCCCACGTAGGTCTTGCCAAGCAGCTCGACGTTGAACTCCCCGCCTATCGTCGAGCGCGATTTCAGCCGGCTGCCAACGTCCGCCAAGCCCCGAGCAGCCAGCGTCGCCAGATTGGCCGAGCTTCCTGTTCCGCACGGCGACCTGTCGACCCGGCCGGGAGGCAGTGTCGTGCACGTTTGATACAGCTCGTCGCTGATGCGATGACGAAACATCACATAGGCGACTTCGTTGATCTGCGGGTAAAGAGGATGCTGTATCCGAATCTGCCGATTGATGATGTCCTTCAGCGCAACGCCAAGCTCAGCCAGTTCGCGGGCGTTCTCGGGGGCAATGGCCAATCCCGCTTGCTCGACGTCGACAAGCGCGTAATAAACACCGCCGAACGCGATGTCCGCTTTGATTTTTCCGAGCTGCGGCGTATCGAAGCTGAAGTCCAGCTGCTCGACAAACGCGGGAACCATGTCGAGCGAGACCCCCGTGCAGCGCCCGTCCTTGCATGTTGCGCGAGCGGTGACGAGGCCCGCCGGCGTGTCGAGGACCACGGTCGTTTCGGGCTCTTGCATCTCCACCATGCCGAGCTCGAGCAGCGCGGTGACGACGCAGATGGCGTTGCTCCCGGACATCGGATGCGCCTTGTCCGCCTGCAGCACGATGAACCCGGCATGCGCCTCCGGGCGAGTCGGCGGCAGCAGAAGATTGACCGACATCTGGAGGCAGCCTCGCGGCTCGAGCACGACCAGCCTGCGCAGACTGTCGTCGACCTCGTTGATGTAGTTCATCTTGTCGAGCATCGTTTCACCGGGGATGCCGACCACGCCTCCCGTGATAACTTTGCCGATCTCGCCTTCGCAATGGACGTCGACGAGTTGAAGTGTTTTCTTCCAGCGCATGAATGCCCCACGTTACTTGATGTACCAGCCCCACGGCTTGTCGCTGTCATACCGCGTGATCTGCTTCGTTTCGAGGTAGTTGTTCAGGCCCCACTCGCCGAGTTCGCGGCCGATGCCGCTTTGCTTGTAACCGCCCCACGGCGCTTCGGTAAAGGTAGGCTGGCTGCAGTTGATCCAGACGATGCCGGCGCGCAGCGCTCGCGCCACACGCTCGCATCGCTCCGTATCGCGCGACATCACGGCTGCGGCAAGACCAAAGCGCGAGTCGTTTGCGGATCGTACCGCTTCGAGTTCATCGTCGAACGGTCGAATGCATACGACAGGTCCGAATATCTCCTCCTGCCACACCCAGCTATCTTCGGGGACGTCCGCAAAAACGACGGGCTCCATGAAGTAGCCCTTGTCGAGATGCGACGGCCGCCCGCCACCCGTTACCAGCCGAGCGCCTTCTTCCTTGCCGCGCACTACCGCTTCGAGCACTTTCTCGTACTGTCCCTGGCTGACGAGAGGTCCGAGCAGCACGCCTTCTTCAAGACCGTTGCCGATGGTGATGTTGCGTGTTTCCTCTTCGAGCCGCTGTAGCAGACGATCGTAGATGCCGCGTTGCACGAGAACCCGGGACGTTGCCGAGCAAACCTCGCCCTGGTTCCAGAAGATTCCGAACATGATCCACTCGACGGCCGCATCGATATCGCTGTCGTCAAAGACAATGAACGGCGACTTGCCGCCGAGTTCCAGGCTCACGTTTTTGATGTCGCGCGCCGCGGCCTGCATGATTCGGCTGCCGGTTGGGACGCTGCCCGTGAACGCCAGTTTGTCGATGCCGGGATGCTCGCTCAACGGCGCTCCGGCTTCTTTGCCAAGACCGGTTACGACATTCAGCACGCCGGGTGGAAGATCCGCGGCCGTAGTGATGTCCGCCAGTTCCAGCGCAGTCAGCGGAGTCAGCTCCGAGGGCTTCAAAACCATCGTACAACCGGCCGCCAATGCAGGCGCGACCTTCCATGCGGCCATCAGCATCGGAAAATTCCACGGGATGATGGCCCCGGCGACACCAATGGGCTCCTTGCGCGCGATCGAGCGGAAGCGGTCGTCCGAAAGCGCGATTGTCGTTTCTGCGTTCTCGTCGAGCTTCTCGGCGAGACCCGCATAGAACTCGAAACAACCTGCCGCATCGCCCAAATCCCAAAGCGCTTCGGGAAGCGGCTTGCCGTTGTCGCGAACTTCGACTTCAGCGAGTTCCTGGAGACGATCGCGAATGCCCTTGCCGATTCTGCGAAGAACAACCGCGCGCTGCGCACCGCTCATACGTGGCCATGGCCCCTCGTCAAAAGCCTTGCGAGCGGCCTTGACCGCAAGGTCGATGTCTTCCGACGTTGCGGCAGCGACCTTCGCAAGCACTTTCTCGTTGCTCGGGTCGACTGATTCGAAGGTTCCGCCTTTGATGGGAGCAACCCACTGGCCATTGATATACAAATGCTCGTACGATTTCATGACGTTGGTCTCTTCAGGAGAAGCGGTACGCGCTAAAGGGCGTGAGGTTCTGTTTTACTGGACGACCGGCAACCATATCGGCAATGAGACGTCCGGTCGTGGCGCCCAGCGTGAGACCGAGCTGTCCGTGGCCAAATGCCATGAAGACATTCTGCAGACGGCGCGAGCGATCGATGATGGGCTTTGTGTCCGGCAGGAACGGACGGTAGCCGACGCCATACTCGACAGCGTCCGTTCTGAGCTCCGGCAATACCCGCTTGGCCTTTTCAAGAATGATGTCGGCGCGCTTGAAGTTAGGCTTCGCGTCACGCCCGGCGAACTCGATCGTCCCGCCAATCTGAAGGCCGCGCGTCATCGGAGTGAAGCAGAAGCCGCCGTCGGCATAGATGATGGAGTGGCGGAATTCGACGCCGGGATTCGGCAGTACCGCTTGGTACCCCGCGATTCCCTCCAAGGGCACGCTGACACCCAGCGCGTCGAAAAAGCGTCGGGAGCCCACACCCGCGGCGACGACCACGCTGCCAGCCTGAACGCGCTCGCCGTTTGCCAGCGTCACACCGGTTGCTCGTCCATTCGACTCGTCGATGCGGGCAACCTCGGTCCGCACGCGCCGGCCACCTTGCGAAACGAAGCTCTCCGTCAGCGCGGCGATAAAACCTTCGGTATCGCTCACCGCACGCCAGTCGGGAAACAGCAAACCGTGAGCGAAGCGTCCCGCCAATGCGGGCTCCAAGTCGCCGATTTCTTTTGCGTTCAGCCGCTGCGACTTGAAACCGAGGGATGTGCGCAGGTCGAGATGCGGTTGCTCGTGAGCGATGCCGGCAGGGCTGTCGAACACTTCCAGAATCGGGCGTTCGCCCATCAAAGTCTTGTCTTCACAGGCATCCAGCAGAGGGGCAAAGTCGGCATAGACGTCATGTGTCAGGGTCGCCATCGCTTGAGCAATCTCGACGATTTTCGAACGACGCGCGCACATCAGGAAGCGGAAGAACCAGGGCAGGATGCCCGGCAACGCACTGGGGCGCAGCGCAAGCGGCCCCTTCTGATCCATCAACCAGCCGGGCACTTTCATCAAGATCCCAGGTTTCGACAGCGGGATGATTTCGCTCACCGCCATCTGCCCGCAGCTCCACTTTGCGGTGCTATTGCCGGGTGCCTCCGGGTCCACGAGCGTGACGGAATAGCCTGCGCGCTGGAGGTAGAGCGCGCAACACACGCCAACGATGCCGCCGCCTATGACGGCAGCGGTTTCCTGCGATGCAGGCATCGGATTGGCCGAGGAAAATGGATGAGGAACCGCGTTCACTTTGAAAACTCCTGCAGACCGAAGCCAAGCGCGTACGGCTCCGAGTCGTCGACGTAGTGCTCTGAGCGCGCGGTTATCCATGCGCGCCCCTCGATGCTAGGCAGCACTGCATCAAGACCGCTCTTCAGCTTGATCGTCGATTCGACTCGACCGATAAAGCAGCTACCGATAAGGCTTTGATGCGTAAAGGTACGCCCCTCTCGCAGAAGCCCTCTTGCATGACGCTGCGCCACGCGCGCCGACGTGCCGGTTCCGCAGGGAGAACGGTCGATCAGACTCTCGCCGGCAATCACGACTGCGCGCGCATCCGCGTCCTTCGAGACCGGTGCGCCCGTCCACATGCAGTGCTTCACGCCGCGAATCTTGGGGTGATCAGGGTGAACGACGTCGACCGTTTCGTTGACGAGGGCTTGCATCTGGCGCCCCCACTCGAGCAGTTCATCCGGCGTGAAATGCTCGCAGCCGGGAAAATTCGGCTGCACTTCGACTATCGGATAGAAGTTTCCGCCGTACGCAATATCGACAGCCAGCTTGCCGAACTTGGGATGCACCACCTCCACGTCTTGGTAGAGAAGGAAGCTCGGAACATTCGTAAAGCGGACAGATTTGACGCGGCTGCCGTCTGTTTCATAGCGAGCGGTGAGCCGCCCGGCAGGCACGTCGACGACAATCGTGCCGGGCAACTTCGGATGAACGAGACCCGCTTCGAGCGCGAACGAAATGGAGCCGATCGATGCATGTCCGCACATCGGCAAGCAGCCCGACGTCTCGATGAAGAGCAGGCTCATGTCCGACTCTGCGGTCAGCGGCGGATACAGGAGGGTCCCGGACATGTGCGAGTGGCCGCGGGGCTCGAGCATCAGAGAACGACGAATCCAGTCGTACCTTGCGACAAAATCTTCGCGACGCTCATTCATCGAGTCGCCCGCAAGCGCGGGCGCCCCGTCGACCACCATGCGCACCGGCATACCTTCCGTGTGGCCTTCGATACACCTGAAACTATGTCTCGTCATTCCCGAGGTCTCGTCGAAATCGCGCCGACGCGATGTTTCGGCCGGCGCGCGTGCTTCACACCTGCGCAGCTTCAAACACCGCCCTGAACGCTGCTTTCTCTTCGTCGGTCAGCGGCTTCAGCGGCATCCGTGCTGCGCCTACCTTGAAGCCAGCCAGTTCACAACCGTATTTCACCTTTTGCACGAACTTGCCGGCTTCCATGGTGGCCATGACTGGAAACAAGGAACGCATCACGCTCTGGGCACCCCGGATGTCGCCTGCGCTGAACTTGTTGTAGAAGTCGACAACCGGTTTCACAAAACAGTTCGCCGGTCCGCAAATCCAGCTCGTGGCGCCCCAGAGGAAGAAGTCGAGCGCCTGGTCATCGGAGCCGCAGGACAGCTGATAGCTGCCCTTGTACTTCTCGCCGATTTCGATGGCGCGCAGGAGATTGCCGCTGCTTTCCTTAATGCCGACAACCCGCGCGTTATCCTTGAACGCGTCGAGCACGCCGAAGCCGACTTCGACGTTGGTACGCACCGGATAGTTGTACAAAATCACATTGACGTCCGGCACTGCTTCGAGAATCGCTTCATAGTGGCCGACGAGCTCTTCCTGTGAAGGCAGCGCGTAGTACGGCGGCGCGATCAAAACGTTCGTGTAGCCGGCGTCGCGCACCAGGCGAGTCTGCTCGATCACTTCACGCGTGCACGAACCATTTGCCCCTGCAATGAGCAAACCGCGATCGCCGACCACTTCCCGAACGGTCTTCAGGATGGCGCGGCGCTCATCGTGCGTCAGCGCGTAATATTCGCCCGTCGAGCCCAGCGGCACGAACCCGCTGACGCCTGCCTCGAGCTGAAACTCGAGGATGGACGCAAGCGTGTCGTGATCGACCGCGCCGGACGCATTGAACGGCGTAACAAGCGCGGGCAAAATTCCTTTCATCTCCATGAGTGGTTCTCCACGTAACGATGGACTGGTTGGGTTAATAGGCAAAACGCCTGAGAAATCGCGTCTCGACCACGCCGACCAGACGCGTCAGCGGGAAAGCGACGAGGAAGTAAATCATCGCGACGGTTGTCAGAAATTCCACTGGCCGTGCCGTACTGTTCGAAATGTTCTGACCGACAAACATCAGGTCGGCAACGCCAACCGAGGAAATGAGCGCGCTCTCTTTGAAGAGGCTGACGATGTTTGACAGGAAAGGCGGAATTGCGCGCAGCAAGGCCTGCGGAAAAATCACGTAGAGAATCTTTGCCTGCGGCGAGAGGCTCAACGCGATGCAGGCATCGTGCTGCTCGGCGGAGATGGACTTCAGCGCGCCACGAAATGTCTCGCTGGTGATAGCCGCCATGTACAGCGTCAGTGAGATAACCACTGACAGGTAGGGCGGTATCGGAAGCCTGAACACCACCGGAAAGCAGAAGAAGACCCAGAACAACTGGATGAGCAACGGTGTCCCGCGGAAGAATTCGACGTAAAGCGTCGTCGCTGCTTTCATCCACCGCGAAGGGGACATCCGCAGCAGACTTAAAACGAATCCGGCAAGGCTTCCAATCACGGCACAGCTGCTCGTGAATGCGAGCGTGAGCCCCAAACCTTTGAGCAAGACCAGCCAATAGGGCAACACAGTCGAGAAATCGAGTTGCATGGTCTTCTCCTCAACGCTGGACCGCGAGGTCCTGCCGACGCTCGATCACATGAACGAGCCTTGCAATGGGCAGGGAAAGCGCAAAGTAAATTAGCGCGACCACCGTGTAGGTCTCGAGGGGCCGATACGCCTCGGTCGCGAGGCTCTTGCCGACATACATCAGGTCCGCCACCGCCACGATGGCTACCAGCGCGCTCTGCTGCAGACTTCCAATGCCGTTGGTCATAAGAACCGGCATCGCGCTTCGAAGCGCCTGCGGCAAAATCACATGGACGGTCCGCTGCCACGGCTTCAAGCCTAGGGCGACGCATGCATCGAGATGCTCTTTCGGAACGGCCTGCACGCCCGCGCGGTAAGCCTCCGCGTTGAATGCGGTCAGATTCAAGCCGAGGGCCAGCACGCCCATTACGATAGGGTCGATGAAGACATCGACCATCATCGGAATGCAGTAGAAGAACCAGACGATTTGCAGCAGCGCCGGCGTGCAACGGAAGAACTCGATAAACAACTGCGCCGGCCAGCGCACGATGATCCAACGGCTCATGGCCAGAAGGCACAGGAGAAAGCCGAGCACCAGCCCCATGATGTTGGATGCCACCGCAAGCTCGATGGTGACCTTGAGACCCGCGAGCAAAGCGCCAATGCTGCCCGCCAGAAAATTGAAATCGAAGTGGTAGTGCATGGCGGGCCTCAATCGAGATGCAGCACTTTCTCGAGGAATTCCCGAGTGCGCGCTTCCTTCGGGCACTTGAACATGTCGGCAGGCGCACCCTGCTCTACGATTTTTCCGCTTGCGCAAAAGACGACACGCGTCGCGATATCACGCGCGAAATGCATGTCGTGCGTCACGATGATCATGGCCATCTTCTGCTCGGCAAGCTGGAGCATCACGTTCTGCACTTCAATGACCATCTCGGGGTCCAAGGCCGAAGTGACTTCGTCGAACAACATCAGCTTCGGCTCGAGCATCAGGGCGCGCGCGATCGCAACCCGTTGCTTCTGGCCGCCGGAAAGCTGGCTCGGATACGCGTGAAGTTTGCTTTCGAGACCGAGTCGGGCAAGGTACACGCGTGCCCGCTCCGTCGCCTCCGCTTTGGAGATGCCGCCGACCTTGACGGGCGCCAGGATCAGATTGCTCAGCACGGAAAGATGAGGGAAGAGCGTGTAGTGCTGAAACACCATGCCGATCTGCTTTTGCAGCTTGGCGTCGATGCGTTTCGATCGACCCGAATCCGCGCCGTGGATATACGGCTTGCCCTGAAATCCTATCTGTCCGCCCTGGACTCCCTCCAAACCCATCATGACGCGCAAGAGCGAGCTCTTGCCGCTTCCGCTCGGGCCGATGATGACGAGGCGGTCGTCGGCGCGCATGTCGAGATTCATGTGGTCCATGACGACCAGGTTTTCGCCGTAGGACTTGTAGACGTCCCGGAACTGCACAAAGTCGCCGATGGTCGAGGGCGAAAAATCTGAAACCGTCGGCGGTACGTGAGATGGGGCAACCATGGTTTGCGGTGACAACATGAAATCTCTCCAGCGGAGCGCGCCCTGGAGGCGCGCGGCGTGTGAACCGAATTACTTGTTCGGCACGAGCATGGCCTGAACCGACGTCTTGATCAGACGGTTGACCGCGCCCGATTTGACTTGCTGATTGAGATACGCGTTGAGCACGTCGAGGTCGGCCTTGGACGTTTCTTTCCGGACGCCGAATGCGACTTCCTGTTGGGCGAGCGGCGGATTGGGCTGAATGGCGACAGCCCATTCCGGGTGTGCCTCCGTCAGCAGCATGTTGGTGATGTTCGCGTCCGCCAAGAGATCCGCTCGCTTGGACATGAGCGCCAGACGTGTCTCGTCGTTGCCCGGCAAGCGCATGATTTGAGCCTGCTTGATGACGGCCGAAATCGCTTTGTCCTGCGCGGTGCCCGACATCACGGCGATGGTCACGCCGGGCTTGTCGATATCGGCCAGGCTGCTTGCACCCTTGAGAACTTTGGGATTGTTTTTGTTGTAGACCAGCGAAACGTTGTAGTCGGTAGCAGGCGCGGAGAAGGCGATGGCCTTCTCACGCTCAGGCGTGTCGTTGAGCGCCATCGACAAGTCCCATTTGTCCGATTGCAGGCCGGCCACGATGTTGTCCCACGTCGTGTCGACGAATTCGACTTTCACCTTGAGAACGTTCTGCCCAAAGTTCCGGCAGAGGTCCGAAAAGAAGCCGCTGTATTCACCGGTCTTCGGGTCGCGCATGACATACGGGGGCGCGACCGCGGCGCCGCAGCGCAGCACTCCCGCCTTCTTCACGCTCTGCCAAGCGCTGGTGTCATCGGCGCGGGACGCCGCGCTGACCATCACGCAGCTGGCTGCGGCCAAACACAAAAGCGCCTGATGAGTGAAACGAGACAGCCGGACCATTTTGACCTCTCAAATAAGGGTAATCCCGAAGATGAAGCGCGATCACACCACACAACTCTGCGTTCTTCTATGTGTGCAGCGTTGTATGCATATTAAAAAGTCAAAACTTGGCCTGTCAACTAGGCGATTGCCCTAACCCTTCGGAAATTCGAATACGCATCCGTGCTGCGCACGCGTAGATGAACGACTAGGAGCGGTTCAGCAATTTGAGGGAACCCGAGGTGTACGACGCTTCAAAATCGACTACCCTGATTGAACTTCGCCGCACTTGCCTACCCGAAGCAACGATGAACAATCGCGATATCAACCAAATCCCCGACGGGCGCGCCGACCTGCTCTGTTTTCTGGTCGCAACGGCCGCTGCGTCTTACGCACTGACCCAAGAGTGGCGAGTGGACCACGTGGTGGCCAATGGCCGCGCGTGGCTCGCTCGGCATCTGGTGTCGATGGATTGGCTCGAGCGTGTGGAAATCGGCCAACTTGCGCTGAAAATTGCCGAAAGGGAACTGCTGACAGCAGGCATCGCCGTGCGGCTCTCCAGCGTTCAGGCACTCTTCACGGACGAAATGGGGCTCAACTATTCGAGCACCATGATTCAGAGAATGCTGAACCTCTGCAGGGAGCACGCCGAATCTCTGTAACCGGCGGGTGGTGGCGACGGACTCAGGGTGCCACCCAGCTTCCGTGCCAAATCCCGTTCTCGCGAACGAACTTTGCGCGAGCATGACCGTTTGGCGCCAGATCGAGATAGTCGAATCTGTTCACCTCAACAGTCACGAGGCAAAAGTTCTCAAGGCCAGCGTTCGGGTCGACGTTCCCTTGCTCGGCTGTCGCGTGCGCGTCTATCGGCGACTTGATGACCGTGCCAGGGACCAGCGGCGCGCGGTAGACAATTAACGTGCGAGGCCTGCTTGCGCTCCAGAAAGCGCTTCGCTCCTCCACGCTATCCACCACCCGCGCGACGCCTTCGGCACGGATCTGGATGCCCGCGTCCAGATCACAGCCAGTGAGCGCAATCCGGCTATCTTTCCTCAACTCCGAGACCTTTTCCGATCGCACGTCGGTATGGAAGGTCAATGAGGCTTCTTCTTGACTTACCCCCCTCAGCACGATCGTGCGCGCCTTCGGCGCCCCGTCCAGCCCCAACGTCGCCGCCTGGAGCATGGTGAAAGGCGAGCGCGTCGCTCCGGCATCTGCACCGGAACTCAGTAACGACCATATCCGGTCGAGTAGATCGGTCATTTCGCTCATAGACGGATATCGAACTCTGGGCGTGCTTTACAAGGCTCGCACGATGCCGCCGTCGACCCGAATATTCTGGCCGGTCATGTAGCCGGCGCCATCCGACAGCAGGAACGTCACCGTTTTAGCAATCTCCTGAGTCTTGCCAAACCGGCCGACCGGAATGCGCGCGACGATTTCAGGCGTCTCCGGCCAGCTGTCGATGAAGCCGGGCAGAACCGAGTTGATCCGGATGTTGTCCTTGGCGTAACGATCGGCATACAGGCGCGTAAATGCACTGAGTGCCGCGCGCAGCGCGGAAGAAACCGGCATGGCCTGCTCCGGCGCGTCTGCCGCGAAACTTGAAATATTGACGACCGCTCCGCCGCCCTGCTTCAGAAAAACCGGCGTGACACGACGTAGTACGCGAGCGACGTTCAGCACGATCAGATCCAGCCCTTCGTGCCATTGACTGTCCTCGATGGCAAGGAGATCGCCCTTGGGCGGATGGCCCGTATTGTTCACGACCGCATCGATACGGCCATACTTCGCGAGGGTTTCGGAAACCAAACGATCGATATCCGCCTCCTCGGTGACGGACCCCGCAATGCCGAATCCACCCAATTCCTCCGCCAGCTCGACAGCACTGCCCGATGGCGACATCAGCGCCACCCGATAGCCATTCGCCGCGAGATCCTTGGCGATCGCCGCCCCCATGCCCTTGCCAGCCGCCGTCACCAATGCCACTTTTTCTACAGTCATCCTGCTCTCCTTTAAGCTGCCGGCAGAGCGCCGCTTCGGGGCGTCTGCCGGCCTATCAAAGCCAAACTCTACGGCGATAGAACGAAGCCGTCGAATCATGATTTCTTCGGTCAGACTGTAGAATTTCTACTGCATGAGAGACCTGTTGCGAACCCGCCGGCTTCCACCGCTCAACGCGCTTCGCGCCTTCGAAGCATCGGCACGACACCTCAATTTCCGCTTGGCGGCCGATGAGCTCGGCGTCACGCAGGGGGCCGTTGCGCAACAGGTGAGGCATCTTGAAGATGTTATCGACGTTCAACTGTTCCGGCGATTGCCGAGGGGGCTTGCACTCACTGGAGAGGGACTCGAGTATTTATCGGTGGAAGCACCCACGTCGATCCCATGGAAGGACCACGGTTCAACCAGTCGTTACTCGCCATTGATGCGGCGATCGCCGGCCAGGGTATCGCGCTGACCAGTGAGCCGCTTGTCGAGCGCGATATTGCGGAGGGTCGTTTGCGGCGAGTTTTCGACTTTTCGTTTCCCACGTCGCTCGGCTTCTACGTCGTGTACCCACAGGCCAATGCCCATCGGGAAGCGAGTGAATCGATGCGCAAGTGGCTTTTCGCCCAGCACGAATAGGCGTGTGTTTTCCCAGCGCGCTGCGCCGTATTACGCACGAGCTGTTGCCAATCGCGTGCCGGCAAACGGGTCCTTGCTCCAGTCGACGGTCGCGGGTGCGCGGCTAACGAGCTTCTTTGCCGGCTTCGCTGCGGCGAAGTGCTCCAACGACTGCCCAGCGCTCGTGGCTTGGACGAGCCATTGCGGCATCGCGCCTTTGCCATCCCACGTGTCGCCGAATGCGTTGCGATAGCGCACCGATTTCTGCTTGCTCCGGTCTTCAGCAAGCGCCGCCGCGAGATCCGCCACCTTAATGCCAACCTGCGCCATGCGGCGGCGCAGATACGCAACCATGCTGTCTCGCTTACGCTCGTCCATTTGCTTGCCCCTCGGCTCGGTTTGGAATGCGCTCAGTATCGGCATGCATAAGGGCCAAGTCGATCTCCATTCCTGAAAACATTGTTCGTGCTGGAATGCAAATCGCCCGTCGACCCTCTCACAGCCAGTCGGTTTCAAAGCCGCACGATGTAAGCGGCACGCAACCGCTCTCCGTCAGCACCACCTGCTGCTCGAGCTTCACGCCCTGATTGCCTCCCTCCGCGCCGATATAGCTTTCTACGCAAAGCGTCATGCCGACTTCAAACCGGCCGTCATAACCGCCGCCTTCCCAATCGACCTGATGCGCGATGTTCGGATATTCGTCGACCATGCCGATGCCATGCGCCACGCAGCTATATCTGTTCTTTAGATACCGCTCGGGTATCTTCCAGGCCCGTTCCGAGAACTCGCGGAACGCCATGCCTGGGCGCAACAGGTCCATGTTGAAATGGACTTGCGAATAGGCCCTTTCATACAGCTTTCGCTGTTCGTCGGAGGGTTGAGTATGGCCTACCGTCCACGTCCGGGAGATATCCGAGCAGTAGCCGTTCGGTCCGACCATGTCGGTATCGAACGCCAGCAGCTCGCCGTGCTGCAGAACCCGTGAAGAGCATTCATGCATCCATGGATTGGTCCGGTCTCCCGACGCGAGAAGACGCGTTTCAATCCACTCTCCACCGTGCCGAATGTTCTCGTAGTGAAGGTTGGCCCAGAGGTCCTGCTCGGTCATTCCCGGCCGAAGCTCGCGGTGCATGCGCTCGATCCCCTTCTCGCATGCGCGTAGCGACTCGCCCATGAGCACGAGCTCTCCCGAAGACTTCACCGCGCGAGCCATCTCCATCATGGCCTGCCCATCAACGAGGTTCAGGCCATGCTGAGTCAGATAGGCCGCGCCGAGGGGATCGAGCCGGTCCACCGCCAGACGGAGTTCGTTCGGCGCACGCTGGCTCAGTACGTCGACAATCTCGGCGCCCCACACGTCGACGCGGCGCTCCGCTTCGGTGCCCGCGTTGAAGAAGGTCCAGCTGACCGCGCTGCGCAGATCGAGGTCCAGATTCAATCCGTCCCACACATGCTCGCAGCTATGAAATTCCCAGGCGATGACGCGGCCATCGGCAAACACCATCACGTATCGCGACGGGTTGCGGCCCGTCCAGATCTGCATGTTCGATGTATCCGTCGCGTAGCGGATATTGACCGGGTCGTAGAGCAATATGGCGGGGCAGTTGTTCTTCCGCAGTTGCTCCCGCACCCGGGCTAGTCTGTACGCGCGGACGTCGAGCAAAGTTGTTTCCGTCCCTTTCTGGTCGGCGACAGCACTCGTGTCCATCGTCTCGCCGCACGCGACGTTGCCTCGGTTCATAGGGTGACCTGTCACAGTTCAAGCACTAAATCGGAGGTAGGACGGCTGCAGCAAAGCAGGTGGAAACCCTTCTGAACTTCTCTGTCCCGAATCCCGCCGTTGTGATGCATGTCCACCGTGCCTTCGAGCACCTTGGTTTTACAGGTGCCGCACACGCCTTGGGTGCACGACGATGCGACTGGCACGCCCGCCTTTTTCGCCGCGGCAAGCACGGTTTCCGATGGGCTCATCGTGAACGTCTTCGCCGAGCGGGAAAGCTTCACCGTATAGGTTTGTTGCGCAACGTCGCCTTTCGATGGAGCTGGCTCCGGCGTCGCACCCGCCGTGATGTCGAAGCTTTCCTGGTGATAGCGCGCCGGGTCATGACCGCCTTCTCGAAGCAATGCCCTGACCGCGCTCATGTAGCCCGCCGGCCCGCACGTGAACACCTCCCGGTCTGCGTAATCCGGTATCCACTCCGACAGGAGCGCGAGACTGAGCCGCCCCATCGCTCCGGCCCAATCCGCTTCATCTCCGATGCTTTCGCACACAAAGAAAAGGCGAAGACGGGGCGACAGCTTCGCGAGCCTCTGCAATTCAGCGCGAAAGACGATATCGGCGGGCGTCCTTGCGCTGTGGACGAACGCGATATCGCGGTCGAGCCCGAGGTCGATGCCGGCGCGCGTCATCGACATCAACGGCGTCACGCCCGAACCCGCCGACAGGTAGATCGACTTTGCCGCAGGAGCACAGGTCGGCGTGAAGGTGCCGGAGGGGCCGTACCCCTGCAACTGACATCCCGGCTTCATGTTGTCGTGGAGCCAATTGGACATGACGCCGCCCGGAACCCGTTTTACCGTGATGGACAGCAGATAGGGGCGCGTCGGAGGCGACGAAATCGTGTAGCAGCGCTCGACCGGTTGCCCCTCCACGTTCGCCGACACCGTCATGAATTGACCCGGTTCGAAACGCACGGGCAGTCCATCGCCCGTGCGGAACTCAAAGCTCTTGACGTCGTGGGTTTCGTCGACAACACGGCAACACGTCAGCGTCTGCCGCTCGTTGCTCGCCCAGAGCTTGCCGCCGCTTTCCCACGTGCTGGCGTGGGTGAGCCTGTCGGCCGCTGTGGGTGCGGAGTCGAAGATGCTTTCAACAGCGTTCATGGCCTTAGCTCTTCAAACACCGTGCGCGTTCAATCGCGCTGCGTACCAGCGCGAGAACTGATCCACATAGGTTTCCGTGAAAGGCGAGAACGTGCCCGGTGCGTACGCCGGGTCCTGGGTGCCTTCATGCGTGATTTCGACGAGGTGCTTGTCTTGCGTATTGGTCGCAATCCAAACTTCGGTTAAATCCTCGATGTTGTAGTCCACGCCTTCAACGGCATCGGCATGCACGAGCCATTTGGAGCGAACCAGCGTCTTGTCGGGAGCGAGCGGAATGATGTAGCTGATCACCGCATGGTCGCTCATGACATGCGTCCACGAATTGTGCGTCCAGAGGTGCGTATCGCCGAGGTCGCGCCGCTGAAGATTGCCGAACAGCTTGGTGCTCGCGACCTGGGTGCTGAGGGTCTGCGATTCGCCGTTACCGGCGATGACGAGCTGCTGCGTTCTGAACTGCGTGACCGCATCTTCGTCCAGCCACTCGACAGTAGCGCCGACAAATCCGTCGCGCTCCCAGCTTGCCTGGCAGGCTGCGTTGCGGGCCCTGTACTCTTCGAGTGCGCGAAGCGATTCTTCGCTGAGATTCTCAGGGCAGAAGCCGAAGTCTTCCGGCAGAAACGACGCCGTCAATTCCGGATGGGTGGCCTGGCAGTGATAGCACTCGCGATTGTTTTCCATCACGAGTTTCCAGTTGCCGTTCTCGATGATTTCCTGTTCGAAGGCAATCTTGGTGTTACGAAGGTCGTAGGGTGCGAAACGCGGCGCCATCGTTGCTTCGAGCTTCGAGATGTCTTCCGGCGCATGCTCGTCGAGGCATACGAAGATGTGCGTCCCCACGATCTTCGTGTGCACCGGAAGCAGACTGCGGCAGGTCGGGTCGAAGTCCTTTCCCATGTGGGCAGCGTGGCGCAGGCTTCCATCGAGGTCGTATGTCCACTGGTGGTAAGGACAGACCAGCATGCCGACCGTCGACTTCCCCGCCTCTTTCAGACGCGCGCCGCGATGGCGGCAGACGTTCCGGTAGGTTCGAACGTTTTCGTCATCGTCACGCACGATGATGATGGATGCCTTGCCGATATCGACGGTCGAAACATCGCCCGGCTCGGGGACATCCGCCGTCACCCCGACCAGAATCCAATGTTTGTGAAAAAAGACCTCGACGTCCGTTTCGAAAACATCCTGGCGGCCGAACAGCTCGCCGGGCATGCCGTGACCGGGCCGACGGCTTCGAATCAACTCGCCATGGGTCTTGAATTGCACTTCAGACATCGCCGCTCTCCAATGTTCAAGGTCTCGGGACTTCGATGGTTTCCGCTATGACTTGAGTATTGGATTGACGAAAATGAGCGTCAACGCGCTTTATTTTCGGTCTGGCATGACTTTAGATTATGCGAGAGCCGAGCCTCCGAACCCGCTTACGGAGCATGCCGCGAGCCCTCGCAAACGCATCAACGCTCGATGGAATCCTGCCGCAGCCAGTCGATCAGACCGTCGATTGCGGGGGTGATGGTGCGCCCGTGCGGCACCACGGCGTAATACGAGTCGCTGGCTTTGAACGAGGCGACCGGCAGCCTGACGAGTTCACCGGCCTCGATGAGATCGTGGACCATTCGTCCCCACCCAAGCGCGATGCCCTGGCCGTAACGTGCAGCCTGAACGGCGTCCGTATAAAGGCTGCATCGCAAAGCGAAGTTCAGCTGCAATGGTCTCAAGCCTACAGCCTGGAACCATGCGTCCCATCCCATCCAGCCCTCCGACGTTGGGTCCGAATCGATGAGCGGGGCGTGAGCAACGTCCTGCAACGTTTCCGGTGTACCGTGCGACTCCGTCCACTTCGGCGAGCAGACAGGGAATACCTCTTCGTCGAAAAGCAGCGTTGCGGTGCCGTCTCCCCATCGCCCGTTCCCGTATCGAACGGCGACATCGATCTCCTTGTGCCGGAGGTCGGCGGTGAACATCTGCGTGGAAAGGCGAAGCTGAAGATTCGGTTGAGCCTTCTTGAGAGACGCGAGCCGTGGCAAGAGACGAAAATGCGAGAACGCGGAAGTTGCCGCAAGCACCAATTCCTGCTGAACCGGGCCGCTCCCTAACCGGTCGAACACGCCGGCAATTTTCTGCATCGACTCGGCGACGACTAGATATAGCGCCTCACCTTCCTCGGTGAGCTCGATTGAGCGGTGCAGACGGTGAAAGAGACGAATCCCCAGCGTTTCCTCGAGGAATTTGACCTGCCGGCTCACCGCGGCCTGCGTGACGCCGAGTTCGTTCGCCGCGAGGGTAAAGCTGCTTAAACGCGCGACCGATTCAAACTCGACAAGCGCGGTCATCGAAGGAATGAGCCGCCGGTATCCCTTAGTCCCTGTTGCCGGTTTCATCTCGACTCTCTGGTCAAAATACGTCAGCGACTCACGTGCCTGCTACGTACCCGCTATGTAACGGCTAATGCAGGTGATTGGCTCTGCGGTCGAGCCACGCGATAGGCGTTCGGCGACTCTCCAAATTCTTTTCTGAACTCGCGGCCAAGATGAGAGGCATCCGAGAAGCCGCACGACGAGGCAATATCGGCGACTGTACGGTCCGAACTCGTTAGTAGCCACGAGGCCATTCGTATCCGGATCTGCCGTCCGTAAGCGTGGGGCGATTTGCCCGTCTCGGCGGCGAAGAGGCGCTCGAGTTGCCGGACCGACATCTCGAGACGTCTAGCCAGTTCCGCGAGGCTCAGTGGCTGCCCAATGTGCTGCTCCATCAACAGGATCGCGCGCCTGACCTTGGGATGCGTAGCGGGCTCGAGTCCCGGCGGATGGGGCTGCGGGGCGTTGCCTTTCTGGGCGTCGTCGACCAGCATGATGCGCAGCGCCTTCTGAACGATCGTGGCCTCGAAGTGCCGCAGCAGGATCGCCGCTGCCACATCAATCGAAGCTCGCCCGCCTGAGCAGGTAATGCGGCGTCTGTCGATGACGAACAACCGGTCCGCGACAAGATTGCGTTCGTCGGCGCCCGGAAAGCGTTCGACGAAATCCCAGTAGTGGAACCAGCTCACGCACATGCGATAGCCGTCCATGACCTCTGCTCGCATCAAGGCGAATACGCCCGTGCAAATCCCGACCAAGGTGGCAGGCGTTCGCGCAGCGTCACGAATGAACTGAAGCGTGGCTTTGCTCGCGGACGGCCCCGAATGCAGCAAACCGCCGACGACGACAACGTAATCGAATGTCCCGGCTTCCTCGAAGGTCGTCCATGGCGTGACCTGGATTCCACAGCTTGCCCTGACGGGAACCAGCGATTCTCCGACGATGGTCCACGAACAGCGAACGGGCCGGCTCATGTCGCCTTCGTCGCTGGCCAGCCTGAGCAGATCGACGAAACCCGAAAACGCCGTCAACGTGAAGTTCGGCAATAGCACGATTCCAAAGCGGAGTGGCCGGGAGGTGCCGGCTTTGGAATGGATGGGCTCGTTAAACATGAAGCAAACGTTATTTGATGGTCTCTGCTTCGGCGCCTTGCCATTCGCGCATCATCACGCCGACCTCCTCGCCAAGCCATTCACGGAATTGCAGATACTCGGGCCGAAGCTTTGCGTTTTTGTGCGTGATCAGATAGTGGTGGCGGTCGTGGAATACGAGCGCATCCTGCACCGGCCGAATCAGAAGGCCCTGCTCGACCTGGCGATGGACAAGGTGGTGCCAGCCAAGCAGCGTCCCCTCGCCCGCTTCGGCCTGTGAGACCAGGAGCCGATAGTCGTTGCTCTCCAGGTGTTCGTTCTCGACCAGCCGCTCCGAACCGTCGCCTTGCTGAAACCAGTTTCGCCATACGCGCCAATCCACATGCTCGCAAACCTGGGCGCGCCCCAGCAACGAGAGATTCAACGTGGGATGCGAGAGCAGGTCCAGCGGCTTCAACGACCTGCCGTGGAAATGACGCTCGTAAAACGACCGGTTGCAGACTGGATAGACAATGTCGTGGAAGAGCGGCTCGACCTCGTATTCCGGTTCGCGAGGTGGATTCTTGGTGATGATGACGTCGGGCTCCATGAGCTCGTCGAGCTCCATGAAATGCTCCGTCACCATCACGTGCAACCGGATATCCGGAAATCGCTTGCGGAGCGTGGGGAGCCTGGCCGCCAGCCACAGTGCCGAGAAGGTATGGGAGACCCAAACGGTCAGCGCATGTTTGTCGGAGCGGCGTACCGCTTGGGCCGCCTCCGCGATATTCATGATCGAAAGATATGAGGCGTTGTAGAGAATGCGCCCGGCGTCCGTAAGCGCAATGTGCCTTCCCGTGCGCTCGAACAGCGCCACGTCGAGCGAATCCTCGAGCTCCTTGATTTGTCTGCTGATAGCCGCCTGGGTGACGCACAGCACCTCGGCCGCCTGGGTGAAGCTTTCGTAACGGGCTGCCGTGACGAAACATCTCAGCGCCCGCAATGACGGCATTTGGGCGAGAAGCCGGTCAGCAAATAGCTGCTTCTTTTGCATCGTTGTCACCTTTCAGGCGGGAGCGTGGGATTCAGTCCGAGGACGATCTGACGGTCGCCGCCGCCTCTCTGTGCAACGGCGGCTGTCACGCCGCGAGCCGAAAAACACCTCAGACAAAATAGTGTGCGATTCCCGTGGCTCACTGGCAAGCGTGATCCACCCTAGGCCGGGTCGCACGCAACCGAGGCTCGCAACCGAGCCGCACCCGAAGAGCCGACGAACAGGCCACCCCGCTTCGCAGGTCAATCCCCGCCTACCGTCGTTATCGCCACCCACTTCCCATCCTTGACTTGATAGAGCGTTGAGGTCGGATGCTTCAAGTCACCGTACGAATCAAATGCAATCTTCCCAGTGATGCCGTCGTACTGGGTAGTTCGCAGTACAGGCATGAACACCTCGGGCTTTGCTGAGCCCGCCTGCTTCATTGCGTTGATCGCCACCCAGGCGCTGTCATACGCAAAGGGAGCAAACGTCAAACTGTCTGCGCCAAATCTTTTCTTGAATTTATCCGAGAATGCCTTTCCTTGCGGAAGGGACTCGATGGGCCGTCCATACTCCCACGCCATTGCGCCTTCGGCAGCGCTGCCCGCGATGCTGATGAAGATGCTGTCCGCGATACCGCCGCTGCCCACGAACTGTGTTTTCATGCCCAGTTGCTTCATTCGCTTGACCAGGAGGCCGGCTTGGTTGTCCAGGCCGGAGAAGAAGAGAAGGTCGGCGTTCACCGCCTTGATGTTCGTCAGCTGAGCATTGAATTCGACGGCTTTGTCATTGGTATATTCCGCCGTCACTATTTGCCCGCCAGCCGCCAATGCTGCCTTCTTGAATTCATCCGTTGCGCCCTGACCAAATGCCGTGCGGTCGTCCATCAGCGCAATACGTTGCGCCTTGGTTACCGTTACCGCGTACTTTCCTGCACTTCCGGAGTTCTGAGCGTCGGTGGCAATAATGCGAAACACGTTCTTCAGGCCTTGCCGGGTGATGGCGGGGGCCGTTGCAGCGGGGTCTATCAAAGGGATGCCCGCTTTGGCAAAAATCGGGGAAGACGGCAATGCCACACCCGAGTTGTAGTACCCCACAACCGCCACCACTCCGTCGTCGACCAGTTTCTGGGCCACCTGCACGCCGATGCGCGGGTCACCCTGATCGTCGACCGTGTTCAACTCGAAGCGAACCTCCTGTCCGCCCAGCTTGATATGTTGGGCGTTAGCCTCTTCGATGGCGAGGAGGACGCCATTCTCCATATCCTTCCCGTTCTGAGCTCCAGCTCCCGTCAACGGGGCCGACAAGCCAATCTTTACGGCCTGCTGTGCGAAAGAGGGAACGCACGCTAGCGACATAGCGACGACAGTCGAAGCGGAGACAAGCATTTTTCGTGAGGTGTTGAGCATTGGTTTAATCTCGGTTGGTCATAATCCCATCGACGCGATGGAATACATTCTTAAATATTTATTAGGATTCCACTAGGTGCTTCCCGTCATCGAGAAACGATTGTCGACCCCGTATGAGCCACGACTAGCACCGTACAGCCGTCTTTCGATGAAGTACTATGCCGCGAGCCGGCTGGGTAGGACACCGTCTGCCCGGGAAGGAAATCGGTACCGTCGTCATCGGTAAACACGCCTTCGATAATCAGAATCAACTCGGTCGAATCGTGCTGATGTTCTAGCGAGCGCGCGCCGGGTCGCAGACGCATCCAGTAGCTGCTCCACGCCCCATTCTCGTCATATGCAACTGGAATCCAGAAGAAGCCAGGAAGCGCCGTTTCCCCAATTTTCATCGGCTGCCAGTCGCGCTCATCAATCGAGTACCAGCGACGACCGTCCTTGACCTTCAATCCAAAAAGAACCCTTTCATCGCGCATATATCTTGATGCCTCGCTATCAGCGTGCCTGGATTCGTCTCAGCACCCCATCGAGTGCCTCCGCGTAATGTTCATAGGCCCCACGACGAGACAGTTCCGTGTGCACCTGCTCGTTGATGCCACCTGGCGTCATGCATTGCGTCACCATTTCTGAAAACGGCTGCTTCGTTCGGGTGGCGTCATGGGCGAGCCCAACGCAGTAGCCCGACAAGAAGGCTCGCGCCGCCTTGTACTCGAGCCCTTGCCGCACAAGCCAAGCTGCTTGGGTTTCGAGAACGGCGTAGAAGCTCGCCATCGTCGCCGTCACGGCAGACAGCGCGTCAAACTTGCGTTCGTCGTCCACCTCCACGGCTTCCCCCAACTTCGAAAAAATGGCCTTCGCCACGTCGTCGGGGGGACAGATTGCAGTGCTTCCCTTGCCCTCGGCGACCGCTGGTAACGGAACGGCGCGCGCGACCCTGTCCACAGGTTGAACGAGGCGGCGCATCTCGGCGAGGGAAATACCTGCAATGAAACTGATAACGTGATGACGCGAAGCAAATTGGAGTTCGCCCAAGACCTCCGCAGCAATTTTTGGAACGACCGCCAGGCAAACGACGTCCGACGTCTCCAATACTTCCTGATTACTGGCGCAGGCGTGAATCCTCCCATCAAGCGTCGCGAGTTCCGCAGCGGTATTCGCATTACGAGGCGATAGCGATATCCGATCGAATGGAACGCCGAATCTGACCATTCCGGCCACGACCGCTTTCGTGATGGTCCCTGTCCCGATGAATCCAAGTCGCATGACGCCTCAAGTCAGTTGAAGTGCGGCAACGTCGACCGGAGCCGCACTCAAAGAATCAACGATCCGACCTTGTAGGCCGGCCCCCATTTGCATGACTCGCTTCAGTCGAGCTTCAGCCAGGTGGTCTTCAGCTCGCAGTACTGGTCGTGCGCATAGACGGATTTATCACGGCCGCCGAAGCCCGATTGCTTGAATCCGCCGAACGGCGTCGACAGGTCACCCTCGCCGAAGCAGTTCACCGTCACCGTGCCGGCGCGGATTCGGGCGGCAATCTTGTGGGCGTGATTGACGTTGTCCGTCCAAAGCGATGCCGCCAGGCCATAGCATGTGTCGTTGGCAATTCGGACGGCCTCGTCGATATCGGCATACTCGATCAAGCACACGACAGGGCCAAAGACCTCTTCGCGAGCGATGCTCATCTCCGGCGTGACGTTATCGAAGATGGTCGGCTCGACGAACCAACCGCCCGTATCGGTACGCGTAGCCTTGCCGCCGCACACCAAGCGAGCCCCTTCGACTTTCGCTTTCTCGATGTGTGCGAGCACTTTTTCATAGTGCTTTTCTTCAATCAGAGCACCGAGCTTGACGTCAGGGTCGAGCGGATCGCCCGTTTTCCATCCTTCCAGCACCGCCTCGACCTTTTCGAGCAACTGCGCTTTCAGGGCCGAGGGCACCAGAATGCGAGAGCCGGCACTGCAGTTCTCGCCCATGTTCCAGAAGGCGGCAGCGACCGCTTGCTCCGCGACAGCGTCGAGATTCGCGACATCGGGCAGCACGACTTGAGGGTTCTTGCCGCCGCATTCGAGCACGACCCGCTTGAGGTTCGTGTCCGCCGAGTAGTGGAGGAATCGCTTGCCGGTTTCCGTTGAGCCAGTGAAAGCAACGAGGTCGACGTCGGCATGCCGGCCCAACGCTTGGCCCGCGCTTTCCCCGAAGCCGGTCACGACACTGAAGACGCCTGCGGGCACGCCGGCTTCGATTGCGAGGTCGGCAATGCGCAGCGTCGACAGCGAGGTTTGCTCGGCAGGTTTCACGATGACGCTGTTGCCGACAGAAAGCGCCGGGCCGATTTTCCAGGCAAGCATGAGCGCCGGGAAATTCCACGGCAGAACCGCGCCCACGACACCAATCGGTTCGCGCGTGATCATGCTCACGACGCTCGTGCCCGACGGAGACAGCGCGTCGTATCGCTTGTCGGTGACCTCCGCGTGCCAGCGGATACAGGCCGCCGACTCGGGGATATCGAGCGCCATGCACTCGCTGATCGGCTTGCCCGCCTCGAGCGCTTCGAGGAGCGCCAGTTCCTCGGCGTTTTCCTCGATCAGTTGCGCCAGCCGCAACAGCACGGCCTTTCGCTGGGCCGGCGCGGCCTTCGACCACACGCCGGACTCGAACGCATCCCTGGCTGCTACGACCGCGCGGTCGATGTCTTTCGAATCGCACTTCGCGATATCGGCCAGGACCTTTCCCGTCGAAGGATTCAGGGTTCGGAACGTTTCATTCGAGGCAGCCGGACATCGTTGTCCGGCGATAAGCGCCCGTCCATCGAGCGACAAGCATTCTGCTTTCTGCTTCCATTCCTGATAAGTCGTCATGTCCTGTCCTCAAATATTCAAAGCTCGGCCCCCGCCGAGAATTCCTTGACCCAGATAGCCGCGGATACCGCGACGTCGGCAATCGGACGAACCGGCAGCGAGCGCGGATGCGGTTGATTCAAAAGCTGGCGAATGAGTTCGTTGTCCTGTCCGAGCGCGTACTCGGCGATGAGCTTGCCTGAAGCCGATCCTCTGCTCAGGCCGAGGCCATTGCACCCGACCGCTTCAAAGACACCGTCGTCACGGCGCCCAAAAAGAGCCCCATTGTTGACAGACAAACACAAAGGTCCGCCCCAGGTGTACTCGAGTTCGACGTCCTTCAACATCGGGAAGCGCCGGTCGAACGAGCGTTGATGCAGGCTCTTTGCCTTCGCCAAATCGGCCGCGGACACTTCGAGATTGGGTCGAAACGCGAAGTGGTTGCGAACGCAGATGCGGTCGTTGATCAGACGTCGAACTGTCGAGCCCATCGGGTCGGCCGGAATCAGTGCCCACGATTGCGTTCCGCCAAGCCGCTGCACTTCTTCCGGATTCATCGCGCGTGTCATCGAAGCAAACGTGTACACGGGCAACAGGCCGTTCGGATGTCCACCGAATGTCGCTGCATACGCGTTGGTGCATAGCATCACGCGCTTCGCCACGATCTTGCCGCTCGCAAAGCTCAGAACCTTGTTTGGACCCTGGTCCTCTATTCCCTTTACCGCGCTAAGCTCGAAGATCTTCACGTTTTCCGGCAAGGTCGCAGCAAGGCCACGCATGAGGGCCGCCGGCTGAACTGTGCTGCACCCCGGCGTAAACAGCGCGCCCTGATAGAAGCTCGTGCCGGTAACCTTCGCGATGGCCGCTTCGTCGAGCCATTCACAAGCTTCGTCGATGCGAGCAAGCCCTTCGGCGAAGTGAGCCAATGCAGCGTGACCCTTCTTGTTCACCGACGCGTGAAATTTTCCATCGTCCCGCCAATCGCAGTCGATGTTGTGTTGCTTCACCGCAGCGCGCACATAGTCGATGCCGTGCCGTTGCAAGCGGACGTCTGCCTTGTCTGCTTCCACACTTCGCGAGTAGCTTTCGCTGCTGATGTCGTGCGGCAAATCGACGAAGAATCCGGAATTTCGTCCGGCTGTGGTGCGCCCTATACGATCCGCCTCGACCAGCGCGATCGTGGCATCGGGCGCAAGCTCAGCGAGCCGTCGGGCAGCGCACAGACCTGTAATGCCGCCGCCGACAACGACCCAGTCATATCGAAGTTCGGAGGACAGCGTAGTGACAGCGGGCGGCGGGGGCAGAGTTTCCCACCACCCGTTCACACCGTCCGGAGCAGGAAACCGCACGAATTCCAGATTCGAAGCCATGCAAGTTACTGCGCGTTGCGCAACATGGGTTGAACGAGCTTGGCAAACGCACTGCGCTCCTCTTCGGTGAGTCCACCGAGCGGCGCCCGAGCAATACCGACTGGCACACCCGCCAGCTCGCATCCGTATCGAACGTATTGAATGAATTTCCCGCTGCGCTCCAGCAGTTCGAGTACCGGCAGCAATTGCGCCATCAGCTTGCGGCCGGTCTCGAAGTCGCCGCGCTTCACGCACGCGTCGAAGAGCGCGGTATGCGCTTCCGGCAGGAAGTTGGACGCGCCTCCGACCCAGCTCTTGGCTCCCCACGCGAAGAACTCGAGCGCCTGGTCATCCATCCCGCAGCTCAGCACCAGCTTGCCGCTAAAGTGCGTAGCAAGGTGATGCAGATGCGAGACGTCGCCGGTGCTTTCCTTCATCGCGATGAAGTTCGGCCGCTCGAGCAGTTGTTCCAGAACGCCATCGCCGATTGCCGTCCCTGTTCGCGCCGGGAAGTTGTAAAGCATGATGGGCATGTCGAGACTGTCGTCCACTTTCAGCATGTGGGTCAGCAGCTCTTCCTGTGTGGGTTGAGCGTAGTACGGGGCGGCAACCAGCAAGGCGGCCATGCCGGCGCGTTTCGCTTCATGCCCCAGGCGAATGACTTCCTTCGTCGTCGTCGCATTGATGCCGGCAGTCAGATACGTCTTGCCGCCCGCCGCTTCCGCGACGGTGTTGAACGTCTGAACCCGTTCGTCGAAACTCAGCGCATAGTATTCGCCCGTGGTCCCGCCGACCCCCAGGCCCGAAACACGGCCTGCAAGATTGGCGGCATGCTTGCCGAGCAAATCATGGTCGATTTCGCCGTCCGCCTTGAACGGTGTGACGAGCGGGGTATGGACTCCCTCGAAGCTCATTTTCAATTCTCTCTTCAATAAAAACGCCGCATTGGCTAAGCCAGTGCTTCTGCGTGTGAATAGATGGGGAACTGGGTACAGAGGTCTCGCACCCGGTTACGCACTGCGCGCTCGACCCGTTCATCGCCACTGGGCTCTCGTTCAAGCGACGACAAGACCTCGAGAATCATCTGGCCGACTTGCTCGAACTGCTCAGTACCGAAGCCGCGCGTGGTCCCCGCAGGGGTGCCGAGACGGATTCCCGAGGTGACGGTCGGGTTCTCCGTATCGAACGGGATACCGTTCTTGTTGCAGGTGATGCCCGCGCGCTCCAGCGCTTTTTCGGCCTGCGTGCCGGTTAGCCGCTTCGAACGCAGGTCGACCAGCAACAGGTGGTTGTCGGTCCCGTCCGTCACCAGGTTCAGGCCGCCCGCCTTCAGGACGTTGCCGAGTGCTTGAGCGTTGCGCAGCACCTGGTCGATGTACGCGGTGAACTCGGGACGAAGCGCTTCGCCGAACGCGATCGCTTTACCGGCGATCACATGCATGAGCGGACCGCCCTGCAACCCCGGGAACACGGCCGAATTGATTTTCTTGGCAATGTCGCCGTTGTTGGTCAGGATGAATCCGCCTCGCGGCCCGCGAAGCGTCTTGTGGGTGGTGGACGTCACCACGTCGGCGAAGCGCACAGGGTTCTCGTGTCTGCCCGCCGCGACAATGCCCGCGATGTGTGCCATGTCGACCATCAACAAGGCATCCACGCTATCGGCGATGTCGCGGAACGCAGCAAAATCCAAAGCACGCGGATAGGCCGAATAACCCGCGATGATGAGCTTGGGACGATGCTCCTCGGCGAGCCGCCGGACCTGCTCGTAGTCGATGCGGTACGTGTCCGGACGCACGCCGTATTGGACGGCGTTGAACCACTTGCCGGAAAGCGCGGGACGGGCTCCATGCGTCAGATGCCCGCCCGCATCGAGCGACATGCCCATCACCGTATCGCCCGGCTTCACGAGTGCGAGCATCACCGCGCCGTTCGCTTGGGCTCCCGAATGAGGCTGCACGTTGGCGTATTCGGCTTCGAACAGCGCTTTCACGCGATCGATGGCAAGCGCTTCGATCCTGTCGACGTGTTCACAACCGCCGTAATACCGCTTTGACGGGTACCCCTCCGCGTACTTGTTGGTCAGCACCGTCCCTTGCGCTTCCATCACCGCCGCCGAGACGATGTTTTCGGAGGCAATCAGCTCGATCTGCGTTTGCTGCCGGCGCAACTCCAACGCAATCTCCGATGCGATAACGGGGTCACGGCTCTGGAGGGTTTCAGCAAAAAAGCGCGAGTTCTCGTTCACTTGGTCACTCCGGAATAAATCGTGTAGTGCATGTCTTGCAAGACTGCGAAATCAGTCGACGTGAGGCAGATTTACTGCTGCAACCAGGCTTTCAGCTTTTCCGGATGCGCGTCGACGAACTTCTTCGCTGCTGCGGCGTAGTCGTTCGTGGTGTTGCCCTCGAATTCGATGGCTTCGACGTCAGCGAGCGTCAGCTTGAAATGCTTGAAGAAGACGTCCGCACGGGGAAACTTGGTCGCGAACTGCTTGGATGCGAACGCGTGAACCTGCTCCTCGCCGCCCAGCGTGCCCTTCGGGTCCTTGAGGTAACGCATCTGCCATTTCTGGAAGAGCCAGTGGGGGCTCCAGACCGTGGCGACGACCCATTGCTTCGACTGATAGGCGCGCGAAACGCCCGCGAGCATGCCGGCCTCGCTCGACGACTGCAGGTTGTACCCGTTCAAGTCGTAAGCCTTGATGGTCTTTTCGGATGCCTGCATCAGGCCGCCGCCCGGCTCGATACCGTCGATGGTCCCGCTCAGCTTGCTCTTGACGTCCGGCTTGTTGAGGTCGGAAATCGACGACAGCTCCGACTCCGGAACATAGGCCGGCACGGCCCAGCCGTTTCTTCCGCCGGTGTAGATGATGCTGACGTCATCCATGTCGTTCTTGTACTTCGCGTAATACGCGGCGTGAGTCACCGGCAGCCAACCGCCTACCATGATGTCGAGGTCACCTCGGGCGACGCCTTGATACTGGATGCCGATATCGGCCTGCACAAACTGAACCGGTTGCTGGAGGCTGGTCTCGAGCGCGTATTTGGCCACGTTAGCCACAGCCAGGACGTCTGCCCAGTTCGTTACCGCCATCTTGATGGGTTCGGCCGCAACAGCGGAGCCAACACCAACGCTCATGGCCACGGCCGTCGACACCACCAGTTTCGCAATGAGCGATTTTAAGAGACTGATTTTCATGTAGTACTCCTACTTGAGTATAAAAGTTGACGGCCGCTTTGAGGTAGCGTGTCTGATCTCCAAACTCCCTACTGCACTTGGCAATAGCACCGCAGCCGTTCGGTGCGATACCGCCAGTCTTCCTTCAACAAGGCGGTCGCCCTTCCACGCGACCGCGCTCCCGCAAAGTCGTCAGTCAGGTGCGCGCCGCGGCGCGGGCGCCAGGCTTGGCCATTCGAGCGCCGGGTTTGGCCTTCTTCGACTTCACACCGAAACTCTCCGTCAAGCGATCGAGCACGATGGCAAGCAACACGACGCCAAGCCCGCCCTCGAAGCCAATCCCGATGTCCAGGCGTTGAATGCCGCTCAGCACATACTCGCCGAGCCCACCGGCACCGATCATCGATGCGATGACCACCATCGAAAGCGACATCATGATGGTTTGATTCACGCCTGCCATGATGGACGGCAGCGCGTTCGGCAACTGAATTTTCCAGAGAAGCTGCCAATCGGTGCTGCCAAACGAGCGGCCTGCTTCCAGCAACTCCTCGCGCACCTGCCGGATGCCCAAAGTCGTAAGGCGCACGACGGGCGGCATGGCGAACACGATGGTCGCAATCACGGCCGGAACCCGGCCCAAGCCGAACAGAATGACGGCGGGAATCAGATAGACAAAGGCCGGCATCGTCTGCATAAAATCCAGCAGCGTGCGCAACACGACTTCCACCCGCTTATTCCGTGCGCCCCAGATGCCCATTGGCACGCCGATGACCAAACTGAAGAACGTTGCGGCAACAACGAGCGCGAGGGTGGAAACGGTTTGAGCCCACAGCCCCATGTAATGGATCGCCAGAAGCGCAATGCCCACGAACACCGAAAACACGACACCGCGCCGCCACAACGCAAACGCCATGAGGAGGACGAGCATGGCGATGAACGGAATGGCGCCCAATCCGTCCTCCAGCAGCTTGACCACTGCGCCTAGCGCGGCAGAGAAAGCATCGAAGCCGCCCCGGAAATGCTGGAAGAGAAAATTGACGGCGTCTTCCGCCGACTTGCCGATGATCGACGAATTCATGCTGCTCTCCGTTCCATGACCTGCTTGAGTATCGTCCGGCAGGACACCACGCCTGCGAGGTTCCCGGCCGTGTCGGTGACGGGTACGTCGTGTTCCTGGCTCAACGCGATGTCGGCGAGCTGGTGCAAATCCGCATCCAGTGAAACGGCGTTCACTTCGCGGAGCAGCGCGTCCCGGACAGGGCTCGTACCCGCCTTGTGCAGCGATGCCGGCGTGACACAGCCTTGGTACCTGCCCGCTTCGTCGCATACGTAACCACACTCGACGCCGCTATCGATCAGGTCGTTGAGGTAACGCTCCGAGGATGTGCCGATGTCACAGGAAATCAGTCCCCGCTCCACGCGGGCCATGAGACTCGAAGCCTTGAGAAACCGCGAAACGTCAACATTGCGGAAGAAGTCGCGTACGTAGTCATCGGCAGGCGACTGGATCAATTCGGCGGGCGTGCCGACTTGAATCAGACAGCCATCCTTCATGATGCCGATCCGGCCGCCAATCTTGATGGCCTCTTCGATGTCGTGCGAAATGAAGACGATCGTCCGTTGCTCTTCCTTCTGGAGCCGCAACAGCTCGTTCTGCATTTCGAATCGAATCAGCGGATCGAGCGCCGAGAAGGCTTCGTCCATCAGAAGTACCGACGGGTTCACGGCGAGCGCGCGTGCGAGCCCCACTCGCTGCTGCATGCCGCCAGACAGTTCGCTCGGCAGCAGCTTTTCGTAAGAGCCCAGACCGACCCGCGTCAGTGCCGCACGCGCGATGTCGTAGCGCTCGGCCTTCTTCAAGCCGGCAACTTCCAGCCCATATGCGATGTTGTCGAGCACCGTGCGGTTCGGCAGAAGCGCGAACGACTGAAACACCATCGCCATCTTCTTGCGGCGGACGGCACGCAGCTCCAAGGTGGACATCGGGGCAATGTCGCGGCCTTCGAGAACGACCTGGCCGGAGGTCGGTTCGATCAGCCGATTGAGCAGCCGAACCAGCGTCGACTTGCCCGAACCCGAAAGCCCCATGACGACGAAAATCTCACCCGCCTTGACGCTGAGGCTGACGTCGTTGACCGCCACCATGTTGCCGGTCTGCTCGAAAATTTCGTTCCGGCCAAGACCTTGCTTGACGAGTTCGGCGGCGCGCTCGGGCTTCGGCCCAAAGATCTTCGACAGGTTTCTGACCGTAAGAATATCGGTCGCGGAAACTGCGATGGGTTTCGCCGCAGCGGAAACATCTCCCGCTTTGATCGCGCCCGGATGGACTACGCCTTCTCGCGCGAATGTCAGGTTTGGGGCCATTCTGTCATCCCAACTGGCAAGTTCAAGATTAAGTCGAACAAGTCACCATTCATCGCACGATATGCAGCATATTCGTGCGTCGGTTTCCTGGCTCATCGGTGCTTAATGCATTGATTGCAGCGTAGCAAGCCAAATTGACCCATCCAGCTACATTTTCTGAGCACTTTCCCATACCTTTGGTAATGCAAGGCGCTTGTGAAGCGTGCGTAGAAAAGAACCGATAACGATGTGACTTGAGCGCACCCAGTCTGGGCAAGGCTTTGCGGCCGATGGCCAGCGTCAGTTCTGGTGTATCGGCCCCGCGGCTCTCCGCCAGTTGGAGACGCGGCATAGGGAATGTCCCAGGTTCAGGGCCTTTTCCGGACCTCGGCGGCCTTCAAGTGCCGCACTCGCGGCCGCGTGATAGCATCGTGGCCCGCCAGCCGCATCCACGGCTACCGCTGCACGCCACGTCCGAATTGATTCATTGCCGGTTTCCCAATGACATCCCTGGCCACCGATCCTGCTTTCGCCACCTTGCTCGCCGATAGCTACCAGCGCCTGGTTGGCACCGCATTGGTGCCCGCCCACATCGCAGTCGCCGACACCGCGCGCTGGCTCTATGCCGATGCACCGTTCGTTCTGCTCGCACACAACACGGAAGACGATCCGCGCTTCATCTACGCAAACCGGACCGCGCAGCGCTGCTTCGAATATGAGTGGGATGAATTTATAGCGCTGCATTCCAGGCTTTCAGCCGAGCAGCCCAATCGCGACGAGCGAGCACGTCTGCTCGACGACGTGCGCAGCCAAGGCTATTCGGCAAACTATCGCGGGCAACGAATTGCCAAGTCGGGACGCCGCTTCTGGATCGAAAGCGCGATTGTGTGGAATTTGATTGATCGCGACGGCGCCTACCATGGGCAAGCCGCGACGTTCAGCGAATGGTCGGATATCTGACTTTGCGCGACCATCCGTTTGTATCGCTGTGTATCCTCCGTCGCGACAGACACAGCACGATACGCAATGCCCACCTTCCTGAAATGCGCCGGATACGTGAACGGACTCTAATCCGGCATGAAGGCACGCGGCATTCATCACGTGGAGCGTGCCCCGATTGGACCAACGGATTCCGAATCAGGGAGCTGGCTTCATGTTACTCATTGTCATCGCATTTCTCGGCGGCGTGCTCACCATCCTCAGCCCGTGCATCCTGCCCGTCGTGCCTTTTGTCTTCGCGCGTTCCGACCGGCCGTTCGTGACCGGCCGGCTTCCGCTGCTGCTCGGGCTGGCTCTCACCTTCGCGCTCATCACAAGCGTCGGGTTTGCCGGCTTGAGCGACGCCACGCAACTGAGTCACTACGGACGCTGGGTATCACTCAGCGTGTTCGCCGTGTTCGGCGCATCGCTGCTGTTTCCCGAGATCTCGACGCGCCTGTCGCGCCCGCTGCTCGAGATCGGGAACCGGTTCGCCCGCTTTTCGCACACGCACGACACCCGTTTCCAGATCGGCTCCGCGCTGCTGCTCGGCGCGGCGACGGGCCTGTTGTGGGCGCCCTGTGCAGGCCCGATCCTCGGCCTGATTCTCACGGGCGCAGCGCTGCATGGCGCGACGTGGCAAACGGCGGCGGCGCTGACGGCGTATGCGCTCGGCGCGGCCAGTTCGCTTGCCGTAGTGTGTGGGCTCGGCAAGCAGGCGCTGGACGCGCTCAAGCGCTCACTGGGTCTCGGCGAGCGCGTGCGCCGCGTGATGGGCGCGCTGGTGCTGTTGAGCGTCACGGCGATCGCGTTCGGCTTCGACACGCGCGCGCTCGCACACGTGCCTTCGACCTCGACTACGGGTGTGGAAAGCCGACTGGTGGGTCTGCTCGCCCCGAATCGCGCCTCTAGCGCCTCTAGCACCTCTAGCGCGGGTAACACGAACACACCATCGATACGGCGCATCGGCTTTCAGGCGCCGTCGACGCTTCCCGTCGAAGGACAACTGCCGTCTCTCGACGGCGCGCAAAGCTGGCTCAACTCGCCGCCGCTTACGCGCGACGCGTTGCGCGGCAAAGTCGTGGTCGTCAATTTCTGGACCTATTCGTGCATCAATAGCCTGCGTGCGCTGCCCTACCTGAAAACATGGGCGGATCGCTATCGTAACGAGGGCCTCGTCGTGATCGGCGTGAACACACCGGAATTCGGATTCGAGCACGACCCGTCGAACGTGAAGCGCGCCCTCACGGATCTCGGCATTCGATACCCGGTCGCCATCGACAACGACTACGCAATCTGGCAGGCGTTCGGCAATGAGTATTGGCCGGCCTTCTATATCGTCGACGCACAAGGACGTATCCGTTACCACCATTTCGGCGAAGGCGACTATGCCGGGGCCGAGAAAGCCATCCAACAGTTGCTCGCCGAAGCGGGACAGACAACGCAGGCCCGCGATTTGCCGCCGATCTCCGGGTCTGGCGCACAGGCTGCCGCCGATGAAACGGATTTAGGCTCGGGCGAAACGTATGTGGGCTATCGGCAGGCAAGAGGTTTTGCTTCGCCGGAAGACATCCACCCCGATGCCGTCGCTGCATACAGCGTTCCGTCGAAGTTGCGGCTCAACAGCTGGGCGCTGAGCGGACAATGGAAGGTCGGTGGCGAAGCTGCCGTGCTGAACGAAGCCAATGGGCGCATTGCCTACCGCTTCCATGCGCGCGATCTGCATCTCGTGCTCGGCCCGAACGCAAACGGGAAGCCCGTGCGCTTTCGCGTCACGATCGACGGCGCGCCGCCCGGCGACTCGCATGGCGCCGATGTCGCCGCAGACGGCAGCGGCACAATCACCGCCGCGCGCCTGTATCAGCTCGTGCGTCAGACCGGCACCGTGAGCGACCGGACCTTCACGATCGAATTCCTCGATCCGGGCGTGCGGGCCTACTCCTTCACGTTCGGCTAGAACCCGTTCGCAATGCTTCATGCAAACGCCGCTGCGCCATCGAGGGTGCAGCGGCGTTGCCGTAGTCACGACAACGAGCCTGGTCCGCCGAGCGCTTCGCAAAGCATCGACAAATCACGGATGGTGAGATGAGGCTCGCGCGTATTTTTCTCTACCCGAGCGATCTCGAGCCGATTCCGGCGAACGAGCCATGCTGCCTGAAAGCCCGCGTCCAATGCCCCTAGAACATCGAGGTGGTAATCGTCGCCGACATGGAGCATTTCCGCTGGAGCGACCTCCACGGCTCGCGCAGCCGCATGGAATATTTCGGCTTCAGGCTTCGCAACGCCCACTGAACTGGCGCTCAACGCCGCGCGGAAGAACTCCCCGCCACCCGTCAGACGGAGGTCCGCATTGCCGTTGGTCACGGCGACGAGTGGAAACCTGGCACTGAGCCAGTGCAGCGCGGGCATCACGTCTTCAAAGAACTCGACCTGGTGCCGAGCGGAATAGAAAACGTCATAGGCCAGGTCAGCCAGCGTGACGTCTTCCTTCGCCAGCTCCAACGCAAGACTGATTGAACCGATTCGCAACGCACGAAAGTCGCCGGCCAGATCGGGACGCGAGCGCTCGTACTCAGCCCGCAACTGGGCGAGCGCTTGTGGCGCGGGCAAAACACTCGCCGTCTTGGGAGCGTTTTCGAGGAGCCACGCATGCAGCGTCGCCTCGGCCCGTTCGACCACAACCTCGAACGGCCACAGCGTGTCGTCCAGATCGAAGGAAATCCCGGATACCTTGCCTAACCGCATAGTGGCCCACCAGCGGAAGATGCGGGCACCCGAATGTATCCCCCAGCGGCATCGCCGTATGACTGGCTTCGCCCTGCCAGCAAGCATTCCGCTGCCAGGGCACACAGGGCGGCATCTACGGCGTCTATGGACTTCAAGTCCGACGCGTCGATTCCGGAGTTTGCAAGCAGTGCTCTCCGCTGAATACGCTTCTTTCGTGCGGAGGCGACTTCTTTTCCAAGCGCGGCGCAAGTGATGGCATGAGGGAAGGTTTCGAAGCTCACGCGTCCCCCCGAATAGTCTCTGGATGTCAGAAGCGGGTATGTCGTGGAGAACGCTTGGTAGACTCGCTCGCCGTTCAACATCCAGCCGTAGAATCCGCTGGTGCTGGAGATAGCCCGTTCTCGAGCGGGAGTCGCGAAGCAGAAGACGCCTCGTTGCGCGAGCTCCCTTTCAGCGAGCCTTCCCTTGCACTCCGCTCCCCATTGGCACGGAGCATCGATGCCGACAGCCACGACGTCGAAGTCGACGCACGTTTGCAGCAAGTTGTCGGGTGTTCCGCTTTGGATGTTGCAAAGGATGCGAGTGCCGCGCAGGAGGACCAGGTGAAACCCTTTTCGATCGCCGCCGACATCAATGCCCGCGACCGCACTTGCTTCCACCATTGTCATCGGTTAGCTGCGAAACGCTAGGTTGGCGTGAAGACTGTGGCCGGAGTCTCTTCCAGTTGCGTGAAGGTCCGCATGAAGCGATAGGTCTGACCGCCAACGACAATCTGATTCCAGCCTGGGTTGGTCTGCTCGACAATCCCGAGTGCTGTCGCAGCTGCGATTTTTCCGCGGGCCCTCATCTCACTCAGCGCGCTCATCGCGTCGCCGATATAGACGGCAAAGGACTTCTCGTTGGTCCGAGTGAGAATCACCACCCCGCCTTCGTCGAGCGACAGCTCGAGATACTCGGCGAGAGTCAACAAGGGCTCGGACGGATTGTCTACATTTGCCATATGTCCACGCTTAACGCTACTTAGCTGAGTCGACGATACTCGCGATGCCAGGGAAAGTCGATACGTCGAACTCCGCGTTGGCAAGCATGCGAAAGGCTTGGCGGACAGCAGAAAACGGGCGCTCCAATGCGCTAGGGCTGAATGTCGAGTGCCGTCATGCCCGCGTTTGCATCCGCGCCAATCATTCTTCCACGGTCAATGACTTACGGCGCATGCCAGCAGGTTATCCACAGCTTTGCCAACAGAATGTGGGGATAAGTCATGGCGCGGAGTGCGACGGCGGACCATCACCGTGCCTGCACTTGCGCTCGCACCGCTTGACGTTGCGCGGATTGTTGCTTGGTCAACCGTGATTGTCGACCCAGGCCCGGCACCAGTTAAGGCCGACAAGCTCTGCGTCCAGCTCAGTTTCGAAATGGCCCAGCACGCCGGAGGTCTCTACAAGTTTGTTGTCGCGCGTGATCGTGCCACCGGCCGCATACCCCGCGCCCTGACGGATGGCGTGCCCCCAAATCGAGTATCCGTTGTAGAGCTCCGCGTCCATTAGCGAGTCACCTGGGGCTGAGCGCCTTGCGCACCGACGCGCAGCACATTGCCTTCCGGCGTCAGCAAAGGCGGGAGATCCCTGGCTTGCGGGGAAGCGTTCCAAGTCAGCGTGCGTACAGCGTGAGCGTGCTTGGCCGGCTTCAGGGTGCTGGCCGCAACGTGATTCGGCTTCACCTTCGCCGTGCGGATGGTCGCAGACACATGATGGGCTTTTGGTTTTACCGCAGCGTGGCTGCCGGCATGTGGCGCTTGCCGGGCCTCAGGCGGGTTCCACACTTCCACGTAGTGTTCGCCTGCGTTGGCAACGGAACAGCCGACCAGCAGCATCACGCCCAGAGCTCGCAACATCGTATCTCCCACCTTTTAGCCAAATTCGACAACAGAATACTGTATAAATATACAGATGTCATGTACTCCCTGCTACCGTCTCGTCGGTTCGCGCAAAAAGGCCCACTCGGCCTGCTTGAACACAGTCTTTGCCGATTCCGGCTCCCTCGGCCGCACCGATGAGCCCATGCTCGGCAGTCGAACGCAGCCAAGCTGAGCAACACGCGGCAAAGGACACAGCCACATGGACTTGGGACTCGCAGGGAAAACATTGGCCGTCACAGGCGGCGCCTCGGGCATCGGCCGGGCCTGCGTCGAGGCGGCGCTTCGCGAAGGCGCTCGCGTCGCGATCCTCGACAGCAACGCCGAACTCGGGCACGCGCTCGCGCGTGAACATGCGGGCGCGGAGCTGATCTTCGTGCCGGCCGACGTCGCCGACGAACGCTCGGTAGCCGCCGCCATCGATGCCGTCGTCGCGCGCTTTGCCGGCATCGATTCGCTGATCGCGTGCGCGGGCATCTCCGGTCCGGTCGGCAAGCGCGTCATCGGCATCGCGCAGGACGAGTGGGACCGCGTGATGGCCGTCAACGTGCGCGGCGTCTTCCTCTGCGCGAAGCATGCGCTGCCGCATCTCGAAGCGCGCGCCGATGCCACCGTCGTGCTCGTCGCGTCCGACAGCAGCCTCTTCGCGAGCGCAGGCATGAGCGCGTACTGCGCGTCGAAAGCGGCCGCGTTGATGCTCGCCAAGGGGCTTAGCGTCGACCACCCGTCGGTGCGCGTCAACAGCGTGTGCCCGAGCGTCGTCGATACCCCGATGTCGCGCCGCGATCTGGGGCTCGAAGCGCGCGGCTTCGCGGGCACGGGCATTCCGGCGATCCCCCCGGCCGATATCGCGCGTCACGTGCTGTTCTACGCTTCGCCTGCAAGCGCGCCCGCCAACGGCACGGCGGCGGTGCTCGATTTCGGCTACGCGGTGCGCTCGGGCTTTCCGGAATTCGCGTTTGCTTGAGCCGTCGCGTATCGGTGCGGTTCATGCGAGCGGCGCTGCGCCTTTGCCGTTTTCGGTTCACAGCCGTTCGCAAGACGCTCGCATACTCGATTCCGGCATCCCCTCGCCGCGGGCTCCAAGTCACGAAGCCCGGATTGGAACGTAACGACACCGACACTTCCCATGAACGAAACCAACTGGATCTCCGTAGGCGACCTCGGCACGAGCTTCGCCATTTCGAGCCACGCGCTCGCCCCCGTCGCCGAGCTCGCCGGCCAGGCTTATGACATCGATTTTGGCGGCGACGTCGTGACGCATACGTTCGTCGACGGCGAGACGCTGCGCTGGACCGTCAAGGGCGCCGGCCAGTCCGGCACCGATACGTATCGCGCCACCTCGCCGCGCCAGGGCATCTATTTCGTCGACTTCGTCAAATCGTCGGAGCGTGCGACCTCGGTCAGCCTCGTGCTCGATCTGCAACGCGGCATTGCGACGGCCGTTATCGGCACGCTGCCCGATGAGGCGCGCGCAAGCGTCCCCGCTGTCGAACTCGCGCGGCAGAAGCGCGAGCTGACCGGCGTCGACGTGCAGATGCTGGCGGGCGTCATCGGCGGCAAGTTCGAAGCGTTGTCGCCCACTCACGAACCCACGAGCGAGCTGGTCGGCAAGCGCGTGCTCTACCGCTACAACCCGCACGAGTGCTATGAGCATGTCTACCTGAACGACAAGATGTATGCGTGGCACTGCGTTTCAGGCATCGAAAAAGGTCTCGCCGACGCTGACCGCTGCCACTACCGCAAGATTCGCGACGGCCTCTACCTGTTCGTCTGGCGCGAGAAGATCGTGCCGACGCTCGGCGTCGTCGTCATCGATCTCGACGCACGCAAGACGACCGGCAAGATCTTCGGCTATGCGGGCGACGACTTCGGCACGCTCGCCAATTTTCCGGTCGGCGCCTACGCGACCGTGCTCAACACAACCACGGTGCCCGCGTGAAGCCGCGCTTCGAGGGCCGCGTCGCGCTCGTCACGGGCGGCGGAACCGGCATCGGCGCCGCGGCCGCCGCGCGTTTGCGCGACGAGGGCGCACTCGTCTACGTGCTCGGCCGGCGCGAGGCGCCGCTCGACGCGGTGGCCAAGGCCACGGGCGCGATCGCGCTGCCCGCCGACGCGGCCGACCCCGCCGCGGTCCGCAACGCACTCGCACGGATCGTCGAACGCCACGACCGGCTCGACGTCGTCGTCGCCAACGCGGGCGGCTTCGGCATCGGCGCGGTCGCCGACACGAGCGACGACGACTGGCGCCGCGCGTGCCGGGCCAATCTCGACACCGCGTTCGTCATCACTCGGGAGGCGTTGCCGATGCTGATCGAAAGCCGCGGGGCGATCGTCATCGTGAGTTCGATCGCGGGGCTCGCCGCGGGGCCGGAAGCAGCCGGCTACGTGACCGTCAAGCACGCGCTGATCGGTCTCACGCGTTCACTCGCGCGCGATTACGGCCGCTGCGGCGTGCGCACGAACGCCATCTGTCCCGGCTGGGTGCGCACCGAAATGGCCGACGACGAAATGCGCACGTTGATGGCGGCCCGCAGCATTCCGACGCTCGACGAAGCGTACGCGCTCGCCACGCGCGACGTGCCGCTCGGGCGCGCCGCCGACGCGAGCGAGATCGCCTCGGTGATCGCCTTCCTCGCCTCGGACGACGCCAGCGCGATGAACGGCGCCGTGGTCGTCGCCGACGGCGGCGCGACCATCGTCGACGTGCCGACGCTCGCGTTCGCCGATCCCTCGCCGAGGTAGGTGCGATCGGGCCGGAAGCATGGCCGGCGCGCTTTCGACGATTCGTCGGACAGATGCGCGGCGCTTTTCAGCCAGCCCTTTTAACGGCTCGCAAGAAGCGCCGTGCGCCTCTCAAGCGCCGCGAGGCCGGGGTATCACGCATTGCCGATTTGGGCTATCTGTCGCATTTTGGGCTCCCTACACTGGGCTCCACATCGCATGCCGCTGCCTGTCCAGCCTTACCGGGCGGGCGTTGCGGGCAAACCCGATGCAGCGTGCGGAACCATCGAGGAGCCTTACAAATGACTGTCGCAACCGAAGCACAGGAGTCGACCGAACTGAGGCGCGAAGCGCTCGGGCTCGGCTTCATCATCTTCTTCGTGATTTCCGCGGCCGGACCGCTCGTCGCGATTGCGGGCGGTGTGCCGATCGGCATCATGCTCGGCAACGGCGCGGGCACGCCGGCGCTGATCGTCGCCACTGTCGTCATCCTGCTCGCGTTCTCGGCGGGCTATACGTCGATGGCGCGTTATGTCACGAACGCAGGCGGCTTTTACGCATTCGCCGCGCGCGGCCTGGGCGGCAACGTCGGCGGCGCCGCCGCGCTGCTCGCTCTGCTCGGCTACAACACGATGCAGATCGGGCTTTACGGCATGTTCGGCACGGTCGCCTCCGGGTTTCTCGCGCAGCACCTCGGCATCGGCGTGCCCTGGTGGATCTGCGCATTCGCGGCAATGGCGAGCATCGCGGTGTTCGGGTACCGGCAGATCGACCTCTCCGCGAAGGTGCTGTCGATTCTCGTGATCGGCGAATATCTGGTCGTGCTCGTGCTCGATGTCGCGATCCTGAAGGTCGGCGGGCAAGCCGGACCCACGCTGGTCCCGTTCACGCAGCACGCGATTTTTAGCGGTACGCCCGCTATCGGCCTGCTGTTCTGCTTCGCGATGTTCATTGGCTTCGAAGCAACGACCATCTATAGCGAAGAGGCGAAGAATCCGCATCGCACGATTCCGCTCGCGACGTATCTCTCCGTTTTGCTGATCGGCGGCTTCTACGCGTTCTCCGTCTGGTGCATGGTTGTCGGCGCGGGCGCCGAATCGATCGTCAAAATCATCTCCGCGTTGCAAGACCCGACGACGTTCCTCTATTCGCTCTCCGACCGCTATGCGAACAAGAGCCTGACGCTCGCCATGAGCGTGCTGTTTATCACGAGCGTGTATGCGGGCCTGCTGGCATTCCACAACTCGGCGGCGCGCTACTTCTTCGCGAGCGGCCGCGAAGGGCTGCTTTCGAAAGCGCTGGGGCGTACCCATCCGATTCATCAGAGCCCGCACAACGGCTCACTGCTGCAATCCGCGTTGGCCGCCATCGTCGTGCTCGGTTTCGTGGTCGCCAAATCCGATCCGGTGCTCACGCTCTTCTCGTGGCTCACCAACGTCGCCACGCTGTGCGTGATCGCGCTGATGGCACTGACCTCGTTCGCGGTCATCCGCTACTTCAAGCGGGCCAATGTAGGCGCTTCGGAAAGCGCGCTGCGCGTGTTCATCCTGCCGCTCTTGTCGGGCGTCGCGCTGACTGCCGTGCTGCTGCTCGCCGTTGCGAACTTCTCCGTCCTCACCGGCGCGAGCCAGAGCGTGTCCTACGCGCTGACCGCGTCGTTGCCGATCGCCGCCATCGCGGGTCTGCTGCTGGCCGGCAGGCTCAGGACGCGCAATCCCGTCCTCTTCAGCCAGCTCGGCGATTCGAAAGTCTAAGCGCGCTTCGCAAGCCTAGCCCCGCTCCCCGGTTTTGCATGACGCCCGCGGGCATCGACGCATGCGTCGATGCACCGGCCGCCCCTTATCGACCACTCGCACGATGAACCAGCTCGACTCCCTCACCTACTACAGCGCCACGAAGAAGTACGATTTGCGCTTTCCCGCCCTCAAAGAAGACATCGACGCCGACGTCGTCGTCATCGGCGGCGGCTTCTCCGGCATCAACACGTCGCTCGAACTGGCCGAGCACGGCATCACGAACGTCGTCGTGCTCGAAGCCAAGCATCTCGGCTACGGCGGAACCGGCCGCAACGGCGGCCAGATCATGGCCGGCATCGGACACGATCTCGACGCAATCGCGAAGCACGTCGGCGAAGACGGCCTCAAGGAAATCTTCAAGATCAGCAACCTCGGCGCCGGCATCATCCGCGACCGCATCGCGAAGTACGGAATCGATGCCGACTTTCGCAACGGCTATGCCTATCTCGGCTTCAACGGCCGCCAGGAAAAGACATTGCGCGCCTGGGAGACGAGTTTCAAGTCTGTGGACCCCGCGACGGAAATCCAGCTCTACACCGGGCAGGAAGTGAAAAAGATCGTCGGCTCCGATGTCTACGGAAGCGCATTGCTGCATATGGGCGGCGGCCACGTTCATTCGCTGAATCTGCTGCTCGGGGAAGCGCAGGCGCTCACGGGCTACGGCGCGAAGATCTACGAAAACAGCCCGGTGATCGACGTCGAGTACGGCGACCGCGTGGTCGTGCGGACCGCGATGGGCTCGGTACGCGCCTCGAAAATGCTCTGGGCGTGCAACGGTTTTCTGAACGGCCTCGAACCGACGATCTACAAGAAGACCGTCAACACGTTTGCGTTCCAGCTCTGCACCGAGCCGCTGCCGGACGACTTGATCGAGCGAATCAGCCCGATACGCGGTGCCTATAGCGACATCCGCCCCATCATCGACTACTACCGCGTGACCAACGAAAACCGTCTGCTGTTCGGCAGCGCGACCGCCCTGCTCGATTACATTCCGAGCGACCTCAAGGCGTGGAATCGCAGCCTGATGCTGAAGGTGTTTCCGTATTTGAAGGACGTCAAGATCGATCTCGCGTGGGGCGGGCCGCTCTGCTGCGGCGCGAATCTCTTTCCGCAGATCGGCTCGCTCAACGGGCATCCGAACGTGTTCTACGTCCAGGCTTATGCGGGCTTCGGCGTCACGCCGAGCCACATCGTCTGCAAGGTGCTGGCAGAAGGCATGACCGAAGGCTCCGCGCGCTACGACCTTCTGAGTTCCGTGCCGCACATCGACATCTTCGCCAAGGACCAGCTGCGCGCCGTGATGACGACTGCGGGCAAGACCTGGAACCAGGTCAGCGGCTATTGGAAAGGCCGGCGATAGATCAAGCAAACCAGCACGTCAACAAACCCCTATTTTCTAACCGACCAACGGAGTCAACATCAATGCATAGCATCAAACTGGGCACGTTCCCGCACGAACTCGACGCATGGGGCACGGTTGCCGACCTGGGTTCGACGATCGTCGAAGGCGACGTGAAGGCCTTCGGCAAGGTTCACTACGGCACGCCCGCTTCACCTGTCAGCGCGGGCTACTTCGCGTGCACGAAGGGCAAGTTCAACATGACCTACCCGTTCACCGAGCAAGCGACCGTGCTCGAAGGCGAATGCGTGCTGCGCAACGAGAACACGGGCGAAGCGGTTCACTACACAGTCGGCGACAGCTGGTTCATCGAGAAAGGCACGCCGATCGCGTGGGAGATTCTTTCGGACCGGTTCACGAAGCACTACTTCGCGGTGGTCTGAGCGCGTCTACCGATCCTCGTTACCATGCTCGCCACCCCAATCCAAGACACGCCGGCGCCGGACGACGAACTCTCGATCTTCCAGAGCATTACAGGGCGGATGCAAGGCTTCCTGTACCGCCAATTGAACGACGCCGATTTCACGGTGATCTATGCGACGGCGTCGATCCGCAACGTGACCGGCTACCCGCGCGAAGACTTCCTCGGCAACGCCGTGCGCACCCTGCCCTCGCTGACCGAGCCCGACGACGAGGTCTACGTGCTCGACATCGTGCAGGACGCGCTGCGCAAGCGCGAGCCCTGGACCGTCGACTACCGGATCAAGACCGCGAAACGCGGCTCGCTCTGGGTTCGCGAAATGGGCGGGGGCGTATTCGACGAAAACGGCGAACTGCTGTTTCTCGAGGGCCTCGTGATCGAGGTGCAAGGCGAGCGCGCTGCGCGGCTCGCATCCGAGAAGCGCCTGCGCGCGATCACCGGCGCCACCGGCACGATCCTCGAGGACGTCGACGACATCCTGAGGGCCATCCGCGCGTTGTCGATTCTGTCATTCAACGCGCGCGTCGAGGCGGCCCGCGCCGGCAACACAGGGCGTGGCTTCGCCGTCGTCGCGGCGGAGATGAAGCGGCTCGCGGACGATACCGACAAGCTGGCAAAGCAGATATCGACGCACGTCAACGCCGTGCGCCATGTGATGGAGGACAAGTAGCGATGCGATTCCAGGCGGGCGGCGCCTACGTGCTGCGTGCGCGGCCGGCCGCTGCGGCGTTCGGCTCGCCGCCTTCTGCACGCGGCCCGACGCTCGCCCTACGCCGCGCCTTCGCCCTGACGCCGTCTCGTCGCCGAGGGCAGTTCGCCGAACATGCGGCGATAGTCTTCGCGAAAGTGCGAGGGGTGCCAGAAGCCCCATTGCGCCGCGATGTCGCCGACGCCAAGCGAGCGCGAGCGCGGCGACTTCAGCGCTCGCCGCGCGCCGTTCAGGCGCACCGCCTTCAGATACGCGAGCGGCGCGATGCCAAGCACGTCCTCGAAGCAATACTGCAGCGTGCGGCGCGACACGTTGATTTCTTTGCACAGCGCACCGATCGTGATCGGCTCCGCGACGTTCTCGCGAATGAACGATATCGCGCGACTGACCACGCGCCGCCGTGCGATCCAGACCGGCCGAGCCACCGCGCTTTCCGAAGCACGCTGAGCGAGGACGACAAGCGCGGTCTCCAGCTCATCGATTGCCGTTTGCGCGAGGGCGGCGTGCTGGTTTCGCGCCTCGCCTGGGCTATCCGGACGTCCGGCAAACCCATCGAGAATCCGCTCGACCAGAAGCCGCAGCTCGACAGTCATCGTGCGATCCGCGCAGATCACGCGCGAGCTCGCCGCAGCCGTTCGCGCACCCGTCTTCGGCAAGTCAATCTGAAGTTCGGCCAGCCGCTCGGCCGGCAAAACAAAGCCGACCGTCCGCATGATCCGCGCCGTGCGGAAATCGAGCTCGTCACCTTCGCCGAGCATCATCAACTCGCCGCCGGCAAGCGGGCTGCCGCAAAACACGGCACGCCCCTGCACTTCGGAGGCGATCGCGAAACCGCGCGCATTCGCGCGAATCCGGCCCGCCTCGTGAATCGACTGATTCGTGTGCTCGCAATAGACTTGCACACCGCCGAACGACACTTCGACAAACCGGCCGTCGAAGCGCCCTGCGCTCAATTGATCGAATCGCTGTTCGAAAACCGTCAAGCCGTGCGCGAGCTCGTTGACGTCGTCGGTCTCGAAGCGCGTCACGATGCAGGGAAGCGGCGTCATCACGCCGGCTTGCGCGCGCTTTTGAGCGCAAAAGCGCCGTCGCCGAGCAGGAATAAGACGATCAACGCGACCATCCAAAACGCTGGATATTCCCAGCCGCCGTCCTTGTTGGTGAAAAGCCAGCCATTCGCCGCGTGTACCGTGACGATCGCGCCTGCGAGGTCCAGCGCGAGCGGAATCGCGAAATAGCGCGCGTGCCAGCCGACAATCAGCGCCAGTCCGCCACCCAGCTCCAGCACGATCACGGCATAGGCAAGCGGCCCGGGCAAGCCCAGCGACGCGAAGAACTCGACGGTGCCGGGAATCGTAAAGACAAAGATCTTAAGCAAGGCGTGCGCGACAAAGAGCACGCCGAGGCTTACGCGCAGCAAAAGAGCGGCATAGGGAGCGGAATTTTCGCGAATCATGATGAGGAGAACCCAATGAAGAATTGAAGTGGAACCGGCCGGATCATTCGGACTTCAGAACGCCGTCCTTCGAAAACAAAATCGGTGCGCTTGCCTGTGCGTTAGCACCCGCGCCCGGCACGATCAGCGCGGTCAGCTCCGCACGATCCAGCCGTTCTTTGGCTGTGAAACGCTCGGCCCCCGTGGTGCCGCTGATCACGAAACCTTCCAGGCCGACACCGAGCACCCGGTCGCCCGCCGCGACGAGATCCGTGATCGATCCGCTCGAACCCGAGTCGATCGCCGTCCAGGTATCGCCGCCGTCGCGGCTCCGATACAGGTGGCCGAGCAAGCCGCCGACGTAGATCGATCCGTCCGGCGCAGCCGTACCGGCCCACAAGCTGCCCTTGTTGCCGGTCTCGTGGTATTCCCACGTCGTGCCGTGATCGCGCGAGCGCAGCACCGTGCCCTTTTCGGCCGCGATGTAGAGCGTGCCTGTGCGATCGGCGAAGATCCGATAGAGGTTGCGGTCCGCTTTGCCGCCGCCGGGCGGCGGCGGCAGCTTCGCGACGTTCCAGGTGTGCCCGCCGTCGGCCGTTTCGAGCAGCAGCGACCACAGGCCCGCCGCCCAGCCATGCTGCGCGTTCTCGAAGTACACGGAAAAGAGCGGCTGGTCGATCGACGTGTCGGACCGCTGCAGCGTCCAGGTTTCGCCGCCGTCCGCCGTGGCGAGAATCACGCCCCACTGGCCCGCTGCCCAGCCGTGCTGCGGGTCGGCGAAATAGACCGACGAGAGCGTCGTGGCCGCGGGCACCTGCTTCGCCTGGCGGTAGTGGCGGCCGCCGTCGTCGGACAGCAATACGATGCCGTGCTCCCCGACCGCGACGATGCGCGTGCCGGCATGCGCCGCGTCGAGCAGCATCGCGTGCTCCGGGCCGGCCCAGGCATGCGCGGGGGTGACCGGCAGCGCAGCCGGTGCGCCGCCACCCGACTGGGCGAAGCCGTTCGCGCAGGCACAGCACAAGGCGATGCTGGCAATAGCGTTCTTGATCATTGCGAGATCCATCCTTTTGCGTTCGATTTCTTGAGCAACCTCAATGGCTCAGCAGACCCGGCGCCCGCACCGGCTTGCGCCGCGGGAATATCCGCTCGAGCACGACAGCGAGCGCGGGCAACGCTGTCATCGCCATCACGAGGTTGACGACGAACATGAAGGCGAGCAGCTTGCCCATGTCGGCCTGGAACTTGAGCGCCGAAAAACTCCAGGTGGCGACACCGATCGCGAGCGTGATCGCGGTGAAGATGGTCGCCACGCCGACTTCGAGCATCGCGTGCTCGACCGCCTTCACGATCGGCTGCCCGCTGGCGAGATGGAGCTGCAGGCGGTTGTAGATATAGAACGCGTAATCGACGCCGATCCCCACCGCCAGCACCATCACCGGCAGCGTCGCCACCGTCAGGCCGATCTGCAGCTCCTTCATGAACCAGTAGCCGATGAACGTCGCCACCGTCAGCGGCGCACAGCAGGCCACCATCGCGCGCAGATCCCGGTAAGCGAAGAACACGAGGATCAGGATCGCCGCGTAGACGTAAAGCATCATCGGCAGCTCGCTTTGCGCGACCTCGTCGTTGATCGCCGCGAGCACGCCGGCGTTGCCGGCGGCGAGCCGGATCGTGACGCCGTCGAGATGATGCGAGGCGCGATACTGTTTGATGTCGTCGAGAATGCGATTGATCGTGGTCGCCTTGTGGTCGGTCAGGAACAGGTGCACCGCCGTCATGCTGCAGTCCTTGTTCATGTAGCCCTTCACGCGGCCGAGATCCGCCGAGATGCCGCCGTAGTTGCCGGAATCGATCGGCACCACGTTCATCTTCGGATTGCCCTCGTTGTAGCCTTCGTTGTAGGTGCGCAGCATCGCCGGGTACGACTCCACCGAGACCACGCCAAGCTCGCGCTGCATCAGCGACGCGAAGTCGTCTTCGAAGACGCCGACAGCCGGGTTGTCGCACGCCGTGCCCTTCGATTCGAACACCACCGTCAGCCAGTCGAGCCCGATGTCGTAGTGGCTCGCGATCGACACCGCGTCGCGGTTGAAGCGCGCATCGGCGCGCAGCTCGGGGGCGCCTGGCTGGAGCGTGCCGATCACGCGGTCGCGGCTTTGCCACGCCGCGAGCACGAACACCACCGCCGTCACGGCGAGCACCGCATAGGCGTTGCGCGGTTCGGCCACGCGTGCGAGCTTGCGCAGCCACGCCGAGCGCCGCTCGCGCTTGTCGAGCGCGCGGTCGGCGTAGGCCTTCGTGAAGTGGAAGCACGATGCGGCCACCGGCAGCATGACGAGGTTCGTGACGATCTTGTAGCCGACACCGAGCGATGCGGTGATCGCCAGCTCCCGCACCATCGGAATCGGAATCAGGAGCAGCGTAACGAACGAGACGAACGCCGTGATCAGGGCGAGCGTGCCCGGGATCAGCAATCCGCTGAAGCTGCGGCGCGCCGCCTCGAGCGAACTGTGCCCATGCGACAGCTCGCGCACGATGTAGTTGACCTGCTGCACGCCGTGCGACACGCCGATCGCGAATACCAGGAACGGCACCAGCACGGCGAGCGGATCGAGACCGAAGCCCAGCAGCCTGAGCGTGCCGAACTGCCAGACGAGCGACGTCAGCGAACAAATGATCGGCAGCACCGTGAAGCGGATCGAATGGCTGTACCAGTACACGGCCAGCGCGGTCAGCAGCAGCGCGACGGCGCAAAAGCCGAGCACGGCCGTTGCGCCGTCGGCGATATCGCCGATCTGCTTGGCGAAACCGATGATCTGAATCTCGTAGTTCGCGTCTTCTAACGGCTTGCGAATCTGGCTTTCGAGCAGACGGTTGAACGCGACATAGTCGAGCACCTTCCCTGCGCTGTCGCGCTCGTTCAGTTCCGCCGTAATCATCGCGCTGTCCTGATCGTGCGAGACCAGCGTGCCGATGTAGCCGCCTTCGGTCGCCGCCTTGCGGACCTGCGCGACGATCGCAGGCGTCAGTTGCGGCGGCGTAATCGTGCCGTCGATGACCGGATCGGCGCGGAAGCCGTCTTCGGTGATCTCGTTGACGAACGCGTTCGGCGTCCACAGCGACTGAACGCCCTGACGATCGACGTTGGGCAGGAACATGACCGCCTGCGTCGCCTTGTACAGCGTCTTCAGACCTTGCGGCGTCCAGATATTGCCGTTGCGTGCGCGCACGACCACGGTGATGCGGTTCGCGCCGAACAGGTCGTTGCGATACTGCTGGAAGGTCTTGATGTACTCGTGGCCGATCGGCATCTGCTTCTCGAAGCCGGCCTCCATGCGCAACTGCACGGCGAAGACGGCCATGACCGCGGTAAAGATGCCGATCGCCGCCAGCACGATCAGGCGATGTCCGAAGAACAGTGTCTCGAGACGGATGACAAAGCGATTCAACACGGCGCTATCCTTCAAGTAGGTCTGCGGTGCGCAGCGCTGCGCACCGTTTTATTGCGCTTGCCGCACTAAAAGGTGCGTGTGGCGAAGACGCCCACGAAGTTCCGGTCGGCGTACGGCTGTCCGACGCTGTCATGCCCGCCGAAGAACGCCGTGTAGTTGATGCCCGCCTGCCAGACCGTCGGGTTCTGGTTGAACAGCACATAGACGTTGACCGACTTCGCGCCCTGCAGGTAGTTGGCCGTGAACGTCGGCGTGTAGCCGTACAGCGCGTCGGCGAACGTCACACCCGGAGTGACCTGCCAGCCGGGAATCACGGTGCCGTCGTAAGTCCAATTGAAGTCGATGGTCGCGCCTACCGAGCTCGCCGTCCCTTGTGCGGCGGCGATCGGGTAGCCGAGGCTGGAACCGTTGTTCAGCCACGTGTAGTAGCCGGCGGCGGGCACCTGGGTGACGCTCTGGCCGTTGATCGTGCGGGTCACGCCGCTCGAGCTCAAGCCGGGGTAGTAGATCCAGGTCAGTTCGGCCGTGAGCACCGCCATGTCCGCATGGAGCAGCTTCAGGAACGGATACTGGCTTTGCGTGAGGTTCAGCTGACCGTTGATGTCGTACTGGAATTTCTTCTTGTCGACCCATTGCTGGCAGTCGATGCCCGAAACGCCGTTCGTATTCACGTCGAGCGGACCGCCCGCGCCAAAGCAGCTCGAGAGCGCCACGGCATCGCGCGGGCGATATGACAGCTCGGTCCCGATTGCCCAGTCGCCGAGCGAGAAGTTCGCGCTCACGCCGAACAGCTGGCGGTTCTCGAGATACGACCATTGGTTCGAACCGTTCGCGAGCGTGGACAGCACCGGCGATTTGTCCGTGTAGTTCTCGTAGTAGAAACCGAAGTTCACATCGAGATTTTTCGGCCGGTAGTTGAGCTTGAGGCCGAATTGCGGCTTGTACTCGCTCGGCAATTGCGTGGACACCGGGATGCCGATCGAGTGGAACGGCGCGCCCGCGAACTGTCCGTTCACGAGACCCGTGTTGATCGCCGAGAGCGTCGCGGAATTGCCGGCGTTCGCGCCCGCGATGGTGCCGGCATCCACGCCGCCCACGTTGCCGTTGATCGTGCTGGCCGTGAACGGCACCGCCCCGCGCCCGAAGTTGTTGGTCACCGACCAGTACGTGCCCACCGGCGGATAGCGGTTACCGTTCCACTGGAACTGGTAGTAGCCCTCGGTGCTGAAGCCGTTTCCGAGCCCTGCCGCAAAGCTCAGCATCGGTGCCGGCAAGAGCGCCTGCTTGAGTTGCGTGCCGGGAATCAAGAGCTTCTGGACATCGACCGAGTTCGTCGCGTTGATGCCGTTGGTGGCGAAGTAGCTCTCGCCCCAGTTGATGACCTGGTTGCCGAGCCGCACGTGTGCCGGCTCTCCGCCGAGGTTGAAATCCTTTTCGCCCCACAAATCGAGCAGTTGCGCGTTGTAGACGACTTGTGCCGACGCCGTGCTCGAAAGCGGGGTACGCGCGGTATTCCCAGCCAGGAAGTCGTACATGCCCGTGCCGCGGATCATGAACTTGTAGCCCTCGCTGGGCATCGTCAGCAGCAGTTCGCTCGTCGCGCTGATGTACGTGCTGAACGGTTGCCCTTTCCTATAGTTGAGGTCGCCCATATCCCCGCCGCCCCACTGCGCGACATTGGCCGCGTCGCCACAGCCGAAGGCGTTCGGATCGCCCGTCAGCGAACAGCTCGGGCTCTTGGTGCGAATGCCTGCGCCCGCCGTCAGGTTGGATACCCACGAGCCGGACAGGTCCCCAAGACCTGTCGTGAAATCGTAGCCGTACGCACTGGACGACGCGGCGCCCAGCACGGCCAGTGAAACAGAAACAGATACGCCAACCCCTGTCGTTTTCATTTGCATTCCTATCTATTGTCACTGCTCGTGACGTATGCCTTGCGTCACGAGCCATGCCTACGTTGCCGGCTTCAGCGCTCGCTGATCGAGCGAAGGTTTTCCGCGGAGTAGTAGTTGGAAGAGAAACGCGGATCGCTCGAGGACTCGAAGTAGTGCACGTCCGTTCCGGCGCCGATCACCGTCTGGTCATCCACGTAGCGGCCGTTGAGCAGGTTGTATTGGGCGAAAGGCTCGATGTCGCAGGTTCCGCCCAATTCCCACAGCGGTACCGGATAGCCTTCCTTGGTCTTCCAGAGCTTGCCTTGGGCGTCATAGTCCTCGCCGACGAGCGCGAGGTAGGTGTCCTCGTCGAGGTACAGCACTTTCTTCTGGGAGATGTGGCGCATGTTCGACTTGAGCGTCGCCTCGAGCACGTAGACGCGGTGCAGCTCATAGCGCCGCGCCGACGGGTCGACCTGGTCGTTCTTGAAGACGTCGCCGACGCTCTTGCGGAAGTCGTACATCGCGAAGTCGTTGTACGGCACGTACATCTCCTTCTTGCCGATCAGCTTCCAATCGAAGCGGTCGATGTCGCCATTGAAGAGCCAGGGTTCGTCGACCGTGTACTGGTTTTCGAAGCCGATTTGCGGAGCGTCATAGTTGTACGACGGCATGCGGCGCACGCGGCGCTGGCCCGGGAAGTAGTAGTAGGCCTCGGCCTGGTTGTCCGCGAAGTGGAAGGTCTGCACCACGCCCTGGCCCGCCATCGCGGCCGGCGAGTCGTAGCCGTAGTAGATCGAGAACAGCGGATCCTTCGCGCCGAGCGGGTTCGCGCCCTTCGCGCCCCAGGGGAAATACTCGGTCTGGCGGCTCGTCACCGAGATCCAGTCGGTGCTGCCGGGACGCGGCGACACCATCGTGTAGACCTTGTCCCACGCCGCGCCGACTCCGCGATAGCGCGTCAGATAATTCCAGATCGCCTGCTGACCGCTCTTGGCGCCCGGAAACGGCAGGCCGGGCAGCACGGCGCTCTGCAGGTGGTCGCCCGTCGAATCGAGCTTGCTGGCGCCCTCGCCGTTCTTCTTCGTGTTCTCCAGCACCCAGTCCGGGTAGCTGCAATCGCGATGGGTCGGGTAGACGTCCATCCGGTAGCCCTTGACCTGCTTGAAGAGCGCCACCTGGCCGGGCGTGAGTTTGTCCGCGTACTTGTCGACGTTGGCGGCATCGATCGAGAAAAGCGGCTTCTCGTTCTTGTATTTCCAGTAGTCGCCGCGGAACTTGCCGTAGGCGTATCCCGCCTGCGGCGTGTCGCGGCCCGTGAATGCGGGAATCGCGCCATCCGCGCTCGCACCGCTCTCCGCACCGGTGACCGTCGGCGACCCCGACGATTGGGCGAGCACTGCAGCAGCGATCGCAGTCAGTGCGGCAAAGACGCCTGCTTTGGCCAGTCGTTTCATCTCCAACTCCTTCTCATCTTGCCTTTCGTTATGGATTCCGGATTAACCTGACGTGACGGGAGATGTACGGCGTGGCTTCCTGTTACGTTCCGATCTCCTTGATGACAATTTAGAGATAACAAAAAGATCGCTTTAGCCGAAATTGGCAAACGGAGCGCTCGCCGCTGTGTCGGGCGTGATAAGGATTTGCTTAAAAAAAGCCCTCGCGGGCTCCGGAAGGAGCAGCGAGGGCACGAAGAATCCGCCGTCCTGCAAACGGCGGCGAAGCTTACTGCACGAAAGGCACCTTCTCGAAGCCGGCCGCGAGCGCATCGACGAGCACATCGATCTGTTCGCGCTCGATCACGAGCGGCGGCGACAGGATGATCTTGGTGCCCACCGGCCGCACAATCACGCCGGCTTGGCGCGCCACTTCGGCAACGGCGTTGGCGTAGCCCGAAGCGGGATCGATCGGCTCGCGCGTGGTGCGATCGGCGACGAGATCGAGCGCGACCATCAGACCTTTGCCGCGCACTTCGCCGACCGCTTCAAAGCGTGCCGGAAAGTCCTGCAACCGCTCGAGCAGATAGGCGCCCTGGCGCTTCGCATTCGCGGGCAAGTCTTCATCGACGACGATCTTCAGATTAGCAAGCGCGGCCGCGCATGCCACCGGATGCCCCGCATACGTGTAGCCATGCATGATCGCGCCGGAGAAATCGCCGTTCTCGGCGAACGCCGACTCGACGCGCGCATTGACGATGGTCGCCCCAAGCGGCACGTACCCCGACGAAATGCCCTTCGCAAGACACATGATGTCGGGCTTCACACCCCAGCCGCGGCTGCCGAACATATCGCCTGAACGGCCGAAGCCGGTGACGATCTCGTCCGCGATCAGAAGCACGCCGTACTTGTCGCACACTTCGCGCACGAGCGGCCAATAGTTCGCGGGCGGAACGATCACGCCGCCCGCACCCTGAATCGGCTCGGCGATGAAAGCGGCCACCGTATCCGGACTCTGAAAGACGATCTCGCGTTCGAGCAAGGCCGCGCAGATACGGCCCAGCTCTTCAGGATCCTGCGTGAACGGATTGCGGTACGGCCACGGCGTCTCGACATGAAAACAGCCAGGCAGGTTGGGCTCGTAGTTGCGCCGAAACACCGTGTTGCCGTTCACCGATGCACCGCCGAAGTGTGTGCCGTGATAACCCTGCTTCAAGGAGACGAATTTGGTCCGGTCCGGCTGCCCCTTCACGCGCCAGTATTGCCGCGCAAGCTTGAGCGCTGTCTCGACGGCATCCGAGCCGCCCGAGCTGTAGACCACCCGCCGCATCCCTTCCGGTTCCAGCATGCCGGCCAGCACGGCCGACAATTCCTCGGCACGCGGATGCGAGATGCCGTCGAACAGCTGGAAGTATTCGAGCTCGTCCAATTGGCGGGCGATTGCGTCCTTCACCTCCTTGCGGTTGTGGCCGACGTTCACGTTCCACAGACCGGCGACGCCGTCGACGAGCTTGCGTCCGCGATCGTCGAACACATAGCACCCGTCGCCGCGCACGATCCGGATCGGCTCACGCGCCTTCATCTCGTTCGGATGCAGCATGGGGTGCCAGAAGCGGGATTCGCGATAACTCATAGTTCACTCCTGCATGTGAGATCCGGGCGGCGCCGCCATCGAGCCGGGCGGGCGCAGCAGCGCCGCCACACGTTCAATGTGCGATGCAGACCGATTTCACTTCGGTGAAACCGTCGATCGCCTGACGGCCAAACTCGCGGCCGATGCCCGATTGCTTGAAGCCGCCGAACGGCAGGCTCGGATCGAGCGGGATATGGCAGTTCACCCAGACGGTGCCCGCCTGGATCTCGGGAATCAGATTGAGCGCGGCCTTCAGATCGTTGGTCCAGAGGCTCGCGGTGAGGCCGTACGGCGAATCGTTCGCCATCCGGATCGCCTCGCTCGTGTCGTCGAACGGGATGGCCGCGAGCACGGGCCCGAAGATTTCTTCGCGTACGACCGTGGAATCCTGGCCGACGCCGGTCATCACCGTCGGCTTGACGTAGAAGCCGTCCGCTTCCGCTGGAGCGCCGCCGCACAGGAGCGTCGCGCCTTCGGCGCGTCCGCGTTCGATATAGCGCACCACAGCGTCGCGATGCCGTGCCGACACGAGCGGATTGATCTGCGTGGCCGGATCGAGCCCCGGCCCGAGCTTCATCGAATCGGCCGCGGCAGCAAGCGCTTCGGTGATCTGGGCATAGCGGCTGCGATGCACATAGAGGCGTGAGGCGGCGGCGCACACCTGCCCCTGGTTGAAGAACGCGCCGGCCAGCACACCCTGCACGGCCGCTTCGGTATCGACGTCGGCCAACATCACGATCGGATTCTTGCCGCCGAGTTCGAGCGAAAAACGCGTCATGTTCTGCACGGCAGCGGTGCCGACGAGCTTGCCCGTGCGGGTCGAGCCCGTGAACGAGATCTTGTTGACGAGCCGATGCTTGACGAGCGCGTCGCCCGCCTCCGCGCCGCCCGTCACGACGTTGAACACGCCCGGCGGCACGCCCGCTTCGCACGCCAGCTGCGCGAGCAAGAGCGCCGTGAGCGGCGTTTCGGGCGACGGCTTGATCACGATCGAGCAGCCGCTCGCCAACGCCGGAATCAGCTTCCAGACTGCAATCATCAGCGGGAAATTCCACGGCACGATGCCGGCGACCACGCCGACCGGCTCGCGCCGCGTGTAGGCCGTGTAGCGCGTGCCGGGCGGAAACGGGATCGACACGTCCATCGTTTCGCCCGTAATCTTGGTCGCCCAGCCCGCCATGTAGCGGACGTATTCGACGGTTGCGCCCACTTCGACCGCTCGCGCGACGTTGATCGATTTGCCCTGGTTCAGCGTCTCCAACTGCGCAAACGTTTCGCCGTTTGCTTCGAGCGCGTCGGCCAGCTTCAGCAGAATGCGCTCGCGGTCCGCGGGCCGCAGTTTGCGCCAGACGCCGCTTTCGAACGCGCGCGCGGCGCTTGTGACGGCAGCGTCGATGTCGGCGGCGTCCGCGTCGACCACTTGCGCTAGACGTGCGCCCGTCGCCGGATTGAACACGTCGAGCCGCGCAGGCGATCGTCCCGTGCGCCAACCGCCGTCGATAAAGAGACCATGTTCCCGCGCCGTAAACGACGCCACTTCATCGCGTATCGCGACCGCTCCATTGTTTTGGCTTTCCATATGCTCCTCGTTTGCTTGGCGCCGCCCTTGGGTTCGGCAAGCGGGGACGGCGTCGGAGGCAATATAGGGAGCGTTTACAAGGCACCGTTAGCCAAAATCGGCAACGCGCAGCGCGTGCGCGCGCCGGCAACGGTTGCACGGCATGGCCGCTGCCAGGCGGTCGGCGCAAACGAAGCGCCGCGGCACTCAGTGGAACGTGGACAGGCGCGAGCCGCCAAAGCGGCGCGTATCGGAAGGCAGTTCGCCGAACAGCGATTTGTAGTCGGCGGTGAAATGGCTCAAGTGAAAGAACCCGAAGCGGGCTGCGGCGTCGCCGATCGACAGCGCCTCGCGAGGCGAGCTCATCAGTGCGCGGCGCACCTCGGACAAACGAATCGCACGCAGGTAGCCAAGCGGCGTCATCTTTGCGACCTGCTGAAAACTATTCTGCAACGTGCGGCGGCTCACGCGCAGGATGCGGCACAAATCGAGCACGGTGACGGGCTCGGCGCCACCGGCCAAGACGATCTCGCGGCTTCGGCGCACGAGATCGCAGCGCACGGCGTCCGTCAAATCGGTCTTGAGATTGGGATCTTCATCGGTCAGCACGTCGAGCAGGATGCCGAGCATCGAGTGCCGGAACATCTTCTGCGCGTACAGCGACGAGGACATCGCGTCGTTTTGCGTCGCCGCGCAAAACGCTTCGGTCAGGTTCCGGATCGCGTTTGCGTAGCACTGCGGATTGGGCGACAACGACCGCCTGCGGTGCTTGTGCACCGACCACGTCGACTGCATGCAGTCGAGCAGTTCCGCGAGTTCGCTGGCGTCGATCGTCAGGATTAGCGTCTCCATGCCCTCGGCGACATGAAATACGAAGTCCTCGCGGCTGGCGAGCGCATGCAGCGAGTGCCGCTCGAACTTGCGCCCCTGAAGCGTGGCGTCGCCGGGTACGTGCAACGGCACGGCGAAGCTCACCGCGCCCTTGGGAGCCGAACCGTATTGCGCGACGCGCTGCGTGAACGTCTCGCGAAACACGTGCAGGCCCTCGACCGCGACTTGCAATAGCGAGCATTCGATACGACCCGCTGTAATCTGATAGTAAGACTGGTCCCAACCCGCGAGCGCATTGGCGTGGAGTTGAGCGTCGTCGAAGCGGGCAATTTGAACCGCCATACTGGGTCACCGTCCAAAGCACTTGCACGCATACCTTCGCGCAAAGCCCCGAAATTAAGCATCAATCACGCAAACGCACCGGTAATGTGCGAATACGCAAAACTCTCCAGCATGATGGGGTGCTGTGAGAGCGGAGATTGCAATATCCGCGCCGACACAGCAATCGGTGTAAATCCCGCTTCGGGTGCTACGGCTGATCAAGACTTCTTTTGCACTTCGATTGCCTGAGGGTGCTGCCGCAATTCGCGACCTTAATCTTCGTCCAGGCCCGCGAGCAGCGCGTCGACGGCCTGGTATACCTGCGCAACCACGTCAGCGCCGACGGCACGTTCAATGGCGCCGTATTCAGCCTCCAGATCCCGGGAGAGCACCTTGACCAGCTTGACGCTCTTCGCAGTCAACGACACGCGTACCCGGCGTTGATCGTCCGCGAACCGCTCCTTCGTCACGAGACCAAGTGTCTCCATACGCGCTAAAACGCCTGCCATGCTCGGGCTGGAAATCGTACACAGGTCGGAGATCTGCCGAGGCTCGAGCGGCCCCTTCTCGTTGAGCGCGCGAATCACGCGCCACTGCTGCTCGGTCAGTCCTTGCGCCGTGATCAGCGGGCGGAACCGATCCATCATCTTTTCTCGCGCGCGAAGCAACAACATTGGCAGGTTGCGATGCAGGGAGCCGTCAAAGGCTGAATCGGACATAAAGCACCGGATGGAAAAGCAGGAGGAGCCTCTGGAAAACCCGAGGCTGGAGAACAAATCTGTTGACCCGAAATCATATCAGTAGCACTATCACTAACATATTAGTGATTCCGTCGGAACCCACCCGCCCATGTTCTCCGTAACCGATCATCTACTCCACGTCGAAGGCGACCCGCTGCCGCGCGATATCGACGCGCATGCTGTGAGCGCGCTGCTCGCGCATGGCGTCGCGTGCCGCGCGCCAGTGTGCGGCGCGGTATACGGCACGCTGCTCAACGACCGTGCGGCACTCGACGCGCTCGGCGACACGATGCACGCCGCGCCGTACAAGGCGCCGCCGAAGGCACCGATCCTCTATCTAAAGCCGCGCAACACGCTGGCCGGCCATCGCGCCCGAATCGCCGTGCCGATCGACGCAAACACCATAGAGGTCGGCGCATCGCTCGGCATCGTGATCGGCCGCACCGCGACGCGCGTGCCGGCCGAGCGCGCATTCGACTACGTCGCCGGCTACACGGCCGTCGCCGATCTGAGCATCCCGCATGCGAGCGTCTACCGCCCATCGGTACGCTTTCGCGCACGCGACGGCTTCTGCGTGATCGGCCCAGCGCTCGTGGCGAAGCGACACGTGCCCAACCCCGACAGCGTCGCGATTCGCGTCGATATCCCCGGCAAGCCGTCATTCGAAGCGAGCACCGCGACGGCGGTGCGCGGAGTCGCGCAACTGCTCGCAGAGGTGACCGATTTCATGACACTCGTTGCCGGCGACATCATCACGCTCGGCGTGCCGCACGGCGCACCGGTCGCACAAGCCGGCGAAGAAGCGGTCGTCACGATCGACGGCTTCGCGCCGCTCGTCGTGTCGTTCACCGGCGCGTCCCAACCGAACGGAGAATCGCGATGATGCGCGGCCGCGTCGCCTATGCAGGCGCCATTCACGAAGCTTATCCGGAGGGTGATCGCGTGAGGCTTGCCGACGGCCGGATTTGTCTCGAAGACGACGTGGTCTGGCTCGCGCCGATCGACGTCGGGACACTCTTCGCACTCGGCCTGAACTACGCGGATCACGCGAAGGAGCTTCAGTTCACGAAACAGGATGAGCCGCTCGTGTTCCTGAAAGGGCCTGGCACGGTGCTCGGTCATCGCGGTACGACGCGCCGGCCGGCCGACGTTACGTACATGCACTATGAGTGCGAGCTCGCGGTCGTAATCGGCCGTACCGCACAGAACCTCAAACGCGAGGAGGCAATGGACCACGTCGCGGGCTACATGATCGCGAACGACTATGCGATCCGCGACTACCTCGAGAACTACTACCGACCGAACCTGCGCGTAAAGAACCGCGACGGCGGCACCGTGCTCGGTCCGTGGTTCGTCGATGCGGGCGACGTACGCGACGTATCGAATCTCGAACTGCGCACGTACGTGAACGGCACCTTGCGCCAGCGTGGCAATACGCGCGATCTGGTCACTGACGTGCCCGCGCTGATCGAATACCTGAGCGGCTTCATGACGCTTGCACCCGGCGACGTGATCCTGACCGGCACGCCGGAGGGAACCGTGAACGTCGACGTAGGCGACGAGGTCGTCTGCGAAATCGACGGGCTCGGCCGGCTCGTCAACACGATTGCGTCGGATGCGGATTTCGGCCGCTACTGAACCCAGGAACGAAAGAGGAATGCCATGCGTATCGAGCATCTGATCAACGGTAAGCCGCGCGCCGGACGCGACTACTTCGAAACCGTGAACCCGGCCAATCAGGACGTTCTCGCCGAAGTCGCCCGCGGCGACGCCGATGACGTCAACGCGGCCGTCGCCGCCGCAAAGGATGCGTTTCCCGCATGGGCCGCGAAAACGCCGAAGGAACGCGCGAAGCTGATCCGCAATCTCGGCGAACTGATCACGAAGCACGTGCCGGAGCTGTCGGAAGCGGAGACGAACGACACCGGCCAAACGATCTCGCAGACGCGCAAACAGCTGGTGCCTCGCGCCGCCGACAACTTCCATTACTTCGCGGAGGTCTGCGCGCACGTCGACGGTCACACGTATCCGACCGACACGCATCTGAACTACACGCTATTCCATCCCGTTGGCGTATGCGCGCTGATCTCGCCGTGGAACGTGCCGTTCATGACCGCGACGTGGAAGGTCGCACCGTGTCTCGCGTTCGGCAACACCGCGGTGCTGAAGATGAGCGAGCTGTCGCCGATCACTGCCGCGCGCCTGGGCGAGCTCGCACTCGAAGCCGGGATTCCGGCGGGTGTGCTGAATGTCGTGCACGGCTTCGGTCAGGAAACGGGCGAACCGCTCGTCGCGCATCGCGACGTGCGCGCGGTGTCGTTCACCGGCTCGACTGCAACCGGCAACCGGATCGTGCAGGCGGCTGGGCTGAAGAAATTCTCGATGGAGCTCGGCGGCAAGTCGCCGTTCGTGATCTTCGAGGACGCGGACTTTGAGCGCGCGCTCGACGCAGCCGTATTCATGATCTTTTCCAACAATGGCGAACGCTGCACGGCCGGTTCGCGGATCCTCGTGCAGAAGTCGATCTACGCGCGCTTCGCGGAGCGCTTCATCGAGCGCGCGAAGCGAATCAAGGTCGGTGATCCGCTCGCCGATGACACGATCATCGGTCCGATGATCAGCCAGAGCCACCTCGCGAAGGTACGAAGCTACATCGAGCTCGGACCGACGGAAGGTGCGACGCTCGCATGCGGCGGCCTCGACGCGCTGGATCTGCCCGCGTCGCTGCAAAAGGGCAACTACGTCGCGCCGACCGTGTTCGTCGACGTCGGCAACCGGATGCGCATCGCGCAGGAAGAGATCTTCGGCCCGGTCGCATGCCTGATCCCGTTCGACGACGAAGCCGACGCGATTCGGATCGCCAATGACATTGCGTACGGGCTGTCGAGCTACGTGTGGACCGAGAGCACGGGCCGTGCACATCGCGTCGCTGCGCAGATCGAGGCCGGGATGTGCTTCGTGAACAGCCAGAACGTGCGCGACCTGCGCCAGCCTTTCGGCGGCACGAAGGCGTCCGGCGTCGGGCGCGAAGGCGGCACGTGGAGCTACGAGGTGTTCCTCGAGCCCAAGAACGTCTGTCTGTCGCTCGGCTCGCATCACATTCCGCAGTGGGGGCGCGTCTAAGCGCGATTAGGAGACGATCATGGGCGAACTCGCTCTCGTTGCGAAAATTACGCACGTGCCGTCGATGTTTCTTTCGGAACTCGACGGACCACGCAAAGGCAGCCGCCAGGACGCGATCGACGGCCATCGCGAGATCGCGCGGCGCTGCAAAGCGCTCGGCGTCGACACGCTCGTCGTGTTCGATACGCACTGGCTCGTGAACGCGAACTATCACATCAACTGCGCGCCCCACTTCGAAGGGCTCTATACGAGCAATGAGCTGCCCCACTTCATCGCCAACATGCCGTTCGAAGCACCGGGCAATCCGGAGCTCGGCCGCCTGCTCGCGAAAGCCTGCAACGACTACGGCGTCGAGACGCTAGCGCACGACGCGACAACCCTCGCGCCCGAGTACGGCACGCTCGTCCCCCTCCGCTACATGAATGCGGACCGGCACTTCAAGGTCGTGTCGGTCTCCGCGCTCTGCATGGCGCACTATCTAAACGACAGCGCTCGGCTCGGCTGGGCGATGCGCCGCGCGGTCGAAGAACACTACGACGGCAAGGTCGCATTCCTCGCAAGCGGCAGCCTGAGCCACCGTTTCGCGCAAAACGGGCTCGCGCCCGAATACGCGTTCAGGATCTGGAGCCCGTTGCTCGAAACGCTCGACCGGCAGGTCATCGAGATGTGGCAGCGCGGTGATTGGAAGACATTCTGCGAGATGCTGCCTGAGTATGCGTCGAAGGGGCATGGCGAAGGTTTCATGCATGACACCGCGATGATGCTCGGTGCGCTCGGCTGGTCCGACTACGACGGCTGTGCGGAAGTGTTGACGCCGTACTTCGGCGCATCGGGCACCGGGCAGATCAACGCGGTGTTTCCGGTCACGTCGCAAAGCGGTAACGCGATTCCGGCGGCCGAGGCGTCGTCTGCCAAGCAGTATCGGGCGTTTCCACGCCTTTGAATCCGTCCGCTACAAGGAGAATGCAATGCCGCATCTGACGATCCTCTACACTCCGGACCTCGACCGTCCAGTCGCCAACGGCGGCACCGAGATGCGAGCGCTGTGCACGGCGCTTGCCAATACGATGCGCGAGCAAAGGGACGAAGCCGGCCAGCCGGTGTTTCCGACGGGCGGCGTCCGCGTGCTCGCCTATCCCGCCACCCACTGCTCCATCGCAGACGGTGGCGCGGCCGGACGCGCGGCCGGCGGCACCGGCGAATATGCGTTCGTCTATCTCAACCTGCGGATCGCGCGCGGACGCAGCCCGGCCGTGCACCAGGCAGTCGGGCGCGCGCTCGACGCGGTGATCCATGAACATTTCGCGCCGCTGCTTGCCACGCGGCATATTGGCATCACACTGCAGATCGACGAAGGCAACGAGGTCTATAACTCGCGCAACAGCTCTCTGCATCCGCTTTTCACTCAAGGCTGACTCATGCTTCCGCAAGACACGATCACGTCACTGGCCCGCCAGCTGTACGACGCGCGCAAGACGCGCACGCAGCTGCGCCAGTTCTCGAAGCAATATCCGGAAATGACGATCGAGGACGGCTATTCGATCCAACGCGAGTGGGTGAAGCTCGAGCTCGCGGATGGCCGTGAAATCAGAGGACGCAAAATTGGCCTCACGTCACGCGCCATGCAACAGGCGAGCCAGATTACGGAACCGGACTACGCACCGCTGATGGACGACATGTTCTTCGACGCGGGCAGCGATATTCCTATCGACCGCTTCATCGCGCCGCGCGTCGAAGTCGAGCTCGCCTTCATTCTCGACAAGCCGCTCGAAGGGCCGGGCGTCACGCTGTTCGACGTGCTGTCCGCGACCGGCTACGTGGTGCCGGCGATTGAAATCATCGACGCTCGCATCGAGCAGTTCGATCGGGACACGCGCGCGATGCGCAAGGTGTTCGACACGATCAGCGACTTCGCAGCGAACGCGGGCGTCGTCCTGGGCGGACGTCCCGTCAAGCCGATGGATGTCGATCTGCGCTGGGTCGGCGCCATGCTGCACAAGAACAGCGTGATCGAGGAAACCGGGCTCGCAGCCGCGGTGCTCAACCACCCCGCCACCGGCGTCGCGTGGCTGGCGAACAAGATTGCGCCGTACGGCGAGACGCTGAACGCAGGCGACGTCGTGCTCGCCGGCTCGTTCACGCGCCCGACGCCGGCTGCGGCCGGCGATGCGCTCCATGTCGACTACGGACCTCTCGGCTCGATCTCGTTCCGCTTCGTCTGAGGGGCCAAACAATGCAGATTCCATCGAACACATTCCGCAACGCGCTGCGCGCGGGCCACACCCAGATCGGGCTGTGGGTCGGGTTGGCCGATGCCAATGCCGCAGAGTTGCTGGCAACCTGCGGCTTCGACTGGCTGTTGCTCGACGGTGAACATGCACCGAACGACGTCCGCGTGGTGCTCGATCAACTGCGTGCCGTAGCGCCCTATCCGGTACACCCGATCGTTCGGCCGGTGTGCGGGGAACCGTCGCTGATCAAACAGTACCTCGATGTAGGCGCGCAAACGTTGTTGGTGCCGATGGTCAGCACCGCCGAATACGCTGAACAGACGGTGCGCGCGATGCGCTACGCGCCTGATGGAATACGCGGCATGGGTGCGGCACTTGCCCGTGCGTCGCGATGGAACCAGGTCAAGGATTACCTTGATCGTGCGAATGACGAAATGTGTCTGCTCGTGCAAGCAGAAACCACTGAAGCCATAGCAAATCTGCGTGATATCGCGGCGGTGGATGGCGTAGATGGCGTGTTCTTCGGCCCTGCCGATTTGTCGGCCTCGATGGGATACCGCGGCCAACCCAATCATCCGGACGTGCAGCGAACCATCATCGAAGGAATTCGCACCGTTCTCGATGCCGGAAAGGCCGCAGGTGTGCTGATGGCCAACCAAGAGGTTGCGCAGAGGTATCTCGACGCCGGGGCGCAGTTCGTCGCAGTCGGAGTCGATACCACACTCCTTGTTCAAGCGGCGTCCTCGCTTTCGCAGCGCTACAAGAAAAAGAATGCACAGGCACAGGAGTGCAACGCTTCGTCTTCCGGCGTCTATTGAATGTACCGAAGTCAACACGCATCCAAATGGATTGACGGCGAACGTATCGCGAGCGTCCGCTAAGGTCCTCCTCAAGCGGACGACGGTCCCTTCTTAGCCGAGACGGATGGACACCGCCTCCGCGGAGAAAGCGCGGTGTCCCTTCCATCTCGGCAAGCGACAGGTCATTTAAGCTTCGATCAAACTCAACGCAAACCTCCCTTGCAATTCATGCCGTAGATAAGTCTGATCGGCTGCTCGCTGGTGCAATGAATTGCATTGCACAGCCCGACAATGTCTTCAGCAATCCGGTTGTTGTGCAAGTGCTAGCTGGCGACCACGGAATCAGCCGCATCGGGTTGCGACATGGTTTCATCAAGGGCAACACTCGAGGCGCTCAACATTCGCCAATTGCGAGGCAGAATCCTTGCCCCATCTCCGACAACGATCACTGTCGCACGCAGATGAATGTCTCGGCTCGAGCTACCCACCATCACCTCGAACTCTCCGGGCTCGACGATGCGATTCCCGTGCTCGTCGCTGAAATTCAGCATATCGACGGGGATCGTCATCGTCACTTTGCCCCGCACGCCCGGCTCCAGGCTGACGCGCGCAAAGCCCTTCAGCTCCCGCACTGGACGAACCGTCGAAGCCAGACGGTCGCGGACATACATCTGAACGACTTCCGTGCCGGCTCGAGACCCGACGTTTTCGATCTCGAACTGCAGCTCGACCGTTCCACCTTCGATCGGCACTTCGTGCTGCTTGCATTCCAGGCCACGGTATTCGAACCTCGTGTAGCTCAATCCGAAACCGAATGGATAACGTGAACCGAAGTGAAACGCTATCGGGGTCCCGGCGCTTTTCAGCTTATGGTTGTAGACATAGGGCACGGCTCCCGCGCTTTTGGGCACGGACAGCGGCAAGCGGCCGGAGAAATTGACCGTCCCTGTCAGAAGGTCCGCGAGCGCGTCGGCGCCGCCTTCGCCCGGCGCAAAGGCCATGATCTCACCGGCGACTTTGTCCTCTAGGCCGCCCAGGTTGTAGGGACGACCGCCCGTCAGTACCACGACCGTCGGGGTGCCGGTTGCCACCACCGCTTCCAGGAGCGCCTGCTGCACGCCGGGCAAGTCCAAGCTGTCGGTATCGGAGCCTTCGCCCACCGTGCCGGACTGGAAGAGACCCGCGAGATCGCCTACGAAGACGACGGCAACGTCCGCGTTCTTCGCGGCGTGTACAGCGTCGGCGATGTGTTCCCTGCTCGTGCTAATCAGAGACGCCCGCGCTTCATTGATCGCGTCGTCCATCTCCACGTCGCCAGGGTACACAGGCGCCCCCTGGCTGCGCGCCTCGATCACGTCGCAGCCTTTCGCGTAGACAACACGTGCATCTCCGAACCGCGCTCGCAGCGCCTGCAAAGGTGTCGCCATGGCGGCGCCCGCATGCTCGCCCGCGTTGATCAGGTGAACCGGAAAGCTGTATCCCGCCAACAGCGCGAGCGGGTCGTTTGGCGTGGGCCCGATGACGGCCAGCTTGCTCGTGGTCTCGACGTTCAGCGGCAGGGTGCCGTCGTTGCAAAGAAGAACGGCCGACTCCACCGCAGCCTGATAGGCTACCCGCGAAGCGCCCTCGCCTCGCAGCTCCACCTTGTCGGGATCGGCGTAGGGGCGCTCGAACAGGCCCAATCGGAACTTGGTCGCCAGCACACGGCGAACAATCGTGTCGATCGTGTCTTCCGTGATCTCGCCGCGCGCCAATGCTTCCTTCAAATGCAGGGCGCATTCGTGGCCAGGCAGCTCGATATCGAGCCCGGCGTTGAACGACATCGCGGCAGCCGAGGCCTCGTCGCGTGCCACGCCATGATGCGTGTAAAGCAGATTGACGCCTGCGTAGTCCGCGACGATCAGCCCGTCGAACCCCCACTTCTCGCGCAAGGTCCCCGTCAACAAATCGCGGTCCGCATGACAGGGAATGCCATCGATGTCGTGATAGGCCGGCATGACGGATCCTGCATCGGCAAGCTTCACGGCCATTTCGAACGGCAGTAGGAAAACGTCGTTGAACTCGCGTGGCCCGACGTGAACGGGTGCGTGATTGCGCCCGCCCTCGCTCGCCGAATGACCTGCGAAATGCTTGAGCGTCGCGAGCAGATCCCGCTGCTCGCCTTGTAACCCTTTGACGTAGCGATACCCCATCACGCCGACGAGATAAGGGTCTTCGCCGAGCGTCTCTTCAGTGCGGCCCCAGCGAGGGTCGCGCGATACGTCGAGAACAGGCGCGAGCCCCTGATGGCAGCCGATCGAGCGCGCCTGCTGGCCGATAACCTCACCCACTTGCTCGACGAGAGCCGGATTCCAGGTGGCCGCATAGTTCAGGGGAGCGGGAAAGAGCGTGGCGTCCTTGATCATGAGGCCGACCAGGCACTCTTCGTGCGACATCACGGGAATCCCCAGCCGGGTTTCTTCGACCATCCGGCGCTGCAGTTCATTGAGCGCGCGAACCCCCTCCTCCGGATCCACGGTGTGCGTACCGAGCGGACGCGTGATTTGCCCGAGGCCATGCTCCAGCAGCGTATCGATCGAGATGCCCGTTGTGCGTTGAGCAAAATCGGCCACTCGCCATTGGTGATTGCCGTCCGGCGACAGTTTGAGCCAGGCAGCGTGCAGTTGCGCAATCTTCTCTTCCAGTGTCATGCGGCCAAGCAGGTCGGCGACGCGATCTTCAATCGCGGCACCGGGGTTTCGGTACAGCGGCGCCTCGGAAGCGTTGTTCATAGACATACGGTGACTCCCTTTATCTAATAAATTTGTATTCCTAATCGTCAAACCCTATTACACATCCGTGTCTAAGGATGCTGGCCTTCAGACCGTCAGAGCTAGGCTCACTGTTTCATCTCGTCAAGCCGCTCGTGCATTGAGCTTGCGGCTGTCCGGACACTTCGGTACGAAACGCAAACAGACCACCTGCGAGCGGCGCTTGCCGCAGTGCTTCAGGCGACATCCCCTTGCGTGCAGTCGTGACGTATGCGGTGCGAAGATCGTCTCCGCCAAAGGCGAGTTTTGTGATGTTCGGACAAGGGAACGAGACCTGGCCAGCGAGCGTTCCATCCGGTGCGTATCGCTCGATGCGTCCGCCTCCGAAGCGCGCCACCCAAACGAATCCGTCGGCGTCGACTGCCATTCCGTCGGGATATCCGCTGCCGGAGACAGTCGCGAAGACGCGCCGGCATGACAGATCCCCGCGCTCATCGACGTCGAACGCGTACAGGGTCTTTTCGAGCGTGTCCGCGTGATAGAGCGTGCGCTGGTCCGGGCTCATCGCCGGGCCGTTCGTGATGACGTAGCCGGAATCGCGAATCGTCACTTCGCCGTTCTCTTCGAGCCGATAGAGGGCGCCCGTCGGCTGTTCTTCCGAATCGTCCATTGAACCGAACCACAGGCGCCCGTCGAGGTCGACCAAGCCATCGTTGAGGCGATTGCCCGGCAGTTCCGCTTCGACATCGACTACTTTGGCAAATTGACCGTCTTGAGTATCGAGTCGATACAAGCCATCCCGCAGACCGCAAACGAACGCGCTTCCTGATAGCGGAAAAACGAAGCCCGGCTCGGAGGGCGCCTGCCAGGTGATCTTCTTACCGGTATCGACAGACAACCGGTGCACGTGGCGGTGCTTGATGTCGACGAAGTAGACGGCTCGCTCTTTGGCCTGCCAAACCGGCCCTTCGCCAAGCTCGGCTTCGACTTGCCAGACGCAAATCGGAGGTTGAATGATCATGCCCCGTACCACCCTGCATCGACGAAATACTCGCGCCCCGAGCAGCGCGCGCCGTCATCGGATGCCAGAAACAAGGCCATCCGCGCGACATGCTCGGGTTCGATGCGCTCGCGCAGACATTGCGCCTCGAGCAGCTTCGCTTCGCTCTCTTCGGTCTGCCATAGCTTCATCTGCCTCGGCGTTCGAACGGCGCCGGGCACGATGCAGTTGACCCTGACGCCATAGGGCCCGAGGTCGCGCGCAAGTCCGCGGGTTAGCCCTTCGATACCGGCTTTCGCCGTCATGTAGATGGAGAGATCCGGCAACGCCAGATGCCAGGAGATGGAGCCGAGGTTGAGGATGACGCCCCGTCCGTTCTCGCGCATGCTTCGTGCCGCGTTCTGCGCACAGAAAAAATGGTGCCGCAGGTTGACAGCAATCCGCTCGTCCCAATACGCAGCGTCGACCTTGCCGACCTGATGCCTGTCGTCGTTCGCCGCGTTGTTGACCAGAACGTCAATCGGGCCGGACCTGTCCGTGATGCTCGAAAACACCGCCGCAGTCGCTTCCACATCTCTGAGATCGCACCGTTGGAACTCGGGACGATGAGGCGCATGCCGCAACGATTCCTGGAGCGCGATCGAATCCGCTTCGGCGACGTCCAGAAAGTGCACTCGCGCGCCTTGGCCCGAAAACGCCTGGACCATCGCGGCGCCGAGTCCGGTGCCGCCGCCCGTGATGACCACCGTCCTGTCTTTGAGGCTCGGATAAATCGCGTACGACATGAATATTCCCGTTACTACGATGAAAGAAAGTTGTTTTTCGGCCGTCCGGTCTCAGGCAAAACGAACGGAACAGCTCGACGCAACCGCGGTTTCGAGCCGATTCAGCGCCATGTCCTGGTCGTCGAAAACGTGACACACGTCCGCCGAAGCACAGAGTGCGATCGGCTCGGCGACCGAAACGCCGCCATCGCCAGGCAGCTTCGCAATCACTTGCGAGCGCGACTGCTCCCACAGCGACACGTGCACGTAGCTATGCTCGCCAAGCCGCTCGACAAGCCGGACCTTGCCGTTGATGGATTGCCTCCGGCCGCCCAATTGATCGAGCTGAAGATGTTCCGGCCGGATACCGACGGTCACCTTCATGTCCAGGCGCGCCCTGCTGCCGTCGACCGCCGCCCGCACGACATCCCCTGTGAGCAGTCGGACGGTGACGCCCGTCGAGTCAATCGCGGTAACCGTGCCCGGCAGAAAATTCATCTTCGGCGAGCCGATGAATCCGGCGACGAACCGGCTCTTGGGCCGGTGATACAGATCCAGCGGCGCGCCGATCTGTGCCACGCTTCCGTGCCGCTCCATATCGGCGCCGGCATGTAGCAGCACAATCTTGTCGGCAAGCGCCATCGCCTCGATCTGGTCGTGCGTCACGTAAATCGCACTGGCGCTGTTGAACTCCCGGTGCAGCCGGGCGATTTCCGTACGGGTTTGCACGCGAAGCGCCGCATCGAGATTCGACAGCGGCTCGTCAAAGAGAAACACGCCCGGCTCGCGCACGATCGCGCGTCCGATCGCGACCCGCTGGCGCTGGCCGCCCGAAAGCGCAGCGGGCCGCCGCTCGAGATACTTCTCCAATTGCAGCGCCTGCGCGGCCTGACGAACTTTCGCGTCGATCGTTGTCTTGTCGAGCTTCGCCTGGCGCAATCCGAACGCCATGTTTTCGTACACGCTCATGTGCGGATACAGCGCATAGTTCTGAAAGACCATCGCGACGCGGCGCTGCGACGGATGCACGTGATTCATCACCGTCCCATTGATGCGCAACTCGCCCGAGGTGATGTCTTCCAACCCCGCGACCATACGCAAGAGCGTGGATTTTCCGCACCCCGACGGCCCGAGAAATACGCAAAACTCGTTTGCACCGATCTCGAGGTTCACGTTGCGAATCACCGGCGAATTGCCCGCGTAGGCTTTCTGAACCGCTGAAAGAGAAATGCTTGCCATGTTCTTGCCCTTCCTCGCCCGAAATTTCGCTAGCCTTGCTAGCCTTTCAAAGACCCGGCCATCATTCCCTTGATGATCCGTTCCTGACCGAATGCGTACACCAGAATCAAAGGCAGCGAGGTCAGCGTCACGACCGAGAGCATCGCTGGAATGTTCGACGTGTACTGCCCCTGGAAGTCCCACATCGCCAACGGCAGGGTTCGATGCATCGGCGTCGAAGTCAAAACGTAGGCAAAGATGAACTCGTTCCAGAGCGCGATGCCGTTATAGATCGCGACGGTCGCAAGACCCGGCGTCGACAGCGGAAAGTAGATCCGCCAGAAGATCTTCAACGTCCCGCAGCCGTCGAGTTGCGCGGCCTCTTCGAGCTCGCGTGGAATCTGGCGCATGAACTCGGTGAGAATGAAGATCGATACGGGCAGGCTCAGCGCGATATAGGGGCCGATGAGCGCGAAGTTCGTGTCGTAAAGTCCGATGTTGCGAATCAGCAGGTAGATAGGCACCAGCGCCGCATGCAGCGGCACGATCATGCCGGCTACCACGAGACCGAACAGCGGCTTGCTCAAGCGGAACGGAACCCGAGCGAACACGTACGCCGCCATTGCGCTGAACAGGACGATCAGCGTGACCGAAACTCCGACCACGAAGAAGCTGTTCCTGAGATAGGTGAAGAACGAGCCATGCAGCACTTCGAGGTAGTTCCCGAAGTCGAGATGGGACGGCAACGCCCACACGGATTCCGAATACGTCTCTTCCTGAGTCTTGAGGCTTGTCGCCACGACGAAGAGAAACGGCAGCGTGGTCACGGCAAGCCATAGAAGCCCGAGCAGCAAAATGCCGGGACGAAACGGCCTGCCAACGCGAAGCTTTGCGGATCGAGTCACGTCAGGCCTCCGTTGCGTACCGGTTAGTCAGGCGCATGGCCGCGGCTGCGACCAACGCGACGATGATGAACATCGCCGAAGCGATCGTGCTTCCATAGCCGAGCTGGAACGAGCTGAATACGGTGCGATACATATAGGTCGCCATCAGCTCGGACGAACTCTCGGGCCCGCCGCCCGTCATCACAAAGATCAGGTCGAAGTAGCGCAGCGAACCTATGATCGCGAGCAGCGCGCCGGTCCGTATCGTTCCTTGAAGATGGGGAAGCTTGATGCGCCAGAAAACCGTCCATTCCGATGCACCGTCCAGGCAGGCCGCTTCGGCAATCTCCGCCGGAAACGAAGAGAGTCCGGCCAAAAACAAAATCATGTAGAAGGGAATGTTCTGCCAGCAGATCACCGCAATCGTCGACGCCAGCGCATAGCGCGTGTCGCCGAGCCAGTCCTTTGCCATGGTGTCCAGGCCGAGTGCGTGCAGAGCGGCGTTCAGCGGGCCGAAGTTCGGGTCGTAGACGTTCTTGAACAGCACCCCGATTGCGACGCTGGACATCAACAGCGGCAGGAAATAGAGAATCTTCAGCGTTCTGGATCCGCGGCCGGCCTTGTCGAGCAAGACGGCGAGCGCCAGCGCGATCGGCAGCTGAATCAGAATCGAGAAGACGGCAAGTAGCAGGTTGTTGCCCAATGCCTTCCAGAAGATCTCGTCGTGGACGAGATGTGCCCAATTCTCGAGCCCGACGAAGCGTGCGGTGCTGCCCAAGCCGTTCCAATCGAGCGTCGACAGCTGGAAGCTCGACAGCAGCGGGTAGATGAGAAAGACCGACAGCAAGACAACCGACGGCGCGAGAAGAATCGCGACGACGAGCCATCGAGACTGCATGCGTTGGGGCTTTGCCCACTCGAGCGGAATAGCGATATTCACCTGTGTCTCCTGGCCCGGCGTGCCGCCGGGCTGTCGTTTCCGGTTACTGACCGGCGTCGGCCTTGGCGGCCGCTTCCATCTGCTGCGCCGCCGCTTCAGGGCTCAGCGACAATCCGAACAGAGCTTGCGAGGTATCCTTGTGCAACTCTCCCAGTTTCGGAGGCAGTTCCTGGTCGTACCAAAGCTGCACGCTGGGCGCTTGTGCCACGAGTGCCTGCAGCCGCTTGAGGAACGGGTCGTTCACCGGAATATTCTTGACGGGCGGAATACGTGCATCCGCGACACGCGCCTGCATGGCAGCATCGTCGGTCAGCGTCTTGATGAGCTTGAATGCCGCGTCACGATCCGTGCATTGCGTCGAGATGCTCGTGAAGCTGTCGCCGACGGTGCCGATCACGTCGCGGGGATCGCCCTTGCCGCCAGCCACGCTCGGGAACGGGAAGAAGTCGAGCTTCTTGTAGAAGGCGGGGTTCTCCTTCTGGATGGTCGATGCCTCCCATCCCCCCATCAGTTCCATCGCGGCGCGGCCGGAATACAGCAGACGCCGCGAAGCGCCGATGTCGTAATCGAGCCCGTTATAGCCCTGCGCGAACCCACCGGCCTTCACGAGCTGCTGAATGTACTGCCCCGCCTGTACGAACGCAGGATCGGCAAAGCTGCCGCCCGGCGCACGCTCCGCCGCCTTGCGGAATACGTCCGGCCCGCCGATGCGGTCGACGAGGTACATGTAGTACATCGAGCCTGTCCACTTGTTCTTGTTCGCCAGTGCAAATGGTGCGACGCCGTGCGACTGAAGCGTCTTGACGACGTTCATCAGGTCGCCCCATGTTGCGGGCGGCGTGAGGTTGTATTGCTTGAACAGGTCCTTGTTATAGAAGATGACCGCCGCGGACACGTTCTCAGTCGGAATCCCGTAGATCTTGTTGTCGTAGGTGACGGCGCGCCAGGATGTCGGCAAGAACCGGTCGCGATACGCCGGGTCCTTCTGCAGGTAGGGCGTGAGATCGACGACCTGCCCCGCCTTCACGTATTCGCGCAGCGGCCCGCCGCCCCACGTATCGAACACGCATGGCGGCTGCCCGGCGCCGAACGCGACCTTGAGCTTGGCCTTGTACGGGTCGTTGAGCACGTGCGAATCTTCGACCTTGTAGCTCGGATTCTCTTTTTCGAAGCGATCGGCCGCTTCCCGCACGACCTTGGGACCGTTGCCGTCGGTCTGGTGATCCCATTCGGTAATTGTCTTCGACGACTGCGCGTAACCGGCCACGGTCCACGCCGCCGTCACGGCACACAGCAGTGCCCCCACGCCTCGAATTGACGCCGGTTTGCGGCAGGTAAACCACTTCATCCTCGTCTCCTCACATGCGGTTCGCGTTGATGTTTGAATAACGTTATCGCTAACGTTATTGAATGTTAGTTTGCGAGGGCGCGGCCTGCCATGAGGGTTTACCCATCACGTGCGCGCTCGAACGCGCGCCGCCGCAGAACACGTGGGCTGCAGGCGCAAAAATCCGCGCAGATCGGGCTGCCCACGCAATCCGATCGGCTCTTGCTCGCTGGCCGTTCGCAGCGGCTGGTACAATCTTATGAACGACAAACTTGCGCTAGCGATAACGTCTTGCTACCGTCAGAACTGCGTCCTTTCGAGCGGCGCGCCTCGAAACGTGGGCGCGCATTCCGGATCTCACTCGGCCATGAACAAGCAAAATCCTACCCTCGCGGACGTCGCCAAGATCGCCGGCGTGTCGCAAATGACGGCATCGCGTGCGTTGAACGACCGCCCTGGCGTTTCGCGTGAGACGCGCGACGAAGTGCTGAGGATTGCCGGCGACATCGGCTACGTCGTGAATCGCAGCGCGCAAAAGCTTTCGGGTGGCCGCAACGGCATCATCGGCATCATCACGCCGATGCTCGACAACCAGTTCGCGAGCGAGCTGATCCTCGGCGTCGGCCGGGCCGCTCGCGCGGTGAGCTATGAAACGCTGGTCTACACGATCTTCGACGAGGACCGCGATACCCATCGAAGCCTCATCAACCTGCTTCAGCAGTTCGCGGACGGCGTCGTCGCCATTCTTCCGAAGGAGTCCGCCTATTTCGACGCGCTGGCCGCCTCGCACGTCCCCGTCGTGCTCATCGATCAACGTGGCTCGCTGACGACCTTTCCATCGGTGTCCGTCGACAACTACGGGGGGGCTCGCCTCGCCGTCGCGCATCTGGCGGAGCTCGGGCATCGGCGCATTGCGTTCATATCGGGCGACGAAACCATCGAAGGTGTGAGGGATCGCCGCAGAGCCTACGAGGACACGCTCGAACGGCTTGAGCTGCCGCGCGACCCCGCGCTCGTCACAACGGGCGACCTCACCCAGGTGACCGGCTTCGAAGCCGCCTCCCGCTTGCTTGCCCTGGAGGAACCGCCGACCGCGATCTTCGCCGCGAACGACTTGAGTGCATTCGGCGCCATCGCAGCCGTGCGCGAAGCGGGCTTGCGCGTGCCCGACGACATCTCCGTCATCGGTTTCGACGACATTCCCATGGCAGCACAAGTCCACCCTGCTCTTACGACGGTCCGGCAGCCGTTCCAACAAATGGCACGCGCGGCGGTCAATACACTGCTTGCCAGCCTCGACGGCACCGAAGCATCCGCAGCGCGCATGACGCTCCCCGCCGAACTCGTGGTTCGACAATCGACAGGTCAAGTGTCCAATGCGCGGCGCAAGAGCTCAAGCCGCCAAGGGAAGACCGCGCGCGGCGCTCAGCGACAAGCCTGAGCCTTCCTCTCCCGGACTCCTTTGGAGAATCGAACCTAGGCCGCGAGCTCAGATCGATTCCCAGCGGGCCGATTGCGCCGAGCGGAAAACGGCGTCGATAACACGCATGTTCGATAGCGTGTCTTCCAACGGGATCACGGGCGGACGTTTGCTTAACAGCGCCTCCGCGAAAACGCCGGCGGCCAGGCCATACTGGTCGCAGACAGGAATCTCCAGCCAGCGGCCCGCGTCGCCGACCGAGCCCGCTCCTTCATGCAACAACAGGCGCGTCGGCCGATCGTTGGGCGCATTGAATGGGATCTCGACTTCGAGGCGCCCCTTGGTGCCATGAAACTGCATCCGCTGGAACGGGTGGATCTGTGTCGAGTAGAAGAAACTCGCCTGCACGCCGTCGAAATCCATGAGCACGGAGCCGAGCCGATCCACCTTGAATGCGGGGTCACGCTCGATCATCGAGACCACGCGGCGCGGCTCGCGCCCGATGACGAAGCGCGAAGTCGTGATCGGATAGCAGCCGATGTCCAGCAAACCGCCGCCTCCGAGAGCGGGCTGATTGCGGATATTGACCGGGTCGACGTTGTAGTAGGTAAAGCCGCCCGTCACCGCCCGCAGCTCGCCGATCTCTCCCGCTTCGATCAACACCCGCAATTTCAGCCATTGCGGATGCGTGCGAACCATGAACGCTTCTTGTATGCACCGGCCGGTTGTGTCGCGGGCGGCGATCAGCTGCTTGGCTTGCTCGACATCCAGTCCGATTGGCTTCTCACACAGCACATGCTTGCCCGCCTCGACGGATTTGATTGTCCATTCCACATGGAGATGGTTAGGCAACGGGATGTAGACCGCGTCGATTTCCGAATCGGCCAGTAGCGCCTCGTAACTCTCGTATGCGACGGGCAAGCCATACTTCGACGCGGCTTCTTTGGCCTTGTCCACACTTCGCGACGCGATGCCCTTCACGCGGCAATTCGGTGCCCGGCACATCGGTGGGACGACCTTGTCGTTGATCTTCGCCGTGCCCAACACTCCCCAGACGATCGTATCTTTGATCATGGCAGACCTTTCAGAAGACGGTATGGATCGTGAATGCGACAACGCTTACAGCAAGCCGCGCGCCGCGAGACTCTTGTAAAGAGCACGCACGCCGAAGCTCCAAGGGGCAATTTCCGTGCTCAGCCGTACGGTGTTGATCAACGCACCCAGCGGTGGCGCCGAAATGCTCACCACGTCGCCGAGATGATGAGTGAAACCCGCGCCCGGCGCGTCGCGATCCTTGATCGGCGAGAACATCGTGCCGAGAAACAGCATGAAGCCATCGGGATACTGGTGATGACGTCCCCAGGTCTGCGCAACGAGATCCACCGGATCGCGGCTGATTTCGCGCATATGGCTCACGCCTTCGAGCACGAAGCCGTCGTCCTCACCTTCTACACGCAGCGATACGCTGGTGGCCCGAACAGCGTCGAGATCGAACGAGCCGTCGAAGAGCCGCACGAACGGGCCGATGGCGCACGAGCCGTTGTTGTCCTTGCACTTGCCGAGCAGCAGGGCCGAGCGCCCTTCGATATCGCGCAGATTCACGTCATTGCCGAGCGTCGCGCCGACAATGTCTCCGCGGCTGTTCACGGCAAGCACGATTTCAGGCTCCGGATTGTTCCAGTTCGACGAAGGCAGCAACCCCACGTCGGCGCCAAAACCGACGGCCGACATCGGCTGGGATTTCGAAAACACCTCGGCATCCGGGCCGATACCGACTTCCATGTATTGCGACCATGCATCGCGCCGCACGAGCTCTGCCTTGAGCTTGAGCGCGGCTTCCGAGCCCGGCTTGATTTTCGACAGGTCCGAGCCGATCGTCGCCGCAATGGTGTCGCGTACCTCCTTGGCTTTCGCCGGATCACCGCCTGCCTGCTCTTCGATGACGCGCTCGATGAGGCTCACTGCGAACGTCACACCGCATGCTTTGATCGCCTGAAGGTCGCAGGGGGCGAGCACGCGCACCGCCGGCGCTTTCGCATCCGGCACGCTCGAGGCCAGCAGTGCATCGACGCTTCCCAACGATTCTCCGGCCACCGTGCGCGCAAATGGCACGAGATCGTCGCGCTCGAAAAGCTCGGCGGTGGTTGCCGCGCTGACAGTGATGTCGAAGACTTCGCCGCCCCGCACGACTACGACGCATGGCCCCTCGAAGGCTTCGGTCTTGCGCCAGACGCGACCCACGAGCAGCGCTTGCTCGACGTCTTGCGGCAGAAAAGCAGATTGAATTGGCGTACTCATGGAACATGTCTCCTTAGTCTTGGTCGCCGGATGGACCGAGCGTGTCTTTCAAGGAAGCCGGCTCATCTCCGCGTCCGGCGCTCAGTGCGAATGTCTGGGATTGCCGCGCTCTGCGATCACTTTCATATAAAGCGTAGCGGGTTCAAGGCATCCGCCTGTCGAAAGCTGGCCGACGGTCTGACGGTACAGCTCTTGCCACGGCGTTTGCGCGAGTGGGACTTCGAAACTCCCCGCCGCGCGACGGCGCGACAGCTCTTCCTCGTCGACGAGCACGTTCACGCTGCGCGCGTTGAGGTCGACACGGATCCGGTCGCCCGTGCGCAGCAGCGCAATGCCGCCGCCGACGGCCGCCTCCGGCGACATGTTGAGAATCGACGGGCTAGCCGAGGTGCCACTCTGCCGGCCGTCGCCCAGGGTCGGCAGCGAGACGACGCCTTGGCGCACGAGTGCCGCTGGCGGCGCCATGTTGACCACTTCGGCGCTGCCCGGATAGCCTACCGTGCCGGCGCCACGAATGACGAGGATGCAGTGCTCGTCGATCTCGAGCGAGGGATCGTCGATGCGTGCGTGATAGTCCTCCGGACCATCGAAGACGATCGCTCTTGCCTCGAAGGTATTTTCCGCGCCGGACTGGCTGAGATAAGTCTTGCGAAACGCATCGCCGACTACCGACATCTTCATGATGGCGCTGTCGAAGAAGTTGCCCGACAGCACGATGAAGCCAGCGCCGTGCTTGAGTGGCTCTCCGGTTGTCTTGATGACGTCGCGATCGGGTTCAGGCGCATCCTCGGCAATCTCGCCGATAGTCTGGCCTGAAACGGTGAGGCACGCACGATGCACGAGATTGGCTCGCGCAAGCTCCCGGAGCACGGCCGGCACGCCGCCGGCCCGATGAAAGCTCTCGCCAAGATATTCGCCGGCCGGCATGCAGTTGACGATGAGCGGTACCTGCTCGCCGACGCGTTGCCAATCGTCGAGACCGAGTTCGACGCCTATGTGACGCGCAATGGCGATGAGGTGCGGTGGACAGTTGCTCGACGCTCCGAGCGCCGACGCCACGACGATCGCGTTTTCGAAGGCTTGCTTTGTCAGGATGCGCGACGGCTTCAGGTCTTCGTGGACCATGTCGACAATGCGCTTGCCGGTCGCATACGCCATCTGGCCGCGCTCGCGATACGCGGCAGGAATGCTCGCGCACCCCGGTAGCGACATCCCAAGCGCCTCCGCGAGACTGTTCATCGACAGCGCCGTGCCCATCGTATTGCAGTGTCCGATCGACGGCGACGACGCGGTCGTCAGCGCCATGAAGCCTTCATAGTCGATATCGCCCGCGGCGAGCAGATTGCGCGCATGCCAGATGACCGTGCCCGAGCCGACGCGCTTGCCTTGGTGCCAGCCATCAAGCATTGGCCCGCCCGATAGCACGATCGCGGGCATATCGACCGTCGCGGCCGCCATCAGACACGCCGGCGTGGTCTTGTCGCAGCCCGTCGTAAGTACGACGCCATCGAGCGGGAATCCATGCAGGATTTCAACGAGACCGAGATACGCGAGGTTGCGGTCGAGCGCGGCCGTCGGTCGGCGGCTCTGCTCGGCAAGCGGATGCACGGGAAACTCCATGGGAATGCCACCTGCGTCGCGGATGCCAGCCTTGGTGCGCGCCGCCAGTTCGATGTGGTGACGATTGCAGGGTGCAAGATCGCTGCCCGTCTGCGCGATGCCGATGATCGGCCTGCCGGACTGCAACTCTTCGCGCGTGAGCCCATAGTTCATGAAGCGCTCGACATAGAGCGCTGTCATATCCGCATGCGAAGGATCATCGAACCATTCCTGGCTACGAAGGCGACGTACGGTCGATTGGGGCATGCGCTGTACTCCGTTCTAATGTCTTCAAACAACGTGTTGCCGGAGGCCATACGCTTCTGACACTTCCATCAGAGCAATCACGTTCCCGGCGTTACACTAACGTTATCGATAACGCTTCAACCGGCACATTAGCATGCAGGGAGTGCTCGTTCAAGATGGTGGAAGCGCACGTATTACCGAGCGGTCGTGCTCTTTGAGCTGAAATTGTCAAAAAACGCCCTCAGCACCGACGAACTTGAGACGCGCCAAAAAGCGGCTTCATTTGCGCGTACAAGACTCGAAACGATGCAAGCCGTTCCAACAGGGTCTCGTGTCGCCCGTTCCCTAGAATCGCGGGACGTGACGGACGGTCATTGACGTCTAGGAGAATAATTGAATCGCGCTTAACAGCTGTTATCGCAAGCACGCAAACGTTTCCCTCTACACGAAAAGTCGCTTCAAACTAGTCAAATCACGTCAGGGGTGAACCGACAGGGCACGGCTTCTTACCGAAAACTCTAAATCCTTTGGAATGCTTGCCGTTATTAACAGCCAAGCACCCATTAAAAGGGGTTCGTCCGGATCGGCACCATCGCTGGCAGCCGCGCCGGCGAACGTCGGGTCGCAAAGCGATCTGAGCACCGAGACTTCGAGCAAAAGTGGTGGTAATTGCAAAAAGAATTCGGCTTTGCTCGGTAACAAACCTAAGAACACTCCTCGAGAAAAAAAGATGAAACGACTTGCAGCTAGCCGCCTGCGCCGGACGGCCATTGCCTCGCTGAGCCTGTTCCTCGCCGCCTGCGGCGGGAACGGCGATTCACAAGAAGCCACCAGCCACACGATCAGAGGCACCCTTTCTGGTCTCGACAGCGGTCTGTCGATCAAACTGCTCGACAACGGGACTGACACGCTGACGCTGACGGCCAACGGCTCCTTTAGCTTCGCCACGCCCGTTGCGACCAACAACGCTTATGCCGTGACAGTGGGCACGCAGCCGCTGTGGCAAAACTGCTCGGTGACCAACGGGAGCGGCACCGCCACGGCCAACGTGACGAATGTGGCGATTTCATGCGCTTTCCCTTCGGCGCTCGTGGTGACGTGGGCCGGCTCTACTACGTCCGGCTCTACCAACGGCACGGGCACCGCTGCTTCGTTCAACGCTCCGACTCACCTGGCGCTCGACGCAAGCGGCAACATCTACGTGGGCGATTGGGGCAACAGCGTGATCCGCAAGATCACACCGGGGGGCGTAGTGAGCATCCTGGCCGGCACCGCCGGGGTGACCGGCTCGGCCAACGGCGCCGGCGCCGCCGCGACGTTCAACAAACCAGAAGGCGTAGCTGTCGACGCGAGTGGCAACGTCTACGTGGGCGATCGATTCAACAACGAAATCCGCGTGATCACGCCGGCGGGGGTGGTCAGCACACTGGCGGGTTCCACTACGGCTGGCTCGGCCAACGGCACGGGCACCGCTGCGTCGTTTAACTGGCCGAGTGGCGTCGCGGTCGACACGAGCGGCAACGTCTACGTGGCCGATGCCTTCAACAACGAAATCCGCAAGATCACGCCGGCAGGGGTGGTGAGCACACTGGCCGGCAGCACGACGAGCGGCTCGACCGACGGCACCGGCAGCGCCGCGTCGTTCAAGAATCCGTACGGCGTGGCGCTCGACGCGAGCGGCAACGTCTACGTGGCCGATACCTTCAACAACGAAATCCGCAAGATCACGCCGGCGGGGGTGGTGAGCACATTGGCCGGCAGCACGACGAGCGGTTCGGCCGACGGCACCGGCAGCGCCGCGTCGTTCAATCATCCCTACGACGTGGCGCTCGACGCGAGCGGCAACCTCTACGTTGCCGACGGCGACAACAACGAAATCCGCAAGATCACACCGGCGGGAGTGGTTAGTACGCTGGCGGGTTCCACCACGGCTGGCTCGGCTGACGGCACGGGTACCGCCGCGTCGTTTAACCTTCCGTTCGGCGTAGCGGCTAGATCAAACGGCTTCGTCTACGTCGGCGATGCTAACAACAACGAGATCCGTGTAATCACGCCCGCGCCGTAAACGGGATCCGCGGATACCGCACCCGTGGAAGCGCGCTTCGGCTTGCTGCTCCTGGGACCCTGCGACGTGACCGGCGGCCTTCGTGGCCGCCGTATCCGTCGCTCGCTAGCCGGCATCGTTGGACTCGCTCGATACCGCATGAGCATCAAAAGCGCCGGTTCGTGGCGTTCCGGACCGGTCACCGGGCAGTGACCGCGGTTCGTAAAGGATTACACGCCGCTATTGTGAAATTTCTTCGAGCGCGACATCACGCGTTCTTGGGCCCAACGTGCCGATCGCGATCATGACAATCGCCATCGCCGACGCAATGAAAACAAAGACGCCTGTCACGCCGAAGTCCCTTAGCACGCCCGCGATGATGAACGCCGTGAAAATCGCCGAAAAGCGGCTCCACGAATACACGAATCCGACCGCGCGAGCGCGTATGCTCGTGGGGAACAGCTCGGTCTGGTACGCGTGGTAGCTATAGGAAATGATGTTGCCCGCGAGGGTCAGGCACACGCCGAGCGAGACCAGCAGAACAGTGCTCGCCGCCTGGCTGAACCACAGTCCGCAAGCGACATTGACGCCGGCCATTGCAACGATCACCGACTTTCGTTCGAAACGATCGCCAATATACAGCCCGATCATCGGTCCGAGCGGCGCTGCAACGGCAATGATGCTCGAGTACATCAGGCTGGTCGTGACCGTAATGCCCTGCTTGATGAGGAGCGTCGGCACCCAGTTCGCGAAGCCGAAGTAGCCGATGGTCTGAAACACGTTGAAGACGATCAGCATAATCGTGCGACGCCGATACGGCGGCACCCACATATCGGCAAAGCGCCCATGCACCGGCACCGGTTGCGCCATGGCGGGCCGCGGCAGCGGCTTGCCGCACTCGGCCTCGACGGCCCGCTCGAGCTTCGTCATCACGCGATCGGCCTCTTCGAGCCGCCCCTTTTGCGCGAGCCAGCGCGGGCTCTCCGGCAAGTGCCGGCGAATCCACCAGACAAACACCGCGCCGTGCGCGCCGGTCAGCACCACCCAGCGCCAGCCGTCGATGCCGAACGGCGCACGCGGCACCAGCCACCAGGAAAGGAAAGCGACCACCGGCACGGCGGTGAACCCGACGGCCTGTTCACAGGCGAACGCGCGGCCGCGAATGTGCTTGGGCACCAGCTCGGAAATGTAGGTGCCGATTGTCACGAGCTCAACACCGATGCCGACGCCCGCAAGGAAGCGCCATGTGTTAAGCCCGGCCGCTGAATGCTGGAACGCCATGACGACGTTTGCGGCGACGTACCACAGCAGCGACCAGGTGAAGATCGCCCGCCGGCCGAACCGGTCCGCGAGGAAACCGCATGCAATCGTGCCGACGAACAGTCCCGCGAAAAGCGCCGCGATGAAACTCGCGATTCCTGTCGTGCCGAAGAGGCCGTGCGTCGTCGGGGTCAGCAGGCCGCTCCTGACGAGACCAGGCGCGACGTAGCCCGTGTAAAGCAGGTCGTATAGTTCGAAGAAGAATCCGAGGCTGAGCAGCGCCACCTGCTTCCATATCGTGCGCGTCGCGGGAAGCCTGTCGAGCCGCGCCGAGATGCTGCCGGCGCTCAACGCGTCCGATGCCGCGCTCTGCGGACCGCAACCCGCCGAGCCATTCACGTGGCGCGGATCGGCCGCATGCGCTGAAGCAGCGCGTGCGACAGCGTCAGGCGATGCGATCGCCTTGTCGGACGGTGTCATCAATGTCTCCTTTGTCGATCAGAGTTGACGCTTTATCGTGTCGGCCTTCATCTGATTGGGTGCTTATGCCGCCGGATGCGGGAAATCACAGTCATGCAGACATGTTCATCGGGCCTCGCGCTGGAGCGCTTCGAACGTCGTGATGCGGCCGGCCAGTGCGCTCGCGGCCACGGTGTACGGACTTGCGAGCCAGACGTCGCCCGGCCCGGAACGCCCCGGGAAGTTGCGGTTGATCGCGCTGATCGTCACGTCATCGGCGGTGGTCGATTGGCCGGGGCCGCAGTTCGCGCAGGAGCCGCAGCCAGGCATCACCAGGGTCACGCCGGCTTGCTCGAAAGTCGGCAGATAGCCGCGCGCCTCGCAGTAGTCGCGCACGGCAAGCGTGCCGAACTGGAGGAACAGTCTGGTATGCGGTGAGACGCGCCGCCCGTGGTCGAGCCCCCAGCGCAGCACTTCGTGATAGAAGTCGAAGTCGGCGCGCTTTCCGGCCGTGCATGAACCGCCGTAGGCTAGATTGACTCTTACCTCCTGCTCCAGCGCGCCGGCCGCCACGCCGTTTCCCGGATCGCCCGGACGCGCGAGCATGGGCTCGATCTCATTCGCGTCGATATGAATGACGTCGTGATAGACGGCGCCCGGGTCGCTTTTCATCCACGGCTCGATGACGAAATCGATCCCGCGCCGTGCCTTGAGGAATGCGACTGTCGTCTCATCCGGCTCGACGATGCCGGTGAAGCCTCCGAGCTCTGCGACCATGTTGGTGAGCGTCGCGCGTTCGTCGATCGACAGCTCGCGCACGGCCGCACCGCCATATTCGAACACGAGGCCGATCGCGCCGCCGGACCGGATCCGCTCCATCTGCAGCAAATGCAGCACGAGATCCTTGGCGGTGACGCCCGCGCGCAGCCTGCCGCTCACTTCGATGCGCAGTGTGTGCGGCACCTTGCAGCGCACGTAGCCCGTCACCCAGCTGTTGGCAATGTCGGTCGCACCCGCGCCGAACGCGAGGCAACCGAGCGCGCCCGAATGAGGCGTGTGCGAGTCGGTCCCGACGACGACCTGGCCCGGCAGTGCGTACTTCTCCGCCATCAGCGCGTGACAGATGCCCTCCGAGCCGGGCTCGCCATTCAGTTCGCCATGCGCGCGCACCGCGTATTCGCGCGCGAAGGTCGTGTGCCCCTGCGTCAGGTTGGCCACACCGGGCAGCAGCCCGTCACGCACGTGAGGAACGCTTTGTGCAGCCAGCACCAGATGGTCCTGGAACGCGACGATGTGATCGGGTGCAACTAGCGGAGCCGGCTTGCCGAACGCGCGGTGCATCAGGTGCGCGCACATGCCGGTGAAGTAGTCGTGGCTGAACCGCCAGTCGGCGGCGATGAACACACCGTCGCCGCGCGCCGCTGCCCCGGCGCCCGGATGCAGGTGTCGCGCAATGATCTTCTCTACCAGCGTGCACGGCGGGGCCGTTTGATCACCAAGCGTTTCGCCCGGAGCAGGCCAGTCTGCGAACTGACTGTAGGCGAGCAGGCCGCCGCTGCGGATGATGCGCTGCGTCAGCGCATCGCGGCCCTCGAGGAACGCTTCGATCGGCACTGCCTCTCCGGCGAGAAGACGGTCGAGCACGGTGAAATCGGTGGTCGTCAGGATGCCGATGTTGTCGCAGTTCTGCTGGTAGATCCGCTCGAAGCTCTCGGCGACGATCAGCTCGATGCCGGCGGAGAGCTCCGCGAGCGGGCTCGATTCACGCGACGAACCTTTTCCGTAGCGCTTGCCGGCCACCGTGACCTGAAAGCCGCCGTTGCGGATCGCGTCACGGCCGATCGGCATCCGCTCGCCGGCTTTGAAGCCGACATACGGAAACTGTCCCAGACGTTCGTCGTAGGTCAGCATCACCGTCACGGGTGTGATTTCGTCTGTCGATACGTTGTCCCTCAGCGGTGCGGCGTCGGCCAGCAAGACCGCGCGGCCGGCCAGTTGCGCGTCGATGCAGCCGGAGTCCTGCGAGAGATACAGCACGCGGCCGGTCAGTCGAAACGAATCTTCCATGGCGTCTCCTCCTGGTCACGAATATAGCGGCCGTGCCGCGTGCCCCGAAGTGACGTCTTGGCACGTCAGCCGTCTCGATTCGGCACGAGGAAGTTCACCAGCGCCGCCGCGCTCGCACTGAGTTCCTCGCGCGCGCGGAACAGGACGACGAGCCTGCGCGCTGCCCAGGGCTCCGCGAGCGGCAGCAGATTCACGTCGAGCGCATTCACATACAGCTGCCCCACCTGCTCCGGCACCACGGCGATGCCAAGCCCGGCATGCACCATCCGGCACAGTGCGTCGAGGCTTCCGACGCGGATCCTCACGTCGAGCGTATGGCCGGTCTTCGTCGCCTCGGCGGCGAGCATCTTCGAGAGCGTACTTTCGCCGCGCAAGCCGACGAAGCTCTCGGGCAGGAGGTCGGCAAACCGAACCTGTGCAGCGGCCGCCAGCCGGTGCCCGCGCGGGACGATCACCGACAGCCGGTCGTTCCGGTACGGAAGGGACTCGAATGCCTCGATGCCCGCGATGGCATTGCAGATCCCGAAGTCCGCTCGGCGCTCTTCGATTGCGCCCAGGACGTCCGCGCTGTGCTGTTCTTCGAGATCGATCTGCACGGCAGGAAAGAGCCGCTGGAAGGCGGCGACATCCTCAGGCAAGAACTGCACGATGGAGGACAGGTTCGCGACCACTCGAACGCTGCCCTTCGCGCCGGAGAAGAATTGCGACAGATCGGCGCTAAGCGCCTCGACGTTTGCGATGATGGCCTGCGCATGCCTCAGGACCGTTTCGCCGACCGCGGTGATCGCGATCCCGCGCGACTGTCGCTGGATCACCGGCAGGCCGATCACGGCCTCGATTTCAGCGATTCGCCGGCTGACCGCCGACGGCGCAATAAACTCGCGCTCCGCTGCGCGCGCGATGTTCTTCTCCTGGCAGACGGCCACGAACAGCCGCAACGATGTCAGGTCGAGCTTCCTCAACAGGTTTTCCATGGGAAATGTCCCCGGGCTGAACGCGAAATTATGCAACATCGTCCGGTCGGGCACTTCCGTGCGTTGCAGCATCACACGTTTGTGCTTTACGCGCGCTATGAAGTGCCCCGGCTCGAATGGTGGCTAGGCCGATGATCTGATTTGGCCGGACTGGGGCTTGGCTGCCTTGCCGCCCGAACTTGCAGAGACCACCTGCGCCGACGACACAATTATTCCGCGCATTGGGCCTCTTGTCGCGCCACACGCGCGGCTCGATAGGAGCGCGCAATACGTTCAGATGCAAAAAGGCCGAGCCCTGCGCAATACAGGACTCGGCCCGATACAAACGATTCAGTCAGCGCGTCTATACGAGGCGCTCCTCACGTACAACTACCGCTCAACGATGTGAGTAGATGACGTCCTTGCTACCGACATCGCCGCGCGAACCGACTTGCGAAACACCGTTCGATACGCCACCGTAGGCGCTTTGCTGGTCAGCTCCCGTGTTTTGCGCGGCGATGCGGGCTAGCGCGGCCTGGATGTGGGTCGGATAGCTATTACGGTCATCCAGCGAGCTATAACCAGCATTATGCAACTGCACGAGTTCTTCGCGAACCTGCGCGCGTGTCACGGGTTGATTCTGCTGAGCAAAAGCGGCTAACGGAGCACCTATCAGCGCGGTAATAACGACAGCTGTAGCAAGTGATTTCATGGCAATGACCTCAGGAACGGTTTGTTGGGTTGCGCTGGAACGTCTGTTATGCAACCAGAAAACACAGTTTATGAGCGAGGCCGCCGCCAATAAATACGCATGCCAATAATAGATCGTTAAAGTGATTGAGACTAATCCGTACTGCATTGAAATCGCCGGTTCCATCAAGTTTTACCGGTGAAATCCATGATGTCAGAAAATGCAGCAGTGCAATACGCGTGAGTTCATCTATGCGACTTACACCGACTGATCTGACGGAGATCCGCAAGGGGATGCACATATCTCACTCATGCTAAAAGCCCTTGGTTCTTGGTTATGTGGAAGTTCGCTCGATCCGCTTCTCTGTGGGGCGGCAGCTCAGCCAGTCTGAATACCGATGCTGCATCTTTCAGACTCTGCGCTTGATCTTCGAGCGCGCGTGCAGCCGCTGCGGCCTGCTCGACGAGTGCAGCATTCTGCTGAGTCACCTCGTCCATCTGTGACACGGCCTGGTTGACCTGTTCAATGCCGCGACTTTGTTCTTCGGATGCTGCCGCGATCTCGCCGACGATGTCCGAAACCTGCTTAATCGCCTGTCTCACCTCCCCCATGGTCGCGCCAACTTCCGTTGCCTGCTTCGCGCCGTCCTGAATCATCTCGACCGACGTGCCGATCAACTGCTTGATCTCCTTGGCCGCGGCCGCAGAGCGCTGCGCAAGGCTGCGCACTTCGCTCGCAACGACCGCGAAGCCACGCCCCTGTTCTCCGGCGCGTGCAGCCTCGACTGCTGCGTTCAACGCGAGAATGTTTGTTTGGAAAGCAATGCCTTCGATCGTGCCGGTGATCTCCGAAATCTTGCTGGAGCTGCCACTGATTTCCTCAATGGTGCCGACCATGCTTTGCACTGCGTCATTGCCGACGTCGGCCATCTCTGCTGCTCGCATCGCCAGCGAATTTGCCTGGCGCGCGTTATCGGCATTCTGCTTCACAGTTTCCGTCAACTGGGTCATGCTCGAAGCGGTCTCTTCCAGTGACGCTGCCTGCTCCTCCGTCCTGGCGGAGAGGTCGCTGTTTCCAGCCGCTATTTCTTGAGATGCACTGGCAACAGACGAACTTGCAATCTGGATTTTCCGTACTGTCGCTGCCAGATTTTTAACGGTTGCATCGAGAGCATAGAGCAAGCTCGAGCGATCCCGATGCATCAGTTTCACATCACCAGTCAGATCCCCGCGGGCTAGGAGCGAAGCCACCTTTGCAGCATAGGCTGGCTCGCCGCCAAGCGTCCTCATGATGCTGCTCGTGATCTGCCAACCCACCACAAGAAGAACAACCAGCAAGGCGGCGGCCTCGCCCCCAAGTTTTAGGATGTCCGAGTAGAGGTCTGCATCGACGTCATCGATGTACATTCCCGCTACCAGCACCCATCCCCAAGGAGAAAATTGCGCAGAGTAAGTCAATTTCTCTTTTGCCACTTGCTCGTTAGGCTTGGGATACCAGAAATGGGTCAATCCACCGCCGCGTCGCGCAATCGCCATCATCTCTTGAACGATCATCATGCCCTGCCAGTCTTTTAGATTTGACAGATCCTTTCCCACTAACTGTGGATACTCCGGTGCCAAGATCTGGATCCCATTCTGATCGTAGGCAAAAAAGGCGCCGTTGCGGCTATAAGGTAAGGAATTGAGCTCCTCAAGCGCGGCTCGCTTAGCATCAGCCTCTGATTGCTTTCCGGATTGCGCAAGCTGATACTGACGATTGATGATGCCGACGCCCAGATCGACGACGCTATGCAACTTATCTTCACGCCCATCGATGACTCTTTGCTTGACTCGAACAAGGGCCGATCCGCTCAACACCATCAATCCGACAAGAGACGCGATGATCAGTATCAAGATGCGTGCCTTTACAGAGAGTTGAGTGAGTTTATTCATAGTCAGGTCCCATGCCTTGAGTATTTCCGGTGCGAAGATTCTATTAACGGTTCCGATCGGCTTCTGGCATGCCCTCTGCAATTTTCCGGCTCAGCCGCAAAATATCGACCATGCCAAACTCGCAAACGTCCGGCTCTCGCTCGCCACGTGACATCGCGATTTCACGCGATAAACGGTGTGCGCCGGTTCGCTCGCGCAACAGCAAATCGAGCGCCTCCACGAGGAGGGCTCGATCGTCGTCGGATATCGATGCAACAAGGCCCAGGTTGAATACAGACATGCTTTCCTCTCAAACGCGATCGTCGTCGGTGTAACGACTGTTTTCAGACTCAAATGGTCGTCCGCATATCGCGAGGTGTTGGCTAGCTCCCGGCCTTACTCGTCCCTCGTGCTTGCCCCGGGATTCCAGAATAAGAGGCACGCGCGTCCGCCAGGATCATCTCCGCCGCCTTCTCCGCAATCATGATCGTCGGAGCATTGGTGTTGCCCGATGGAATGCGCGGCATGACGGACGCATCGACAACCCTCAGCCCGTCAATGCCTCGTACACGGAGCGTGTGATCGACCACGGCGTCGCGGTCATTGCCCATCTTGCAGGTGCCTACCGGGTGATACATCGACTGCGCATTTGCGCGCAGGTACTCTGCGAGCTGCTCGTCGGTTTGATATCGGGTACCGGGCAACAACTCGCCCTCAAAGCCCTCACGGAACGGCGTTTGCGCGAAAATCCCACGGATGATGCGAATGCCTTCGATCAGCGGCTGCATATCGCGGCTGTCGGTCAGATAGTTCGCGACCATTGTCGGTGCCACCTTGGGATCCCGCGATCGAAGCGAGACGAAACCTGTCGAATAAGGCCTGAGCAACGTACAGGACGCTGTCACCGCGGGCGCGCTTTCGGCCTTGTACATGCCACCCTTGCTGATCATGCTGAACGGCCGCATCTGCACCTGCAGATCTGGCACGCTGGTATGCGGTCCGGACCGAACGAACAATCCGACCTGCGCGGCGGCTGACGTAAGCAATCCACGCCGAAACGCCAGATACCGAAGCACGTCGGGGATCATTCGCCAATTGCTCGCGATCATTTTGTTGATCGAGAACGAGGGATCGACGCTTGCCAAGCAATGCGCGTAGATATGATCCTGAAGATTGCTGCCGACGCCGGGCGACGCATGCTTGACCGATATCCCCAGCGAAAGCAGTTCTTCTGCGGGCCCGATTCCCGAAAGCATCAGCAATTGCGGCGTGTTGACAGCGCCCGCCGAAACGATCACCTGTCTCGCCGTCGCCTGCCGCGAGACGCCGCCGACTGCGTATTTCACGCCAGTGGCCCGCTTGCCCTCGAGCACGATGCATTCGGCCAGCGCATCGGTCTGAACGGTCAGGTTCGGTCTATTGCGCACCGGGCGCAGAAACGCGGCGGCAGCGGAATTCCGCTCTCCTTGATGAATGGTGAACTGAAGATAGCCCACCCCCTCCTGCGTGATCCCATTGAAGTCATTGTTCCTCGGAATACCCACGCGCTCCGCCGCCTCGACGAAAGCTTTCGACGCGGGATGCGGTTCATAAAGCGGCGAGACGTGCAGTTCTCCGCTGTCGCCATGCAATTCGCTCGCACCGAGGAAGTGGCATTCGCTGCGCTTGAAATAGGGCAGCACATCATCCCACCCCCACCCCGGATTGCCCAGCTCTCTCCACGCATCGTAGTCGGCTGCCGTTCCCCGCATGTAGACGTGCCCGTTGATCGCACTACTGCCGCCGAGCGTCTTGCCGCGCGGCCAAATGATCTTGCGGTTGTTCAACCCGGGCTCTTCATCCGAGGTGTAGCCCCAAGTCAGCTTCGGGTTAGCGATCACGCGAGGTACACCGGCTGGCACCTTAATCCAGACATTCCGATCTTCGCCCCCCGCCTCGAGCAACAGCACCTTGTTGCGCGGATCCTTCGAAAGACGATTGGCAAGCACACATCCGGCAGATCCCGCGCCGACGATCACATAGTCATAAGTCATGTTGGTCACGACAACCTCGCTTCAAGACGCACGGTGCGCCAGACGATCAGGGCCCACGCCCGCCAGAAAATACAGGTGGCAGCCCGCCGACTCGAAGCGGTAGCCGATGATCTCCTGATAGGCATCGGAAAAATAGAAATCCTTCGCACGCTGCGGCGTTTCGAATTCGAGGAGCACGACACGCTTGACGTTTCTGTCGCCCTCCACGACTGCCGGATCCCCGCCTGCAATCAGGAACGTGGCCCCGTATTGTTCGAGAATGGGCCGCACCCGAGGCATATATTCGGAATAGAACCGCTCCGAATCCTTGATATCGAGCTCGGCGAAGATGTAGCCCTTCGACATTTCCATTGAGAAACCTCATGGTCTGGTTGTTCAGTGCCCACCGAGATACGCAGAGCGGACCGCTGGGTTAGTTTTCATTTCATCCGTAGGTCCGTGAAGCGCAATGCGTCCGCTCTCCAGGACGTAGGCATAGTCAGAGACTTCGAGCGCGGCGGCAGCAAACTGCTCGACGAGCAGCATCGTGATGCCCTGGGCCTTGAGCCGTTCGATGATGCGAAATACTTCGTCCACGAGAATGGGCGCGAGCCCCATGGACGGTTCGTCGAGCAACATGACCTCGGGATTGAGCATGACCGCTCGCGCCATCGCGAGCATCTGCTGCTCGCCGCCCGACAGCGTGCCGGCGAGTTGGGCGCGCCGTTCCTTCAGGCGGGGAAAGAGATCCATCGCGCGTTCCAGATCGCCTGCGATATCGCCTTTGGTTCGGCACCCGGCAAACCGGCAAAACGCTCCAAGCTTCAGGTTGTCGACAACGCTTAGCGTTGGGAACACGCGCCGCCCCTCTGGAGAATGCGCGAGACCGCGGCGAGCGACGCGATACGAGTCCCATCCGGTCACGTCGACACCATCGAGCAGAACGGCCCCGGCCTTCGGCCGGAGCATGCCTGACACGGCGCGCATCGTCGTTGATTTGCCGGCGCCGTTCGAGCCGATAAGGCTCACTATCTTTCCCTTCGGCACCTCGAACGAGATGCCGTGCAGGACTTCCGTCGGCCCATATCCCGCGCTCAGGCCTTCAACGTTCAGCATGACGCCTCCCGACGTACGTTCCCGACGGGGGCTTCACCTTCCTGCGTATGCGTAGCTGAGGAAGCATCACGGGACGTTTCCTGCATGCCCTCCGAACCCAGATAAGCAGCGATGACCTTGGGATCGCGCCGGACTTCCGCTCCGTCACCCTCGGCGATCTTGTGGCCGAAATCCATTACGGTCACGCGATCGCAGATGCTCATGACGACGTCCATGTGGTGCTCGATAAGAACGACCGAAATGCCGTGCTCGCGAATCTTGCGAATGATCGCTACGAGATCCGGCAGTGCCGCAGGCGGTACACCGGCGGCCGGCTCATCCAGAAGCAGCAGGTCCGGGCCGAGCGCGAGCGCACGCGCGATCTCAAGGAGACGCATGCGTCCGTATGGCAAGTTAGATGCGCTCTCCCGAGCCACATCGTGCAGCCCGACGAATTCCAGCAGGGCGACCGCATGCTGCTGGGCCTCGCGAGCTTCGACACGGTAGCGGCGTGTGTTGAAAACGACATCCAGCAACGACGAACGAAATGTGTGATGCAGGCCGACGAGCACGTTCTCGACACTTGTCATGTCGCCGAAAAGCTGCACGTTTTGAAACGTGCGGGCAATCCCCGCGAGCGCGATAGCCGATGGATGCCTGCCTGCTATCGCATCGCCGTGGAAACGCACGGTGCCTGCACTCGGCGCGTAGACGCCGCTGAGCACGTTCATCATCGTGCTCTTGCCCGAACCGTTCGGACCGATCAGCCCGTGGACAATGCCGCTGGCAACGTCAAGATCCAACCCATCCAATGCCTTCAGCCCGCCAAACTGCATAACGATGCCCTTGGCTTCGAGCAGCGGCTGCCCCGCTGTTCTCTTGCGCACTGGCCGGAATGCGTGACGCACACCAGACAATGATTCCGCCGTCTTGACACTCGGCGTTGCACGACGTCGGCCTCCCATCGCCTGCAAGACATAACCCATGATTCCGTCCGGAAGGTAATAGACCACGCCGAGAATCAGCAAGCCAAAGATCGTGAGACGTTGCTGGGAAATGTCGTTCAGCGTGAAGGCGAAGACGAGAAATGCCCCGACAGCCACGAACGGAACGGCCAATTGCTTCGCCTTTATTTTCCCGCGCGCCAGGGCCGAGGTTGAATACAGCGCCACGGTCGCTGCAATGACGATCGTGATGTCCCGAAACAACGTGACGTCCGATAACAGGCCAGGCAAGCCGACCACCACGGCAGCGCCGACAATCGCTCCCGAGCGCGTTCTACGGCCGCCCAGCGTGATGCCAAGCAGAAACAGCGTCGCGAGTTCGAAGTTGAACGTATTCGGCGCGATATATTCCTCGGAAAACGCGTACATGCCACCCGCGAGCCCGGCCAACGCTGCGCTGGCGACAAAGGCGAGCACCTTGAAGCGAAGCACGGAAACGCCCATGCAATTGGAGGCGACCGGACTTCCCCGAAGCGCGACAAAGGCACGGCCAATGTGCGATTCGAGCAGACGCGACACGCCAACGAGCGTCAGTGCGACCACGATCAGCGTGAAGTAATAGAAATCGACTCCAGTCACCTGGTGCCCGAACACGACCGGCTTGAGCACCTGCAGCCCTTCGGGCCCGTTGGTCAGAAAGTCCATCTCGTTGAGCAAAATGCCCACGATGGTCCCGAAAGCCAAGGTGACCATCGCAAGATAGGGCCCTGTCACTCTCAGCGCGGGCACCGCAAGCAAGCTGCCGATAAACGCGGTGATCGCCATCGAGGCCGGCAGCACTGTCCAAAACGGAAGCCCGGCCTTCGCGAGCAACAGACCGGTGCTGTATGCGCCGACACCGAATAGTCCCGCGTGACCGAGGGATATCTCTCCGGTATAGCCGACCACGATATCCAGTCCGAAGAGCAAGATCGCATAGATGCCGATCACCGTCAGCTGATGAACGTAGTAAGGGTTTTGCACAAGCCAAGGGAACGCCGCCAACACGATCACCAAGGCTGCAACTGGAAGTTTCCTAATGCAGTCCATGTTCACACCTTCTTGACGATCGTCTTGCCAAAAAGGCCTGCGGGCTTAACTGCCAGAACGACGAGCAGCAGAACGAGCCCAGGGACGTCCTTGTACCCCGTGGAGACGTAGTAGCCCGTGGCCGTCTCCGCGATTCCGAGGATGAGGCCGCCCACGATGGCGCCCACACCGGAGGTCAACCCGCCGATAATCGCTACAGCAAAAGCCTTCAGTCCCAGCGACGCGCCCATTCCCGCGCCGGCCAGCGTCAGGGGCGCCACCAGCACACCGGCGAATGCCGCGGTCGCGCAGGACAGCGCGTATGAGAAGGTGATGACGAGACCGGTATTGATGCCCATCAGGCCCGCTGCGCCGCGATCGACGGCGGTGGCCACCACGGCCTTTCCGAAGATCGACTTGCGGTTGAAGAGCTCGATCGCGAGCATCATGGCGAGTGCGCCGACGACCACGACGATCTCCATGGGCAGCAGATTCGCCCCGCCGAGCTGCAACGGCATCTCCGGCACCGGAGAAGGGAACTTGACGTTCTCCTTGCCCCAGATGTTCTCGGCCACGTTCCTGACGATGATGCCAAGCGCGATCGTCGACATGATCCAGCCCTCGGACTTTCTCTTTAGCGCCGGCTGCACGGCAAGCCGTTCGACGACGACGCCGAACAGCGCACCGAATACCAGAACGACCGGAATCATCAACCAGTAGTTGACGTGCCCAACCACGGAAAACCCGACCAGCGCACCAACGGCCAGCGCTTCGCCATGTCCAAAATTCAGTGTCTCCGAAGTTGCAAAGGTCAGTTGGTATCCGAAGGCGACAACCGCATAGATCATCCCGACGGCGCAGCCGCTAAACAAGATTTGCAGCAGGACGTTCATGAGCGCGCTCCGGGTCTCACTTGCTCTCGCCGACCTTGACCACCTCGCGATTTGCGATGGTCGCCATGAACGCCTGAGACGCGTTCTTGAAGAGTTCGTGATTGCTCTTTGAGAACGGCTTGTCGTAAGTCATCAACACGCCGTCGACTTTGACGTTGAGGTTTTCGAGCGCGTCCTTCACCTTGGGGCCGTCCGTCGAGCCCGCTTGCTTGATCGCCGCGGCAAGCAGGTACACGGTGTCATAGGCGGGCGCCGCCCATCCCAACGCCGCGATGCGCTCGACCTTGTAGGTCTTCTCGTAGTTCTGGACGAAATCCTTTCCCTTCTGGTTCGCCGAGGAAGCGACGAACGTCTGCGGGAAAATCGCCCCTTCCGCATTGGCGCCGGCGGTATCGATGAAGTTCGGCATCGACAACGTATGGCTGCCGATCATCGGGACCTTCCATCCGAGCTTCGTCATGCCGTTGGCGATCTGTGCGAGCTCGGGGCCCACCGCATAGGTGAGAATGACCTGGGCTCCCGCATCCTTCGCACGCAGCAGTTGCGGTGTCATGTCGACGTCGCCGACGTTGAACTTCTCAGTGGCGACGGGTTTCACCCCTCGCTTATCGAGCGCCGAGATCAGCTCCGCGCGCCCGAGCTGCCCGTAGTTCGTCGAGTCCGCGAGAATCGCCACCTTCTTGTATCCGCGCCGTCGCACCGCCTCTTCGGCAATCATGTCGGCTTGGATGTTGTCGGGAAGCGAGACGCGGAATATGTAGTTGTCCGCGTACTGGGGAGGGCCGAACATCTTGGTCACTTCGGTCCCCGTCGGACCGGGCGTGATGACCGGGATTTTGGCTTCTTCGTAAAAGCGCGCGCTCGCCAGCATGACGCCGGTATTGATGATCCCGACGCTCGCCACGACGTGCTCTTTGTAGATCAGCTCCTGGGCCACCTGGGCGCCGCGCTCGTTCTTCGCTTCATCATCGCGCTCGACGAGTTGAAGCTGACGGCCGAGCACGCCGCCGCCACGGTTGATCTCATCGACAGCAAGGCGAACCGCATCGCGCATCGATATGCCCATCGGACTGGATCCGCCGGTAAACGGCCCCGACAGGCCGATCTTGATCGGCTCGGCAGCCTGTGCGGAAAACGTCATCGCGACGCCGAGAGCCATCGCGATCAAGCGCATCTTCAGCTTGGTGTCCATCTTCGTCTCCTCCGATACGGAGTGTGTGTGCAAGGGCGTGCCAGGCGCCCCGATTTTTCTTTAGTGAATATGCAGGCCGCCGTTGACGTCCAGGACGACGCCCGTGACGTAGCTCGACAAGTCGCTCGCTAAAAAGAGAAACGCATTCGCGATGTCGAGCGGCGAACCGAGTCTCCCCATCGGCGTGCTGTTGGCGACGGCCTGCTTGCCGTCGTCCGTGATCTTTCCCTGCAGCAGTTCGGTGTCGATCAGTCCGGGCGCAACCGCATTGACGCGAATCCCGTCCGGCCCGAGCTCGCGTGCCATCGCTTTCGCGAGCGTCTGCACGCCGCCTTTTGCGGCTGCGTAATGCGGGCCGCCCAGCACGCCGCCGCCGCGCTGCGCTGCGACCGAGCCCATGCAGGCGATGTTGCCGCTCTTGCGCGATCGGAAGTGTGGAACGACCGCGCGCGACATATTGAAGGCGCCGCGCAGGCTGACATCGAAAACGAGGTTGTAGTCGTCCTCTGTGCTGTCCATGAGCCGTTTCGCCTGACTGACCCCGGCGTTGTTGATGAGGATGTCGACGTGCCCGAATGCAGCGATCACTTCCTCGACGACCGCCTTGCACCGCTCGGCATCGCGCACGTCACACGCGTATCCGCGGTGCGCTTCCCCGATTTCCTTTGCAGCGTGGCTTGCGGTGGCGCCATCCAGATCAAGCAGCGCAACACGCGCGCCTTCCTGCGCAAACCGCTTCGCCGTTGCCCAGCCGATCCCGCGCAACGACGCAGCGCCGGTTACGATTGCGACTTTGTCTCTTAGCAGCATGAACTCCTCCTATGGATCGATGTGGCTCGTGTCGCTCACGGAATCAAAACGACCGAGCCATGTGTTTTGCCCGCCGAGAGATCAGCGTGCGCTTGCGCCGCATCACGCAGCGGGTAGGCATTCCCGACCTTGATCTTCAGCTTGCCTTCCCCGATAAGGTCGAACAAAGCCTTGACGCCCGCCTGGAAGTCACTCGCGTCCGCCGTGTACTGACTGACGGTCGGACGCGTCACGAACAGCGAGCCCCGATTGCGCAACGACATCAAGGACACGGAACCTGGATCCCCCGACGGCCAGCCGTAAGACGCGACGAGTCCGAACCGCTTCGCGCATTGAAGCGACCGTTCGAACGTCTCCACGCCGATGCTCTCGTAGACAACCGACACCCCTTGCCCACCGGTGGCGTCCTTGACGACCTGCACGAAGTCTTCATCCGGCATCAGCACGGGATGCGGACAACCGAATTCGCGCAGCAGCGCGACTTTCTCCGGTGTACCGGCGGTGCCGATGACTTTCACGCCGAGATGCGCGAGCCACTGGATGAGAATCAGGCCGACACCGCCCGCTGCCGCATGGACCAGTGCGGAATCGCCCCTGCCAATCGTGCGCAGACGCGTCGCCAGGTACCACGCGGTCAAGCCGCGAAACAGCGCGCCGGCCGCGATATCTGCGGGCATCGAGGGGTCCGGCAGCCGGATGACGCGCTCTGCCGGCACGACGCGCTCCTCCGCGTAGCTGCCCGCCACAAAGTACAGGTAGGCGACGCGGTCGCCGCGCGCCACGTGGTGCACGCCCTCGCCGACTTCCTCAGCGACGCCCACGGCTGCAAAGCCGACCCCAGTCGGCAACGCGGCAGGCAGCAAACCGCCGCGGATCTGCGTATCGATAAAGTCGACGCCGATGGCCTCGTGCCGCACCCTCACCTCGTTGTTCCCGGCATGACGTACCGGCTCATCGACCAGACGCATCACCTCGGGGCCGCCCGTCTCTACGACGACAACTCGTTTGAAGCTCTCGCTCATTTGTACCAACCTCGTAACCGTTTCAGAAATCGCTCGATCTACTGCGCGGTCCAGCCGCCGTCCACAAGAACACACGTGCCGGTCACCATCGCCGCAGCCGGAGACGCCAGATAGACCGCGGCGGCGGCGATGTCTTCGACCTTCGCCATGTGGCCCATCGGTATCTTCGAGACGAGAAAATCAAACTTCTCTTTCGTGTCGACGATCTTGCGCACGAGCGGCGTATCGACGAACGTCGGGCCGATGCTGTTCACGCGGACGCCCTTGTCAGCAAGTTCGACCGCCATCGCTTTGGTGAGGCCTTCGATCGCGTGCTTGTTCATGCAGTAGACCGTGCGGTTAGGCGAACCGATGTGTCCCATTTGCGACGACACGTTGATCACCGCACCTCCCGTCGCGAGCCGTTCGGGATCTTCGAGCATCTTCCTGACCGCTGCCTGCGACACGACAAACGCGGCGCGAACGTTGAGATTGCACATGAAATCCAGATGCTCGTCCGTCACTTCGACGAACGGCTCGGGAATGTTCGTGCCCGCGTTGTTGACAACGATGTCGAGCCGGGGCAGTTCTCGAATGAGTGCACGTACGGCCGTCGAGTCGGTCACGTCGCATTCGCGCACAATCGCGCGGCCGCCCGTTTCGGCGATATGCGCAGCCACCGTTTCCAACTCTTTCTGAACGAGAGAAACGAGTACCACCTCCGCGCCGGCTTCGGCCAGAGCGGCGGCGATGGCGGCGCCGATTCCCGCGCCAGCGCCCGTGATCAAAGCAGTCCTACCGTCGAGCCGAAACATGGGCAATACGCGGTTGAACGTCGTAGCTGTATTCATGGTGTCTTCCTGATACTGGTGTGATTTCTTTGCCGTGTAGCGGCAACAGCAACACGCTCGATGTCCGCAATCGCTGCGGGCGCGCCGGAGATCAAATGACTCCCCGTGCCGACGCCGCTCGCACCTCTTCCGAGGAAAGTCCTAGCAAGCCGCCATAGACCGATTCGTTGTCCGCTCCCAGCGCACGGCCTGCATGGCGGAACGTGGGCGGAGTCTCCGAAAGCCGCGGCAATGGCGCAGGCACCACGAGATCCCCCGCTCGGAGGTCGTGGACATGCAGGAGATTTCCACGCGCCTTGTATTGCTCGTCTTCGAAGATCTCCTTGATGGAATAGATCTGTGCGCAGGGCACCTCGCCGGCGCGAGTCTTCTCGAGAACCTCCGTCAGCGAATGCTTGCCCATCCACGTCGAAACGACCGTATTGATGTATTGGCGATTCGCGACCCGGATGGCGCTCGTCTGAAACTCGCGCGCGAGCTCGGGGGAGCCCATGACGTCCGCCAGCCGCAGAAACATCTTGTCGTTCGTGCATGCGAGTGCCACCCATTCGCCCGTGCGCGTCCGATAGTGGCTGTGTGGGACGACGTTGACCGTATCGGCTCCCATCCGCTCGCGCACCGTGCCGAATTTCGCGTAGGCGGGCGCGATTTCATCCAGCAGGCGGAATACGGATTCGTAGAGGCCGAGATCGATGAACTGCCCTTTGCCTGTCTTCTCGCGGGCGCGCAATGCCGTCAGCACGCCGATGGCTCCCCACATTCCCGAGACGTAGTCCGCCATTGAAGTCGAGCCCGGCACTACGGGAGGGCCGTCCGCTTCTCCGGCGAGCCACGACAAACCTGCAAATGCGTGAGCGATTCGCGCAAAGCCGGGTTCGCCGCGCTTCGGGCCAGTTTGGCCATAGGCGCTGATGCGCAGCATCACGAGCCCGGGATTGATCTCGCGCAGCGCCTCGAAACCGATTCCCCATTTCTCGAGCGTGCCGGGGCGAAAGTTTTCGAGCACGACATCCGATTTCTCGACGAGCTGCCTGAACAGGGCGACGCCCTCGGGCTTACGCAGATCGAGCGTGATCGCCTTTTTGTTGCGAGCCTCACTGAGCCACACAAGACTGTCGCCGCACTCGGTCGCCGTACCGAACTGGCGTAGCGAATCGCCACCGCCCGGCTGCTCGACCTTGATCACTTCCGCGCCGAAATCGGCAAGGATCGTTCCGCAAAAAGGCGCGGCAACGAAGGTCGCGATATCGAGCACCCGCAATCCTTCGAGCGCGCTCGTTTTCGGGATCTCATGGTCGGCAAGAGGCGGCGTCGCCTGCCGCAACGGAGTATTCATTAAGGTCGTCCCCAAGTTCTGTGAGTTGAATGAGCAGATCCTGTTGGGAGTACTGTAAGTCCGTTCGAGTGAACTGATAATCGCGTTTGTCGTGTCGATTGTGCAGTTTCGCGATACAGTAATTCCAAGCTCCCCTGCACGAACGCCGTGCGGGTTTCCCCTTTCATTCAAGCCAGTCCGACCATGAAACAACTTCCGAAATCTCTGAGTGCGCTCAATCTCCGTTTGCTGCAAACATTCTTGCTCGTGGGCAAGCAAAGCAGTTTCCGAATCGCAGCCGAGAAGGCCTATCGCTCGCCATCCGCGGTCAGCGCTCAAATCCGTCAGCTCGAGGAACAGCTGGGCGTCGCGCTTTTTCACCGGACCACACGCAACGTTCGTCTGACCGAGGAAGGCGAGCAGCTTCTCGAATGTGCGCAACGTGCCCTGCTCGAAGTCGAGTCCGGGCTGCGCAGGATTCAGGAATCGGCCGACGTCAAACGCGGGCGCGTTGCGCTTTCCTGCTCGCCCACCATCGCCGAGACGCGCCTTGCGAGGGTGCTCGCGGCATTCGAGAAGGACTACCCCGGAATCGAGGTCTCGGTGCGCGAACTCACTTCCAGTGCCCTGTTCGAAAGCGTGCGCAAGCGCGAGGTGGACTTCGGCATCGGCCCGGCGATCGATACCGTCGAGTTCGAGTTCGATCCTGTGCTCGACGATCCTCTCTATGCGTTGGTGCCGAAACGATTCATCTCCACCACCAAATCCACCATACCGCTCGCAGCGCTCACGAACATGCCGCTCTTGATGCTGAATTCGGCGACGGCGCTGCGCGGCATGGTCGACGCCGCCATGCGCGAGCGCAACCTCTCGTTCTCGACTCGCTACGAGTTCGCTCAGGCTCAGACATTGATTTCGATGGCCTCGGCGGGCCTGGGCGCCGCGATGCTCCCCAAGGTCGTGCTGCCTGTGACGATTCATCCTTCCACCTACGCCTTGCGCATCACGAGCCCGACGCTGACTCGTCAAGTGTCCGTGATCACGCTGCGCGGCCAGAAGCTCTCGCCGGCCTCCTTGCGCCTCGTGGAGTTGCTGAGGCAGCTGATACCGAACGCCGACGAACGGCGCCAAGTCCCGTCTCGCGGCGGGCGCCTCGACATCTGAGGCAGGGTGCATCGCAGCCTGCGGCCCGCCAACTGTGCTTTGAAACTGCACAATTGGCGCGATATGTTGAATTGTCTCGTCACTCATTCTTCGTTACATTGACCAGAAGATCGATCTGAAACCGAGCCAAAAGGGTCAACTAAAGGTTCGAATTGACGAGGACGTTAGAGCATGAGCGACGTAGACATTTCAAAGCTCCGTGAATGGATCGGCAAATCGGTCGACGACAGCGACGAGCTGTCCGTCCGGCACGCGCGATTGATGGCGGCGACGATCGGATACGACACGACGCCGATCGAGAAAGGGGCGCCGCTGCCGCCCCTCTGGCATTGGATCTACTTTCTTTCCGGCTTGCCGGAGCGTGAGCTGGGGCACGACGGTCACCCGCAGCGCGGCGGCTTCCTCCCTCCCGTTCCACTTCCCAATCGAATGTGGGCGGGCGGCCGCGTGAAATTCCTGAAGGATCTTCCACTCGGTGCAGAAGTGCGCAAGCGGTCCACCATCCAGTCCGTCGAGCACAAGCAAGGGCGCTCGGGCGACTTGGTCTTCGTCACTGTGCGGCACGACGTATCGCTCGGAAGCGAGCTGGCGATCTCGGAGGAACATGACATCGTCTACAAGGAGGCGTCCAGCGGCGCACCGGCGAAACAGGAAGCGACAACCGTCAAGCCCGATCTACGCGAGACATTCCTTGCAAGCAGCACGACGCTCTTCCGGTACTCCGCGCTCACGTTCAACGGACACCGGATTCACTACGACCAGGACTACTGCCGTTCGGTCGAGGGTTATCCCAACCTCGTCATACACGGCCCGCTTAACGCCACGCTGCTCGCCGGATACGCACAGCGTCTCGCCGGCACACCGCTGAAGTCGTTCGACTACCGCGGCGTGCAGCCGGCCCTCCTCGGCAACGCGCTAAGCTTGAACGCGGTCCGCAAAGCCGATGGCTTTTCGCTATGGACCGGCTTGCCGAACGAGCACATTGCAATGCGTGCCGAAGCCGGTTTCTGATGCTGCAGGACAGCGGCTGAGCCGCTGTCCGTGGCGTCAGACCAGAGCAGGCGACCAAGCCTCGTAGGCGAGCGCATACGAATCGCCGCGACGTTCGATGCGAGCGCAAGCCGGCATGTTGAAATGCATGCCGCTCACCAGCAGATCCTCCTGACTTACGCGATCCAGCAATTTGCGCCGAACCTTGGCCGCCTCGTCGGGCGCACTGTCGAAGGCGATGGTCACTTCAGGCCGCTCGATCTGGACATGCGGAAAGTGAACGACGTCACCCCATACCAATAGCGACTGCCCGCCGTCCGAGATGAGATAGCCCGTATGTCCGGCTGTATGTCCGGGCAACGGGACGGCCTGAATCCCGCTCAGCACATCCTCCGAAGTAAACGGCACCAGTTGCTGCTCATAAGCGTTGAACGCGTTTCGAGCGACATCGAAGAACGGACGGAAGCCGTCGGAAGCACTGGACCGGATCGTTTCGTCGCGCCAGAAATCCAGCTCGGCCTGATGAACCAGCAGTTGCTGAACATTGCGGAAAAGCGGCGTGGCCAGCGGACCAGCAAGGCCGCCGACGTGGTCGGGGTGCGCATGCGTCAGCAAGATCGTGTCGATCTGGAGCGGGTCGATCCCTGCGGCGGCCAGTGCAACCTGCAATCGTCCACCCCAACCGTTGATGCCGCCGGCGCCCCCATCGATCAAGATGGTGCGTGTCTTGTCTTGCACGACGTACACGTTGACGTTCATGCGCGGAATATCCGGCACGCCTCGTTTGCGCAGAATCGCTTCCGCGGAAGCGCCATCGATTCCGTTAAGCAGGTCGAACGAGACATCGAGATAGCCGTCACTGATCATCGTGACGGTCATGTCGCCGATTTTCCGGCGGTTGAGACCGGGGGCCTGGTAAGTGGGGGGAGAAATCATCTGCGTTGTTCCTATTGGTAGGTTTCCGACATCAGAGCTTCACAATGATCTTGCCGACCTGACTGCCCGCTTCCATGTAGCGATGCGCGTCGACGATCTGATCGAAACTGAAGACGCGATCGATCGCAGGCCTCAGCGCCTTCGTCGCCAAACCGTGCGTAATGAAGGTCTTCGCATCCTCGATCTTGCGGCTGTCCTTCGTGATTTCGAACAGTTCGTACCCGCGCACCGTAAAGTGCTTGGACAGAATATCCATGACCGGCACAGCGAGGTCGCGAGAATCGAGCGCACCGTATTGGTAAAAAATGCCCTCGTAGGACAGCGCCTGCATCAGGTTGCGCGCGTTGGGCCCGCCAACCGGATCGAATGCGATGCGCGCGCCCTTGCCGCCCGTGATCTCCATCACACGCTCGACGAGATCCGGCGCGTCCGCCAGGAACACGTGGGACGCGCCCGCGGCTCGCAACGAGTCCATTTTTGCAACGCTGTTGGTGAGCGCGATGGGAATGGCCTTCACCATGTTGGCAATCTGGATGGCGGCCAGGCCAATACTGCTCGTCGCCGCGCCGAGGAGAACGGCGTCCCCTTCTGCCAGCCCACCCATATTGATCAGCGCGCCATATGCGGTGGTGAACATCATCCACGTCGCGGCCGCCTCTTCGTACGTCACGCTGTCAGGGACTTTCACGACCGCATGGGCCGGCACGTTCACCACTTCGCCGTACATGCCGTATTCGGCAAATGAGAACGCAGGAATTACGCTTACCCGGTCGCCAGTCGAAAAGCCGCTCACACCGGAGCCCATCGAAAGCACGTCGCCTGCGGCCTCATAGCCCAGCTTTGCAGGAAACTGCGGTTCGATAACGTACTGGCCGGTGCGATACATGATTTCCGCACGGTTGATGCCAATCGCCTTCACCTTGATCTGAATTTCATTGGATTGCGGCGCAGGGACATCGATATCGTCGAATTGCAGGACCTCCGGTCCGCCGACACGATGGAAACGAACAACCTTCGACATAAGTTCAGCTCTCCTATAACGGTTTCCTCGACAGCGAATCTCACGATTACGCTGCGTCGATCTTGTCAGTCACTTTAGGTTGCGAAACCATGCGGATAAACCGGGCATCGAATAATTGTTTGTTATTGCGTCAATAACAATTTCATCGCGCGCGTTTAAGCAGAGGAAAGCATCGCAACGCGCGGCTGAAGCGCCGAGCGCTTTTACGCGCCCCGGATCCACCCTGCTATCGCGCCGACCCAGCCGAGCGCACAGACCGCGCATGTCGCGGCGGCCAGCACCCATTTGTACGCGCCCTTAAGCCGGGCCTCATCCGGCAGCGCGCGGGAGGCGAGCGCAATCAAGAGGCCAAGAACGAGCGGCAGTAACAGAGCATTGACGACCTGCGCGCCGATGTTCAGCCACACGAGATCGCGCACGGCCCAAACGAGCGCCGCGCTACCTGCGACCACCAACCCGTACACTCCGTAGAACCACGGCGCCTGCTGCGGACGGAGTTCGAGCGAATGCCGGTAGCCGGCGACCTCGCCAACGCCCCACGCGAGAGCGAGCGACGCGACGATCGCCGCGACCATCGCGGCCCCCAGCACGCCCGCGCCGAACACGATGCGCGCGACCGCCGTGCCGAGCACGGGCGCGAGCGCCTGGCTGATGTCGCCGACGCTTGCGAGCGAGCCCTGCGCACCCTTGCTGCCGAGCGTCGCCGCCGCGGCGATCAACACCGCCGCGGTCAACCATTGCGTGAGCACCGCGCCGGCCGCTGTGTCGACGCGCGCGGCCTTGCAGTCCTCAGGGCTCAGGCGCTTGCTCGCCACGGCCGCCTGTTGATAGAACACCATCCATGGGTTGAACACCGCGCCGATCAGCGCAGCCGCCAAGTACAGGAAGGCGCGATTCGAGAACGGCAGGTTGACCGCATCGAACGCAACCGTGCGCCAGTCGGGATGCGTCGTCCACGCCACGACGAAGAACGCGAGCTCGAAGAGCCCGATCACGAGCGCGGTCCGCTCGATCCGGCGATACGATCCGGTCGCGACGACCGCGAGAAGCGCGAGCGCGGCGGCTGACAGCGTCAGCGAGCGCGGCAGCCCGGCCATGTCGCCGATGCCCGCGACCGCAGTGAACTCCGTGACGAGCGAGCCGGCGGCCGCGACGCCGAGTCCGGCGGCCGACAGCCACGCCCAACCTCGGCCGAAATGCTCGCGGACCAGTTCGCCATGCCCCCGCCTCGTGTAGATGCCGAGGCGTACCGTCAGTTCCTGAATGAGGTAGAGCGGCACGATCAGCACCAGCAACAGCGGCAGCAGCCGGTAACCCCACTGCGCACCGGCCTGCGCGGCAGTCACGACGTTGCCCGCATCGGCATCGGCGAGCATCACGAGTAGCCCTGGGCCCCATACCGCGATCCATCGGAACGGGGTCCACAGCGTGGCTGCCTGCGGGACTTGGCTCATTGATTCGCAGCGTCCGTCAATTGCGATGCGTCACGGTCGGGTCCTTGTCCGCACCTGCCACGATCCCCTCGTCGTGCAGTTTGCCGATTGCGGGGGAGTCGAGCCGCAGCACGTTCGCGAGGATCTCGTCCGTATCCTGTCCCAGCAAAGGGGCTGGGCGGACAGGCGTTCTCGCCACGCCCGAGATTCTCAGCGGCGTGCCGGCGGCGAGATGCTTCCCGACGCCGGGGGTGTCGATACGCTCGAAAACCGGGTTCTTCACGCTCACGCGCGGATCCGATTCCACGAGCTCGCGTACCGTCCGGTATTGGCCCGCGCAAACGCCGAAGCGTTCGAACACCGCATCGATCTCGGCAAGCGGACGACGTTCGCACCAGGCGCGCACGATGGCCGCGATCTCCTCGCGCGCCTCGTAGCGATCCACCTCGTTGCGCAAGTCGAGCCCATGCGCGCGTTCGATCCGTTCGACATCACGCTCCATGCCGCAGGCCGCGACGAGCGCTTTCCATTGCCCAAAGCTGATCGCTGCGACCATGATGCGCTTGCCATCTGCCGTACCGAAATCCAGGCCGAAGGCGCCGTAGATATGATTGCCGACTGAAGGGCGCTCCTGACCGAGCACCTCGGCTTCCGCCGTGGCGCCGAGGTGCGCGAGCACCGAGAAAGCGACATCCGAGAGCGCAAGGCGCAGCTCCGCGCCATCGCCCGTGCGGCGGCGCGCGCCCGCTGCCGCCAGCACGCTGAACGCCGCCTGATACGCGCAGGCGACATCCCACGCCGGCAATACGTGATTGACCGGCGCATTCACCGATCCCCCGCCCGTCATCGCGGGATAACCCGTGGCGCAGTTGACCGTATAGTCGACCGCAGACGAGCCGTCGCCGTTGCCCTGGATAAGACAGGTGATCATGTCGCGGCGTCGGCTCGCCAGCAGATCGTGTGCTAACCATGATGTCGCAATGTTGGTCAGCAAGACACCTCCATCTTCATCAGGTGCCGTCGCCAGCGCCTGCACCAGCTCCCGCCCTTCGGGCCGCCGCAAGTCGATCGCGATCGAGCGCTTTCCCTTGTTCAGCCCCGTCCAGTACAGGCTCCGGCGGCTAGGCGCAAGCGGCACGCGTCCATAATCGATTCCACCCCCGATCATGTCGACGCGTATGACGTCCGCGCCAAATTCGGCAAGTGTCAGTCCGGCCAACGGTGCCGCGATAAACGCGGAGCTTTCAATGATTCGCAGTCCTTCTAATAGACCATACGTCATATTCTTGAACCTCGGGTTACAGCTTCATCGAAACGGCTCGTTCGGGCTCAGCAGGATGGCTTGGTCTCGCGCGGCACCAAGCAGCTACGTTCGAATCGCATGAAGATGGTGCCGTTCTGAGTGAAGGCCTCGGTCACGACGGTAACGATCCCTTGCCCAGGACGCGACTTGCTCTCACGCACCCCCTTCACCTTCGAGCATGCGTACACCGTATCGCCTGGAAAAACCGGCGCGAGCAGCTCGACCTGCTTCCAGCCGAGATTGGCGATCGCATTGAAGCTCACGTCATCGACCGACATGCCGAGTACGATGGCGAGTGTGAGCCCGCTGTTCACCAGTGGTTTGCCGAACTCGGACTTCGCGGCAAACGCTGCATCGCAATGCAGCGGATGCCGGTTCATCGTCATCAGACTGAAGTTGATGTTGTCGGCCTCCGTGATCGTTCTGCCCGGCCAATGATGGTAGACATCTCCGACAACAAAGTCGTCCAGAAAGCGCCCGATTTTCGGCTGCCGCGCCTCTACCTCGAAAGTTGCCATGCTTTGCCTCAGTGATTGAAATTGGCCAACACACCATCGATCAGTGCACGGCGGCGTACATGATCTTCTCCTCAGTCGCGTCGTGACTGTTGAACTCCTCGACGATGCGTCCCTGTCGAGCCACCAGGATGCGGTCCGATAAGTTCATCACCTCGGGGAGGTAGGACGAAATGACGACGACCGCGAGCCCGTCATCCGCGAGCTTGTTGATCAATTGATGAATCTCGGCGATGGCCCCGACGTCCACACCTCGCGTGGGTTCGTCGAAGATCACGAGCTTCGGCCGCTGGCACAGCGACTTGGCAATCACCACCTTCTGCTGATTGCCGCCGGAGAGTTCGACAACCTTGGCATTGCCGTTGATGGCCCGGATGTTGATCGCCTTCGTCCAATCGTCGGCAAGCGCCTTCATTTCGCCGGGGCTGACCGTCATCGAGCGATGGGCGTTGCCGGCGAGTTGCCCCATGTAGATGTTCTCGGCGATGGACTTCGTTTCGAAAAAACCATCCAGCTTGCGGTCTTCCGTGACATAAACAATGCCATCGCGCACGGCGGGGCGCGGAATCCGGTAACGCGTGTGCTTGCCGTCGAAGATGACTTGGCCGCCATGAAAATGGTCGCGTTTGACGACTCCAGATACGACTCGCATCATCTCCGTCCGGCCTGAGCCGATCAGCCCGAATACGCCTGTCACCTGCCCTGAAAACACAGAGAAAGACGTATTGCGAACCAGCTTTCCCATCGACAGGTTCTGCACGCTCAGGATCTTCTGGCCGCGGGAACGGATGGCCCGCCCGCCCCCCGGCTTGCCGTAGAGCTCGTTCGACAGCGTCCGGCCCACCATCGCCTTGACGATGCTCTCGCGATCGAACTTCGAGGCGTCATCGGTCACGACGAGCTCGCCGTCGCGAAGAATCGTCACGCGGTCGGAGATCGCCAGAGCCTCCTCCAGCGCGTGCGTGATGAACACGATGGTGGTGCCCTCTCGTTTCAGCCTTGCGATCAGCGCAAAGAAGTGTCCTTTCTCCTCGGGCGTCAACGTGGCAGTCGGCTCATCGAAGATGATGACCTTGGCCTGGTGGTGGACCGCGCGAGCGATCTCGACCATCTGCTTTTGCGCCGCGCCCAGCTGGCTCACATTCAAGGTCGGATCGACCGGAAAATTCAGGCCCTGCAGGAATTGCTGCGCGGCGATGTAGAGCCCGCGAAGACGGTTGAACATCTTCTCGTTGCCGAGATAGAGGTTCTGTGCAACGGTCAGCGAAGGCACCAGGCTGGTCTCCTGGAACACCATCGCCACGCCGGCCTTCAGCGCTTCGTGCGGTGAATGGAACTTGACCGCTTTACCTTCCAGCCGCACCTCGCCCGACGTGGGCTCGACGACGCCCGCCATCATCTTCGTCATCGTGGACTTGCCGGCGCCGTTCTCGCCGAGCAAGGCGTGAATTTCACCCTTGCGCAACTGAAGGCTGACATTCTTCACCGCGGGCACCTTGCGGTACTCCTTGGTGACCCCAATCATTTCAATGACGGGCTGCATTGCGGTTCTCCCGGGTGCGTGGAGCGTCGAAAGCGAGAATCGCATTCCCCCCTTTTGACGTAACGATTGCGCTGCCATTTATTTCGACCACGCTGGTGATGCCGTGACGGACGCCGTCGGCGCGGCTGTGGAAGCTCTCGAGCACCTGGAATGTGCGATCGAGCTTCACCACGAGACCATAGGAGCGCGTCGGCGCCCAAGGCTTGAGAATGCCCATGCGCTTCACGCCGCCGCCTTGCAGCGGTTCCAGAAACGAATCGCCGCTACGTAGCGCCGGCGCGATCCAGAACTGCGGCGCCACCTCTTCCATCATGCGGCGGCGATAGGCTTCCTCGCGCAGGACGAACTCGATGAGCTGACTGCGCGGCGCGAAGAGGCAAAGCCAGTACCCGTCCGTCGCCTTTACGATCCGCGAGGGATAGGCAGGCAGATCGGCAAGGATCGCGCGCGGCCGTTGCGTCGCAGCAAGGTCGATGGACAGCAGCTGATGCCGCCACGCTTCCGACACGACGAGCTGCCCGCCATCGGCCATCACACCAGCGGGAAACCCCAGGCCCTTTGCCAGTTCCGTGCAGCTGCCGTTCCCGGCATCGAGCCGCCACACGGAGCCGCTCGCATTTTTCTCCAGGAGGTCCTTCGCCCACCCCTTGGGCCCGTTCGACAGCGAGCCGTTCGTCACGTAGATTTCATCGCCGTTGCCGTGAGCGACTGACGTAAGGCACGTCAGGCGACGCTTCGACAGATCATGGATCGTTTGCGGCTTCCTACCTTCTTCCCACACGGCGACACTGCCGTTCGAGAGACAAGCCGCGAAACGGCCATCGGAACGCGCCGCCAATGCCGTGATCTCTGCGGGAAACTCCTCGACCCGCTCCGCTTTCTGCGAACCGTTATTCAAGCGATACACGCACCGGCCAGAAGTGAAATACGTGCGGTCTCCGAGGACGGCGAGGTTGTCCGGCTCCGCGATTTGCTCGACGAGATGCGCGGCATCGAGCAAGGAGTTCGGAAGCAGCGGGCCATCCATGGCGGGAATGGTTACGGCGTATTGACCTCGCCCGAAAAAGCGGTCGGCGAGATTCATGAATGGATTGGACATCTCAGGCTCCCCAGTAGCTCGCGTGCGCGGTCCAGTTCGGGTCTGCGTCATCGAGCTTGAATCTGCCGACACGATTGTTCGTGATGCCGCCAATATATAAATAGCCCTTGTTCTCGCGCATCGACGTGATCATCGGGTGGTTTTGTCCGCCGAAATCCCACAGCGAATCCACGATCTCACCGCGGTCGTTGAACTTGACGATGCACCCTGTGTTGATGTTCGGCACGATCCATTCGTCTCCCGGCAGCCTGCGCGTCATGCGCTTCCTGAAGGCGGGCATCTTCATTGCAACCTCGAGCGCCGGCCCACGCATGCCCATGAGCGCGAGCCAGTAGGTGCCGTCCGAGGCGCGGTTGATGTTGTCGGGATAGCCCGGCAAGTCGGAGATCAGCGTTTCGAGTTGGCCCGCCTTCGGGCCGGATATCCAGTAACGGTTGATCCGGCACATCCAACTCTCTGCAAAGAGGATCGATTGACCATCGTGGGATAGGCAAACCCCGTTCGGGAATACCAGCTTGCCAATGAGCGTCTTCGTCTTGTTCGTGGCCGGGTCGTAGCAAATGAGCCGCCCGTTGCCACGGCCCTCGAGCGCATCGGTGATCCAGCCGGCCATGTCGTATCGGATCGTCGCCTCCGAGAAATAGAGCTTCCCGTCGGGCGCGATATCCACGTCGTCGGCCAGGCGAAAGCGCGAGTCGTCGATAATCGAAAACCACGAACGATTGGTCTCGTCGGTGAGCTTGCGTACGACACCCTGCTTGTTCACCGCATACACGCCCATGCCACCCACACAACTGACGAGATCGCCGTCCTTGGTGAAGGCCATGCCTAGCGGGTGCCCACCGATATGGCAGAAGACCTCCGAGCGCCGATAGTCAGGCGCCAGGAACCGCACGATGTCGCCGTGCCGGGTCCCGGTATAGAGGTTGTCATCCGCATCGAAGATCACGTCCTCGGGGCCCTCGACCTCGCCGAGCCCTATCGCCTCTGCCGCACGAAGACGCGTATTGAGCGCATAGTTCGTCGTCCCATCAGCCGTCGTGTCAGGGCATGCCGGGAGCTTCACGAAAGTCGGCGAAACATAGAACTTGCCGAGCACCTTGTCGCGGTTCTTCATCCATCGAACGTCGATCGCAACTGCGACCGCCAGAATGACACCCATGACGGCCTGCCCCGATCCGCTCACGAGGCCGAGACGCATCACGCCGGTGGTGACGATCATGACCGTCACGGCGCCCATCAGCGCCTTTGCCGTCGAGCTGCGGCCGCCTCCCAGGCTGTTGCCGCCGAGAATCGCCGCGGTGAGTGCCGAGACTTCGAGGCCGACGCCCGCGTCCGTGTTGAGGCTGCCGAGACGTGCGGCATACAGGAACCCGGCGACGCCCGTCATGACGCCAGATATCACGTACGTCGAGCACACCATCGAACGAACGGACAGACCCACGTTGTGCGCGGAGCGGCGCGAACCGCCGACCGCGAGGATGCGCCAGCCCGGCCTCGTCCGCGAGAGGAAGATATGGACGACAACGGCAACGACGACGGCCACGATGAAGCTGAACGGCAAACCACCCACCGACCCGCCGCCGACGTAGTCCCACACGGGCGAGTCGAATGTACCGGAGGAGATTGCGACGGAATACTTCAATAACGCCATGTCCACGGCGGCACGGACGATAATCAGCGTCACAAGCGTCGTCAAAAACGCACGTAACCTGAGAAAGCCGACCAATACGCCGTTGACCGCCCCCACCATGGCACAGGTAAGGACGGTCGCAGCGAAGGTCAGCGGCAACGACCAGTTCAGCAAGTCGAGCCCGGCCAACGTGACCAGATTGGCGAGCGCGAAGTTCGACCCGACGCTCAGATCGATACCGCCCCCGGCGATCACGATCATCATGCCCATGACGACGAGGGTGAATTCACCGAGTTCACGCGACGTCGCCGAGAGGCTGCTTGGATCGAAGAAGCCGGGCAGCAGGTGCGAGAACACCAGCACCGTGAGGAGAAGAAAGGCAAAGGGCGCGGCATTGTCGATCCACTTCTTCGAGAGAATCTCCCCGAAGATATGGTCTGGAACCCATCGGTAGCGGAGCTTCGCGAGCAGATCCGCTCCCTTATAACGATCGCCCCCGTCTTGCAGCGGCCGGGCGACAGGCGTGCCGAGCTCGCCCATCTGACGTGCTGTTTCCATAAAGAACCTCAGCGGATATCCTTAAGCGCGTAACAAGCAGGGCTGCTGTCCACGTTGGCTTTGGTAATGACGGTCAGACCGCTGAAGAGTTGGCCCTTCGTCTTTCCGGGCGCGGGCTTGACCTGCAACAGATAGCGAATCATGTCGTTGAGGTCCCGGCCTTGGCCTGCCGCGTTATAGCTGATGTACGACGAGAACGTGCCATCCGTGACCTTGTCGCACATGCTGCGCTCGCCGCCACCCGACGTAATGACGGCGACCTTGCCCGTCTTACCCGCCTGTTTCACGGCCGCCGCGGAACCGATATCCTGCCCGTCCCATCCACCGATGACAGCGCAGACGTCCGGGTTCTGCTGCAACACCGTAGCCGTGATAGCGCGTGCTTTGCTCGCATCCGTGTCCGCGGACTGTTCCGAGACGACCTTCATCTCGGGATGCTGCGCCAGCACGTCCTGGATCCCCTTGTTTTGGTAAACGTTGGAGGCTGCGGTCAACGTCAACTGCGTGATCGCAATCTTTCCGTTTCCACCGTGTGCGGGGCTGCACTTATCGACGGCCAGATTGGCCAGCGTTTTCCCGATTTCCACCCAATCCGGACCGACGAAGGCCTCGGTCTGCGTGACCGACTTCAAATTGATCTGAACAACGTAGATCCCCGCCGCTTGCGCCCTTTTGAGGAGATTCGAATACACCTGAATATCCGGATTCTGAACAATCAGGATGTCCGGCTTCTCGGTGATGGCCTGGGTCAATGCTTGCGCACCGGCTTCTGTCGACCAATTCGGATCGCGCACTTCGAATTTGTAGCCGAGCAAGTCAGCTTGCTTTTTCATCTCTGCTGCCCAGGCTTGGGTCAGATCGAGTCCCATCCCCAGCGGGATGAACACGACACGCTTTCCCTTGAGCGCGTCATAGTAGCCTGCGCGCTGAGGATCGTCGTAGCCGTTCAATGCCCACGCGGACATCGCGTGAAATCCAATTAGTGCTGCGAAGCATGCTGCAAATAATTTCCTCACTTCCGTCTCCTTAGTGAACTTCCGTTTGAGCGTTTCTTTAAATGTCACCCTGCTGCGCGGTCTGCTCGTCCCGCGGATTCAAGATGCCGTCGGCAATGATGGCGGCAAGCAAAATCAGGCTCTTGATGATGTTCTGGATCGTGTAGGGAACATCGAGAATGGTCATCCCGTTGAGCAGGATGCCGATCAGGAGCGTCCCGACGATCACGTTCCGAACGCCCCCCTTGCCTCCGCTCAAGCCGACGCCCCCGAGCACGACGACGAGAATGACGTCGTAGATCAGCGTGGAATTCACGATGCGCGTATTCATGCTCGATACTGAGGTCGCCGCGACGATGCCCGCGACGAATGCCATGGCCCCGGACATGACGTACTGAAGAAGCAGCATCGGCCGAACGGGAATGCCCGTAATGCGCGCTGCCAACAAGTTGTCGCCGAGCGCATAAAAGAAACGCCCCATCTTCGTGAACCTGAGCACCAGCGCAATCAAGGCACATGCCAACCCAAACAAGACAACGGGCATTGGGATACCCGCGACGCGCCCGTTCCCTGCCTGGGCCAGCGCGAAATTGGCCGGCATATAGACGGCATCCGCCGATACCAGCTGAGAGTGCCCGATGCCGTAAATGAACGTACCCATCGCCAAAGTGGCAAACAACGATGGAATCTCGATGTAGGCCACAAGAAATCCCGTGAGAAGCGACATGGTTACGGCGACGAGAAAACCAGCTCCGACTGCACCGAGAGTGGCCCAACCGGACGACACGAGGTTGAACGACCACGCGACCGAAATCGCCATGATCGAAATCATCGACAGATCGACCCCGCGGCCGACCACGACAACCGCCATCCCCAGCGCAAGGATGCCCAGTACCGAAACATCTCGGATCAGCTTGAGGAGGTTGTCGGGAGAGAGAAAGTTGTTCACGGTGAGGCTGAATGCCGCGAACAGGAGGAGCGCCAGAACGAGCACAATGCGCTCTTGCTCAAGCTTGAAGGTCATGCTGTTTTGTCTCCTAGAAGGCGCAGCGAGTGCACCTACGTTTTACGAATCAACGGACGCCCGGATGCTCACGCTGTTGTGCATTCACCGAACTCCTCGACTTCTATTTGCAGCTAGAGTAGCCCTGCCAAATAGATAAATAAAATGAAATAACTGAACTAATCATTCTGGTTTCTTGAACTATCCCGTCGAGACGAAAAAAAAGCGTGGCCGCAGCCACGCTTTCCGAACGAGCAGAGATCCGCTACCGAAGCACGAACGGGTCGGGCGTCTCCGTGCCGGTGCTGATCCACACGCTCTTGGTCTGAAGGTACTCGCGCACGGCGTCAATCCCGTTCTCGTGCCCCACGCCCGAGCGCTTGTGACCACCGAAGGGCGACATGTAGCTAACCGCGCGATACATGTTGACCCACACCATGCCCGCCTCAAGACGTTGCGACATGACGATTCCGCGACGCAGGTTCTCCGTCCAGACGCCAGCGGCCAAGGCATAGTTGCTATCGTTGGCGATACGTACGGCATCCTCTTCATCGTCGAAAGGAATGCACGCGAGCACCGGCCCGAACACTTCCTCTCGTGCTATGCGCATCTGATTGTTCACGTTCCCGAAGATGGTCGGCTCGACGAACTGACCTGCGCCGAGATTCGGCCCGCTCGCCTGTCGTCCGCCCAGCAGGCACTCGCCGCCTTCGCCCTTGGCGATCTCGATGTACTCGAGGATTTTCTTGAATTGCGGCGGCGTCGTCACGGGCCCAACCTGCGTGCCAGTATCCATCGGGTCGCCGAGCTTCGCGGTCTTGGCGAAATCGACCACGCGCTGCACGAACTGATCGTAAATCGTGCGTTGGACGAGCAAGCGCGATCCCGCGACACAGGTTTGGCCCGACGCAGCGTAGATGCCGCCGATCGCTCCCTTGACCGCATTGTCGAGATTGGCGTCGTCGAACACGATGTTCGCGGACTTGCCCCCCAGTTCCAGCGTGACGCGCTTGAAGTCGCGGGCCGCGCTTTCGTAGATGCGCTGGCCGCCAAACTCGCTGCCCGTGAAGGCGATCTTCTTCACGAGTGCGTGCGTGACGAGCGGTTCGCCGACTTCCTGACCCAAGCCTGTCACCACATTGATCACGCCCGGCGGGAAACCGGCCTGCTCAACCAGCTTCGCAAACTCGAGCGCCGATGCGGACGTGTATTCCGATGGCTTGAGAACGAACGTATTGCCCGCGGCGAGCCCAGGCGCAAGCTTGTTGGCCGCCAGCAGCAATGGCGAGTTCCAGGCCGTGATGGCGACGCACACGCCGAGAGGCTCGTGCCGTGTGAAGTTGAAGGTCTCGGCTTTGTCGATCGGAATGACAGCGCCTTCGATCTTGTCCGCCAGCCCGCCGAAATAGTAGAAGTACTGTGGCAGGTACCTGACCTGCCCAAGCATTTCGTTGATCAGCTTGCCATTGTCGGCGACTTCGATTCGCGCGAGCCGCTCAGCGTGCTCCGCGATGAGATCTCCCAACTTTCGCATGAGGGCTCCGCGCGCCGATGCCGTGAGCTTCGGCCAGGCCCCGGTCGTGAACGCCGCATGGGCCGCTTGCACCGCAAGCTCAGCATCCGCTGCACGCCCGCGCGGAATCGTGGCCCATGCCTCGCCGCTGTATGGGTTCACGGTTTGGATCGTTTCGCCACCAACCGCGTCCACCCACTGGCCGCCGATATACATCCGATATTTCTCGAGTGAAGTCATTTCGTTGCGTCGTCTAAGTGAAGAGGAAAGCAAGGAGGGCTGACGGCGGGGTGTGCGACCCGTGGATCAGCGTCCACTGCGGTCTCGAAAGACTAGAGGCACTCCGTTGGTTTGACAAATTAAAAGATGAGAACAATTATTCAATTTTTCAAAGGAGTGCTCGTTCCATGTCTCGTCAACAAGAGCTTGCCGCGCCCCCGCTGCGGGTTAACCTGAAGCTCCTCCATACCTTCATGCTGGTCGCCGAGACGAAAAGCTTCCGGCAAGCGGCCGACGCCTTGCATCGTTCGCATTCCGCTATTACTACGCAGATCAAGCAGCTTGAAGCGCAACTCGGCATCACGCTGTTTCATCGCACCACGCGCTTGGTCAAGCTGACCGAGGAAGGCGAGCAACTGCTCGATTGCGCGCGGCGTGCCGTCAACGAAGTTTCGCTTGGCCTTCGCAAGATTCAGGAGGCCGTTGACGTTCGACGCGGCCGGATCTTCCTGTCGTGCTCCACCACCATCGCGTCGACGCGCCTCGCCAATATCCTCGCGGAGTTCGAGAAAGACTATCCGGGCGTCGAGATCTTCGTTCGCGAGCTGACGACGACGGCGCTGATGGAAAGCGTGCGAAAAGACGAGGTGGACTTCGGCATCGGCGCCATCCTCGACGCGCCCGACCTGAGCTTCGAGCCGATCCTGACCGAAAACCTGTACGCCTTGGTTCCGGAGCGGTTCAAGACGCACAATCGCCCGACGATCACACTCGAAGAGCTGTCTCGCATGCCATTGCTGCTACTCAATCCGGCGACTGCCTTGCGTGCCGTCATCGAGGAAGCAGCCAAAACGCGCGGCCTCACGCTCAATCAAAAATTTCAGTTCAGCCAGGCACAGACGCTCATCGCAATGTCCAACGCCGGGCTTGGCGTCGCCGTCCTGCCCGAGGTCGTGCTCCCTGAAAAAAAGACCCCGGGCGTCGACACCCTGCTGATCGTGGAGCCGCCTCTGCAACGCCAAGTTGCGATCATCACCGTGCGGGGGCGCACATTGTCTCCCGCTGCCGCTCGGCTTGCGCAGATCGTCCGCCAACTGATCGGCGGGCGTCCAACGGCATCGCGAAAGGGCAGTCGCCGGCAACAGAAGGATTAGAGCGAATCCGATAACAATAAAGAATTGTTATCGATGTTTATCGGCGGCTTGATCGCGTGTACGTTACAGACCGCAATCATCTCGCGCCGAATACGTATTACGTATCGACGCATGGGCAACAACGGAGCGGCTGCAGTTCGTCCGCCAACAGGAGCCGGCAAATCGATGTCACAAGTGCTTGGAAATGAGGTGGAGCTGGAAGCGGCTCCCAATCGTGGATTTCATGATGTATTTCGACCAGGAGAACTGACGCTGGGCTTCATTCTCCCGCTCGAGGGTTACCCGCATAGCGCTGCGCCGACCATGCGCAATCATGGGGAGCTTGCGGAACTGTCGGATAAGCTCGGGTTCGCGGCGCTCTGGGCGCGCGATGTCCCAATGCACGATCCTGCCTTCGGCGATACCGGGCAGACCTTCGAAGCGTTCACCTACCTCTCGTTTCTCGCTGCGAAAACGCAGCGAATCGCGCTCGGCACGGCAAGCACTGTCATACCGTTTCGTCATCCCGTCCTGCTCGGCAAGGAAGCTGCGACCGTCGATCAGCTATCGGGCGGACGCCTGATACTCGGCATCGCTTCGGGCGATCGTCCAGCTGAATATCCCGCGTTCGGCATCGAGTCAGACTACGAGACGCGCGGCGAACGGTTCCGCGACGCATTTCAGATGTTCAACGTGCTCACACAGGAGTCGTTTCCCATTGCCGCCTCCGATCGATTCGGCACGCTCGAGGGACACCTGGATCTCGTTCCGAAGCCCACGCGCAGAATCCCACTCATGGTGACCGGGCGCAGCCAGCAGGCCATCGATTGGATTGCGCGCCACAGCGACGGGTGGTTCTACTACTACGTCAATGTAGAACGCGTGCAGCCGCTGGTCTCTATGTGGCGCGACGAGGTCGCGAAGGTGCACGGCACTGAGGCGTTCAAGCCATACGCTCAGGGCATGTTCTTCGATCTCGCCTCTGATCCGAACTGCCCCGGTGTCCCCATCCACGCAGGCCTCAGGATGGGTCGCAACACGCTGATTCAGTATCTGGAAACGCTTAGGGCAGCAGGCGTGAACCACGTCGCGTTCAACCTCAAGCCATCGCAACGCGACGCGAGAGGCGTGATGGAAGAATTGGCGGAGTATGTCTTGCCGACGCTTCGCTGAGAAAGCCCTGACCGCTTCCCAAGCAACGCTCCTGCGAAGACACCCTGGCTCGAGCCCAAGTCGAAAGAGGAGAATGTCGTGGATATGTTTCTATCGATGCGTATCTTTACGCAGATCGTCGAGTTGGGAAGCTTCACTAAAGCGGCCTCCGCCTTGCAACTGCATCGGCCTGTCGCAACCAAAGCGGTGCAGCACCTCGAACAGACTTTGGGCGTGCGCCTTCTGCATCGCACGACTCGACGAATCACGCTGACCGCGGAAGGAGAAGAGTTCTATCAGCGCTGCGCGGAGATTCTTTTACAAGTATCGGACACGGTGGGCCGCTTTTCGCAGAAGTCCACGCGCCCCAGGGGAAAGCTGCGCCTCGAATTGCCGGTGACGATCGCCAAGACGATCATCATTCCGGCGTTACCCGCCTTTCAGCGGCAGTATCCGGAGATCGAGCTCATTATCAGTGCGCGCGATCAGCAAGTAGACATTGTCGGGGAAGGCATCGACTGCGCCGTACGCATAGGCGGACAGGGAAGCCCGGGCTTTGTTGCGCGGAAGATCGCCGAGGTGCCGATGGTGACCTGCGCATCGCCGGAATATCTCGATCAACGCGGTACGCCCAAAACCATCGACGATTTGCACAATCACTTGGCAGTCAACTTTTTCTTCGGACCGGAGAGAAAGGTCATGGATTGGCGCTTTTTCGTCGACGGCGAAGAGCAAGCAGTCAAGGTGCGCAGCGGAATCCTTGCCAACGATTCAGAAGCCTTCCTCGCGAGCGGGCTCGCCGGCTTCGGCATTCTTCAAGGCGTGCAAACCGCGTTGCAGCCTTACCTCGACAGTGGACGACTGGTGAAGGTACTGCCCGACATACCGAGTGTTCCCAAGCCGCTTTCGATCGTCTATCCGGCGAGGCGACATCTGCCGTCGAAGGTCAAGGTTTTCATCGACTGGCTGACGTACGTTCTGACACAAGCCGGCATCGCCCCCTCATGACGAAGACCCTACGGTCAAGACAACCTTGATTTCGTGATCGATATCGTTCCAAATTCGACGACGCGCCGAAGTCAAGGAGACGGACGCCGCCACGCCCTGTCTCCTTGCCGGTAATCAGGCTGCCAATTTTTCCTGCGACGGCACGTATGGATTGCGAAGCCCCGCCTTCTCCAGCAACGGCATCACTTCGGCATTCCACTGCTTGATGCCGCTGTTGTAGTCCAGCCAGCTGAGGCAGATGCCATCCACACCCGCTTCCGACAACATGCCCAAATGATCGACCATCATTTCAGGTGTGCCCACCAACGGGAAGCCCGCCCAGCCCGCCTTGAAGTGATAGCGAAACTGGTCGGCCTGCTCTGGCGTGAAAATGCCGGTCTGGATGCCGAGTTCCTTGACGATGTTTTCGCATGCCTCATCATCGCCGTACTCGATCACGTAGCGGTCAACGTACTCTTTCGCCTTGGCCTGCGTTTCGGCAACCGACACATACGAGTAGCACCACACCTTGAGATCCCGGCCATACTCGTTCTTTGCCAGATCTTTATAAGCACGGACCTGCTTACGTACGCCTTCGAGCTCATGCGAGCCGAGGATGATGAAAGCCGCATCACAGTGCTCGGCGCAAAAGCGCATGCCGCGCGGCGAGCCGCCCGCATTGATCAGGAACGGCTTGTTCAACGGTTTTGGCTCTGAAAACGCCTGCACGAGATTGAAGTACTTGCTTTTGTGGTCGAAGTAACCTTCCGTCGTCCAAGCCTCCTGCGCAATCGCGAGCCAGTCGTCGGCGAACGCATATCGTTCGTCGTGCTCCATCATTGAACCGCCGAACATCCGCATCTCCGGACCAAACCAGCCGCAAATCATGTTGAGGCCGAAACGCCCACCGCTGATGTGATCGATCGTCGCCGCCTGCTTTGCTGCAAACAGCGGGTGAACGGTCGGAAGGTGCGAGGTCGTAATCGTGGCGATCTGCTTGGTCGACGCCGCTATGGCTGCCGCCCAGGTGTAGGTCTCGAAGCTCGTACCGCCAAAATTGCTGTCGCCGCCGAAACCGCGCCAGCGACCGATTGGAATGGCGGCCTCGAAACCGGCGGCATCAGCAATGCGCACGGTCTCCAGGTTCGTCCGCCAATCCTCCGCGCGGTGCACTTCAGGAGCCGTCGTGATTGCGCAACCGCCATGTGCATTGATCGCGAACACGCCAAGTTTGATCTTGTTGGGTGAGCTAGCCATCGGGTTCAACAGCTCGTGTGACTGGGTTGCATTGCTCATCAGTCTCTCCGATTAGGAATGGAAGAAGCGGCTTCTTGTCGTTACCCTCGGGCTGGCGAGCAGCCGTGCGGCCTCCGGAAGGCGAAGCCCGATTGCCTTCATCTCTGAAGGATTCGAGTCAGTTGAGCGCATCAGAGCGCCAAACCATCATCTTTTCCGTCTGCATCTCTCGCATCGTGTGAGGCATCCCGCCAACCCCATGTCCCGAGACTCGCGCGCCTGCGAACGGCATCCAATCGACGCGGAACAGCGTGTTCTCGTTCACCATGATGGCCGTGCCGTCCAGATGGCGATAACAGTGCATGGCCGTGTCGATGTTTCGCGTGAACACCGCAGCCTGGAATGAATAGGGAAGGTCATTAGACGTCGCGATCGCCGCGTCGACGTTGTCGTACGCGTACACGCACACGACGGGGCCAAACACTTCCTTGCGCGTCACGTCCGCATCGCCGGGCGGATCGAGCAACACCGTGTTGGCATAGCAACTGGCGGAAATCCTTTTGCCGCCTGATACGAGTGTCCCGCCGGCGCTCACCGCGTCATCGATCCATCGGCCAACGCGGTCTACCTCCTTGTGGCTGATTAGCGGGCCCACGTCGGTAGTCGTCAGCAGAGGATCGCCGATCACCATCTTGTTGCCCAATTCGGCCAGCCCATGGGCGACATCGCCGGCGATGCTCCGGTGACAGAAAACACGCTGCACGCTCACGCACGCTTGCCCCGCATGCCAAAAGGCGCCGCGCGCGATGCGAGGCAGGGCCATATCCAGGTCGGCGTCATGCGAGACAATCACGGGCGCGACGCCGCCATGCTCGAGCGCGCAACGCGTTCCCGGCGCCAGCTTCGACCTGAGCATCCAGCCGACTGGGGCCGAGCCGATGAAGGTAAAGAAGCCTACGCGAGGATCGGTCACCATGCGGGTGGCCAACTCGAGGTCTTGCGGGAGCACCATCTGCGCCCATCCGGGGGGCAAACCCGCCTCGTGAAAAATGTCGATGACTGTCCTGCAGGACAGCGGCGTTGCCGGCGCAGGTTTGACGATGACAGGGGCACCGACCGCGACGGCGGGCGCGACCTGATGGATGACGAGGTTGAACGGATGATTGAACGCGCTCACGCCGAGGACGACGCCGGCCGGTTCGTACTGCGTGAACGCGACCCTGCCGGCCGACGTGGCATTGAGATCCATCGGTACCACCTGGCCCGCGTTGGTCCGCAACGCTTCGATGCAGGTGTGTATGCCATCGATACCGCGGTCGACTTCGATGAGCGAGTCCTTCAGCGGCTTGCCGCCCTCGCTGGCAGCCTGTCGCGCGATCTCCTCACGCCGGGCAGAGATGATCTCAGCCGCACGCTTCAGTATCGAGAGACGCTGCTGCTTGGACAACCATTGGCGGCGATCGCGGAACAGCGCATAGGCCGTAGCCATGGCGCGTTCGACATCCTCCGCGGTAGCCGCTTCGACTTGGCCGACATGCGTGCCGTCGAAGGGAGAGTGAACATCAATCGTCGCGCTCATTACTGCTTCTCCATTGAAGTCCTGATGCATGCGCCGTCGTAGTTGCCGCGCATGGCCTGCCGGTGGTCTGATGCCTACGGGCCAACGGGCAACGCGACAGATTCAGCCTCAGGTGGTGGACATTTCGCGGGGCAAGCTGTCGGCAAACGACGGCCTCTCGCGCATCTCTATTGCCAATGCATCCAGCCTCGGCAGGCTGGGTAACCAGTTGACGGACGGAAAACGGAAGCGCACGTAGTCGAGTAAGACCACAGCGGAAATCACCGCGAGATCAGGCGTCGAACCGGCGAACGAAGGTGGCGCTTCTTCAAGCCGAGACAGCGCGTTGACCACAGAGCGCCTGCGCCGCAGTCCCACGGGCGACTCATCGAACGATGCGTCGGTCATCTTGCGACCGATGATGATCGCCGCCGCGGCATCGATGCCGCCCATTGCAACACCGATCCTGGACAGCACCGTCGACGGTTCGTGCCCAAGCAGTCTGGGATAGGGCCGCTGACATTCCAGCCAGAGCATGATCACGAGACTCTCGGTCAGCGCTTTCCCATCGTCCAAAACGAGCGCAGGGACCCGTGCGCTCGGATTGGCCTGCAGAAGCTCGGGCGCGTCCTTCCACGGATCTGTCAACTGAAGCTCGATATCGGAAATGCCTTTCTCCGCGAGCGCGATGCGCACGAGGCGCGCATAAGGCGACGTCGTGCTGAAGAACAACTTCATAGAAATACTCCTGAGCCAGTTGCAAGTAAGCACGTCCCGGAGCGCGGGTTCTCACCCTTAGCTCGATAGGCGTTGAGTTGTGCGCAACGACACTCGGAGCGCAAAGGCCACGATGTGCGAATGAAGCCGTATGCTAGGCATGCCCCGCCGTATGCGGAAGCTGATTCTCAACAAGCGGACTTCCCAAGAATTCAAAGTCCTCGAAAACCCTAGGAGGACCGCCGGAAAGCCAGTACAGGAACCGGTCGAGCCTCGTCGGGTTCACGAATTTCGAAGGGGTCTCCGCGAGATTCGGATGCCATCATCCGGCCGAGTCCGGCATTCTTGAACTTGACGAAGGCCCCACACCGGCTTCTTCGCGCCGGACGACGTGGCTCAGCATGCGGCGGCGGCTCAACGCGTTGTGCGTTGCCGGACCATAGCGCTGAATATCCATGTCATGGAGACGTAATGGATGACCGAATGGACTTACCCGAATACATCGATGGTTATGGGCGAGTAGTACCCCACGAGGGTATATGTTTGCAGCAAGAAAGCACCGTCCAGCAACGTCTCGTCGGAACGACCCGCGAGCGACACCACAAGTTACTGAAGACAATCGGCGACGCGTTCGACGCCTGCGCGATTCATGACGGCGCCACACTTTCCTTCCATCACCATCTACGTAATGGCGATCAGGTCCTCAACATGGTCCTGGCCGTTGCCGCCGAACGCGGGCTGCGCGATCTGACCGTAGCGGCGAGTTCGCTCTTCCCGGTGCATGCGCCGCTCGTGGACCACATTCGAAGCGGAGTCGTCAGGCGCATCCTCACCGCCTATATGTCGGGCCCAGTTGCCGATGCCGTTTCCCGAGGCGAGATGGAGGTCCCCGTCGTGATGCAGACCCACGGTGGTCGAGCCAGGGCCATCGAGTCCGGGGAGTTGAGAATCGACGTGGCGTTTATTGCTGCGCCTACATGTGATGACTTCGGGAACCTCAACGGCGTCGAGGGCCGTGCTGCCTGCGGGCCTCTCGGGTATGCGATGGTCGACGCGCAGCACGCCTGCATGGTTGTCGCCGTGACCGACCGCCTCGTGGCATACCCCGCCTGCCCAATCGATATCGCCCAGGACAACGTGGACTTCGTCGTTCCTGTTGCATCGATCGGGGACCCTTCGGGCATCCTTTCCGGAACGACGAAGCCAACCACGGATCCGGTCGGCCTTGGTATCGCGACCGCTGCCGCTGAGGTCATCGAAGCTTCCGGGTTGTTAGGGAACGACTTTTCGTTCCAAACGGGCGCGGGAGGCGTCTCATTGGCGGTCGCTGCACAACTTTCCGCCGTGATGACCCGGCTTGGTGTCCGGGGCAACTTCGCGTCGGGCGGAGTCACAGGCCAGCTATGCGACATGCTGGAGGCCGGACTCTTCCGCTCGATCTTCGATGTCCAGTGTTTCGATCTCCGTGCGGTGGATTCGTACCGGCGTGACTCGCGGCATATGGCCATGTCGGCGTCTCTCTATGCGAACCCTCACCAGCGAGGCGCTGTCGTTGACCGTCTGTCCACGATGATCCTGGGTGCGGCAGAGGTGGACACGAACTTCAACGTCAACGTTACGACAGGAGCCCCGGGAAACATCCTGGGCGGCTCTGGAGGGCATGCGGATACGGCCGCAGGTGCGAAGTTGTCAATCGTGACAACGAAGCTTCTGGCAGGCGGCATCCCTAAGATCGTAGAGCGTGTGGGATGCATCACTACGCCCGGGTCGACAATCGATGTTGTCGTCACGGACGCGGGCGTGGCAGTTCATCCGACGCGTGAAGATCTGGCTTTGCGCCTGAAGAAATTCGGTATCGATGTGAGACCGATGCAGGAGCTCCTTGAACTCGCCGAACAACGTAAGACTGCGGGGGTTCAGCGGCCTCGCGAACCGCAGCAACGAATCGTCGCGGTCGTCGAGTATCGCGATGGCACCGTTATCGATGTGGTCAGGGCCGTGCCGTAGCCATGCGTATGGCGGCTACCACGCCCTCGACCCGAGGGCGTGTCACTTGTTCCGCGCATTCGACCGATCTGCCAGCCTGCCCCTATCCAGACAGGAGTCCCGTGATGAACAGCCAGCCCGCTGAAACAGGTCAAGTTACCGCCGAGTTCAAAAGGGCGATGCGCCGCCTTGCTTCGACGGTCACCATCATCAGTACCGCCGACGTCTACGGGCATCGGTACGGCATGACCGCAACCGCCGTCAACTCGCTGTCGATGGATCCGCCCTCGCTTCTTATCTGTGTCAACCACAGCGCGAGCATCCATGCCCCGTTGACGGGAAGAGGCCGCTTCTGCGTAAACGTCCTGACGACCGAACAGGAGGATCTCGTCGATGCGTTCAGCGGAAAGGTCAAGGGCGATGCTCGTTTCCAGGTCGGCGAATGGCATAACGAAGATAGCGGTATGCCTTATCTGGAAGGTGCGCAAAGCAACCTGTTCTGCGACATCGACAGCGTGATTCCCTTCGGCACGCATTCGGTCGTGATTGGGCGCGTCACTGCGGTTCGCGTGGAAGAAGGCATTCGCCCTTTGATCTTCGCGAACGGCAAATTGGGGGCTACCGGGTCCCTTACCGGCCATGTGCGCATCGCGTCGAATTTGTCGACCCTCACGCAGTTCTTGCCGTCAGACCTCGAGTCGTTTCTGAAAAAGCACCCGCTAATCGATGTGCATCTCGATGAAAAAATCAGCACTGCGGTGGTGACGGCCGTTGAGGAGAACGCTTACGACCTGGGCTTTGTCGTCGAAGGACCAAAGACGAATCGACTAGAAACGATTCCCTATAGGGACGACCGTCTCGTGCTCGCGGTTCCAGCCGCTCATCCGTTGGCATGTAAAACGTCCGTCAAGTTTGCCGGTACGCTGGACTACGATTATGTCGGTCTCCATACGGGTAGCCAAATCAACTTGCAGATTCAACGCGCCGCCGCGGAGCTTGACCAGGCGTGGCGCTGCCGCATGCAGGTGCATACCTACGACGCGCTGTCGGCCATGGTTCAAGCCGGCCTCGGCATCGGAATGATTCCACTGAGGATGGCCGAGCTCTACGCAAAGGCGATGAACATCAAGGTGATTGAACTCGATGAGACATGGGCTCACCGCAGGCACGCGATCGTCATTCGCTCCTACGAGAGCCTGCAAACTGCCGGAAAGCGGCTCATTGACCACCTCAGCCGTGGCTCGCACTGATCCTTATCGGCTCTGTGCCCAGTTCGGGGCATCGGATCCAGAAGGGAGTACTGGCTTGCTTGTACCGCGCTGGCGCAGCAGGTCCGATTGATGGAAACAGCCGATCCAGATTGCATCAAAAGTATTCGGCGTCGTCTGCGCGACAAGGTTGGCAAGCGGGTACTGCCTAAGTACCCTATGTCTGGCGGTTTTTTGCAATCACTCATCAAACAAGGCAACATCAAAATGATGCCCCAGCTAATGTTCCTACCTATTCGCCATGCTTCCTGACATCGATTCGCTCGCCCTGTTCGTCCGGGCTGCCGAGTTGCACAGCCTCACCAAGGCTGCAGAGGCCTCTTACATCGGTCTGGCCGCCGCTAGCCGGCGCATTGCCCTTCTGGAGCATCGCTTCAAAACACCGCTCCTGGAACGTTCTCCGAGAGGCGTGGAGCTGACGCCAGCCGGTACGACCCTGCTTATGCACGCAAAACTCCTGCTCACGCAGATGAACCAGATGCAAGCGGATATGAGCGATCACGCGGCTGGCCGGCGTGGCGTGCTGCGGTTGATGGCGAACACATCAGCGATGACTGAGTACCTACCGGGCGATTTGGCTGATTTTTCGCGGAAAAATCCGGATATTCGCTTGGTCATCGAGGAGCGGTGGAGCCCCGAGATTGTCAAGGCAGTTCTGTCTGCCGAAGCGGATATGGGAATCATCGTTGAAGGTCTACGCGTGGAAGACCTGGCGTTCTTTCCATATCGCAATGACCGGTTGGCGGTCGTCATCCCCGCTGACCACGAACTTGCTAAGCGGCAAGAACTTCACTTCGTCGACGTCCTGGATCACGACATTGTCGCTCTGGAAAGTGGTGCGTCGATGATGCGATTGCTCGCGGAGCAAGCGGTCGTGGCCGAGAAAACTCTGCAGCTGCGCATACAGGTTCGCAGCTTTGAGGCAGTCTGCCGTATGGTTCAGTCCGGCCTCGGTATCGGCCTCCTGCCGTTCCAGGCCGCCAATGCAATTGGCACAGGCATGGGGTTGGTCGTAAGGCCTTTGCCCGAGGACTGGGCTGAAAGAAACATGTTAATTTGCGTGCGCAAAGACCGAACTGGCAATAGCGCGATTGCCAGTTTGCTTGAATCTCTCACCACTGCATCGGGAACTACCTAGTCAAAGTCTCTGACATTCCGTTGCCGACGGTGCTTCGCTAATCTTGAGTGCTCGCAGCCAGACGGGACGATCGACCATCTTGCCGTCCAGGGAAACAGCCCCACCCGCGGAGGAATTCATCACTTCAAGAATGCGCAGCGCCCAGGATCGCTCTTCAGACGTGGGTGCAAACACCTCGTGAATGACGGGTACCTGATGAGGATGGATGCACAGTTTCGCTCCCAATCCCAATCGCCGTGCTCTCAGGGTATCGCTTCGAAGTCGCTCGGTGTCGTCGATGCTCGGCGTGATCCCGTCGATTGGCGACGGCAGGCTTGCGAGCCGAGACGCCAGAACGAGTTCCGACCTGAAGTAGAGCAACGCATCGTCATCACCTTCAATTCCCAGATCGACCTGAAAGTCGAGACTTCCGAACGCAAGCCGAACGACGCCGGCCGCCGACGCTAGCGACCGGATCGATTCGTAACCTTGCGCCGTTTCGATGATCGGAATCAGGCCGATCCCGCGCGTCTCGGCGACGCGTAGCAACTCAGATGGCAGGTGTTCCGCTTTGGGCACGAAGACACCTGCGAGCCCTTCGTCGTGCAGCAGCTGCAGATCCTCGGCGAACCAAGGCGTATCCACGGCATTGCAACGGACCCAGACACGTCGGTCCGGACGCAACCATGTGCGGATAGACTCCCGGGCGACAGCCTTGCGATCGGCCGGGACCGCGTCTTCGAGGTCCACAATAATCTCGTCAGCCCGACTTGACCACGCTTTGTCGAAGCGATCAGGCCGGTCACCGGGCACGAAGAGGTAGGTGCGTGCAATTGCCATGTGAAAGCTTTATCGAGATGGGAATAGGTGGCATGTTCGCACGGCAAACCTTATTGCGGGTATTCGAAAAAGGCGATGGCGAGCTTCGAGAAAGCGGAGCTCTCACATTCCAAATTCCTCTATAGCGCATTCTGCCCGCATGCCCGCCAATTCGCCCACCCCAACCTTCGTCAACTTTCTTTCTCATCAGAGCTACTCTGAACTCACCGGGAACGCCAGCCCTCGCCTGCTGTGAAAATTTCCGCTCTATTCCGAAACGTGTCTTCCATGGCACACGGGGAAACCATTTTCACTCCATATAGAATTTTTTCGTCACATTTGAGCGGAAGTGTCTCAAGTGCCTGCTGTAGCGAATGGTATAAGTTCGCCCCAGCCTTTAGCTAATCGAGGTAGCCAGCCCAACGCTGCATCATTTCACGCCGCTCTCTAAGAAAAGTGGCGCGGTTATTTGCCCGACCGAGAGGGTCTTTGATTGCATGTGCGAGTTGCTTCAAACCTTGCCGTTTCTTTGAACGAACCTGGTCTGGTTTGCAAGACGAAAAACTTCTTTTGATTCTCTCGTTGATACCCTACTTCGGTGGATACCACGGAGGATTCAACGGTCCAGTCGGCGTGAATTTCTGCTTGATCCGCGTACGGCCCGATATGCCGGCGATCTCGGGATGCGCGACTCGCGCATATTTGTCCACTTCACAGAACAAGTTTTGAGAGTCTATGAGTTGCAGCCGGCGCCCCCATAAAGACTGGAAGTTCACACCGAGGCGTTCAAACTCTCGCTCCTGGTTATCAGCCATCAGGCGGATGAGTTCAGCCTCATTCAGACCGGCACTATCTGAAAAACACTTCCGGAGCCCGTCCCGTGCACCAGGACCAGGCACGACAAAATCCATCTCCGAGAAATCCGTGATCTCGCTGTAGTTGATGTCCGTCGTAAACTGGTACGCAAGAAAATCACCGATGGTTGGGTATGGCAGGATTGGCTTACGCCGGTTTTTGGCGCCATCAACGCCCATTCACAAACTTGTTCGTGTGTCTGCACACATCTTATGAACCCGAGCGCGTCTGCAGGCGAACACCGCTTATGGGCTCCGCAAGCTCGGTACGCAGCGAGGCAGCGAGCGCCCGATCAGAGAGTGTGCATACTCGAAACCTCGCGTCGTAGAATGCGGGGCCCGCACCGATCGCGCGCAACATCTCCGCCAAAACGAGAGCAGACGACACGGCACTGACGAACGGCACTGCGACCGACTTGCCCGCGACAAGAACACGGCCGCATTCATCAGAAACAAGCGATCGGTATCCTTGATTGACTTCAGCTCGGCGACGCGCTCGTTCTTCCCTTTCTCGACGCTCCTGCGCATTCTCGACCGGCCACAGTTCACTGGCCGAGCGTGCGTTTGGCCATGTGTGCACCGCAAATGAACAAAGATAGGAAGGCGTCGTGAATATGAGCATCCCGTTCGTAGCGAGTCTTTAGGCATCGAAACGAGTGAAGCCATGCAATCGAACGCTCGTCTGGCCAACGCTCAGTCCGCCATCGCCTCCCCTAGGTACACCGCGCGCGTCGACGCCCAGTCGGGATTGAGCTGCAGCGGCCCCTGCGGGAACAGCACGACCACGGTCGAGCCTAGCAGGAAGCGCCCCATCTCCTCGCCCTGCATCAGGGTGATGTTCCTCCCGCGATAATCCCAGTGACGCACGCTGTGGCTGCGCGGCGGGTTGACTACGCCGTGCCACGCCGTCGCGATGCTACCGACGATGGCGGCGCCCACCAGCACTAGGGCGAACGGGCAGTACGGCGAGTCGAAGTGGCACACCACACGTTCGTTGCGCGCGAACAGCGCATCGACGCCGCGCGCGGTGGCCGGGTTCACCGAGTACAACTCGCCTGGTACATAGCTCATTGAGATCAGGCGGCCTTCGCACGGCATATGGATGCGGTGGTAGTCCCGCGGGCTGAGATAGAGGGTGGCAAATAGGCCGTCATCGAATTGACGTGCCAGCTCCTCATTACCGGCCAGCAACGCGCTGCTGCTGAAGGATTTGCCCTTGGCCTGGAAGATCTGGTCGCGCTCAATGCGACCAGACTGGCTGATCGCGCCGTCCACTGGACAAACGAGTCGCGCTGTCGCCAGAGGACGCACGCCGGGCAGCAACGCACGGGTGAAAAAGTCGTTGAACGTGGCGTAGGCGCTGGGCTCCCTCTGCACGGCTTCCGTCAAGTCGACATTGTAGTGGGCGATGAAGCGGCGTATCGCCCACTGCGTCAAGACACCGGCGCGCCGTTGCGCGAGAAAGCCGAGCACGCGTGTGATGAGAAGCTTGGGCAGCAGATGCTGCAATTGGACGAATAGGCGCTCGGACACAAGTGGCTTAAAACATAAAGCATGGCTAATTCGACAGGTTGCCGCGTTGGATGCCCCGAGACGGGGGAGTCGTCAAATACGCTCGCGCACCAAGTGAAAAGTTGACAGCGCTGCGAGGGGCGTCAGGTAGCCTTCAGCACCGTCCGCCGATCCTCGCTTGGTGCGCCGCGATTTTCCAATTCTGCGATCAATCGGTCTGCGACGTTGGCGGACCATGCAGCTATGGTCAGACTGGGGGCCCCTCCGGGGGACATCGGAAGAGCCGAGGCATCGGCGACGTACAATCCAGGATTATCGAATACCTCTCCATTAGCACCTACCACGCCGTCTGCATTGGAGGTGCCCAGGCAGGCACCTCCAATGGGATGTACCGTGACGGGATTCCGAGGCGCGTAAACCTTTGTCTTGGTGATGGTTTGGATGTTCTTCAGTTCATCATCAATCTCACCATAGATATCGTTGTCTTTTGACTTGTATTTTATCTTTAATCTGCCACGTTTAATTTCCATGGTTCCGTTATTATTGTCTCCACCAAAAGCGATAATGACGGATTGCTTCCGTAGCCAACGCTTGATAAAGGAAGGTGCCGGTACATCATCCAGGCCTTGAATGCTCGCGCGCAGGACAATGACGCGCTTGTTCTTCGAGTCCTTGAGCCTGAACGGTGAGGCTATAGGCATGCCTTTTGAAAGATCTGATTTGCTATTTTCCTTCCAGACTCCGAAGAAATCGCCATTCCCCCCGAATTCGAGGCCGAGCCTTGGCATCCCTGCCAAGCCCTTTTCGACGTCACGGCTCTTGAGCAGTAGCCGAACGGTGCCCAAGCCGCCCGCGGCCAGAATGACATGCTCCGCTTGGACGCTTTCTTCTTTCCCGCTTCGATGATCGCGGTAGCGGACCTCATAGCGCATTTCGCCATGACCTTGTTGCGCCAATCGGCGTATTGATAAGGCTTCGCACATATCTCTGACGATCAGGCCCCGTTGCATGGCCGGCCGGATGAACGAGAAATCCAAAGTGGTCTTTGCGCCTGAAGGAGAGCCCAAGAAGCTATTGTTCTTCATGTCACATTCCCACCGCTCGATTCCATTCCTATCTACAACCTTGGAAGGAAATCCTGGCCTTTTTGGAAAAAGCATTGCGACCGGTGGGTTGCCCAGGCATGTTAACAGGCCGTGATAGTTTGCCTCCTCTATCCGGTTGGGCACTAGGTCCTGTGGTGTGAGAGCGCGAGCATCAAGGGCTTCAAGTATCTCGTTGTAATAGCGCTCCATGCCGGCCTGCGAGATTTCTGGGTGATGGTTATCCCAGTAGTTTGGAGCCAGCGGTTTATCAAGGAAGCCCGCGTAAACATGGCTACCACCGCCCACATTAGACGAGCAAACAACGCTGATGCCATCGCCGAAATAAGCTTCGATGAACCCTTTCTTATTCAGAACCATATCCCGTTTGAATAAACGGGAACTAACGGATCGTATGCCATGGGTGAAGGCTTTGGCGCCCTGCGGTAGAGACACCAGATCCTTAATTCCCATCGACCGGTTGGGAACGGTGTCCCTCCAGGGGCCGCGCTCAAGCATGAGAACATCGCGACCTGCTTCGGCAATTCGTTTTGCGGCGACAGATCCACCAAAGCCGCTTCCTATTACCAAAACTTCCACTTCAGTATTCATGGTGATATTTATTAATCTAGCTCTGAATATGCATAAAAGCCATGGCGGCGCGGCGTTCAGGTATCTCTGGAAAATGCCAATCGTCATTGATTATCGGCGGGATATCGAAAACTGGATGCCATGACGCTGACGGCCCATTGGCGTGCGCACTTGACTTGCCGTGCTGCCGAGTAGCGCCGGGGACCCGTCGCCCGTTTACGTAGTCACTGTCGGCGTCAATGCAGAACCTTCGCGAGAAAATCCCGTGCGCGCTCCGATCGAGGCGTATCGAAAAAGCTGTCCTTGACGCAGTCCTCCACGATAACGCCCGCATCCATGAAAAGGACACGATCCGCGACCTTGCGTGCAAAGCCCATCTCATGCGTCACACAGACCATCGTCATTCCTTCTTGCGCAAGCTCGATCATTACGTCCAACACTTCGTTGATCATCTCGGGATCGAGCGCTGACGTCGGTTCGTCGAAGAGAATCGCCGTCGGGTCCATCGATAATGCACGCGCGATAGCGACACGCTGCTGCTGCCCGCCCGACATTTGCCCCGGATACTTGTGCGCATGTGATTTGAGCCCCACCCGATCGAGCAGCATCATCGCCTTCGCGTCAGCTTCTTCACGAGACCGGCGGAGTACCTTCATCTGCGCCAACGTGAGGTTCTGGAGAATGCTCATATGTGGGAACAGCTCGAAATGCTGAAAGACCATCCCGACTCGAGTGCGCAGCGATGTGAGGTCCGCTTTCGAGTGGCCCACGCTAACTCCATCGACCGTTATGGAACCTTGCTGAAAACCTTCCAGCCCATTGATGGTCTTGATGAGTGTCGACTTTCCCGATCCCGAAGGTCCACAGACGACCACTACCTCGCCTTTCTGAACGACCGTCGTGCAGCTATCCAGTACACGATGTTGGCCGTACCACTTTGAAACGTTGTCGATGTCGATCATGTTGCGTTACCCGATCTGAAAAGTTGCTCGAGGCAGACAGCGATACCCGCGCCGCCTAGTGACGGCTCTGCAAAGCAAGCCGCCCTTCCAAGCGATTCTGAACAACCGCCAACAGCGAGCTCAGCACCCAATACAGCGCTGCCGCCGCGAGATACAACGGCAACGGCTGAAATGTCGTTGCAATCACCTCCTGCGCGGAACGAAGCAACTCCGTCACCGTAATCACGGAAACCAGCGATGTATCCTTGATCAGACTGATGAGCGTGTTGCCCATGGACGGCACCGCAAGGCGCAGCGCCTGTGGTCCAACGACGTATCGCAAGGTTTGGAAATAGGTCAGCCCCAAGCTGTGCGATGCGCTCCATTGGCCTCGCGCGATGCCGAGAATCGCGCCACGCATGCTCTCGGAAAGATAAGCCCCGGCATTCAACGTCAGCGTCAGAATCCCCGCTGTCGTTGGCGACAGCGAGATCCCGACATCGGGCAATCCGTAGTACACGACGAACATCTGCACCAAAAGCGGCGTGCCGCGCATGACACTCACGTAAGCTTGCGCAACTCGATCCAAACCGCGATTGCCGCTGATTCTCAACACTGCGGTGAGCGCACCGACCACGAGCCCGAAGGCCATCGCTGCGACCGCGAACTTCACGGTCAACAGCGCACCCATCAATAACACCGGGGCCGAATTGACCACCAAATCGAATCGATCCATCTCATCACTCTCCAGCGTACGCCGCGCCTCTGGCTGCCCAGCAATCGTTAATTACCGACCGGATGGCTGACATCCACGCCGAACCACTTCTTCGAGATCGCGGCGAGCGTGCCGTCGTTCCGCATGGAAGTCAGCGCTTCGTTCACCGCAGCCGAGAACTTCGGATTTCCCTTTCGAAATGGAATACCGATTTCATCGCTGGTGTTCTTCAAGAGGCCGCCCCCACGAATGGGCACGTTTGAGGTTTTGATGAGATAAGGCACGAACAACCGGTCATTCAGATACGCGTCGGCTCTACCACCTACGAGGTCGCTGAGCGCTTCCGACATTCCGGGGTAGGTCTGCACGATGATGCCGGGAACCGACTTGGCGAGGTCCGCGAAGTTCGAACCAAGCGTGACTGCAACGCGCTTACCCTTCAGTTCGTCAAGACCTTGATACTCGTTTTTGTCGTCCTTTCTCTCCAGGACTTGGACTGCCGAGTAAGCGTACGGAGGACTGAAATCCAGAGATTGACGTCGCTGCTGCGTGATGGTCACTTGATTCACCACCACGTCGAATTTCCCGGCCTGCAGGCCGCCGATCAGCCCCGACCATTCCCCGGTATAGAAGTCCGGCTTGACGCCCAGCTTTGCGGCCAGCGCCCTAGCGACATCGACGTCAAAGCCCTGCAATATCCCCTGCGAATCGCGATAATCGAACGGGGGATACGTTCCCTCCATACCGATCATCAACGTGCCTCGAGCCTTGACCGCGTCGAGCAGGTCTTCCGCACAAGCACTGAAAGACGCGCACGCCGCTGATACCGAGAGGGTTGCAAAAAGAATTGCTTTCCGGATCTTCACGATTTTGTCTCCAACGTTATATGAATAGCGCCATGGACGGACGATCAATAGAATTCATCAATCCATAGGCGGGTACTACAAACACCACATAAAACGCTCATGAATCTGATCGATGCAGCACGAGCGCTCACCTTCCGACGACACTCCTTTCTTTACGAATTCACGACCACTTCAGCAGGTGCGGTTTCACTCCTCGTATAGAATTTGTAGGCAATGAACACGACAACGACCCACACACCCGAAACAACTAGAGACATGCGCATATCCGGCAGCACGGCGATGCAAATCATCACGGCAGCCATAAATGCGAGCGCGAGGTAGTTGCTATACGGGTAGAAGGGCATCTTGTAGGTGATCTTGCATTCTTGACCATTCTTGACCCTCGACTTCCTGAAGTTCAGATGGCTAATCAGGATCGACGCCCAGGCACAGATCAGCCCGAACACGGTCACCGAAGAGAACAGTTCGAAAGCGCGTTCCGGCATGATGAAGTTCAGAATCACACCCACGAACATCGCCGCGAACACCAGCATCACGGCACGCGAAGGCACTTTGCGGCTATTGACCACGCTTAGGAACGCCGGAGCGTTCTTTTGCAAGGAAAGGTTGTAGAAAGTGCGACTGTTCGTGAAGACACTCGCGTTCACCGCCGACAAGACTGCCGTAACGACAACCAAGTTCATGATTCCCGCCGCAGCCGGAACGCCGATTCTCGTGAAGACCTCGACGAACGGGCTACCCTTGGTGGTCAACGATGTCCACGGGAAGATCGTGAGCAGCACCGCGATCGCACCGACGTAGAAAATCAGCAGTCGCCAAAAGGTAGCGTTCACGGCCTTCGGCATCGTGGTCTTGACATCCTTCGCTTCGCCTGCCGCCAAGCCTAGGTTTTCAACTCCACCGAATGCAAAGGCAACCATGACGATGGACAAGACTGCTCCGCTCAAACCCTTCGCAAAGAAGCCGCCATGGTCGACCAGATGATGGAAGCCGATCGGCTCTCCATGGTTGCCGATCCCGAAGAAGATCATGCCTGCGCCGAAAAGGATCATCGCCACGATGGCTATGACCTTGACGAGCGCAAACCAGAATTCGGCTTCACCGTAAAACTTCACACCGACAATATTAATTACAAACATCATCGATACGGCCGCCAAAGCCGTCACCCAGATCGGGACCCCGGGAAACCAGAAGTGAACGTAGTTTCCCAAGGCATTCAAGTCGGCTGCGCTCGTAGCAAGCAGAAAAATGAACGCATTCCATCCGTTCAAGAAACCGACGAATCGGTGGATGTAGCGATTCGAGTAGGAGATATAGGAGCCCGACACGGGCTCCTCGACAGCCATCTCGCCGAGCGCTCTCATAACGAAGTAAATCGCGATCGCTGCGATGAAATACATCAGCAATATCGCGGGACCGGCCGTTCTGATAGCCCACGAAGACCCGTAAAAGAGACCGGTACCGATCGCGCCGCCGATCGCAATCATCTGGATATGGCGATTTTTCAGGTCTCTTTTGAGATCTTCCTGCTCGTACGCCTGTATTTGATTCTCGTTGCTCACCTTGCCTCCTCCTATGAAGCGCCCTTCTCGCGCCCACCAACAACCTCCAGGCGCACCGCCCAGACTTGCCGGAGTCCGGCGCATACACCAATCCGTCTCCGTGTAATCCGTATTTGCTAAAATTGTTTAACATTCCTAACTTATACGGAATTTCTTTGCCTGTCATTCGTGGCGCGTGTCTCCCTATCTCGCGCAAAACTAGGCGCTAGGTGCGGCCGTTTCTTCCATTCGACTGAAACTCCCCCCAGCGCTATTCATGCGCTCTGCCATTAAGCAATCCCCAGTTACGCCTCAGACCTCCGCCACCGCAGCCGCGAGGCGGCTAATGGCTTCGTCGACCGTGGAGCGGGGGCAGCCGAGATTGACGCGCATATAGCCATGTCCTTCGATACCAAACTTCTGTCCCTTGTCGAGCCAAAGCCGCGCCTTGGTCAGCATGAATTTGTTGAGCGCCTCCGCATCCATCCCCAACCCACGGCAATCCATCCAGGCCAGATAAAGCGAGTCTGCCGGCAGCACCCTTATCTTCGAAGTCATCTCGTTGACGGCGTTGCGCAAGTGGGCGTGGTTCACGCGCAGATAGCTCAGCATCTGTTCGAGCCACGGCTCGCCGTGCGCATAGGCAGCCTCGGCGGCGACCATGCCGAGCGTGTTCACCAGCGGGAACATATTTCTGTCGTACTGCCGGAGCAGTTCTTCGCGCAGACGCCGGTTCGGCACGAACACATTCGCGCTTTGCAGACCAGGCAGGTTGAACGTCTTGCTCGGCGCCGTGCAGGTAATGCTGTTCTGCGCGAACGTCTCTCCAAGCGAAGCGAACGGAATGTGCTTCTTCGCAGGGTTAATGATCAGGTCCTGATGGATCTCGTCTGAGATGACAATCACGCCATGCCGCAGACAGATCTCTCCCATGGCGCGCAGCTCGTCCTCAGACCAGACATTGCCCGTCGGATTGTGGGGATGGCTGAGGATGAAGAGCTTCGTGTTATTCCGGATCGCCGCTTCGAACATTTGTTCGTTGAAGCGATAGCCTGTCTCTGTTCGTTCGAGCGGAGCGAAGGCCAGATGACGTCCGTTCATCAGAACGTCGTTGTGGAAGTGCGCATAGACCGGAGGCTGAATTAGCACCGTATCGCCCGGTGACGAGAAAGCCTGGACGGCAGTCTTCAGTGTGGTGATGATGCCCGAAGTCTGCACCACCCATTCTTTGGCGACGTCCCAGCCGAACCGCTTGGTTTGCCAGCCGACGACCGCATCCACATAGCTGTCGGTCGCACCACCGGGGTAGCCGAAGATGCCGTGCTCCACCGCCTCGTGAAGTGCGTCGATCACGGGTTGGGGGGCGCGGAAATCCATATCTGCAACCCACATGGGCAACGGGTTCACAGCGGATTCATCTGCTGAAAGAAGCTTTTCAGCAATCGCCCATTTCATGGAGTTCGAATTCTTCCGATCGGCCACCTGATCGAATACGCAAGCAAAGTTTGCGGTCGAAGCGTCGTTTCTTATCTCTGCGGAGCATGCCTTCACTATTTCTTCCTTGTTTCAATATGACGGCGCGCACGGGACGCGGCCTTGAATTTCGGTCAGAATAGCAACGCTCTTCCATGAGCGGAAATGGTATGTTTTCATGGAACAATGAACGGAGATCATGGATGCTAGACCGCCAACAGCTTGCCATCCTGCTGGAATTCGATCGGCTAGGTAGTGTCACCGCAGCCGCGGAACGACTCAACGTCACACAGTCGGCGCTTTCGCACATGGTCCGAAAGATGGAAGAGCGGCATGGCGTCAAGATTTGGACAAAGAGCGGGCGTACGCTCCGCTTTACGCAGGCCGGGGAATATCTGCTCGCTTTGGCGCAGCGTGTGTTGCCGCAGATCGATCACGCCGAGCGGATGCTCGTCGATTTCGCGGAAGGTAGGCGCGGCGCGCTGCGCATCGGCATGGAGTGCCACCCATGCCAAAAGTGGCTCTCAAGGCTTACACCTCGGTACCTTGCCGCCTGGCCGGACGTAAATTTCGACGTGCGTACGGCATTCCGCTTCGACGGCGTTGCGGCACTTGAGGGTCATGAAATCGACTTGCTCGTTACACCTGATCCCATTGACTTACCGGACATCCGCTTTACGCCTGTCATCGACTACGAGCTTGTTCTGGTTGTGCATGAAGCCCATCCGTTGGCTGCGCGCGCATTCGCTCAACCTCGTGACCTGCTCGGCGAAGAACTGATCACCGTTCCCGTCACCGAAGACAGGCTGGACATCTATACGCGCTTCCTTATCCCGGCTCATTGCAAACCAAAGAACCATAGAACCGCGGAAGCGACCGATCTAATGCTGCAGCTCGTCGCCGCAGGACGCGGAGTCTCAGTCCTACCCGATTGGCTCGTTCATGAAGAGGGGGCCGATCTGCCGATTCGCGCAGTGCGGCTTGGCAAGCGCGGCATCAACAAGAGCATCAATCTAGGTATCCGCCGCGGCGAAGAGGAAATCGCATATATCGCCGGCTTTGTGACGATCGCGCGAGAGATGGGTGTCAGTCGATCGTGATGCGAAACGCGATTGAAGCCGCCGAAGGGAGAAGCAAAGCTTACCGTCGACCAGCAGCGATAAAGCGGCCGGTCGCTCCCTTTCCCACTATAAACATGGAAGTATCCCTCGTCCGTCAGGTGGCAATTTCTCTGCTGCGCGCCTCGGCCGAGACGGTCAAGACTAAGATCGCCATTGCAAGCGGATCGAATGATACCCAGAGCACCGCGTTCCATCCGTAGGCGGTCAAAAGGCCGCCCCGACAAGAAAGAGCCGAACGCTATCGTCCCGAACACGATGAAGACGTTCAGCGATTGCACGCGGGCTTTTTCTTCGGGCCGATGGCAGTCGAGACAAGAGCTGATGCTCCCACGAAGCCGAAGTTCCATCCGACGCCAAGCAAGATCAGGTTAAGCCAGTCTTATCTTTCCGGTTTTGCGGCCGCGGATTGCGTGCAGCCGGACCGCCGCTCGCGCACGCTGTCGTTCGTTATGGCTGACGGCGTCTTCGCCGGTCTGACTGGGCTACAGCTCGTCAGCTAAAACCAGCCTGCCGAATTCAGTAGTCGCTCTTCGCCGGTTTCGCATCGATCTGCCACGTTTCGCTGACGACCCGGGCGTCGCGATAGGTCAGCACATAACGCACGCGGATCGGCTGCTTGCCTTCGAACACGACATTGGCCGTAACGCTCGCACCCTTCGGATTCGAAGCCTCCTCGATTCCATCTACAGATACCTTCATTGGTCCTTGAGCCTTCGTGAATTTCTCCCAGACGCCGCGAATGGCATCGACACCCGTGTATGTGCCGTCCAGCGGGCCGCCGACCCAATTGAACTGCGCGTTGTCAGCGTAGCCGCGCATCAGCAGTGCCACGTTTCCCGACGCAATGGCCTGGAAGTGCTGGTTCGCGTCGCCTGACGGCAGGTCGGCCAGCGCCGCGGTCGATGCAACCGCGAGGGCGACAGCCAGAGCGAGCTTTTTTCATTGTGGTTCTCCGCAAGAGGACTAGTAAGGGGATCAAATAGACGGCGTCGCCGCATTCCGTGCGCCGGCACATCGTTACGACAGCGACGCTCAAGACACCGCACCGTTTCTGGCGCGAACGGGCAAAGCGATGGCCGCGATGGATCGATCGCGACCGAAAAGATTTTCGTTAAGATGCGCTATGCGTCTTTCCCATCACCAGGACCATTCGGAATTTGACGTCACCGCGCTTCACTCGCTGGTAGGCTGCAAACGCGTTCTCTAGAGGCATCGTCTCGATCATCGGCCGCACGCCACTCAGCACACTGAAGTCGAGCGTCCTTTCGCTCTCATAGGGCGAGCCCGTGACCGATCCTGCGATGCTGCGCTCGCCGCTGACAAGCTGACGGGTCGATACGGCCAATGCATCTTTGGCGATACCAAGCACAACCAGTCGCCCTTGCGGTGCAAGGCCGCCAATCACTGTAGACACCGTGGCCGCATTGCCGATCGTCGTCAAGATGGCTTGCGCACCGCCCATATCCGTGAGTTTGGCGGCGGCGTCATGCACGTCGGTGTCGATATAGACATGCGCGCCCAGAGCCAACGCGTCCCTCTCAATGTCTTGGCCACGGCCGACCGCAACGACCTTGAAACCCATCCTGCGAGCGTATTGCAGCGCCATGTGCCCGAGCCCACCAATGCCCAGCACCGCGACCAGATCTCCGGCCTGTGCACCCGACTTCTTAAGTGCATTGAAGGTGGCCAAGCCGGCGCACAAGATCGGCGCTGCCTCCTCGGCATTCAGTTCGTCCGGAATGGAAACCAGCCCGGTGCTGCGCGCCACCATCATTTCCGCGTAGCCGCCATCACACGTGGCGCCGACCACTGGCTGATTACGGCAAAGCTGGAACTGCCCGCGCCGGCATTGGTCGCATTCGTTGCAATGACCGCCAAAACGGCCAACGCCGACTCGCTGCCCTACTTTCCAGATCGCGGGTGCCCCAGTGCCTATCGAGGCGATTCGGCCGATGACTTCGTGGCCCGGAACGCGTGGCGGACGCAGTGTAGGATCGGCTCGCTCTATATCGGCGGCATCGGCGCCACAAATGCCGCACGCTTCAACCTCGATCAAAACTTCGCCCGGTCCAGGGATCGGTATGTTGCGCTCGACCAGCTCAAGAGCGCCCGGCTTCGCCACCTGCATGGCCCTATAGGTACTTTTCATAGTCGTATTCCCGATGTCGTTACTATTCAACGATGCTTGGCTTGAATTTCTCGTTACGGAGTCCTTCAACCAGTGTATGAACGCCGAAGTCTGCCGCCTCGATGGCACCTGCAAGGTAGCCTGAAAAATTGGGGGACCATTCGCTGGCAATGCCGACGACCCGCCCGCGCCAATCGCCCGACGCAGGCGAAGCTGCAGGCGCGGCCCCATGCTGGTGACTGGTGCCATCCAGATCGGCTTCCGTGGCGGTGAGCGCATCCGCGGCCCAGTCCTTGATGACTTCGGCCCTGGGTTCGGCTGCTTGCGGACCGAACATCCGCTCAAGTTGTGCGCGACAAAGTGCGCGCAACACGATCGGCGATATTTCTCTGCGTGCGAGGGCCGGCACTCCTATGAATCCGAATAACCCTGCACTAGCGCCCGGCATCGACGCGTCATGGATTTCGACGAGAGGACCACAGGCACTTCTGGCTTCGCCGGAAAGCTGGCGCTCGCGCCAAAATGGGGTGTCGTAGATCGCGAGATACTTTGCGTGCGGCGCCATCCAAGTGGCCGCATCGCGCCATCCCCGCACCAACTTATCTGGTAGTGCGGGCTGAAAGTCGATCGTCGCGATGGCAAGACGCGGCGGAATCGCCAGCAATACGTGCTCAACGGAATAGGACGTGAGCTGTCCGTGCGAATCCTCGGCATCCAGTTCAACACGACGGCCTGTGCGGCGTATGTGTCGCACTTGCTGATCATTTTTGAGCCGTGTGGATGTCAGATTCCGGCATAGCGTATCGACCAGCGCACCCATGCCGCCGACCAGGCGCATCGACTGTGGCGACGTAGCATAACCACGCATCTGCACGGGGGGCTGATGCGGCGATCGCTCAACCACCATGTGCCCGGTTTCGTACTGCTCGAAACGCTCCAGACCGAGTTCCCGGATTAGACGATCCAGTTGGGGTTGATGTGCGGGCCAAAACCACGTCGGACCAAGATCGAAGCGATCCAGGTCATTCCGCGAACTACCCAGCCCAGAAACCAGGGTACCGTTCGAAGACACGGACTCGATGCGACCTCCATACGTACGGCGTGCCTCCAAAAGCACATAGTCCTCGATGCCTTGCTGCTCGAGGACGAATGCCGCATACAGACCAGCAAGGCCACCTCCGACGATCGCGATCCTGGCAGTCACCATGAATACCCTCGCTCCGCAACGTCAATAAGGTGGCCGGTCTTCAAATAGACTGTGGCACCGGCGTGACCAGCGACAACATTGGGGTATTGGCCCGCAGGCAGGCGTATCCAGCTACCACGGAGATATGGCTGCCCGTCAGCCCGCAGTTCACCGGCCAGCACAAGCAGTTCGGCACTCTCGACCTGACCAGCAAAAAGCGGCACATTCGGATCAAGCCGTTCCAAAACGACCCGTTCGCTATCGCCCTCGAACAACGGGCAGACATCCCGGCCATGTCCGCGTCGCCATGCCGAGGCTTCGCGCGTGTCGATGCGCACTGCGCGAGCTTCACCGGGCGACATCTGCCAGAGCTTGACGAAGATGAGGGTCCCATCATTGCTGAACGGTTGATGGGACGATCCAGGGGGATTCCGCAGATACCACCCTGCCGGGTAATGTCCGTCACCATCCGAAAATGTTCCCGACAAGACGAAAATTTCCTCACCGCCAGGATGCTGATGGCGAGCGAACGACGAGCCCGGCGCGTATCGCACGATACTTGTGGCCCGTGCCCGCTCGCTGCCCAGTCGGTCGAGCATGACGCGCTCGACACCCGTCTGCGGTGAGGCGGTCCATTGATACTGATGAGCCGCGACAACCGCTCGGCGCGAGAAGTCTGCATTGACAAGCATGACCATTTTTCCGGAGTCGGACAGGAGACTGGCCAGCTTGTCGTCCGCGAGACGTCAGTGGCCAGTCCCGGTTTTGATTACTTGTTCGGCAGCGAAGCGAAGGTGTCGAGGACGCGAGCCGAGTAGACCAGCGCAGCACCGGCATTCAGCGCAATCGCGACGCCCAGTGCTTCGGCGATTTCTTCCTGCGTCGCACCCAGCTCGGCCGCTTTCTGGGTATGGACCGTGATGCAGCCGTCGCATCGGGTGGTGACCGCCACTGCGAGCGCGATCAGTTCGTGGATCTTGGGCTCCAGCTTGCCACCCTTCTCGGCGGCGCCGCTGATCGTTGCCATGCCGTTCATCACGTCGGGATTCAGTTTTGCAAAATCGCCGACACGAGCCTGCAATGCGTTACGGTAAGCGTTCCAATCCTGCATCATGGTAATTAGCTCCAGTGGGGTAAGAAGCCGGGACATTCATCGCCTCGGCAAAGAACGGTGTTACACGACCTCGTAGATGCGCACGTCGGGTGCATCAGCCAGCAACGGTTTGAGTTCAACAACCACATCGGCGGTGAACAGGTCACTTTCCAGGTAAGCCCTGGCGTTCTGCACACTGTCGAAGCCATGCAACACCTGCACGTCCTCGTCGCGCACCAGCAGTTCCTTCGATTTCGCACCCGCGATCGTATTGAGGAAAGGCGCCTTGTATTGCTGATAGACACCGGCCGCAGCCGTCCGGTTGGCAGGGTCGATTTTCAGATTGATTTGCAGATAAACCATGTTTAACACCGTGGTGAGGGGAGATTAAACCTGACGCCCGACCATCTGGCCGTCGTCAGCCGAATAACGATGAGGACTTCGAAATGGAGTTTTGCTTCATTGACAATCCTGGCCGTTATCGCGCTCAGCCAGCCTTATCAGCTATAGCAAATGCCCTCTCCACCCGTTGAATCCATTCTCTGCCTCTAAGAATCTGGTCACAAACGAGATAAAGTATCCATGGTGGAAAGTAATTCTTTATCGGGCGACTCGTGCGTTTGAATTGCCTTGCGTAGCGGCTCCAGCGCGACCACCTCAACCTGCTGCCGCCCTGGGTCACGCTGAATTTCAGATCGCCAGCGCCACCAGAAAGCGGGAGACCATGTTGTAGGCCGCGACCGTGGCGACCGCCTCTACTGCCTTGGTTTCGCCGAAGAGGTGCTTCAGTGCCTCGATGACTTCGGCATCCACGTCAACCTGTTTCGTGGACTGGTCGGTAAGCGCGATCAGGGCACGCTCTTTCTCGCCGAAGATATTGTTGGTTACGCTTTGCGCTTTAAGCGCGAGGCACTTTTCCTCAGTGCCGCCCGCCAGCAGGTACGCGGGATAATGAACGCCCCACTCAAAGTCGGCGTGGTTCAACACCGCCACCCGTAACATAATCAGTTCACGGTATTCCAACTCCAAGCTGAATTCTGCGCGAACCCGGCGCAGTAACTCGTTCCAACCTGTTGCGAGCGGAACACTCCTCAACAGCACACGATCAATGCCAATCAGCTCACCATTGGGCCGACGAGCCTGCATGCCTGCAAGCAATTCAGAGGGCGCGAACTCGCCGTCTTCCCACGGGGCAACTCGTACACTACTCACACTGGGTTCCTTCGTCGAAAACCATCACTCATGCAGGTGTCTGCGGGCAAGTCCACGCCAGATCACTAATAGGAAATCTTTCTTTCCTGCCAACTGCGCCGTGACCCCACCGAGGGTATAGCGATCGCCCGGCACCGAAATTTGCGTCTGACGGAAGCCATTATTGCCATGGCGAATCAGGCCGACAACTGCTATATTCTTCGCAGTCGACAAAGAAAAACTTTCTCATGAAAGCGCCCGTATTCCTCAATGCACTTCGCGCCTTTGAAGCCAGTGCCCGTCACCAGAGTTTTTCATCTGCGGCGGCAGAATTGAACGTGACGCCCGCAGCGGTGGGGCAGCTCGTCCGGTCACTGGAAGAATGGCTCGACACACCACTGTTTCATCGCGGGGCAAGCGGCCGTGCCCGCTTGATCCCGACCGAAACGGCAGAGCGGGCGCTACCGGATATCCGGGCTGGCTTCGATCGGCTTTTTCTAGGATTAAGCCGGTTGCGGGAAGCATCGCGCGGCGGTGTGTTGACAGTTGCAGCCAGTCCTGCGTTCGCGGCCAAATGGTTGCTACCGCGGATCGAAAAATTTCATGCGCTATGCCCCGAAACCGATGTCCGGCTCGATACGAATCTCAAGCTGGTGGACTTCGCCGCACAAGGCATTGACGTGGGCGTGCGATACGGTCGTGGAAGCTGGGTGGGCCTGGTGGCCGAAAAACTGATGGATGAGCAAATCTATCCGGTGTGCTCGCCAGCGTGGCTCGCCCGGACCGGCGGCCTGACAACCCCCCATGACCTGGCTGGAAAGGCGTTGATACACGATCTGTCCGTGGACACCCACCTTGGATTCGCCTCCTGGGGGGACTGGCTGCTTCGCGCAGGCGCGCCCGAGGTTGATACCAGCCGCGGAATGCAGGTCAACAATTCCGCTGCGGTCTTGCAAGCGGCCATTGATGGGCACGGAGTTGCTCTGGCACGAAGCGTTATGGCCTGTGATGATGTGGCAGCGGGCCGGCTTGTCCCGCTATTTCCTGAGGTAAAGCTGGCGGCGGAGCTGGCTTACTACGTCGTCTACCGCGCAGAGTGTGCATCGCAGCCGAAACTTGTGGCGTTTCGCGAATGGTTGATGCAGGAAGCGACACCGCGTTGACCACGGATAGGTCGTCACGGCCCCATCACAGCTTGAAGTTGCTCACCTTGAGGTAGGCCGTCAAGGAGCTTTACTTTTCCGTCGACAGACTTGTAGATCAAGCCCGGCGTCCCCTGTAACCCCAATGCCTGCATGAGCTGGAGGTTGGTTTCGAGCGTGTGTTTCGCGTCATCGGACACGGTACTAGCTGGCGGGATACCCCCTTTGTCAAAATCGCGCTCGTTCCTCTCAAGAGCCGCCGACTGGTCCCTGGAACTCAGGATTGCCGCCGCCTTGGCTTCGCTATCGGCCCGGATGATGCCTACGAGCAATTCACGCAGTTGTACCTTGCCCGACTGCACCCAGGGACGAGAGGCCTCCCAGAAACGATGACAGTAGGGACAGTCAGGGTCACTGATGACATAGACCGTCCGGGGCGCATCCTGGCGGCCGTCACGAATCCACTTTGCCGACTCAAGTTGCTTCCAGGTGGTGTCGCCCATGGGGGCGGCTACAAGGTCTTCAACGGTATGGATGTCCAGGGGAGTTCCATTACGATCGACGCGAGTTCCCACTATCGCGTTGCCATCCCGGGTTACATAAACTGCAATTGGGCTGCTTCCAGCGACCCCGGCGAAACCACGCAGTTCGTCGTTGACCTTAAATTCGTGCAGGCCGGTGACCCCTCTCGATTCGAGCACCTTGATTACGGGAGGACTGCTGTTATCTCCCGCACAGGCTACGGAAGTCGACAGAAGCACAATTCCAATAAGGGCAGCCGCAGTTCGATTCATGTGTATTTCCTAAAGACTCTTCACGGTTGTGCTTTCGCCTACGCGTAACAAATCCGCGAGCCGAATGGCAACGCAGACAGTCATGTTCATCGCGTACGCAATCAGATGTCTGCGTTCGTCTTCGATAGCTCGACGATGAACTCTGCCATTGCGGGCTTCCTCGTCATCGTTGTTCGACTATCTTGTGCCGTGACCCTTGCAACCACAGCATGCCCATGGTCGCAAGTAAGACGGGCGGCAAGAGCAGGCCCGATACTGTGGACCATCCGAATGCACTCAACAGGCCTCCGGATACAAACGAACCGATGACCATTGCGCCGAAAACAACAAAATCGTTGATCGACTGAATACGAGCTCCCTCCTCTGGCGTATGGCAGCTAAGTACCAAGGCCGATGCCCCCAGGAATCCGAAGTTCCAGCCGATCCCAAGGAGTACGAGCGCGCCCCAGAAATGATTTATGCTCAAACCGCTCAAGCCTGCGACTGCTGCCAATGCGATCAACGCTAATCCAGTGAGTGTGATCGTGGGCGCACCGAAGCGGGAGATCAGGCGCCCCGTAAAAAAGCTCGGCGCATACATCGCGACGACGTGCATCTCGATGCCGTAGTTGGCATGCACGCGCGAGATCCCACACAATTCCATAGCGAGCGGCGCCGAGGTCATCATGAAGTTCATCATCATGTAACTCACGACACCGCAGAGCATCGCGACGACGAAGCGAGGCTGCTGCAGAATGTCGGAAATCGGACGGCCAAAGGCGTGGTGTGTGGTTTGTGGGCGGTGCTCGAATTTCACTCCCAGCAGGACGATGGCTGAAAGCGCGGCTGCGATGGCGGCGGCGAGGTAGGTAACCGCATAAGCATGCGGCGACCAGAGATTCATCGTGACTGTTACCAATTGCGGCCCGAAAACGCCGGCGAGGACACCGCCCGCCATGACCGTAGAGAGCGCCCGTGCTCGCTCTTCGTGTCGTACACATTCAGCCGCAGCAAAGCGGAAGGTGAGCACAACAGCGGCATATGCCCCCCCGAAGAGCATCGCAAGGCAAAACAGCGTGAAAGACTGGACAACAAGCGCCAGCGCGCCAAGAAGTCCCGCAATGACGCCGCACAGATTGCCGGACAGGAAAGCTGCCTGCCGACCATTACGCCGGGTCAGCGCGCCGACCGGCAGCGTCGCCACGGTCATACCGACGACGAACACGGAGATCGGCATGGTGGCCAGTTCCGGGCGCGGCGACAGCATATTGCCAATGATGGCTCCTGTGGCGTATACGACAGTCGAATTGGCTCCCGCGAGTGCCTGCGCGGTCGCGAGGCGCAGGATATGAATATTGATTTTCTGGATGGACATCAGCGTGGATTTCGCGAGGAACGCTACTCGCGATTGCATTCTCTGCGAGTCAAGCGTGAATCTGCGGCATAGGTACATGTCGAGCGCCGCGCTGCAGGTAGTGTCGTCGGCTTCGCAGCCGACGACAAGGAAGATAAAATATTCGGTATTGAAAGAGAAACTTTGCTCAGGTCACACTTACCGCCGCACGACAGCGCCAGCCCCACGGCACGCATTGGGAATACGTGCAACAAGTTTCCGTAGGTCATCCGAAATAATTATATTGCCTACGCGCGAGACGACCGACGCCAAGCCCGGCGATGTTAACTGCCTTCCCCTATACAAACCATTGCGAGTTTTCCTTGCCTCCAAGCTGATGGACCTTGAAAAACGCTAAGCATACCTACATGTTTGACGCAAGAGCGCGCCTCAATCGAGACACGCTCACACAAAATTCACATGCTGCCGTGTGTAGCCTGCCAGCGTTTCATGAATGCGATTTCGCCACGCTGCGCCTTGACGATGTCCGCCGCAAGCTTGCGGATTGCCGGATCCTTACCGTACTTCAGCTCGACCTCAGCCATGTCGATTGCGCCCTGATGGTGCGGAATCATGTGCGCGACGAAATCTCGGTCGGCATTGCCGGTATACGGCGGTGCGTCCATTTCGCGCATCATCGTCGCATCGGCATCCTTATACGCATGGGTCGATGCGTCCTTGTTCGTGAGCGTGCTGCCCATCTGCATACCGGATATGTCCTGCATGCCATCCGCACGAGCTGCGGAGGCGAAAGTCGCACCAGTTAAGGCGCAGGCAAACAGCAGCGAAACCAATTTCGCTTTCTTCATGTTCGTCTTTCCAGGTTTACGAATGATCTGCGTGCCTCGTTCGTCGGAACGAGGCGATGTCCGGACGGAGCTATCGCGCGGGACGCTTTTGACTATCGATTGGGCATGGAGCCACGGATCGCCAGACGGTCTGAACATACACGCGATTTCATTGCCTATCTCCGCAGCAACTCTTCGTCCGATCAGGTGCCTCGATAGTCCCTTCCTCGACTCGCGTGGGCGTGTAGCCGGCATCTTCAATGGCATCCTGAAGCGCCTTCGGATCGGCATCGGCCGATTCAATCGTCACCAGACGCTTAGTTTGGTCGATGGTGAACCGCGCATGGTTGTCCACAGACTTCAGCGCCTTGGTAATCGTGCTGACGCAGTGGCCGCAGGTCATGTCATTAACTTCAAAGGCAATCATGAGACTTCTCCTACCGGGTTGGTCGATGAGACGTTGCAAATATCGGCCTTCCCACCATCGGAATGTCAATAGGTGTGCTGGAAATATCGTGACTCAACTGAAATTTCTTCGCGGTCCGCTTGACCTTCCAATGATGATAAGGATCAAGCTGATATCTGTCGAAGGACCAACGAAATGGAGAGATAACTCAGCCATCTGATCGGGCCACGCGTTGCTACGGCTCCAAGCGATGAGACTAGCCACCTTGCATCGTCGCATGCTCGCCCTGAGCACAGCATTTGCGCCACTGTTAGTGTTGCGCTAAATATTTCCTCTCAACAGAAGACACTTTATCTAGTTTGTCGACGGGATCGGAGCATAGAAGAATCATGCCAAAGTTCAATATCAGCATTAGGTGGTGATTCGTGAGCGACTTCATACGGTGGCCCGGATCTGCATGCGCTGGAAGGCGGGGGCATTGTCGAGGATACATGTCATGCGCATAAGACAGGCGACAATTCCAGCGTCGTACTTTGGGATAGTTCTAGGCCTCACCGGCCTCGGGCAAGCGTGGCGCTCGGCGGCACATCTATGGCACCTGCCGCCGTCGGTAGGCGAAGCTGTCATGGCGCTCGCCGGGCTGGTCTGGACCATCCTCATCACCGGCTACGCGTGGCAAGCCATCCGGAACTTCGAGGTGGTACGAGCTGAGTTTCTGCATCCTGTCCAGGGCGGTACACCGGCATTGATGGCAGTTTCTACCTTGCTTGTCGCCATGGCAGTCCTGCCATATTCGATTGCCGCGGCGTGGTTTCTGGCCATTGGAGGCATTGCGTGGCACGTGGGCTTCGGCCTATGGCACACAGGCACGCTATGGCAAGGCGGGAAGAAGTCGATAGATGCGGTACCGACCTTGTACTTGCCGACCGTTGGCGGCAACTTCCTCAGCGCGGCGGCACTTGGTTCGTTAGGCTGCCCCGACTGGGGCTGGCCATTCCTCGGGGCTGGGTTGTTTTCATGGTTGGCCCTCGAATCACTGATCATACAGCGACTATGGCATTCGACAGCGTTACCTCCGCCTCAACGCCCCTTGATCGGCATTCAGTTCTCCCCGCCCGTCGTTTGCGCCATGGCTTGGTTGGTGTTGTCTCCGGGCCGCCCTGACCACTGGCTGCTCATGCTATGGGGCTACGGTCTTTTTCAACTAGCGCTTGGCCTACGCCTCGGGACCTGGCTGAGCGCGCAACCCTTCAGCCCTGCCTATTGGGCCTACACGTTCGGCGTTGGCGCCGCGACGGTCTGCAGTCTGAAGTTAGCGCAGGCAGGCGTCAGTTCAGCGCAAGTACTAGCGCTGCCAGTATTCGTCGGCGCCAACCTGTTCATTGGATACCTCGCCATACGTACGGTTCACCTGCTCGTCACAGGGTGGTCGTCGCCACGGCGGTTATCCCCTCCCCTGCAGGACTAACACGTGGGCATATCAACGTTTGGATTGGTGCTTTTTTACTGGCGCCTATGCGCCTGCTCTGCTCGGATCCTTTATGACGGAATGTGACATCGGCAGGCTGATTTTCCGCAACCCCGATGGGTGAAGCCGAACCGCTTGGCTGACGCTTTAACTGCGTCAACAAGTCCGGAAGTGCCATCGACACCTATCGTGTCCAGCGCCGTATCGACGGGTAGCCCGCCCGCATAGACGAGCGATCCCATCATATCTGGCTGATACCGAATCCCCTCTTCGTTCGTGAACGCGGCAACTGTGATCGATCGCTGCGGTATGACACCCGCCCGCCGGAACGCACGTACCACGGCAAGCGCCGCCAGCACGCCATAGCATCCATCCAGCGCACCGGCATTCGTTACCGTATCGATGTGTGAGCCCATCATCAACGGACGCTGACTGCCGTCGTCGGACGCCGAACGCCGAACGCAGCGTACCGAACACGTTGCCGATTCGATCAATTTGCACATCGAGATCCAGCTCGCGCATCCACTTGACGACGAGGTCGCGCCCCGCTCGCTCCTCGTCAGACAGTGCGATGCGTGTGCGGCCTCCCGCTTCGACGTCGACGCCGATTTCCCCGAGTTCGCGCAACTGGTCGATCATGAGCGCCGCGTCCAGCCGCAGCGGCGGTATCGGGTCGTGAGAAGTATTCATTTGCTTTCTCGATGCTTGGGATAAAGGCCCGTTGACAAAGGGCGGTGGCGCCGCAGATGCCGTCGTCTCAGTCAGCCGGCAAGGTGAGACGAGCTAGCTCCGCGAAATATCTCGCGCCAGTAAGCAAGATGTCGTCGTTGAAATCGTAGGTCGCATTGTGGAGGGGCACACCACCTTCGTCGTTCGCGACGCCATTCCCGATGAAGATGAAGTTGCCCGGTACGACCTGAAGAAACGCACCGAAGTCTTCCGAAATCATCATCGGCTGAACGTTCGCATCGACATTCTGTGCGCCCGCGACATAAGTGGCAGCGGCAACGGCGGCCTCGACGTACTGCGGCGTGTTCACCGTCGGTGCGAATTCGTGCGTGTATTCGAACTCGCATTCCACACCATGCATCCGGCAGATTCCCTCGCTCACCTCGCGCATACGGGTCTCCAGAAGCTGCTGGACTTCCGGCGAATAGCTGCGCGTATCGCCCTTGATGGTCACATTGGAAGGGATCACATTGCGCAATCCGTCAGTGATGATCTCCGTGCAGGAGATCACGGCCGGCAGGCTGGGATCGAGGTTGCGCGAGATGATCGTCTGCAGTGCGAGCACGATCTGCGATGCGATCACGATTGGATCGACGCCCATGTGCGGACGGGCGGCATGCGTGCCTCGAGCCTTGATGCGAATGACGAAATTGTCTTCACTGGCCATGATGCCGCCCGGTCGCGTCGAAAAGCTGCCAGCCGGCATGCCCGGCATGTTGTGTGCGCCAAAGATCGCCTCCACCGGAAAGCGTTCGAACAAGCCGTCCTTCATCATCGCCTTCGCGCCACGGCCGTGCTCCTCCGCCGGCTGGAAAATGAATCGGACCGTACCGTTGAAATTGCGTTGCTCGGCAAGCAGGCGGGCCGCCCCGAGAATCATCGCCATATGCCCATCGTGGCCACAGGCATGCATTTTCCCCGGAGTGCAGGACGCATATGGCCGTCCGGGCGCGCGTTCGGCAATATTCAGCGCGTCCATATCGGCTCGCAGCCCGATCGCCCGGGTTCCGTCGCCGATCTTCAAGTTTGCGACAAGCCCGGTCCCGCCGATACCGCGATGGACCTCCATCCCGAGCGTCTTCAGAATGTTCGCGATGTAGTCCGACGTCCGCACCTCCTCGAATCCCGTTTCCGGATCCTGATGGAGCCGGTGACGCCAACTCGTCAATTGCTCTTGTAGTGAGCGTTCCATGGTGCATTCCTCGCCGTTTGCCGTTTACGTTGCCTATTGAACGACACGCTGTTTCCATGCGCCTTGGCGGGCGATGACCGCCTCAGCGGATTCGCCCACCAGTTGTCGGTAGACGGAGGGCGCAGTCGCCCCTTCAGTGTTGATCACGAGCACGTGCGAATCCGGCCCCAGCCCGGTGGCATGCGCTAGCTCAAGGCTTTTCATCACTGTCGTGAGGCCCGCATATCCCGCGGCGCCCGACTCGCCCACTACCAGCGGCGCGTCCCGGTCCGATCCCTTCGCGAGCGCGCACATCGCCGCAACAGCATCTTCGTCGTCGATCGTCATGAAATAGTCGACGCACTGTTCGAGAATCTTCCATGCCAATGGGGACGCCTCTCCACACGCGAGCCCGGCCATGATCGAATCGACGGACCCCGTAGCCTTCGAGGCGCGCCCTGCGATCGCGCTCTGGTATAGGCAATCGGCCTGTTGCGGCTCGACCACGATGAACGTCGGTCGTTCGGCACCGTAGTGCTCCCATAGATAGCTTGCGACGCCGGCAGCCAAGCCACCAACCCCGCCTTGCAGAAACACATGTGTGAAAGCCGGGCGAGAATGTTCCTCGTTCAGTTGTGCGAGCACTTCTGCCGGGATGACCCCGTAGCCTTGCATGACGTCGCGGGGAATCGTTTCGTACCCTTCGTACGAGGTGTCCGAAACGACATGCCAGCCGTTCTTCGCAGCCAGCCGGGCCGCATATTCGACGGACTCGTCGTAGTTGCCGTCGATACGAACGATCTCCGCGCCGTACGCAGCGATGGCCTCTTCGCGCTCGATGCTCACATTCGCATGAAGCACGATCACGCAATAGCACCCGATAGCCCGGGCCGCTGCCGCCAAGGACTTCCCGTGGTTCCCATCGGTCGCGCTGATGACCGTCAGATTCGACAGCATCTGCGCGTATTGCCCCGTGACCAGTGCTTTCGGGTCGATGCCGTGTGCGTGCCACTGGCGCATGATGAGACGCATCAACGCGATGGGCGCCCCAAGTGCCTTGAAGCTTCCAAGCGGTGACCGGAAGGATTCATCCTTGAGGCTCAATTGAGCGACGCCCAACCTCGCCGCAGCATCCGGCAGGTCCCACAACGGCGTCGCGGACCGGCTGATCTGGTCCCAGCTAGATAGCCAGGCGCCGCTTTCGTGCGCCGACTTGATATTGAGGATGCCTCGCAATTCCTCTGGATAGGATGCACGGCAAGATCGAGGGTTGGCGATCAGCATGTCGATGTTGCTCCCGTTAGGCGGACGGATACCCGTCCGCAGATTCAATCCATTGAACGAATCGCTTGTCTCAGCAATCCTTGTCGAGCAAAATAATATTGCGCGATTGCATCAATTTGATCCCTGATTTCGCAGTCAATCTGCAAAAAAATATCTTTCTGGCGGGAGTTTGCGATAACCATGCATCCGGAACTAGATAGCTTCGATCGGAAGCTCCTGGCGGAAGTCCAACGCGATGCCCACACCCCTCAAAACGAACTGGGTGTGCGCGTCAATTTGTCCACGGCCGCAGTGAATCGACGGCTGCGCCGTATGGCGGAACTTGGCGTCATTGACCGCTACGCTGCGATCGTCGCACCTGAGAAAGTTGGTTATAGCCTGACGATCATCACCATGGTTGAGGTGGAAAGCGAGCAGATCGATCAACTCGACGCAATGAAACGCACCTTTGCGCAGTGCGCCCTGGTTCAGCAGTGTTACTACCTTGCCGGGGAGTGGGACTTTGCACTCGTCCTGACGGTGAAGGATATGGATCAGTACAACGAGCTCACGCGCCAGCTCTTCTTTTCGAACAACAACGTGAAGCGCTTCAAGACGCTGGTCAGCATGGACCGTGTCAAGGTCGGCCTGGGTGTGCCGGTCGACCTCGACGAATGACAATGTTGTACGTGGGAAGCGAGACGGCTTCAAGTCTGGCCGACTGCTCACGCAGTGCCGCGCTCGAGACATGACGACGACATTCGCACGAAGCTGCTGTCTGCGCTACCGGACAACCGTCTTGTCCTTCCAGACGCCCTGACCATACTGCCGAACAGTAATCGCCCCGTTGCGGATATCGCCCTTCTCGTCAAACCTGATCGACCCCGTTACGCCATCCACGCTCACGGCCTGGAGCTTGGGCAGGTAGATCTTCGGGTCCGTCGAGTCCGCGGACTGCATGGCGGCTGCCATCGCCATCACAGCATCGTAGGCATAGGGCGCGTAAAGCTGGACCTCCGCGCCAAACCGCTGCTGAAAGCGCTTGAAGAACGCCGGACCCTGCGGCATATCCGCAGGCGGAACGCCCGCCAGCGTGCAGTAAATGTTGTTGTTCATCGAAGAGCCGGCAAGGCTGATGAACTGAGGCGTGCATGACTCGTCGCCTGCGATGAACGTGGCGGTCAGGCCGAGTCTTTGCATCTGCTGGACAAACGCCGCGGCTTGCGTATCGCCACCCGTGAACGCGATGGCGTCCGGTTGACGGCTCTTGATGGTCGTCAGAACGGCTTTCCAGTCAGTCGTCTTGTCGGTGCCGTATTCGCGCGCGACCACGGTTCCGCCGGCTGCCTTGACGGCCTTGTCGATTTGGTCGGCGAGGCCTTGGCCATAGGCGGTGCGGTCATCGACGATCGCTACCTTGCGGGCTTTGAGGTCATGCACCAGATAGGTACCGATGACCGAGCCCTGCCTTACGTCATTGGCAACCATTCGAAAGACGTTCTTGAATCCCTGCTCCGTAAGCAACGGATTCGTTGCCGACTCGGTGATCATCGGAATGCCTGCGTCCGAATAAATCTTTGACGCCGGAATGGATGTTCCTGAATTTGCGTGTCCGACAACTCCTGCCACATGGTCGTCGACCAACTTCTGCGCCATAGTGACTGCCGTCCGTGGGTCCGCGGCATCGTCCTGTGAATCCAGAACGAATGTGACGGACTGTCCACCAATGCGGAGCTTCTTGCTATTCAATTCCTCGATGGCAAGCCGCACACCATCTTCGTCATCCTTACCGATATGGGCCAGTTCGCCCGTTAGCGGAGAGACCTGCCCAATTTTTACCGTGAGATCTGCGTGAGCCGCGAGGGGCTGCATCGCGAGCGTCAGGAACGAGAAGCCTACCAATAGTCGAGAAATTTGCATGGCGGTACGCACGATGAGTTGGCTGGAAATCCGGGGCGGAAAACTCCCCCAGGCAAGGCCTTGCAAATTGCGCAAGCCTGACAACATCGTATTCGCGCGTGGCTGTAGCCAATATCGGTAATGCAGGACCGACTGCAAATACCGATCGAAAAATGGACGATTTTCGATAGTTTTTTGCAAGGTGCTATGGATCCATGTGTATAGCTGCCTAGCGCCAAACCCCGCGCGCTCGATTCGTGATCGCCGGGCGTAGCCTTGTGCTCGCTATGCCTGTACAGGTAGAACATCACGTCTGGCCCGGCATGAGGCTGCATCGGTCACGGTGCGATGACGGCCACAACTTCGCTTTACAGGAAGGCTACGCATCACTGAGGCAGACCAGACTGCCGTTTGTTATACGAAGTAAAGATTCTGCACAGCGCAGCGGCTGCTTTCTTAGGCTGCCCTCACGGTTGGACACCGTAGCAACCTAGTGTTTCCAGTAGCCTGTCGGCGACATTAGCTGACCATGCAGCTATTGAGAGACTCGGCGGTGCTCCGGGAGACTCCGGGAGCGCGGAGGCGTCTGCCACGTATAGCCCTAGATTATCAAAGACCTCCCCATTTGCACCAACCACACCATTCAGATTCGACGTACCCAAACAGACCCCTCCGATTGGCTGAACCGTTACGGGAGCGCCAAGGGAATAAACCTTTGTATGAGTTGCCGTTTCTATACTTTTTATTTCCTCGGCGATTTCCATGTAAACACTGTTCTCATTTTTCCTGTATCGCACCTTGAACTTACCGTGCTCCATTGTCATGGATCCATTGCTACCATCACCACCAAAGGCAACCATGCACGAGTTTTTACGTAACCACCTCTTTATCAGCATTGGAATCGGTATGTCGTCCAAGCCCTGGATACTTGCACGAAGCATCAGGGCAGACTTGCTCTTCGAATTTCGCGATCTGAAAGGCCCACAAAGCGGCGTCCCCGCAGTAAGATCTCTCGAACTATTTTCTTTCCAAAATCCAAAATAACCTCCATTCGTGCCAAACCGACAACCCAACCGCGGCATTCCGTCCAATCCATGCTCAACGTCTCGGCTTCTCAATAGCAAACGAACCGTATTCAAACCGCCTGCAGCCAGGACAACGTGTTCCGCACGCACACGTTCATCCTGCCCGCTTCGATGGTTGCGATAACGAACCTCATATCGCATTTTGCCCCCACCTTCCTTTCTCAATTTGTGAATTGATTTCACTTCGCACAAGTCGCGAACAATTAAGCCATGTTGCATTGCCGGCCAAATGCAAGTGAAATCCAGAGTCGTTTTGGCACCGGACGGGGATCCCAAGAAGCTATTATTCCGCATGTCGCACTCCCATCTTTCAACCCCATGCCGATCCGCCACTTTTACAGCCTGACCAGGCTTTTCAGGGAGTAAAATTCCAACAGGCGAATTCCTCAGCCCTGCATTCGATAGTTCACCGTTGTAGTTGGTTTGATCAAGGCCGTTTGGAATCATGTCATGATGCGATACGGGCCGCGCATTGAGCAGCGCAAGGATTTCGTCATAATATTTATCCATGTGCTTTTGAGAAATTTCCGGATGACGGCCATCCCAGTAATTTGTACTGAATGGCCTACCCAGCACAGCGGCATATATATGGCTACCTCCCCCTACATTTGAAGAGCAAATCACATTTACACCATCGCCGAGATATGCCTCTACAAATCCTTTTTTATTGAGGACCATCTCGCCTTTAAAAAGATGGGATCTGACGGATCGCAAGCCATAAGTAAAAGCTTTTCGCCCTTGCGGGAGAGGCGCCACATCCTCAATTCCCACAGATCGAATTGGAACTGTATCTCTCCACGGGCCGCGCTCCAGCATCAATACATCCCGCCCCGCTTCCGAAAGGCGCTTCGCCGCAACGGAGCCGCCAAAACCACTTCCTATTACCAAAATTTCCACTTGATCTTTCATGGCCACACCTATCTCTCATTATTCTGGACGTGCGCTCGCACTAAAACCGGTTCTGTCAGCAGGATAAAATTTCCGCGCACACAAAAATTCTTGCTCGCCATCCTCGTCCGAAGTCACTCCGATTCATGAAGAATCTGGGTTACCGGGCGAACTGTCGACGCTTGGCTGGGCTCTCTTTTTGAGGGGCGTGCGTGGTGGTGGCACGGCTTCGCACGGCCGCTTCCGATGCGAGCGATTCGATGATTGGGCAGTCGGGCCGATCATCGCCATTGCAACAGTGCACTAGCGATTCAAGCGCGCCTCTCATCTCCTGGAGTTCCTCGAGTTTTTCGCCTAGCTCCGCGATGTGCGCCTGGGCAAGTGCCTTGACCTGCCGGCTAGAGCGACCGCGGTTTTGCCACAGGTCAAGCAGTTCGCCGATCTGCTCCAGCGAGAAACCAAGGTCCCGGCTGTGGCGGATAAATAGCAGCCTACCCACGTCTTTGTCGTTGTATTGCCGATAGCCAGTGCTCGTGCGGCTCGCAGGCGGCAGCAGCCCGACGCCTTCATAGTGTCGAATCATTTTCGCTGAGACGCCAGAAGCTGAAGCTGCTTCGCCGATGTTCATGGTCAAGATCCTTGAATCGGGCGTGCTGCGCTAGCGCTGATCGCCGCGCCCCGCCAGCGGCGCAGCATCAGCGCATTGGTGACAACGCTCACGCTGCTGAAGGCCATGGCCGCGCCAGCGATGACCGGACTCAGCATGCCCAAGGCTGCGAGTGGAACGCCCAGCACGTTGTATGCAAATGCCCAGAACAGGCCCTGTTTGATTTTCGCGTACGTACGACGCGAGACGTCGAACGAATCCGCCACAAGGCGTGGATCGCCACGCATCAGTGTGATGCCCGCCGCCTCCATCGCGACATCTGTGCCCGTCGACATCGACAGGCCAACGTCCGCCGCCACCAGGGAGGGCGCATCGTTCAATCCGTCGCCGACCATCGCCACGACGTTGCCCTCGTTGCGCAGTTCTTGCACGATGGCGGCCTTGTCGCCCGGGAGCAACTCCGCGCGGACTTCGTCGATGCCGAGTACCCGTGCCACGGCACGGGCGCTGCCCTGATTGTCGCCCGTCAGCATCACCGTCCGGATGCCCAGTTCGTGCAGCCGCTCGATGGCGGCGTAGGAAGCGGGCTTGACTGTGTCGCCAAAGGCCAGAAGCCCTAGCATGCGAGCCTGATTTTCGTTCCGTTCCAGCAGCCAGGAGATGGTTCTCCCCTCGGCCTCGAGCTGCTCGGCCATAGTCAGCAGCACGCCCGGGTCCGCCCCCGCCTCGTTCATCAACCGCGTACTGCCGAGCAGAAGGTGCCGGCCACGCACGATGGCCTGCACTCCGCGGCCAGGCAACGCCAGCGCCTCGTGCGCCGGCGGCACAGCAAGGCGTTGATTCCCGACCCTCTCCATCACCGCATGCGCGAGCGGATGGTCACTGGTTTTCTGCAGCGCAGCTGCAAGCTGCAGGAGGTCATGCCGATCGCCGCCGTCGGCCACTTCGATCGCGACGAGCGACGGTTTGCCTTCGGTCAGCGTGCCCGTCTTGTCGAAGGCCACGACAGTGACCAAGTGCGCCACTTCAAGCGCTTCGGCATCCTTGATCAGGATGCCCTGGCGTGCGGCTACGCCGGTGCCGGCCATGATCGCCGTTGGCGTGGCGAGTCCCAGCGCGCACGGGCAGGCAATGACGAGCACCGCCACCGCACTGATCACGGCCTGCTCCCCATCGCCGCTGTACAGAAGCCAGCCACCGAAGGTCAACAGTGCAACGGCGAGAACTGCGGGGACGAAGATGGCGCTCACCCTGTCAACGATGCGCTGGATAGGAGCCTTCGCCGCCTGCGCCGACTCCACCATGCGGATGATCCTAGCGAGCGTTGTCTCGGCACCGATCGCCATCGTGCGGATCCCCAGCAGACCTTCCTCGTTGACCGAGCCGCCGGTCACCTTGTTGCCCTCTGCCTTGGCCACCGGAAGACTTTCGCCGGTGATGAGCGACTCGTTGACGTGACTACGGCCGTAGATGACATCGCCATCCACCGGAATCCGCTCTCCAGGACGAACGACTACGATGTCTCCCACCACGACCTGTTCGACAGGTGTAGACACTTCGACGTTGTCCACCAAGACTCGCGCGATAGTTGGCCGTAGGGCATTTAGCGCGCGGATTGCATCCGCGGTCTGCCGCTTAGCACGGGATTCGAGCCATTTGCCGAGCAATACCAACGTGACGACCGCTGCCGAAGCCTCAAAATACAGACGCGGCATACCGCGACCGTCGTACTTCCACAAAAGGTAGGCCGAAAGCCCGTACGCCGCACTCGTGCCCAGCGCGACCAGTAGGTCCATATTGCCGCTCCGGGCTTTCACCGCCTTCCAACCAGCGCGGTAGAAACGCGCGCCAAGCCAGAACTGCACCGGCGTCGCCAGCGCCAGTTGGACCCAGCCTTCTAACTCCCACTCAACGCCGAACAACCGCAGGAGCATCGGTAGCACCAACGGAAGCGTCAGCAAGGTGCCGACGAACACCGGCCACCATTGCGGAAGACTCGTTGCTGCCGATGCAGTGGACGTTGCCCCGGCCACACCGGCAGCGTAACCAGCTTTGTCGATGGCTACTGCCAGCACCGCGAACGACACGCCGGCAAGTGCCGTGACGGTAACCTTTTCGGTCGCCAGGTTCACCGATGCGCCCAACACGCCAGGAACTTTCAGCAGCGCCTTTTCCACACGGCCCACACATGACGCACAGGTCATCCCTTTGATCTCAAGCTCGATCTGGTGGGAGCGGACTTCATAGCCGGCCTTGCGGACAGCGTCGGCAAGCGCTTCGGCACCCACGCCAGCGGAGGTTCGGACGCTGGCTTCCTCCGTCGCGAGGTTCACTACTGTGCTTTCTACGCCTGGCAGCGCCTGTAGCGCCTTCTCAACTCGCAGGGCGCAGGTCGCACAGGTCATACCTTCGATGGGGAGCTTGAACTCTAGGGGTACCGTCGGTGCAAAGGTCGTGCTCATGGGGATATCTGTTCAGTTGGCCTTCTGATACGCCAATAGCTTGATCCTTGCCATCGTGGGAACGTCAAGCGGATCACGACGTAAATCCCGATCGCGTTATGCACGTCCAAGAGGACTATCGACGTTTCCACGATGGGAAGACTGATCGTCCCTGCGTGTCGTCGACAATCCAGCGGAAGATATTCAGGATTGCATTCGAAGTTAAATGCACGACCTGCGGGCACTGTTCCAACTCGATTACCAAAGCGCTGAAGCTCGTGGAAAACCGTGCCAAGTTCACCATCAACCTTGGCTAACGCAGATATTGAACCTTGGCTTGATTCTTATATGCATCGATTCCGTCGACAAACGAGATAAAGTTTCCTCTACTGAAAGAAAAGCTTTCACGTGGCGCCAGCAGTGGCGCGATTTCGCCGACAAGCTCGAGCGTGCGACGGTTCAAGAAAGCAAATCTCATTGCCTGTAGCCGCAGAACAGATGGTCGGGTCTTCTCTTCCTTGACTCGCACTGGTGTGTAACCGGCATCCGCAATTGCTTCCAGAAGCTCTTTCGAATCCGCGTTACTCGACTCGATCATTACTAGGCGCGTAGGTGGTGACTCGTGGCCGACATCTTCCGGTGGACCAGGTCTGCATGCGCTGGATGGTGGAAGCCCCGTCGGGGATATATGACGGCGGTGATTTACGGAACGGTACCGGCTTTTGCGAACCGGTTATGCCCCGCGCCACGATCGACGAGGCAGAAAGGCAACTCATGACTATGTTTCGCTCTTATCTTGTCGCGCAGCAGAGCTGAATTGCAGAAGTTAAATATTAGTTTTGCTAACACAATTTAGACACCGGACCATGGCCGCCGTATCCGCGATTTCTCGGCAAGGCGAAAAATCAGCAACGAACTATGGGTAACACTCGATGCGTTGATTCTGGCATTTATATCATCGCCTAAGCCGGAATCCAGTAGACTGCGGCCGATCGCTTCCATTCGCCAGCTACGGATCAATCCCGTGGCGGCGCCGGCGCAGCAACTCGCGCAAAGTCCACAACGTGCTCCTCCAGAAGGTCCCGCACATATGCTTTTCCAGATTCGGGCATCGCCCTTGCATCTGGATGATCCGGAGGTAACAGCCATCGGTCCAGCGCGCGGACCGTAACACATAAGCGTGCCCCGAGCTGCTCTTGCGTCAGTTCGAATTCGTCCATCATCCGCATTAACAGTTGTTGCTGCGTAAGTGAACAGTCAGTTGCAGGGTCCGATTGCATCTGAACGCTCCTGATCTTTAAAAGTCTTACATTGCATGGCATTAACGACCTACTATCAAAACCGCCTTTCCGAGGCCGGAGGGTCATAAACTTTGCTCAATATGTGGCTATTGATCGATGGCAGAACGTGATCGGTCCATGATGAGGTCAGTCGGCTGAATGACTTTGCTTAACGCCGAAGCGGCAACGCGTGACCTGCCTTGCGGAATGATTGTGTGCGCTTCGGCCGAGTCTGGGTCTGCCACCTTGAACACCGACACGGCGTCTTTGAGCTTGATCGCCTGCTCTTCGAGCGACTGAGCCGCGGCGGCGGCCTGCTCGACCAGCGCTGCGTTCTTCTGCGTTACCTCATCCATCTGTATGACCGCTTGGCTGACCTGCTCGACGCCGCGGCTCTGCTCCTCCGAAGCCGCCGCGATCTCGCCGACGATGTCCGAAACCTGCTTGATCGCATGCTTCACCTCGCCGATCGTTGCGCCCACACTGCCTGCATGTTTCGCACCGTCCTGAATCAACGACACGGAGGTACCAATCAATTCCTTGATCTCCCTCGCTGCTTCAGCCGAGCGTTGCGCCAGGCTGCGCACTTCGCTCGCCACCACCGCGAAGCCGCGCCCGTGTTCGCCCGCGCGCGCCGCTTCCACTGCGGCGTTCAGAGCCAGAATGTTTGTCTGAAACGCGATGCTTTCGATGACACCCGTGATTTCCGCAATCTTTGTCGAGCTCTTGTTAATTCTCTCGATCATGCCAACCAAACCCTGAACCGCATCGTTGTTGGTATTCGCCATAGACGTCGCGCGCGTAGCGAGCGCGCTCGCCTGCCGCGCGTTATCGGCGTTCTGCTTCACCGTTTCGGTCAACTGTGACATGCTGGCCGCCGTTTCTTCGAGAGATGCTGCCTGCTCTTCAGTGCGTGCTGATAGGTCGGTGTTGCCGCTCGCGATTTCGCTCGCCGCAATCGCGACACTTTCGGTCGTTGCTCGAACGTCGCCCGTCATCCGTGTCAAACTATTCGTCATACTTAACATCGCGGATAGCAAGCTCTGCATATCCCCGGATCGAACAGGAACGGGACGGGTAAGGTCGCCAGCAGCGATCGCATGGGCGATCTCTGCAGCCACGTCCGGTTCACCGCCTAGCTGACTGCGGATTCTGCGGATGGTCAACGCCGCCGCGGTAGCCGCAACTGTAAGTAAAACGACTGCGGCCATGGTCATTGTCCACAGGGTCCGCTGGTAGGCCTCTTCGGTTTCGGCCACTGCTTGGTCGATCAGTTGGGTCTGATAGTGGGTCACCTGGTTCAGGGCCGCAAAGAAGTTGCGCTTATCCCTGCGAACGTCTGTGAAAAGCAGCGTGACCGCCTCATCCCTTCGACCGTCCTTCACCAAGCCGAACAGTCTGTAAATGCCGGCTGCGTAGGGCTTTCTGGCCTCGATCGCAGCCCGGAACAAAGCGCGGCCTTCGTCCGACTCCCTGCCCGCATTCATAGCGGTATTTAAACGATTGAAGTTCTCGGTCACGCGATCACGCGAGGCTTCAAACACGCTCAGTTCCCTGGCCGCGTCCTTCTCCGGCGCCAGTAGTACATTGTGAAATGCAGTCGACGCCTCGTTGGCTTCATCCTGAACGGCTTTGACCAACAGAATTTTCGGCACACGATCCTTGGTCAAAATATCCATCTCTGCCTTGAGAGAGGAGAGTCTGAAGAGGGATAAAGCGATGCTGGCTACCAAACCCAAACCCAGGATGATGAAAGCACCACCCAGCTGTTGGGCAACCGTCAGTTTTTTGGGCATGTCCTCGCTCTAAAAATAGAAGAAAGGGAGGCAGCATGGGCGCTCACCTCCCCTAGGTTCATACTCGGGAATCCCTAAAAACAAAAAGGCTAGGCACGATCGATTTTCGAGGTTAGTCCACGGAAAAATATTTAATGCACGAGATGCGGCGAGATGGATAATCGCAATTAAGTTTCAAATAACGGCTCCATTAAATATCAAGAGTCTTTTCTTACCCCCCGTCGTCAAACTCCGCAGCATTGGAGCGATTCCAACAACCTGTCGGCAACGTTGGCGGACGGCTCATCGTTCAGTCCGTCACCGACCATCGCGAACTGAAGGGGAAAGAAACTATCCGTCCATCTCGAGATTCGATGGGCCTGTTGCCGACCATAGCTCACAGATACAGTCGGACTTAGCCATTGACTACATTCTTCGGCGATTTCCCGCGTGCGGCAAACGAGATAAAATATCAAAATTGGAAAGAAAATCTTTATCGCTACGAGATCTCCGATTCAAGGCCGCTTCGCCGATCTTAGCGATCAGGCTACTTGGATCGAGCTAACGTCGGTCGCCGCGGCAGCGGCGAAGTACAGCGCATTGGTGACGACGTTCACGCTGCTGAATGCCACGACCGCACCAGCGATGACCGGGTTCAGCATGCCCAAGGCTGCCAGTGGAATGCCCAGCACGTTGTATGCAAATGCCCAGAACAGCTCCTGTTTGATTTTCGCGTACGTACGACGCGAGACGTCGAACGAATCCGCCACAAGGCGTGGATCGCCACGCATCAGTGTGATTCCCGCCGCCTCCATCGCGACATCTGTGCCCCTCGACATCGACAGACCAACGTCGGCCGCCACCAGGGAGGGCGCATCGTTCAATCCGTCGCCGACCATCGCCACGACGTTGCCGTCGTTGCGCAGTTCTTGCACGATGGCTGCCTTGTCGCCCGGGAGCAATTCCGCGCGAACTTCATCGATGCCAAGCTCGCGCGCCACGGCATTGGCACTGCCCTGGTTGTCACCCGTCAGCATCACTGTCCGAATGCGCAGCTCGCGCAGCCGCGCGACGGTGGCGTACGACGTGGGCTTGACCATGTCGCCAAAGGCCGACAGCCCCAGCACACGAGCCCGGTTACCCCTGAGGTAGAAGGAAAGCCGGCGCTCTGACTGGAGAAGAAGCCACAGTCGACGATGCCACTTGGCGATCAACGTTGACTCGCGGAAATTCAACTCATTCTGTACTACGAATTAAATAAATCCCTGTTACACGATCTTCTCGGCGCATGACTGTCTCGCACTGCGAGGAGATATATCCGAACGGGCTTGACACACGTATTGCCGTTGACTGCCGCAGCGAGTTGCTGCCGTTGAATACGACCAACCCTGGAAGCCGCCGCGGCGCATCTTACGCGCGGCAGCCGCAACAAGTCGCTCCTCGCTTGTCCACTGCTCGGCACAGTTCTCGTGTGCTGCGTGCTGCGCGTTGCGCGCGGGGCTGCCTGTCGCCCGGCTTGTGGTAGCCAGCAGCACCCGACCATCGCGAAATGGGGCCGCCGTAGGGCACGACCGGGATCTCTCCTCCAGCGACCATTTTTGTTCCCACAAAAGCCATCGAACTTGTGGGGGCAAACGTGAGGGCAAAAATCAGCCGCCAAATAAAAAGGACTTACGGCTTTCACCGTAAGTCCTTGAGTTTCCTGGTCGGGGCGAGAGGATTTGAACCTCCGACCACCTGCACCCCATGCAGAAGTTTGCCGTCACACCGGCGCAGGGAGCGTCTCAAGTGCTTGCTGTAGCAAATGGCACAACCTTCGCCCCAGCCTTTAGCTGATCGAGGCAGTCAGCCCAGCGCTGCATCATTCACGCCGCTCTCTAAGAAAAGTGGCGCGGTTATTTGCCCGGCCGAGAGGGTCTTTGATTGCATGTGCGAGTTGCGTTTCGATGATCTCCGCCGGTGTCGCGAGTTCTTCCGCCAGAATCGTCCGTGCCATCGCCCTAACCGTGGCTAGTCCTTATGTCGCGGTCGTATCCCTGGCGACGTAACGCGGCATTGATGGTGTTGTCCGACATAGGGCGGTCCTTGGTGCTCACGCTAGGAAACACGAACCGACCGTTGCAGTTGCTCGTAAGCGGCTCCAATTCGCGCAGAATGGCCACCGCCTGACACGGCAAAGGAACGATGTGCGCGCCACCACTCGCTTTCCCTTGCTTGGTGCGCTTCAAGCGCTCGGCAGGTATTTGCCATATCGCGCGATCTAGATCGAACTCGGGCCATTCAGCGCCGCGCATCTCGCCAGGGCGTTGGAATAGCAGCGGCGCAAGCCGCAGAGCGCAGGAAACCGGTAGCGTCCCCGTGTAACTATCAATGGCACGCAGCAGTTCCCCAACCTCTCTGGGATCAGTAATGGCCGCAAAATGCCGCACTTGGGCCGGCGGAAGGGCTCCGCGCAGGTCAGCAGTATTGGGAGATCTAGGCGGATCGCCTTGGAACTTAGCGGAACAAGAGATGGTGGGCCCGGTGGGTTTCGAACCCAAATATAGGGGTAACAAGGGGTAACCAAGGGGATTCAAGTCATTGATTTAACGTGAAAAACCAATATTCGATTCCCCTGTGATTCCCCAATTCTTCCCCGGATTCCTCCCCGAACTACAGGTTTGGATGGCGCCCCTGCGTCGGCGACACTTCGGCCGCCGTCCATCCCAACCTTAACGTCAATGGACGGCGTTTGCTTCCACAACGCTCACAAAACAATCGAGGAAGCACGCACGGCCGCTTCTCGGGCCGTGCAGCAAGAAGCGCAAGCGGCACTCGGGTGCCAGTCGCTCTTGAAGAACTGTACCGCGTGTGAAATCTCGATCCGCAAGAAATCCGGCGTCGGAACACGGTGCTGTGCGAATGCTACCGACGATCGGCAAGCGGTGCGCAGAAGACGTTTAAGACCAGGCTGACGAGCCCGACGAACTCGAGACCCGCAGTTCCAACCTCGCAGCACTATCAGGCTGCCTCCAGTGGAAACGCAGCCCCTACTCGACTCATGGCAATCCTGTCGGGGATTCCGACACCCGAGACGTTGACTTGCGTTTGCCCAATCCCGTGAGAGCCTGGTCCCGTCGCTGCTATTCAAATCGCAGCGACAAGACGAGCGTGCAGAGCTGACAGTCTGGTAGTCCCGTCCGCTCGGCACCTGCTCCTGCCAGACACGCGATCTGAGCCGCCCTGCCCGCTTTCTAACAACGGAGAAAAAAGAATGGACCACCTCCCGCTCTGGAAGGTCTTTGTAGACGAGTGCCGCGACTTCTTCCTTGACTGCATCCAGCCTCTGATTTTGCTGGTCCGGTGGATCAGGCAGCGCTGCAAATAAATCTGCGGGCCGCGATGTGCCTCGGCCCAATCCACAAAAACCGGAGGACTTGAGATGAAAATACGCCGCTTCGTCTCCGCTGAGCAGCTCCTGCGCCGACTGAACGACCGGATCGCACGCCCTGTGGCTTGGAAGCGCCGAGACGCCCGCAGCGAGCTTCGCGAGCACGTGAAACGACTTCGTGGACGCCAGCGCGTGGAGCGCCACGTGCCAGTGCGGGCACCGCGATATCGCCCTCGCGGAGCACGTGGCTTTTATCGCCGCCGCTGGGCCATCCCGGTATGGACGCACCACATGACGTGACTGTATCGGCTAACTTGCGTTAGCGGTCTCGCGCGAGAAACTGGACGTCAGAAGTCAAGCGCGACACACGTCGCTCCGTCTGCAACTTGCATTCGAGGCCCAAATGAATCTTTCCGCACTTCAGAAGCTGTATCGCTCGTTCCGCACGTCAGGAAAACTCATCATCGACGGGTCCCGTGCCTGGGTGCCGGTCGATGCAAAGATTGCGCGCGCGGAACCAGCTGTCGTTAAGCGCCCCTCACCTATTCAAGTAGTTGAGCGGACGACACCGGCTCCGCCCGTCACGGTGGAACCGATGGCTATGGTCGCAGTCCCTCGCGCTACTCCGAGAGTTACAGACGAGCCGAACGTTCGCGCGACTGTCCGCGCCCGGTCGGTAGCGGTTAAACCACCGCGTCGGCCGGCGCCCCCGACGCAATCAGAGCACGACTTTAGCAGCAACATCCGTCAGCCGCGGCGAACGTTCAAGCACGTGGTAGGGATGGCGGACACCAAGCAGCGACTTCTGCGCGCGGCGCACGACGTTCTCATGGACGACGATGGGAACGTTGAGCCACGCAATGGCATTCTCCTCTTCGGCGAGCCAGGTAATGGCAAGACGCTCTTTGCGGAAGCACTCGCCGGCGAGCTCGCACTACCTTTCCTGCAAATCGCTTTCGGTGACACCGCATCGAAATGGATCAATGACACTCCGGAAAAAATCAAGGCTGTTTTCCGCACGGCAAGCGAGACGGGCGCCTGCGTGCTTTTTATCGACGAAATCGACTCGTTCCTGAAGCCCCGCGATGGCGGCGCCAACGTCCACTCGATGGATCGAGACGTGGTCAATACAATGCTTACGGAAATAGTCAACCTTCGCGGATCGACGGTGATCCTAGTGGCGGCGACCAACTTCATCGAGCAGCTCGATACCGCTGGCATCCGCGAGGGACGTTTCGACTATAAGATCGAAATTCCGCCACCCGACCTGAAAGCGCGCGTCAACCTGATTGGCCACTCCATCTGCAAAAATCTGGGTCCTAAAACGGTCGCCCGCGCCACCGCAGAAGCCCTGGCCAGTCGGTGGGACGGATTCAGCGCATCACGATTGAGCGCGCTTGGCGGCCAACTGCGCGAGATGCATCGCGACGGTCAGTTCAGCGGCCTGGTTACGTTCGACGTCGCCATGCAAGCGATGCGTTTGCTTCAGGGGCGCCGCGGTCGGTTGCCCGAAATGGTCAAGGCAGTGGACGACATCATCATGCCCATGGCTTCCCGCAACGTGCTGCGCGACTTGGCGTATCGAATGAAGAAGGTCCATCGCCTTGAGCAGATGGGCGGTAGCCTGCCGCGGGGTCTGCTCTTCTACGGACCACCAGGGACCGGCAAGACACAGGCCGCAATGGCGCTCGCGAAGGCGTCCGGCTATGCATTCCTCAAGACCACCGGTGCAGATCTCATCGCGCGACCGGATTCATGGGAACGTCTCGTTCGAGAAGCGAGCGACATCCGGCCGGCAATCGTGTTCCTTGACGAGGCGGACGACATCCTCACGGACCGACGGTACTCAAACGTCGCAACGTTGACCAATAGGATTCTCACGACACTAGATGGCGCCAGCGGTCGCATCCGGGACGTGATTTTCATTGCGGCCACAAATCATCAAGACCGGATGGATCCTGCGGCCGTGCGCGGCGGACGGTTCAGTGAAAAGGTCCGGTTCGACGTGCCCGAACGTGCGGACATGGAGCGCTATGTCAGCGCGACCTTGTGGCGAATCGCGAACGGTCAATATTCGCTGGAGCGAGACATTCTGCGCCAATGCATGGTCGTACTCGCCGGACGCTCGATTGCGGACGCGGACGCCGTAATCGCCGAAAGCGTGAACAGGGCAGCCACCCGTGCGATCCGCGAGAACGTGGCCGAAATTAGGTCAGCGGACGTCGTGGCCGCTGCGAGGTCTGTGCTTGACGATCGGATAGCCGATGCCTAGTTAACACCGGGTGCCGGTCGGACGTTTAGCCCTCTGCGTAGGACTGCTTCGGCCACTAGATCAACTGCGCTCTTGGAATACAAGACAGTCACTGTCGAGGCGCCTATTCCTGAATTGGCACTCGGCCGCGTAGACCTGGCAGCTATGGCGTTTGAGCGACTACGTAGCAAGGTTGAATACACGTCCCTGCTGGCCGTCCTGCTGCCGGAGCCGATTACGCTGCCATGGCTGCAGCGGGCGTGAGAGATCTCGCTTGTCCGACGGGCCGTTCGGCTCGTCGGACGCAGAAAGGAATTCAATGATTCACACTCGGGCTAGTCGAATTACTGGTCAACAAGGCAGTCGTTTGCGTCGACGTTAAGCGCCTACAAATAGTCGACTAGCGGCCAGCGCAGGAACCTTTGGCTCTCGATACTAAGCAGCCTGGCGCCGCCGATTTGCTGAATCGCCTAGCGGCCCAGTGTCGAGTTAAAGGGTGTTGTTTTCCTGTTCCTCGAGCGTCGCCATCCAAAAATCCACCACGCTATCGACCGAACGCTCAAGATCGCCCGGTGAGAGCATGGACGCGCGACACCGCGTCGCCGTATCGCTGAGCCATTGGGCGTCAGCCATCTTTTCCTCGAGGGCAGAATTGTACGTCTCGTCATCATGCGCGGGACTAAGTGCAAGAGCCTCCAGATCCTCACCGGCATCGCCGAACGCGTGTGCAAGAGCTCCGGGACCATAGCGCCGCACCCAATCTTCTTGAAATAAACGATCTGTCCAACGGCCGTCAATGAAGGCGGAGTCGACGAATGCTGCATCAGCGCGGGGAAATACGGCAATTCCCTTCTCATCAGCAGCAATCTCTACGATCTCTAGGTCTGAACAGTTGGTGATGACTTTGAAAAGCAGTCCGCGGATATGCGAGGATATTTTGCTGTTCATGTTGAGCTTCCTTGAAAGAGAGTTGGAATTTGAGCTGCGGGTGGCTGCTCAAGAGCACAATCGGCTCAAATCTGGCGAAATTCAGTTTGTACGGCCAACGAAAATGTAACAAAATATTACAGAGTCGAGATTCTTCCCTAGCCACTTGAAGATAAATCTAGGTTGCAAAGAAATCTTGCGTGGGGGCAACTTCAGGGAACGATACAAATGACGTCCGTGCCGTTCATCCTACGGACATTCCGATAAGGGGATACGTCGAACAGGAGCAAGGTCAAACTCCAAACGGCGATCAGCTCCAAAGCGGTGATGACATTAAGTTTGACGTTCGAGTCATTCTTGCAGCCATGTAGAACTACTCACGTATTTTCTGAGTCGTTCGAACGATGGATGTTTGGATATGGCCCGACCGTCGTCCAAGTCAATTCATTAAGAAATGGTACTTGATGTAACTGCGCAGCTCCCGCAATTCGCGTTTGCTCAGCGAAATGACACGGTTCCCTAAGTTCGGGCGAAATGCTTACCGCGAATCGCCGTTCGTGGAACATAAGGAAGATGCCCTTATTGGGCTGCGTCTCCGCACGGTATGCAACGTGTTGAGCGTAAGCAGCGTCCTCTGGCGAGGCGAATACTTTCTTCTTGCGCATGTTTTACCTTTTCGGTTGATTGAGATTATTCCGACCGCAATAAGTGGTCAGCGAGAATCACAATACCGCCTAAGCAAGCGGCTGAGGCGTGGAAAAACACGGCTTTTTCATCAACATTCGGGTCTGTGTCGCCCCGCATTGAAAGTTCGGAATGCAACACTTTCGCGCAGCGATAGCACGCCGGGCGATGCGAATGCCAGGCTTCACTAAGGAGAATGAGCAGGAGAAGCGATGCCCAGAGGGTTTCCGCATTGCTCGAGCAGTTGTGGGCGAGTGGGCAAGCTGATCACATTGTTTGACCATGCCGACGGCCGGCAATTTTCATCCGCATCGGGGCGAATTCGAGGGCGGCGCGCTGACGGGCTGGCGGTGGAGCTGACGCGTAGGCCTGAACCAGCCGTCGTGTGGTCGGAACGACAAATAGCCCGCGGGTCAGAAATCCATTTGTAACCGGCAGTGCAGGTGAGGCGAACTGGGAACATGGGTGCCCCCCAAAAGGTGGGTGGCAAACTGGCGCGGCTCGAGCCGGATGCGCACGACTTATGGAATTAGGTGTGTGAGTTGGCACGGGTTTTGATTTGAAATCAATGACATACAAAAATCCGCCGTCTCACCGTGAGACACCGCAATTGTCGGTGCGACATTCCAAGCGAATACTTAGCCGGCGGTTATGATGCAGTCATACGTACGTTCGACGACCCAACAGATTTTTCCGCTCTGTCGCATCAAGGCGGTCAGGTAGAATCGGTCGGACCGTAACGCATGACGAGCGAGATGGCAAAGAAGAACACACTAGGCAAGACACTGCCTGCTGGCATTGGCAAGGTACTGAAGCGACTGCACTATCCGCTGGATGTGATCCTGGTGTGTGTGCGGTGGTACGTGGCGTGTTCGCTGAGCCTGCGTAACCTCGAAGAGATGATGGCCGAGCGCGGCATCAAGGTGGATCATTCGAGCGTGCACCGCTGGGTCATCAAGCTTGTGCCGCTGCTGGACAGGGCATTTCACCGCCGCAAGCAGCCGGTGGACAAGAGCTGGCGCGTTGACGAGACCTACGTCAAGGTCAAGGGCCAGTGGAAATATTTATACCGTGCTGTCGACAAGGCAGGCAACACGGTCGATTTCCTGCTGCGGGCCCATCGTGACAAGGCCGCTGCGCGCCGCTACTTCGAGAAGGCCATTGACCGCAACGGCGAGCCCGAAACAATTCCCGTGGACAAGAGCGGCGCCAATCTGGCCGCGCTCGAAGCGCTCAACGCCAAACGTTCGACACCGATCAAGGTTCGCCAGAACAAGTACCTGAATAACATCGTGGAGCAGGACCATCGCGCCGTCAAACGCGTCATCAAACCCATGATGGGCTTCAAGGATTTCCGCTGCGCGCGCATTATCTTGTCCGGCATCGAAATCATGCACATTATCCGCAAGGGGCAGATGCGTGGTGATGACGTCGCTGCGACTGCAGCCGAACAATTCTATTCTCTTGCGATATAAGCAGTCCTCTTAATCTCGGACACTTGCTCGTCACACTTTCCTTATCGCGACACAACCCGATTTCTCGCTGGGGCGAGGAGGGCTTCTCCAGTTGCTCAGCATGTCCTTGCCATCGTGCCGTCGCTTCCACCGCGCCGAAGTGGAATAGCCGTATCGGTCAGATTTCGGCTACCCATGCCGCCTTCGCCCTCACGGTTGCGGGCTCGGCCTTCGGATCTCTTCACTTTCGAGGCCACTTCCACGTTCATCTTCATTACGGCCCGATGACTCGCACGTCCCCCGAGGAGACGGTTGTCGATAGGCTTCAGAGTATTGGTTTCCCGCCACCCTGCTATCCAAGCTACGGCGTTCGCAACGCAGACCAGCGCCTCCAGTTGATGCAGTTTCATGTCTTTGCGGGCAGGCGGGTTGCGTGGCTACAACCGCGGGTTAATGCAGTCAATATGAACGTTTGGGTCGGTTCATTCCGGAGTTGGTTCATAAACGAGCGGAGTCAGATTTTCGAACTGGCCGCTCAAGCGAGAGCTGGTGCGGGAGTGAACACTTTTCCTTTGCAGGACAAGCAACCGATAATGCCGCTCTGTTCATCGGGGGTATCGTACGATGCTGCAAGCGAGGTCGCATCGCATCCAGTCGTCAAGGTTTGCTCCAGACAGTAGCCGTGCTGGTAGACCGAGCGCAGACGCAAGCCATGCTCGCGCAGTTCGAGCTTCCTGCGCAGCCGGTACACATGCGTGTCCAGGCTGCGCGAATCCCAGGTCATCCTGTCCCTGCCCCACACTCGCGTGAAAAGCTGCTCGCGGGGCACAATCTGCCCCGCGCTGCGAAACAGCAGCCAGGCAAGCTCGAACTCCCGCGGTGTGAGCGACAGGATTCTGTCACCCACCTTCGCAATGCGCTCGCGAAGGTCGAGCCTGTAGGCGCCCAGCTCGGAGAATTCGGTGCGACGCGTTGCCTCCGGATAGGCGCGACGCAGCAGCGCCGTGACGTGGGCCATCAGTTCGCGCATCCGCATAGGCTTGACGAGATGCGCATCGGCGCCGCCCTCCAGCGACTGCACGGCATGATCCTCGGTCGCATGGTTCGTCAGCATGATCACCGGCAGTTGGTGGCCGAGGCGCGTGCGGGCCCAGCCGAGCACCTCGATCCCGGTAATATCCGGCACCTTCCAGTCGAGTATCAGCAGATCGACGGTTGCGTTCTCGAGATGACGGATCGCGGCACGCCCGCGCTCGAATGACCACACCTGATGCCCGGCAGCCTCCAGGGCCGTACGGACCAGCTCCGCCTGCGCGGGTTCATCTTCAAGGGACAACACTCTCATGCAAATCTCCGTCGAGGGGCTGCTTACATTGACTGAAGTCCGCGGTGTTGGTCCCGGGTCTGAACTTGTACGAATTTCGTAAGCGCAGAATCAAGCGCAATGGAAGCTGATGGCCGGCTGCGCAGAATATGCCTGCGGGTTTTCACTGAGGCACCCCCACCGCATCCGGGGGATCGCCTGCCACGCATTGCGAATCAGCGGCGACGCGGGCTCGAACTCGCGAGGCGCCAGGGCCAGCAGGCTGGCCACTGGAAGTCGTGGTGCGCTACCGTATGACGACTGTCACGGATCATAGGATTCGCACTACCCGCCGGAAAGACTGCGCCTGGTTATACTGAAAACCCGCGGTTGTCGCCCTACAGCAGGCCTTGCCGGAAAAACATGAAACTGCATCACCTGGAGGCGCTGGTCTCCGTTGCTGACGCCGGAAGCATCCGCGCAGCGGCACGCCTGTTGCAGCTGTCCCAGGCGGCCGTCACCAAGGCGTTGCGCGAGCTGGAAAGCGAACAACAGCTTGCGTTGTTTGTGCGCACTGCCGGCGGCGTGAGCTTCACGGACGCCGGACACAGGCTGCTGAAGCACGCGCGACTGGTCATCGGGCAAATGGAGCGCGCCAGCGAAGAACTGGCAAAACTGCGCGGGGACCAGGCCGGCAAGCTCACCATCGCGGTCACCCCACTGGTTATGGTCACCTTTCTTGCAGAGACAGTATCGCTGTTCCGCAAGCAGATGCCGTCGATCCAACTGGAGATCTTCGAAGGACTGACCGCAGTGGCGTTACCGCGCCTGAGGGAAGGCGCGCTGGATTTCGGCATCCTCGCGCTGGCAGTGGCGCTGACGGACCAAGAATTCGACATCGAACCGCTGTTTGGCTACGAGCCGCGCGTAATGGCCCGCCGCGGACATCCGAGCGCCGGGAAGCACTCGTTGCATGATCTGCTCGACCAGAACTGGGCGGTCAACTTCACGCCAGCGAGCTATGAGAGTTTGATGCAGCGAATGTTCTGGCAGCACGGGGCGAAGATTGCCCCCGCCCGCCTGCATGGCGCGCATTCCTATTCACTCATGCTTGAACTGGTGCAGTACTGCGATATGCTCACTTGGGCCCCGGGACCCTTGCTGCTCACCGAGTCCATGCGCGACTGGGCGCAGGCACTGACACTGGATGAGCAGTTTGAGACCCGTCATGTCAGCGTAATCAGCCTGCGCAACGCGATGCGTAGCCAGGCAGCGAAGTGTTTTATCGACTGCCTGTGCAAGGTCATCCGAACGCGCTCGCGATCTGCGAGTGAGGCGAACCGCACGCTGTTCGACCGGCTGGAGTTACTGTTGTGACGCGACATTCACGCATGATGTTGCGCAACGCTCAGCGATAACGTGATGTATTTCGCCTGCGCGGTGCCATCTTGATCAGAAAGGAACTTCATTTCCGACTCAGGGGAGCAAGACACGGTACATCTGATTGCTCGCGGGGACCTACAGCAATGAAGAAAATCTCGCCTTGCTGCGGGCACGCCTGTTCTCGTGTATCCGCTCACTCACCGTAAATGTCAAAGTCAAAGTACTTTTTGGCGATCCGGGGTTGTGTCGCGATAAGGAAAGTGTGACGAGCAAGTGTCCGAGATTAAGAGGACTGCTTACATCGCAAGAGAATAGAATTGTTCAGCTGCAGTGTAAGCGCTCGAGGAGCACCGTAGCACAGCTCGTTGACGACGGACATGAGGAATGCTGCCGGACTGGTTCGCCTCGAGTAGAGGACGGCAGCGTCGATGCTACGCTCCATGGTAGCAACCCCTTGATGCGATTGGCCGGATGATCGGCGATATGGATCCGATGTACCGTGACTTGCTCGCCTGAGTCAGAGATGAAGTTCCCTTTCGCGGAAGATGGCACCGCGCAGGTGAGGCGAGTCAGTTCATCGCGTCGTGTTGTGCAACATCATGCGCGAATGTCACGTCAAAACAGTAACTCCAGCCGGTCGAACAGCATCCGGTTCGCCTCACTCGCAGATCGCGACCGCGTTCGGATGACCTTGCGCAGGCAGTCGACAAAGCACATCGCTGCCTGGCTGCGCATCGTATTGCGCAAGCTGATCACGCTGACACGGCGGGTCCCAAACTGCTCATCCAGTCTTAGCGGCTGCGCCCAATTGCGCATGGACTCGGTGAGCAGCAAGGGTTCTGGGGCAACAGTGAGCATATCGCTGTACCGCACCAGTTCAAGCATGAGTGAATATGAATGTGTGCTGTGCAGTCGGGCGGGGGCAATCTTCGCCCCATGTTGCCAGAACAGGTCTTGCATCAGGCTCTCGTAGCTGGCTGGCGTAAAGTTGACCGCCCAGTTCTGGTCGAGCAGATCATGCAACGAGTGCTTCCCGGCGCTCGGATGTCCGCGGCGGGCCATTGCGCGCGACTCATATGCAAACAGCGGTTCGATGTCGAATTCCTGGTCCGTCAGCGCCGCTGCCAGCGCGAGGATGCCGAAATCCAGCGCGCCTTCCCTCAGGCGCGGTAACGCCACGGCGGTCAGTCCTTCGAATATCTCCAACTGAATCGCCGGCATCTGCTTGCGGAACAGCGATACCGTCTCTGGAAGAAAGGTGACCATGACCAGCGGGGTGACCGCGATGGCGAGCTTGCCGGCCTGGTCCCCGCGCAGTTTTGCCAGCTCTTCGCTGGCGCGCTCGATTTGCCCCACGACCAGTCGCGCGTGCTGCAGCAGCCTGTACCCAACATCCGTGAAGCTCACGCCGCCGGCTGTACGCACGAGCAACGCAAGCTGCTGCTCGCTTTCCAGCTCGCGCAACGCCTTGGTGACGGCTGCCTGGGACAGCTGCAACAGGCGTGCCGCTGCGCGGATGCTTCCGGCGTCAGCAACAGAGACCAGCGCCTCCAGGTGATGCAGTTTCATGTTTTCCGGCAAGGCCTGCTGTAGGGCGACAATCGCGGGTTTTCAGTATAACCAGGCGCAGTCTTTCCGGCGGGTAGTGCGAATCCTATGATCCGTGACAGTCGTCATACGGTAGCGCACCACGACTTCCAGTGGCCAGCCTGCCGGCCCTGGCGCCTCGCGAGTTCGAGCCCGCGTCGCCGCTGATTCGCAATGCGTGGCAGGCGATCCCCCCGGATGCGGTTGGGGTGTCCCAGTGAAAACCCGCAGGCATATTCTGCGTTGCCGGCCATCAGCTTCCATTGCGCTTGATTCTTTGCTTACGAAATACGTACAAGTTCAGACCCAGGGTAAGCACTCAAGCAAGGCCGTAGCCGAGGTTGAGTGCTTACAAGCGTATCTGCATTACGTCATCGAGCGCATTGCCGATCACCCCGTCAACCGTATCGACGAACTGCTGCCATGGAACGTCGTGCCGCATCTGCCCGCAGCGGCAAAAGCCGCCTCCATTCGGTAAACACTTCCATCGCGTTCGTCAACAACCTCGGCTACGGCCTTGCTTGAGTGCTTACGTTAGTTCGAGCGTCTACAAGCGAACCAAAGTCCCAAGGAGGCTGAGGCATCTATGGCGAGTGACGCTCCGGGAGTGGTGTGGAAAACCAGAGTTCGTTGTCCTCTGTATTTCCCAATGGGGCCGCGAGGGTGCAACTATCAATCCGTCGGAAGCAAACGCTGGGGGCTCGTGAATTCGGCGTTCGAATTCTCTACAATGGCGTGATTAAGTTGACAGCTTGGCTTTGCTCGTGGGAGAAATCGTCGACCACGAGGAACGCGAGCAGAATGATCGATGGCTAACGAGGCCCACCCATTTTACCCACGCGGTTAGGTGCCGCTTACACCGTTACGGTGTCAGCGCGTCGTTTCACTCGATCAGAAAGTCGTTTCGATCCTTGCCACGAATCCAGTCTGGTTCGCGGCCTCGCCCGCTCCACGTGCGGCCTGTCGCCGAGTCACGGTACTTCACCTTCGCGCCTCGAGACTGGTGCGTCTCGACTGCCATCCGATATTCGACCAGATCGTCCAAGCTCACGCCCCGCTCGTTGAGCAGTTCGAAGACCTCGTCAATGAAGCGCCGCACCTCACGGACGCGAGCGATTTCGATCTCGCGTTGGAGTTGGTCGAATTGCTTTAGTAGTGAAAAATAGGAATTCATGAAGAACGGTTCTCCGTTTCCGCAATGGACAGCACGTATCGACCGCCCACGTTCAGTTCCCGTCCATCATCTCAATTGTCATGCGACGGCTTCACGGGAATGACCGTCAGGGCAATTCGTGCTGACAGGATTCACGCTGCCAACGCCAACCGAGTCGATCCTGTTAGCAGCCACTCCGCGCCTTGCGAGTTAGGCGCGAATGGTCAGCGCGTGGGCGAGCGATAAGCGTTTATTGTAGGAGTCCGAGCCGATCCGGTCGGCGTAGCCCTTAACCTTAGTCCGCGTATCCCGCGTCAGTTCGCCAGAGAGCGTTGCGGCGACCTAATCGAACTTCGCACGGTCTTCCGGCCGCAAATCTTCGAGTGCTGATTTATTGAGCGCGAATAGCACGGAAGCGTCGAGTGCGATCGGCTGTGCAGCGGGCACGAACGGCACGGACCTGGCTATCGACGGGTTCAAGAAACGCACGCAATCCGGCTCTTTCCAGTAGGTAGCCGTGACTCGTCCATGCCCGTCGTACCGGACCTGGTACTGGCAGGAAACGAACGCATTGCTATCCGCGGTGCGGAAATCGAAAATGTAATTCCAGACGCGCACCGCGATCACACCTTCGTTGAAATGTGGCTCCTGCAGCAACGCGTATACCTGATCCTTCGTCAGCCCAGGCGCCATTTGCCTGAGGTTGTCGACATTGACGAACGTCCCTTCCTTCAACCAGGCGCTGCTCCGATCCGGAAAAATGACCGACCCGTCGGGCGCCGTCATCGGCACCATCCCACAGCTGGCTACGCACACGGTCGTGCCCAGCAACGCAAACAGTTTGCTCGCTTCCTTCATTGTCTTTCCGTTGTCTCGCACGGGCCGTGTTGCCGCGCCGTGTGTTCACCATTGATAGCCCGCGCCGATCACCGCGCCAGTACCGCCGCGGCTGCTGGTCGTCAGCGAGCCCTTGTAGATCCACCTGCCGTTTTCCGACACGGTCGACACGCCGAACGCGAGCCCTTGTTGCCCCTGCCACGTCGACCCGGCGACCGCGAGTACGCTCTTGCCGGGTCCGGCTGGTTGCGGTAAACCGGCAACTGCCATCGCGGCTGCGGCACCGCTGTTCATATCGCGCCGCAGGCTGCTGACCTGCTGGTCCGTGTACTGGTTCGATTGCGAAACTGCACTTGAGACACCGGCATTCAGCTGATTCACGTTGACCGCGTCGGTACCGTTCACACCTGCCGCGACGTTGCTGAGCGTGCGCTCATTGCCCGTCGAGCCAATCGACACGGTGTTTGGCGCGGTGGCGACCGAATTCGCGCCGAGCGCAACCGAGTTCGCGCCGCTCGCGTTCGCATGGTCGCCAATCGCGGTGCTGCCGCTGGCCGACGCGACGCTGTCGCTGCCACCGGCGGTCGCGTTTTCGCCGCTCGCAACGGGCGCAGTGTAAGTCCCCGGATTGCCGGTGATCCACGTCCTGCCACTGCCCGGATTCGTCGACGGCAGGCTGCTGATCGTCGTGTTCAATGTACTAAGCGCGCTTTCGAGCTGGCCGAGGTTGACGGCATCGGTCAACTGCGTGCCGGGTGCAACGTTCGTGATCTGTCGCAGCGTACCGGAGGCTCCCACCGACACCGCGCCGAGCGCTGTCGTGAAGCTGCCGCCGGTGATTGGGTCGACATAGGTGCCGGCCTCGCGTGACGCAACAGAACCCGCGCCGAGCGCCACGCCGCCGAGCGTCGCGACGCTAGCGCCGTTGCCTAGCGCAAGCGATCTGCCGCCCGTCGCCTGCGCGCCGCTGCCGAGCGCGACGTCTCCCGACACCGCGGTATTGCCGTTGACGCCCGCTAGCGCACCAGAGCCTTGCGCGATAGACGAATCGCCGTATGCAGATGCGGAAGGGCCGACCGCGATGCTGTCGGTGCCAGTCGCACTGGAATCGGCCGCATTCGAGTTCGCGTGGAAGTATTTGATGCCGCCACCGTTGACAGCCGTGTCAATGGCACTTGCCACCGCGTAAAGCTCGCTACCGTTTACTGCATCGGTCGACGTCGCGGTGACGCGGCCGGCCGCGACGTTGGTGATCTGGCGCTCGGCTCCAGGTGCCCCAACAGACACCACGCTCGCCGGATTCGCGCCTGCGAAGCCCGAAAGCGTGAGCTGACCGCCCGACGCAGTTGCAATTGTCGCGCTGTTCGTCGGATTCGCGGCAGCTGTACCCGAGCCCGCGCCGAGCGCGACATCGTTTTTGTTATTTGCGGAGGCCCCCGTTCCGATCGCGATCGCGCCAATTCCACTGGCCGTAGAAGTCGAGCCGATGGCGATCGAATCCTGCGCCACAGCATCTGCTCCATAGCCCTGTGCCACCGAATAGCCGCCAGTGGCCGTGGCGTTTTCGCCAATAGCAGTAGAGGCGGAGTCGGCGCCGCTGAAGGTGCTGATGCTGGCGCCGGCATAGGCGTTGGTGCCAATAGCGATGTCGTTGTTGCTGACCGCCGAAGATTTTTGACCGACGGCGATACCCGCGCTACCCGTAGCGGCAGCAAAAGGACCCAGCGCCACTGCGAATGCCGCCGGCGCATAAGCACCAACGCCAGCGGCCAAGGAATCGGCCCCTGTGGCCCCATTGTTGTTGTAGTTGGCTTGCTGCGTCCCGCCATCGTTGACGCTGTAGTAGTGCGTCGCGGTGGCCGTGACGACGTTCGACAGATTGTTGATTGCCTGGTCGGTCGCATACAGCTGGCTGCCGTTGACGGCATCGGTGCTGGTTGCGCTGACTCGACCCGCCGCCACGTGCTGGATCTGCCGTGGCGCGGTGGTTGAGCCCACGCTCACCACGTCGCCGGCCGCGGGGCTACCACCTGCGTAGGTGTATGTGGCACCGTTGATCGTGCCACTTGGCGTCGGCGTGGCAGCAGACACCGTCGAGCGGTCGCCCAACACCACAGCACCCGTTAAGCCGCTACCAACAATCACGCTGTTGCCCAGCACCATGACGTTGGGGGCATTGACGATATTGTTGCTACCGACAACACTGCTCTCGCCCGCGCCGAGCGCCAGCCTGTTGCCCCCTCCAATGGCGGCGGCATTGTTAGCGGCAACGTTGTTGACGTTGCCAAAGGCGTAACCCGCCGGGCCGCTGATGACGTTACCTTCGCCAACTGCACCCGCGTCTTCGCCCGTGACCCGATTGTTATGACCGAGGGCAAGCGATTGATGGCCACTGGCAATAGCATAATTCCCAGCCGCCAGACTTTCGTCGCCCGTTGCCTGAGCGTTGTTGCCCAGCGCTGTCGCAGCGTAACTCAGTGCCTGAGCATATGGTCCGACAGCCGTCGCCTGCCCCGAAGTAAGACCGCTCAGGCTGGCTGGCGCTCCATTTGCGACGGCCCCAACGCCGACCGCCATATCAGACTGCAGAACCGCCGAAGCGTTCACGCCGGCTGCCAGCGTATTCGCGCCCGTCGCACCGTTGTTGTTGTAGTTGCCTTGCTGCGCCCCGCCATCATTGACGCTGTAGTAGTGCGTCTGACTGGCCGTCACCGTATTCACCAGCGACTGCAACTGGCTCACGTTCACCGCGTCCGTCGCATAGCTGCCCGGCGCCACGTTTGTAATCTGGCGCTCCGCGCCCGGCGCTCCCACACTCACCACCCCGCTCGCCGTGCCCGACAACGTCGCAGAGCCCGGGTTGTAATACGATGTGTTCGCCGCTGCCACGGCCGAATTCGCACCGAGCACCACCGAGTTGTCCACCGCATCCGTCACGTTGCTGCCCAGCACGAATGCGTTATTTGCCGTGATCGTGTTGTTGTTGCCAACGGAGTACGAGCCCGTGCCGCTCACCGTGCTCGGATCGCCGAATGCGCCCGAGCTGGCACCGCTCACGATGTTACCCGTACCGACGCTGACCGACGACGTGCCGCTGGCAGAAGCACCATTACCCAACGCCACAGCGTTACTCGCTGTCGCCTTCGCGGTATCGCCAATCGCCACCGCCTCATCGCTACCGGCAAGGGCTTGGTTGCCTACGGCAACCGCATTATTGACCGCCAACGTGCTGCCAGAGGTCGCACCTATGGCCGGATCAGTGACGGTAGTGGTCGTACCCGCCTGATTGCCGATCGCCACATTGTTGTTGCCGATTACCGCTAATCCCGCCCCGTTGCCCAACGAAACGCTCGAACCGCCGGACGAGCCCGCGCCGGCGAAAGTTCCCATCGAAACATTATAAGAACCGTCCAGTGCCTGACCTGCACCAAATCCCACCGCTGCGTTGTAGTTGCTCGGCTGAGCCGCGCCAGCCGCTCCGTAGCCAATGCCCAGTCCCGTTCCGGCCCAGCTACCGATCGCAACATTGCTGTTGCCAGTCACCAGATTGCCGGACGAGTTCCCATACGACAGATTATTGCTGCCATTGACATTTGAGCCCGCGTAACTGCCAGTAGCCAGGTTGTCGTCGCCAGTTACATTCCCGCCCGCACTAACACCGATCGCAGTATTGATATCGCCCTTGACGTTTGAGCCAGCAAACGCGCCAATCGAAATAGCCGAGGCACCGACAGCGTGCGCGCCATCACCCAACGCGATTGCACCGCCCTGGTTCGCAGATCCGGTTGCCCCCACCGGCGTGCTGTTTGCAGTTGCACCATTACCCAGCGCGGTATCCGCCGTGAAAGATGCGCTCGCACTGTTCCCGACAGCAACGGCTTGGTCACCCAACGCCGACGCGCCGACGCCCGCCGCGAGCGAATTTGCACCTGTCGCGCCGCTATTGTTGTAGTTGCCTTGCTGTGTACCGCCGTCGTTCACACTGTAATACGCAGATTGAGCGTGGACGGGTACACCCGCGGCCGTTACCACGATCGCCGCTGCGCAAGCCACGACTGAAGTCGCGCGACCTTTTCCACTTGTCACCGCCAACTCGGACGCAACGACCGACTGCCCGCGTGTCCAGCTCCATACAACGTTGTACACCTTGTTCATTTCCGTTCCCTCACACGAACCTTCTGGTCCTTCAATTAATTTCGTATATCTAATTATTTACTTTGTGAAACGTATCTGATAACCGAGTTATTCACCGGTCACTTCTGTGTGCTGTTCCAATGCGCTCGTTACGCCGCCCCGCGGCCACCGGAAACGAACGCGTCACCGCGCCTCAATCTCGACGCGCCGGTTCGGTTGCAAGCACTTCACAAGGGCCGCGCCTGCTTCGACGCCGTCACACTGCGTGACCGGCTGGCTCGCTCCTAGTCCGATTGCGCGGATCGTCGTACCATCAATGCCTTGCCGGACAAGCAGGTCCCGAACGGTCCGGGCTCGCGCCATCGACAGTGCCTCATTGTGCTTGTCCGTCCCGAGCCGGTCGGTGTATCCGGTAACGACGATCTCACGGTGCCCGACGAAATCCCGCGTAATTGCCTCCGCAATTTGCGTCACTTGAGTGCGCCCGCCGGGCAGCATATCGGCCAACGCAGCCCCATCGAAGCGAAACAGTCCATCGGTGCCCAGCACTATCTTCTCGGGTCGCGACGATGTATCGCCGGGCGGGATCACATTGACGTCGGGCGGATTCGCGCGCAACGCGCAATCCGGTTGCCGCCAATATGTGGCCGTCACTCGCGAATGCCCATCGAATCGGATCTGATACTGGCACGTGACGAAGTCGTTGCTGCCTCCGATGTGGAAATCGAAGACGTAATTCCAGACGTGTACGAAGAACACTCCTTCGTCAAAGTGCGGTGGGCCGATCAGCGCATATATCTGGTTCTTGGTCATGCCCGGCCGGATCTGGCGAAGATTGGCGACATTGACGAATTCCCCTCCTTTCATCCGCGCCGAATCGCGCGCTGGAAATTCTGGTGACGTTGCACCCGGACGGCTTGTGGTTCCGCAACCGGCCAGCATCATGCTAAACGCGGCCAATGCAACTACATGAGCTAATTTCGTATTCATTTCAAGAGTCGATATTCGCGCGACTCGAACCGGCGCGCCGTGAATCTGGATTTATTGATTGCGGCCGTAGCGGTCGTCGATTCACGACATTAAAAATTCTCTTTTTCTTCAATTAATTTCGCTTTAAGTACTGCCGTCCGATTTCAAGCGTATCCACATGGAAAGTCGCGCCACTTCATACGTGCCGGGCAACGGGAAACACTGCCGATCGTACGTTATACGTTCAACCACAACCTGTATGGTGCGAGAATTTTTCAGAATTCGAATCGTTTTTGACAAAAGTTGTCAATTGTCAATGAGCTGCGAAGCTGACCATAAAATCAATTCGTCGTACTTTATGTATTTGATAATATTTTGACAATTGTTTAGATTTAAATATGATTGCTCTGCTAGAGTGCGACGCGTTCATTCATTAACAGAATACGCGGCCATGCGTATCGCTATCCTCGAAGACGAAGTAACACAGATGGAATATCTGGTCCATGCGCTCGAACAGCATTTCGCTTCGAGCGCCGACGGATTATCCTGCGTCTGCTTCGGCCTCGGAGAATCGCTGCGCGGTGCTCTGCGGTCCGAAACGTTCGACCTGCTAGTGCTCGACTGGAACGTGCCTGACCTGGATGGGCTCGATCTCTTGCGTTGGGTGCGTGAGTACCGGGAAAGCCAGGTGCCCGTCATCGTGCTGAGTTCACGCGGTTCCGAATGCGACGTTGCTGCGGCGCTCGCGACCGGGGCGGACGACTACCTGATCAAGCCACTCAGGCCGCTCGAACTGGCGGCACGGATCCAGAACCTGTTGCGCAAGCAGCAACCCCAAACACAACAGCGGGCGATTGAACGATTCGGGTACTGGGAATTCGATCGCGCAAGTTCCACCGCGCGCCTGTCCCATCCCTCAAATTGCTGTGAAGTCGAACTCACCGCACGCGAATTCCGTCTTGCGCTGGCGCTGTTCGGCAATCTTGGGCAGACCGTATCGCGCGGTTACTTGATGGAGCGTATGGGAACCAGCGGCGAGTCGCTGAGCCGCTCGCTCGACAGCCAGATATACCGGCTGCGAACGAAGCTCGGTCTGCGCCCGGCGCACGGCGTAAGGCTCCAGACCATCTATGGAAAGGGCTACCGGCTGGAGGTCTTTGATAAAGATGCGTAGAGCGAAATTACGTCGTGGCGCGCTGCGCCGTTTTCTAAAATACGTGTTACCGATCATCGCCGTATTTGCGGAGGCGGCATCTTTCGGGCAAGACCACACCCACGTTCTGCGACCGGGCGACACGCTGTGGGGCATCGCCGGACAATATCTTCAGTCGCCACTGCTTTGGCCTGACATCCAGCGACTTAATGGCGTTGGGGACCCGAAGAGGCTGCGCCCCGGAATGGCGCTTGACCTGAACCTAGCCTCCAGAAAGTTCACATTGGAACCGAGTGCCAGCCCGCACGGCCGACAGGCAGCCGATTCGGCCGCATGGACCCGTGACGTGCTCGCCGTTGCCGGCATCGCGGAATTGTCCGGTACGGCGACCCTGAAACGAGGCGACGCACTGGCGCAGCCGCTCGACGAGGGCACACCAGTGCGCGCGGGCGACATCCTGGAGACCGACGAACACACCTATCTCAGCTTCCGCTTGCGCGACGGCAGCACGCTCGTGATGCCGTCCAGCAGCACCGTGCAAGTGGCCGTCGCCAACGGGAGCGCGACGCTGCTGCAATTACTTGACGGCCGCGTCGACGCGCGGGTCGCAAAGCAACATGGCCGCAGGTTCGAGATTCGTAGTCGTACCGTCGCGCTCGGCGTGCGCGGCACGCACTTTCGTGTGCGTAACGAGCACGGCACGGTCACGGCCGAAGTGCTCACGGGTGTCATCGCAGTCTCGGTCGACGGTCATCCGGATATTCTTCTCGATGCTGGACACGGGACGGCACTTGCCGGAGCCGGCGCGCTCGAGTCCCGACAGTTGCTGCCGCCTCCTGGGTTGTCAGACAGCCGCTTCGTTACTAAAACGTTGTCAGCGCAACCTGTTATCGGAGCCAGCGACTATCATTTATTGCTTTCCACCGACCCGGAATTCGTTCACGTTGTCTACGAGGCGACCGCGAAAGACGGCGTATTCTCGTTGCCCGGTGATCTTCCTGGCGGCTTTTACCACGCCAGATTGAGCGCCTTCGATGTGCTCGGCATCGAAGGGGTGCCCAACGACACCATCGTCCATATCCCGGACGAGCGGCAGGAGGACGACGTCCGGCGAATGAGTGACGGCCGTTATGAAATACACTGGTCCGCGCCCCTACGGCAGCGATGCAACTTCGAACTCGCGCGCGCGGCCGATTTCGCGAGCCCGATCGTCAGCGAGCCGGTCGTGTACGGCAACGGTGTCGTGGTCGGGCCGATCGATGTTTCAGGCCGCTACTATTGGCGCGTACGTGCAGTGACCGCCACCGGTGAACCACCGATCGCGGCCGGCATGTTCGACATCCAGCCCAGCGTACGGGTGGGCGACTAATCCGTGAGCCGCCGCTTCATCCTCGAGTGGCTGCTGATCGCGCTGCTGATGGCGCCGCTCCAGTGGTGGCTGCAGGACGCGCCCAGCGTCCCGCTGGTCGACGCAATGCTGTACGACTGGGCCATGAGCCAGCAACGCGCAGCGCCGTCGCCCGACGTGCTGATCGTCGGGATCGATGCACGCAGTCTCGCGGAACTCGGGCCCTGGCCCTGGCCCCGCAAGACGCACGCGCAGCTCCTCGACACGCTTGCGCACGACGGCGCGCGACGTGTGCTGCTCGATTTCTTCCTCGAGGAACCATCCACCAATCGCGATGACGATCTCCGCCTTGCCGCAGCGCTGGGCAGGCTACCCGTCTATCTTCCGCTGCGGGTCGCGGAAAGCCGGGCGAACGGATCGAACGAGCCGGACGGCTTCGTCCGTCCGCTGCCACTGTTCAACCAAAGCGTCGTGGCAACCGCTCATGCCAATGTGACTGTCGACGCAGATGGGGTGGCGCGCTGGATATTCATGCGCGAAGGCGTGCCAGGGCGGCTCGAGCCATTCGTTGGCACCCTGCTGGCCGGTCAATCCGCGCTTGCGCCGTCGGCTCGCACGAGCGCGATGCCCGTGCATAGCGATGGCTGGGACCACCAGGAACCATTCGGTTTTCCCCTTACGCAACCGCTGCACGGATGGCACACCGTATCGTACATAAGCTTGCTTCGCGGTCAGGTACCCGCCGAATTCGTGCGCGGCAAGCTGGTGCTGGTCGGCCCACTAGAGGATTCCCATCTCGAGCGCCTCGTCCCGGTTGGCGTGCCCGGCGGCGCCGCATCGCTCGCCGGCGTCGAGTTGTTGGCTGACGCAGTCGACGCACTGCGCCACGGCCGGGCCATCCACTTGCTCCCGCGCCTGGCGCTCGCATTCAGCGCGACCGTGCCAATATGGCTCGCCCTGACTCTGTTCCTTCCAGCCGCCCGTTACAGCTTGGCAATTGTCGTTTGCGTAGCCGGCTCGTGGCTCGCCATAAGCCTGCTGCTGCTCGCGTACGCGAATGTGTGGTTACCGCCACTACCGACGCTGCTGGGGTTGACCATTGCCTATTTTCTATGGAGTTGGCGTCGCCTTTCCGCATTCTTCCAGTTCTTCGGCAAGCGAATCGCCATGCTGAACGCGTTGCCGGCTGGTGCATTTGAACCGGGCGGCCGCCTCGGCGCACCTGCCTGGGATCACGTCGTCGCGCAGATGGCCGCGCTCGACGCAGCCATCAATCGCGTGACGAAAATCAAGACGATGCTGAGTGTCAGCATCTCTCAAATGCCCGTTGCAGTGCTGGTCTGCTTCGACGATGGCACGATAACGCAGAGCAACGACGCGGCGCGCCGGTTGCTGGAGCCGTCCACAGTGCTCCACGACGCGACGGAAGACGCTCTGTCACGTCGCGATCTGCTGTCGATTCTGCGTGAAACTTGTGTGACACAGCTAGGGGGCGCGTCTTCCGTCCGCCCGTGGTTCGAAACTCTGCACAACGAATACGTTACGCAGCGCGGCCAGGTCTTCAAGCCGCGTGTCGCAGCGCTCGACATTTTCGGCGATGAACCGAGACGATGGATGGTTGCACTGCACGACGTGACGAGCGAGCACCGGATCAAACTTGAGCGTGAACAGTGGATCGGCTACATCTCACATGATCTTCGCACGCCACAGATCAACATCATCAGCCTGCTGAACTTGTATGCCGACGGCGCCGCACAACTCGACGAACGCGCGCTGATTGACGGAGTACGGCGCGAGACGGAACGCTCGATCCGCCTCGCCGACAGTATCCTAGATCTGCTCACTGCCCGATCGGACCGTTATCGCTTCGAACCGGTTCCGGTCGCCGCGCTCGCGCTCGACGCGGTCGATCAAGTCTGGGCGAACGCCGCAGCGAAAAATGTCACAATCGATACGCGCATCACCGACGACGATGCGACGCTCTGGGCCGACGGTCCGCTGCTGACCCGGGCATTCGTCAATCTGCTGCACAACGCAATTCGCCACAGCGCGTCCGGCGACACGATCGATGTCTGCGTGACAGTCGATTACGATGTGGTGCTGCCGCGCATCCACGTCGCGATCCGCGACGCGGGCGAAGGGATGTCGCAGCAACACGTAATGCACCTGTTCGAAAGTCCGCCGGCCATACCGTCGCTCCACGTCAACCGCGATGACGACGGTATCACGCCGCGCGACGATGTTCGGTCGCACGGCATGGGAATACCGATGGTCCTGGAAATCGTGGCCAGACACGAAGGTCACGTCACCGCCCACAGCCTTCCAGGCGCGGGAGCGACCTTTCTGATTGAATTCCCGGTGTGCGTGGTGGAACGTTGACTTGCCGTTTCACAAAATGCAACTATATTCGCGAGAGGCGTTCCCATTGCAACAACTCACGTCAACTGGTCGCGCGTTGCCGGCGCCAGCAATTGCAGATAGCCAGTTGCCGCCCGATATACCCCGCACCGGCAGCTCGCCACCCAAGGCCCGGTTTTGTTGGGCCTTGTAGATTTTCAGTAGCCTTGTTGTTATCAACCGTTGCCTGACGTAGCGACTTGTTATTGCCTGTTATTTTCCGCAGCTCGCCCTCAATCTCGAGGTGGAAAGAGGCACGATGCATCTGTAGGACGGTATCGCTACGCGCTCCCGCCTTCAGATCGTGCTCCAAGTGCCTGCCCTTGGAGAACCCGGCTACGGTCAGCGCTCACATGCCTGTCACCTGCTCCAGAAACAGCAAACCCGGCCGAAGCCGGGTCGCGTTTCGCGGACGATGCGCACGATTGGGCCCGAGCGCCTATCCTGCAAGTGAGGGGGAATTTCTCCAGGCTCGCATCGGCATAATGTGGAATCTAACGCCATTTCACCCGGACAACTTGATCAAGTCGAGAATGTCCTTAACATATTTCTTCGCATGGGGAATTCTTGCCGTCTTTACATATTCCTCAAGATGCTCACGCCCTTTGGCTGCCAACAAGAATTCGATGGCATACATCAACAGAATTCCGCGAGAGAAGCCCTGCACCTGTTCCTTTTGGTCGAACTCCTCTACCTCTTCGCCTTTCGGGAATTCCTGCCCAACAGCATTCTTTTTGAAGAACTCGATCTTCGCCACACAGAAATTGATAAACGTATCGTTGTACGTTTGCACCAACGCTTCAATGTCGCGCAGACTCATGCCGGATACTTCCACCCTGCCTTTGTCGAACTTGAAGATAACGTCGCCGTATTGCGCGTAGATCAGTATCCCGGTACGTTTGCAAACTTCATCAAGGCACTTTTGATATTGCGGTGAAAAAGCAAATTCATACAGAGCGTCGTTTACCATGTATCTATCCCTTTCGTGACACCCAGCAGATCTTCACCTGTGTGCCGATATGGATCAACCGCTTCGTGCTGCCAAGGCGTTAGCTCACTGAGATTCGACGGAGCATGCACCCCGGTACCTCCTATGCGTTGCGGAATGTTCGTATGATGCAACTCCATCGCAACGTCTTTGGTCGAAATCTGCCCTGTCGACCGATTCACAACCTCCACGGTCATCTTGGGTGCCCTGCCAGCCAACATCTCGTTGATGTTATTTGCTGAATACCGCCCCGTCGGATTCAAGTTTTCGTTTCGACCAACGGCTTTCCAATAGTTCTTGCGCTCTGTATTCCAACAAGCCCAGCCCCACGGATCGATCCAACTGATCGGGTTGGGCGCGTATTGATATATCCTCCGAGCATTTACCTGCTTCGGATCGAGCCAGTCCCTAGCTGGAAACGCGAACGTGGACTGTTTACGATCACCGCCTGCCAGGGGAACGATGAACCGCTCACGCCGCCCTTCGCTCCTTGTGTGTTACCTTTTCCTTTTGAAAGGCAATCGAATCGAAATTGTTTTCCATGACGATACGCGAAGCTTGGCGACCAGTTCCGTCAACTTTTCCCGATCTGGACGTCCAGATTTCGGATACTTTAGCGGCACGAGCGCCAGTAGCGTCACTCCGCCCGATGTTCCTGCGTTTCGCTGAGTATGGTCGAATTGATAGTTAATCACGACCACGGCGTCAATGCCGTCAGGCCAGACCAGTTCATTAGCTAGCTCTGTAGTCTTGTCGATGATCTCACCTTCTCGGATTATTTTTCCCTCCAGTCTCTGTCTCGAAAGTTCAAATATTAGTCTACTTGGAAAAGAAAGAAAGTCGTTTTCCTTCAGGCACGCGTTGTTCAATGGCCAATCCGACTGCAGGCAGAGGAAAAACTCAACCCTAGGAGAAAGTTCGTGGGTGCCCAAAGAAAAAAGTAATTTGCAATCTTTTGCCTCTTTGATGAGCGCGGTTCGAAGTTCTACGCTATACCGACCGAACATCTGGCTCGGGCGACTCGATAGAATCTGTCCCACCCGTTCATAGACATGCTCGAGAATCCCGCCTCCTCTCTCGACGGTAAAATCGATCGGCTCTATTGCGCGCTTTCCTCCGGCGTTCTCTAGCACACCCACTACATCATTTTTTCTATATATGAAAGCGAGATCAAGAGAAGTCTGGTTGTACCTTAAATGCAATCGATTTACGTCGGCACCGTTCGCAATCAACACTTCCGCCACATCCTTGTGACCTGCGACGGCGCTATCCATAAGCGGAGTCGTGACGGCGACAGGAGGACCATCAACCATAGAGCCATGCTCGATCAGCCATTCAACCAGACGTGAATGCCCGTGCGCGGACGCCTCGTTGATCGGTAACCTGTTTCCTGAAGAGATCGCAGGTGAGTTGACGGGGATCCCGAGATTCATCAACAGATCACATACATCTACCCTTCCGTGGGACGCCGCAATATGCAACAAGGTCCTGCCACCTTCAATTCCATGTTCTGGAACAAGAATTAAATCCGGATTTTTGTCGATAAAGGTGAGCAAATCCTCGACATTTCCAGTGTCCGAAAAATATGCTGGTTTCGATGCCGTCATTTTAGAAAGTCCCTTGCTTCATCTGTTCGCCCATATTTTTGAGGGCGGATTCTACGGCGGGCTTCCCTCCAGAGGCATCCGCTGCGCTTAAGGTGTTGAAAACCTTTTCGGCGGCCGCCTGAGTGTGGTTCCCTCCACCGTTCTGCGCCCAGGTGAAGTTCCGTGCATCGTCGTTCAGTCCGATGCCATGCTTGTCAAGAATGGACTGCGAATCAAGGATGTGCTGACGGCTGGTAGCGTTCCAGTTACTTGGCGCGTTCTCGCGCACAATGTGGTGATAGTGCGGATCCTTCATCCCAGCCGGAGCTGGTCCCATTGCGCGCTTCTGCTTGGCGGTGAGGCGACATGTTTCCAAGCCCCACGGATCGATCCAGCTGATCGGGTTGGGCGCGTATTGATAAAGGTTCAATCCGCCTGCGAGCCCAATCGGATCGGGCGTGATGAAGCGCCCCATGTCTGGATCATAGTACCGGAACAGGTTGTAGTGCAAACCCGTCTCTCGGTCAAGATACTGCCCCTGGTATCTCAGATTCTGCTGCGGCCGGTATTCCTCGACCGCCGTTTCGACGACCGTGTTACCCCATATCTGGTACTGCGTGCGCCACACGATCTCGCCGCTTGCGTCCGTCAGTTCCTCAGGCGCGCCGTTGACATCCGTATGGTAGTACAACGTATTGCGTTTGGACGAATCTCCCTCCGCATCCAGCCGCGCCAACGGCTCGTAGCTGCCCACGCCATTGTACAGATACACACTGACGCTGCCGTTCAGGCGCATCTCCTGACACAGGCGCATCCCGTCCCACAGGAACCGCACGTATGAGTGCCGCTGACCATCCGCGTCGATTTGGTACTTTGCTGTGCGTCGCCCCAGTGCGTCATATTCGTAGCCGTATCGTCGCTCAGGCAGCCCCGTACGCTCTACACGCGCCTCGACCAGGCGGTGATGTGCATCGTACCGGTAACGCTGCATGCCATCGACGGTATCACGATGCGACATCCGTCCGTACGCATCATAGGAGTAACGCCGGCCGCGCATTGCCAGCACGCGATTGAACCGGATCACGTTGCTGCGCTCTCCACCGCGCTGTGTCTCGTCTAGCAGATTGGCCGCCGCGTCGTACCGCCATGTGCCATAGTAGCCATCGTTGCGACACTCCGTGATCAGACCTTCCCCGTCGTAGCCAAACGCTGTTTGTCCCTGCAACGTATGATGCTTGTTCACCAGGCGTGACAGGCCATCGTAGCCATAGCGACGGTCGATCACGCTATCCGGGACGATCCCACGCATTTCCCGGTAGCTCTGCCGCCGCGAAACGCGACCGCGCGCGTCGTACAGGCTTCGGGTCGAAAGTCGTCCCTGGCTGCGCAGCACCTCCCGATGCAGGCGGTCGCGTTCGATGTCGCTGACCGTCTGGCCATCAACGTTTATCTGGTGCAGGTGGCCGCTGCCATAGTAGAGCAGGTTGACCGTACTGCCATCGGGCAGCATGGTCGAGGTGCGATTACCCAGTTCGTCATAGGCATGCAACAGGGTGCCATGCGAGGTCGTTTCTTCCAGCAGTTGTCCAAGCGCATCATAGGCAAACGAGATAACTTCAGCTTTGCCTTCCGGATCTCGTTCACCATCCGCGGGAAGCGTACGCCGGATCTCGAGCAGGTTGTCAGCCACATCGTGGCGATAATCCGTGACGTCCTGCGAGGTCACGCGACGGGTGAGCCGTCCCACCGCATCACGCACATAGCGATGTTCCATTTGCGCCATCGTGCCGACTACCCAGCGAGTGGCAATGGTTTGGCCAAGCGCATCATAATCTGTCTGCTGACATAGCCCGTCCAGGCCGATCTGTTCCACGACGCGGTCGCACACATCGTAGCCAAATCCGTAGCGCTCACCGTTCGCGTTGACGAGTGCATTCAGTCGCCCATAGGCGTCGTATTCGAACCGTACGCAGTGGCCCGCCGCATCGATCCGCTCGACGACCCGCCCGTGTGCGTCGCGCGTATAGCGCGTGCTTTTTGCCAGCGCGTCTGTGCGTGCTACCAGTTGCCCAGAGGCATCGAGAGTGAAGCGATCCTCTGATCCGTCTGCACGGATCACGCGGGAAAGCCGGCCCAACGCGTCATAGCGGTAGCGACTGCTGTTGCCTTCGGCATCAGTCACACACTCCAGCAAGCCCCGGTTGTCGTAATAGAACGAAGTCTGCGAGCCTGAACAGTCCGTGTGCCGCGCCAGTTGCCCATCATTCGTCCATTGCAGAACACGGTTGCCGCCGCGCGCGTCCGTGATCTGCACAGGCTGGCCCCACGCGTCATACCGGATAACGGTACGCTGCATCAGCGGATCGATTTCCATTACGCTGTTGCCGCGATCGTCGTACACGTACCGCCACGGCTGACCGGCCGCATCAAGCTCCATCAACGGCAGCGACCACGCAGGGTGCCATTGGGTCTGCGTGACGCGCCCCAGCGGATCGGTGCTCGACGCCAGCCGGCCAGCGTCATCGTAGCTCCATCGCCACACGCCGCCCTGTGCATCGGTCATCGAGACCAACTGACGCTCGTCATTCCATTCGAAGCACGACACCTGACCGAGCTCGTCCTCGTAACGCGTCACTTGATACTGTGCGTTCCACTCGTGTCTACTGGTCCGGCCCAGACTGTCGCTTACCGTCAGACGGCGTGCGACGGGATCATGGTCGAGCCAGTAGTGATCGCCACTGTCGGTCCAGTGCTCGGTGACACGCCATTCCTCGCCGGTGGGGCCCACAAAGTGTCCCCACCGGTAATGGCAGACCAGACCCGCACGCAGGCGATGCATCACCATGCGGCGGCCCTTGTCGTAGGCGAACTGGCGCAAGGTGTGCCCTGCTGCGTCAAGCACCTCCGCGAGATCACCGGCTGCGTCGTACCGGTATTGGGCAAGTACTACGGTATCGCGCAGGGATTCACCGTAGCGACGCTCGATGCGGGCCACCCGGCGCCGATGAGTCCGCTCATCGTAGTGCAACAGCACGCAGAGAGTCTGCGGGTTGTCCATGATGCGGACAATACGACCGTCATCGTCATAATGCAGCCGCAACGCGTTGCGGTTGCGGTCGCCGAGCAGGACAAGGCGTTGCCGCCCGGCGTCCCGCGGGTCCGGCGCGAAGACGCGGTATACCCCGTCGTCGCTCTCGACTAGCCACTGCCCGGCGTCGCTACGGCGTACGCCGAGGCCTTCACCTGGGCTGCGGAACCCTTCACCGGAGCGAACCGGCTGCATATCGAGACGGCGGCCCGTTTCGTCGATGTAAGTCCAGCGGTCGGGATCGGACGCCCCCGGCGTGCGTTCGACCGATACCTCCAGTGGCACGCTCCAGCCCGCGCCGAACAGGCCTTCCATGCGAGTGTCCTGGCTGTTGTATACGCGTTGCCAGACGAGCGGAAAACGGCCTGGGAGCGAGAAGTCGCGGTCTTCGTCACCAGCCAGGTATTTGGCGCCCGTTGCGGCATTGACCGGCTGGCTTACCGCGTTGCTCGCACGCTGCCACATCGAACGCAGTGCCTCACCAGCCTTCTGGGTGATGAGATTCAGGCCAAGGCCGACCAGGAAACAGCCTGCTTTGGACAGCATGTTGCCCTTACCCATGAATGCCATGACGATGCCGATCGCGAGCGCAACGGGCTCCTTGCCACTGCGGATTTCGCGTACCACGGCCAGCGGGCCGCCAATGCGCACGTCTGGCGAGACATCGGCACCGTTCGCTGGTGCGTCGACAATCTTTGCTTCGCAGGTGCTACGCGCACCGCTTCTGCCTGCCGGCTGAGCGTTGATCGTGACGCGCTTCACGCCTTCCGCGAGATATTCCTTTGGTACGGGCGAGGGATGCTTGTCACAGAGGATCTTGTCCTCATCGCACGGAATGGCGGGTTCCGGGCTGGCCACCGTTGGTTGCACCATCTGCGAAACGAACTCCTTCCCCCACTGCAGCCAGGCGCCAGCAATATCGATGATCGATTGCTCCTTTGGAGGAGCGTCTTGCGCCGCCTTCTCAAGCGCCGCAATCTGGTCTTCGGTCAGCAGGATACCTGCAGCGCGCGCGGCAGGCTTGCCATTGATACGTGTATCTTTCGATCCGGTAGCGATGTGCGCCTGGACGGTAGGTGGGAACAGCGCGTTGCCGATATCCTGACACCAGCCCGATATACGGTCTCCGAGTCCTGTCGCTACCAGCCCGGCCGCCACTACGAGGCCAATTGCCAGAATGGTTCCACAGCTCAACGAAGCGACTTCCACACCGATAGCAGCTGCGACCAGCGCTGTGGCCGCCCACTGGACGGCGATATTGGCGGCCACCTCCAGCACGCCTCCAACGAGATCGGCCCACGGCGACGTATGCAGCAATGCATCGCCCTCGCGGGCAGCCCATAGATCTCCCATCGTGTTTCCCCCGTCAGGCCCGCTCAAACGGCTTGAGCCCATGCTTGATCGTTTCCCAATGCGTTGCATCGGCCTGCGTGAATGCACGCGAACGTGTGTAGGTAAGCGCCATCAGCACCCGGGTTCCCGGTACGACAAAGGCAAGCTGGTACTGGTGAAGGGTTTCCTTACCCCGGGTAAAGCGGCTCTGCATTTCGAGTGCCGTGAGGTTATACCCCACACCGGCCTTCACGGATTGCCGAGGACTGTAGTGCAGATCCCGAACCTGTGTTCCCAACTTTTTCACCTGTTCGTCGATCACCGATTCGAGCGTAGCGCCGTCCGGCATCACGCCGCGGCTGACGACGAGTGAGGCATCCAGCGATGGAAGGCGGATAGCGTTGATGGTGCTATCAACAAACTCCCTGTCAGGCAGGGTGAGGGCGACTTCGTTGGTCTGGTATTGCGTTGTATTCATCGATCACGCTCCAAAGCGGCCGGCAGGTTATTTTTGGGGCGGAAAAACCTTGTCAACCGCCGTCTTGATGGCATCCTTCTCCGTCGGACCATGCGGATCCACTTTCGAATCCTTGCTCCCCATGTTCAGATCCAGCGTTCCCTGCTGCGAATTGATCGCCCCACTCTGCGTCGCCGTGATATTGAAGTTCGTGCACGTCATGTTGATTTCGCCGTTGCTCTTGAGCTCAATGATGCTGTTGCCGCACGAGAGCGTGATGCTGTCGCCTGCCGCACAAAGCAGGTTGTTGAGCACCTGAATGACACGGTCTGCACCGACAAGCACCACGTCGTCAGATTTGACCGAGTGATCGCGAACATTGCCTACCGTGGCGACTTCGCTCTGACCGACTGACTTCACCCGGTTATTGCCGACCGTGTGAAGTTCGCTATCCTCGACCTCCGTGCGCATGTCCTTCTCGGCCTGCAGCCACAACTCTTCTGCGCCCTGCTTGTCTTCGAAGCGGATCGCATTTGCGTTACCGTATCCGCCCTTCATCGAGCGCGACAGGATCCCGCTCTGCGTTGCGTTTCCCGGCAGTTCCCATGGTGGCATCGAAGCCGCGTTATAGAGACGTCCCACCACAATCGGCCGATCGGGATCTCCATTCTCAAAATCCACGATCACCTCCGTGCCCACGCGGGGCACATTGACGCCACCAAAACTGCTGCCCGCCCATGGATACGACACACGTATCCAGCACGATGAATTCTGGTCATTGACGCCCAAGCGATCCCAGTGGAATTTCAGCTTGACGCGGCCGTATTTGTCGGTCCAGATTTCACTTCCCTTCGGGCCGGTCACAATCGCTGTCTGCGGGCCACTGGTACGCGGCTTTGGGTACGGTCCGCGCGGCGGCCGGTATATCGTTGTTGCCGGCTGCACGACGAACGAACTCTGGAAGTGGTAATCATCGCCGCCGCTGGCCTGCACCAATTCCGTTGCATGCAGCGATGCGCTGATCACCAGGTACTCCTGATTGGCTGCCTTGTACGGGTAGCCCTCGAGATTGAAGGTCGTCCCGCACACCACGTCGCGCAGCGCGCCGCTGCCCTGTGCGCGTTCGCCGTGCGCCCGGACTTCCTCCATGCGCAAGCGGGCAATATCCTCGCCCCTGTCGGGTTCCGTATAGTCGCCAGGCCATTCGTAGCGCTCAAACTCATTGTGCGCCGTGTCCTGGATCAGCTCATTCTGGGCCAGGAGCGTGGCACCTGGCTTCTTGAAGTCGTAATCATTCGTCGCCCAGCGTCCCGACTCCAGGCTGCCAGTGAGATCAAAGTGATCGATATACTCAGTATCGATGCGGTGCCCCGGCGGGTAATACCACAGCGTGTGGTAGGCCTCACTCTCCACCGGCTTGTGCGAGCCGAGATGGTCGACCAGCACCATGCGATGAAAGCTGTTACCGTGTTCGAAGAACCAGTAAATGCCGGCTTCAGCCAGCATGCGCTGAACAAAGAAATAATCCGTCTCGCCATACTGGACCTGGTAATCGAGCGGAACATACTTGTCGCCCAGGCGCAGGTCGTACGAGTAGGTGTACTTATCAAACACCTGCTCGACAATGTCGACAACCGATTTTCTCTGGAAAATGCGGAAATCAGACTGCTGATCTGTCAGCCAAAGCCAGGGTTTCAATATCAGCTCATAGCGACTTTGCCGGTTAGACTGGTCAACGTAACGGGCGTGGGCAATGATTCCGCTGATCTCCCGCGTACCAGCGCCGATGTTGGCTGCTCCTGCGGCGCCTGCAAGTCCGGCTATGAACGTGCCCATGCCCTCGAGCTGGATTGTCACCGTGAGTTCCTGCCCAATCATCGACTTCAGATCGATGTTGCTTGCTACATCGGGCGGCAACCCAGGCGCCGTCAGGCAGTCGAGTGTGTAGGCGTACATCTCCGAGAGCGCTTCTTCCCCGATGATCCCCTTGAGTTCAAGCATGGGTTCACCGTCCGGCCCGTCCGGCAGCGCGGGGCCGCTCATCGTCAGCGTGCGGGGTTTTGCGAAATCAAGCATGACTTGCCCATCCTCCGTGATAGTGCGGTTTCGCGTTCAGCGTCGCCGTGAATCCCATTGCTTCCTGTCCCGTGCTACTGCTTTTCGTGTGCGTGCGCGACACGGACCGCGCGATAAAACGCACCGCCCTCGTACACCACGATGTCCGCGCCGACACGAAATACATGGCCGCACCGCCCCGCGTCCAGCACCAGGGTGCGGGCAGCGACGCCGGCGTCGATCGGCCCCGCGTGATACTGGTCGAGCAGAATGGGGGCAGTCGCGCGCATGCCTGCATGTATCGCGTCCGGTACGCATTCGTCGGCGCCGATATGCACCTGCGCTGGACCAATCGTGACGGTCTGTCCGATGAGGGAGTGCGCTGCTTCGGGACTGACGGAAACTTCGCCGTAGCCCACAATTCTGGCTACTCGCCAAGTACCCTCAAAAAAACGGAATGCGCCATCCAGACGCGCAGCAAGGCACGCGCAGGCCACGGCCGCCAGCAACGCCGCCACGACACAGTGCATGATCGCGTGCACCCTCATGGCGCCGCTCCCAACGCAGGCTGCGGCGGCACCAGAAACGGTGCGGCCTCCCTGCGCCGCCGGTCCACGAGCCCATCGCTGCGTCGCGGGGGGCCAACGGGATGTCCGCGTGCATCATGTGCATGCACGTACACGTAGGCATTGATATTGCGTGCGACCGCCACCATGTCACCCCGGTTGGCCGGGTTCAGCGCCGCGCGCGCGCCTCCGGGCATGTTGTAGGCGAAGCTCACAGCTGCGTCGAACTGCGCCTGCGTGAGCGTGTGATCCGGTACGGCATCGCGCACAATCTGCTCGGCGCGCCGCACGCCTGCACCAAGCCGTGCCTGGATGACCGGATCCGGGACCGGCTGGCCAAGTTCACGCGCCGTGCATGGCCCCATGTGAGCGAGCGTCCCAATCCCGAACGTACAGTTGTTGGCACTGTCGTTGTAGTAGACGCGCCGCAGCCCCTCGTTGTGCTGTAGGGCACGCTGGCCTTCAGTGGACAGGGAAAGACCCGCATTGGAGTTTGCCGAAGCGTTCGTGGTCGTATCTGGCATCGTTACGTCTTCTCCTTCAGCCTCAAGTCATGTCGGGTTTGCGGGCAAGCAGGGGCATGTCACGTTCCGGCTCGAAGCACATGCCTGCGATCGACTCCTGTGCTGTCGCGTCCTGACCAAGCCATGTCGACCAGCCCAGTTGCCGCTCGCCGCCGACCGTAGCAGGTGACGCACTGGACGTCTTAAGCTTCAGCTCCAGTTGCCAGTGCAGCTTCTTTCCCATAAACATGCGCACCAGATCGACCAGAAGGGGTAGATCCTCGCCCTGCGGTGTGAAGCGCAGATACTGTGCGAGATCAACCGGTCCAATCACAATCCGGAACCGGTGCTGCCGGTCAGGGATGACTTCACCCAGCACCATGCCGCCAAGCGTTGAGGTTTCGCCCGGCTCGGCCAGCCGGCTGATCTGCTCACCGGGCAGCTCCATCCAGTAAAAGACAAACGGTTCGATTGCAACCGGCACCTTGAAGAACATCTCCAGCGTCTGGCGCAGACCATCGGCATCGCAGTTCTCCCTCACAGTGTGCGGCGCCGCGGCCAGTTGGGCGTGAACAGGTACGGTCACGCTTTCGAGCAGCGCCGGGTCCTTTCCGGCCAGACAGCCCACGTAGAACGAGAATGCTTCGGTCTTCGGGCCAGGCCGGTCCAGACCTGCCGTGGATTGCGTGGAAGCCCACGCAAGGTAAAACTGTGTCAGGAAGCGGTGGTGGAAAACATTGAAGAAGTCAGTCAGTGTGCTGTCGTGGCGGTGTTCCTCACGCTCACGCGCAATCTCCGTGACATGGATCGGCAGCGGACCATTGGGCCCGAGCATGCCGAGGCTGAACAGGCGCATGTCCAGACGTCCGTCATGTTGACGTGCCATAGCGATTTCCCGCGGCGCGAAACTCAGGCTCGGCTGCTGACCAAGGCGAAACGGTTCGGCACCCGGGCGCAGCGCCGTGCCAACCGGATCAATGGCCGGATCGGCGCCAATGCGGCGAATGATCGCGAGCCACCCGAACAGCCATGGCTCGTGCTGCAACTGCTCGAGCATCCCGTCAGACAGCGCGACGCGGGTCCTCGAAGGCAATGGTGTACGCTCCATCAGCCGCCCCTCGTACCCATGCGTACCGGCCAGCGCATGATGGGGCCGCGCTGCAGCGAGTTCATCCGCGTCTGCGTAAACGAATGGGCCGATTCGCTGCGCGCCACGTAATGCTCGAGAATGAGACCAAACAGATATGGACTTGCGCCGTTGAAACCGGTCTCGTCGACAGTCAGCTCACAATCGATGCCGCGCCCAAACACAATCTCCCCATTGCCCGGCAGCTTGCGCGTCACGCCTTCGGACTTCACGTTCACGAGGCTGTCGATTTGCCGGCGCAACTCCACGTCCGCGGGCATGAGAAACAGGCGCAGCATATCGCACAGTGCCTTGCCGCCGTTCTCGAGTACCAGATAGTTGAAGTTCAGTTGGCGGATCAGTTCCCACGCTTTTCGGCCTTCTGCGTAGGGCGGGCGCGGCGCACTCGGCTCGCGGATCAGCCCGATTGAGGCCGAGGGAATCGACATCTGCGGTGTGAGATCGTCCACCCCATTACGCTTGATCATGCCCGGCAGTTCGCGGTTGGTGAGCCAGACCTGCACGTCAAGGTAGCGCATCCCCTGCGGATAGAGGTTCCCCTGTCCGTCGAGCAGCGTGACGTGCATATCGGTGCCAGTGTAGGATGTGCGCGTGCCGTAGCGCCGGTGCGCAGCGGATTGCAATTGCCGCACGCGCTGTACGGAGAAGTAGCGAGTTGCGCCATCCTCATCGTGGTAGAGGGGCTGGTGCCGCGGCAGGAAGCGCAGCTTCTGTGAGCGCTTGCCGGCCTGCCCGGACAGGGTATCAATGGAGAACACCTCGTAGTCAAAAGGCGTTTGCGCCCGCGGCACGAGCCTGAATTCGTTACTGGCCTGTGGCAGTTCGATGCGGTTGATGCGTCGGGGAAAAAGATTGACAACCGGCGTGCAGAACAGGGCAAACCGCGACCGGTCGATGAGATTCGCGAGGTCATCTGGCGCGCGGTCAAGCAGCAGCACGATCTCGGCCTCGTTGCCTTTTACCTTGCGCAGCCCCGCCTGAAGGCCGGTCAGCGTAAAGAAATAAAACCGCGCAGGAAAGGCCACGAATTCGTGCAGCAGATTGTGGCCGAGGAATTTGGGCCACACAAGCGGCAACATGGTCTGGTCCGGACCAGTTCCTTCGTGAAGGACCGGTTTCACGGACACAGCCTCGAAAGGCCTGTCGGCATCGCCAAGCCGTCCTGGCTGCCCGGTGACGGTCGCCACGGTACCTGCATGCACGAGCTCAAAAATCCGGGAGGCAATCACCTCGTCGCCCGTCAGATAAACCGTCAGACGGTCAAGGCCCGCCAGATCCGCAATCTCTACATTGGCCGTGGTGCGCATGCGCAAACGCAACGCACCTTTCACCGTAGCGTGCGCGGGCACGAGGCGCTCAACGCCGGGAATATCGGGGGGGATGCCAGTATTGCGCACATCGCCAATCGTGAGCGGATAGAGCATCACATCCTGCGTGCTGCAGAATTCGCAGGGGGTGACTTCGTCCGCCGGGGCAGGGCTGACAAGACGGGTACCGCGTGGCACCCTGAAGCCTGCCACGAGATCGCCCTGCTCGCCTGTGGGATGGAATTGCGCCACCGACATCGACGGCGTAGGCGCCACGTAGTTCGGGTACGTGGTTTCCAACAGGCGACGGGTGAGTTCCGGAAACGCCGCATCGATGCGCTGCCGTGTACGTGCAAGCACAAGGCTGGCCGACTGCAGCAGACGCTCGACGTATCGATCCGCAACTTCTCCCGCCTGCATGCCCAGACGCTGGCCGATCTTCGGGTGCTGCCTGGCAAACTCCATTGCGAGTTCGGTCAGGTAAAGGCGTTCGCGATTGTAGTCGTCCAGCAACTGCTGATCCATGCTAAACCTCATTTTCCCACTGCGCGAGAAGCTCGGCCGGGATTGCCTTCACCGCGTCGGAGTAGCGCTTGCCGACAAACTGCTCGGCACGTTTGAGTAACACGGGAATCGGGCTGCTGGGTTCGTGCTGCTCAAACCATTGGCGTGCTTCACGGACCAGTTCAAGCGCCGCATCACGATCGGAGGCGATGCCGCCGGCACGAGTCGTTGCGTGAGCAGTCATCTCGAGTCCTTCGGGTTCACCAGCGATCCCATGCGAAATACCGTCGCTTGCTTGTTTCCCGGTTACACCAGACGGGCCTTCAGCAATCTCGGGTTGTATCTTCGGACCCGGGCTACCACCTGATCGATCTGCCACATGTCGCAGAAGGCGCTTCAGGGCAGTGAGATCCGGCGCGTAAAGACTCAGGTGCTCGCGACACCAGCTTTCGATTGCCGCAAGACTTTCCAGTGCGCGGTCGAAACCCGCCAGGACGGCGGGCTGCTGCGTGCGCAGGTCATCCAGTTGCCGGGTTACCGATTCGGGCGCAAGAGCATCGCTCGGCCGGGGATGGGCAAATGCGCGTTCGACATCCCTCACCTGCAGCCGGATCGCCGTTGATCGGGTAAGTGCAATCTCGCGTACGTCGGCCAGCAGTCCGTCGGTATCGGTCAACGATTGCAGGGCGTTCATGCGAATCTCGAGTGCCGCATCGCGATCCTCGTCGACGCCGGGTTGCGGGTGAACCCCTTCGGGAAATCTGGCCAGCCATCCTGCTAGCAGGGTCAGTCCTTCGGCAAGGCCTTCGGAAGCTGCCAAGCGCGTACGGCACCGTGAGAAGAGCACTCCCAGACGCACGTCCTTGCTACGCATCATCAGGCGCCGGCAATCACGATCCACATCGCTCCAGTTCACCGGCTCCGGCGTACCGACAAAATCGCCATACTGCGCTTCAGCTTTTGCGGCAACGCTCGCGCTCAACACCACGAATTCGGGATCGTATTCAAGGTCCACTCCACATGGGGCACTGTCCTTGATCGGGGTCATCCAGTCGTGTTTGACGTCTGGATGGCCGGACTTCTGCTTTGGATTTTTCCTGTTGGCATTCACGATTCAACCTTTGCCGTCTGTGCAGTGCGCGCGGCCACGTCGTACGTTATCCGGGGTAGATAGCGCTCCGATCCGAATCGCATACCCCATCGTGCAACAATGCCCCGCTGCATCGAATGAAGCTCAATTCGGGTGAACGAATTGATGGGAACATGCCGGGCCATGTAATGCTCGAGAACGAGGCCCAGGAGGTACGGACTGGTGCCCGAGAACCCGGCTTCGTCAACGGTCAGCACACACTGGATGCCTCGCCCGAATACAATGGGACCGTTACCGGGAAGCACTTCACTGACCGGTTGCGTCTTCACACCGATCAATGCCTGCACCTGGCGCTGACGCTCCCCGTCGTCGTCCGCAAGGAACAGCCGGAGCAGGTCGCGCAAGCCCTGGCCGCCCTCGCGGTGATCCATGTCGCTCAAAGGCAGGTAGTTAAAATCCAGTTGCCTGACCAGACGCCAGGCCGTCTCACGTTCAACGTAGGGCGGCCTGGGCGGGCTGGGCGGACGGATCAGACCAATGGACCCGACGGCGTCCCCCTCGACACCGTCGAGGTCGTCCACGCCGTTGCGCGGCACCAGCAATGGCAGATCGCGATTGGTCATCCATGCATCGACCGTCAGGTAGTGGAGCTCTTCGGCATAGGGCGCCTCATTCTGGTCAACCAGGGAAACGAACACCTCCGTGCCGATGTACGGGGTACGTGTACCGTAACGCCGCGCGGAGTCGGACATCAGTCGTTGTTCGCGGCGTGTCGAGAAATACCGGCCGTAATTGCGCCCGTCGTTGTTCAGCGTCTGGAACAGGGGTCTGAATTCGAGTTCGTCAGACGTGGAAGTTTTCTGCCCGACAACCTTCTCGATGGCGAACACTTCGTAGTCGAGCGGCTCCAGCCGTGATGGCACCAGCCGGGTCTCAGTCCTGTCGCGCGAAATCTCAATCTGGTCAGTGCGCCTCGGGAACAGGTTGATAACAGGCGTGCAGAAAAGTGCAAAGCTAGATGCATCCACGAGACCGGTCAGCCGGTCGGTGGTTTGATCCAGCAGTACAATCACCTCGACTTCGGGCCCGCCAAATCGACTGAACCCTTCCTGGAGTCCGTTCAGCGTGAAGAAATAGAAGCGGCTCGGGCAGGCGAAATATTCATGCAGCAGATTGTGACCATGGAACTTCGACCAGCTCAGGGGCAGCAACCCCTGACCAATGTCGATCCCCTCATGAACGACCGGGTTGGACGTCACAACGGAAAGCGGCTTGGCAGGAACACTGAACTGCCCCGGTTCGCCAATGATCAATGCGATGCTGGCAACGTGCAGCAGTTCAAACAGATGAGAGGCAATCTGCTCGTCTCCGCCAAGATAGATGGGCAGGCGGTCAAGGCGTTGCAGATCCGAGACTGGCGAGCCGCTCGTGGTGCGCAGGCGGATGCGCAGCGCACCCCGCACCTGTCTCTCATGTGACACATAACGGTCGAGTCCAATCACGTCTGAAGGAACGGCCGTGAGTTTCGCGTCGGAAATCGTCAGCGGATACAGAACGACATCCTGACTGCTGCGAAACCGGCAGGCGGTTTTTTCGCCGTGTGGCGTGCGCGCCTTGAAAGTGGTAGCACGGGGAACCAGAAAGCCCTTCGCCAGGTTGCCATCGACAGGATTGGGGTAGATCCGGGCGACCGACATGGAGGGAGTCGGCGCCACGTAATTCGGGTAGATGACCTCGAGCAGCCGTTCGGTGAACTTCGGAAACTCCGCGTCGATCTTGATCTGGGTACGGGCCGCCATAAAGCAGAACGACTCGATCAGCCGTTCGACATAGGGGTCCGCGACCTCACCCGCCTGAATTCCCAGCCGCGCCGCGATCTTGGGGTGCTGCCGCCCGAACTCGCTGGCGAGCTCGCGCATGTAGATCAGTTCCTGGTTGTAGTATTCGAGCAGTCGTGGATCCATGGCCTTGCGCCGTATCTGTTTCGGTTCAGAAGGCGCGAACGCCTCTGACGTTGAGCTGACTGGTCTCTAGGTCGAGCGAACTCTGGACCAGGAATTCCATGGGATAAGGGTCCATGCTGATCAGGCCGCGTACCTCGAACGCGAGGGCGTTGTACTGGACCTCGCCGTCTTTATCTGGTAACGGCGACACACTGAGACTGTCTGGCACAAGACGCGGCTCAAAATCCGTAACCGCGCGCTTGATGCTGGATTCGATGTCCGCCCACTGACGTGTCGCCATGAACGTTCCGGCCAGCGGTGGCACGCCGAAGTTCACCGTCGATGCCGCTGCCTGCGGGTAGCGCTCACGGTCGATCTGCTCTTCGATGTTCTGCGTGTTGAGCAGGTACGCGAGATCGCGCTGGATGATGTCCCGCATCTGTGTCCGTGTGACTGCGTATTCACCAGGCGCTTCATGTTGCCGGTGCGGTGCGTCATCACGCAGCCGGTCCAGCAGCGTCGGCATCAAAAAGGTATCCGCACGCCGCGGAGCGGCAAGCGGCTGCGTGACGTTGGTTCCGCGCTTACGCCGTTCCATCGAGGTCACCTCTACTCGCCGTTGCAATCACGGCAACACGGCCTGCCAGGGTGGCATTTGCATCATGAGCAAACGCGCACACATCCAGTTCGAACAGGCCAGCATCGCCCGCACTGGTCGCCCACGTCTTGCGTCCCTGTGCGACCACACCGGTACGGCCAATATCCGTCCAGACCGTCGTATTACCCAGTCGCAGCGCATCCTGCATGGCACTGTTATGCAGCGTATGCGCGATGACGGGAAAACGTGCCGGCATAAAACCATGGGCTTTCGTGCCGTCCACAAGCGTCAGGGAGCACGAAGCCCATACGAGATCAACCAGTGCCGCCGGCCGGCGGATTTCCCAGGCCACAATGTCAGAGAAAGGCAACCAGCGGTAACGGCCTGCCGTGATGATCTCGCAGACGGGGCCCAGACGTGAATCGCTGTCGGCAATCCAGTCGAACGAATGGGTTGTGCCACGGCCTCCCACCAGGGGCGCCTGATCGAGCGCCGCCTCGCGCGTGCTGTCGGCAGCCTCAGTCTGGCCGGCCGCCGTCAGGCGCAGCGCCTCAGCGAGTTTCTCTACCCACGAGGGTGCTTCGACGATAAATCCAGGTTGCGCAAGTCCACCCAGAACCTTCGCGCGCCACCGTTCGGCACGGATCAGGTCGCGGTACGCCTGTGCGGCCTGTGCATGCTGTGGGTCCAGTTGCGCGAAGACCTGCAGTTGCTGGATCGCCCGTTCCCATTGCTCCGTCACGCAAAGCAGCTGGAACAGGGTCCAGCGGTGACCTGCAACTGCCGGCTGCCTGCGGATCAGCCCCTCCACGTCATCCAGGCGTGCATCAAGCGACATCGTCATGACGAATTCCCGTTCAAGGTCACTTCCGGCATGGGTAGCGGACTGTCTATTCCGAGTGAATGATGCTCGCGACGCGCGAGTGTCGGCGGGACTGACGCCATCCAGCGGAAGGCTGAAGCCAGATATTCCGGTGGAGCAAAGAGACGAAGGATTTCCGGCACCGGCTCTGATTCAAGCAGGTTCCCGAGGTCGCTCTCCCCGAGCGGACCAAAGGCATGATCCAACAACTGCGCTCCCGAAAGCAGCGTTTCGATGGAGTCCTGATTGGCATCGGGTCGATGCGAATCAGCAGGAAAGCCGGACTTGTCACGCACATACCGTCCAGACGACTCAGACGGGGATTCCCAGCCAGCTCCCGCCATCGGCCCGAGGGGATTATCCAGTGCCTGGCAGTACTGTCTATGTAAACTGGACATCAAATCCTCACCGTCGTTCACATGCTCCAGCGCCTGACGCACTCCACCCTGCTTTACCGCCGGACGTGATCCGATGAGAGCAAGGATTGATCTATCGCCCTGCAGGTCCTCTGCGCACTGATGTTGCTCATACAGCACCATATCGTGCTCCGCTTCCGGCATGCCTGTCCCCGTCTGCCTTAAGGCATCCTCAACAGGGAGCGCCCGAGGTTCGGTGCGCGTCGCGGGCGATTCACGACGGCGAAACAGCCGGAAGAAGTGCATGAGACAGTGGCCTGAATATGCTTGAAGATGCGCATTTTAAACACAGCCAACTCCGGTTCGTCTACTGCGATTTAATAAAATTGACTTTCGTTTGTCGCGGCAATATCGGTTGATATCTCTGATGAATTGTTAATTCTGTTAAAAAATACGCACTGAGTAGGTATTGCTCGGGCGCATCGCATGAAATGTTAAATCGCCAGAGCCCCTTGCCAAATAATGATTTGAGCGCGCCAAGGTGCCGCTCGTGCATGCCTGAATCTCGTCCAATAGCGAACCTTGACCACTGCTTCATAGTTGTAAATTCTCTGTCGCGGCTGGAACCTTTATGCTCGCTTCATGCGATGCCCTCAAGCATTGCTAGCGTCGTGACAAATGTTCATATTTTACAAATTGACATAAATTGCGAATATCTCTATATCACCACAATGGAAGAGGTATTTTGAGCTATCTGAATTTCCTGGATAACCAAATTCCACCGATATACCGTTGACGAGCGCAGGCATCTGGAATTAAAGTGCGACCAATAAATTGTCTGCAATAGTTGAAGACTGCGCTTCGTCAAGTTTCCTTACGGCAACCGAAGATGATTTGCGCGCGGTAAAGCCATACGGGCAATCTGCATTACGCTAACGACAATCCCGGAAGAATCACATGACGATTTCCCGTCAGTCACTGTTCGGCAAGCTTGGCGCCACACTGTTCAGGAGTGCTGAGTCAGCGACGGCGTACTGTAAACTCAGGGGCAATCCGTACGTCGAACTGGTGCACTGGCTACACCAGCTCCTGCAGCAACCCGATTCCGATGTGCATCGTGTGCTGCGGCATTGCAGGATTGAGCGGGACCCACTGGATCGCGACATGACGCGCGCACTTGCGGTGCTGCCAGCAGGCGCAAGCTCCATCATCGATTTCTCGCACCACATCGATACCGCGATCGAGCGGGCCTGGGTCATCACGACGCTGGTGATCAAGGAACAGCGCATTCGCAGCGCGTGGCTGCTGGTGGCCCTTGTGACGACGCCCGAACTGCGGCGTGTTCTGCTCTCGATTTCACCTGTCTTTGCAAAGATCCCTGTTGAGGGGCTGGCTGACGCGTTGCCGGCATGGATTGACGGGTCGCCCGAGGCGGGCGAAGCGCCGCACGACAATAGCGACTACTCCGCCACCCTTCCGGGTGAGGCGTCCCAGGCCATTCCGGGTGCATCGAAAGGCTCGACGCTGGAACAATTCTGCACGGACCTGACTGCACGTGCACATGCGGGTGAAATCGATCCCGTGGTGGGGCGCGAGCTCGAAATCCGGACAATGATCGACGTGCTTCTGCGCCGCCGGCAAAACAATCCACTGCTCACGGGTGACGCCGGCGTTGGCAAGACGGCCATTGTTGAAGGGCTTGCACTTGCAATCGCCAACGGCGAAGTGCCGCCCAAACTAGCCAGCGTGCGGCTGCTTGGTCTCGATGTCGGTGCCCTCCTTGCTGGTGCGAGCATGAAGGGCGAGTTCGAGGCACGCCTGAAGGGTGTGCTGGAAGCTGCTGCAAAATCGCCGGTCCCGGTCATCCTTTTCGTTGACGAAATCCATACGTTGATCGGCGCAGGTGGGCAGTCAGGAACTGGCGATGCAGCCAACCTGCTTAAGCCGGCGCTTGCCCGTGGCACGATCCGCACCATTGGCGCGACGACGTGGGCCGAGTACAAGCGGCACATCGAGAAGGATCCGGCGTTGACGCGCCGCTTCCAGGTGCTGCAGGTACCGGAGCCGGAAGAACTGGCGGCAATTGACATGGTGCGGGGCCTCGCGCAAACGTTCGCGCGACATCACGGTGTCATCGTGCTCGACGAGGCCATCCGCGCCGCGGTGACCCTTTCCCATCGCTACATTCCCTCGCGACAGCTGCCTGACAAGGCAATCAGCCTGCTCGACACGGCCTGTGCGCGTGTGGCGCTCTCGCAGCACTCGCCGCCGCGTGAACTGCAGGATCTTTCCGGGCGTCTGCGCGCCGCCGGTGTCGAGCGCGACCTGCTCCAGCAGGAAGCGCTCATCGGTCTGGACGCCGGACAGGCCATCTCCCTGGCGAACCGGCGCATCGATACACTTACCCGCGACTTGACTGCCGTCGAAGGTCAATGGCGTTTCCAGTTCGACGCCATGCAGATGCTGGCCAGTGCGCGTGAAGCGGCCATGTCCGGCGATCAGCAGTCAGCTGGCTCATTGCGCGCGCTTGAGGCGCGCCTCTCAGCGCTGCGGGGTGATACCCCCTACGTGTTTCCCGAGGTCGACGAAGCCATTGTGGCGGAGATCGTGTCGGACTGGACCGGCATTCCGGTGGGACGCATGGTGACTGATGAAGTCGCAGCTGTTCGCACGCTACCCGCAACGCTCGAGGCGCGGGTCATTGGCCAGCCCGATGCGCTGCACCAGATCGGCGAGCGCGTGCAGACGGCACGTGCCGGTCTCACGGACCCGAAGAAGCCACTGGGCGTGTTCCTGCTTGCGGGCCCCTCCGGCGTCGGCAAGACCGAGACTGCGCTGGCCCTTGCCGAAGCGCTGTATGGCGGTGAACAGAACCTGATCACCATCAACATGAGCGAGTATCAGGAGGCCCACACCGTCTCTGGCCTCAAGGGTGCGCCACCGGGCTATGTGGGTTACGGCGAGGGCGGCGTGCTGACCGAGGCCGTGCGCCGCCGCCCCTATTCGGTGGTACTCCTCGACGAGATCGAAAAGGCGCATCGCGACATCCACGAGATGTTCTTCCAGGTTTTCGACAAGGGCTACATGGAAGACGGTGACGGTCGGCATATCGACTTTCGCAATACCACAATCCTGCTCACAAGCAACGTGGGCTTCGAGCTGACTGCCAGCCTGTGTGCCGACCCGGCGCTCGCGCCGGACGCGCAGGGACTGCACGATGCACTCACGCCTGAGTTGCTCAAGGTGTTTCCGGCAGCGTTTCTTGGCCGCGTCACCGTTGTGCCGTACCGGCCGCTCGCCAGCATGTCACTGGCACGCATCGTCCGTCTGCATCTGGATCGCGTCGTGCACCGCATGGCTGAAACGCACGGGATCGCACTGACCTATGTCGAAGCTGTCGTCGATTACATCGTCGGGCGATGCCTCGTGCAGGAAACGGGAGCCCGCGTGCTGATCGGCTTCATCGAGCAGCATGTCCTGCCTCGCCTGTCGGCCCTGTGGCTCGATGCATTTTCGTCGAAGCAGACCCTGTCGCGCATGGAGATTGTCCTGGGCGATGGTGATGCGCCACCGGCCATCGCGCTGTTGTTCAGGTTCACGGCGGGGGAGCAGTCCAGCCAGACCGATGGCACTAAAGCCGACACCGAAGCACTTCTTACGGTCGGACAGGCCCGCTGACGCTGCCGACCCCTTACCACCGCTCACAGGAGTTTCCGCATGTCCGCTTCCAGCAGTTCGCAGAAGTTCATCGCACGCAACCGTGCACCGCGTGTGCAGATCGAGTACGACGTCGAAGTCTACGGCTCCGAAAAGAAGGTCGAGCTCCCGTTTGTGATGGGTGTGCTCGCGGATCTGTCGGGCAAGCCGGTCGAACCTCTGCCCGCAGTGGCAGATCGCCAGTTCCTCGACATTGATATCGACAATTTCGATGAGCGCATGAAGGCCATCCGGCCGCGCGTGGCATTTGCCGTCCCGAACACGCTCACGGGTGAAGGCCAGATGATGGTCGACATGACTTTCGAGAGCATCGAGGACTTCTCGCCCGCGGCCATTGCACGCAAGGTCGAACCGCTGCGGCAACTGCTCGATGCACGCACGCAGCTCGCGAACCTGCAGACGTATATGGATGGCAAGTCGGGTGCAGAATCGCTCGTGAACCAGCTGCTCCAGGACCCCGCGCTCCTGAAGTCGCTCGCCGCGGCACCGAAGCCGCAGATTGCTGAAGACACCGCCGAAGCAGGCGCCGCGAACTGATCGACAGGATACCCTCAGAGACAAGTCATGGCAAAACAGCAAGCACAGGCCGCAAGCGTCGGCCTCCAGACCGGATCGGACTTCACGCAGCTGCTCAACCAGGAATTCCGCCCGAAGACCGAGCAGGCGCGCGAAGCCGTGGAACTCGCCGTCCAGACGCTCGCCGAGCAGGCACTCAGTCAGTCGGCCACCATTAGCGATGACGCATACAAGAGCATCGCGGCCATTATCGCGCAGATCGATCACAAGCTCTCCGAGCAGATCAACCTGATCCTGCACTACGACGACTACCAGAAACTTGAGTCGGCCTGGCGTGGCGTGCACCACCTCGTCTCCAACACGGAGACGGATGAGCGCCTGAAAATCCGCTTCATGGACATTTCGAAGGATGATCTACGCCGCACGATGAAGCGCTACAAGGGTCTCGCGTGGGATCAGAGCCCGCTCTTCAAGCAGATCTACGAAGAAGAGTACGGCCAGCTCGGCGGCGAACCGTACGGCTGCCTGGTTGCGGATTACTACTTCGACCATACGCCCCCCGACGTCGACCTGCTCAGCTCGATCGCCAAGATTTCTGCCGCTGCCCACACGCCGTTCATCTCGGGTGCATCGCCGGCCGTACTGCAGATGGAATCGTGGCAGGAACTGGCCAATCCGCGCGATCTCACGAAGATCTTCACGCAGAACCTCGAATATGCCCCGTGGAATTCGCTGCGCAACACCGAGGATGCACGCTATGTCGGTCTTGCGATGCCGCGGTTCCTCGCGCGTCTGCCGTATGGCGCGAGAACGAACCCCGTCGACGAATTCGACTTCGAGGAAGACACGAATGGTTCCGATCACCGCCGTTACGCGTGGGCGAACGCGGCCTACGCGATGGGCGTAAACATCAACCGTTCGTTCAAGCTGTACGGCTGGTGCTCGCTGATCCGCGGCGTCGAATCGGGTGGCACGGTCGAAAACCTGCCCTGCCACACGTTCCCGACGGACGATGGCGGAGTCGACATGAAGTGTCCGACCGAAATCGCCATCTCGGACCGCCGTGAAGCGGAACTCTCGAAGAACGGATTCATTCCGCTCATTCACCGCAAGAACACGGACCATGCGACGTTCATCGGTGCGCAGTCGCTGCAGAAGCCGGCCGAGTACTACGATGCTGACGCGACGGCCAACGCCAACCTGTCGGCGCGCCTGCCGTACCTGTTCGCCTGCTCGCGCTTTGCGCATTACCTGAAGTGCATCGTGCGCGACAAGATCGGTACGTTCCGTGAGCGTGAGGACATGCAGCGCTGGCTGAACGAATGGATCATGAATTACGTCGACGCCGACCCGGCCAACTCGTCGCAGGAAACCAAGGCCCGTCGCCCGCTCGCCGCAGCCGAGGTGCTCGTCGAGGACGCGGAAGGCAACCCTGGCTACTACCAGGCGAAGTTCTTCCTGCGTCCGCATTTTCAGCTCGAGGGCCTCACGGTCTCGTTGCGCCTGGTCGCGAAGCTGCCATCGATCAAGGAAGCCGCCTGAGCACCGACCCCGGCGATCCAATCCACCAGCCGTGACTGCGTCCCGTAGGGGGCGCAGTCCATCCAGAAAAGGAGAAAGCAATGCCGTGGACATACAACCAGGCAACCGGGTCTCTGCGTGATCCACAAGGACAGGTGGTCGCCAATGATGGCTATTCAGGCGCGGGACAGGGTCGAAACAACAGTGCAATGGAGCAGACCCCGAACGTCGGCCCGATCCCGCGGGGACGCTACCGGATCGGCAACGCGCGTCACTCGGCGCACACAGGCCCCGTATCGATGGATCTGAGGCCACAGGCGGGCACAAACACGTTTGGACGCAACGCATTCTTGATCCACGGCGACAACCTCTCGCATACAGCGTCAAACGGCTGCATCATCCTGCGGCGTCCCATACGCGAACAGATCAACAGCAGTACTGATCGCGAGCTCGTGGTGCAATGAGGCGGAACCTGTCATCTGCGCTCGCGCTGTTTGTTCTCGCTTCCCCCGCGTTTGCCGCAACGTTGACACCTGCGCAGATTGAGCGGGACATTCGGGTACACGGTGCAAGAGTGACGGTTCAGTCGCTCGATCGGGAAGGAAAGTTCAATGCGGTGCTCGACCGGATCGCTTCGGGAAAAGCTGCATGGGTTCGGCTCGCACCTGGCCTCGCCCAGGGTACCGACGCTGGTGATTCGACCGGGTTGACCGTCGCACTCGCCAGGGCGTTACCTAAAAACCCAACGGCGGTACTCGCGGCACTCGACGAAGGCCCGGTCATCGGCCCGGCCGCCGTCTGTGGCGTGCCGTTCATTGAACCTTCGCCGCAGGAGGTCCACGAATACCTTGGGCGCGCGATTCCCGCCGTAACGCATGTCGAACCATCGGACCGGCTTGCGCATCGTTCTGCATGTCTTGAAGCACTGCATCACGCGCAAGACCAGACTTCACGCTAGTCCTGATGTTTAGTCAGCCTGTCTGATCAGACAGACAAGAACACCACAAACGGGACGTACCCGTCCTTACAGGCAGTACTTTTCTATCAAGGAGTTTGAGATGGCACAGGATATTTTCATCAAGATCCATGGTATCGACGGTGAGTCACCGGATTCAGCGCACAAGAACGAAATCGAGGTGAAGAGCTGGGGCTGGCACATCCTGCAGCAGTCAAGCATGCACACCGGTTCGGGCGGTGGCGCGGGTAAGGCCACGGTTGAGGATCTGGCATTCGAGCACTTGGTCGACCGGGCAAGCCCGAACCTCATGAAATACTGCCTGACCGGCAAGCACATTGACCAGGCGGTACTGACCGTGCGCAAGGCGGGCGGCAATCCGCTCGAGTTCCTGAAGATCACGATGAGCGACGTGATTGTCACGCACGTCAACCCGTCGGGCAGCAATACCGACGACGGTATTCTCGAACACGTTCGCCTGTCGTTCTCCAGGGTCAAACAGGAGTACGTCGTCCAGAATGCCCAGGGCGGCAGTGGCGGCGCGGTGACGGCCAGCTACGACATCAAGGGCAACAAGGAGGCGTAAGCCTCGTCTGATTGCCTGAAGGCAGTCCCGCTGTAATCCCGCCGAGCGATGGCACGAATTGTTCGTGCCATCGCTCGGCGCTTCAAGTCTTATACAGATGTGCCCTGACGCATGCGCCTGATTACCTCCGTGACAGCCTGCGCGCTCGCGCTGCTCCTCGTCGCCTGCGCGAGTGGCGACCCCAAACCGCAGATACCGTTGATGCTGGACCTGACGATCAGTGCCGCTACAACGGTCAACCCTGGCGACCAGGGACAGGCAGCACCCATCGTGGTACGTGTCTATGAACTGAAGACTGACAACGCGTTCAAGGTCGCAGATTACTTTTCGCTGCAGGACAGGGACAAGACGGTGCTCACCGACGACCTCGTCAAGCGTGACGAGTTTCAGCTGCGGCCTGGTGAGCATAAGACGATCCGGCGCATCGCCGATGCGACCACAACCACGGTTGGCGTGCTCGCCGAATACCGAGATCTGCCTCACGCCGTGTGGCGCGCCGTGTATCCGTTACCCACGGCACCCGAGAAAGCGTGGTACCGCTTTTCCTCGCCAAAACTGAATCTGACCATCAATGTTGACGCTGATGCGATCAGGATTACCGACAATACGAAGAAGTGAAACGCAAGGCGAAAACTGAATCATGAGCTGGCACAACAAGGTCGTCTGGAATGAGGGGCTCTTCATGCGCCCACAGCTGTTCCAGCAGCAGGAGCGTTATTTCGAGCATTTCGCGCACAAGCGCGCCGCTCCCCTTTCGCCATTCTTCTTTGGCTTCACGCACTACGGGCTCGACGCCGAGGCCCTCGCACTCGGCAAGGTGATCGTGAAGTCCGCGGCTGGCGTTTTTGCGGATGGCACGCCTTTCGATGCGCCTGGCAGCACCCCGCCGCCGGCGCCGCTCACGATCCGGCCTGAGCATCTGGAACAGCTCATCTATCTCGCCGTGCCCATCCGTGTGCCCAACGGCGAAGAGACGACCTTTGACAATGCATCGGATTCACTCGCGCGTTACGCCGTATTCAACACGGACCTGCGCGACACCAATTCGGTCGGCCAGGGTTCCCAGAAGATCCAGTTGTCGAACCTGCGGCTGCGTCTTGTGCCAGAAAAGGAAATGACCGATGCGTGGATCGGTCTTGCGCTCACACGCGTCAGGACAATCCGCGCCGACGGTAGCATCGAACTCGACGACACCCTCGTGCCGCCTGTGTCGGCGTATGGGGCAAGCAGCCTGCTCGCGAGCTGGCTCGCGAAGATCCACGACCTCACGCGACTGCGCGCCATTGCGCTCGCGCAGCGTCTGACCGGGGCAGACGGCAAGGCCGGCACCGCTGCCGAGGTCTCGGACTACCTTCTGCTACAGACGCTCAACCGCTACGAGCCGCTTCTCCAGCATCTGCGGCACGTGCCAACCACCTCGCCCGCGGAACTCTATGCCCTGCTCATCAGCATGGCGGGCGAGCTGTCAACCTATGTGCGCACCACGACGCGCCGGCCGCTTGATTCGCATCCGCCGTACCAGCACACGGCGCCACATCTTTGCCTGAAGCCCATCGTCGATGACACACACCAGTTGCTCAACGCCGTGCTTGTGCGCAGCGCGCAGAGCATCGAGCTCCAGGATGCCGGCTACGGTATGCGTAACGCCGTGGTCGATCCAGGGGAGATGCATGGTTTCGCGTCGGTTGTGCTCGCAGTCAGCGCAGCGATGCCGCCCGACACGCTGCAGCAGCAGTTCGCGGCCCAGGCCAAGCTCGGTCCTTCCGAGCGCCTGCCCGATCTCGTGCGTGCTCACCTGCCAGGCATTGCGCTGCAGGCACTGCCGGTGCCGCCACGGCAGATTCCGTTCAATGCAGGCTACATCTACTACGAGCTCTCGCGCGCCGGGCAGCTCTGGGAAGACGTTGAACGCCGTGGCGGGCTGGCGCTGCACGTCGCGGGGGACTTCCCGTCCCTGAAGCTCGAACTGTGGGGCATTCGCGGATAACAAAGGGTAGCAGTACGGTAGCAGCGCCCCCGTTACGTGGGCAGCCCCAGGCAGCCGATACGCAGACAAGGAAATGCAGTAATGCCACAGGCAACGATAGATCCGGTCGGGCAAGCCCCGGACGTCAAGGAAAAGCACGCAGCGCCGCGCGGGGAATTGCCGCCCGGCGAGTCTCTCACGGAGCGTCTTGCGGGCGTCAAGGCCGCCAGTAACCCGCTGCTCGAGGCCGCGCGCCCTATGCTGCGAGCGCTGGCTGACGTGCCGATGCAGCTCGATCACGAACGCGTGGAGCAGCTGCGCGACCTGCTTGAGCAGGAGGTGCGCACCTTCCAGAGGCTGTGTGAGCAGGCCAGTATCCGGCGAGACCATATGCTCGGCGCGCGCTACTGCCTGTGTACTGCGTTCGACGAGGCGGCCATGCAGACCCCGTGGGGCAAGAACAGCAAGGGCGACAAGAGCGGCAGCAACGGCCGGGCACCTGTGCAGCCCGGAACGGTTACGCGCGACGCCGGCGTTGAATGGGTGACCCGCGGACTGGCGACGCTCTTTCACGAAGACCGGCAGGGCGGCGACAAGGTCTACCTCCTCATCGGCCGGCTGATGGCTGAGCCGCAGGAGCACCTCGACCTGCTCGAGGTGATCTACCGCATCCTGAGCCTTGGCTTTGAAGGACGCTACCGTTTTGAGCCGGGCGGTCATCGCAAACACGAGGCGGTCCGTCAGCGCATCTACAACGAAATCATGGCACGGCGTGGCATCGTGCCCGTCGCTCTTTCGCCTCACTGGCAATCCGACGTCAAGGGCCGGAGCATGTCGTTCTATGACTTTCCGGTGTGGATCACAGTCGCCCTGCTTTCGCTCATCCTGCTCGGCTGCTTTGGGTATTTCAAGTACGAACTCCTGGATCACAGTGCCGATCTGCAGAAGCAGATTGCCGATATCGGACACATGACGCCGCCGCCGGCGCCGGCGGTCCTACACCTCAAGACGTTACTCAAGAATGAGATTGCCGCGGGTACGCTCAGCGTCGACGAAGATACGCATCACAGTTCGGTTACGTTCCGCGGCGATTCGATGTTCTCACCCGGTGGCTCTTCAGTGAATGCCTCGATGGGGCCGCTCATCTCTAGAATTGCCGCCGAAATCGTCAAGGTGCCTGGCAAGGTCTCGGTGCTGGGCTATACCGACAATGTGCCGATCAGGAGCCGCCAGTTCGCATCAAACGACGCACTGTCCGAAGAGCGCGCCACGCAGGTCATGCAGATGTTGCAGGCCGCGGGGGTGCCAGCGAACCGTCTGGAGGCTGTCGGCAAAGGCGACGCCGATCCGGTGGGTGACAACAGCACGCCACAGGGCCGCGCACGTAACCGCCGTGTCGAAATCACGGTCGCGGAATAACGGAATCATGAAAGCAGTCAGCATCCCGGCATGAAAAAATTCCTGTCTTTTCTGGTATCGCGCCAGTTCCTCGCCTTTCTCGCGCTGATCGTTGTCGCGCTGGTGATCTGGTTTGTCGGACCCTTTGTCGCATTCGGCGGGCTGAAGCCGCTCGCGGGTGCGGGCATGCGTGTGCTCGTTATCGCACTGCTGCTCGTAGGCGTACTGCTGTGGCTGGTCGGCTGGTCAACAAGCCCGGTCATCGTGGGATTGCTATGCCTGCTGATCTGGCACGCCACGCCTCTGCTCGCATTCGGCAAGACCCAGCCCTTTGCATCGGAGTCCGCGCGCGTCATCGCCATCGCCATCATGCTGTTCGTCTTCGCGGTGTACTGGCTCTTCCGTCTCTGGCAGGAGATGAAGAGCAACCGGTCGCTTGTCGAAAGGATGCTGACGTTTGGCGGCAAGAAGGAACCCTCGCCCGCCGAAGCACAACTCAGGGAAGTCAACGCCATTGTATCGGGAGCACTCGCCCGGCTGAAAGCAATGCGAACCGGCGCACGTGGCATTGGGCGTCTTTTCCAGGGCAAGCGCTACCTGTACGAATTGCCCTGGTATATCGCACTGGGCTCGAAATCCTCTGGTAAGACAAGCGCACTGCTGAACGCGGGCCTCGCATTCCCTGTTGCCGAACAGATGCTGCGTGCTGCCGGAGCAACGGAGCGGCCCACCGCAAACGTGGACTGGTGGCTAAGCAATGACGCGGTGCTCATCGACACGGCAGGCCGGTATACCCGCCACGGCTCGGGCAGTGAGACGCCAAGATCTTCGGCAGATGCTGCGGGCGTGTCCGGCTATGTGGCGTACGGTACAGATCAGCAAGGCACTTCTTCCGGAGAGGTTGCGGGCAAGGCGGAGCTTGTAACAGTGGCCGCGTCAACCCGCACCGATCTCGCCGATTCGCAGCAGAGCATCGACGCGGCGGAATGGCTTGGCTTTCTTGCCATGCTGCGCAAGCATCGCCCCCGCGCGCCAATCAACGGTGCGCTGCTTGCCGTCAACCTCGCCGAGCTGACGAGCCAGAATGAAAGCCGCCGCATGGCCGAAGCGGCCGCATTGCGCGCGCGGCTGGCTGAACTGCGCGGCGAGCTGGGTATCCGCTTTCCTGTTTATCTGGTGATCACCGGGATGGACCAGCTCACCGGTTTCGCCGAATACTTCTCGTCGCTGACGGCCGAGGGCCGGGCCCAGACATGGGGCTTCACGCTCCCCTACGGCAAGGAAACCATTGCGAAGGAAGGTGTCGCCGCGCGATGCCGCTCGGAGCTGGGCCTGCTTGTGCAGCGCCTCGATAACGGCGTCGATACACGACTGCAGGACGAGTACGATCCTATCCACCGCCGCAAGCTGGCTGCGCTGTCGCAGGAGTTTGCCGCGCTGACGGCACCGCTCGTCGAACTGATCGAGCGTGTGTTCCTCGATTCACGGTACGATGACACGCAGCTGTACGCAACACTGCGCGGTGTGTACTTCACGAGCGCCGATCAGGCCGGAACCGAGATTGTGGCCGAGCGCCGAACAATCATGCAGCGGGTGATGTCGGGCATGACCGCACCGGCGACTTCATTGCGCGAGGCAACCAGCGAAGGCTTCTTCCTCCACGACCTCTTTACAAAGATCGTCATTCCCGAGGCGCATCTGGTGCGCCCGAACCTGCGCTGGGAATTCCGCTTCCGGCTTCTGCGCCTGATTGGCCACGCGCTCGCCCTGCTGCTCTTCGTGTGGCTTGCGATTGGACTGCGTGTGAGCTTTGGAAATAACAGCGACTATCTCGGGGCGATTGCCCACAAGGCACAGGCGCTCGCCGCACGCGTGACCCAGCTGTATCACGATCCGAAGCCGGAAGCCGTGCCCGATACGCTAAGCGCCGCGCGCTATCTGCCGACGTATCAGGGGCTCGATCTCTCCGACCCCGACAGCACGTTCCGCTACGGCCTCTATACGGCCCCCGATATCGTCACGGAAAGCCGCCGCACCTACGACGCGCTCGAAGATAACCTGCTGCTTCCGCAGATCGTCCACAGGATGGAAGATGTGATTTCGCAGTCGATCGCGAAGAAGGATCCGAAGGCGACCTACGAAACACTGCGCGTCTATCTTATGCTTTACGACAAGGCGAAGTTCAACGCTGATGACGTCAAGGGCTGGGTACTCGACGACTGGGCGAAGACCGACAGCGCAGCTGTGTTCGGTGGCCGCGCCTCGATGATCGATCACGTCCAGCAGTTGTTCTCCGGTGATCGCGTGGTCCAGTCGCCGCTTATCCGGAGCGACGCGCTGATCCAGCAGGCACGCGCCTTTCTCGACGGCAGCAACGCGACAGACCGGCTCTACGAGCGGGCCAAGGCTGCCATGATCAAGGAGGCGCCTGACGAGTTCACGCTGATCCGCGCGGTCGGGCCCCAGGCGGGCACCGTTTTCACGCGTGCGAGCGGCGCTCCGCTCTCCCGCGGCGTGCCGGGTCTCTTTACGTTCGACGGCTACCGCGATCTCTTCGACAAGCGCCTGCCCGAGTTCGTGCAGGCCGCGCGTGAAGACGATGCGTGGGTCATGGGGCGCTCGTACCTCGGAAGGCTCGTCAGCCAGGCTCAAAAAAAAACTGTTGAGATCGTAAGCACGGCGGCCGGCGCGGATGATCCGCTAACCGAAGCCATCCGGCGGGAGTATCTGACGGAGTACGCCCAGCAATGGGATGCATTCCTTGGCGACATCCGCACGGTGACAGGTACGAGTCTCGCTTTCAACCTGCAGGTGCTGCGCAGTTTTGCCGCGCCCGACTCACCTCTCGCGCGCCTTGCACGCGCAGCCGTGCACGAGACAACGCTGACACAACCGGTCACCGCAATCGGCGGATCCCTGCTCCAGAAGGCTACCGACCAGATCAGTCAGAAGACCGACTCCGCGCTGGGTATCCGTGCCTCCGAACAGATCGAGCGCGAACTGGTCGACAATCGTTTCGCCGCGCTGCGCGAGGTCGTGACTGGAAATGCCGAGGTTCATGCCACGGGCGACCCGGCTCCACAAACCGGAAAGACAGGGTTGGACGGTGTGACCAACCTGTTGAACGATTACTACACCGCGATTACGGTGGCGGATAACGCGATCAGCAACAACAGCATGCCGCCCGCCAGTGACACGGCGGTAAAGCTGAAGTTGACGGCGAACACGATGCCAGCACCGTTTCGCGATGTACTGCTGCAAATTGCACAACAAGGGTCGCAGGAGGTCAATCAGGGCATCGGCCAGCTACTCTCACGCCAGATGGGTTCGGTCATCGGTGACACGTGCCGGCTCACCATCGAGGGCAACTACCCGTTCTCGCCTGGCAGTACACACGACGTAAGCATCGACGACTTCACGCGGCTGTTCGCGCAGGGCGGTGTTATCGACGATTTCTTCACCAAGACCCTTGCACCGTTCGTCGACACGTCGGCGAAACCCTGGCGCTATCGTACGCTGCCGGGTGCGACGGAGCCTGTTCAGGGCCCGGACCTTGAACCGTTCCAGCACGCGAAGGCTATCCGCGACGTCTTCTTCAGCGGTTCCGGCCAGAACCAGATGACATGGAAAGCGAACCTTCAGGTGCCAGAGCTTGATCCAGCCATTACTGGCCTCATGATCGATATCGATGGACAGACCATGCTTTATCAGCACGGACCGGTCACGCCCTTCACCGTCAACTGGCCAGGCCCGCGCGGTGGGGTGCACACCGAAATCACGGCGAACCCACGTATCCGTCCGGACACATCAACCGCTTCTGCTGATGGCCCGTGGGCATTGATGCGCCTGCTCGACAAGGGACATGTCATGGAAACCGCCACGCCTGGTCGCACACGCATTGCCTTCGACTTTGACGGGCGCAAGGCAGTGCTCGATATCGCCGGTGCCGGTAGTGTTGCAAATCCGCTTACAGGCGATGTCCTGAAGACGTTCCGCTGCCCGAGTTCGATGCCGGTATTCGGTCTGGCAGACAGCGGCCCGCCTCCCGGACTGCCTCCCGCCGGCCTCCCAGCGCCCGCTGGCACTTCGCACTAACATTTTTTACAGGAAAACGAGCTCACACCTTGAACGCAGTCTCGCCCAAACTGCCACGCAATGCCGCCACACCGGCATCGTTCAGCGCGCAGATCCGCGCGGCCGAAGCAGCATCCAACCCGCTGCTCGAAGCTGCGCGCCCGCTACTCGATGCCCTCCCAAACACACCCGCGGGGCTCGACACGACCGGTATTGCGCGACACAGGCAGTGGCTCTTGCATCAGATCCGGACATTCGGCAAAGTGTGCGCCGCACTGGATCTGCCGGCAACGCAGGTTGACAAGGCACGGTACTGCCTGTGTTCCGCACTTGACGAAGCGGCCGCGCTGACCGACTGGGGCAACGGCACCACGATCGGAATGGAATGGGGAACGAACGGACTTGCCACGACGTTCGGCTATGACCGTCAGGGTGGTGACCGGGTCTACGCAATCGCCACGGAGTGCATGCATCAGCCTCACGATAATCACAATCTCATTGAAGTAATCTTGCACATTCTGGAGCACGGATTCAGGGGGCGTTACCGTTTTACTACTGACGGTGCGCATCAGATCAAGGCAGTCCGCGAGCAGATTCACAACGCACTTGCGGCAGGGTCGCAAAGCCTGCCGATGGAGCACGAGAACCCGCGGGCTACTGGCAGTTCCCCCCCGTTACAGCGTCTTCTCACTGACCTCCGGGCGGAATCGACTCCACCCGAATCCCGTCGCAGGCTCCCGATTGTGGCGCTCGGCCTTTTTTTGCTGGCCGTCGCCGGTTGTGCTGCGTACTGGCATTTCACGCAGGTAAAGGCAGCCGGACAGGTGACGATACCTATCGACGCGCTGGCCATGAGGCTCACTGGCCGCCTCTCGAACGAGGTGAACGCGGGCACCATTGCCCTTGCAGAAAACGCCGGGCATACCACGCTCACACTTCGGCTTGAGGGCATCTTCGAGGCTGGAGAATCGACCGTCAATCCATGGGTCAAACCCATGATCACCACCATTGGGCACGAAATCGCCAAAGTGCCTGGACATGTCGTGGTGACCGGCCACACCGACAACCAGCCGATCGCCCAGTCACAACACAGCTCGAATCTGGTGCTGTCAGATTCCCGCGCACAGGAAGTCGTTGAGATTCTCATTTCCGCCGGAGTGCCAACCGACCGAGTCACCGCAACAGGAAAAGGCAACGCAGAACCTGCGGCCGACAATAGAACACCTCAGGGTAGGCAGAAGAATCGCCGGGTGGAAATCACTGTCTCAGAGTAACCAGTTAGGTCTACAAAACGCATGCAATCAATACCTAGAAGCAACGCAGGAAACTCAAGAAAATAGCATTTTTTGTGGAGCGTGGTCATTGTGCTGGGCACCGCAGTCACCGCTTATGCATCGTATTCCGAACAATCTCTGAGCCCGTGGCAATTACAGCAGGAAGAATCGCAAACACACCACGGCAAATCGGAATATGCGTGCGGGAACGAACAGAAGGGCGAATAGACGCGCCACAGCGTTTGAACATCTATTCCAGTCGAGCTCAACTTAACACCCGGACTGTATCGACATGACGACCCGCCCCATCCTTCGCCTGCCCCGTCGCGGACCCGCTTCTCAGGTCGACCATCCGCAGACCGATGCGGAACACGCGCAGCCTAAGTCACGACTTCGGCGCGACATGTATGGACGATGGAAGCTCAAGTCAAAGGAAACACACACGCACCCCGCCAGCCAGCACAAAAGACACCAGACGCCCAAACCGGATTTCGAGAGCGCTCTGGAGGAGCTTCAAGTATCGAATGCGGCACCTATACCTGCTGCCGCCGAATCCGCTAACTCTAACGAGCGACGTACTGAAGACATTCTGGCGCCCCACCTCGATGCACGGTTCCAATCTGGCGAACAGCGATACGCCGCCTGGCTTGCCAGCCGGCACGGTACCCATCTTGACGGTTCCGAAGGCGGGACATTGAATGCAGCGGCACGGTACAACGCTGCACTGGAGGCCTCTGCGACAAAGATTTGTGATTGTCTTCTCGAATATGAAGATCTTGTGGCGAAGCAAGCGGCAGCTCGAACGCAAAAACGAAATGAGATCATTGCGGATATTCGCAGGCTCGTCATTGCGCTAAAAATCACCGGGTGCGAACTCGGCATCGGTAGTCGTATGGACGAGCCATCCACACGACTGCCTCCGTTGCCGAAATACAGGAATCCCGCGACGGGCGAAACCTGGAGTGGTCGTGGCCGAGTACCTGCCTGGCTTGCCGGCCGGGACAGGCAGCAATTCCGGATCAACCCGGAACCTAAATGACTCAGTTGCACAACCGGTTCCAGCAATGGGACTTTGAAGGGCTTGAGCGGAGTGCGGTGAAAGTCGCACGCTCCGTTCTCAGGGGGCGGTGGCGCAGCAATGCGTCGCTGCCACCCGACCGGTCTACATCCGTCGAGCCATCGTCCACGACGATGAGCTCGCCTTGTCGAGGTTTTAACGCTGGCTAGAGGCCATCGCCTCCCCGAGAAAGGGTTCCGCGTCGAAGGCGGAAATGCCAATACCGATTGGCTCATTGGAAATCCGATGGCGGCGGGCGTAGCGGTTGGGCTCCTGGTATGTCCGGCGCTCCCCGCTGACTTTCGATCGAGGGTTGAGACGCACCCGGATTGGGGCTCCAGGTGGTACCGCCCCGCGTGACTTTGATCGGTGGCAGCGCGTGAACAAGCGGTCGACCCAGAGGCGGACGGGACGGCACGCGCTGCTCGCGATCGGGGTGAAACGCCGGCGTTACCGGTGCCGGCGCTCTATCCTGTTTCGACTGCAACCCGTAATACACGCCCAGGGCCACACCCAATAACCCCACCACGGGCACTGCTAGCCAACGGGCGCGCAACATCACCAGCTCACCTGATCGTTCAGCGTCACATTGCCGCTCGTTGGAGTCTGGAGCTGGCGATTGCCGGACCAGTTCTCCCAAGTAACGCTGCCGTACGCGTTCTTGCGGTAGTACTTGTACTGAATCGCCTGGCCGACCGGCAAATTGACGTTATTGCTCCAGACCGGGTACGTGGCTGGATCCAGAGGGATGCCGAGATCGGTGTTCCAGTTGCCGAGCGCGCCCGCGTTGCCCGTCACGTAGACCTGCTGGCCAAGTTGCGTGTTCGCGTTGACGCTGATCGCCACAGATACCTGCCCGCTCTGGGGTGGCACCACGCAATTGTCGTAGCGCGCGCAAACGACCGACGGAATATCTACGATGCGCCCGGCCTGCATCGAGGCTAGCAAACTTATGTATTCACCCATCGTCCAGTTCAACGGTGCCATTGACTTGGTCGGCTGGGCTGGAGTGAAGCCGCTCGGCGTGGTCACAATCCAGTTGTCGGGCAGTGCGGTCGAATTCGGCCAAACCTGCTCAGGCAGAAAGCCCTCTGGCGTAGTGAGCTGCTTGAGCGTTGCTAAATACGGGCTACCCGCTCCGCCGCTACCCTGACGAGCGATCTCGTACATACCGCGTTCGGCGGTAAAGATCGGCCACAAGCGACCGACCCCGGCGCCGTCGAAGTCGCTGCCATCGTTATGCTCGCCATAGCCGTCAAAGTTGTAGCGGAACCACGTGTTGGGACTGAGCGCGGGCGCATTCGGCAGATTCAGTGACTGGCCCAGCACGCTGTCATAGACCGAGATCGTATTGAGGATGGTTGGATCGTTCGCGCGCTTGACGCCCATGCGAACGAGCTCGAAAAAGCCGCCATCGACTACGCGCCGCGCATCGTGGCTACCGCCGCCGTTCTTGATCGCTAGGGTTTGCGCGGTATCCGGTCCAGCGCTTGGAGCGAAGCTAGCGCGATCGGTGCCGGTGCCCGACCGGCTTGCTGGGTTGATCCTGATGTAGTAGCTGCCGTTGCCGAACGAGCCGGTAGCGGTGTACGTCCAGGCTGCCACATTCTCTTGCCAGTAGTCGGCCGCCGATAGATAGCGCGCGGCGCTGGTCGTGTCACCGTTCTGGTTCGCGATGTCAGCCGCCGTAACCAGCCCAGCGATCTCGGCCGCGATGGTGGACGGTGAATAGCCGGAGTCCTCTTCCCAGCGTTCCTGGTATGTCCAGGGGCCGGTGTTGGTGATGTAGTCCGCTGTGAGCTTGATCTGCGGCCACAGCGGATTGAACACGCTCGGACCGAGACGCCACGCCAGGATAATCGGCATGGCCTGCTCGTCCATTTGCGTGCCTTGCCAGTACGGCCAGCCGCTCACCCACGCATTTTGGGGAAAGCGACCAATGCGACTGTAGCCCTGCGGGCAGCCAGAAGCAGTGTATTCAGCAATACCGCAATTGGTCGTCTGCTGCAGCGTTTTGAACAGATAGTTGACGACGCTCGAAGCGGTCGACGTGTCGCCCGCGGTCGTCAGTGCATTGGCGAACTTGAAGAGGTCGCGCGGCCAGACCAAATGGTAGCCACCCGCATTGGCATCGCCCTGCGATTCACCCCAAGGCGTTCCGATGCCGGCGATCATCGCGCCATCGCTCTTGTCCTGCATGGTCTTGAGCGTCATGGCGGCCAGATAATAGGCAGCATCGGCCGATCCCCCCTGCGTCGACAAGCCCGCTGCGTAGTTATGCCATGCCGTGTCGTACTGCTCTTGCTCGCCTGAGATGTTGCTACCGAGCACCGAGCTCGCGTCGCTGAGCGCTTGGTCCTGGGTGCCGCCGAAGCCGAGCACCACATCAAACGAAACCGTTTTTGCGGTCGGGTCGCCAAGGTCAATCCAACCCATCTGCGCCACATTGCCGTTAGTGGCAGACGAGAAGGTCCAGTTCATCGTCAGGTCGGTGCTGCCGCCGAGCAGGTCTGTCCAGCCATCGCTCTGGCCGACGAAACCGTTAGACGTCATGCTGACGCCATTCACCACCTTCCACGGGCGGTCGGTCATCAGCGCGGAATAGCGGCTATTGTGATTGGCGACCAGCGTGGTGCTGCCATTGTAGGACGTCGTGTACGCGGTGTTGTTGCTACCGGCATTGTCGAGGTATGGCTTGGACAGAACGTACAGATTGAAGTCACCGACAGAGTGCCCATTGAGCGCCGTGAAGGTTACGCGCTCGACAATCGCGTTATAGTTCGGGTCCGCAAAGATCACCTTCCCAATCTGCCAGTTATGGGCGATGTTGCTGGTAGACACCTGCCAGCTCATGGTGCGCGGGTCGGTTTGCCCGGCAGAATAGCTCTGGACCTTCTCTTCGTCGACAAAAGTCCCGCCCGCATCACCGACCAGAAACTGCAGGTCGACGGACTCAGGCGTATCTAGAACCGGATAGTAGACTTCCGACAGGATGCCTCGGTAACCGGTGAAGTACACACGTGAGGCCCCGTTGACAGCGGTACCGAGGAACGACTTAACCGACGGCCCTCGCGTTGGGACCACACCGGGTGAGCCAAACGCCTCGTCTGCCATAGCGGAGCGAACCGTCACGCACGCCAACAAGGCGACAGCTCCTGCGAGAGCCGCTCGTTCCAATTTGAGGCGCCATTTTGCCATCGTCAGCTCCGTTACGAGTTGGTATTACGATGATCTAGTCGCACTGCGATCGTCCGCACTTGGTTTCGGTCGGATGGTTGGTCGATGCATCGGTACTAAAACGTCTAGGCTGGTATGACGGCCCAAACTGAACGTGCTAGCCGCAGTGAGTCTCGCGCTCCGAGAATAGTTGGCATCGTTCGCATGATCGCCCAGACACACCCTCGTCGACTGCGGCTTTGCTCAAGAATGCCCTGCCCATTGGTTTATTTATTTGCCGGCACTCCGAGTCCATCCCGCCTTTGATTGACATCGACCTAACGGGCGAATTGCATTTTCCGAACCGCTTCCATGGATAAATCCTAGCGCGGTCTGAGGTGCGCAATTGCAAACATTTGTCAGGCAGACTCGTACTGTTTTTAAATGTAAACACCCGGGGAGGTCATCTTGATTGCGTAAGGCGCGAAGGCGAGGATCGTGTCCATCTAAATTTTTAATGGACAGATGTACACGATGGATGAAACCGAGGTGACGCAGGAGGTTGTGCAACCAACGCGACGTCGGCGGCATAGCAAGGAGTTCAAGGCACAGGTCATCCGGGCGGCGATGCAGCCTAACGTGTCGATCGCGGCGGTGGCATTGCACTATCGCTTGAATGCCAACATGCTGCGAAGCTGGGTGGCTGCGCAGGAAGAGCTGGATGCGGCCGAGGTTGCCCGCAAGTCGATGAGCGTGCCATCGGCAGAGTTTGTGCCGTTGCAGCTGGAAGCGCCCGGGGCTGCATCTAACGCGACAGAGATCCAGATCGAGGTACGTCGAGGAGCAGCGACGGTGACAGTACGCTGGCCGTTGTCGGCGGCGAGCGACTGTGCGGTGTGGTTGCAAGGATGGCTGCGGTGATCCGCATCGACGCGATCTGGCTAGCGACCGAACCGCTGGATATGCGTGCAGGTACCGATACGATTCTGGCGCGTGTGGTGAAGGTGTTCGGCGCAGCGCGCCCTCACCATGCCTATCTGTTCGCCAACAAGCATTCGACGCGCATGAAGGTGCTCGTCTACGACGGGTTTGGAATCTGGCTGGCCGCGCGTCGCCTGAACAAGGGCCGGTTCGTATGGACGAACGGCCACGAGGCAATCGCCGTCGCGTTGAATCCCCAGCAGTTAAGAGCGCTCGTGACGGGACTGCCGTGGCAGACGCTGACGCACGATCACGCGATCTGCGTGGTGTAAAGGGTCGCCGGCGCCGTAAACCGTTTTGCTTCCGTGGCGATACCGGCTCTGGCAGACTGGAGCGCATGAACCTGCCCGCCGACCTCGACGCCCTCAGCCCGGAGCAACTGCGCGCACTGGCCGCTCAGTTGATGACCCAGATCGGCGAGACGGAGCGAGAGCTGCACTATCGCCAGACGCGCATCGACCAGCTCACGCACGAACTGTCCGTACTCAAGCGCCTGCAGTTCGATACCGAACAGATGAGCCTGCTCGACGAAGCGCTCGACGCGGACCTGGCCGCACTCGAAACCGAACTCGAGCAACTGCAGCCGGACACCTCGCCGGGCGGACAAGGCCAGCAGCCCAAGCGTGCGCCGTTGCCACCGCAATTGCCGCGCACCGACTTCCATCACGAACCGACGGACCTGAGCTGCTGCGCCTGCGGTTGCCAGCGCGTGCGTGTGGGCGAGGACATCAGCGAGAAGCTGGACTATACGCCGGGCGTGTTCACGGTCGAGCGGCATATCCGCGGTAAGTGGGCTTGCAAGGCGTGCGAAACACTCATCCAGGCACCGGTTCCGCCTCACGTGATCGACAAGGGTATCCCGACCACCGGGCTACTCGCGCAGGTGCTGGTTGCCAAGTACGGCGATCATCTGCCCTTGTACCGGCAAGAACGCGTCTTCGGGCGCGCGGGCCTGGCCATCCCGCAATCGACGCTGGGCGCCTGGGTGGGCGTATGCGGGGTGCGGCTGCAACCTCTGGTCGATGCGCTTCGCCAGGAACTCCTGCGCCACGAGGTGGTGCATGCCGACGAGACACCGGTGCAGATGCTGGCGCCCGGCAAGGGGAAGACACACCGAGCTTACCTGTGGGCGTACAGCACCACGCAGTTTGCCGATGTGAAAGCTGTGGTGTATGACTTCGCAGATAGCCGTGCCGGCGAACATGCCCGTGCGTTCCTGGGCAAATGGCGCGGCAAGCTGGTGTGCGACGACTACAGCGCCTATAAAGCCGGATTCGAGCTGGGCATGACTGAAATCGGCTGTGCCGCTCATGCCAGAAGAAAGTTCTTCGAGTTGCACGCCAACCACAAGAGCCAGGTCGCGGAACAGGCTTTGAAATACTTCGGCGCGCTCTACGATGTCGAGCGCGACGTCGCTGACCTGAAGAACGATCAAAGAGGTGTCGTTCGTCAGCAGCGAGCCAAACCCGTTGCCGACGCACTGCACGCCTGGATGGTCGGCCAGCGCAAGCTCGTTTCCGAGGGATCGGCGATCGCCAAAGCGCTCGACTACAGCCTTAAGCGATGGGAGGCGCTCACGCGCTACCTGCTCGATGGGGACGTGCCCATCGATAACAACTGGCTGGAAAACCAGATCCGCCCGTGGGCTCTCGGGAGGTCGAACTGGTTGTTCGCGGGCTCATTGCGCGCCGGCCAACGTGCCGCCGCGATCATGAGTCTGATCCGCTCGGCGTAGCTCAACGGCCACGATCCGTACGTCTACCTGAAAGACGTTCTCACACGGTTACCCACCCATCGAGCCGATGACATCGACCAGTTGCTGCCGCATCGCTGGGCTTCGACTGCCGCCTGACAAACCTCCGCAGTGCCTTCACCGGGCGCTTACAAACTATTAGATATGCGATGAAAATGACTAACTGGCGCTCTCCACTTGGTACGATCTAGTAGATTCCTAAGTTTTAATTGGCCGCATGTCGTCGTGCATGGTAAGCGTGAGGCCAGTACCGTCAACGAACGCTCGTTGACGAATGCCATGATGACCCGCGAAGGACACGGATGACCGGTCGTGTCCACGATAGGAGTTGTGGACAGAGTGACTCAGACAGTCGAGATCCCGCCGAAACGGCAAACTCGCCGACATCCAACGGAATGGAAGCGGACCATCGTCGCCTTGACCTTCGAGCCCGGCGCGTCGGTCGCCCGTGTTGCTCGCGAGAACAACATCAATGCCAATCAGGTCTGGGCATGGCGCCGCCTCTATGCACAAGGGCTATTGACGGATGATGTGAATCCGGGGGCAATGCTGCCGGTTGTCGTCAACGAATCCTCTCCGCCTTCCGTTCAGCCACCGATGGCGATTGAAGTGCCGACCGCGACCGACATACCGTCCGGCTCGATCCAGATTGAAATCCCCTCTAAACCCGCAACCAGTTGTTGGTGCGACACCCCCTTGGCTCGTATTTTCTGGAGCGACACCATGACAGATGCAGCACAGTTCAAACTCACTTCACTCAAGCCCGCCGAACTGGCGGGTACAGCGGGATACGCTCAGGCGGTGGAGGCTACAGGCACCCGTATCATCTTCGTTTCGGGTCAGACCGCGATCAATCGCGAGGGCGAGATTGTCGGGGAAGACAATTTCTCCGCTCAAGTCTCTCAGGTATTTCGAAATCTGGATGCAGCGTTAAGGGCCATTGGATGTGATGCAAGCAACATTGCCAAAATGACAGTGTTCCTTCGCGATATGGGCAATCTCGACCCTTACAGAATTGCCCGCAACGCTTTCTTTCAGAGCGTGACCCCTGCGGCGGAACCTGCAGTTACCCTAATCGAGGTTTCTCGACTGTATGGATCGAAATTCATGATCGAAATTGATGCTATCGCGATAGCATGAAAGCCTCTTGCCAACGGTGTTTCGGTCGCCGACGCTGATGCTGCTGGAGCTCTCAAGCAGCCCCTCAACACGGTCAATGTAGCCGAGGACGTCCGCTTATGATGCGATCGCGGTCCGATCTCGGAATAAACCCTTGATCAGCGATCGCATCGGCTTCTCGAAGATCACGTAGATAGCAATCGAGCAGGCCACAAGTAGAGCGATGAATGCGAACAGCTTCGCGGTTGCGCTTGCGTCCGGCATGATCGGAACCAGGTGTCTGTCGAAGAAGATATGCAGTGGTTCCTGCATCAGATAGAGGGCGTAGCTGGATTCGCCTAGCAGTATCAGCGCGCGGCTTTCCAGCGCGCGACCGATGCCATTCGGAAGAGATGCAACCAGCCAGATAATGCCGGCGAACTCAGGGGCCATAAGCCCATTGGAAGGAGCGACCCACAACGGGAAGCGCTCCGCAATTCCGCCGACGAGGGTCGTCAGGCCGATCCCCGCGAGGAGCGCGATTATCCCGCTTGCGAACATCTGTGAGCTTCCTCGTCGCGCTCTGTCCATGAAAAGCACCGCTGTGACGATGCCGATCATGAATTCGTTCAGGTGCATCAGGGGGAAATAAAATATCAGGTCGTGAGAGATGGACGGGTATCCGCCGTAGAAGTACGTGCGCGCTACAAAGGTGATGACCTGAGTGCAGATCCAAAGGGCGGCGGTATAGTCGACCAGCGTCTTGCGGCTGACGCTGAGAACGTGCGTGGAAAGAAATGGGAAAAGGACATAGAAAAACACCTCGACTGAAAGCGACCAGCCGGGGGTGTTAATCGCCAATGCGGATCCGGGAATCCAAGTCTGGATCAGGGCGGAAGTCAGTGCGAGATCCGTGAGTGTCCCGCCAAGCAGGTAATACGTGGCGAGCAGGCAAACCAGATACACCGGATAGATCCGCGCGAATCGTGCGATCCAATATGAGCGGGCCGATACATCGCTGCCTGCATATACCGTCGCCATGATGAAGCCGGAGAGGCAGTAGAAGAACGAGACGGCGTTGTTGCCGTTAAGCACAACCCCGTTAATTACGGGGAAGTTGAAGGGTGGGACGCCTCTGCCGAAGTGGAATAGCACCACAAATAGAGCGGCGACGAACCTGAGCGGGGTGAGTCTCTCGAGATGCTTATGCATTGTTCAAATTTCACTTCGTAACGGGCATGACGTGGTGCCCTTGCCATGTCCTGCGGCGGTTTCCTCAACCGCGATCAGCATACCCCGGAGCCGGCTGAATACCAGCCTGTAGGTATTCTTATTCATTATTCTGGCGAACCTGAAGCAGATAAATGCTGAGAGGTTCGCAGAATCAATCACATGCGTTTGTCAACGTTCTTGAAGTTTTGACGTTGTTTTTCATTCCAAATCACCCTCTTTCAGGGGCTTTTAGGGCTGTCTATCGAAATGTCGGGCCTGCCCGCTGACACGCGGTGCATCGCACATGCCGTGCGCTCCCACCGGGCCATCAGAAATTCGATGCACTGCGTACTGGACGTGGCCTTCAGCGAAGACCGGGTGAACAACGCGGCGCAGAACTTCGCCATCCTGCGGCGCATGACGATGAACCTGCTACGACAGGATCGCAAAGCAAAGGTGGGGCTGAAAATCCGTCGCCTCAAGGCATGCATGAATGATCGCTATTTCGCTCAACTCCTTGGCTGGCAAGACCCTTAGCCCTCAACCACAGCCCCCTTGTGATTCGTTAAATGACACTTAACGTTTCATGCAATTGCCCTGTCAAGAGGACAACGCCGTGACAATCTTTCGAAAATTTTTCCCCAGGGTCAGCTAGACTTGCAAGCAAGTTGCTGTCAACGAACGGCGCGCGACTGAAGTGCAGCAACCCAGAAAGCCTCGATCTCTCCCCGGAGTGAAGAGGCTTTCGTCTTTTTTGGGCCCGGTCGCGCGCCACATGTCGATGCTTTTTCGCAACGAAACCAGGCGTTCATCGCTCACCGCCCGAACCGAAAAGGGGCAACTATGGGAATCAGGTTGGCACCGCTGGAAAGGCTCTATCGGAACATGCAGTCGCAAGGGATGACGAAAACGCAGTTTGAATTCCGCTTTCGCCAGCTGACATTCAACGTTATCTATCTCGCGGAAGCGTTTCCGCACGAGCTGCTTTTGGGATGCCGAGAGCACAACCTGTTTATTGTCGTGAAAGTGCCCTGGCACTTCACTATTGCCACCTATCTTCGAGACCAATACACGCCGCTGATGGACGCGCTTGGCCTCCAGCCCAATCCGGATAATCCGTTTAGCACCAACATCTTCTTCGAAGCGTTTCGCGCGGTGATTCCAACAACAACGTCCAAGGCGAACGAGCCGACGATCACCGACATCGCAGCGAACCGGCGCGATGTAGAAGAATCAGAAAAGATTTACTTCGTTGGTTGGATGCAGCATGACGGAAAGCAGTCGTCGCCGACTAAAGCCAATTTGGAGAAAACCCGGCGTCTCTGCGGGCAGGCAGTCTATGAGCTATGCCTTCGCAACCATATCAGCAGCAGATGGACGGATAGGTCCGATGATGCATGGCCGTTCAGCTGGCCGACTGTATGAATGCTGACTGCGGTTGCGGTGTCTCACGTGGACTCGCAATGGACGCCACCGTTGCCGCGCCGACAGCTGGAGGCGCCTTCGAATCGAAGTCAAGCGCTTTGACAGATGTTCAAAAATCTTTTCTCAGAGCCAGCTAGACTTGCCTTCAAGTTGCTGCAATGCGTAGATGGGAACGCTAGGGGTGCTGCAACCTAGAAAGCCTCGGTCTCTCCCCGGAGTGAAGAGGCTTTCGTCTTTCTGGTTGCCAATTGATTTGCCTCGAAAAAACATGAGCGGCCTTGTCTGTCCTCACTGCCATGCAAATATGCCGTGTGGCCTGAGTGTTTGCACAGGTTGTCTCGCAGCAGTGACATATGGTCCAGAGCCGCTATGGTTGGGGGGATGTCTCTTTCCTGCTGCATTCTTGGGCTATGAAGCGCGCAAAATCCTGCCCAATTCTCTGCCTTGGGACGGCTGGATTGTCGGTGCGTTGGTGTTCGTCAATCTGGTTTGGCTGATTCATCAATTCTCGCGCGACCGGGTTAATTTCAAACCGATATACAGCACCCGACGATAGTGCGATTTTCTCACTAAGGCGTTGGTGCTTCGGGCGGGCTCGCAATCGACTCCGCCGCCGCGCCCGCCCAATCAGGCAAGTCGAAATCGAGCCCCTGTTCGGCGCATTCGCGCTTGAGCGTCGAAAGCGCAGCGTCCATTCCCATCACTGCGCCCGCGCGCCTCTTGGTAGGATCATCCAACCGCGCACAACACTGGTCACGGTACATGGTCGTGCGCCGCTCCCAGTTCTTCAGCTGAATCGTGCGCAGGCGATGGCAAAGCCATTGGTCCAGTTCCCGCATCACGCCCGGCGTCTGCGCCAACAGGATCCCATCCAGCCCAGCAGGTTGGACCGCGGCTGCGCCACTATCTCATGTACGCTGCGGCCGCCTCGACGCGTCAGTTCCCGGACGTGCTGCTTGAATGAAGCCCGGAGGTGCGGATGACTCGGTGGACTGCGCCAACTCATGTGCTCGGAAACAATGCGGCGCGGACGGGTAAACCGGAGCAAGGCGGGACACAAGAGCAACCCGTAGAGCGCCCCTAGGCATAACAGCGCACCAGTTCGAAAGTTGGGCCTCGGGAGAAAATACAGTATCACCCTAATCACCAGAAAGGCGAAGGCTCGAACGATAATAACGCGCCGATGACTGTTGAACCAGATATTCCGCGATTCGCAGACCGCCACAACCAGCCCCCACTAGCAAACAAAATAGGCCGCAGGACAAACATCCTTGCGGCCCGAGCAGGTTCGACAACGTACCAATTACTTTTGTTCGAATTTCTGGAGGGCTGGCAGCAACTCGCCCAGCAGGCGCTGCACGCTCGGCCGTTCCATCAATCGACCGAAATAGGCGCTGACATACTCGCGATCGGCAAACGGATGCAATTTCTGCGCATAAAACAGCGGGGCAAATGCGGCGCAGTCGGACATATTGAATTCGCCGGCACCCGCGTCAGGATGCGTGCCATAAAATTCGTTCATGAAGTTGTACATCACATCAAGCGTCGCGTGGGCCTTGGCAACCGCTTCCGGATTACGCTTATCTGCCGGTTTCAGCGAGTCGAAGAAAATCGTGGCAATGGGCTCATTGAGATACAAATCATGCATACGATCCTTGAAACGGACGCGCCGCGCGGCGGTCGGATCCTCGGGAATCAGCTTGGTACCCGACGTTGGGAATTCGTTTTCGAGGAACTCGATGATGATCGTCGACTCCGGAATGAACAGATCATCGCCCGTGAGTAGCGGAATCTTGCCCAACGGATACAACTTGCGATAGGAGGCTGACTGTTCCGGATCAGACAGATTGACTGGCTTCGGCGTAAAAGGCACGCCCTTCTCAAAAAAGGCCAGCAGAGTCTTTTGCGAATAGGTGGATGGCACCGCGTAATGTAGAGTCAGATTCATAGTTAAGAATTCCTTATTAAATTAAAATCCTGGATAATGCTTTGATGGGAATACGGCGCGGATGGACATCACCGCACCGTATCGCATGATCGACTACATCGCTTGCCATTTCGTATCACCTGACAATCTTTGATATTTTGGGTATCCGTATTTCGCGGTTGAAAAGTGCGAAACGTGGATGCCCTTCAAATCGCATTTTGCGGTTGGTAACCACTGGCCAATTAAAGGTGTTGCGGAATCACGAGGACCTCGACGCCTAAGATCGCGCGATGAAGAATGCAAAACCGCTTTATCGCAGCGACCACTTCATCGAATTTACTGAATAAGATTAGTTACCTGCAGGCCCCCTGGTCCGCGTCCTCTGGAGGTGTGGCGCAAGTAGCGTTGGACTATGGCGGAGGTGCTTTCCCATCGAAGCGCTCTTGACCGGGCGGCGACGCCTGGGGGGCACCAGACCGTATTCGGCCATCATCGCCATGGCTGATACACTTTCCGCAGTTAGTCGTTCGATCATCCGCTGTCTTTCATCACGGTCGTTCGCAGGATGTCCCACTTCTTCCGCACTCGTTCTTTTATTGAATCTCATCGAAGATCACACTGAAATACGTTCCGAGGCGGCTCAAACAGCCTCCGCTTGCCCATTTAAAACAAGGAAGCTACTCAGAAGGTCCCTTTCGAATTTCCTTGCCCAGTCGCCAGTCTGCTTCTGCTGGTACGAGCGACTCCAGCCGCCCCGGCGCACCGTGATCAACCAGTAATCATCAACCACCGTTGCCAACGATGGTCAAAGAATTCGGGAGAAACAAAGAGTACGTAGTTGTTTTTGATCGTCCACTATCCTTAGCGGCTCGTGCATCTATCGGTGCAAGCGGCTTCGTACTATCCACGCTGGCCGGGTGCATCACTGTCCCGACTTGAGCTGGAGCAGGTTGATCGTCTAGAAGCGCTGACACGCGCGCAAATAGGCATCGCTCGCCTCAACCCATGGGCGGTGCCCACTGTGTCATCGCCCGCAGGTCTCGGACAACCTAGTTGAATGCACCGATGGTCGGCGGAACAACCCTGGATTGGCCAAAATAATCCGTCGCCACTTGGCTCAACGACACACCTGCCTGTTTACACAGAGAGGTTGACTGCAGGACGTAATCCGTTGCAGCAAGCGCGCCAGCATTGACGAATTGCGGATCGGCGACGACATCACCTACCCCGGAAAAAGCCCCTGCGCTGCCACCAAACCAGTTGTTGTGCAAGAAAGTGGCGCCACTATTGCTTCCGGCAACAAGCGTTCTATTGTCCACCGGGGCCTCATAAACAATGTTATTGGCATATGTATTACCGCTATGACCCGAGGAGGGATCGATATATATTTCATTTACATTTGCACTTGCAAATGTATTGTTGGCAATTACACTGCTTTGAATTCCACCACCGCTTCCGTAGTTTCCATAGAACAATCCAAATGACCCGTTAATTGCAACATTGTTAGTTATTTTCAGGTTTGACAATGGCTCGGACTGGGAATATGTTTCTCGCGCCAGCTGGATTGATGAAGCCTGAGATCCATTTCTAAAAAATCCTGAATTGCCGGTATTGTAGATTGAATTGGCATTGACCGTCGCATTGCTAGCATTATCCAAATATATTTCTACACTGAAGTTATCGTAAACGGTATTATTCAAAATTGCCACGCCCACCGAGAGAAAGGTGCCAATTCCTTCACCATAGTTATTATAGGATGCATTCTCTTCAATGACCGAATTGTTATCCCATGAAACCGAAATTCCCTGCCCCCAAGTAGAACTGGTACGCGACTGATTTTGCAAAACATTATTGTAAACAGTATTTCCCGCAATTATGTTGTCGTGCGAATTTCCGATATTTATCCAATTGGTTGATACAATGCCGTCGCCGTACGAACCGTGCACGATATTATTGCTGATCGTCACATGGTGGGTGTTGTAGGCAATAATTCCAGATTTAGTCGCACCTTGTACATTCAATCCATTTACGACAACATAGGCACCATCCACTTCAATATTGTCGGTATTAGTCGAATTTTTTGATCCATCGACGATGACCTTCTCACCGCTATCGGCATATAGACGAATTGGGGCACTGGCCGTGCCGCTGGAACGTATACGGACCGCCTCATAGTAGGTGCCGGCGCGCACGATAATATCGGTACCTGGTTTGGCAAGAGCGACAGCATGTCCAATTGTTTGAAAAGGTGCACTTAACGTTCCTGGATTTCCATCGGATCCAGTTGGTGAAACGTAATAAGTGGTTGTGGCTGTCGAGGATGACACCACCAAGGATGCCAACTTATCCGTCCATTGATAAGTCGTTGACCAATCCGAACTGAAAAGGCCTGCAGAAATACTAAATATCCCACTAGATACAGGCGTATACCTGAAAGAAATAGGCACCTTCGCACCTGATTGGAAGTTCAAGCTTGAAATATCTTTTTCAAAAACAATCTTCCCACTGGCATCGCGAATTTGCACGACTGCATTACCGTCTTTCAGTGGAAATGATGTCGCAATCACTCCGGAAATTCTAGTGGGCTGAACATCGCCTACTGTCGACGGCACTGCATTAAACGAGAAATTAACTGTTTGAGCAGCAAGCCCGCTCGTTTGCGTTATAAAAATTATGAATAAAACAAGGAGAGCTTGTGAAAATCTATATATTGGGCGCAGCATATTATGCTCCTTTGGTAACTCCGGCTAAGAGTGGCTAACACAACGTGGACATCAAGCCATGGGCCCCATAACCTGGGGGCATGGCAAGACGAAAAATCAGCAACGACCTGTGGGCGACGCTGGCGCCGTTGATTCCGGCATTTACGCCTTCACCCAAAGGCGGTCGTCGGCGCACAATCGACGACCGCGCAGTATTGAACGGGATCCTGTATGTCCTGCAAACGGGCATTGCATGGGAAGACCTGCCGCAGGAGCTTGGTTTCGGCAGCGGCATAACATGCTGGCGACGACTACGGGATTGGCAGGCCGCAGGTGTGTGGGAACAACTGCATCTGGCAATGCCTCGCCGGTTGCGTGAACATCACGGGCCGCGCCCTCATCCACCGAGACGAAAGACCCCTGCATCCGCACCATGTCTTCCTCCCAATGACCCGTATCGGTATTGTTGAAGTGCTCTGTGGCAACAATTCTTCACCAAACGCGCGAACCCCTGGTATGCCAGGATTTCCCCGGGGCGAGCCCGCTTGAACGGTATGAAATCAATCCGCGCGTCAGCCCCTAGCTCCTGCTGGAGACGAGCGGCAAGCCGTGCTCCCCGCTCGTTATGTCGATTTCGGTCTTCTTCAGACTTGAACCCCGAACCCGGCGGATAGTCGTCGGAAAACGTTTGTAGGTCGTGCCCGCAGCGCCCGACGAGACCTGGTACGCGAGCGCGCCCGCGTTCGCAAAGCTGGCCGGCGTGCCACCCGGGCCGGTGATGAACTGCGGCGCGCCCATCGTGAGCACCAGGTTCGGTGCGTTCGTAAGCGAAAGCCCATTGACAGCGGATCCATTCGGATTGCTGATGATTACGAAAGCTGGTGACCCGAACACCTCGAGCGGACCCGCGGGCGTCGAGGGTGCAGTCGAGGTAACCTGGTTGAGAATCATGGTGGCCGTGCGGCCCTTGAGATTCGGGTTCGCGCCGAGTGTGCCGCCCCGCAGCGGTGTGCCTGAAACTAGGCTGTTGTTCAGCACAAGGCCTGAACCATCCACGTTGAACTCGCTGTACTGGTTCGTACTGGTCCCGTTAGCGTTCGGCATGGCAATATTGACCGCTGCAACCCCGGTGCTGGTTTGCGTGATGGTCGGCTGGAACGGGACCGAGTCGCGCGGATCGACAATGGGCGCGGCGTGCGCGGTCTGATCGACCAGCAGCACTGCAGGTGCGAAATACATCACCCCCGTCATGAGCGGCCGTCACGCGAAACCACAAGGGTCTGACGACCGGCGTGCATCGGCAGACCGGTACGAAGCACCGTCCGTCGATGGCAGCAACGCTTCGTTGTGCCAGGCACCTGGTCAACTTTGAATCCAGCCGGTTCCTCATCTAACCCCGTACCCGTTGTTGTTCCCTGCGTCTGCCGGGTGCAGGCGCAGTCCTCATGAAGGAGCGATTCTATGGACCGGATCGAAACCGTGCTGTCAACTTTTGTGACGCAGCGAAGCGGGCACCGGAGACGACACGCCTGTGCAGTTGCCCCAAGCTCTACGACCGTCGCAGGCCCGGCTGCCGGCTTCGAGCCGAAAGCATGAACCGGATCTGCCATTCACCTCCTTTCCGGCGCGGTGCGCTGTCGTCAACAACTCATACCGCGAACATGCCTTATTGATGCGGTTGCATCGGATCTCGAGAACGGCCCGATACCATCTCTCATGACCACATCTCCCCCAGTCGACTGCCTGGCAACGGTGACTGCTGCGCAGAGTGAACAAACCGGCTCAGCTTGTCCAATGCGTCGACATAGCAGTACTTCGGCACGCTGCCCACAACCTCATCGCAGCGCTGCAGCACGTGTTCAATCAACGGCAACTGCTCCTCCGCCAGACGCCAGTCACGCCCCTCGCCCGCAGCAGCCCGTATGCTCGCGTCCAGCGCCGTCTCCACCTCCAGAAACAATGCCAGTTCGGTTTCCGAATGATTCCCTTCGAGCAGATAGAACGTCATGTAGAGAGCCCGCAGCAGTGCGGCCATTGCATCGGATGTGCCATGTCCGCTACGCATCGTGGCGAGCGCCAGGTGATTTTCGAGCGAGATGTCTCGCACGACGCCCGCCTGCAAAGGCAGGAGCATTTCCTTCGTGCGCCGCGGGCGCGATGGGCCTTTTTTCGCCATGCCAATTCGACACCTCGTTCATTGTTGAATCGTCGCGCCCTTAAGCAGGTCGGCTGAAAACTGTGCCGCTGCCTTCTCGAGCGCTAGCGCCTGCAACTGTTGGCGAATTGTGCCTTGCGCCTGATCGAATGGCGGGACCTGCGTCGGCCGTTTCGCATCGACCTTCACGATCGCGCGTGGGCCGTTCGTGTCGCTGCCGAGCGCGATCGATTGCGGCAACACGCCACCCACCGGTAATTGTGTAATCGCCTGCGCTACTGCGAGTGGCAAGCCTTGCGTCTTGCCCTCCGTCATCGGCGTCTTGAAACTCACCCACGGCAGTTCGCCGCCGCTTGCTTTGCTCGGCGCGGTGCTGTACTGGCGCGCAAGCGCATCGAAGGCCGTGCCAGACTTTAATGCGGCAAGCACAGTGTTCGCGGTCGCCTCATCCGGCACGACGATGATGCGCGGCTTGTATTCTTCCTTGCCCAGCGACGCGACAATTTCGTCATAGCGCGCCTTCACCTGGGCGTCTGTCACCTGCGCGGGGTGAATGCTGTCCTTCAAGTACAGCTGCGTTTCGGCATTGACCTTCGCCGCGTTCATCGCCTCTTGGACTTCCGGCTTTGTGCCGTATTGCCCCTTCTCCGCGTTCTGGCGGAACAGTTCGCGCACAATAAGCTGCTGCTTGAGATTCTGGCGAAGCTGTGGGGTGTCGGATTGGTGACTAGCCTGCACCGCCGCATCGAGCTGCGCTTGAGGAATTGCGACGCCGTTGACGATAGCGACCACGCCGGAAGGCAACGCCACCACTGGGCCAGACGCACTATCGCCGGCGGCATGGACGATATGGGGGACGAGCGTGGCGAGCACAACCGAGGCAAAGGCGCTCACGCACAGCGCACGGATAAAGGTCGAGTTGCGCAACATAAATACTCCTGTCAGTAATTCCAGTTCAAGGTAGCGAGCACGAGGGTGGCCCGAGGGCCCAGTGCTGCAGGTTGCGTCAGCTCCCGGCCAACTGTGGCTTCGGTCGACAACAGTTGCTTGTGCCATTGCCACTGCGCGCGCAAGCCAGCGCATTGACCCACGCAAGCTCGTTGCGCGAATACACGCCCCGGTCGCCCGCCAGCACACCCGAGCGAAAGCCCCGTACGGTATCCATGCCACCCAGGAACAGCTGCTCCGTGCCGTACAGCGCTACGTTCGTGTATTGGCCACCGAGCACGCCGCGATATGCGAGCGCTGCCGGCCCGAGCTTGGGCAGCGGCACCGTGAAGCTCGCCGTCGCGTCCACTTTGGTGAACTGGCTGTGTGCATCGTCTCGGGTCGTGCCCGGCGCATCGTGGTCTGCTTCGAGCCACGGTAGGCCTTGAGAGACGCCCGCATCGAACGTCACATTGCCTGGCGCGTCGTTCAGCACGAACTTGTGCAGCCAATTGCCGCCGATGCGCAACACCGCGATGTGCTCGGGATTCGGGTCGATGTCGTTGGCGTCGCGGTCGGTGCGGTGCCAGGAAAGCGTCGCATCGAGACTGGTGAGGTCCGCCGGCGTGCGGCTTAGCTGATAGTTCCAGCCCAAGATGTGGCTGAGTGTGCGGCCGTATTCGAGCACCGTGGTACCGATGACTTCCTGGTATTCCGAATCCGACAACGTGTAGCTGAACGTGCTGCGGCCGTACGGCACGGCAATCGAGCCCACCAGCGCATTGCTCTCGAGGCTATCGATGAAATTCAGGCTGATAGCTTCCTGCAAGCCCATCAGGTTGTCCGCTTCGACGCCCGCCCGATAGCGCGTGACGCCCGTGGCCGAGCTGCCATAGTTGTCGGTGCCCAAGTTGTAGTACAGCCGGTCGCCGGGCGCATTGCTGATGGCCACGACCGAATCGCCGACCGTCTGGCCCGGCAGAATCTGCACGGAGGCTTGATTTCGGCGCAAACGGTTAATCTGGGCCACACCCTGGTCCAGGTCGGAGAGAGCGAGCGGCTCGCCGTGCGCACCGGGAAACGCGTTCTCGTAGCCGGCGTCGGTCAGGAGCCCCCCGCCCGTCGAGGCTTCGCCGGCGGCGAGCCGGTGAATTGGTTTGCCGTTGACCATGAAGTTCTCGATGCGGCCGAACTGGACCGTGATAGTCAGGGTTCCCGATTCGAGGTTCTGGGGCCCCAGCAAGGCACGCGTCGTGACATAGCCCGCCGACACGAACGCGTCGGTGAGTCTTTTCAGGAGCACGTTGATGCGGTGCGAGCCCAGGGGATGGCCAACAAAGGGCGCGGTGATGGCGTCGAGCTTCGACACCGGCACCGGGCTGCTGTGGTCGAGCGGCTGACCGTTCGGGTCGGCCAGTACAATGGTGCGCACCGGGAATGTCGATCCCGTCTTGACAATTTGCTCGACCGGCGTATCGGGCGGAATATCGAGCGTCATTGCCGGGTTCGATGGAGGTACCGTGATAGCCGCCGGCGGCTGGCTCAGTTGCCGTTGCTGCGCCTGCTGCTTCTGCTGGTCGATGAGTTGCTGCGCCGGGTCCTGCAGGGGTCGTGCAGCGGGAGGCGGTGGCGCCGGCGGCGTCTGGGCGAATGCCGGCGCATGCAGTATCGCGACGACCAGGAGGAGGCCCAGCCACTGCCTCAGTGAAACGCGCATGGCTACTCCTGGCTCGCGAGACGCGTTGCGCGAACAGGTGCAGCAGTCTTCACGGCAGGCGGCGGTGCCGTCTTGAGCACAATCACCAGCGTGACCAGGAGAGCCACGGCAACCAGGAGAAGCATTGTCGATATGACCCGACTCATCAGAACCATGTATGAACGCGTCCCGTTTGCGCAAGTATTGCGTGTATCTGACATGCCAGGAAGGTCTGCAGCTATGTATCCGGCCTTATTGCAGCCATACCATCCGCTGCGGGCCCCTATGGAATCCGCTGACTCGCACCTCATTACCACCACGAGCTCAAGGCTCTTGTTCTGATCCAGGTTTAGCGAGTCCCGGTCCTACCTGTCTTGCCATCACACGCTATTGCCAGCGCAACCTTTCGACGTCCACCCTTTTGCTAACCATTACTCACATATCGAGCGAGATCCGCTTACGCAGGTCTCACGCTCACATATCCCTTCTCGTACGCCTTGCCTCGCGCCAGCACTGCCCAGATTGTTCGCGCGATCTTGTTCGCCAAAGCGACAACTGTTACGTTCATCGGTCGGCGCTTCTTGATCTGATCAACCCAAGGACCTGGGTCTTTGGCATGGGTCAATACAGATCTCGCACCGTGAATCAATAGCGTGCGCAGATAGGTATCGCCCCGCTTGCTGATCCCATGCAGGTTTACCTTGCCTCCGGAGCCCGTCTGCTTTGGAACAAGGCCAGCCCACGCTGCAAATTCCCGCCCCGAGCGAAATGCCTTTGGATCGCCCATCATCGCGACTGCCGCCGTCGCCGTGAGTAGTCCGACACCTGGGATCTCGCTGATTGCTCTCACGGCCGCATCCTCTTTCTTCCAGTCACGCATTCGCCGTTCGATCTCGGCAATCTGTTGATCGAGCTTCGCCAGTCCGTTCCACTGCTCACGTAACGTGTCCACCAGCGCTGCCGGTAACCGCTCCGCAATGCGTGCAAACGCCGCCGGGATCTCACGGTCAAGTTGAGCCCGCCCCCTGCTCATTACCTCGCCGTATTCCGTCAACAAGCCACGCAAGCCATTGATCCGCATCGTGCGAAATTTCACGAGTTGCTCGCGCATTCGGTGCAGCGCCAGCATTGCCTGTTGCATCTCAGTTTTCACCGACACGGGTTTCCCCGGTTGTTGTACGGCATGCCAAATGGCCTTTGCATCGGCAGCGCCATTTTTGTTACGGACATTGAAGGCTTTCACGTATTCCGCAGGTATCAGCCTCACCTCATGCCCCAGCTTCGCGAGTTGCCGGGCCCAGTGGTGTGCACCGCCGCAGGCCTCCATCCCAATCAGGCATCGGGCATGATTCGCGAAATGTTCAAGGAACTGCGCTCGCTTTATCGGCTTGTTCACGATCTCTCCCGTCTCCTGGTCGATGTAGTGCACTTGAAAAACATTCTTTGCGATGTCGATACCAACAGGCATAAGCTTCATTGCGAAATCCTCCGGCTGACTGGAAATGCAGAGATTTTCCACTTGGGCATATTGATGCCGTCGAACCACAAGGATCCCCGCCAATTGCTCCTACGATCTGGGGTGGGACGCGTTCATTCAATTACCACCATGTCGTTAAGCCCAGATGTTGGCCGATTCGCACCGGCGTGCTGGACGGCGCACGCACGGTCGTGATGCCACCGGTGGCCGAGACGCCCGTGCCGCCGCTGAAATAGCCCCCATCGATGACGCCGTCGCCGATGAGCGACATGGAACCGTCGGCCGTGAAGCCACCGCCGATGTCGGATGCAATCATCTCCGCCCACGTGCTGCCGAAGAAGGCCTTGAAGCCCCAGTCCTGGTTGATGGCGAAGTAACCGGTGACGCCCCGCGCATAGGTCACCGGTGCGGTGACGGCGATGTTGCCGGTCGCGAACACGTTGCCGCCGATGTCGCTCGCGCTCGTGCCGGCGACAATCGCGATGTTGGCGCCCGATTGAATCGTTCCGCCGTACGGCGTGACGGTGCTCGTCGCACTCGCGTGGCAGAAAATCCAGCAGCTTTGCGAGTAGCTTGCTTGTCCCGACATCACGGCGGCGTTCGTGAACGCGTCTTGCGCGATAATGTCGATATCGGCATTGTTCGACTGGATGATCCCGCCGGAATTGGTAATGTTTCGGCCGGAAATCGTCACCGGACCGCCAGTCGAAGCGATGTACGCAAGTTGGTCCGGCTGGCTGACGGACCCGTAGTCGACGTTGTAGCCGCTCGTCGAGTGCGTGAAAAACAGGAAGCTGCCGCCCGTGTTCGAGTACGCGATGGGCGCACCACCGGCCGTGCCGCCGCTATGGTCGATAACGTTTTGCACGTCACCTAGCGCCGCGAGCGTCACCGCACCGTTGGCGAGAATTCGAGCGTTGTCGTTGGTGATACCGCCTTGCGCAGCGAGCGTCGTCGCGCCGTTCGCCGCAGTCGTAACCGACGTCGCGGTGCCGCCATCGGAGACAATGCCCGTCGCATTTGCCGCGACAGCCCATGCAAGCAACGCGAGCACGAACAACGCTTTAGGCATCGGGCAGGTTGCTGCCGGGTTGCGGTGACGAGACCTCATGGAAATTGGCAAACTTTCAGAAAGTCGTATGCGCATGGCAACCGCCCACTCCCGCACCGTTCGTCGCCGAGCCGCCACAGTCCAATACACCACAAGCCGCGAGAACCAACGCGATAGCGAGCACCGCCGAACGTCGAATGCGGGAAAATGCCAAATTCATATAAATTCGTTATGCTAATTGCATACTCTTGAATCACTGCGCTTCAAAAGCGCCGCGACGACGCATCCAGCTCGAATGGAGATTAACCGTATAGAAGCGCTCGCAGACGCACTTGAGTGCTGGCCGTATCCTCGCCAACAAAGCAACGGTCGGACGCTCGTATTTGCACAATCCCTTTCGCGGGTTCGGTCACGCACAGCCATTCGGCGACATTCAGAAAACGCTTGCGAATCTGTCCGACGCGCGCCCAGAAGCGTTCCCCCAACCACATCACAGCCCCCACCGATTCGACGTAGCCTGTTCGCAGCATCCAGCGCCCAGGGTTTCCGGAGATATCAATTTCCATCCGTTGAACGGATGAAAGCAAACCATTCGACCTCATCGGCAAATGGGAATAGTTACGGCCGAAAATTTGATACTCGACCGGGTCGCGAACGTTTTGCCAGTAGTTGTATTGAACGTCTACCCCCCACGCCTGAACGAATCCATCCAAGGCTAGGAAAGGCTTCACCCAGTTTCCCCAATCACCCGCTGCGCCCGCGGACAATTCGGTGACCGTGATGTATGCATGGTCAAAAGCACCGACGACCTCAAATTGGAAAAAGAGCTCGGCGGTCTCGATGTGCGCCCACGTCCCTCTTTGTTCAATTCTCTTTAGCAGCGCTTCCGCCGATATGGCGTGACCACCCTCGAGAAAGGTCGTGTCAATGCTCAGCGTTCGCATGGCCTCGATGAGCAGGTGCAAGGCATCCAAATAGCCAATCGACGTCGCTCTGGGATACGACGTCACGCCGCCGTTCACCAGCATGTTTCCCTTTGGGTCAGCGAGGTCGCTGAGCGCAAAGACAATCTTCAGTTCTTCCGTTCGATTTCGTGCCATCATCAAACTACCCCGTTTCCCGCCGTCACTTCTCGATCTACTGCATAGGCCACTGCGTCTCTGCCCGGGCATCCGTCGATGTCAACCCAATTCCACTTCCGTCAACTCATCTGTTCTCACTATCGAGAGTCAATTGATCTCGAATCAACTCATAAAGACGCTCACGCAGCGCATCGAACACCTCGTTCTCATCGTTCAATACGTGACCATCTTTATGCAGAACAAGGTCGTTCAGCGAACCCATTCCGCCGAACAAGCGTAAGATTTCCGCTCGGACAACCGGGCATCCCTCTTCTACTCGATTCGCAAACTGAATCAGCACACACGCCCAGTCCTCCAAATCACAAAACAACAGCAACCCGCTCATGCGAATCAGCACGCTGCAAATTTCTTTGACACTTGCCATTTCAAATAGCTGTCTGTCGCAAGTTACACCGTGACGGAGACTAAATAATCGCCGCCAAGTTCTTTCCTCAATTGCTCAGCGAGCTGAACTCCCTTCACCTTGAAAGCGGCCTCTGCTTCCGCACTTTTAAAGCCGGATTTTGCAGGTTCGGACATATCCAACGTTTCATCGAACATTTGTGCCCAGTCTGCAAATTGTTGCTTGAGCTCCACCGAGATGGGCAACGTATTCGGATCGAGGTCGCCGTACATGCCGGGCGACATGTCCCATAGGGGATAGAATTGATGCTCGGCCATCACATTGATTTTTCTCATTTGACGCCCCCTTGGATTCGCATCCACGACAAAACCATTGCCTCTGACTGTAGAATTCGGAGACCTGCGCTCGAGGGACCCGTCACAGGAAAAATCACCTGTCCGCCCGAGGTCGTCCCCGTCGCAATAACGATTTGCAGGATGAATTTCACGCCGTTCGCAGCGAGTGTATCGAGGTCTGCCTGATTGACCGCCGCATTTTTGGAAGCAGCAGCCCCCCGTCGCACTGCTGTCTGTAGCCCCCGCAGCCGCTCCAATCGCCGTACCCGGACCAGCCGCAAATGACTCTCCAGCCTGCTCCTCATCGATTGCCGGTCCTGGCGGCACAAAAGCAATCGTATCTTTTTCGAATGCCCCGCGCGCAGCATCCTTTGTCAATTCGCTACTATCGGACAGATTCCATACCGCGTCGTGACGACGTATGATTCAAGCCCATTCGCTGTCCGAAGCGTCTTAAAGAGCAATGCGCGTCGATGGTCTCTTCGCGCGTGGGTGCGTCACTCTAGCCGCTTCAGCCACAGCCAACTGTCAACTTCTGTCAACGGTTGCATTGGGTACTAGGGCGATTGCACGAATTGTTAAACGGTTAGAACTCTTTCCAGCCAAGGAAGTTGTGCGGAATATCAATCGCCGGTTGCGGCCTTCGAGCGCCGAATCTAGTACCGCCTTCGTCGTCGCTTCGCCCGCCACCGCGATGATGTGCGGCTTGAACTCCCGCTTGCCGGGCGACGCAACGACCGTGTCGGCGCACGCATTCTATTTGGTCGTTCGTCAGAGTCCCGGTGCGAACGCCCACCGACACCGCCCCCTGGTTCGATTGCGCCACCACGTTGGAAAACGGTAGTGCGGCGAACTACCAGCGATAACCGGCCTGGACCTTGAGTGCGGTTGAGCCTCCGATGGCGGAAGAGACACCACCGGCAACGTTCAGGTTGGGTGTGGCTTGGTAAGCGATTGCGACACCAAGCGCGGTCGCATTGCCGTAAGTGCCGGCAGCGGCGCCGATCCACTTGTCGCCGACGCTGAGCATCGGGACGCTCGGGATGGCGAGGGCGGCCGCAACGCCGCGATCGGTGTAACGCTGCGCCGAGTAGAGGTTCTGAGAGGCTGCGGCGTTGAGCTGACTGACATTGACAGCATCGGTCGGATTCGTGCCCGCAGCGACGTTCGTGATGCGCCGTTCGTTGCCAGTCGAACCAACAGAAACCGTATTCGCTTGCGTTGCGACAGAGCCAGCACCGATTGCCACTGAATTCGCACCATTCGCTACGGCGTTCGCACCCATCGCCACGGCGTTATTTGCTGTGGCCGAGGCATTGGCGCCGATTGCCGTTGCGTTTTGTCCCGCCGCAGCCGCGTTTTGGCCGAGCGCCACGGTGCTTGCGCCGGAAGCACTCGCGCCAGGTCCGATCGCGACGGAATTCGCTCCGCTCGCTCCACCGCCTTCGTAGTTGCTCTGTTGAGCGCCGCCGTCGTTGACACTGTAGTAGTGCGTCGCCGTAGCGGTGACGGTATTCGACAGACTGTCGATCGCCTGATTCGTTGCATAGAGCTGGCTACCGTTGACGGCGTCGGTGCTGGTCGCAGTGAGTTGGCCTGCCGCTACGTTTTGGACTTGCCTATCCGCCCCAACAGAACCCACACTCACCACACCGGTCGGGGTAGCCCCGGCGAAGGTGTAGCTCTGACCACGAATTGTCGTACCCGATGTGGCGGTGGCAGCCGTCGTGGTGGAGCCACTGCCGAGCGCCACGCTATTTGCAACGGTCGCGCTGGCCTTTGAGCCCACGGCTAAGCTGTTGGTTGCGCTCGCGGCGGCCGCATTGCCCACCGCCGTGGCATTGGCACCGGCCGCGCTTGCCCCCGTACCAGCCGCCAGTGCGTCGATCCCCGATGCACCGGCATTGTTGTAATTGGCGCTCTGCGTACCACCATCATTCACGCTGTAGTAGTGCGTCTGGGCGTTGTCAACAATAGTAGTGACGTTGCCGCCCAGCGCACTGATCTGGCTTGCCACCGCGTAGAGCTGGCTGCCATTGACCGCGTCGGTGCTGGTGGCGTTGATCGCGCCTGGGGCGACGTTGACGATCTGTCGCTCGGCGCCAGGCGCGCCCACGCTCACCACGCCTGTCGCTGTACCAGCGAAGTTGCCGTAGGTGATCGCCGGGCCAGCGGCGTAGCTTGTAGTGCCGTCCGGATTGAGCGTGGCGATCACACTGGGGATAGCCGCACTGCTAATCTGCACCGCCACCTTGTCAGCGCTGTTGTTACCCAGCACCACGTTGTTGGCGTTGTTCACCGTTACGTTATTGCCCAGGACGAACGAGTCCGGGGCGTTGACCGTATTGGCGTTGCCGACGATGCGGCTGTTGTCCGAACCCGTAGGCAAGGTGTTGTTGTTGCCGAAGATGCCCGACTCGTTGGCCCCTACCGCGCCGTTATTGTTGCCTAGGGTGTAGGTGCCCGAGCCGGTAATGGTGGTCGGGTCGCCGATGGCGCCTGAGTTGTTGCCGGACACAACGTTGCCCGTCCCAATGGCAATGGAGCTACTTGCATTAACCGTCTCGCCTGAACCGATGGCCACGGAATTGAGTGCATTGGCACCGCTCACCCCTACACTGGAGCCTGTGCCGATAAGGATGGAATTATTAGCGTTGGCGTCAACACCGAGTCGCGAACCCGAGCCGATTAGGACGGCATTCTGGGCACTCACTGTCTCGTTGCTGTTGTTCACAAAACCCAGTTGAGACGACGCCCCAATGAGAACGCTGTTGTCGGCCGTCACCGAACTATTGGATGCCAAGCCGAATTGCGCGTAGGCGGCCGATCCGAGATTTGACTCAGACCCCATCAGCACGGCCTGAAACGCACTTGCCTTGTTTCCGCTACCAGCTCCGCCGACCGATGCTGCTCCGATGGTGATGTAATGACCCAGCGCCACCGACGAACTCGAGCCGCCTACACTTCCCGCCGCATCGGCCGTCCCGCCTTGCGCGAAGGTGCCAATCAGGATGGAATGATCCGCAGCGCCTTGACCGCCATTGGCTGAATACCCCATCGAACTGCCGATCCCGATGGCTTCCTGCGAACTGCTCTCAACCAGCCCCGCACCACTTCCCTGGCCGATACTCGCCCCAATGCCGATTGCATTTGGGGCCGTTGTGTTGACAAACTGCTGCTGCCCAGGCGCCGTGGCTGCAACAACGGGGGCCGCGCCCACCTGAGCGTCAAGCGCTACCGTATCGTGCCCATATGCCACCGCACCTGGCCCTATCGCTGTCCCCACATTTCCGAAAGACCCACCCGGCGCGGGTGTGGCTACCGCCCCCGTACCGATCGCAATCGAGGAACCGCCATTCGCAACGCCGCCGCCAGCGGAGTATTGTGCATGTGCGAAGATTGGAGACAGGTTGCCGAAAGCCAGAAGTATCGTCGTTACAATAGGGCGGGAAAACAAAGCACCTTGAGTTCGCACACCAACCTCGTAACCACGAGACGCCTCTCCGGCGGTCACCCCAATACTGCAGTGTTCGTCCGACTGGCGAGGAGCCAAGAGAGTCTGGGAATTTCCCGTTTTACCACGCGAGGCCGGCAATTCCGACACCGCGACCCACATTCCAAGCGCCTCGCTCCAGATGCTTCTGAATACTGCATTCATGCAATTCAACCCCACAATGACGATGCCCTGCACAACAGTTGCCGATCGCGACAACGCGTGCGAAGTTTCCTTTTTATGTACCCGCATGCTATGCGTATTACATCGACCCGACCGTCAGTAATTGTTAGTTATGCTTACTAGCTTGCTTACTTCTTCTGCGGCCCGTTTGTTGACGATCCAAGCACCCAAGTCGAACGTCTGGTTGAAGACAAGGCCGCATACAACCCGCTGGCAAGTCAGTCAGACACATTGACCTCTACCTGCGCTCCGTCTGGAATGTCGCGCAGGTGCTTATGCATCGAGCCGGTTGATCCATAATGTTCGCGGACTGGAACAGGGTTGACGTTGTCGACCTCATACTTCCCCTCGCTGAAGATTGGCAAGATGACGAACGTGTAGCACTCGCCAAGTCCTGGCACTTTGCCCGCAACATGAAGCTTCCCGACCAGGTCTGGCGAGAACCATTCATCAGCCAGATCCGAGTTCAACAGACCTTCGAAATGCGGGACGGAGTCGGCCACTTTTGTCAGTTCGGCTGTGCCGGTGTTCAGCCACCAGACGCCACAGGTATCCGGCTCAATGAACACCGTTGTAACTGCAACATCCAAGTCCTATGTTGCTCATATCACGTTGGCGAGACGTTCTGTGCGTGCGCCCGTTGTTGCGAGCGGATGCGCCGTGCAATTCCGCCCCCTTCTTATATCCTCAGTTTTCCTTATGAAAGAAGCACCCGTAACAGCGAGTTCACGGTCACAACGGACAGCCTGAATAAACTCTCACGATCATCTTTGATCACCCATCCATTAAACCAGAACCCCATCGAACAAATCTGAAGAATAGTCACAGATATGCGTAATGGATCAAGAGAACCAGGGTGATTGCACGAAAGGTTAAATATCCGTGCGCCTTACCAGCCGAGGATTTGCTCGCGATGGAGATCGCTGGTAGCGACTTTAAGGCGACGAATCTTTAGGCCTGCTTTGGTCTTGTGGTCGTGCTTTAACAGGTTCATGACGATACGCCGGAGGATGGCGAAGTTCTGGGCGGCATTGTCCACGCGCACGCGGCACTGGTCTTCGCCAAAGACCACATCAAGACACCAGTGGAGGTTGTTCTCGATACGACAGTGGGCGCGTACCGCACGGGCGATACGTTTTACGTCGGGTGGCAGGCTGGACACGAAATAGTGGCGCTCGGTCGTGACCGCGTCGCCAATCTCACGTGTAGACTCGATGACTGCGACTGAGTGGGCCCAGGGCAACACGTGGGCCCCGGCGAGCCTGGGGTCCCGGATCGCCATGCACCAGCGCGTCTCGATGCGTCCGTGGTCTTTGTCCACCTCGCGGTACTCGCTGCACAGCTTGCTGCGCTCGGCCGGTGCCAGGCGTTCGGCCGCCTTCAGCGCCTGCTGCACGCGCCAGCTCAGGGTGGGATGATTCTTCTTGACCGCCAGCACGTAGTCAGCTCCGGCCTGCACGATCTGTCGGGCAATCGTCTGCTGACAACCCATCGCGTCGATGGGCACAATTGTTCCCTTCAGGACCAGTGCGTCAAGCAGCTCCGGGATGGCGGCGATCTCGTTCGATTTGTCGGCCGTGCGCACCTGCTCGAGCACCACCCCCAGCCCGCTGCCGTACGCCGACACCAGATGGATGGCGCGCTCACCGCGCTGATGCGAGCCGCGCACCGCATGCCGCCCGCTGACGAGTTCCCCGTCCTGGTCCTCGAGCTCGACCTGGCCGTTGCGGCTGGCCCGCACTTCTTCGGTATTGAGATTGTCGATTGCTAGTCCGTGTGCGACCCGAGTCAAGCCCGTGCGAGCAAGGGCAATCCTTGCCCGAAGCTCGTCGGCTGAAACATCCGGCCGGTTTGTGTAGTCAAGCCACGGTACCGCCTGAAAGATTTCGCCGACAGCCCAGAGATTCTGCGGAGCGTGAAATTTGAGCAGGTCTTCGAGAATGGCAATGCGGTCCTGAGGGGCCAAAGTGCTGGGATTACTGCCGGAATCTTCTGGCATGGGTCCGCGTCTCCGTGTCGAAACAGGCCGGCCCACACTTGAGGGGTGAGCGGGGACATGACAGGGTTAGCAGACCGGAGGGAACCAAAACCGGCAAGCCCGAAGGCTCCCCCGCCAATGCCCGCCCATTGACGAAAGCAACAGACGAACAGAGGCAGCCGCACACCCTCCCGGGCGTGCGGGGTTCTCCTCTTCAGGCTGCTAAACCTGCTACCGGTGTTTCCGGCATATACCAGCCACAATACGGACGGCTTATGCGACGTAAGCGTCATTTGATGGCCGCATGGACAGAGCTGAAGCCAGTGTCCAAAGTGATGCCCGTTACTTCAAGTGGTGGGGACTACTTTGGACACACGGAATGCGAGACCATCGAACCGCAAGGGCCGACCGAACTACGCACCGGGATACCGACGGCAAGTTGCCGTCGCGGCGAGCGAGCCGACTCGGGCTTACGCTGCCGTCATGTACAGGCGCAGCGGCGGCAGCATCGATCAAGTCCGCCCGAAGCGCCGACGGGGCAGTAAGAGGCAGGATTTAGCGCCGAGGCATCGAGCGTCGGCGCAAATCACACAGGTTGCTCGATGCATCCCGCCCGGCGAGGATGAGAAGCCCTAGTCGTTAGCACGAGGCCTTTCTGTGAGCCCTCTTCGATTTCGCCAGACTCGCGGAATCAGGCGGAACGGCGCCGTCAGTTCCCAAGAACTCGAATTGAGGATCTCGAAAATCTGGGCCTGCGCTTCCCATTCGGTATTCGGAACATGCGGGATTTCTTTGCCCTGTCCTCTAGCCCGGCGAACGATATTGCGGACGAAACGCGTCAATCTCCACGATCTGGATCGATGAAAACTGCTCAGCGTGTTTCTGAAGTAATAGTCCTGGTGATGCATGTCCGGTTGGTAAGGAGACTGCGCAGACGGAACATGTTGTGTGACGATCTGTGACGGCAGATCCTTGATCTCACGAACCCACCAGCCGACCAGGCCGAACTGGCGTTCCTCGAGTAGGTTCTGCGATTGCGCCCAGATCCGCTTCTTTTCCAATGCCGCACGCAACTGCGCCGTACCGTCCTGCACGGAATTCGTCCCATCGGTGCGGATACAGTATTCCGCGCCGATGTACGGCAAGTACAGTGGCTCATGGATACGTGCGAGCCGCAGGAGGAAGTCGTAGTCTTCCAGCCGATCGAACCGCTCGTCGATCATCGGCATGTCTGGCGCGCGTTCCCGGTCAACTACGAAAGAATGAATCGGGATGAAATTCTCTTGCAGGTGGCTCAGATACGAATAGCGCTTGCGCCGGAACGGCATAGTCCGATGCGTAAGCTGCCCTTCTTCGTTGTACTGGGCACGGACAGTGTCGGAGTAGGCCCAAGCATAGTCGCTCTTCCGCAACTCGGCAATCAGCTTGGCGTAATGCTCCGGATAGACCTTGTCGTCGTCATCGAGGAAGGCGATATAGCGGCCGCTCGCCGCCTCAATGCCCAGATTCAGGCTCTTTGAACGCGCGTCCTTTTCGCTGCAATGCACGATAGTTCGCGCGTCGACGAAGCTGTACTTCCAGGAGTCGAGCACTTCGGCCAGCTTGTCGGCTTCTTCAAGCCGCTCCTTCGTCTGGACCACCACGAGCGCCTGCATGTCGCGGTAGGACTGGGCCGATAGCGTGAACAGGCACTTCTCCAGAAAGTGTTCGCGCCCCGGCATGCTCCGGATGACAATTGAGAGAGCCTCGTTCATTACTCTGTCCACATCTGTCGAGCAAACACCAAACCGTGCTGAAAATCAGGTGAGGCCTGAAACACCATTTCCATGGAGTGCTGGTCATGAGCCTCGACATAAGCCCGGATTTCTTCGGGTTCGACGTCGACAAGCGCTGTAAGCGTATGAAAAGCATTCAGCTTGAATTTCGCTGCTCGCCATTTGTGACCTAGCAGGTAGGCTGAGCGCCAGATGTCGGCGACACGCCCCGTGCGATCCATCGCATAGTGATAGAACCATGCCTTTGCCGCGGTATAGCACTGGAACCCTGCTGCCTTCACGCGCCATGACAAATCGACATCCTCGCAATACATGAAGAAGTCGTCGTCGAATCCGCCAATCTTGCGAAAGACCGCTGCAGGGTACAGGATGCAGGCCGCCGAGCACCAGGCCGTGGCACCCGTAGCCGGATCGAAATGTTTCGGGTGCATCACCGGTTCCTGAATTGCCTCGAAAATGCCCCCCCATTGATTCTGCTTTGCAAGCGCGATCATCTCGGCCACCGCGCGGGGATGCATGACGCCATCCGGGTTGAGACAGAGGTAAGCGCAACTTGCCGCGTCCATGGTCTTGAACAACGCGTTGTGTCCTCCGCCGAATCCCAGATTCGGCCCGGACGTCGCCCGGATTGGATATTCGCAAGTCTGAGATTGCTCCCACGCTGCAACATGTTCGAGACAGCCACCGCTCTGGTCGCGTATCAGGACCTCACGGATATGATGCCCAGCGGATTGCCGAAAAATCGAATTCAAACAATCGATGACTTCGCGGCGGGAATTTTTGAACAGGAGAATCCCAATAGATATCTGGATGTTGTCAACGCAATTTGTAACTTTTGACATAGTTACTCAGAATTTCAAAGGGCCTTGCTACCAGGTACCTCAACGGGCAGCACTCACGTGTGCTACGACAAACATGATGAGGGTAACAACCGCGGCAATCAGGTACTGGAATATATGCAGGATTCCCATAGCCGAAAGAAAAAATACCGTGCCTCCCGGGAGAAAGAAGCGCGGCGAGCTCACACTTCATCTCCGATCATTCCGGGGATCAGGAGGAGAGCCCATCGACTTCATCTAAGGCCGATTGAGGCCGCTTGGTGGACTGCACGTTATGCTAGCAGCCAAGCGCCATGGCATTGTCAACATTTGTAGTGGTATCGCGACGACACCCGACTATCCGCACCTGGCCCAGCGTCTGTTTAACGTGCCGCTCGCAATCACGCCGGAAAAGCTCGAAATCATGATGGCAGCGCTCGCGAATCGATTCGGCCTCGCGCGTCTCACGCGTGCTGATGGCGAAATCGTGCTGCTCGACGCCGACTATGACGCGGGCGAACCCGCGCAGGAACGCCCCTACGAAGTCTTCGAGGGCATCGCCGTGATTCCCGTACAGGAAACTCTGTTAGCGAAGCTCGGCATACTGCACCCGTATTCCGGCATGACCGGCTATGACGGCATCCGCGCCAACCTCGCTATGGCGCTCGCCGATGACACGGTGCGCGCGATCGTGCTCGACATCGATTCGCCCGGTGGCGAGGTAGCGGGATGCTTCGACCTCACAGACGCGATCTATGCCACGCGCGGCGTCAAGCCGCTGCACGCGATCCTCACGGAGAACGCCTTTAGCGCGGCGTATGCGCTCGCGTCGGCTTGCGACACGGTTGTCGTACCGCGTACCGGTGGCACGGGCAGCATCGGCGTGATCGTCGCGCCCGAGGATTTCTCGAAGGCGCTCGCCGCTGCCGGGATTACGGTCACGCTCATTACCTACGGCTCGCGCAAGGCAGACGTCAACGACGTGCAGCCGCTATCGAATGACGCACGCGCGCGCATTCAGTCTGACGTGGATGCCGTGGGCGAGTTGTTCGTCGCGACTGTCGCGCGTAATCGCAACCTCACGCCCGCGAAGGTGTGCGCCACGGAAGGCCTTACATACCTGGGCGGAGCAGGCTTCGATATCGGCCTCGCAGATGCCGTCATGGCCCCGGACGCGGCACTGCTCGCCGTCATGGGTGAACTGCAAACCTCGATGATCGCGAGGACGACGACGATAAGGACAAGCCCGGTGACGATGACGACAGCGGCAAGGGCAAGCGCGGACGCAAGGCGCGGCGCGCGCCCAGGACGATGCCGAAGACGATGACGACGAGTCCGAGATGCGCGGCTCGTCGCCAGCTGCCGCCGCGCGCCGCCGCGAGCAAGCACGCTGTTCCGCAATCTTTGCGACACACGCCGCTTCGCGCAATCCGCAGCTCGCCGCCCGGCTCGCCTTTAATACGCGCTTGCCACGCCGTGAAGCCATCGCTGTGCTCGAGGCATCGCCATCGCCACCACCACCCGCGCACAATCGCGCGGCCAACAATCCGCGTGTCGGTCCCGGCTCGTCGACCGAAGCGCTCTCACCGCAGGCGATTTCGGCCGGATGGGACCGCGCCATTGAGCAGATCAACCCGCGCCGCGCGCGCTGAACCTGGGGGATTGCCATGAACATGCCTACTGTCCCGCCGCTCTACGAAATCTGGCACGACGGCGGATTCCTGGTTTCGGAAGCGAACGGCCACCAGTCGCGCGACGCGATCCTCCTGACGGGCCGCGCGCGCGTGCTGGCCGGTACCGTGCTCGGTAGCGTCAGCGTCGGAGCATCGGCGACACCACCTGCGACGCCGCCCGCGCCAACGCTCGTACCCGGCGCGAACAACGTCGGCAATGGCTCGCTCGCGCTATTCGGCAGTCCCGCAGCGGGCACGCCATCCGGTATCTACACGGTCATCTTCACATCGGCGATGACCATTAACGTGAAAGGGCCGGGTGGGCGCTGTCACGTTATAGCGTTTGCGACGCAATTGCGGAGAGGACGCGCATTTGCTCAGAAAGCGGACGGATCTCGGGTGATCTCAGTGAAGCGATGCCAGGCGTCGAAGCGCGCGGCGAGTTGTTAGCGATAGAGCGAGGTGCGCAGTAAATGTTCCTTGAGCGCGAGGTGCTGCCGGATCGGACCGAAGCTCGATAGGAGAGCCTGTGTGCGTTCAGGATCGCGGAAAACACGCATGCGTCGCTCGCGTTCGCGCGTCGGTTGATGACTGTTTTCGGCCCTGTTGTTCAGCCGCGCGCTGGCTTTGACGAAAACGTGCCTGACGTGGGCGAGCTCGGGAATCTCGGCTTTCGCCGCCGGATAGCTGCGCAGTTGGTCGGTCACGATCTTGCGCGGTGCCTCAGCACACGAGACAAGCACGCGCTTGAAAAATCGTTTGGCTGCAGCCTTCTCGCGGTGCTTCTGTAGCAGGATATCGAGCTCGGGACCGTGCTGATCGACGGCGCTCCACAACAGGTAAGGCTCGCCGCGCAACGTCACAAATACTTCGTCAAGGTGCCAGGTCGTGCCGGGCTTGCGACGAGCCGCCTTGACACGGCGCGCGAAGCACGCGCCGAATTTATCGCACCAGCGTCGGATCGTTTCGTAACTGACACAACCCCGCGCTCGAACACAGTTCTTCGATATCACGCAGGCTGAGCTGAAACCTGAAATACCAGCGCACCGCGCAACTGATAACCGCCACCGGAAAGCGATGATCGTGGTAGAGCGATTTTGCATTCTTCATCACGCGATCTTACCCGACCATCTCAGCAACGCGACAGTGCCCCGGCAATACAACGTGAACCAGCGCACGCACACCAGAATCACTTCCGGCGCATAGTTCAACCGTTTCCGTACTTTGGCCAACGCCGGGTTCAGCGTCCTCATCAATTCACTCATCGGCGACGGTCGCGTATCCGCTGTGCCTGCGACAGCTTGAGGAAATAATGGCCGAACGTGGGATCGCGGTCGATCATTCAACCGTGCATCACTGGGCGCTCAAGCTGCTACCCGTGCTGGAGAAAGCGCTCCACCGCTGCAGACGCCCGGCCGGCAGGAGTTGGAGAATGAGCCAAACATGTCCCAAAGGAGCGCCGCCCATCGGGGGGATGGGCCGTGCGCCGCAGACCCTCCTGGCTGCCTCCAAAAGGAGGGGGTAACTCCACATCTCCCTAAGTCAGGCTATCAATGTGTCACGCGCAAATTGTCACAAAAGTTGACAACGCTTATTCAAGCGGCTCCCTAGAATCGCATCTTCATAGACACTGCACCTGCAGGCGGCGGGCGCGACGACTGGTCGGATTCAGTATCGATCAGCTGCCTTGAACAATGAAATGTCGCCATCGGCGAAATGTGTTTGGTCTCGATCCGGCCCTGAACCCAGGCGCCGAGGCCTTCGTGATTCAGCAACACCTTCAATTGGCCGGTGGTTACCTGTGGTGCGGCCACACTCTCGCCTTTCCGGGTCAGCAGCAGAATCAGTCGAAGGCGCCGCGACGCGCGACGAATTCGACGCCAAAGAGTCGGTCCACGTTGCCGGCTGATTGCAGTAGCCTTTCTCGTGTCACAACCAGGCAGGCGCTCGCGGCGAAGCAATGCTTTCTTAGAGAAGAGGGTGGTTACATGGATAACAACTCGGCGCAAGTATTCCAGAAAATCTACGACGAGAAGGGTTGGCAGTCCCAGGAGAGCGTGTCCGGATGGGGCTCAGAGCTAAAGAATGCGGCGCAGGTAATTCGTGAGCTTCCGGGATTGCTGCGACGCTTCCGGGTGAACTCAATGCTTGATGTGCCATGCGGCGATTTCAACTGGATGCGCCACGTCGATCTCACTGAAATTGACTATATCGGCGCCGATATCGTCCCTGACCTCGTCGAGATTAACAAGCGGACGTGGGCAGCACCGAGTCGCCGCTTCGTGCATCTCGACCTGCTACGCGACACGCTACCTGAGGCGGACCTGATCTTGTGCCGCGACTGCCTGTTCCATTTCTCCCACGTTGACGTGTTTCGAGCGCTCGAGCGTTTTGCGGACACGGCGGCGCGCTTTCTGCTAACAACAACTTTTGTCTATCGTACATATCCACGCAACGCGGATATCGTTAGCGGCCAGTGGACGCCAATCAACCTGGAAATGGCGCCTTACGATCTTGACCCACCCCTTGCCTTGCTGATCGAAGGCAGTCACGAGAGCATTATCTACGGACCAGATATCGGCACGGTGCCCATGTCGGACCGCTGTCTCGGCCTGTGGGATATGGAGATCGTTCGCAAGCGCATCCGTCGCCTGTCCGGTGAACTCCGGAATACGCTATGATAGTAGTCAGCCATTTCCGTCAGCCGGCACCGGCGAGTCTCGCCAATCATCGGCAATATGCACGACTCTACAGTTACCGCCACGAGGTTATAGACGCCTCTGCCATGCCGCAGGTGATGCCGCTACGGGCGCTGCATCGCTACGAAGTCCTTCTCAATACACTACGTCGAACACCACCTGAGCAACTTGTGCTGTTGCTGAGCGAAGATTCTGCGATCATCGAGCCGGTTGCGCTGGACCGCCTGATGGCCGGGCGTGACACGCTTCATGTACGCACGTCCTCGCATGAGCTGCCACAGGTCGACGTGCAGATCTGGCGTAACACCGAGGCGGTACGAGATACTGTATTGCGGCTTATCAAAAAGTCCAGGCTCGGCGGTAACGTGCAACATTCATCCGAGGCAGCTTTATTCGCGGGTCTTGAAACGCATCACTACAGGACATTGATTGACGGGATCTGCGTGGTCATGCCGACCGGATGCAACTGCGATCCGCTCTGGACCCGAGTGCCGACGTTTGCAATCAGTATTGACGAGATGCCGCATTCCCCCGAGCAAAAATCTGTTATGCCCCGCTTTCGCAACGTGCTAGTCGAACGCATTAACCGCGCCCGGGCAACCGGCCTGCCGATTTTTTCGTTTCCAGAATATGCTTCCACCCCGGACGTTGAAACTGCCGAGCGCAGTACCTACAATCCTGGGCGTTCAATTGCGATCACGACACTTTATACGCCCAATATCGGAAGCTACGCGCGCATTGCAGAAGGCAATATCCGCCGCTACTGCGAGGCGCAAGGCTATACGCTGTATGTGCATCGCAATATTCCGCACGAAATTGGACTGGACGCGACCGGCAACTGGTTCAAGCCATGGCTGTTGCACGGCTACCTGCAACATCATGATTGGGTTGTCTGGTTAGACGCCGACGTGCTCATCGCCAACCAGCAACAAAAGCTGGAGCCGCTGCTCGAAGGGCGCGACTGGCTGCTGGCACACGACGTCGGGCAGTGGCCCTTTAACGCCGGCATTGTGGGTTTTCGACGCACCGCGCGCACCGACGTGATGCTGCGAGATCTCATGGCCGTGATTGCCAAGCTTCCCGACACGTCGAGCGTGTATGTCGACAACGGCGACCAATTCCATTTCATTAACGCCATGAAGAAGGCCGAGATGTTGCGAGACGATACCATTTCAGATATGGTCGGCATCAACACGCCTTGGGTGTTTCGCCGCCCTGACAGCTTCATTGTTCACTATTACGGAATGTGGAACGAGATGCGTGTGCTGATGATGGCGCATGACGACGCGCTCCTGCCATAGAACGGGGTAACATCACACCCTGAATCTCAAGATCAGGACACGCGGGCAATCATCTACGCACTAAAGCACGTGAGGGCACAAGGCCACTATCCTCTCAAGCTGATTCACGTCGTCCACGCCACGATTAGCGCCTCTAGCAAGTGCCCTTTAACGGCCAACCCGCCCAGCGTAAGATTCTCTCCGAATACTGGAAGCCAGTCTCCTCACAGCGGGCCGCCCACCTTGCTCTCCCTGTGGTGGAAATCCCGGCTGACCGCGTAGGAAACAACGAGCCGCCGAAGGAGCTTCACGACCTTCTCGTTCAGTGCCAACACCGCGGCGGTTTTTTTCAGTTTGAAATGGAACGGTTCTGCAGGCCAGGGGCAGATGTCGATTGACGCAAACGTTGCGTGCTCGTCGCAGACGGAAATTTCATTATGAAAAATCGGATGCAACCCGATACGAGACGTGGCAATCTTCCGCTTGGTCCCAATCCGTTGCCCCGTCACATATGGACGTAAAGGAATGCAACATCGTGGGAAACAACACTTGATCGACGCCTTCAGTGAAAACTCGCGCGCTGCGATGCTTTTCTTCGGAGTGGTCGCGCTACTGTGCGCGACGGCGATCAGCCCCGCGATTGCGAGTCAGCCCGGCGATGTACCTGTCGACCTTGCGCCTTTGTCCGCTGCGGATCTGCATACGCTGGAAACCGCGTTTGACGTAATCAAGAATGATTACGCCGGTCATGTGGACGACGAGGCGCTTATGACGAGTGCCATCAAAGGCATGGTTTCCAGTCTGGATCCCCATTCCGAGTTCTTTTCTCGCGATGAATTTTCTCGTTTGCACGAGCAACTCGATGGGGGATTTGCAGGAGTCGGCCTTCAGGTTGGCATGGAGGACGGGCGGGTGCGCGTCTACGCTCCTCTCAAAGACACGCCTGCAGAAAAGGCCGGCATTCGCGCGGGCGACTTTGTGACGTACATCGACGACACGCCTACACAAGGGTTGACCTTGGCAGAAGCTGTCAAACGTATGCGAGGCGCCGCCGGCACACACGTAAGATTGACTCTTTATCGCACTCGGGACGACGAGACAAAAACCTATGTCGTCACGCGTGCGCTGATTCACTCGTCCAGCGTCACGACCGATATTCCGATTCCGGGTTATGCGTATATACGCATCAGCAGCTTCGATGAACAGACCATCACAGACCTGGCGACCCGCTTGCGCCCGCTCGCCTACACTCGCCCTCCCTTGAAGGGTCTGGTGCTAGATCTCCGTTCAAACGGTGGGGGAGTCTTGCAGGATGGCGTAGGAGTTGCCAGCGCATTCTTGCCCCCGGATACTGTTGTCGTGACTTCCAAAGAGAGAAAACCCGACTCTGGACATACGTATCGCACCACTTATGTGGACTATCGCCGTACCTCGTTCACGGACGATCCACTTGCCGGTCTGCCAGTGATGTACAAGACCTTGCCTCTTGTGGTTCTGGTCAACGCGCAGTCGGTATCGGTGACAGAGGTCGTCTCCGCTGCACTGCAAGACACACGTCGGGCGGTCATCATGGGTCAGCCGACTTTTGGAAAAGGAACGATTCAGGTAACGGGTGCCGTCCAGGGCGGTGCCGGGCTTATGTTGACAGTTGCGCGCTACTACACACCCAGCGGACGCTCGATTCAGAATTGCGGCGTCGTGCCGGACTTGATGGTTGACGCCTATCCGGACGGCGATGTCGACGCGTTACCCGCTGTGCGCGAAATCGATCTTGCGAACCATTTGGCCAACCCGCTCAACCCAAACGAAGCGTTACTCGAGGTTCTGCACCAACGAGACGTGCTGGATACACTCCGCACAGTGGAGGCAAAGCAGCCCCACGAATCGTCGCCGCCTCGACGCCCCGGTCAGCGACGTCCGCCTGTCGAATTTGGAAAATCTAACGATTTCGTCTTGAAGCAAGCCTTGAATTGGCTTCGAGGTCGAATCGTCCTCCTGTCCAAAGCACAAAGCGTTGAATATTGTAATGGGGCATCAGGCAATGTTAGCCCATAAAGTAACAATTTTTTAACGCTGATTTCCGGTCGCGACGAGCGTGGCGCGCTACTCAATAGCCTATACGCTGCGAAAGGATTTCTGGTGCAGGTATCACGGGTGGACACGACACGTGTGACGCGTCTCGCCCGGCTGACTCACCGTGAAAGGCCAGTGATGGACATCGTGCACTCTGCAGACTACGTTTTGCAAGATTAGCAGAACCAGTTGGGCCCCTTTCTCGACATGCTTGTCCGGCTTCTGGTGTTGATTCGCACCCGAAATTGAGGTGACGACCGCACTAATCATTGATACCTGCGTCCGGATCAAGTCATCGCCGCGCGGAAGAATCCGCATTGATCGCAGGCGCTGCCCTGAACTATCCTTGAAGCCTTGTCCCATAAGGCTTCGAGAATAGTTCAGGCTCGACTACCGAAGCAAATCGACCCGGGCAGTGGTCTTGCGCTCCACATTTTCCACACGGTCTCCCTCATGAACAGCCGGTGCCAGGTACTCGCTTACGCGTGAGTTCATATTTCGGCGAACGTGATCACTGGTTCCTATTGATGGCATCAAGCAAATCACTCCAGCAGTGTGCCGTCTGTTTGTCTTGTCAGGCTACGCTCGCCGGCACACCCGACGACCGCTCGATGGCCTTGATGACCCCGTGCTCGAGCGTCAGCTTCACGTTGCAAAGATCGCTAATGATCTGCGGATTATGTGACGCCAGAATCATGATGCTCGCGCGACCGACGAACGACTGCATGCGTTCTTCAGCCTTCGCGACGAACGACGCGTCGCCGACGCTAAGCCATTCATCCATCAATAGGATGTCGGCTTCGACGCTGGTCACGATAGAAAACGCGAGTCGCAACACCATGCCGCTCGAATACGTCCGAACGGGCATGTGCAGGTACTCGCCCAACTCGGAGAACTCGGCAATCGACGGCGTCAACTCACGCATCTGTGCCTTTGAGGCACCGAGCATCAAACCGCGGAGAAGAATGTTTTCGTATCCGCTTGCCTCGTGGTCGAGACCCAACGTGACGTCGAGCAAGCTCGTGATGCGCCCCTCGCTGCGCAGGGTACCGAAAGTCGGTTCATAGATACCGGCCAGCATCCGCAAGAGCGTCGTCTTACCGGCGCCGTTGTGCCCGACTAAACCAACACGGTCGCCCGGACGAATATCGAGCGTAATGTCGCGCAATGCTTCAACCACCGTGATATTCCGGCTGCCCGCCGCAATGCGGCCGCCCGTCGCCGCCGACAACACCATCTGCTTGAGTGAACGGTTGCCCGTCCCGTAGACAGGCAGGTGCAGGGTGCACTTGTCAAGACTGAGATAAGCCATTGTTCAAATCCAAAACGCGATACGGGAGCGAAAACGCACGAAAAGCGGTGCCGCAATCAGGTAAAGAACGACGGTAACGCCGATTGCCCCACGGTAAATACCTGTAGAGGGAATCGTGCCGTAGATCGGTCCGCGCACAATCTCCATAAACAAAGCGAACGGATTAAACGCGGCGAGATACGCACGCGTTCCCAACGCTTCCGGTTTCCAAATGATCGGAGTAAGAAAGAAGGCAAGCTGCACGATACTTCCGACGATCGGCTGCATGTCGCGAAATCGCGTGCAGAAAATACCCAGGATAATCGATGCCGGAAATGCGGCGACCATGACGAGCAACACCCCGGGAATGGCCATCAGCCACGTCCAGCGAGGCGCGATGCCGAGCAACAGCATGATCGGCACATAGGCAAGGATGTTGTGGCCGAACATCACGAAATTACGCCACAAGGCGCGCATGACGTGCAGCGTCAGCGGCAGGCGCACGGACCGCACCACCGTTTCAACTGCGCTGAAACATGCACATCCGTCGAGAAGAAGAGATGAAAGCAGACCCCAGGTAATAATGCCGAGGGCGAGATACGGCACGAAAGTATTCACGTCAATTTTGAACAGCGCGCCGTAAAGCGGCCCCATACCCGCGATGGTCACCAACATGGTCAGCGTAATCCAGAACGGGCCAAGCACCGAACGCTTGTAGCGCTGGCGAATGTCTTGCCATGCAAATGTGGCCCACACTGGATAGTTTGTTACACCTTCGATGACGTCTCGAGCGGCTTTCGCGGCTCTGCTATCGCCGTTAGGGCTTAAAACGCTAGCTTGCATAAAGAATCCTATATGAGCCGTGATGTCGGGAGCGCCGGAAAATGTTGGAAAATATTCATTCACGCGAAGCCCCAGGGAGAAACATAGACATCCTGGTATATTTTCCTATGACTTCCGGCGCGTAGTAAGGCCCACCGATCAAAGTAATCTTCTCCAGTGGTATCGGCACGCATAGTACAGCGCCATCCAGATCGACAACGGTAACGTTCCATCCCTTGTCGAGAAGATAATTGGTCAAATGAAAACCAATGAATCCGAGTCCACAAGCTATTAATGCTCTCATCCCTTAAAATTCACCAGGCTATCTATTTGATACATGCGACGTCATGGACTTCTTAGATTTACTGCAGTATTTTGAGTAATATGAGTGCAATACCTGATCATTATTCAAAGACATGGATTCTTTAGCGCTTATCCGGCCGGGCGAACAAAACGCCCTAAGCTTCTCGCAATGGTGCGTCGCATTCATCCGATATCGTTGCAAGGCGAAGCGACGCCGCGGAGCGCAGCTCGAAAGGCTCATTTCTCCACACGGCGGATCACTAAATCTAAGCATCCGACGTTCATGTCCTCGTCAATGGTTGTTTTCGGCACGATTGTTGAGCCGCACGGTGGCTTTAAGGCTTATGGGCGGCTTCTCGCCAATTATTTCGGGAAGGTCCATCTTTGCTGCCGGGTAGCTGCGAACTTGGGCATAGAGGTTTCCGCGTGTCACAGCCTCCGAATGCCGCACCCGTCTAAAAGGGTCTTTACCTAAACCTCTCGGGGCGCATCCGCGGCAGCACGTCCGGCTTCGATCCATGTTCGTCGGCTACACGCCACGACGCGTACGATCGAGCAACCAAGCTGGGACCGAGACGGCAGTACCTTCGGACTGCGTAGCTGTTGACTACAGCCCAAAGGCGGTGGGCGTGGTAGAGCGATTTCGTCTTTTCATCTCCACAACCTTCGGTGCTACTACTTCAAAGCGAAAGAACTGTTCCATTTTCGATCCTAATAGCTTGGCATGCTTACATTGAATGCAGTATGGTATAGAGCCGCGCGACGAACTATTAACAATTGTGAACGGCAGTTGCGTAGCGCTGTCAAACCGCACCGAGCCCAAACGGATGCTATGAATGCGCTTGCGGGCAGATTCTGGCGCGTTTCCAACGGCAAATGATCCTGTTACCGGTGCGACACGCACGATTTGACCGTCACCGGGGCAACGCGGATGGATGATCCTCACCGGTTGATCGTCCACTTTAACAAATCGCAAATCCGCTCCCTTGACTAGGTGCGCGCCATCCTCGACGGCACGCGCGCGCTCGACTTTGCTCCCGCTGCAAGCCCCGGTGATCGTCATGAGTGGGTCGCCGCGGTGCCGCGCCGCTTCCCTTATAACCAGATCAAACGGCCTCATCGTGCGCTTGTCCTGCGCTATTCGCGACGCTTTCGCGGCTTCAGCCGCGCTCACATGAAAAGGTTGGTGCAGGGCTGGACACGCGGGCAGAGGCTCGCTTGGGTGAAGGGCGCGCCCGCGAATGCCTTCGCCTGTCGCTACACCGACGAGGATCCGTTCACGCTCGCTGGGGCCTGCGAGAATGCGAGCGTTGTCGTTGGTGATACTGCCTTGGGCAGTGAGCGACATCGCGCCGTTGGCGGCGAAGAGAATACCGAGGTTGGCCGCGCTTGAATCGTTCGTGATGTTGCCGCCTGCCGTGAGCGTCACCGTTCCACCCGTCGCGGAGCCGTTCGAGGCGACCTCCCCTACCTGGATGACGCTTCCCGTATTGGAGATGGTGCCGCTGTTGGTCAAATTCACTGACCCGTCCTGCGCAGTCAGCGTCGAGGGGCCGGTCGTATCGTCGGTCAAGGTGATGCCGCTCACGCGGACGCTCACGTCATTGGCCGCCGCCAAGTGCGTGCCCTGCAGCGAGACGGCGCCCGGTGTCGAGATGGAAATATCGTGCGCGGCGGTGATGGCACTGTCCGCCGCACTCACCTTCCCGTTCGTCGACACCACCACGTCGCCCGCGTTCGCGTATAGGGGACCGAGGCCGCGCACATCGGCGCCCTGGTCCGTCACAATCAGTTGCACGCGACGGGCCGTAAGTCCTCCCGTCGGGGTGATGTCCACCGCGATGCCAGGATTCGATGCGCCGGGCGACATTTGGCTGCTGAGCCAGTCGTGGGTGTTGTCCGAAGCGGAATAGCTGGTGTCGTAGGTCGCCGTGCTGCTACCGATGATGGCGCGAATACCGCTGGAGGAACTTGTGTAACTGTTCGTCACCGGATCATTCACCGCCAACTGCTTCGCGATGAGGTCGAGATTGACCAGCGTGCTCGACAGGCCGCCCAGGCCGATGGTGATGCCACCGTGGTTTGTGGTCAGGATGACGTTGCGCTGGGTGACGTCCGGCGCGAGCGTCAGGTCGTCGAAACTCACCTGCCCAGTCGAGAGCACGACGTGGCCCGCGTTCTGAAAGCTGCCGCCATCGACCGTGATTCCGTTCGGATTGGCCAGAATGACGTTCGCACGCGGACCAAGCACGTTGATAGCGCCCTGAATCAGCGACGAGTTCGTGCTCGTCACCTCGTTGACAATCGTCCCTGCGTTGATGCCCACGTTGTTCAAATCCGCGACAGCCGCCGAAACGTTGAACGACGAATAGGTGTTGTGCGAAACAGCGCCGACAGTCGGCGCGATGTTGACTATCTGGTGTCCATTGGCAGCGGTTGAAACCGATGTCGCGGTGCCGCCGTCCGCAACGATGGCCGCTGCGTTCGCTCCGGCGGCAAATACCGGCAGTACGGCCGGCACGAATAGTCTAGGAACCAAGCCCAAACCCAACGGGTAACGCCAACCAAATTTCATGGAAATTGGGAAATAGTCAAAAATTCGTATCCACATGGCAACTGCCGAACCCAGCGCCGTTTGTGGCCGTCGCACCACAGCCGAATACACTGCAGGCCGTCAGAAACAGCGCTACCGAAAAGAAAACCATCAGTCGAGCCAGGAGAAGCATTTCTACCACGCGGTTAGATATGCAAACCAACTCATTTCAAAGCCTCTTTCGGACTAGTCCCACAAACTCGCACGGCTCTCACTCCCGACGACTCGCGCATCAAGCGTCCCTGACGCTCTCAATTTCGACGTGAAGGCATGCCACACCAAAGACGAATGCGGTAATCGCCTTGCCCAACCAAACATCCAAGAAAGACGCGTTGCCGTCAAAAACATCAAATGCCTGATGCAAGCAATACACCCCGAACACAAATAGCGAAATTCCAGCGGTTACAAGAAAAAGGTGAACCAATCTATGATTGAAAATATTTCTCACGTCTCCATCGAAAGTAGCGTTTTGTGATGCACGACCGATGGCAGCGTTTCAGGCTTTGTCTGATTGAATTCATCCATAAATGAGCGCTCTCAGTTTCCATTGCAGGCTCGCCGTGTCTTCCCCGGCGAAGCAGTCATCAGACACCTGAATTTCGGTAACACCGCTCACTAGCCCACTCACGCGCAACCATTCAGCCGAATGCACACGCGCCCTGCTATTGGGCCCGACGCGAGCCCAAAACAAATCGCTTAGCCACATCGTTGCTCCTATCGCTTCCACGTAGCCACGCCGCGATTCCCAGTGCCCCGGGTTCTCGGAAATATCAATCACCGTCCGCTCGTAGGGCGGCGGCAATTCGTTCGACTCCATGGCCAAATGTGAGCAAGACCGGCCAGCGATTTCATACTCGAGCGGGTCTCGTACGTTCTGCCAATGGCCATACTGGACATCCGACACCCACGCTTGAACAAATCCGTGCAAAGGCAGGAAGGACTTCACCCACTGTTCCCATTTTCCCGCTGCACCGCCTTGAATTTCCCTGACAACGATGAAGGCGTGCTCGCGCGGACTAACCACCTCATACTGAAATGAAAGGTCGGTGGTTTCGAGATGCGCCCAAGTTCCTCGTAACGCTACCTTCCTTAAGATCGCCTCGGCCGAGACGGTTGCACCCAGCTCGAGAAAAGTCGTATCAATTTCAAGCCGCCTCATCACGTTAATGATCAGCTGTAACGCTTCCAAGCAGTCAATTGCAGCGCCTCTGGGCTGCAAGCTCACGGCGCCTCGAATTAACTCGATATCCTTCCAATTAACAGCGTCCCGAAGAGCAAAGACAAGCCTCAATTCTTCCGTTCTTGCGCGCGTCATCGATACGCCCCCACCGTCGGTGCCAACCTTGGATTGAGAAGGAACGTCACTGTTAGGCGCCCGACCCGTCATCACTTACGACCACCAGCCCATGGACTTAATTCGCTCCGCACCGCCCACACACCCATGAAAGCCAAGGCACTGTCAATATCCGCTAGGACTTTCACGCGTTCGTCTGCGGCCATCTTGATGACACTGCCCCCTGCCACGACCCAATCCGTTAGCGTATCCTCGTACACGCTGGCCAGCCCCCCGAGCTCAACCGTGACGCAAGCCATTCGCTCATCCCCAAAATATTCAACCTTATCGCGGACTACAATCTGTATGAGGAAGCCGTCCGAATGGCTCACGCATTGCGGCGAATGCCTTTCGAACACGCTGATTTCTTTCTATAAGGACGCCAGTCAAAGGCCGTCGCGCGGAATTTCAAGTTAATGGAGAGGCTCCCGGTGCTACCCTATGCCCCGTGTGACAAGCGATGTACCACACGCTCTACAGTCGAGTCTCAAAGCATGTTTAGCGATAAACGACCACTCTTTCAGACTTCTCTCCGGAACTAACCGGACGGACCGCTCGAAAGTTGTCAACAACGGAATTAACTGACACCGGGCTTGGCAGGCACCGGCCAGACTGAATCCGGCCGCGTGCCGCCACCACACGCATCGGGCCGGTCAATCGTGGTGATCGTCGTCGTGCCCGTGTTGCTTCGCCTCGTGCATCGGGTGTTTATCCCCATGCTCGTGCGCGACCTGCCGTTGATGCGCCTCCCAATCTTTCCGTTCCCACATGCGATGGCCATCGTAATAACGGTCGCCATGCCAACCTGGCGTTTCGACAGCCGGTGCTGCCGGGGAGTTAACCGCCGAGTCCTCACCGAAGTTGATTGTCACACCCGCATGGGCCGCACCGGCAGCGGCGAGTCCAAGGCAAGCGATGAGCGAGGGAACGAACGGAAGCTTCATTTTCATAAGGATGATTCCACAAAAAGCAAATTGAACAATTTCGACACCGATCCTTCCTTGCGTAGCGGAGCTCTCCCGCAGACTACGAACACTTTAGCCATCTTGAGTTTTGTTTTGGCTGCGCGATCGGTTCGCGCATGGTGTACAACGGGCAGCTGAATTGACACGTCAGGCGACCTTTCCAGCGACGAGGCCGATAAGGAAACAGACGGCGGTCACCAACCAAGTGACGATCTCGACGAAATCCTGCTCATCGAGACACGCCCCATGGAAACACCATATCTCCAATACCTCTGCTGCCACCAGCCAGATCAGGAGCGCTGCGACACCACCTTTCAGAACACTAAACTTGCCGATTCTGTTGTTCGTTTGCATGAGCTGCAGGCGAGAAGAATCGATCCATCCCGCGATGGGACGGCGCGGGAACATTTTGCTGGCGCGTCAGGTGCCCTGCGGCCGGCTACAACCCGACGTCGAGGTCGCAAACTCGCGCGACGATAAAGTCTATCGCCCTGCCCGCAAAACAACTGTCAATAATTGACACGCCGATTGGGCGTGGACGCCGCGCTCGCGGAGCCGCCAGAAAAATGCGCCATGCAAGTGGTCTGTGACGTGAGGTCGACAGTGGAAAACGTTGTGGAAAACTTCGTAAGGTTGAGGGCGTGATACGATGCGTAACGTTTAGGCAAACTGAGGATCTGGCGGTGTTGCGTGTGTAGCGGGCGTGCGGGGCGATGCAAGAAAGTTGTGCACAAGGATAGCGCGTGACAATGTGTCTTATTTCCACTTCGTGAGCAGGTGCCGCCGCTAAATGCCCCTCAACCAGGCCGACAGATTGTGTTGATTCGCACGGCATTCCTGCCTTTGCGAGGCCCATAAATGCTCGATCGGCGCGCACAGGACACGCGAAAGTACGCGCCTGGTACGTGCAAGGCCCCGTTTAGCGCGCATGCGCAGCAATACCTCCGCTACCCTGCCCCGCCGACATTTTTTACGTTCTGTTTGACAATTAACATTTCCGGTCTACTATCGCCTATTAATTGGAAGCTGTACTGGTGTGCCCGGAACCCGCCTCGTGCGGGTTCCGACCGTATACGGGGACGCTTTTCGTTCGCCATGAAATCCCCCTACACCGACACGGCACAGGCGCTGCGCGACACGCTGCGCCTGACGGTCGAGCGCAGCGCCGCATCGTCGCTCGCCACCCTGCACCAGCAGGCCATCGGCGAGACCGTGCTGCTTGGCGAGGCGGCCTGCGTCCAGGCCACCCGTATCCGCCGCCAGCTCGAACAACTGCCGCCCCTACAGCAGGCCCTGCTCACCGTCAGCTACGCGCCGCGTGAGGTCGTGTGCTGTCGCCGTCGCCGCCGCTGCGCCGGGCACTATCCCAATCCCGAGTGGGCCCACGCACTCGCGCTCGTCGTCGCGCACACCGCTCCGCTTTTCATCGCCCATAGCCCGAACCTGCGGCTGCGGCAAGCGCTCGTCGCAAACCTGCTCACCCATACGCATGAAACCGCCGTCGAACTGGCCGCGCGCTGCGGCGTGCACCGCATCACCGTCGCGAACCACACGGCCATCCTGTCACACGCGATGATCGGCACCCGCACGAAAGGCGGCGCCCTCAATCACGCGTCCGAGCGCATCGATACGCTTCTGCGCGACGCGAGCATCGTAGTCAGCGCGGATGATGCGCAAGCGGCCTGATCATGCAAATTGTGCAACGCGCGGTCACGGACCTTGTGCCGCACGAACGCAACGCGCGCACGCATTCGCCCGCTCAGGTCGCACGGATCGCTGCGAGCATCCGCGAATGGGGCTTCACCAATCCGGTGCTCATCGACGAGGCGAACCGCGCCCTGGCCGGACACGGGCGGCTCCTCGCGGCGAAAGACCTGGACATGACGCACGTTCCGCGCGTGGTGATAGCAGGTCTGACCGACGCACAGCGGCGCGCGTACATCTTGGTCGACAACCAGCTTGCGCTACGGTGCGCCGCACCGCTGGTGCGATGACCGCAAGCAGTCCACCGTGTGGACGTTCGAGCGGCCGGCGCGCAGTGGCGTGCACCCAACCATGAAGCCGGTGGCGCTCATCGAATATCTGGTTATGACCGGCAGCCGCGCGGGCGACGTGGTGCTCGACCCGTTCGGCGGTTCGGGCTCGACGCTCATTGCCTGCGCGCGAACTGGCCGCGTGGCGCGGTTGATGGAAATCGATGCCCGCTACTGCGACGTGATCGTGAACCGTTGGCAGAACTGGAGTGGTCAGCGCGCCGTGCGCGAGGCGGACGGCGCGGGCTTCGATGTTCGGGCGAATCAGGCTGCGATGCGGTAGGTTCGCTCACCGTCGACACGCTCGCTCTCCACGTTCAGGCCAAGCTTTTTGCGCACCGTGGCGCTGATAAATACGCGAACCGAGTGCGCCTGCCAGCCGGTGGCGGCCATCAAGTCGGCGAGCGTGGCGCCCGTGTCGGTAGCGAGCAAACGCAGAACCTGTGCCTGCTTCGAATCCTCGCGTGGCGCACGAGTGCCATCGGGCACTGCCACCGCTTCTGGCGCGCGTACAGCCTGCTGGCGGGCCCGTGTTAGCTTCGCTGTGGATTGCCTTGTAGGCATCGATGCCGTTGTCCTCTGGCGTGTAGCGGTGACCTTCCCGCTGGTTTTACGGGCGGGCTTAGTGGTGGTCTTGCGGGTCGTCTTTACTGTAGTGGCCATGCTCAGGTCCCGCTGGTTGGTAGCGAGAAAATCGGGTGTCGATGGACACCAGTAACGCATGAAGCCGTACGCGCGCTTCTCTCTGTTCGATGACGCCCGCGTTGATCATACCGATATCGATAACGGCCTCGACCTTGCGCATATTCGCCAATTGCTCCTCGGAGAGCGTCCACAGCGGGACGTAGCTGAAATCGATGTCCAACTCGATGGTGCCGAATAGCGAGAGCCGAACACGTGGAGCAGGCGCGTGAGCTGCGTCGTGAACAACGCTTCCTGCTGCGCCTCGATCCACGCATAGAAGGTGCGCAATTCCCCCTCGCTGGTTGCGTTCAGCCCCGACGGCGTGATGCCGAGCAGCACGATGAGCGGAATGCCGGTCACGGCCGCCATGTGTTCCTGCGACTGCGCCTGCAAGCAATCGAGACTGCCAAGTGGCGCCGAGACGTTCGCGAAGCCCTCGCTGTCGCGGTCGATCATCATCAGGTTGCGGTTATCGCGCGCCTGGTTGAACAGCACTGCGCGCCGCGACATCTGCTCGGCGTCTCCCGGCGCCGAGGACGGTGGCCAGATCGGTCTTGAGCACCATCTTCGAGAACGAGTGCAGCAGGTCCGACAAGCTTTGGCGCGTCCCGCGCCAATTATCGACGTACGGTTTGGCGCTTTGCGAGAGGCTTAAGCCTCCGAACGCTTACGCGGGTTTGAGCGGATCGGGCAGTGGCCGCGACACGAACGCCATTAGCCGGCTCGCATGCACTTCGCGGTTCATCACGATCCAGCTCTGTGGTCGATAGAAGTCGGCGGCGAGGCGATTGGTCGAGTTATACGTCCCGGGATAGGTCCACAACGGCTCGATGACGCGCAGGCCGCGCAGGGCGTTCTGGCCAATCTTGACTGGCGATTCGACGAGTGGCGTGAGGAGCTCGACCGGATCGTCACTGGCGCCGACCTCCACAAAAATCTGTGAGCGCCCGAAAAAGCCGACCTGTTCGGCGGCCTTGCGAAAGGCCGCCTGCACCCCTAACCGTTGCATTTCGGCCTCGGTGGCCGCGAGCTTGTCGCTCTTGTCCTCGTCACCCACGCCTTGCATGCCTGATCCACTTGCGGGTCATCTCCTGGGCCAGAATCTCAGCGGGCCGCCGGTACTCGGGACGCTGCGTGAGTTCAGCGAGATACGGGTAGCCAAGCAAGCCCAGGCCTTGTGCGAATGCGCTTTGCAGTGCCCAGCGGATCGGCGCATCGCGCCGCATCGCAGGCGAGTTTCGCGTCCTGCGCAATCACGCCCGGCCCCGCCTGCGGCAATGCGAACGCGTGTAGGCGCGGCAGCGGGGCGCCGATGACGCCTAGCGCCCCTTCTCGGATATGGCGGATGTCGGTCTGCTTGGATGCCGTTTCCGGTTTTGCATCCGGTAAAGCGGACCGCCCATCCGCAGGAGGCGCCTCGCGCCATCGCCAAAATCGTAGCCCTGGCATGACGATTTTGAATTTTTATCAAATTAGGCCCAACGGGTCGCTGGCTGTTTACTATCCGAACCGCTGGGCACGTGCACCGTTATCACATATGCCGGTGCGATGTTCCTGCGATGACGCGGCCTGATTGGGTACGCGAAAGTAAAGACGTACTGGGAGACCCACGTGTATCTGACCCACAAACAACGCCGTGAATTAAGGGATGTCGCCGAGCTGTCACAGGACTTCGACGCCCGGATTCGGGCGCTTGACATGCTGATTTCCCGTCTTCGCGCCGAGAATCCGAAGGCGTTCCATACCAGTGACACGCTTCAGTGGCGGGCATTCATCCACGAGCCACGACCAGGATCGCCCTGCAGTGCGTTTTCTTGTCCCTTCCCGAAGCAAGCCTGACGCATCTGGCGTGGAATCGGGGTGTACCGTCACACCGCTGCCAGTGCTGCATCGGAAATCCGCATCGGCCGCCGCTCAATCAGCAACGCGAATGCGCGCGAGAGCGCATCAACTTCATCGTCGTGCGTGCCGAACGGAAAGGTGCGCAGCTCGGCGATAAGTGACTGGTCCCAATCGCCGCGCAACATCAATACGTTGCCAGCGTTGACCTGAGCGGCGAACGGCTCAGCGCGCGTGACTTTGTCGCCGGTCTCGGGTGATGAAATGACCCGATAGCCCAGCAGTTGCCGCGTCAGTCGAAAATGCACTATTCCGGCAGGCCCTACGAGGACCTGCGGCGCGTGACTATCTAGCCATCCGCGCATTCCGGTCCCGACACGATCAGGGCCGGCCTATTCTCAGCCTGCCGACCGATACCATTGGCCTCAGTGCAGCAGGTCCACACCCTGCCCCATCTGCCTCTCTCGACGAACTCGTAGATGCGATACGTTACGCGCGACGAAGGGTGCAGCATGAAAGCGAGATGGACAAGGCCGGATCCGTGCACCACTAAAATAAAATACGCGCAGCGCGCGAAAGCCGAAGATTAGCAATTTACTGCGGCGTAGCCATAAATCCGGAATACGAATTGGCGTTCCGAGCACTTACCGCGGCGGCAGCACTTTGCAGCACCCTTGGGCTGCCGCTCCTCTGAATTCAGCATCGGTTGCGGCATGCCCTGACCTCTTCCATCTAAGTGTCTGCATCAGGGCGAGCGCCGGACAGTGTCAATGGCGCCATCAGTTGTGCAGCGCCCGCAGACGTTCGAACAAGAAATCAAATTCTCGGCCATCGAATGCCAGATAACCCAGCGCCAGAGCGGCAACAATTACCAGAGCGATGACCGCAAGCGTCCAAATACGCATTGGACGGCGTGGCTTTCCCGTTTCAGAGGCTAGCGTCGTCACAGGTTCCTTGACCTCTACCGCATTTTCACTATCGACGATATTTGTCCGCAACATGCGCAATTCGTCAACTAGCGAAGTGAGGCGTTCCACTTTCTTTTCAGCAATCTTCTTTTCAACGCGCGTGGCACTGATTTCCGTTCCAAGTCGCTCGATCCTTTCGTGAAGGTTATGTGCTTCTTCCTGGGCATGCCTGAGCAACACTTCGAACCCTTCGTCACGAATAGATTCTACAGATGAAGCAACAACGTCCAGGACAGGATCCGCAGGAATAGTATAGCTAGCGTTCCCCAATGAAGTAGCGGTGTTGATGTTCATACTTCCGAATCTGCTTGGTAATTTTTCTGGTTCCTCGAACATACTGGAATTATCCTGACGGTTTCGAAATTCACTGGTTCGTCAGCCGCAGCACACACTCGTGTTGCGAGCATGTAATTCTAGACCTGAGTGCGATACGCCGTATCAGAACTCTCGCTCTGACTGGCGGCGCAGCATCACCCTCGATGCCCAAAACTCCTCTCCCTTGTATATTAACCACCCCGCGAATGCATCGTAGCTGTACATAGCCAGCAGCATTGGTGCTGAGGTTTCGAGGCCAATTCGCATATGACAGCGGCGCGTCCTTTAGAGATACCGTAGGTGGGCCCGACAAAGTGTAACGACTGACCGGCTACGGTAGAAGGCATCAGAAGATTCACGTTGAGCAACACCATTTGGAAATCGTAAGCCGTACCGCTCGCCAGCCACTGGCAAGTAGGTCGACCGTCGAATGCTGCGTGATCACAATTGGGCCTTCGCGTCTACCTCTCCCCTGGAGCACGTTGAGCCTGGCCGTCAGGCCACCCGCGGCACATTCACTCGGCATGGCTCCATCAGCATGGTGCATGGCAGATCATCCTTCGACAGCGTTGCTGGCGTCAGCTACCATCCTGACAACTGCACTAGCCCGATACCGCACAACACTGCGCGCGCACCAACGCCCTCCCTGACTTTATGCGCCAATCGGCCGAGACACAGTCAACAATTCTCAAGGCTCCTCGGCACATCCCGACGCATGCACCACGACCCTGTCATCGCACGGTGTCCGAAGTGCGTGAGCACGCGAGAGACTCGCAACGGCAGCCAGTACTCTTGCGAGCGCGAATATCAATCTCTGACTACCTGTCGCAAACTCCGGCGGCGAGGCACGTGAGCAACTGATTGTCAGGACTCGCGCTACCGGGTCCTCAGAGGCAGCCCTTTTCAAGGTGTCGGGGACAGAAAGCTGGTAACTTGGCGAGCTATTCAACGCCAGGGACCAGGCAGTGATTGATGGGGTGATGAAGCATTTCGAGCTGCAGGCGCCGATATGCGTAATGGGGCAGCACGCTGTGCTGCAAAGGGCGAATATGCCTCAATGGGTTGATGGTGTGTTCGCCGAGCATCGGCAAAGGCAGTACCGGCGGGAGTTGCTGTTCTCGACCGTGGTGAAACTGATGACGTTGGTGTCGCTCGGGCTAAGCCCGTCGCTGTATGCGGCTGCGACGCGGGCCAGACAGTTGCCGGTGTCGCTGGCCGCGCTGTACGAGCAGGTCAACCGCACGGAGCCGGCGATCCTGCGTGCGCTGGTACAGGGTAGCGCACAATAACTTGAGCCGGTGCTTGCCGCATGGCCGGGCACGCCCAGCCTGCCCGGCTGGCGCATGCGTGTGCTCGATGGCAATCATCTTGCGGCCAGCGAGAAACAGCTGACGGCCTTGCGCGGGCAGTGTGGCGCAGTCTTGCCGGGACACGCCCTGGTGGTCTACGAACCGGATCCGGGACTCGTGACGGATCTAGTGGCCATCAAGAACGCACACGTGCAGGGGCGTTCGGCCATGGCTCCGTTGATCGGGTGCACGGGACTGGGAGAACTGTGGCTGGCTGGCGGACCGGAACTTCTGCACCAGCACGATCCTGCTGGGCTGACAACAGACGCAGGCCTGCTTCATCGTACGCGAGCATGGCAGAAACAGCTCGCCTCTTGAAGGCAACGGTGCTTGGGTGGACGGAGCACGTATCGAGACCGGTCAGGTGCGCGAGCAACGGCTTGATCTGAAGGCCGCCTTAGTCTGGCGCCGCATCGCACTGACGTTGGACAGTCCCACCGAGGCGGGCAACGCCGTGATCAGGCTGCGGAGCAACCTGCCTGCCACCGTTGGCGCACATGAGATAGCCCGTCTGTACCGTAAGCGCTGGCGTATAGAAGGCATGTTCCAGCGGCTCGAGTCAGTCCTGCATAGTGAAATCCGCTCGCTCGGGCATCCGCGTGCCGCGTTGCTGGGCTTTGCCGTGGCGATCCTCGCGCACAACGTGCTGGCCGTGCTCAACCGCAGGGTCGAGATCGACCATGCCCGAACTGATGAAGCGAACACCGAGGCCCCCGATGTTTCGACGTATTACCTGGCACTGGACATTCGCGCCCAGTACGGGGGTATGCTCATTGCACTGCCGACGCAGCACTGGTCGCACTGGAACGATAAGGCGCCGGACGTGCTGGCCGGCATGCTGCTCGAACTTGCCAGCCGCGTCGATCCGTTTCAGGTACGCACCCGCAAACGCGGACCGAAGACGCGCCAACCCGCTCCCTATGTTGATGCTGACACCGCGCGATCCAATCACAGCACCACTCGGCTGCTAAAGCAGGCCCGCGAAAAAACATCCTGATCCCTGCCCCCTTCGTTTGAAGACCTTGAAAAGGCTGGTCCTCAGAGGTCAACTGTCGTGAATTTTCCGAAACGCGAAAAGGACACTCGCGTGACCAAGCGATCATTTGCCGGATTAAAAGTGGGGTACGGTTTAAATAACTGCCGACCGGCGACTCAACTGACCCTTAGTGCAGATTTCACAATTGTTTGCTTTGGAGTGTGCGATTGACCGATATCCTTCCTGCACGTTCGGTATTGGCGAAAGCGAATCTGGGCACGCTTCGTTGAGCTGCCGATTGTTTAACAGTCGGCTCGCACCCAACGGAGGATCTGCTCGGATGAAATTGAACAACTGGATCGTCGTTTTAACGACCGGTGGCGCGGAAGGAGCATCTACCGGTGCACTGTTTCGTTTAACCGCGTCTGGTGCTAGCTCCTCGAACGTACAGCCAACTACATGACAGTTGCACATCGTAACTGTGGCTGCTGGATTAATACCTCAATTCTCGCTTTATTTTCTGCTTGAAATGGAACCATGAACGCGTGTTCAACGGACAGATTCGTCGCAGGTGTTTTGCTTGGAGGCTGCTTAACCGCAGCGTTCGTGGTCGCATTGATGTACTTCGGCTTGCCAAACGCGGATCACTCAAGCGTTTTTGAACGGCTCATAACACCGGTTCTCGCAGCCTCTTGCGTTTTGTATCCTCGACCGATCCTGCTCAAGACGGTCCTGCGCGACCGGCGCGATGCTTTTACGCTCGAGGAAGATATCGACGCGATGCTTCTAGGACGTACAATCGGCGTGCTTGGTGGGTTGGCGATGGGTCTGACATTGGTTACGGAAATCCTTTGACAATCTGATGCGGTGGAATTGCTATAGATAAGTCCTGGCGGAAGTGAAGATCAGTGTGACGAAGGTTTGCACTGGTCGCGCGCAAGATGCGTTAGTCTTAGATTCGGGCAGAACGTCAACCGTCCGCCCCTCTGCCTACGGTGGAGTGTCTTCTAACGACCGTTCCTCTTTCTGGAGTGGGTTTCTTCATGCTTTTGCGCCGGAAATCGTGCGATTGCTTGGGAAATCACCGACATCAACCTCGCGGTGACGTCGCTCGCATACCCCACTGATCGAGCAGCCGTGCAACATATAAGCCTGAGATGTCGTGGTCGACGACGATATCGACGTCCCTTTTGTGGCTGCCACGAGCAGCGACGGTAAATCCTTACGGTTAGACAAAATCCCATCACCGAGATATTGCCGTCGCCGGGTAAGCAGCACGAGTACGAATGCGAGGCTGCACCCCGAGCTCGACACAACGCGCCGCTTCACAGAAGGTGAGTGGCTATTGCGGACGGTCTCGAGTGGTCGTACGGCTGGTCCGGGCCGGCCGCACAGCGGTTGCGCTTCCTGCTCGACTTAGGCTACGCGACTGGCCTGCGCACAAGCGAGTTCGTCGGCGCTGTGCTGCGAGACATCCGCCCCGGCGGGCGCGGCGAGTCGTGGCTTCACCTCATCGGTAAAGGTGGCAAACCCGGCGGGGTGGCGTTATCGCCACTGGCGACCGAAGGGTTGCAATATCTGGTTGAGCGACGCCTGCCGGTCTCACGGCAGCGCTGGAACGCGACTACACCGATCCTTGCAAGCCTCGGCGAAGATGACGGCGCAGGGATTACGGACGCGCACCTCTGGCGCGTAACGCGCTGGTTCTTTCTGAAAGCTGCTGCCGTAATTGAGGGCGATCATCCAGTCCTCGCGGTGAAACTGCGCCGCGCGAGGCCGCACTGGATGCGGCACGCGACGCAGGGCTGACGAGTGTGCGCGACAACCTGCGGCACTCATCAATCTCAACGACCTCGATGTACCTGCGCGGAGATGACCTCAAGCGCTCCCGGCACACCGAGGCCTTTGGACCCCGCGACAAGAAACGGCGTGCCGTCTGATTTACGGTGAAATTGACCACGACCGAGGCTTACCGTACGTAAAAATCCGTTTCTTGAGGGCGCCCGTATTACAGCACGGTTGCCTCACCTGGTTCAGGTCGACAAGCGCCAGTCAGGTGGCAGTTCGTAGGTAATGCCCGAGAGTCCACTCGCAAAGATCACCCGGGCGACATCGCACCATTCCGGCGCAACGGCCGCGTGGCGTGAGTATTGCAAGATTTGCTTCGCGACCATCTCGAGCCGCAGACCAACCGAAGGCAGGACGTCTGGTTTCAGGAGCGGCAGATTCAACGGAGAAAGGCTCGCTACCTGAATCCCAATCGACATGCTAATGCGCGGAGTCTCCGAGAAGACGCTACCGCGACTCCCCCAATGCAGGAGTGCCTGATCCCACAACATCAGATCACCGGCGCAGCCGGGCAATGCTCGAATATCCCGCACGTCAAACGTGATTTGCGACACCCGATCTGTACCAAAATCGGGATCGCGCTCTTTAGGAACCACCATCACACAGCCCGTGACCGTGTTCACGTCCACAAGCGGAATCCAGGCTGACACAGCGCCAGTCTCGCGATCTGAAAGAAGAGATCTTGCGCCGGCGTCACGATGAATTGCCCAACCTGCTTCACCCTCTTTCGCATCCACGTGCCATACCCAAAAGTCTGGCAAGAGGAAGAATTCTCGTTGCCCGAGTGCGGCCTTGATGACGTTGTGAAACTCCCAGTAGGTCAGCCAGAATTCGTCATACACAAATGCGAATACGGTCGGGATTTTTGCACGCGCAAGGCTTACGACAACGTCGCGCATTTTCGCAATGTCCAGAGCGCGACGAATGTCCGGAGCCGGCTGGTAATGCATGTATCCCTCGACGTCCATTCGCTTCGCGATAGCTGACACCGACTGCTCACTCAATCGCATTGCTTGTCGTTGTAGCGTGACATGCGCGATATCGTCAGCGTGAAGATTTTTTCCGAATTGTCGAAAAGCAGCCACTGCGCGATCAAGTTTGAACCGTGATCCATCAGTCGTCGTACACTGCTCGATGAGAGGAGCAACTGAATTGATATTCATACGTTGTCGAAACGTAATCAAAGTAGGTGCGCGGTCAGCATCATCGTGTCGGTTGCTGACGCCGGAAATTGGTGACGTTATCGGATTGGCTTGACATGAGCGGAAGGCGGCAACTTCGAAGTGACATTCCACAACTGCAGTTCGTCGCTGCGAGGAACCGGATGGTCGACAACGCGACGACCTGGCCTCATCCCGTTGGCAACCGATATCGAGGCGTTCAGTATTCGCGTCATCGACCTTCGTTGCGTGCGAATTGCGACAAATCCCCGGCCACATCCTGCAGCACGGGATCCCACTGCGCGAACTGAGCCTGCCGGTACAGTCTCGTCCTCGGGTACCACGGACTGTCGCGCCGGTCAAGCAACCACGGCCAATGCGGGTTCGTATCCAGAAGAACCCAAGTGGGACGACCCAGCGCTCCACTCAGATGTGCCACCGACGTGCATACGGTGATCACCAGATCGAGCGCACTTACGAATGCGGCCGTGTCATCGAAGGTCCTGAACTCCGCTGTGTAATCCTCGAGAAGCAAGCCGGCTGCGCGTGCCGCTTCGATGTCGGCAGTCGCGCCCGGCTGGAGCGAGTAGAACGCCACCCCTTTGATGTCCTTCAGACTACGCGCGTAGCGCTCCCAGCCCACCCGCCGGAACGGGTTGCGCTGATGAGTCATGCTACCGGTCCAAGCCAGACCTACCTTGAGCCGCTTCTCACCCTTAAGGCGCGTTTTCCAGCTCGTCGCCAAGGCTGGGTCCGGTTTCAGGTAAGGCGCAGGAGGAATCGTTTCCTCACGCAACCCGAGCATGAAGGGCACGCTCAACAACGGCAAGTGGTAATCAAAGTGCGGTAGTGCGTCGACTCCCCCACCAGCGGTGAACCCGTCGACGTACCTGCCCAAGCTGCGCGTGAGCAATCCACCCATCTGAGGGAACGAGTTCCACTCGATGCGGCCGTTCTCGCGGTGTACCCGTTCGGCCAACTGCGGTATCAGGCGGCAGAACTGCAGCAGGTCGCCCATACCTTGCTCCCCCCATACCAGCAGCGTCTTGCCCGCCAGCGGTTCGCCGTTCCACCTCGGCCCGGGCAGTTCCGGAAACCTGCCACTCAGCTCCTGTGAGCCTTCCCATCGCGATTCGTGCTCGGCCCAGCCCTGCGCATAGTTGCCTCGCACCAAATGCAAAATCGACAAGTTATGCCGGTGAGACGCGTCCCCGTGCACAATTTTGCAGGCTGCCTGTGCACACGCTTCGGCCTCGTCCCAGCGCTGGGCCTCTTTCAGGGCGATAGCGTAGTTGTTGTGCGCTAACGCATCGCCTGGTACGAGCTCCAATGCCTGCTGACCCGCCGCCAGCGCGCCAGCCAGGTCGAACGCATCGCGACGCGCCATGATGAGGTTAATCCATGCAAGGCTGTCCTGCGGATGAACCTCGATCGCCTGCTCAAGCAGCATGCGCTGTTCGTCCAGATTGCCCTCAGACAAACGGATCGCAGCAGCCAGGTTGTTCCGCAATTGCGGGTAATCCGGGTCGCACGCCATCGCCTGGCGGTAGGGCGTCAGCGCATCGGCGTGGCGGCCTGCAATCTGCAGCGCATAGCCAAGCCGAAAGCCAGACGCCGCGCTATCCGGGTATAGCTGCGTCGCAGCTTCGGCGACGGCGATAGCCTCTTCCAGCGCAGCCTGAGAGATCAAGGCGCTGACTAGGTCAGAAATCGAAGCATCATCCGTTGCATGCAGGTGTGTGGCGGCTTCAAGCCAGAGTGCGTACGCCTCGTGTCGACCAGTCTGAAACGCCATCGCTGCGTTGCGCAGGAAAGCCACGAACGGCGGCATCAACAAAGAAATTGGAGAGGTTGAAGGGGCGGACATCACATTGCGCGCAGGTTCGGATCAGAAAACGGCTCAGCTCGATGGAGCTGTCCACGGCGAGGTCGATCGGTGAGTGGAAGCGATTTTCCCGAGGCGAAAACCGGTATACGAAAATTCACATCCACAACAGGATCGCAGAAAAACGCACCTAGAGCACGATATGTGACGATCGTTGACATTTTGCCCTGAGCGATCCAGGTATGATCAAATTCAGTCGACTCAGCCGGACGGGGGAGTCGACTCTCCCCTGACGTTTTTCAAAGCTGTCAAACGGCTGTCTGGCAGGTTTTTCTCGTCAGCCACCCTCCACTGGGCAATGTAAGGGCCTGCTGTCCGCGATGCTTGAATGGCCCGGATCGCACGACGCGACACTCCTATGACGAGATGCGAGTGGTGCTGACATTCACGCGCGAGAACAAGCCGATGCAAGTCTATGACGAGATGCGCGAAGCGGACGCAGCGCGCCCGCATTACGACCGATTCCAGAGCTGACTGGACCAGCAGACGGGCGGTACTGGTGCGTAAGCGCGCGGAGGCCGACCTGTTGTCCATGCGGATCAGCATCACGTTTGCAGTCAATGGCGACATGTCGGGTACCGAACGGCTCATTCCGTTCGACCTAATCCCGCGCGTCTTCCCTCCCGACGAGTGGGCGCTGCTCGAACGCAGACAGCATCAGCGCGTGAAAGCCCTAAATCTGTTCCTCCACGACGTCTATCACGAGCGCAATATCGTGCGGGCGGGCGTGGTTGCACCGGAGCAGGTCTATACGAACGCCCAGTACCGGCCCGAGATGCAGGGCATCGATCTGCCGGCCGGCGTCTATGCGCATATTGTGCGGATATCGAGATCGTGCGCGACGGCCGCGATGGTGAGTTCTACGTGCCCGAAGACAATCTGCGCGTGCCTTCAGGTGTCTCGTATGTGCTCGAGAACGCAAGATGATGATGCGGCTCTTTCCTGAATTGTTCGTACAACACAAGGTTGCACCGGTAGCACACTACCCCGATCTTTTGCTCGACACATCGCGTTCGGTCGCGCCGGACGGGGGGATGATCCCGCCGCCGTGCTGCTCACGCCGGGCATGTTCTGTTGTTGGACGTCGATCGTGAGTGCGGTGTCCGCGCTGGAAATCTATCGCACGGTGTATCGCACCGTAGCGACGCCAGCGCGTGTCGTCGAACTGTTGATCCCGAACCAGCATATGCCCCGATCGCCGCTGGCCTCGGTCGACTGCGTCTGCGCGAACCTCTCTCCTGCGCACCGAAGCGTCGCGCGAAGTCGAGCGAACGGCGGGCAAGCTGCGCGCGGACCTTCTTTACGCCGATTCGAGGCAGATTTTCTCCGTGGGTGTGCACGCCTTTCTGACGCAGTTCCTTATGCGCGTCTATGAGCTGGGCAACCAGGTCGCGCGCACGTATCTTATGCTGCCGGCCATTTAGCAGCGTATTCGCATATCGATATCCGATTCAACTTGCCAGGAAAGCTTCGTCATGCGACTCGCTATTCGCCACGACACATCTACGCTACGAAGCGACGGTGCACTATTCGGTCCCGCAATTGCGCATTTCGCCGTTCACAACGCCAACACAGATCGTCACCCAATGGCACATCGATGCGCCCAGCAAGCTCGAAGCTGCGCGCGACACGTATGGAAATGCGCTGATGACGCTCGTGCTAACGCCTCCGCACAGGGTAATCCGCCTGCGCGGGCGTGGAAAGGTCGAGACCGTACCACTGACAAACGGCCGGTTACCGGAAGGTGAAGGGCCGATCCCGATGCAACACCGTACCTTAGCAACGAGGCTCACCGAAGCGGACGAAGTGCCCGCGGACTTTGCCCAAAGCCTGCCCGCACTCGACGATGTGCGGGCGCTGCTGGATACGACCGCTCGTGTGACCCCGCGGGTGCGCTACGAATCGGGTGTAACGGATGTGACGCATTCAGCTTTGGATGCGCTCACACCCGGCCGCGGCGTGTGTCAGGATCATGCGCACGATCGCACTGTGCCACGCGCGCGGCGTGCCGACACGTTACGTGAGCGGCTACCTCGATCCAATCGACGTGTCCGATATGGCGAGCCACGCCTGGGTCGACGTCTGGATCGACAACGGCTGGGTGACGGTCGACGTCACGTACGCGTGTTTCGTAAGCGAAAAATATTGTTGGATTGCGATGGGGCGCGACTACGAGTCGGCCGTGCCAGTGCGCGGACCGCGCGTCGGCGGGATGAGCGAGACCATGTCCGTGAGCGTGCAGGTAAACACGCAGGAATCGCAGCAACAGGTTTCCCGATATAGCAACGACAACGGCGACGCATTTCCCATGAGAAACGGCGGCGCCCGCCAACAGCAGGATAAAGGAAACGCATGACGTATTGTGTAGCAATGGCGGTGGATGAAGGTCTCGTGTTCCTTTCGGATACGCGCACGAACGCAGGCGTAGATCACATCAGCACATCGCGCAAAATGGTAGTGTTCGAGGACCCAGGCGAGCGCCTGCTCGTGCTGCTCGTGGCCGGCAATCTCGCAATTACGCAGGCTACGCTACACGTGCTCACCGAACCCCAAGAGGGTCAGCGCCCTACGCTCTGGAACGCCCCGACGATGGTCGAGGCGGCGCGCATCATCGGCGACGCGGTGCGCGAAGTGTATCGGCGCGACGCCGAGGCGCTCAAAAGCTTCAACGTCGATTTCAGCTGCAGCTTCATTCTTGGCGGGCAACTGCGCGCGCAGCCCATGCGCCTGTTCCAGATCTACGCAGCGGGCAATTTCATCGAAACGTCGAGCGTCAATCCCTATTTCCAGATTGGCGAATCAAAGTACGGCAAACCGATCATCGATCGCGTGCTGACGCCACATACACCGCTCGGCGAGGCCGCGAAATGCGCGCTGATCTCCATGGACTCCACGCTGCGCTCGAACCTCTCGGTGGGCTTGCCGCTCGATCTGCTCGTGTACGAGCGCGACTCGCTGCGCGTCACCCGTTATGCGTCGCTCAACCAGTCTAACGACTACTTAAAGTTGATGCACTCGACGTGGGGCACGCGTCTGCGTCAGGTGTTCGGCGAGATTCCCGATCCCTTCTGGACCGACGAAGCCGGTGTGCCGCTTAGCGAACGCGCGACGCTGCCCGCTGCGGCGCGACCGACGCTTGACGGTCACGTATCCGAGCCGCGACCGGCCCAGACGCTCGCGCAGTTAGACCATGGGCACACGTGCGCTTTGCACGCCGTCGGTCCTGTCGTTCTGGAGGCGAGATGAAGATCCTATCGCTCGAAGACGATGCCGCGCACGCCGGGTTGATCCGCACAGCCCTGCAGGCGACCGGGCACGACGTCCTTGTTGTGGACAGCGGCCGGCTCGCCATCCGTCATCTGGAAACGGCTCATGTGAACCTGCTCATGCTCGACTGGCAGGTGCCGAACGTTTCCGGATTCGAGGTCCTCTGCTGGGCCCGCTCGCACATAGGCGAACGCATACCCGCGCTGGTTCTCACCTGTCGCTACCGGGAAGATCAGCTTGCAGCCATGTTCGACGCCGGGGCCGACGACTACGTCATCAAGCCCATCAGTGCGCGCGTGCTCGCAGCACGAGTCAACGCGCTGCTGCGCCGCGTCTATCCCGACTCGGCCCACAATTCGACCTGCATCGAAGCCGGGGCCTATCAGATCGACTTTCCATCTTTCGATGGTGAAAGCCAACAATGTCCGCAGAATTAGAACAGCAGTTACGTGCCGCGCAGACAAGTTACACAAGCGATCCACATAATCTCGCGATCGTGAACGAGATCTGCCACATACTGATTGCGCTCAAACGCGAAGACGCATTACTCCCTTGGGCGGAATACGCACTGACGCTCAGTCCGAACGCCTCCCAATTTGTTGTGATGCGCGCCCTTGCGTTGAACTTGCTGGGACGCCATGCCGAGGCAGCTGACACATGGGCGAGTGACGCATCGTTGTCGAGCGACCCCGTGCTCTATCCGCTGCGGCTCGGTTACAGCCTCATGATGGCCGGCGACCTCCAGCGAGCCATCCCATTGCTGGACAAAGCGCGGCGGGCGGCGGCGCTGTGCAATCCGCAGATCCTCGCGCCAGCCGAACACCTACTGGGCGAGGCAATGCTCAAGGCAGGTAACCCACGGGGCTTTGCGCACTGGCTGCTGCGTAACGAGGACCCGGACGCTGCAGGCAACTACTGTCCGCGCGGGATCCCAATGTGGGCCGGTGAAACCGACCTGCGAGGACGGCGCGTGCTGATCACACATCAATTGGGCTTCGGCGACAACTTCCTGCTGGCCGCGTGCGTGGCTGACTGGCTTGATGCCGGTGCCAACGTAATGATCACTTGTGACCCGCAAGTTCATGCGCTGATGCAAGCGTCGTTGTCCGACTGCGAGGTGGTAAGCGCACAACGTCCATTGCGATTACAGGAAGTAATGCCGGAGGATCTGCAAAGGCGTGTCGACGCATTTGCGCCGCACCTCTACGCCACACTGCTCCATCTTCCGCTTCAGAGAAGCGGGCAGATGGTGTCCTTCGGGTACCACTTCCGGCCCTACATCCAGGCACCGAGTTTGAAACAGAAGATTGCTGAAAAGTGGGCACAACGGCTACGCGCGCAGCATCCGGAGAAGAAGCTGGTTGGCCTGTTCTGGAACTGCGATCAGCGCCACAGGCCCGAACTGGGCAGCATCATGAGGTGTTGGGCTGCGCGTCGCAGCTTGCCACTTGACGCGATCAACTGGCTTGTAACGAATCCGACAGTAGCGGATTGTGTGCATTTTGTGAATCTTCATCACCCTGTGGTCGAAGCGACAGCCGGCATACCGAAAGAAAATATGAGCCGTTATCTCCCCGGCATCTGGCATTTCGATGATACCGCGGCCTGCATCGGGCAACTTGACGCTGTAGTCGCTGTGGACTCGGCGGTCGCGAATCTTGCCGCCATGATGGGCACGCCGACTTGTGTTCCAGTCAATACGTCCGGAGACTGGCGCTGGGGTAGCGAGGGGACCACCAGCCTGTGGATCAAGAACGCAACTGTGCTACGGCAAACTCACGAAGGTGACTGGAATTCCGTCGTATCGAACATCGCGTCATGGTTAGTTAAACGTACCTAATGTCGAGTGTGACCGATTGTCCGTTGGTAGATCAGGAAATTCTGCGATGCTCAGCTGCCAGCAACTCCAATTCGCTCCGAACGCGGTCAATTACGTACTTCCAGTCGCCCGGACGCGCCTGTCTGGATAGACGCGCAGGAGGATACCAAAGCGAGTCGTCGCGATCCGTCAGCCCGCGCCAGCAACTATTGAACCGTGAAAGAATCCACACCGAATGTAAAGGTGTCCCCAACGCCGTATGGACGATGTCAATTAAAATTGCCAGAGTAGAATCCCCATCAATAATGTATGTTCCGCCCCGGCATTGCAGGGCGAACGTTGTCGATCCGACGCACGTCAGTTTGCGTAAATGTATCCGGCCTCTCGCGAAGTCGAACGCGTTTGGCGTTCAGGCCATGATGAGATCTGCGCGTACCGTTCCTAAGAGGTTGACTCGGGCTCGGTGACCCGCCTTTTTTTGTTTCAGACTTACAGCACGCCAGTCAACCGTTGCCTCATCGCGATTTCACGTCCCTGCGAACTTGGAGCCCGGACAGACATACAGACGGTCGCTCGCATTCTCGCGCCACGCTTCAAAACTGATGGATGCGCCCGACAGCGCGCCAATATCGCCGTGACAAACGTTGACGGTAGCCGGTACCTTATCCGGTTACGCTTGCGGCTGTCCCGTCGATATCCAAGATGGAGAAGAACTGTGAGCCCCTTATCCCTGATTGATCTTTCGTACCTGGCCAACCGAATTCGTCCGCCTCAGCCCCTTCACGTCTCAGCGCCCGAAATTACGCCGGTGCCGCATGCAGAGAGCACGGCCGCCGATTTCGCGACACGGCACGCCGATCTCCTGATCCTGATCGGCGCGACCGCGGCCGGCGTCCTGATGCTGCTGGAAATGTTTGTCGCCCTTCACATCCTCCTTGACTGATTGCGCCCTTCCGTATGATGGCCTGGCACCACAGCCCGATGCTGGCGACCACGTCATCCGGATCGCTCGACCGCGATTTTCGTCACCTGCCCTCTCCGCCCGGGGTCGCCTTCAGATCGAGAATTTTGGCGGCCTCATCGAACTCCAACTCGTCTTCAACGTAAGCGGCTCACGTCGGCCGTTGTAGACGGTGACTGAGAGAGACATCAGAGTGATGGCCATCATTTCGGATTTGATGGGCATCACTTTGTCACAGTCTGCAGAGAAGAAGCCGGGTACCCGAATGGGTCGCCCCAACTACCCCCGGGATGTTCGTGAGCGGCTGGCGGCAGCGGCTTGCGAGCCGGGTGTATCGGTCGCGAAGCTGGCTCGGGAGAATGGCATCAACGCGAACATGCTGTTCACCTGGCGGCGGCGATATCTGGCCGATCGGCAAGCTCGGTCGGCTGGGCTCATTCCGGTCGTACTGGTAGGCGACACGCCGACGGAAGTCGTTGCGTCACCTTCGGTAGAACCGCGAGTGCCGGACACGAAGCCTGCATCACCTGTTGGCACGATCGAGATCCGTATCGGTCGTGCCGTGGTTAAGGTGGACGGCTTGGTTGATGCCGACGTGCTGCGAACCGTGCTGGATAGTCTGCGCTCATGATCTCCCTCCCGGCAGGCACGCGCATCTGGATCGCTGCGGGCATCACCGACATGCGCTGCGGCTTCCAGGGGCTGGCCGCGAAGGTACAAACAGCGCTTGAGGAGAATCCGCTGGGCGGCAACGTCTACATCTTCCGGGGCCGTCGAGGTGACCTGGTGAAGATCCTTTGGGCAACGGAGGACGGAATCTGGCTACTCGCGAAGCGGCTTGAACGAGGCCGTTTTATATGGCCTGAGGCAGACGGTGGCAAGGTCCATTTGAGTCCTGCACAACTGTCTATGCTCCTTGAGGGCATCGATTGGAGACAGCCCCGTCGCAGCGCCGCGTTATCGATGTTGTAAACCGCGCGGCAGACTCGTAAACTACGGCGCATGTCGAACGGCGCCGATCTTCCTGACGATGTCGATCTCCTGAAGGCCTTGCTGGTCGAGGCCCGTAGCCTGCTTGCCGAACGAGATGTCGAGATCGAGCAGCTCAAGGCCCAAATCGACAAGCTCAGGCGCATGCAGTTCGGCCGCAAGTCCGAACAGTTGCAGCGACAGATCGAGACGCTCGAGACTCAACTCGAGGATCTGGCCGCCGGGCGCGGCGTCGCGGATGTGCAGCGTGCGCAGGCCCGCCGTGCAAACGTCTCAGCGTCAAGTGCGGCGACGGGCGTTGCGGCTTCGAGGCAAGCGTTTCCTGCGCATCTGCCGCGCGAGGATCACGTGCTCGAGCCCGAATCGAGTTGCCCGGACTGCGGTCAACCGATGCAGACGCTCGGCGAGGACGTGTCCGAACAGCTCGCGCGGGTCGCTGCGGCGTTCAAGGTCATTCGCACGATCCGACGCAAGCTGGTTTGCCCATGCTGCTGCAGCATCACCCAGCTGCCGATGCCCGGCCTGCCTATCGAGCGGAGCATCGCCCATTCGAGCTTGCTAGCGGACATTCTTGCGTAATTCGTGGAAGCTGGACACGCGTTTCGCGTGAAGGTGGACGGCTGATTCTCGCGAAGCTGGACAGTCGGAGCGCAGCGACGCGGGGTTTTCGATTTTTACTCTGACCGGGGTTTGTCGGTCAAACTCTTTTTGTGTTTGCGCATCGATTCGCCGCTGAGATTGACGCGATAGGTGTTGTGCACGAGTCGATCGAGAATGGCGTCGGCGAGCGTCGGGTCCCCGAGTACCGCGTGCCAGTTTTCAATTGGAATCTGACTTGTCACGAGCGTCGAACGGTGGCCGTGACGATCATCAAGAATCTCCAGCAGGTCGCGCACGGCGCCGTCGCTCATGGGAGCCATCGCGAAGTCGTCCATCAGCAGGACATCCGTCTTTGCCCACTGCGCCAGCAGGCGTGCGTAGCGGCCGCTACCGTGTGCAATGGCAAGATCCTCGTTCAACCGGGGCATCTTCAGATACAGCGTTGAGAAGCCCTGACGGCATGCCTGGTTGGCCAGTGCACAAGACAGCCAGGTCTTGCCAAGACCGGTGGCGCCTATGATCACCGTGCTGTTGCGTTCGCGAATCCAGTTGCACGTCAGCAGCTGGCCGATGAGACTGCGGTCGAGTCCCCGTGCCGAGCGGTAGTCGATGTCCTCGGGCACGGCATCGGGGAACTTCAGTTTTGCGCGGCGTAGCCGCGCCGTCGTCTGCCGTGATTCGCGCACGCTGGACTCTCGCTCAACAAGCAGACCCAGTCGTTCCTCGAAGCTCATTGCTTCGATGTCGGCGAGTCCCTGCTGCTCGGTGAGCGCGGCGGCCATGCCGCTCAGGCGTAGCTCGTGCAGCTTCTCGATGGTCGGATGTCTGAGCATATTTCTCCTTCAATGGTAGTAGTTGGGCCCACGCACGTTGGCGTGCGTAAGCGGTAAGTCGGCCTGTACAGATGTCGGCGAGGGTTGCTGATCCAGACCGTTCTTCAGCGTTGAGGCGATGAACTTGTACCCCGGCGCTTTGAGATCGATGGCGCGGCAGCAGGCCACCTCAAGTCGCTCGTTGCCATAGTCCTTTGCGAGCCGAAGCACACCAAGACAGGTGCGATAGGCCTGCTGCGGATGCTGACGACCGCCCAGCAGATGCCCGATGACTGCGGCGGTGTGTGGGCCGATGCTGGCCGCCCAGTTGCGCAGACGCTGTGGGGCCCAGCCAGTGACGGCCTGATGGTTAGCGGGCATGTGTTCATTGAGCGTGGTATGGGCGCCCCGCCGGTCGCTCTTTGCGTGCGCGGCGATACGCTTGCCGCGATGGAAGATCTCGACCGTCGACGTGGTGTAACGAAGGTCAACCTGTTCTCGCGCAAAGCGATGCGGGACCGAGTAGTAATGGCCAGTCAGTTCGACGTGATAGTCGATGCCGACGCGGGCGACCTTCCAGTCGGCGTACTGGTACGGCAGCGCAGGCAACGCCTTGAGCGCCGGACGGTCAAGTTCCTCGAAGGCGCTGCGGCGTGAACCTGGCAGCTTCTTGAAGGCCTTGTTGTTCAGGCTGGCGAGCAATCCGGCGATTGCCCGGTTCGCCTCGGCCAGACTGAAGAAGCGCTGCTTGCGCAGCCGGGCGAGAATCCAGCGCTGGACCAGGAGTACGCCCTGTTCAACCTTTGCCTTGTCGCGGGGCTTCCCGCTGCGAGCCGGGAGGACTGTGACGCAATAATGCGCGGCCATTGCGGCGTAGGTGCGATTGATCAGCGGATCGTAGAAGCTGGGCTTGTGTACGCCTGACTTCAGGTTATCGGGGACGACAATCTCAGGACAGCCACCGATGAATTCGAACGCACGCACGTGCGAGCCGATCCAGTCTGGCAACTGCTGCGTCCAGGTCGCTTCGGCGTACGTGTAGTTCGACGCGCCGAGCACTGCGACGAAGAGCTCCGCCTCACGGATCTCGCCCGTCGCCGCATCGATGATTGCGACCCTGTCGCCGGAGTAGTCGACGAACAGCTTCTCGCCCGGAGCGTGCGTCTGGCGCAATGTCAGGGGCAACGAACTGGCCCACTGGCTGTAGTGCGTGCAGAACCACGTGTACGCATAGCCGTCCGGATGCTCGGCCTTGTACTCGTTCCACAGCAGATCGAGCGTGACGCCCTTGCGCGAGAGCTCGCGACGGACGGTGGGCCAGTGGGGTTCGGGCCGCTGCCCTTCGACCTGTGGCGGCGGCGGGTACAGCCGCGCTTCGAGTTCGTCGTCGGACAGCGTCGCCGACACCGCCCAGGTAAGCCCTGCGCGCTCCATGCGCCGCACATACTGTCCGACAGTCGTTGGAGAGGCACCGACTGCCCGGGCAATCTCACGCTGCTTGAACCCGCAGTCGAAATGCAGCCGCAGCACTTCACGAATTTTACGCATGGTCAACGTTGGATATGCCATGTGGCCTCTCGACGAAATCGTCGAGCGTGCCACGGTTGACCCGCGTCGCTACATCAGAGCGTTACTGTCCAGCTTCGTGTGAAATCGCTGTCCAGCTTGCCGTGAAATCCGTGTCCATCTTCGCGTGAAATGCCTGTCCAGCTTGCCGCGAAATCACTGTCCAGCTTGGTGTGAAATACGTAAGCGCCCGGGGAAGTCATCTTGATTGCGTAAGGCTCGAAGGCGAGGATCGTGTCCATCTAAATTTTTAATGGACAGATGTACACGATGGATGAAACCGAGGTGACGCAGGAGGTTGTGCAACCAACGCGACGTCGGCGGCATAGCAAGGAGTTCAAGGCACAGGTCATCCGGGCGGCGATGCAGCCTAACGTGTCGATCGCGGCGGTGGCATTGCACTATCGCTTGAATGCCAACATGCTGCGAAGCTGGGTGGCTGCGCAGGAAGAGCTGGATGCGGCCGAGGTTGCCCGCAAGTCGATGAGCGTGCCATCGGCAGAGTTTGTGCCGTTGCAGCTGGAAGCGCCCGGGGCTGCATCTAACGCGACAGAGATCCAGATCGAGGTACGTCGAGGAGCAGCGACGGTGACAGTACGCTGGCCGTTGTCGGCGGCGAGCGACTGTGCGGTGTGGTTGCAAGGATGGCTGCGGTGATCCGCATCGACGCGATCTGGCTAGCGACCGAACCGCTGGATATGCGTGCAGGTACCGATACGATTCTGGCGCGTGTGGTGAAGGTGTTCGGCGCAGCGCGCCCTCACCATGCCTATCTGTTCGCCAACAAGCATTCGACGCGCATGAAGGTGCTCGTCTACGACGGGTTTGGAATCTGGCTGGCCGCGCGTCGCCTGAACAAGGGCCGGTTCGTATGGACGAACGGCCACGAGGCAATCGCCGTCGCGTTGAATCCCCAGCAGTTAAGAGCGCTCGTGACGGGACTGCCGTGGCAGACGCTGACGCACGATCACGCGATCTGCGTGGTGTAAAGGGTCGCCGGCGCCGTAAACCGTTTTGCTTCCGTGGCGATACCGGCTCTGGCAGACTGGAGCGCATGAACCTGCCCGCGGACCTCGACGCCCTCAGCCCGGAGCAACTGCGCGCACTGGCCGCTCAGTTGATGACCCAGATCGGCGAGACGGAGCGAGAGCTGCACTATCGCCAGACGCGCATCGACCAGCTCACGCACGAACTGTCCGTACTCAAGCGCCTGCAGTTCGGCAAACGCAGCGAGCAGTTCGATACCGAACAGATGAGCCTGCTCGACGAAGCGCTCGACGCGGATCTGGCCGCACTCGAAACCGAACTCGAGCAACTGCAGCCGGACACCTCGCCGGGCGGACAAGGCCAGAAGCCCAAGCGTGCGCCGTTGCCACCGCAATTGCCGCGCACCGACTTCCATCACGAACCGACGGACCTGAGCTGCTGCGCCTGCGGTTGCCAGCGCGTGCGTGTGGGCGAGGACATCAGCGAAGCTGGACTATACGCCGGGCGTGTTCACGGTCGAGCGGCACATCCGCGGTAAGTGGGCTTGCAAGGCGTGCGAAACACTCATCCAGGCACCGGTTCCGCCTCACGTGATCGACAAGGGTATCCCGACCACCGGGCTACTCGCGCAGGTGCTGGTTGCCAAGTACGGCGATCATCTGCCCTTGTACCGGCAAGAACGCATCTTCGGGCGCGCGGGCCTGGCCATCCCGCAATCGACGCTGGGCGCCTGGGTGGGCGTATGCGGGGTGCGGCTGCAACCTCTGGTCGATGCGCTTCGCCAGGAACTCCTGCGCCACGAGGTGGTGCATGCCGACGAGACACCGGTGCAGATGCTGGCGCCCGGCAAGGGGAAGACACACCGAGCTTACCTGTGGGCGTACAGCACCACGCAGTTTGCCGATGTGAAAGCTGTGGTGTATGACTTCGCAGATAGCCGTGCCGGCGAACATGCCCGTGCGTTCCTGGACAAATGGCGCGGCAAGCTGGTGTGCGACGACTACAACGCCTATAAAGCCGGATTCGAGCTGGGCATGACTGAAATCGGCTGTGCTGCTCATGCCAGAAGAAAGTTCTTCGAGTTGCACGCCAACCACAAGAGCCAGGTCGCGGAACAGGCTTTGAAATACTTCGTCGCGCTCTACGATGTCGAGCGCGACGTCGCTGACCTGAAGAACGATCAAAGAGGTGTCGTTCGTCAGCAGCGAGCCAAACCCGTTGCCGACGCACTGCACGCCTGGATGGTCGGCCAGCGCAAGCTCGTTTCCGAGGGATCGGCGATCGCCAAAGCGCTCGACTACAGCCTTAAGCGATGGGAGGCGCTGACGCGCTACCTGCTCGATGGGGACGTGCCCATCGATAACAACTGGCTGGAAAACCAGATCCGCCCGTGGGCTCTCGGGAGGTCGAACTGGTTGTTCGCGGGCTCATTGCGCGCCGGCCAACGTGCCGCCGCGATCATGAGTCTGATCCGCTCGGCGCAGCTCAACGGCCACGATCCGTACGTCTATCTGAAAGACGTTCTCACACGGTTACCCACCCATCGAGCCGATGACATCGACCAGTTGCTGCCGCATCGCTGGGCTCCGACTGCCGCCTGACAAACCTCCGCAGTGCCTTCACCGGGCGCTTACTGAAATACGCAGACATTCTCGTGTCCAAATACGCAGACCACCAGCCGTTGTATCGGCAAGCGGCGATTGCGGCGCGCGACGGCGTGGCGCTCGATCGGGCCAGTATGGGCCGCTGGGTCGGCCAGTGCGAGGCATTGTGCGCGCCGCTGATAGAGGCGCTGCGCCGCTATACGGTGGCGGCCGCCAAGCTGCACGCGGACGACACGCCGATCCCGGTGCTCGCACCGGGCAACAAGAAGACCCGCACCGGCCGCCTGTGGGTCTACGTGCGCGACGATCACCGCTCGGGTTCGACTGAGCCTGCTTCCGTCTGGTTTGCGTACTCGCCGAACCGGCAGGGCATCCACCCTCAAACCCATCTCGCCGGCTTCAGGGGAACGCTGCAAGCGGATGCTTACGCAGGCTTCGACGAGCTGTTCCTCGACGGCTCGATACGCGAAGCGGCATGTCATGCCCACGCGAGGAGAAAGTTCTACGACATTCATGTGCGCACGCCGTCCGACACGACGCAAAAGGCGCTCGACTATATCGGCGAGCTCTACAGCATCGAGGCCACCATTCGCGGCAAGCCCGCAGCCGAACGGCTGCGAATGCGGCAGGAGAAAGCCAGACCACTGCTTCAAATCTACGAAGCGTGGCTCAGGGCGAAGCTCGAAACGCTGTCATCGAAGTCAGATACCGCCAAGGCGATCAACTACTCGCTCAACCAATGGGCCGCACTGACGCTGTATTGCGAAGACGGTACGCTCGAGATCGACAACAACATCGCGGAAAATGCATTGCGTTGTGTAAGCCTGGGTCGGAAGAATTTTTTATTTGCCGGCTCCGACAGTGGCGGTGAACGCGCGGCCGCGATGTATGCGCTGATCGGCACTTGCACACTCAATGACATCGATCCACGCGCCTACCTGGACTATGTCCTAACTCGCATCGCTGACCACAAAATCAATCGCATCGACGAGCTCCTGCCTTGGCGTGTGGCCGACAAACTGTATAAGCCAACCAGTCCACCGAATCCCGCTACCTGACCGGGCAGGTCTATATCACCATCATGCCTCACGCGCACGCGCATGGACGAATGGCCCGGGCGAGCCGCTTACTCTTCAACACGATAGCGGCGCGCTTCAACGAAGCCCAGATTGACAAGGAACGCGCACAACCGAGGGCTTCCGTCTCGCCCGAGGCGAAAGCGCGCATGCCTTCGGCGCCATCACGCTGCCAGAATTCGATGGTCGCTTGGCCCCATAAAACACCCGGCCAAACCGGAACAGTTGTCCACCGCCACTGCTGGAGTCGTTCATCCGTGACGCGGACGTATGGGTTTCACTTTTCTCGAGATGCGTCCGACCGTACGGCACCATTGTCCGCATTGTGAGACATCCGCCGCGTTAGCGCTCGTGACTTGCGCACACGAGAAGTCACTTTGCACACAGAGCTCTACCATCCTTGCCGGACACGCACGTGAGCGCATGCTGCACTACGTCGGAGTCGAACCACTCAATGGAGGGGCGATGACAGCTTCGATAATCCGAGTCGGGATGGTTTCCAGCTTTTCGAACTGTTTCCGCGTATGTTGATTACCGGAAATCTTACGTTGGCCCACGGGAATTTAAATCGCGGCTAAGACCAAAGCTCGTGGGAATAGCGTGTTGCCCATCCGGGAAGCGCGTCACGATAGAAAAAATGGACCCCTTCGTTAAATGAGCCCGCTTTTAACCCATGGCGATGCGCGATCGTTGCGAGCGCACCCGACGTGAAGAACGAAATGTGTCCGTTACGCGGTGCACAGTACCACCACTTGTCGATACCCGCCTCAAGAACACGTTCCGTTACGAGCAGTGTGCTGAAAAATATCGCGCCGTCTTCCTCGAGGAAGCGCACCATCATGTCCATCAATGCGTGTGGCTCAGGGTGATGCTCGAACACTTCAAACGCAACAACTGTTTTGTATTTCTCGGACAGTACAGAAGTATTTGTGTGCGTCGCATAAGGATCGTATGATTCGACCTCCAAAAAACCACGTGCTCTAAGCTCGCACTCAAGCAAACCGAGGCCAGAACCAAAATCGAGCATCCGTCCCTGAGCCATCTCCGGGAAGCTGTTGGCGATCATCTCCGCGTTCGAACTCGGACGCTTTCCTTTGTAATCTGGATCGTGGCGTTCGTAGTCTTTATTGTAAATGTGTCTGGCGAAATCCTCTGGCTCCCAGTTGTCAAAAGCACGTGTAAATACAAAGCCGCACTGTTCGCATCGGTAGTAGTAAATCGGAACCCCCGAATACGGCTCGACTTTCTTGCCTGCGGCATGATCAGCACCACAGCGAGAGAAATCAACAACTCCACATAGACGGCTTGTGCTACCACAGCATTTACATGCGGAGTCCTCCGGTGCAACGCACATCGGCTTCAAGGACATCAAAGACGCTCCCCAACGAATGAGTCTTCCCGATTGCGTTGCAATGCTCGACAAAGCAGCTTATCGATCAGACAGATCAGTATCTTCGGGATTATTCAATTCATCCCGATTTGCATTAGTATGTGAGCGTGCTGGCAAGCGCGCGCTGTGCGCCGCCGGCACGAACTCATGTCTTGCGACTTGCCCACGCGACTTGCCCACGCAATTTGCATTCACGCCCACTTTCGGCTGGCGCAAAGTTTCGATCAGTTTTCCTTCAATCGATCTCCAGGCAGTAGCCAATCTGATAGAGCTCACGCAGCCATGCCCCGTGACATAGGCTGAGCTCCAGCTTTTGACGCAGGCGGTAGATGTGAGTATTGAGACCCAGGCTCGGTAAGTTAAAGTTCCAAACGACGGCCAGGACAACGGAGAACCCCATTCTGCGGGGTAGTTGGAGGAGCTCTGACCGGGTAGAAGCATGGCGCATCACGCCCACTGAATTGTCAACTTTTGTAGCCGATGTCTCCAATGCTTAATTCCGCCTATGTTGCCTCTTGCGGCAGTACTTTCGTAGTCGACTGCGTTGTTCGCATGCGGTAACGTCTTGAACAAATTGATCAGATAAAGATAAAGATCGATGTCATCGGCGCAACACGTCTCAACGTACGAATCCAGGTTCTCAAGTCTGTTTTCAACGTGGCGGCATGGCTTCTCCCATTGTCTGTTGAGATATTCAGGCGGCTGCGCCATAAACTTTGCTCCCGCATGAGCTCCCTTCTTGGAAACTGGTTCATCAACAGACGCAACGCTGGATTCAGGCTACATGTTTCGTGGCCATGTTGAACGAACCGCGTTCGGTCATCCTTGGCCTTGGCACGCATGGCGAAAGTGGCCCATCTGCTGAGGCCGGTCTAGATGGGTGTATCGCTGCAATCGACTTGCGAGGGTGCCCGACCAGTTCCATCTCGAGGCATCTGGCAGCGTCAAGCAGGCGACGTTCTCCTATACGAGCGCAAGCCCGGTCTTCACGTCGGTCATGGGTCTCGCGAACGCGCCGGCGGGCGGCGAATACTCGATGCCCTTCCTCGGGCGGGATGCTAGCGCCGTCTACTATGCAACTGGCACGGGCGCGAACATGGGACCGATCAAGCAAACGATTGCGACGGGCGCCATGGCCGTGTTCGATCATCCCGCGGGTTTTGAAACCTACTATCCGATTGCGCGTGCGGACGATTCGGCGTGAACGCCGACGCCACGAAGGCCAAGCTCGGGTCGAGCTACTACAGCGGCCCGACTACGCCGCACAACCTGCTTTCGCAGGGGCACCCAGCTGCCGCATCGGCAAGCTATAACTCTCAACTGACACGCAACAAGACGTTCGACGGCAACACTACAAGCGCGCGTTGGGACTTGCCCGAAGGCGCCGGCGTCGATCGGCAATGAATCTCCGTGGATCTCGGTGCGGTGAACTGGCCCACGCTCGACTCGACGAGCGACAGCGTCTCATATGGCCACGTCACGCTCCCGAATCTCAACGGCCATGGCCGCTATGTCCGGATGTATGGCACGAAGCGCGCGACGCCGTGGGGCTACTCGCTCGACGAAATGCAGGTGTGGGGATCGTAAGTGCCCGTAGCGGGTCCGTCTTCGGACCCGCACGCCGTCGCCCACGGTCCGGAGAGTGTAGTCACATGGACACCTCATTGTGAACAGCCATTCGGCGAAAGCCCTAGGCCATCGCCCGTTCAATGACAATCGTTGACAAACCAGATCCCGTCGTACGCTAAAGTGAATTCGCGCGTGCACCCTTGCCTATTTCGAACACTAACTTTCAGCGCAGAGTATTGAGACGATGGAAGGCTTCATTGCATGGATTGTGATTGGTGCAGTTGCGGGATGGCTGGCGGGACTGCTGGTCAAGGGTGGCGGCTTCGGCCTGGTGGTCGACATTATGCTCGGTGTAGTAGGCGTATTCATCGGGGGATGGCTCTCGAACCTGTCGAGCATCTCGCTCGGCCGCGGCTTGATTGGCTCCCTTGTAACGGCGGTGTTCGGCGCGGTAATTCTGCTGGTCATAATTCGCCTCATCAAACGCGGATAGACAATCCGTTACGACATGACTCAATCTGATCCGGGCAGGCACGCTGCTCGCATATTTGTCGCTTCGCCGATCTACAACGACCAGTGCTTCGGCTCGTATACAAACTCGTTGCTCGGCCTGCAAAATGCGCTGTTACAGCGTGGCCACGAGTTCACTTTCGAGTGGACAAAGAACGTCAGCGCGATCGCTCGCGCGCGGAACATGCTGTTCAATCGGTTCCTGCAGGACACAAGGGCAACGCACCTACTATTCGTTGATGCCGATATTGCCTTCGAGGCGAACGACGTTGTTCGGATGCTCGAATACGATTACGAGCTCATGGCCGCGTTGTATCCCAAGAAAGTCATCAGTTGGGCAAACGTCGCGCGTGCCGCACGCGAGCATCCCGATTTGCCGGCGGGCAGTTTGCCCTTTGTCGCGGGTGCTTTCGGCACCTTCAATTTGTTGCCCGGGGACCAAGAGATCCCCATTGACCGGCCCTTCCCGATTGCCTCGGCAGGAACTGGGCTCATGCTGATTCGTCGCAACGTATTTACGCAAATGGTCGATGCCTATCCGGATCTCATGCTTCGAATAGGTGAAGGCGAAGTGCCCTATTTTCCTGGGGTCGACCGCTTGCCCGCTCTTTTCAACGAAATGACAACGGTAGGAGGACGGATTTTGGGCGAGGACCTGTCATTCTGCGAGCGGTGGCGGGCAATTGGTGGTCAGGTGCATGGTTGCGCCTGGTTCACGATTCGACACCTGGGAACCTACGAATACGCGTGCGATATACGGTCCATGGCGCAACTGAGACTGGTTGTTCAGTAGTGGGGCCGAATAGGGGAGAATGGAGCTCTAGTCCGAGTATTGAACCCGGACGTTCGCGACTCCCTTGGTACTTGTATTCACCCAGACTCGCCCTTGTGCCCCAGCGGTAGCAACGCCGGTACCAGTTGCGGCCGCGGGGGACTTCGCAAGAGCAGAAGCAACCGCAACACCCGCAACGGTGTTCGATGCGACATCCCACGACTTGACGCCGTTATGTCCAGCGCAAGCACCTTTTTTCGACGCGCCCGAAAAAGACGTACCGTCCTTGCAGAGTGTGCATCACTCCGGCAGATGCGCCGGCCGGAACCTGCGCGAAAGCAGCATTCGCGGCGAAGAGAAACGAAGCCACCACCAAGAATATAAACGATGTTTTCATTGCATATCCTTTAGACATTCTAATTGATAATGCTCTCTGAAAAGCGGCTTGTATATCGCTTTCCTCTCGTGCGAGGCAACAGTTTGTGTTCAGTGTTGGTCCATCCTCCCCTAACGCATTAGCCGGACCGTATCTGCCACATTGATGCCGACCTGCTCGTCCGCTGTCAATGTCCATACACGGTGCCCATACGCCCTGACTTGCCACACCAGTCTTTGAATCAACGCCCGTCTGAGCAGCATCCGCACCGTGCCATCGCATGTTCCGAGTAATCCGCTGATTTCGCGCACCGAGTATTGAGCCTTAGCAGTCGTGGCGGCCAACAGATCGCCAATCCCCTCACGCTTGATCTCTTCCATCCCCAACAACACCTACCCGCTTTCATCGGCCAGGCCGATCTCGACGCGCGGCATCATCGAGTTGGCCTTGCGGGAGTCGGTACGCGGGCAGTCGCGGCGCCAGCCAATGCGCCAGCATCGGCACGAACGCAATGGTGGCCACCGAAATAAATGCTGCTACGCAAGTCGTACGGATTATGCTGTCCACGTTTAACATCTTCAGGGATTCTTTTTAAAATAAATATCCGATGTCGCTCAAGCGTAAAATCGAGAACTAGAGTTCCCTGAGCTCCATCAACACCATCGTCCGCGACGCCCGCTTCTCCTGAATAGTACGGGGTGCAGCGCGTTACTGGAAATCAGGGCGACGATCCGCATGATCCTGACACCTTTCACACCTGTTATCACCGCCGCGTTCGGGCTGACTCGCGATTCGAGCAGCTCCAGCCGTTGATGTAAGTCCTCCACGGTTTTGACCGGACCGTCAACTGCAACCATCTGACTTCTCCTTCATGAAGGCCTGCCGAACGACACCACTTACGAGACCGCACCCAACGTGCGCGAAACAGGTAGGCCGGTCACTACACTTCTCGCAGAGGGATAATTCTATGGAGTGAATCGACGGCGCGCTGTCAATCTTTATCAAACACGCAAAGGCGTTTTTCGGAGGTTTTCTTCATGCGGGAGAGTTTTCGCAAAACCGCGTGGTGCAACGACACAAACCCACGCGTTCAATCCACCAGATCAGACAGGTCGTGCCAGCGCATTGACGTATTGCCTGATCCCAACTGACCGTGCGGAAAACACGTCACGGCAATCGCGTGCAATGCCCGGATGCCGAGCTCGGCATCTCCGCAGCTTCGTCTGATCTTGAGATCACGCACCCGCCCCTCGTCATCGAGCCAAACACGCGCTATTTACACGCTTCGAAGACGAATCGGAGTGCACAGAAGATGCTCGTGACAGGATACGGTCCATCAAAGACATGCCAAATGCTCCTGTTTGGTTACCAGTCCGTGCGCGATCTTAAGAAGCACGTAAAATACGTACGTGCACTCAAGGATAAAGATCACGATTCCATGCTCCAGCGATTCCAGACTTGCATAACCACGGCGCGATAATGATTGTGCTGAGCGGGGAAATGCACGAATCGATGTTTGCGGGTCGCGTACACAGGCGACGCTGCGAGCGTGGTCGCGTCAACGATATAGCGTGCATCAAGCATACCGAAGTATTCCATTCCCTCCTGAATCGCTTGCTGATCCCCGCCGTTGGAGTAGACGGACGAACGGTCTTCGACAGCCTCGATGCGAGCACACATATGCTCCACCACCTCACGCATCGCCTCCGTATTGCGCACGCCGATCATGCAGGAATTCACCGCCCATGCCGTATGGTCGATTCCAATCACGAAATCCCGTTCGTCAATTACCGGATCGATCCGCTCGAGCTGATTGATCGCGAGAATATCGGCATCCACCCAGAACACGAACGCGTGATCGCGCAGATGGTGGCGAATCAGGTGCAATTTTGCCCAGTTCGCGGTCACGCCAGGTGGCACGAACGGCGGCGGCATCCGATAAGAATGGTATCCATAGCCGTGACGACGGCAATAACGCTCGAAATTCTCTTCGTGAATGTCCCCGTAACCAGCAACGTCTCCCGTATGGAGCGTGACAAACGCGATTGGTGCACGTGAATTGACATGCAACGCAGGCTCGCGAGCGCGTTGTTGCGCGGCTTTCCACAACTGTGAGGCATCCGGGCGGTCTCCGCGTTCAACTAAGCTCGCGTCATGGAGAAGGGCAGTCACGTAGCGAAAATCATAATCAGCAGTCGGGTTCCAGTGCCCGTCCACGCATTGCCAACGCGGCGCATTATGCGCGACCAGTGGCATCGCATCGGCCATAAAGTCGATCGAGAGGCCTCCCTCCCATACGACCTGGACGGACGCAAGATGACCATTGGAAAGGCGGTCCTTGAACGAAAGCGGGATAAATGCGTCCCGCAAATACGACGCCTCGCAGCCGGAAAAGTGGCCGGGCAGATAAACCGCCCAGCGCCCGAGCTCGAGCACCAACCGGCGAACTCGCTCCCGCACATCGAACGTATTGCGGAAAATCATGCCGCTTGCAGCAGGCCACGGCGATCCCGGCGCCTGATTGGTCACGATCGCATCGTATCCGCGAGCAACGTCGTCCAGTGACTGTCGACCAAACACAACCGAAAACGGATCCAGAACGAGCAGCAATTCGCCGTCAGGCGCGCGGACAAGTTCGTGCATAATCGCCTGGTACTTGAAGAGCACCGCCTGCCGCTGGCCATAGATGTGCAATGCATCCGCAATCGCGTGCCGGTAGCCCCAAGCTCGTGCGTACTCCGCATGGTTATCAAGCAGCCCGTCAACCGGACGATTCGAAACCATCGTCAGCACCGTATGCATGCTTTCCCTTCTGCCATCCATACTCGTTCACACGCGCCCTGCTCGCTTCGACAACCCGCCTGGATAGAGCTACTCGAAAAAAGCCGCCAGTCAAAGGAATGGCAGCCTTAGGACATTTCCAAGAGGGCCGATTCGTGCCACTAAAACCGAACCGACTAAAAGTCATCGTAGCCGGATCGGTCGCGGGCAATTGTCAACCATAGTCACCACGAGGTATCGAGGATGCACTCGCCGACCCGTTGACGCTGCATCACTGCGCCGCTCCCCAATGAAACTCGACCTGTCGCCGCAAAACCAGGCACGATGGAGGAGAGTCGACAAGCGTAACCGTCTCCCGCGGCCGCGCCGGATGCGTGTAAACCGTCACGGCGCGAACGAGTTTCGTTGGGTGGTAGCCCGGCAGTTCGGTACGTGCAACTTCCTGGCACGATTCAGGCGCGCTCGAGATCCGCTCCACGAGAATGGCGCACCCGCCCGTTGGTGCGGGAACGGTTGCCAGCGACAGCAGCGCCGCACCGCGCTGGAAATCCATGCCAGACATGGAAAAGAATGGCCCGCCGTCGGGATTGGTGCGATCCCAATCCAGCAGCACATCCGCGTCGGCTGCACCGGTGAACATCCGGCTAGACACTGCGTCGATCGCCGGGCCGCAGCGCCGGATACCCGCAGCGCTCGCCGCACGGGACAGCACGGTCGAGCTTGCATTGCCGGGCGCGGGAGCAGCCCCGGGGATCGGCTGCGCACCAACCAAACTGGGTATGCACATCGACAGCGCGTAGCCGTATCGCCGCAAACGGCGACCAATTCCACGCCTTACCATGCTGTCCATTTTCGTTCTCGGTTCCGAACCCGCGCCCGTGCGCGAGTTCGACGTTGCAGACTGCTAATGCTACTTCGTGTCACCGCCAAACGAAACCTCTACTCGACGATTTTGCGACCTTCCCCCAGCGGTCTCGTTCGATGCAATCGGACTTGCTTTACCATAGCCGCGCGCAATAAACTGCTTCGACTGTAGACCCTGGTTCTTCAGGTAAGCCACAACCGACTGGGCACGTCGTTCAGACAGCGCCTGGTTGTATTTATCGCGCCCGACGCTATCCGTATAGCCGTTCGCCGTGACCGTATCGAATGTCGTACCACGTGCTTCGTCGATGAGCTTGTCCAGACGCTCCCGACCCTCGGGTTTCAGAATAGCCTGATCGAAGTCGAAGTTGGCATCGCCACCGAACGTCATCTTCCGTTCCGGTAGGCGCGGCGCCGAAGGGGGCAAAGCGGGCGCAGCGCGCGGAGGTGGAGGCGGGGCCGAAGCGACTGCCGGCACACCACACTGGAAAGTCAATTCGCGCGTGTTCGGCTCGGTACTGCCCTGCCTCAGGGGGCCCATATCTTGCAAAACACGCACCGGCTGCGTGTCACAAATCTCCCTCGCCTTGCGCTGACAGGTCTCAGCCCCTTCGAACACGCCAAAGCAATCGACGCGATATGCCTTTTCGCCGTTCGGCAGATTCAACGACCATGAGCTGTACGTCGGCCCCGATGCCGACGTACAACCCGTCAGCACCACTGCTGCAGCTACAAGAAATTTCGCTCTTGCTGTTTGAAACATCGAAATGACCTCTGCGTTCATAGGAGCGGTTGGTTTTTGCCCAATCACCACTGGTAACCAATACCCACGCCATAGGCGTAACCATCACTACTCGCACTCGCACCGGCGCGCAGCTTCAAATTCTCCGTAAGGCGGGCAGTAAATCCGAGAGCCACCGCGTGATAACCCTCGTACCCGCCGGTCGCGATGCCAACCGCGATCGTCTTGCCCTGGTCAACGTCCGGAATCATAGTGAGCGCAGTCGCTCCAGCCACACCTGAGTAGGCCTTGCGCGCCACGTTGTTAACCGTTCCGCCCAACGAATTCAGCTGCGACATATTCACGGCGTCCGTCGGATTAACGCCCGGAGCCACGTTCGTGATGCGTCGCTCGTTGTTCGGCGCGCCGACCGATACGGTGTTCGGCTGATTCGCGATCGAATTCGACCCGAGCGCCACCGAATTCGCCGCGCTTGCCGTGGCGTTGGTGCCGATCGCCACGGCATTCGCACCCGAGACGACCGATTTCGCGCCGATGACGGTTGCGCCTTCCGACATTGCGCTCGCACCGTTGCCGATCGCCACGGCGTTCGTGCCCGTCGCGGTTGCATTCGGCCCCAATGCCATCGAATCCACGCCGGTCGCGCCGCTGTTGTCGTAGTTTCCGCTTTGTGTTCCACCATCGTTGACACTGTAGTAATGCGTCCGTGTCGTCGAAACAGTAGTGGAAAGCGACGCGATGCCGGCTGCAGTCGACGTGGACAACGAGGTGACCGCACTGTTGGTCGTGCTCAGGCCCGTCGACAGCGAACTGACACCGGTCGACAACGAGTTGGCCGTCGTGGACGTCGAGGTCGACAGCGACGCGATCGAGCTGTTCGTCGAAGACAGGCCAGTCGACAGCGAGCTGATTCCCGTGGAGGTCGAGGTCGACAGGCTCGACATGTTGCTGCTGGCCGTGCTCAGGCTCGTCGACAGCGAGGTCCCCGACGTGGACAGACTCGCGAGATTGCTGTTGGTCGTGCTCAACCCGGTCGACAGCGAGCTGATACCGGTCGAGGCCGAGGTCGAGAGACTGCTGACACTGGTGGACAGCGAGCTGGCCGACGTCGAAGCCGAAGTGGACAGCGAGGTGACCGTGCTGTTGGCCGTGCTCAGGCCCGTCGACAGTGAGCTGATGCCGGTCGAGGTCGACGTCGAGAGACTGCTGACACTGGTCGACAGCGAACTCGTCGTCGAGGACAACGACGTGGACAGGCTGGTCAGGTTGCTGTCCGTCGTGCTGAGGCCTGTCGACAGCGAACTGATGCCCGTCGACGTCGAGGTCGAGAGACTGCTGACACTGGTCGACAGAGAACTCGTCGTCGAGGACAGCGACGTGGACAGGCTCGTCAGGTTGCTGTTGGTCGTGCTCAGGCCCGTGGACAGCGAGCTGATGCCGGTCGACGTCGAGGTTGAGAGACTGCTGACCCCCGTCGACAACGACGAGAGACTGTTGTTGGTGGTGCTGACGACCGCATAGAGCTCGCTGCCGTTGACCGCGTCCGTGCTCGTGGCCGTGATCTGACCTGCACCGACGTTGGTGAGCTGGCGCTCAGCCCCCGGCGCACCCACGCTCACCACGCTCGTCGGGTTCGTGCCGCCGGCAAAGCTGTACGTCACCCCGCCAACCGTCGCAGTCGCCGTTGGGTTCGGCGCTGCCGTCACCGAGCCCGCGCCCAGCGCGACAGCACCGGCGTTCGCCGCCGTTGCCCCGGCGCCCAGTGCAGTCGCGTTCGTCGCTGAAGCGAGCGCGGTCGTGCCGAACGCACTGCTTGTTGCCCCTGACGCCGTCGTGTTGTACCCAAAGGCCGATGCGTCGGTTCCAAGTGCGGACGAGAAGTTCCCATATGCCGTACCCGGATCGCCCGCCTGCGCACCATAACCGATAGCGACACCGCCGGCACCGCCGCTCGGCCCATTAGCCACTATGGTAGCGTCGGTGCCGATCGCGATACTGTTACTTCCAGTAGCCGGCGTTGTGGCGCCGTATCCCTCGGCAATACTTCCTGGGCCGGCTGCAATCGAATTCGGACCGATCGCGACCGAGTTGAGGCCGAGAGCCTGACTGTCCGGTCCGGTGGAGTTCGCGTGGAAATACTTGATGCCCTGACTATTGATGCTATCGATCGCGGCGCCCACGCTGTTGACATTGGTCGTCGTGCCGTTCGCGTTGTACATGGTGTACGACGGGGCAGAGATCGTGCCAGTCAGCGGGTTGTACGTCGCGCCTCCGCCAAGCGCCGCGGCAGCACTGTTGCCGAGGTTGTTGGTGTTGGTGGTGACTGTACTCAGACCCGTCGACAGCGAGCTGATCCCCGTCGACGTTGAGGTCGAGAGGCTGCTAACTCCGGTCGACAGCGAGCTGACGCCGGTCGAAGTCGAAGTCGACAGCGACGTGAGGTTGCTGTTGGTCGTGCTCAGGCCCGTCGACAGTGAGCTGACGCCGGTCGACAGCGAACTTGCCGTCGTGGACGTCGAGGTCGACAGCGAAGCGACGGTGCTGTCCGTCGTGCTCAGACCCGTCGAGAGCGAGCTGATCCCCGTCGAGGTTGAGGTCGAAAGACTGCTAACACCGGTCGACAGCGAGCTGATACCGGTCGAAGCCGACGTCGACAGCGACGTGAGGTTGCTGTTGGTCGTGCTCAGGCCCGTCGACAGTGAGCTGACGCCGGTCGACAGCGAACTTGCCGTCGTCGACGTCGAGGTCGACAGCGAAGCGACGTTGCTGTCGGTCGTGCTCAGACCCGTCGAGAGCGAACTGATCCCCGTCGACGTTGAGGTCGAGAGGCTGCTAACTCCAGTCGACAGCGAGCTGATACCCGTCGAGGTTGAGGTCGAAAGACTGCTAACACCGGTCGACAGCGAGCTGATACCGGTCGAAGCCGACGTCGACAGCGACGTGAGGTTGCTGTTGGTCGTGCTCAGGCCCGTCGACAACGAGCTGGCCGTCGTGGACGTCGAGGTCGACAGCGAAGCGACGGTGCTGTCCGTCGTGCTCAGACCCGTCGAGAGCGAGCTGATCCCCGTCGACGTTGAGGTCGAGAGGCTGCTAACTCCAGTCGACAGCGAGCTGATGCCGGTCGAGGTCGACGTCGACAGCGACGTGAGGTTGCTGTTGGTCGTGCTCAGGCCCGTCGACAGTGAGCTGACACCGGTCGACAGCGAACTTGCCGTCGTGGACGTCGAGGTCGACAGCGAAGCGACGTTGCTGTCCGTCGTGCTCAGACCCGTCGAGAGCGAGCTGATCCCCGTCGACGTTGAGGTCGAAAGACTGCTAACACCGGTCGACAGCGAGCTGATACCCGTCGAGGTGGACGTCGAGAGACTGCTGACACTCGTCGACAGTGAGCTGACACCGGTCGACAGCGAACTTGCCGTCGTGGACGTCGAGGTCGACAGCGAAGCGACGTTGCTGTCCGTCGTGCTCAGGCCCGTCGACAGCGAGCTGATCCCCGTCGACGTTGAGGTCGAGAGGCTGCTAACTCCGGTCGACAGCGAGCTGATACCGGTCGAAGCCGACGTCGACAGCGACGTGAGGTTGCTGTTGGTCGTGCTCAGGCCCGTCGACAGTGAGCTGACGCCGGTCGACAGTGAGCTGATACCGGTTGAAGCCGACGTCGACAGCGACGTGAGGTTGCTGTTGGTCGTGCTCAGGCCCGTCGACAGTGAGCTGACGCCGGTCGACAACGAGCTGGCCGTCGTCGACGTCGAGGTCGACAGCGAAGCGACGTTGCTGTCGGTCGTGCTCAGACCCGTCGAGAGCGAACTGATCCCCGTCGACGTTGAGGTCGAGAGGCTGCTAACTCCGGTCGACAGCGAGCTGACGCCGGTCGAAGTCGAAGTCGACAGCGACGTGAGGTTGCTGTTGGTCGTGCTCAGGCCCGTCGACAGTGAGCTGACGCCGGTCGACAGCGAACTTGCCGTCGTCGACGTCGAGGTCGACAGCGAAGCGACGTTGCTGTCGGTCGTGCTCAGACCCGTCGAGAGCGAACTGATCCCCGTCGACGTTGAGGTCGAGAGGCTGCTAACTCCAGTCGACAGCGAGCTGATACCCGTCGAGGTTGAGGTCGAAAGACTGCTAACACCGGTCGACAGCGAACTTGCCGTCGTGGACGTCGAGGTCGACAGCGAAGCGACGGTGCTGTCCGTCGTGCTCAGACCCGTCGAGAGCGAGCTGATCCCCGTCGACGTTGAGGTCGAAAGACTGCTAACACCGGTCGACAGCGAGCTGATACCCGTCGAGGTGGACGTCGAGAGACTGCTGACACTCGTCGACAGTGAGCTGACACCGGTCGACAGCGAACTTGCCGTCGTGGACGTCGAGGTCGACAGCGAAGCGACGTTGCTGTCCGTCGTGCTCAGGCCCGTCGACAGCGAGCTGATCCCCGTCGACGTTGAGGTCGAGAGGCTGCTAACTCCGGTCGACAGCGAGCTGATACCGGTCGAAGCCGACGTCGACAGCGACGTGAGGTTGCTGTTGGTCGTGCTCAGGCCCGTCGACAGTGAGCTGACGCCGGTCGACAGTGAGCTGATACCGGTTGAAGCCGACGTCGACAGCGACGTGAGGTTGCTGTTGGTCGTGCTCAGGCCCGTCGACAGTGAGCTGACGCCGGTCGACAACGAGCTGGCCGTCGTCGACGTCGAGGTCGACAGCGAAGCGACGTTGCTGTCCGTCGTGCTCAGACCCGTCGAGAGCGAACTGATCCCCGTCGACGTTGAGGTCGAAAGGCTGCTAACTCCGGTCGACAGCGAGCTGATGCCGGTCGAGGTCGACGTCGACAGCGACGTGAGGTTGCTGTTGGTCGTGCTCAGGCCCGTCGACAACGAGCTGATCCCCGTCGACGTTGAGGTCGAGAGGCTGCTAACTCCGGTCGACAGCGAGCTGATACCGGTCGAAGCCGACGTCGACAGCGACGTGAGGTTGCTGTTGGTCGTGCTCAGGCCCGTCGACAGTGAGCTGACGCCGGTCGACAGTGAGCTGATACCGGTTGAAGCCGACGTCGACAGCGACGTGAGGTTGCTGTTGGTCGTGCTCAGGCCCGTCGACAGTGAGCTGACGCCGGTCGACAACGAGCTGGCCGTCGTCGACGTCGAGGTCGACAGCGAAGCGACGTTGCTGTCGGTCGTGCTCAGACCCGTCGAGAGCGAACTGATCCCCGTCGACGTTGAGGTCGAGAGGCTGCTAACTCCAGTCGACAGCGAGCTGATACCCGTCGAGGTTGAGGTCGAAAGACTGCTAACACCGGTCGACAGCGAGCTGATACCGGTCGAAGCCGACGTCGACAGCGACGTGAGGTTGCTGTTGGTCGTGCTCAGGCCCGTCGACAGCGAACTGACACCGGTCGACAGCGAAGCGACGTTGCTGTCGGTCGTGCTCAGACCTGTCGAGAGCGAACTGATGCCCGTCGACGTTGAGGTCGAAAGACTGCTAACACCAGTCGACAGCGAGCTGATACCGGTCGAGGTCGACGTCGACAGCGACGTGAGGTTGCTGTTGGTCGTGCTCAGGCCCGTCGACAGTGAGCTGACGCCGGTCGACAACGAGCTGGCCGTCGTCGACGTCGAGGTCGACAGCGAAGCGACGTTGCTGTCGGTCGTGCTCAGACCCGTCGAGAGCGAACTGATCCCCGTCGACGTTGAGGTCGAGAGGCTGCTAACTCCGGTCGACAGCGAGCTGACGCCGGTCGAAGTCGAAGTCGACAGCGACGTGAGGTTGCTGTTGGTCGTGCTCAGGCCCGTCGACAGTGAGCTGACGCCGGTCGACAGCGAACTTGCCGTCGTGGACGTCGAGGTCGACAGCGAAGCGACGGTGCTGTCCGTCGTGCTCAGACCCGTCGAGAGCGAGCTGATCCCCGTCGAGGTTGAGGTCGAAAGACTGCTAACACCGGTCGACAGCGAGCTGATACCGGTCGAAGCCGACGTCGACAGCGACGTGAGGTTGCTGTTGGTCGTGCTCAGGCCCGTCGACAGTGAGCTGACGCCGGTCGACAGCGAACTTGCCGTCGTCGACGTCGAGGTCGACAGCGAAGCGACGTTGCTGTCGGTCGTGCTCAGACCCGTCGAGAGCGAACTGATCCCCGTCGACGTTGAGGTCGAGAGGCTGCTAACTCCAGTCGACAGCGAGCTGATACCCGTCGAGGTTGAGGTCGAAAGACTGCTAACACCGGTCGACAGCGAACTTGCCGTCGTGGACGTCGAGGTCGACAGCGAAGCGACGGTGCTGTCCGTCGTGCTCAGACCCGTCGAGAGCGAGCTGATCCCCGTCGACGTTGAGGTCGAAAGACTGCTAACACCGGTCGACAGCGAGCTGATACCCGTCGAGGTGGACGTCGAGAGACTGCTGACACTCGTCGACAGTGAGCTGACACCGGTCGACAGCGAACTTGCCGTCGTGGACGTCGAGGTCGACAGCGAAGCGACGTTGCTGTCCGTCGTGCTCAGGCCCGTCGACAGCGAGCTGATCCCCGTCGACGTTGAGGTCGAGAGGCTGCTAACTCCGGTCGACAGCGAGCTGATACCGGTCGAAGCCGACGTCGACAGCGACGTGAGGTTGCTGTTGGTCGTGCTCAGGCCCGTCGACAGTGAGCTGATACCGGTTGAAGCCGACGTCGACAGCGACGTGAGGTTGCTGTTGGTCGTGCTCAGGCCCGTCGACAGTGAGCTGACGCCGGTCGACAACGAGCTGGCCGTCGTCGACGTCGAGGTCGACAGCGAAGCGACGTTGCTGTCGGTCGTGCTCAGACCCGTCGAGAGCGAACTGATCCCCGTCGACGTTGAGGTCGAAAGGCTGCTAACTCCGGTCGACAGCGAGCTGATGCCGGTCGAGGTCGACGTCGACAGCGACGTGAGGTTGCTGTTGGTCGTGCTCAGGCCCGTCGACAACGAGCTGGCCGTCGTGGACGTCGAGGTCGACAGCGAAGCGACGTTGCTGTCCGTCGTGCTCAGACCCGTCGAGAGCGAACTGATCCCCGTCGACGTTGAGGTCGAAAGGCTGCTAACTCCGGTCGACAGCGAGCTGATGCCGGTCGAGGTCGACGTCGACAGCGACGTGAGGTTGCTGTTGGTCGTGCTCAGGCCCGTCGACAACGAGCTGGCCGTCGTGGACGTCGAGGTCGACAGCGAAGCGACGTTGCTGTCCGTCGTGCTCAGACCCGTCGAGAGCGAGCTGATCCCCGTCGACGTTGAGGTCGAAAGACTGCTAACACCGGTCGACAGCGAGCTGATACCCGTCGAGGTGGACGTCGAGAGACTGCTGACACTCGTCGACAGTGAGCTGACACCGGTCGACAGCGAACTTGCCGTCGTGGACGTCGAGGTCGACAGCGAAGCGACGTTGCTGTCCGTCGTGCTCAGGCCCGTCGAGAGCGAGCTGATCCCCGTCGACGTTGAGGTCGAGAGGCTGCTAACTCCGGTCGACAGCGAGCTGATACCGGTCGAAGCCGACGTCGACAGCGACGTGAGGTTGCTGTTGGTCGTGCTCAGGCCCGTCGACAGTGAGCTGACGCCGGTCGACAACGAGCTGGCCGTCGTCGACGTCGAGGTCGACAGCGAAGCGACGTTGCTGTCGGTCGTGCTCAGACCCGTCGAGAGCGAACTGATCCCCGTCGACGTTGAGGTCGAGAGGCTGCTAACTCCGGTCGACAGCGAGCTGACGCCGGTCGAAGTCGAAGTCGACAGCGACGTGAGGTTGCTGTTGGTCGTGCTCAGGCCCGTCGACAGTGAGCTGACGCCGGTCGACAGCGAACTTGCCGTCGTCGACGTCGAGGTCGACAGCGAAGCGACGTTGCTGTCGGTCGTGCTCAGACCCGTCGAGAGCGAACTGATCCCCGTCGACGTTGAGGTCGAGAGGCTGCTAACTCCAGTCGACAGCGAGCTGATACCCGTCGAGGTTGAGGTCGAAAGACTGCTAACACCGGTCGACAGCGAACTTGCCGTCGTGGACGTCGAGGTCGACAGCGAAGCGACGGTGCTGTCCGTCGTGCTCAGACCCGTCGAGAGCGAGCTGATCCCCGTCGACGTTGAGGTCGAAAGACTGCTAACACCGGTCGACAGCGAGCTGATACCCGTCGAGGTGGACGTCGAGAGACTGCTGACACTCGTCGACAGTGAGCTGACACCGGTCGACAGCGAACTTGCCGTCGTGGACGTCGAGGTCGACAGCGAAGCGACGTTGCTGTCCGTCGTGCTCAGGCCCGTCGACAGCGAGCTGATCCCCGTCGACGTTGAGGTCGAGAGGCTGCTAACTCCGGTCGACAGCGAGCTGATACCGGTCGAAGCCGACGTCGACAGCGACGTGAGGTTGCTGTTGGTCGTGCTCAGGCCCGTCGACAGTGAGCTGACGCCGGTCGACAGTGAGCTGATACCGGTTGAAGCCGACGTCGACAGCGACGTGAGGTTGCTGTTGGTCGTGCTCAGGCCCGTCGACAGTGAGCTGACGCCGGTCGACAACGAGCTGGCCGTCGTCGACGTCGAGGTCGACAGCGAAGCGACGTTGCTGTCCGTCGTGCTCAGACCCGTCGAGAGCGAACTGATCCCCGTCGACGTTGAGGTCGAAAGGCTGCTAACTCCGGTCGACAGCGAGCTGATGCCGGTCGAGGTCGACGTCGACAGCGACGTGAGGTTGCTGTTGGTCGTGCTCAGGCCCGTCGACAACGAGCTGATCCCCGTCGACGTTGAGGTCGAGAGGCTGCTAACTCCGGTCGACAGCGAGCTGATACCGGTCGAAGCCGACGTCGACAGCGACGTGAGGTTGCTGTTGGTCGTGCTCAGGCCCGTCGACAGTGAGCTGACGCCGGTCGACAGTGAGCTGATACCGGTTGAAGCCGACGTCGACAGCGACGTGAGGTTGCTGTTGGTCGTGCTCAGGCCCGTCGACAGTGAGCTGACGCCGGTCGACAACGAGCTGGCCGTCGTCGACGTCGAGGTCGACAGCGAAGCGACGTTGCTGTCGGTCGTGCTCAGACCCGTCGAGAGCGAACTGATCCCCGTCGACGTTGAGGTCGAGAGGCTGCTAACTCCAGTCGACAGCGAGCTGATACCCGTCGAGGTTGAGGTCGAAAGACTGCTAACACCGGTCGACAGCGAGCTGATACCGGTCGAAGCCGACGTCGACAGCGACGTGAGGTTGCTGTTGGTCGTGCTCAGGCCCGTCGACAGCGAACTGACACCGGTCGACAGCGAAGCGACGTTGCTGTCGGTCGTGCTCAGACCTGTCGAGAGCGAACTGATGCCCGTCGACGTTGAGGTCGAAAGACTGCTAACACCAGTCGACAGCGAGCTGATACCGGTCGAGGTCGACGTCGACAGCGACGTGAGGTTGCTGTTGGTCGTGCTCAGGCCCGTCGACAGTGAGCTGACGCCGGTCGACAACGAGCTGGCCGTCGTCGACGTCGAGGTCGACAGCGAAGCGACGTTGCTGTCGGTCGTGCTCAGACCCGTCGAGAGCGAACTGATCCCCGTCGACGTTGAGGTCGAGAGGCTGCTAACTCCGGTCGACAGCGAGCTGACGCCGGTCGAAGTCGAAGTCGACAGCGACGTGAGGTTGCTGTTGGTCGTGCTCAGGCCCGTCGACAGTGAGCTGACGCCGGTCGACAGCGAACTTGCCGTCGTGGACGTCGAGGTCGACAGCGAAGCGACGGTGCTGTCCGTCGTGCTCAGACCCGTCGAGAGCGAGCTGATCCCCGTCGAGGTTGAGGTCGAAAGACTGCTAACACCGGTCGACAGCGAGCTGATACCGGTCGAAGCCGACGTCGACAGCGACGTGAGGTTGCTGTTGGTCGTGCTCAGGCCCGTCGACAGTGAGCTGACGCCGGTCGACAGCGAACTTGCCGTCGTCGACGTCGAGGTCGACAGCGAAGCGACGTTGCTGTCGGTCGTGCTCAGACCCGTCGAGAGCGAACTGATCCCCGTCGACGTTGAGGTCGAGAGGCTGCTAACTCCAGTCGACAGCGAGCTGATACCCGTCGAGGTTGAGGTCGAAAGACTGCTAACACCGGTCGACAGCGAACTTGCCGTCGTGGACGTCGAGGTCGACAGCGAAGCGACGGTGCTGTCCGTCGTGCTCAGACCCGTCGAGAGCGAGCTGATCCCCGTCGACGTTGAGGTCGAAAGACTGCTAACACCGGTCGACAGCGAGCTGATACCCGTCGAGGTGGACGTCGAGAGACTGCTGACACTCGTCGACAGTGAGCTGACACCGGTCGACAGCGAACTTGCCGTCGTGGACGTCGAGGTCGACAGCGAAGCGACGTTGCTGTCCGTCGTGCTCAGGCCCGTCGACAGCGAGCTGATCCCCGTCGACGTTGAGGTCGAGAGGCTGCTAACTCCGGTCGACAGCGAGCTGATACCGGTCGAAGCCGACGTCGACAGCGACGTGAGGTTGCTGTTGGTCGTGCTCAGGCCCGTCGACAGTGAGCTGACGCCGGTCGACAGTGAGCTGATACCGGTTGAAGCCGACGTCGACAGCGACGTGAGGTTGCTGTTGGTCGTGCTCAGGCCCGTCGACAGTGAGCTGACGCCGGTCGACAACGAGCTGGCCGTCGTCGACGTCGAGGTCGACAGCGAAGCGACGTTGCTGTCGGTCGTGCTCAGACCCGTCGAGAGCGAACTGATCCCCGTCGACGTTGAGGTCGAAAGGCTGCTAACTCCGGTCGACAGCGAGCTGATGCCGGTCGAGGTCGACGTCGACAGCGACGTGAGGTTGCTGTTGGTCGTGCTCAGGCCCGTCGACAACGAGCTGATCCCCGTCGACGTTGAGGTCGAGAGGCTGCTAACTCCGGTCGACAGCGAGCTGATACCGGTCGAAGCCGACGTCGACAGCGACGTGAGGTTGCTGTTGGTCGTGCTCAGGCCCGTCGACAGTGAGCTGACGCCGGTCGACAGTGAGCTGATACCGGTTGAAGCCGACGTCGACAGCGACGTGAGGTTGCTGTTGGTCGTGCTCAGGCCCGTCGACAGTGAGCTGACGCCGGTCGACAACGAGCTGGCCGTCGTCGACGTCGAGGTCGACAGCGAAGCGACGTTGCTGTCGGTCGTGCTCAGACCCGTCGAGAGCGAACTGATCCCCGTCGACGTTGAGGTCGAGAGGCTGCTAACTCCAGTCGACAGCGAGCTGATACCCGTCGAGGTTGAGGTCGAAAGACTGCTAACACCGGTCGACAGCGAGCTGATACCGGTCGAAGCCGACGTCGACAGCGACGTGAGGTTGCTGTTGGTCGTGCTCAGGCCCGTCGACAGCGAACTGACACCGGTCGACAGCGAAGCGACGTTGCTGTCGGTCGTGCTCAGACCTGTCGAGAGCGAACTGATGCCCGTCGACGTTGAGGTCGAAAGACTGCTAACACCAGTCGACAGCGAGCTGATACCGGTCGAGGTCGACGTCGACAGCGACGTGAGGTTGCTGTTGGTCGTGCTCAGGCCCGTCGACAGTGAGCTGACGCCGGTCGACAGCGAACTTGCCGTCGTCGACGTAGACGTCGACAGCGAAGCGACGTTGCTGTCCGTCGTGCTCAGACCTGTCGAGAGCGACGCGATGGCGCTGGTCGACGACGACAGGGTCGACGACAGCGAGCTGACCACGCTGTTGGTCGTGCTCAGACCCGTGGACAGCGAGCTGATGCCCGTCGACGTCGAGGTTGAGAGACTGCTGACCCCCGTCGACAGCGACGAGAGACTGCCGTTGGTGGTACTGACAACCGCATAGAGCTCGCTGCCGTTGATCGCGTCCGTGCTCGTGGCCGTGATCTGACCTGCACCGACGTTGGTGAGCTGGCGCTCAGCCCCCGGCGCACCCACGCTCACCACGCTCGTCGGGTTCGTGCCGCCGGCAAAGCTGTACGTCACCCCGCCAACCGTCGCAGTCGCCGTTGGGTTCGGCGCTGCCGTCACCGAGCCCGCGCCCAGCGCGACAGCACCGGCGTTCGCCGCCGTTGCCCCGGCGCCCAGTGCAGTCGCGTTCGTCGCTGAAGCGAGCGCGGTCGTGCCGAACGCACTGCTTGTTGCCCCTGACGCCGTCGTGTTGTACCCAAAGGCCGATGCGTCGGTTCCAAGTGCGGACGAGAAGTTCCCATATGCCGTACCCGGATCGCCCGCCTGCGCACCATAACCGATAGCGACACCGCCGGCACCGCCGCTCGGCCCATTAGCCACTATGGTAGCGTCGGTGCCGATCGCGATACTGTTACTTCCAGTAGCCGGCGTTGTGGCGCCGTATCCCTCGGCAATACTTCCTGGGCCGGCTGCAATCGAATTCGGACCGATCGCGACCGAGTTGAGGCCGAGAGCCTGACTGTCCGGTCCGGTGGAGTTCGCGTGGAAATACTTGATGCCCTGACTATTGATGCTATCGATCGCGGCGCCCACGCTGTTGACATTGGTCGTCGTGCCGTTCGCGTTGTACATGGTGTACGACGGGGCAGAGATCGTGCCAGTCAGCGGGTTGTACGTCGCGCCTCCGCCAAGCGCCGCGGCAGCACTGTTGCCGAGGTTGTTGGTGTTGGTGGTGACTGTACTCAGACCCGTCGACAGCGAGCTGATCCCCGTCGACGTTGAGGTCGAGAGGCTGCTAACTCCGGTCGACAGCGAGCTGACGCCGGTCGAAGTCGAAGTCGACAGCGACGTGAGGTTGCTGTTGGTCGTGCTCAGGCCCGTCGACAGTGAGCTGACGCCGGTCGACAACGAGCTGATACCCGTCGAGGTCGAGGTCGAAAGACTGCTAACACCGGTCGACAGTGAGCTGATGCTGGTCGAAGTCGAAGTCGACAGCGACGTGAGGTTGCTGTTAGTCGTGCTCAGGCCCGTGGACAGTGAGCTGACGCCGGTCGACAACGAGCTGATACCCGTCGACGTCGAGGTCGAAAGACTGCTAACACCAGTCGACAGCGAGCTGGCCGTCGTCGACGTAGACGTCGACAGCGACGTGAGGTTGCTGTTGGTCGTGCTCAGACCCGTGGACAGTGAGCTGACGCCGGTCGAGAGCGAACTGATCCCCGTCGAGGTCGAGGTCGAAAGACTGCTGATGCCGGTCGACAGCGAGCTGGCCGTCGTCGACGTAGACGTCGACAGCGACGTGAGGTTGCTGTTGGTCGTGCTCAGGCCCGTGGACAGTGAGCTGACGCCGGTCGAGAGCGAACTGATCCCCGTCGAGGTCGAGGTCGAAAGACTGCTGATGCCGGTCGACAGCGAGCTGGCCGTCGTCGACGTAGACGTCGACAGCGACGTGAGGTTGCTGTTGGTCGTGCTCAGGCCCGTGGACAGTGAGCTGACGCCGGTCGACAACGAGCTGATACCCGTCGAGGTCGAGGTCGAAAGACTGCTAACACCAGTCGACAGCGAGCTGATGCCGGTCGAAGTCGAAGTCGACAGCGACGTGAGGTTGCTGTTGGTCGTGCTCAGGCCCGTGGACAGTGAGCTGACGCCGGTCGACAACGAGCTGATACCCGTCGAGGTCGAGGTCGAAAGACTGCTAACACCAGTCGACAGCGAGCTGATGCCGGTCGAAGTCGAAGTCGACAGCGACGTGAGGTTGCTGTTGGTTGTGCTCAGGCCCGTGGACAGTGAGCTGACGCCGGTCGACAACGAGCTGATACCCGTCGAGGTCGAGGTCGAAAGACTGCTAACACCAGTCGACAGCGAGCTGATGCCGGTCGAAGTCGAAGTCGACAGCGACGTGAGGTTGCTGTTGGTTGTGCTCAGGCCCGTGGACAGTGAACTGACGCCGGTCGACAACGAGCTGATGCCCGTTGAGGTCGAGGTCGAAAGACTGCTAACACCAGTCGACAGCGAGCTGATGCCGGTCGAAGTCGAAGTCGACAGCGACGTGAGGTTGCTGTTGGTCGTGCTCAGGCCCGTGGACAGTGAGCTGACGCCGGTCGACAACGAGCTGATACCCGTCGAGGTCGAGGTCGAAAGACTGCTAACACCAGTCGACAGCGAGCTGATGCCGGTCGAAGTCGAAGTCGACAGCGACGTGAGGTTGCTGTTGGTTGTGCTCAGGCCCGTGGACAGTGAACTGACGCCGGTCGACAACGAGCTGATACCCGTCGAGGTCGAGGTCGAAAGACTGCTAACACCAGTCGACAGCGAGCTGATGCCGGTCGAAGTCGAAGTCGACAGAGACGTGAGGTTGCTGTTGGTTGTGCTCAGGCCCGTGGACAGTGAGCTGACGCCGGTCGACAACGAGCTGATACCCGTCGAGGTCGAGGTCGAAAGACTGCTAACACCAGTCGACAGCGAGCTGATGCCGGTCGAAGTCGAAGTCGACAGCGACGTGAGGTTGCTGTTGGTCGTGCTCAGACCCGTGGACAGTAAACTGACGCCGGTCGACAACGAGCTGATGCCCGTTGAGGTCGAGGTCGAAAGACTGCTAACACCAGTCGACAGCGAGCTGATGCCGGTCGAAGTCGAAGTCGACAGCGACGTGAGGTTGCTGTTGGTCGTGCTCAGGCCCGTGGACAGTGAGCTGACGCCGGTCGACAACGAGCTGATACCCGTCGAGGTCGAGGTCGAAAGACTGCTAACACCGGTCGACAGTGAGCTGATACCCGTCGACGTCGAGGCCGAAAGACTGCTAACACCAGTCGACAGTGAGCTGATACCCGTCGACGTCGAGGTCGAAAGACTGCTAACACCAGTCGACAGCGAGCTGATGCCGGTCGAAGTCGAAGTCGACAGCGACGTGAGGTTACTGTTGGTCGTGCTCAGGCCCGTGGACAGCGAACTGACGCCGGTCGACAACGAGCTCGCCGTCGTCGACGTCGACGTGGACAGCGACGTGAGGTTGCTCTTGGTCGTGCTCAGGCCCGTCGACAGTGAGCTGACGCCGGTCGACAACGAGCTCGCCGTCGTCGACGTAGACGTGGACAGCGATGTGAGGTTGCTGTTGGTCGTGCTCAGACCCGTCGACAGCGAGCTGATCCCCGTCGAGGTCGACGTAGACAGGCTCGTAATACTCGAGAGCGTCGTGCTCGCTACCGTATAAAGCTGGCTGCCGTTGATCGCATCGGTGCTCGTCGCACTCACCAGACCCGCCGCAACATTCTGGATCCGGCGCTCCGCTCCAGGCACGCCGACGCTCACCACCCCCGCAGCAGCGCTAGCGCCCGCATACGGGCCGAAAGTCGTGCTGCCGATCGTGGTGCTGCTGACTGTACCCGTGCCGCCAGTCGCCGCCGTCGCCGCACCGGTCGTCACGGCACCGGAGCCCAGCGCAACCGACCCCGCCACGTTCGCCGCAGCCCCAGCACCGAATGCCTGCGCATTGGTGACACTGGCGACGGCATTATTGCCAACGGCGACACTGCCGACACCCGCCGCCGTAGCACCACTTCCAAACGCCGCAGCACCGCCTGCCGACGCAGTAGCGTTATTCCCAAACGCAGCAACGTTTCCGCCGACTGCAAGAGCCTGCGGCCCAAACGCCGCCGCCCCCCCTCCGGACGCAGTTGCCAGAGCCCCGACGGCGGTATCGTCAAAACCAAGAGCGGCAGAGGAATCGCCAACCGCTAAAGCTTGCGTATTAGCAGCAGTCGCTCCAGTCCCTACTGCAACACCACCGCTCCCCGAAGCAGCTGCGGAGTTGCCCAGTGCAATCGCATAGGTTCCCGTCGCAGATGCTGCATTGCCGAAAGCGGATGACTGAACGCCCGATGACACTGCGCCGCTGCCCACTGCAGTTGCGTTGTTCGCATTTGCTACTGCAGAGGTGCCTACTGCAATACTATTTTGTCCAGAGGCCGTATCCAGGTGGCCCACAACCGTCGCGTTTTGCCCCGTCGCTGTGGTATAGGACCCTACAGCTATCGCGAAAGAGGCAGTTGCCGATGCGCCGGTGCCAAAAGCTGAAGTGTATTGCTGGGTTGCAAATGCGGCCGTACCAACGGCCGTACTTCCCGCAAACCCGCTGGCGGTTGTGCCGTTCCCAATGGCGATCGCGTCTGACCCGGTCGCTACCGTAGTGCCGCCGAAGGAGCCGAAGCTACCGATCGCAAGCGACCCTATACCGGTCGACGACGCAGTGCCACCAATTGCTTGCGCACCGTTGGTGCCGCCGGAAGTGTTGCCGCCATTCAGCGCCTGGCCATACGCACTGTGGTAAGGCAACGCAGCCAAGGCAAAAACCGCACAAATCGCGACATAAACGTCGCGATAAATCATCGATTTCTTGGCGGGAGATTTCTCAGTTGGAGATACTTCACCGTCGTAATTAGCCTTTGTCGCCTTCCCTTTTTGCCGGGCCACCTCCGAGACAACGACCCAGCCCCCTGTCACCGTACTCCAGATGACTTTGTAGACTTTGTTCATACCAACCTATCCCCATAACCAATCTATTTCAGCTTTCCGACTGAATCACTGGTCGTGAAATTTCAATCGCGCTTTACCAAATCTTTCATTCCTAAGATGGACGAACACTTTGGAGTTCGTGGTGCGCAGCCCGGTCCACAACGGCGTGATGCTCGTCGAAGTGAACAGCGAGTTCGGCCCGACGTGAACCTTGTATTGCCTAGTTCTCACACTCAATATTCAGTTATGCTAAGGCAATACTGAACCGCGAAACTCGGCTGGCATCTCAACAGTGGCTGAGAACACGATTAACCGTTGCGGCGAAATTCGCATCACAACGCGTCCAGTGGATAAGTAATACTAAATATTTACCATTGTGCCGGAAAGAGTTTCCAAATGCCGCCCCACCGCTGCCAAATTCGTCAGACAGCGTTCGGCCCTGGCATTACCCGCGAACGATCCGACTTACCATTGGCGGATTGGCGCTTGCATGAAGTAGTCCATGAGCCACGCGCTTCAGCCCAGATCGTTCTGGCATGACTGGTTCAAGGCACGCATCTCCGCCAAGTTGTGCCCATCTGCACTGATTCGCAGACCAGCCAGATCTTCGACTGCGTATCCGGCAAACAGCGAATCAGGTCGCCTGCCCTACATTGGATAGGTGCAGTATAGGTTGATATAACTTCCGACATTCTGAACAATCGTGAACCGCCCCGGGAATCGTTGGAGGCTGCTTGGTTTAAGTTGATACGAGCACTAAAGCGTTATCGCCTTGCCTCAGCATCTCATCCACCTCCAGTTTCGGTTGCTTTGCAATTCGATCCCCATAAGGTTGGGAAATCTAGTCGTTTATCGGGAGCATAAAGATCTTCGGACACCAGTGTTCTTCAACAACGAAACCAATAAATGATCCTATTCGTTAAATAACGTCAAATCTCCACGCAAAAGTTGACACGGATATAATTTGACGCGCTTTCAAGGCAACCTTCCTCCAAAAGACAACACACTGGATGAGTGGCTTCTTAGCCTCGTCGTCAAGGACTTGAATTGAAGAATGTCCTGCACTCCCGAATTACGTCGCTCGTCACCAGCTCAACGTATTTCGCTCCCAGTGACGACTGGTGGCCCTGCCCAAAATGTCAACGACAATCTGAACGACGAATCGTCATCGGATCTTCCTGCTTCCTCGACCACTGAACCTCTCCCCACTGCGACGCCGATGTTTTCGCTGTGCGGCTTACCTTCGCATAAAGTCAGCCGGGCGCTTCAACTGGCCGACACGACTGATATCGAATGGCTTGCAGAGGAATAAGTAATGAGGTTTCTTCGTATCTTTTCGGGTTTCGATCATTTAGCCAGTCTGCTGCTTCACCAGAATGACCCGAACTATTACATCACGCTGTCTCATAACGGTACCCGATTGCGAGTACTGAAAGCGCCCGATCTCTATAGCACCGAAGCCGTGTTTCACAACTTCGAAGAACAGGTTGTCCGGCTATCGAAATACCAGATGCGGCAAGCCCAAACCGAAGCGCAAGATGAACAGCTCACACGTATGCTTGTGCAAGCAGAAGCACAGGTCAAACGGCTACGCAAGCACCTCCAACGTAAGACCAGCCAGGAGTAGATGGTCGCGAATCGGCAGAATCAGGTCCACAAGGAAGTCATCCAGAACGAGGCACAATGTGCCCCTCACTGGCTTAGCTCAGGGTGTCGGCACCGGCCAGCAAGATCAAAACACCCTTCTATCTCGTCAGCGTGCGACGTCATGAAAAATCAGGGAATATAGATCTCCACGGTCGACCGCAAGAGACGGACGATTTCCGCGGTAGTGAAATCAGTGATCTGGTCGAGAATCAGCAAATCGAATTCGTGACCGTCCACTTGCTCAAAGAACACTCGTGAACTGTTAAATTCATGGCAAGTGTGACCACCCTCCTGCAATACCTCACGTATGAAGCCCGTTTGCGGAAGATCATCGCCAAGGATCGCAATTCTCATTTGTTCACCAATCGACTCTTTCGTGAGCCATTTGATCCTTACCGAGGCGGTGCGCGACAGCATATTGGTATTCGCCGATTCGAAGCGGCATAGCGACAATTGTTCAAAAAGAAGCACGCAATCGAGCCACATCGAGTTCCATTTGAATCGCCTGCATCCTACGGCGTCTGCGGATTCCCCCGGAGGAAGGGCCCCGTTCCTGAATCATGCCGGATTTCTTCAACTCTGACTGGCCCGTAACTCCGGGTCAGCCTCAGTGCTGACTGGTACCCAGTACTTAAAACCTGATGCACTGCCAGCCTGAGAAAACAAACCCGTCAAGCGCTGCTGCTCTCGCATGCCAACGAACGTGCCATCTCTTCGAGCGGCGTGCTCCAGTCGCCCAGCCTGCGCTGCCTGAACAAGCGCATCGACGCATACCACGGCGTGAAGCGCTGGCAGTCATACCATCTGCTATCGCAGGCCTGTGAAAGCAACAGCCAGACAGGCCGCCCAAGAGCGCCTGCGAGATGCACCGGGCCAGTGTCGATCGCAATCAGCAAATCGAGTTGCCGCAGGATATGCGCGGTATCGGAAAACGATTGGATGTGAGTGCCAAGATCGATTGCCTCGTGACGTTCCAGAAGCGCGTGTTCATCCGGAGAAAGTCCGTCCATTTGCAGCGAGAAGAAACGGCAGGCCCTGGACTGCAGCAAAACTTCCAGCTTGCTCAGCTCGACGGAGCGAAACGGTTCATGACGCACCCCAGTGCTGCTGCGCCAGATGACACCGACCCGAAAACGCCCGCTCCCCTGGTCGAGGCATGCCTGAACATGCGGCGGCAGTTCGTGATTGGCCGGCGGTTCGATATAGGCGTCAGCCACGCTCGGAAAATATGGATTCCTCTGATATCTCGCGAAAAGGTTGAACGTCCACGTAATGTAGTCGCACTCTCTCATAGCTGCGCTCGTGTCCTCGACGACACGAATGCAGTCGTCCGACTTCAGGACTCCGTGCAACGACCGCGCCGCGAGAAAATATACCGCATGCGCCCCCTCCTCCTTCATCGCTTGTAGATAACGCGCATACATGATCAAATCGCCAACGCCGCCTTCCATCACGATTGCCACCCGCTTGCCAGCCAGGGACTCGGACAGGCTAGGGACTTTGTCTTCAATCCATTTGATCTGATCTTCGGTCTGTCCGTGGTAAAGATAGCGCACCAGCGTCGAACATCCATCCTTGTCTCTCAGTGCCCGAAATAAACGATGTGCTTCATGGAACTTGCCCAGCGAATATTGGGAAATGGCCAACTCCGAGTTCGCGATGTAGACATCTGTATCCGAAGAGAGATCCGAAACCGCATCCTTGAGCAGCGGTTCGGCACGTTCGAACATACCCAAGAAATTCATGTCGATGCCCAATTGCGCACGCTGCATCGCGTTTTCGGCCCGATCGGCCCATCGCTCTAGCAGATGAATTGCCTCGTCAGCCTGCCCCGCAGCCCGCAACGCGCGAGACAGTTGTATCGCAGACTCATAGTTCATCGCGCGAAGATGTTCCGCGTAGGCGTTCGTTACGTTGTCAAGATTGTGTTGCATGCATTTCGTCCGGTCATTCAGTTGACAACGTTTTCCCGGGCCCACATCGATTGTGATCGTCGCATTCGATGCAACGCAAGGCGAGCCCGCCGGGATCCTTCCCGACGAACGACGTCCTGCAGGCAAGACGCTCGCCACGCCGACGTCTGCCGGTCAGAAACGCCGACATGCCTTGCATTTCCTCGAACCCTCCCCTCATGCAGGCGCGAGGCGGATGGGCCGGCGCATCAGGTCCTCCAGCAGCGCGCTGTAGGTCGCAACAAGCTGCGCGTTATCCGGCAAGTAGCGAGAAATCAGCGCGCGCTGGCGTTCGCGATACCAAGCCGCCTGTGCATCGTGCGTGGCCATGACTTCGAGTACGCGGCGCGCCCCATCATGTACATCGTTATCGTGGTAGTAATACCCGAGATCGGAACAAAGCGACGCATTGTGCACAAGCGGATAGCCCTGCCAGCACGCCTCGAGATAGAGGTAGTTCAGCGGGTTTTCCAGCTGATGCGAGATCAAAATATCCGTGTGTTCCGCAAGAAATTGCGGCGTTTCGTGCCGGCCAAGAAACACCGCCTTATGCGCTCGTACGATATCCAATTGGTTCATCAGTGCGATGAAGTCGATACTATCCCGTGCAATCCGATCGGCATTCGTCACCTGAAGCAGCGCGATGTCATCCCGCCGTTCGCGGTACGCGAGCTCAGCGATCAGCGCCGGATACAGGCAGAACTTGGTGACATTGATATTGGGCTCGATTACCGAAAGGCGTTTTGTGCCGCCCGGACCGCGGTTCGGCCGGTATTCGCCGCCGTTCTGCAGTTTCTGCGAGCGCGCCTTAAGTAGTTCTGGACTCCATACGAACGGTACAACCCGTCCCGTCTGGCGGCGCAAAACCTCGAAATACGACCGGCTTATATTTGCAACTTGCGGAATGATCCAGATGTCATCGTAGCCCTGGTTGACGAACAGATTGCCACCCCAGAGCGGTTTGTTGAACAGCACCCCCTCCATCGCATGGACATACTCGAACCCGCAGCAGTACGAGACCACTCTCACGCCGCGTTGCTTAAGATACGCCGTTTGAGCCTGATCGATCTGACCGCCAAGTTCGATCAGCACATCGACGGAATCCTTCGCTGCTTCGAAAGTAGTGGTCGGCCAGCGCTTGAGATCCCACGGCAGCGAAGAGGTAACCGGAACGACGGTCGTGTTGACGATGACGACATGCTCTACGCCCGAACAGTGCCGCAATGCCTCCACCAGGAACACGGCATTCTGCTTGATGCCGTTATTCCAGAGTGTTTCCGCCGCGTCGTGCAGCCCGATCGTAATGCCGATGCGCAAGCCACTCATGGCTTGGGGACCTGTGCCGATTGCGCAGCCGAATCTTGTGACTTGCGTGGCACATAGCCGGTCAGATGCCACTTGCCGTCGTTCTCCAACCGGAAGCTCAACAGTTCGTAAACAGCCCCTCCCTGGACAAGTGCCGTGGTGAAGTTGACATTCGCATACAGACCAGCCGGAATGCCAGAAGCGTTTGCCGCGTAGCGAATTCGCGTCACGGACGCCCATCCGCGCGCCGCCACTGCGCCGAACGACTGCCGCGACGTTCTCGTGTCCAACACCCACTGATCTTTTGGAATCTTTGCCTTCACAAAAGGCGCCGTGTCGTCCCAGATTTCGCCGAAATGGCCTGCGTCGATCTGCTGAACAACGCCATCCGCGTCATGCAGCAGATCGTCGGCCGACGTACCCGGTTCAGCGAACGCAAGCGCCGTTGCGCATGCAAGCACGCTCGCGACAGTCAGTTTGGCAAACAAAAACTTCAAGATAATCTCCTTGCTGGCAATTACTATGTGGACGCCGGCGCCTTCGGCGAGAGTTTTACATAGCGCCCGATCCCAGACATCCGTATAGACGGTCATGTGACCGAGAAGCGGCGTATTCACAAAAACCCAACAACAAGACCCTCTTCAGCGCGGCGCGACACAGAAACCGCGCCAGAAACGAAAATGGCCTTATAGCAAGACATCCCGCCCCGTCGTCTCAAGCGGTCCGATAGAGCGCATCAATCGCTTCGCTATAGAAGCGAACGTTGGACTCGTTCTCTGGATCAAGGCCGCGCAGAAATTTACTAGCCGTCGCGCGATAGGTGTCGAGGTTTTCGTCGTGCTCCTCAAATGCCCGCACAATCGCACGACCGCCCTCTTCGCAATCGAAATCGTGATAGCGGTAGCCACAATCGCCAATCAGATGGGAATTGTGAATGAGCGGATATCCGCCATAAAGCGCTTCGTAGTAAACGTAGTTCTGCGCATTTTCCCAGTGATGGCAGACGATCACGTCAACGTCGGCGGCGACCACCTGGCAAAACGGAAATCGCCCTTCGAACGAAGTCAGGCCATGCTTCACGATGTCGAGGCTGCACGCAAAGGCGTTGAAGCTCACATGATCCTTGAGATGAAACGTGTTGTACGCCCACACGTGCTCGAGAATATCTGGCCTCGCGCGGTGCGCGGCCTCACAACTCAGCATCGGCACGAAGCTCGTTTTCACCATACAGATGTTCGGCTCGAATATGCCCGCCCGCCAGCGCCGGCGGCCGGAACGATAACCGAACTCGCGGCCTTCTGGAAGTTTCGCCGCTTCTCGATCGAGCGCTAGTGGACTCCACAAATGCGGCACCACTTTCACTGGTGCGCGGAACGTGCTTCCGAAATACGGTACGCAGGTTGCCTCATATTCGGCCAGCGTCCATACCTCATCATAGGGTGCCCCTGAAATCAGGAGACCGTGCGGCTTATCGAAGATCATCCTTTCGATATCGATCACATAGTCGTTGCCCACACGCATCGACACGATCTTGCCACCGCGCTCCCGAAACGCGATCGCCCAATTCCGATCGAGCTGCGCGCTCATCTCGATCATGACATTGACTTCCGACATCGCCGTGTTCATATCGATCAGCGGCACAGGCGAGTTCGCGAGGAAATTCTTCGCTTCGTCGGGGCCACCGTCCCCGCCGCCGACCACCAGATACGCCTGGGCGACGCGCGGCGAGCGCGCGAGCAGCATCACAAGAAACAGGCAGTTCTGGTAGATGCCGTTTTCCCAAAGCGATTGCTCGCCCTTGCGCACATAAATCGAAACGCCGATCCGCAGCCCAACAGCCGGTGCGCCCGAAGAAATTTGGACTGTCATGCGCCGCCCTTCTTGACCGGAAATGGTGTGGCTTCGCAAAGATGACGCAGTCTGTCCGCGTACATCTCGAGATTGCGTCCGCTAAATGGATTGATATCGTCGAAAACTCTCTTCGAACGCTTCCGGTAATCGTCAATCCCGTCACTGTGCTCCGTCGCCGCGCGCAGTAATTGCCGCGCGCCTTCGAGTATGTCGAACCCCGGATAGTAATAACCGGCGTCACGCAGCCAGGGCGAGTTGTGGATCAGGGGATAGTCGCCGTAGAGCACGTCGAGATAACTGTAATTTTGGTCGTTGCCCCATTGGTGCGAAACGACCGCATTTGCATGCTGGACCATGAAACCCGCGATGTCGTGGCGGCCGTGAAAGGTCGCCTTATGCTGACGCACCAAGTCGAGCGAATTGGCGAAATGCAGCATCGTCATGTGATCTTTCATGTGCAGGGTGTTGAGCACATGGATGGCCTTCACGCTGCCGGAATTCTCGCGATAGGCCTCGTCGCAAATCAACATCGGGATGCTCGAAGCCTTGACCACCGAGATATTCGGCTCGAACACGGCAACGCGCAAGCCCTCGCCAACGTCATCGTCGCTGGCGCGATCACGATAGCCGTATTCGTAGCCGTGCGCGGTCAGTTCCTGGATGCGCTGCTCCAGGAACTGCGGATGCCAGATGTACGGCACTTCGTATACGGGGCAACGGTGCAGCGTCCGCATCAGCGGAGCCAGCAATGCATCCTTGGGGAGCAACCAGACTTCATCGCAACGGTCGGGCCGCGCAGCATGCGTGGGCTTGTTGAAGACCACCGGCTCGGCAAGGCCAACGTAAGGCTGTCCGCAGCAATAGAACACCACCTTTTTACCGCGTGCGCGCATCAGATCGAGCCATTGGATGTCGAGCGCCCCCCCCATCTCGACAACGACATCCACCTCGTCGGTCGCTTCCCGCAAGGTCATGATTCGCAGGTTCAACGCATCCAGATCGACCGGTGCAGGCATCGCACGCTGGTCGCCCACATCGATCAGGACGACCGATCGCACGAACGGCAAGCGCCCGAACACTTCGGCAAGAAAAATAACGTTCTGGCCAAGTCCGTTTTGCCAGATGTTCTGGCCATCATGCGTGACAACCGATATTCCGATTCGCATATTCAACGTTCAATTAATGATGTGAAGCCGCGCATGCCGTACGCGCCGTCGGCGATTTGTCGGCCTATGACGTTATGAACCACAGTCGCCAGCCAATTTTCCACATAGGGCCGCCTTACCATGAATATCCGACTCCGACGTTGATCAGCATATGGAGGCCGCTCGCCGTCCTCACACCCATCTTGATGATCGTGCTGTCGCTAATTCTGGCACTGCCGCCAATCGCTAGCGCGGCAAAGCCGCCATAGTTGTCAACACTAGCTCCAATACTGAACTGAACGACTTGCCGGCCTCCACCTGCGGCAAGCCCACGAGCGTGTCGGCCATCGCGACGCCTGAGTAGGTGCTTACCCCAAGAATGTTGACGCTTTGCTGCAATGTCTGCAATTGCGTCATGTTGACCGCGTCGCATGAGGTCGCAAAGCTCGCGACCGTACTTTTGGTCATCCGCAAGAAAACGAAAGCGAATTGATAACGCGACCTTGTACTGATTGACACTTGGATCGGTGTGGCTCGGCGGGCATCGCAGATGCGGTCGAGGACACGATTAACTGCTCCCGCGAAATTCGGACACAACGCACCTAACGATAAGAGTGATGCTGGATATTGATCGTTGTGCGGGAACGCGTTGTCATAAACCGTTCCACCGTCAGCAAATTCGTGAGACGGCGTTCCGGACTCAGCCCTGGCCGCGACTGATTCGGCTTACCTTTGCCAGATTGGTGCTTGCATGTACTAATCCATGAGCCAAGCGCCGTACTCCAGATCGCTCTGTATGACCGGTTCAAGGCACGTGTCTCCGCCAGGCTGCATGCCCATCTGCAATGATTCGTAAACCAGTCAGATCTTCCACTGTGTATCCGCCAGACAGCGAATCAGTTCGCACGCCCTAAATTGAGTAGGCGAAGTGTAGGGTCCTACGACTCCCGACATTCTGAACAATCGTGAACATCCACAGAAAAATGTTACGCCGGCGCACAGCGGGCGAAAAGTCGGACTATTAAAATGATTGCCAGTCCGCCCTGCGCGTTAAGTGGGCCCCATCAGACGCAGGTCTCAAGCGTGACTTGATGATTGATCCAGGCGCCGCGAATTTATACAGAATCCGAAAATTCAAAAACGTTGACAAACCAACACACTTGAAAGCCCCATCATGAGCGCTATTACCAGCAGCCATGGCAACTGGTATCGGGGATCGGGTTCATCAATTCGATGCAAATATCAAAACGGACGGCGAAAGACTTACGCGATGCCCGCGTGATCGCTTCGACCACCCCATCAGACCGGCCGGACAAGTGAGATTCGTATGGAAATCCTGTCATTAGAGGACGATCACGCGCAGGCAGAGCTGATCGTTACATCACTGCAGGCAGAAGGTCACAACGTATGGACGTTTAGCGAAGGCCGCCAGGTGATCCGCCACCTCGAAACTGCGACGGTAGATCTGCTAGTGCTTGATTGGCAGGTATCGGACATTTCCGGACTAGATGTGCTCGGCTGGGTTCGCGAGCGAATCGGGCGCGATTTGCCCGTGCTGTTCGTGACCAACAGGTCGCGTGAAGACGAGATCGTAACGGCGCTGAGCGCAGGTGCGGACGACTACATGATCAAGCCCGTACGCCGCCGGGAACTGATTGCCCGCGTCGAAGCGTTGCTGCGGCGGGCCTATCCGCCCGTCAACCGCAACGAGACGCGCATCGCCGCCGGAGCCTATGTCGTCGACCTGCTCAATCGCATTGTATTGCGCAACGGTGAGCCGATGGATCTCGCTCCGAAGGAATTCGAAATTGCGGCACTTCTCTTCCGCAACCTCGGGCGCACGATGCCGCGCGAACAACTCGTCAAGATCATCTGGGGACGTGAGCTCGACAAGATTTCCCGAAGTCTGGATACCCATATCTATCGCCTGCGCTACAAACTAGGGATCGGGCCCGAGCATGGTTTGCGGCTACGCGCGGTCTATACGCACGGCTACCGGCTCGAGCGTGCAACCTACGACGAGGATGATCTGCGCCCCACGGAACATTGACGTCGGCGATCTTTGCCCCTCTGCCGCTCGATCCGACTATACGAATTGTCACGCCGCGCTTTTGCTGCAATCGGCCAGTCCCGTTGTAACCGCAGATGGGCTCCTCCGGTCGCATTGATAGCCTTCGAGATGCTCAGCAACACAGAACTGTCGAGCGTCGTCGACGAATGCTTACCCACGCTCCGTCGGAACGCCTGACGCTGAACCCGCATTGATACCGGTAATGCCGAACGTAACAACACGATTGCGCGATCTATGGCGAGGCTGGACCCTGATTGCCGCAACGATGGTCATGTTGACGGCAAATATCGCGCGGTCCAATTTCTTCGACCGGCTCAACCTGATGTTTTGCGATGCGTTTCACAGTTACTACGCGCCGGCGGCTGATCCGGATCTGCTCATCGTCGCAATCGACGATGAGAGCGTGAAAATTGTTGGCCGGTGGCCGTGGCGCCGGTCGCTGCAGGCCAGCTTGCTTGACCGTATCACCGAGGATCATCCCCGTGCCATTGGCATCGACATCATCTATGGCGAGCCGGATGACATGCATCCTGGCGACGATCGCGGCTTGGAGAGCGCCATTGCGCGCAACGGCCATGTCGTACTGGCCACAGTGCCTGGTGAGGACAGCAGCGGCTTTGCGCCAGATACGCTGAAGCCGCAGATGACTCAGTTCTCCTTTGGGATCGGCCATGTCAATGTCGAGCCTGACGTCGACGGAATCGTGCGGACGGCCACATTGTATGAAGCGTACCGCGGAAAATTGTGGCCGCATCTTGCGATCGAGCTGCTGCGGGCGGGCGGTGTGAATGTGCTTCAGCATGTACCTCTGAAAAGCAGCAGTGGACCTCTACTGAATTTGCCACGAAATTGCCTCGAACCCTACCGTGAGCCTCATGATGCTAGCGGTATTGATCTTCACGACTCTGTGCGCAAGCGTTGTTTCTCTGTCGCATCTGCGCATCTGTTCTTCAAGCCTGGCGCATCGGTGATCGGTTCACTGCTCGTGCTTCCGACCTGGATCTGGCTACGCCACCAAGCGGCGCTCGCCTATCTGACGCGCGAATACGACCGTATGCAGGGCGACACAGCGTTTCTCACCAGTGGAAAACCTAGGTCGATTCCGAGCGGCGACGTTGTTACCCGCCGCATCAACAGCCTGCAGGCGGCAGTCGCGCACATGCGCGCACAGCGTCAGTTCCTTGCAGACGGACTCGAGAATCTCCCTGCGGCGACGATCGTGCTGTCGTTCGAGGGCACGGTGTTGCTGGCAAACAAACATGCCGAGGCACTCGCGCACGCACGTGGACAGAACGACCAAGGGCCACTGATCGGCAGTCTGTCCTCTACTGCGATCAGGCGCATGACCGGCGATGAGCGTGCAGTCGCGTTCGTGACTTCGAAACTGCAGGATTCGCTGGCACGCCTGCCCGATCTACAGACCGAACCCAGCGAATTCGAAATCGCAACCGACGATGGCAGCTTCCTGATCATTCGGTGCGCCGCGTAAAGGCAAACGAAATCTTCGGCCCAACGTGGATCGTCCATTTCGAAGACGTGTCTGCAATCCGGCAAACGGCCATACAACGCGACCAGGCCCTCAATTTCCTGTCGCACGACTTGCGCGCCCCGGTCTCGTCGATTCTCGCCCTGCTCGAAATTGAGTCCGCTCGCGTCTCGACAACGGATCGGCGTCTCCTGTTCGTAAGCGCCCGGTGAAGGCACTGCGGAGGTTTGTCAGGCGGCAGTCGGAGCCCAGCGATGCGGCAGCAACTGGTCGATGTCATCGGCTCGATGGGTGGGTAACCGTGTGAGAACGTCTTTCAGATAGACGTACGGATCGTGGCCGTTGAGCTGCGCCGAGCGGATCAGACTCATGATCGCGGCGGCACGTTGGCCGGCGCGCAATGAGCCCGCGAACAACCAGTTCGACCTCCCGAGAGCCCACGGGCGGATCTGGTTTTCCAGCCAGTTGTTATCGATGGGCACGTCCCCATCGAGCAGGTAGCGCGTCAGCGCCTCCCATCGCTTAAGGCTGTAGTCGAGCGCTTTGGCGATCGCCGATCCCTCGGAAACGAGCTTGCGCTGGCCGACCATCCAGGCGTGCAGTGCGTCGGCAACGGTTTGGCTCGCTGCTGACGAACGACACCTCTTTGATCGTTCTTCAGGTCAGCGACGTCGCGCTCGACATCGTAGAGCGCGACGAAGTATTTCAAAGCCTGTTCCGCGACCTGGCTCTTGTGGTTGGCGTGCAACTCGAAGAACTTTCTTCTGGCATGAGCAGCACAGCCGATTTCAGTCATGCCCAGCTCGAATCCGGCTTTATAGGCGTTGTAGTCGTCGCACACCAGCTTGCCGCGCCATTTGTCCAGGAACGCACGGGCATGTTCGCCGGCACGGCTATCTGCGAAGTCATACACCACAGCTTTCACATCGGCAAACTGCGTGGTGCTGTACGCCCACAGGTAAGCTCGGTGTGTCTTCCCCTTGCCGGGCGCCAGCATCTGCACCGGTGTCTCGTCGGCATGCACCACCTCGTGGCGCAGGAGTTCCTGGCGAAGCGCATCGACCAGAGGTTGCAGCCGCACCCGCATACGCCCACCCAGGCGCCCAGCGTCGATTGCGGGATGGCCAGGCCCGCGCGCCCGAAGATGCGTTCTTGCCGGTACAAGGGCAGATGATCGCCGTACTTGGCAACCAGCACCTGCGCGAGTAGCCCGGTGGTCGGGATACCCTTGTCGATCACGTGAGGCGGAACCGGTGCCTGGATGAGTGTTTCGCACGCCTTGCAAGCCCACTTACCGCGGATGTGCCGCTCGACCGTGAACACGCCCGGCGTATAGTCCAGCTTCTCGCTGATGTCCTCGCCCACACGCACGCGCTGGCAACCGCAGGCGCAGCAGCTCAGGTCCGTCGGTTCGTGATGGAAGTCGGTGCGCGGCAATTGCGGTGGCAACGGCGCACGCTTGGGCTTCTGGCCTTGTCCGCCCGGCGAGGTGTCCGGCTGCAGTTGCTCGAGTTCGGTTTCGAGTGCGGCCAGATCCGCGTCGAGCGCTTCGTCGAGCAGGCTCATCTGTTCGGTATCGAACTGCTCGCTGCGTTTGCCGAACTGCAGGCGCTTGAGTACGGACAGTTCGTGCGTGAGCTGGTCGATGCGCGTCTGGCGATAGGGAGGTATCCGGATTTCTGTGTGTGAGGCGGGTTAAGACTCAGATTCCGATATTGAATCGCTCGGGGTAAAGCAGCGCGAACTGTGTCATCGCGCTTTTCCAATCGTGCCGAGAGCCGCTCCATTTGGCAACGACGTTGCGCAGCGCTAGCCAGATCAGCTTGAGCGCGGCCTCGTCCGATGGGAAGTGGCCGCGCGCCTTGATGATCTTGCGCAATTGCATGTGCAGCGACTCGATCGCATTTGTCGTATAGACGATTTTTCTAATCTCGGGCGCGAACGCGAAGAACGGAATCACCTGTTCCCAGGCCCGCCGCCAGAGCGCTGCGATCGGCGGGTATTTGGCGCCCCACGGGCCGGCGTCGAACGCGTCCAGGGCCGCGGCAGCCGCCTCGGCCGTTGGCGCCCGGTAGACCTCCTTGAGCGCTGCCGCAGCCGCTTTGCGATCCTTCCAACTCACGAAGTCCAGCGAGTTGCGAATCAGATGGACGATACAGGTCTGGACCGTCGTTTCCGGAAACACCGTGTTGATCGCTTCCGGAAAGCCCTTCAGGCCATCGACCACGGCAATCAGAATGTCCTGCACACCGCGCAGTTTCAGGTCGTTGACCACTCGTAGCCAGAACTTGGCGCCCTCGGTCTGCTCGATCCATAGGCCCAGCACGTCGCGTGTGCCGTCGCGGCGCACGCCCAGCGCCAGATAGATCGCCTTGTTGCGTACCACGCCTTCGTCACGGATCTTCACGCGCAGGGCATCGAAGAACACCACCGGATACATGGCCTCCAGCGGCCGCTGCTGCCAGTCGCGCACTTCGTTGAGCACCGCGTCGGTCACCGTGCTGATAAAGTCCGGCGACACCTCGATGCCGTACATCTCCAACAGGAAACCCTGAATCTCTCGCACGCTCATGCCGCGTGCGTACATCGCGATGATCTTGTCGTCGAAACCGGTGAAGCGCCGCTCGCCCTTGGCGATCAGCACCGGGTCGAACGTGCCTTCGCGATCGCGCGGAATCTCGACGTCGAACGTGTCGTCGTCGGTCGTGATGCGCTTGCGGCTGGTGCCGTTGCGGTGGTTCGTGCCGCCTTCCGGCTTGGCTTGGCCCTTCTCGTAGCCTAGGTGGTGCGTCAGCTCACCGCCTAGCGCGCGTTCGAAGATCGCCTTCTTGAGCGCAGCCAGTTGCTCGTTAATGGTCGCCCGGTCCAGTGTCCCGGGCACCAGTTGTTTGATCAGCTCCGGGTCCAGGTTCAACCCCTTGCCCGGTTCCACCGTCGTTTCTTCTTTTCGTTTGCGTGGCATAAAGCGGCTCCTTTGCCGTCAGTTTATGCCTCACACACAGGAAATCGGATAGGCTCGGCGATAGTGCAGCTCTCGCTCCGTCTCGCCGATCTGGGTCATCAACTGAGCGGCCAGTGCGCGCAGTTGCTCCGGGCTGAGGGCGTCGAGGTCCGCGGGCAGGTTCATGCGCTCCAGTCTGCCAGAGCCGGTATCGCCACGGAAGCAAAACGGTTTACGGCGCCGGCGACCCTTTACACCACGCAGATCGCGTGATCGTGCGTCAGCGTCTGCCACGGCAGTCCCGTCACGAGCGCTCTTAACTGCTGGGGATTCAACGCGACGGCGATTGCCTCGTGGCCGTTCGTCCATACGAACCGGCCCTTGTTCAGGCGACGCGCGGCCAGCCAGATTCCAAACCCGTCGTAGACGAGCACCTTCATGCGCGTCGAATGCTTGTTGGCGAACAGATAGGCATGGTGAGGGCGCGCTGCGCCGAACACCTTCACCACACGCGCCAGAATCGTATCGGTACCTGCACGCATATCCAGCGGTTCGGTCGCTAGCCAGATCGCGTCGATGCGGATCACCGCAGCCATCCTTGCAACCACACCGCACAGTCGCTCGCCGCCGACAACGGCCAGCGTACTGTCACCGTCGCTGCTCCTCGACGTACCTCGATCTGGATCTCTGTCGCGTTAGATGCAGCCCCGGGCGCTTCCAGCTGCAACGGCACAAACTCTGCCGATGGCACGCTCATCGACTTGCGGGCAACCTCGGCCGCATCCAGCTCTTCCTGCGCAGCCACCCAGCTTCGCAGCATGTTGGCATTCAAGCGATAGTGCAATGCCACCGCCGCGATCGACACGTTAGGCTGCATCGCCGCCCGGATGACCTGTGCCTTGAACTCCTTGCTATGCCGCCGACGTCGCGTTGGTTGCACAACCTCCTGCGTCACCTCGGTTTCATCCATCGTGTACATCTGTCCATTAAAAATTTAGATGGACACGATCCTCGCCTTCGCGCCTTACGCAATCAAGATGACTTCCCCGGGCGCTTACTCCTGTTCGAGCAAATACGCCGCTACGCCGAGCGGGCAATGTTGCTCGCCGACGACTTCCTGCTCATAGCGAGAACGCAGAATCAACCGATCGTCTATCGGCTGGTCGCGCTACCCATGGTACGGCTCGACACCATTGAGGATGCCTGGGTGCTCTCGCGAAAGCGCGACCAGAAATTCGATCTGGATTTCCCCGAAGAAGCATGGGTAATCGGCAACACCACACTGCTCAAGCGCGCAGCAATGAATCTTGTCACCAACGCGATCAAGTACTCGACGCCAGGTGACACAATCAAGGTCGCGCTCACCGACGCGGGACATTCCTGGACTGTATCGGTCATAGATCACGGCCGCGGCATCGGAGCCGACGACCAGAGGCGCCTGTTCGCCGAATTTGTCCAGTTGGCCGCTGATCCGCGAATCGAAAGGGGCGCCGGCCTCGGCCTCGCTTTCGTCAAGACCGCTATTCAGAAACATGGCGGCACGGTGTTCGTCGACAGCGAAATCGGTCGAGGCTCCACATTTGGATTCACGCTTCCGAAAGCCGATCCGGACGGAACACCACCTGTCGACTGAACGGACGACAGTCGCACCCAACGCCCATCCGTGACAAATGTTGACAGCGCGATTTGCCCGACGTGGCACGCTGTTGGATGGATTTTCACACTGTTTTCGCGAGACATTTCGTGACCACCGCCACGCCACCTGAGTTGACTCTGCTAACAGTCGGTCCACGAGACAGAACGTCTCGATTTAAAAGCATTGCACAGTCCCTGGGATGCCGCGTGGAATGCGTCGGTTCCGCGCAGGAACTACGCCAGACGCTGGGGCGCCAACGCGTTGACGCAGTTGTGCTCGACCCGGATCTCGAGCAGGGGCTCTGCTTCGAGTGCTTGATAGAACTCGGCGTGCAACAAACACTCGGCTCGATCTGGTTTGTTGTTGAACCGGGTTCAGCACTTATCAAATCTGCGGTCACTGTCGCGCAATCATACGATCTATTTGTTGGGGCCACGCTCGACGCCCCAGTCAACGCTGAGGCAGTCTCCCGTGCAGTCGCGGAACTGCCAGCCAATGCCAGACGAGCGTCGTCGCCCGCGACCACGTCAGCCGAAACCCTCGGCTACGCGCTAATTCGGGACGCAGTGGATGCAGGCCGGATCGTGCCGTACTGCCAGCCCATTGTAGACGTGCATACCGGCGCGCTCGTCAGCCTCGAAATGCTCGCGCGCTGGCGTCGCGGCGCCGGATATATCGACCCCGCCCGCTTCATCCCGGCGATCACGCGCATGAATCTCGACGACCGTCTGATGCACAGCATGCTCAGTACTGCACTCGCCGGAGTTGTACGCAGTTACATTGCGAGCGGGGTCAAGCTGTCGGTGAACGTCTCCGCGCGCGCCCTATTCGCGCCGGAATTGCCGGACCGGTTGATTTATGAGATCGGCGACTGCCCGCCTGCGTCGATCGTTATCGAAATCACTGAAACTGACGTAGTATCCGACGCTGAGTTCGGACTCTTCGTCGCGCGAGTGTCAATGCTTCGTTCGCTGGGTTTTTGCGTATCGGTCGACGACTTTGGACAAGGGCATGCATCACTCAAGCGCCTGGCATGCCTGCCCGTAACGGAACTGAAGATTGACCAGGCGCTGACTCGTCAGGCTCGCGATCACGATGACGCGAGGCAAATCATTCACATCTGCGCCGATCTCGCGCGGCGCATGAAACTTCATTGTGTTCTTGAAGGTGTAGAAACACCTGACGACATGGCCCTTGCCCGCACCGCCGGAGTCGATGCAGTACAGGGATACTTGGTTGGACGCCCTCAGCCGCTGGCTGAGCTTCAATCACTGCTGACACGGGCGGAGTGACGCGCCCGGCGATCTTTCTTTCTACGAGCCTTGGTCAAATCCGCGAGTTGGCCTTAGCGGGCTGGTATTTCCGGCAAACGGAGCCATCCGCGCGACTGACGAATACGGGCCACGCCCCACGAAGCGTCTCTGCCTGTAGATGGGTAAGGTCGACACGGCAAGCGCGATAGTAAAAATACCAACCTCCTGGTACTTCGACGGTTCTGTCCGGGTCGATCCGCAGCGGGCCCACCTCCAGCACGAGCAGAAACGTGTTGACATAGGTTTCCGCGATGTATGATGCCGCTGCGCGCGTTACCATCTGATTAGACGGCGCCCTGGAACCGATAGTCAAATCTTCGCCGTTATCCGACCGGGCCTCGGCCGCGTCAAGCCGCATTGCGTTTCGTTTGCTCAATTCCTCTCCCCATGACCAGAGGCATATCGCAAGCCCTGGTCAATATTCGGATGTCAATTCGACACGCCCTCAGTTATACGGCTACTGTGGAAATGCCATGTGAATCTTTGTCACGAAACATGGCAAAACCGAAGCGCGTACCGTCAACCGCGTTGCGGGCGTGCAGTACAACATTGAGCAGTCGAGGATGAACGAAACTGCGATCTTCAGACGATTGCGGGAATTATCACATCAATGTTTGCGCAGCATGAAACATCACAAACATTGACAATTTCACCCGCACCAGCAGATATAACTTGGAGTAGGTACAGAGGACCGGTGTTGTGCTGAGTCCTTTGGCCTTCTCCTTTTCCGCTTCGTCCATATGTCGCGCAATTGAACTCCATGAAAACCTCTGCCGTCACCCCCATTGGCCGGACCGCACACGCACTCGCAAACGCGGAAGAACATTCTGTTATTCTTCAAATCTTGTCCTCGTCCTGCAACTACGCGCCCCACAGTCGAGACACGCGATCAATTGGTGTAGCGTTAACGACGGATGACACGCATCAGCTGATATCGGAACTCAATCGTGCGTTGCTACAACTGGAAAGCGTAACTTAGGGATGACAAGACTTTCGATGGCGTTGTCGGGTAGTTGGACGCGGTTACCCGCGCCCAACTACCCGACAACGCCGGGGCAAATGCTGGGGTGCCACAGGCATATGGTGTGCAGGTTCACCTGTACCGCAACGGTGAAGACATCTGACTACCAATCCTGAAAGCCAAACTGCCGGACGGCGGACGAGTGGCCGCCCGTACTTCTGCGGTCCGCTTGGCCGCAGCGCCTCCGCTGACACCAGTTTGCGTCGGAGGCCACGATCCAATGTGTGACCATCGTTGACAGTTTGCGCACCGCACCGCGCCGCGCTTATGCTTGTGCGGCCGAACACATTGCGCCCTTGGGCTATACCGGTCCCGGTGATACCGGGAATGTCCGCGGTAGCCACGCGCTACCTGCGTCTCTTTGATCCTGTCTCCGAATACGACATGAAGCGTCTTCTGCCGATATCGCTAGCTACGGGCATTGGCCCCGGTTTCGCCGGTGCAGCATACGCACTCAACCTCGACGTCAACGTTGGCACCCCGGCCCCAGTGGTTGTTGCGCCCGCGGTAATTGGGTGGCATGGCGACTGGTACTGGGATGGTCACCGGTACTGGGCGCGTCGGGACTGGGAGGAACATAACCGCCATCCTGGCGAGCATTGCCCACCGGGGCATGCCAAGAAGGGCGAGTGCTGAGCTGCTAGCGGCTAGCCTTTCATAGGGGAGCGGTTCGTGAAAAAGATCTATCCATATCGGGGCTTCGAGGTCTCGGTGGAGCTCGAACCCTTGTTTGAACCTTCCCGCAGCGTTACCTTGCGTGCGCCGACGGGCTTTTTCGCCGTGGTCCGGCTCTTCCGGGCGGGCGCGACGCTGGCCATGGTTGCGTCCCTGCGCTTGCCGGCGGCCGGATCGGGGCCGTTTCATACCGAGGCCGACGCATTGATGGCGGCGTTCAGTGCCGGGCAGCGGCTCATCGACGGCACCATGACGGATGTTCGCGGACGTGGGAGTTGGTTGAATGCGTATTTCGGGGAAGCTGAACGCCCGTTTCGGTGAAGTCAAACAGGCCAGGAGGGAGGTGCTGCGTAGTGCTTAGATTATACGGTGGTTTTGTGCATGCAGATCCAGGCATAGCTGGCGAGCGTGGCGACGACACCCCTGTTGAGAGCACAGCTCTGCCGGTACTCGATGTCCTCAATGCAGGCTTGGAGATTCTTGAGTTTCGCAGACTTGAGCAATTGCTCGAGCCGCCAGGTATCGCGCCAGGCGATCTCACGATCCACGACCATGCCGAAGCGCTCCTCGAACGACAGGCTCGTGCTGGCCGTCAGCGCCGTCTGCTCCTCGAACGCGCAAGCCATGCCGTCCAGCTTGAGGGCCTTGAGCTGGGAGAGGGTTTGCCGCATCAACATGCGTGACCTCGTTGGGTCAGTGGTAATACTTGGGTCCTCGCACGTTCTCGTGCAGGGGCGACTGCCCTTCAGTCGCCCCGCTTTGTGGCAGCGGCTGCTTGTCGGAGCCTGTTTGCAGGGTGGTGTCCTGCTGCAGATCGTCGAACGCGGACGGGCCGAGGACTGTACTGCAGCCTTTGATGAGGTGCAGTGATCCATTCGCTTTCGTAAGGCCGAGTGGCCGGTCCCAGGGGCCACGTTACTAGGACGTCCTCGCCGAGGATGTTGCCGCCAGATCCAGCGCAGCTCCGCGTATAGCGGAGTGACAAATGGCGGCAGGCAGTACCGCGAACGTTCGGGTCGCACGCGCCGCTCGCGTTTTCCTACGCAAATCTTGCTTCAAAACAGTAACTTCAGCCGGTCGAACAGCATGCGGTTCGCTTCGCCCGCAGATCGCGACCGCGATCGGATGACTTTGCACAGGCAGTCGATAAAGCATTTCGCTGCCTGGCTGAGCGTCGCGTTGCGCAGGCTGATTACGCTGACACGACGGGTATGAAACTGCTCATCCAGTCTCAGCGGCTGCGCCCAGTTGCGCATGGACTCGCAGTGCAGCAAGGGTTCCGGGCATAGGGTGAGCATATCGTTGTACCGCACCAGATCATTCAATAGTGAATACGAATGCGCACAGTGCACGCGGGCGGGGGCAGCCTTTGCCTCGTGTTGCCAGAACAGGTCTTGCATCAGGCTTTCATAGCTGGCTGGCGTGAAGTTGAGCGCCCAGTCCTGGTCGAGCAGATCATGCAACGAGCGCCTGCCGAGGGTCGGATGTCCGCGGCGGGCGATTATGCGCGGCTCGTATGCAAACAGCGGTTCGATGTCGAATTCCTGGTCCGTCAGCGCCACTGGCAGCGCCAGGATGCCGAAATCCAGCGCGCCTTCCCTCAGGCGCGGTAACGCCACTGCGGTCAGTCCTTCGAAGATCTCCAGCTGAATCGCCGGCATCTGCTTGCGGAACAGCGATACCGCCTCTGGAAGAAAGTTGACCATGACCAGCGGGGTGACCGCGATGGCGAGCTTGCGGGCCTGATCCCCGCGCAGTTTTGCCAGCTCTTCGCTGGCGCGCTCCATTTGCCCGATGACCAGTCGCGCGTGCTTCAGCAGCCTGTGCCCGGCATCCGTGAGGCTCACGCCCCCGGCGGTGCGCACGAGTAACGCAAGCTGTTGCTCGCTTTCCAGCTCGCGCAGCGCCTTGGTGACGGCTGCCTGGGACAGCTGCAACAGGCGTGCCGCTGCACGGATGCCTCCGGCGTTCGCAACACAGACCAGCGCCTCCAGTTGATGCAGTTTCATGTCTTTGCAGGCAGGCGGGTTGCGTGGCTACAACCGCGGGTTAATGCGGTCAATATGAACGTTTGGGTCGGTTCATTCCGGAGTTGGTTCATAAACGAGCGGAGTCAGATTTTCGAACTGGCCGCTCAAGCGAGAGCTGGTGCGGGAGTGAACACTTTTCCTTTGCAGGACAAGCAACCGATAATGCCGCTCTGTTCATCGGGGGTATCGTACGATGCTGCAAGCGAGGTCGCATCGCATCCAGTCGTCAAGGTTTGCTCCAGACAGTAGCCGTGCTGGTAGACCGAGCGCAGACGCAGGCCATGCTCGCGCAGTTCGAGCTTCCTGCGCAGCCGGTACACATGCGTGTCCAGGCTGCGCGAATCCCAGGTCATCCTGTCCCTGCCCCACACTCGCGTGAAAAGCTGCTCTCGCGGCACAATCTGCCCCGCGCTGCGAAACAGCAGCCAGGCAAGCTCGAACTCCCGCGGTGTGAGCGACAGGATTCTGTCACCCACCTTCGCAATGCGCTCGCGAAGGTCGAGCCTGTAGGCGCCCAGCTCGGAGAATTCGGTGCGACGCGTTGCCTCCGGATAGGCGCGACGCAGCAGCGCCGTGACGTGGGCCATCAGTTCGCGCATCCGCATAGGCTTGACGAGATGCGCATCGGCGCCGCCCTCCAGCGACTGCACGGCATGATCCTCGGTCGCATGGTTCGTCAGCATGATCACCGGCAGTTGGTGGCCGAGGCGCGTGCGGGCCCAGCCGAGCACCTCGATCCCGGTAATATCCGGCACCTTCCAGTCGAGTATCAGCAGATCGACGGTTGCGTTCTCGAGATGACGGATCGCGGCACGCCCGCGCTCGAATGACCACACCTGATGCCCGGCAGCCTCCAGGGCCGTACGGACCAGCTCCGCCTGCGCGGGTTCATCTTCAAGGGACAACACTCTCATGCAAATCTCCGTCGAGGGGCTGCTTACATTGACTGAAGTCCGCGGTGTTGGTCCCGGGTCTGAACTTGTACGAATTTCGTAAGCGCAGAATCAAGCGCAATGGAAGCTGATGGCCGGCTGCGCAGAATATGCCTGCGGGTTTTTACTGAGGCACCCCAACCGCATCCGGGGGATCGCCTGCCCCGCATTGCGAATCAGCGGCGACGCGGGCTCGAACTCGCGAGGCGCCAGGGCCAGCAGGCTGGCCACTGGAAGTCGCGGTGCGCGACTGTATGCCGACTGTCACGGATCATAGGATTCGCACCGCCCGCCGGAAAGACTGCGCCTGGTTATACTGAAAACCCGCGGTTGTCGCCCTACAGCAGGCCTTGCCGGAAAAACATGAAACTGCATCACCTGGAGGCGCTGGTCTCTGTTGCTGACGCCGGAAGCATCCGCGCAGCGGCACGCCTGTTGCAGCTGTCCCAGGCAGCCGTCACCAAGGCGCTGCGCGAGCTGGAAAGCGAGCAACAGCTTGCGTTGCTCGTGCGCACTGCCGGCGGCGTGAGCTTCACGGACGCCGGACACAGGCTGCTGAAGCACGCGCGACTGGTCATCGGGCAAATGGAGCGCGCCAGCGAAGAGCTGGCAAAACTGCGCGGGGATCAGGCCGGCAAGCTCGCCATCGCGGTCACCCCGCTGGTCATGGTCAACTTTCTTCCAGAGACGGTATCGCTGTTCCGCAAGCAGATGCCGTCGATCCAACTGGAGATCTTCGAAGGACTGACCGCAGTGGCGTTACCGCGCCTGAGGGAAGGCGCGCTGGATTTCGGCATCCTGGCGCTGCCAGTGGCGCTGACGGACCAGGAATTCGACATCGAACCGCTGTTTGCATACGAGCCGTGCATAATCGCCCGCCGCGGACATCCGAGCCTCGGCAGGCGCTCGTTGCATGATCTGCTCGACCAGGACTGGGCGCTCAACTTCACGCCAGCCAGCTATGAGAGTGTGATGCAGCGAGTGTTCTGGCAGCACGGGGCGAAGATTGCCCCCGCCCGCCTGCACTGCGCGCATTCGTATTCACTATTGAATGATCTGGTGCGGTACAACAATATGCTCACCTTCTGCCCGGAACCCTTGCTGCTCAGCGAGTCCATGCGCGACTGGGCGCAGGCGCTGACACTGGATGAGCAGTTTGAGCCTCTTCGTGTCAGCGTGATCAGCCTGCGCAACGCGACGCGCAGCCAGGCAGCGAAATGTTTTGTCGACTGCCTGTGCAAAGTCATCCGATCGCAGTCGCGATCTGCGGGCGAAGCGAACCGGATGCTGTTCGACCAGCTGGACTTGCTGTTTTGACGTGACATTCACGCACGATGCTGCGCAACGTGACGCGATGAACTGACGCGCCCTATCTGCGCGGTGCCAACCTCCGCGGAAAGGAACTTCATCTCTGACTCAGGGGAGCAAGTCACGGTACATCGGATCCATATCGCCGATCATCCGGCCAATAGCATCAAGGAGTTGCTACCATGAACCGTAGCATCGACGCTGCCGCCCTCTACTCGAGGCGAACCGGTCTAGGAGCATTCCTCACGTCCGTCGTCAACGTGCTGTGCTACGGTGCTCTTCGAGTCCTTACGGCGTCGCGTCGTGCAGTACGTCAACTAACGGAGTGAAATTTGCGGTCGGTTGCTCCATAAAGGAGCGCAGATTGCTGTTCGCGGCAGCTCTCGCTCTAGCTGCAGGACGTTGTGCATTGGTAATGCCTGAGCCACGCAGGGCTTGATCATTGCTAGAAAATCCGTCGATCGACCTGCCCGTGTGGCGCCCGTGCGATGATCATGCGAAACACATCATCGCCCGACATTGCAGCGGCCATAACGGCAGTCAGCCGATCGGCCGCCCCGCCGTCTCGCGCACGAACGGCAGTGCCAGCAGCGACACGAGTCCGCAGCCGATCAGATACCACGCGGGCGCAAGCGGACTGCCCGAGAGCTGGATCAGCCACGTCGCGAAGAACTGCGCGAAGCCGCCGAAGATCGACACGCCGAGGCAATAGACGATCGACATCCCGGTCGCCCGAATCTCCCGCGGAAACAATTCGGGCAGCACCACGATGTTCGGCACCGCGGTGAACGCGACCAGCACTGCCAGAATCGCGACCACTGCCAGCAGCACCGGCACGGTTGGATAGACGTTGATGAGCTTGAACGCTGGATAGATCGCGAGCGTCAGCAGCACGCGCGACACCCCCAGCACGGGCTTGCGGCCCACCCGGTCCGACAGCGCGCCGGCAAACGGCGAGCAGATCACGGTCATGAGGGCCGCCGTCCACGATGCCCACAGTGCTAGCGACATCGGCATGTTCAGCATCCGGATCGCGTAGGTCGACAGATAGAACAGCACGATGTAGTTCGCCGCCGTGCCGCCGATCGTCGTCACTACGCCAGCCGTGATCGCGCCCGCATGGTGGCGGAAAAGGGTGCGCGCGGGATGTACGCGATGGGCGGCCGGCTCGGTGTGGTTGGCGGTGAGCAACGCCTGTGTCCTATGGTCATCAGTTTGGATGCCGGCTAGCGTCTCGTGCAGATGGCGGCGGATATAGGTGCCGATCGGCCCCATCGTCATCCCGATCGCAAACGGGACGCGCCAGCCCCAACTCTCGAGCGACAGTGTCGTCAGGCTCGCTGCGAGCACGACGCCAAGCAGTGACCCGCACAGCGTATTGAGCCCCTGGCTCACGTACTGCCAGCTGCCGTAGAATCCGCGCGCGCGGTCGCTACCGTACTCGATCAGAAGTGAAGTCGACGCACCGACCTCGCCGCCGATCGCAAAGCCCTGGATCAGCCGCGCGAGGATGATGAGCGCAGGTGCAGCGAGCCCTATCGCCGCATAAGTCGGCGCGAAAGCGATGATCGCGGAGCCGAGCGTCATGAGCCACAGCGTAAGGTTCATCGCGGCCTTGCGGCCGGCGCGGTCAGCGTAAGCACCAAGCACGACGCCGCCGATCGGCCGCATGATGAAGCCAACGCCGAACGTGCTGAGTGCAAGCATCAGTTGCTCGAGCTGCCCCTCAACCGGGAAGTACAGCTTGCCGATGATCGTTGCAAAGAAGCTGTAGATTGTGAAATCAAAGAATTCGAGGCCGTTGCCGACCGTGATCGCGGCGATCGCCTTCCACTGGGGGATGCACCTCGTTAACGCGACGTCGACGCTTTGCACGCCGGTCGCTTCAGCGGCTGAATTGTCCATTTCACTCGGCTCTGTCGCATTTAGGCGGTCAGGTAGAATCGGTCGGACCGTCACGCATGACGAGCATGATGGCAAAGAAGAACACACTAGGCAAGACACTGCCTGCTGGTATTGGCAAGGTACTGAAGCGACTGCACTATCCGCTGGATGTGATCCTAAAGAGATGATGGCCGAGCGCGGCATCAAGGTGGATCATTCGAGCGTGCACCGCTAGGTCATCAAACTTGTGCCGCTGCAGGACAGGGCATTTCACCGCCGCAAGCAGCCGGTGGACAAGAGCGGCGCCAATCTGGCCGCGCTCGAAGCGCTCAACGCCGAACGTTCGACACCGATCAAGGTTCGCCAGAACAAGTACCTGAATAACATCGTGGCGCAGGACCACCGCGCCGTCAAACGCGTCATCAAACCCATGATGGGATTCAAGGATTTCCGCTGCGCGCGCATTATCCTGTCCGGCATCGAAATCATGCACATGATCCGCAAGGGGCAGATGCGTGATGATGACGTCGCTGCGACTGCAGCTGAACAATTCTATTCTCTTGCGATGTAAGCCGTCCTCTAAATCTCGGACACTTGCTCGTCACACTTTCCTTATCACGACACAACCGTGATTTGAAGTGGAATGGGTGCTGTCGCGACGCGAAACTTATACCGTATATCGGCAAGAGTTCAAGCCAATGTCATCAGTGCTACGGCAGCAAGATACTCTGCAAATCCAAAGAATTTCGGTGCGTCCTTCGAGAGATGGAAGAAGCAGACCGACAGATAGCAATGATTCTGCATGAGCGAATTCCCGCGCCTCGATTGTAAAAAGGGGCGCAACAAGCGCCCCCTCTCATCTCAACTGTCTTCGAACTTTGAAACTATATCGGCCCCACAGTGACGGAAGGCTGCTGTGCAGCTCATACGCGATGTGTCGTAAGCCAATCACGCAGAGCATTATTCATCCGCGTTTGCCACCCCTCCCCACTGGCCTTCAAGCGTTCGACGATATCCGCATCCTATCGTACCGTCACCGCAACTTTGGGATTCGCAAGTTTCGGCCGTCCGCTACGTCGCTTCATCTGGGTGAACTGTTCGTCGGTCGGTTCGAACGTGTCGGGGTCCGCAGCGATGCCGCGAGCGATCGCCGCTTCTTCTTCGGGCGTGTTACGGATCAATTTGCGTGGTTTGCTCATAGCGGTCAATCTCCCGGTTGTTGGCTTTGCGCAGACTGATAACCCGGCGTCGCGCACTTCGAGCTCCACCGCGGTCGTGAACCCGCCCTCCCGGAGCGCGTGTGTCGCCTTCTTCACGAGCCAGGGCGTTTCGTCGATTTCAGCTTTGAAGCCTGCAGCGGTCTCGGGCAGCTCAGGGAAAATCTCGGCCTGCCCGAGCCCGAGCGTGTACCCACCCATCGAGCCGATGACATCGACCAGTTGCTGCCGCATCGCTGGGCTCCGACTGCTGCCTGACAAACCTCTGCAGCCACTTCACCGGGCGCGCTTACGTCAGGCGCTCGAGAAGCGCGAGTGCTCGTGCGCTCAAATTTATTGGCGTGGTGATGACTTCTCGCTCAACGGCCGTTCTAGCCAGGAGCAACTCGGCCTGGATGCATTCGCTTCAACGACTAGGGTTACCACTGCAAGCGGCAAACCCGAAACGACTTCACGCTTGTGTCGTCCACGCGACATCATGCCAGCGGCGCCACGTTTTCGACCCCAATCTCGTGACGGAATACCGCGCCTTCTCTAACTCGACGAGCGCCCGCTCATCGATTTTTGGATCACCACAGCTTCGCTTTAGCTGCACCGCCTGCACTCTGCCCGCGTCGTCAAGCAACACTCGCGCAATCACCCGTCGACGTGAGTCATCCGCAGGGGGCGTTTTGGCAAGCAATTTTTCAATCAGGCTCATTTCACGCGCCACTCCCTATGAAAGAAGCCCCGACCGCCAGATAGCAGTCTGGGCCTCAGTTGTCTGAGCAAGTCTCACGCGGATTTAGCAAACCACATCGACCAAATGCGGCTCACGAGCAACCATCATTTGATGGACGTTGGTGCACCGTTCAGCAGCGGCGCACCCATGAAGGATAGCCTCGAATTCGCTTTCAAATGGCTTGCCACCAGAGTCGAGCGAAAACGAATCCAGTCGCAGCACGGAGTCAATCTTGCGGATGCGTACGATGCACCGGTAACGCACGGCATCGTAGGGTTGCAGGTGGCGAGCGCACGCTGCAAGCCGTTGCGCCTGGAGACCCGAAGCCGCGATAGAGATAGAAGCGCTCAGGTTCCAACGTCACATCCTCTCTTCACTTCATCAACCTGCGACTTACGTTACGCTGCTCCCACGGTTTGAGAGTGAACAATTGTCAAATAGCGTTTAAGGGGGCATTCGACGAAAGGGGCGCCAATGTACGCTAATATGTTCGGTCATCGGTTCGTTCACCGCCTGTTGCCGACGTGGCCAGACAAAGTGATCTTCCTCGAGACGCCGCAATATCAGCCAGAAGCCGGAGCGCTCATAGAACAGCAACTTGACCCGGTTGCGTCGGCGGTTGTGGAAGGCAAATACGGCGCATGCAAATAGGTCGAGCTGCATGGACTGCTCCACGAGTGTCACCAGACTGTTGATACCGGCCCGGAAGTCAATCGGGTCACGATGCAGGAAGACCTTTAGGTCCGACGCGAACCGGAACATCAGCGCGCTCCGAGTGCCGCAATCATCGCGCTCACGAGTGCGGCATCGTGTCCTGAACATTCGAGCTCAAGCTTCACGCCGTTGGACAATCTGGCCGACAGTCGCGCACCCTGTGTCGCCGGTGGCGATAGGTCCGCGTGATCTAGTTCAGGCGCTGGGCGCGGAACATGTGCCGTTGCCGGTACTGGTGCCGCGTCATCGATTGAGACGACGGGTACGAAGGCTGGCAACCCGACAGCAGTGTTGCTTCTTGCCGGGGCAGTTGACGAAGGCGTGACCGTATTGCGGCAGGCGCAATAAGGCAATTGGGACTCCGTCATGCAGGACGCAGCATCGTGGCTGGCCGATAGATGACGAATGCTCACGGCGTAGCGGGCTTCCCCTGCGATGCCGATGACCAGAGCAGTGCAACGTCATACACGGTAAGCGCTATATTTCGCGCACCTAGCGATCCACCGGGCCGCCGTTCCCTGCCCACCCCAGCGCCAGTCTCCGGAGGTGTCGACCAGCACACAAGTTGGCGGACCCATCATGGCCCCGAGGTTGGCAACCGCCGAGTCCACCGCAACTCCCGCATCGAGCTGCCCGATGCAGGCTGCCGTATCGTCGAAGTGCAAGGACACCGGGCAGATAGCGACTGACGTTGCCTGCTGGAGTGATGGTCCCGCTAACGCATCAGGTAACGCTGAGGGTAACGGTGCGGCTAACGCCAGTGGTAACGCTTTGACTAACGCTGAAGGTAACGCAGACAGAAACGCTTCAAACGTTACCGGAGCGTTACCTAGAGAAGAGAAGAAGTAAAACCAAAACCTTTACGTTCTATCTCATCACGAGATCCAACGCTTAAGGCACGCGTACCGCTTTGCGAACGCGGCACACGGCTGCCCGGCGACCGGCACCTGCCCGACGAATGGGCACAGTGGGCCTCGCGGCAGTGCGATTTCGTGCATGCGGTGGTCGTGCGGATCGCCGACGAATTCGCCGACCACTGGCACGCCGAATCGCGAGCGATCGGCTGCAAGCGCGACTGGTGCGCGACGTGGCGCAACTGGTGCCGCCGCGAGCTGCGCAGTGGACACTGGCCACAGGGACCACCGCCTACCTCCCCCTCGCCTCGCGACCTTCGCGAGGCGAGCGACCGCGATTTCGTGGCCGCTGTGACCGGGCGCGACTCGATGCGCTCGCCTGACGACGATGTGTTCGACCTGCAACCGGAGGACGTGCGCCATGTCGGCGACGATGACCGGGGCTGAAACCCGCGGCGAGTGGCTGTTTGCCAGATGCATGCGCTCTACGGGGCGCTTCGTGGCGATGTGGCGGCACGTCGACACCGGCGACCTGGTCCGCGCATGGACCCAGGCGCTGCAAGGCATGCCCGAAGACACGCTCGTGGTGGGCATCGAGGCACTGCGTAGCGTGCCGCATCCGCCGACCCTACCCGAGTTTCTCGATCTGTGCCACCAAGCTCGGCTGCAATCGAATTCCCGCTGCGTGCTGCGTCTACCGCGGTGCTGCCGCGCCGATCCGGCGGTGGTCGACGCGAGCCTTGACTGCCGGCACCCCAGCTCGCCTGTACGCCACTCATGCGTAGCGACCCGAGTACTCCAGAGGTAGCAGCGCTGCTCACCGGCGCGTCAGAGTATTACTACACGGCGCATTGATAGATGCCGGGATAAACGTGGTTCTGTCCGACTGCGAAAACCATCTGCGCCGGCTGCTGGTACATAGAGGGTCACGCTGGTCTGCTTGCGATGAAGCGGTTTGCCCGCGTATGCGTCCGCGGCCCACCAGATCTCGAGCATCAATGGGGCAAGGCTTCGCTGGCGAGCAGGCCTGTCTGTCCGTAAAAGTCCTGCAGCGCGAAGGCTGCGCGTTCCCGCTGGGCACGCACGCTGCGGTCCAACGTAGAAAACAACCAGATGCCGATGAAGGCGAGCGGAACCGAGATCAGCGCGGGATTGTCCAGCGAGATCGGCGCATGCGCGTGGTGCAGGACGTCTACCCAGACCGCCTTGGACGGCACCGTCAGCAACAGCGAGGCGGTCAGGCCCAGGCTTCCTCCCGCGACAGCGCCGCGTGTAGTCATGCCACCCCAAAAAATCGATGACAGCAGAACCGGGAAGTTGGCGCTGGCGGCAACGGCAGCCACGAGCGTGACCATGAACGCGATATTAATATGTTCGAACGGGATGCCGAGACCGATTGCGATGGCGCTCAATACTACTGTCGCGGCTCGCGAAATGCGCATCTCGCGACTCTCGTCAACCTGGCCGCGAGCAAGCCAACAGGCATACAAGTCATGCGAGACGGTCGTCGCGCCGGACAGGGTCAAGCCCGCCACCACCGCAAGGATTGTTGCGAACGTGACCGCGGCTATAAAGCCGTAAAAATAATTGCCGCCTACGGCGCGGGCCAGGTTGACCGCGACCATATTCGAGCCGCCGAGCAGATCGCGCGTGAGGCTGAAATGTCCGTCTGCGCCGATTTTGAAGAACTCGGGATGCTGGGCGAGCAAGGCGATTGCCGAGAATCCGATGACGATAGTCAGCAAATAGAAGTACGCGATAAATCCCGTGGCAATGAACACGGATTTGCGTGCTTCGCGCGCGTTCGGCACGGTGAAGAAGCGCATCAGGATATGCGGGAACCCGGCCACGCCGCAGATTGCCGCAACGCCGAGCGAAAGCGCGTTGAGCGGGTCCTTAATGAGTTTGCCAGGGCCCATGATGCCAAGCCCCGCGGGGTGCGCCGCGACCGCATGGCGAAACATTTGCTCCGGGCTGAAACCGAACTGCGCAAACGCGGCAACCACCATGAAAGACGCACCGCAGAGCAACAGCACCGCCTTGATGATCTGCACCCACGTAGTGGCCTTCATTCCACCGAAGAACACATAGATCACCATCAGCACGCCCACGATCACTTCCGCCATCCAGTACGGCAGCCCGAACAGCAATTGAATCAGCTTGCCGGCACCGACCAGTTGAAGCACCAGATAGAGGATGACCACGACGAGCGAGGTGCAGGATGTCATCAAGCGGATTGGCGCCTGCTCGAGGCGGTACGCGACCACGTCGACAAATGTGCATTTACCGAGATTGCGCATCGGCTCGGCAAGCAGGAACATCAAGAACGGCCAGCCGACGAGAAAACCAACAGCGTAGATCACGCCATCGAAGCCATTCAGATAGACCAGCCCTGACAAGCCGAGAAACGACGCGGCTGACATATAGTCCCCGGAGATCGCAAGGCCGTTCTGCAAACCCGTGACCGCGCCTCCCGCGTTATAGAATTCGGCGGTCGTGCGCGTTCGGCGTGAGGCCCATCGCGTGATAGCAAGCGTAACTAGGACGAACAGCACGAACATGCCGATCGCGACGGGATTGAGTCCGGTATGCTCAGCGGCTGGACCGGCGGCGGTTGCCGCATGGCTTTGCGTCATCGCGACTGCAAAGCAGGCGCCGGACAGTAAGCGCGTAGATTTCATTGCTCAGTCTCCTTGCCGGGATTGGGCGATAAGTTCGTCCATCAGCGGATCGAAGGTGCGGTTAGAGCGGACCACATAAGCGCCCGTCAGCCCGACCGAAATCAGAATTACGGCGATACCGAGTGCCATGCCTACGCTGGTGACGGCGCCACCGTACAGCGGCTGCGCAAGCCATTGGGGAACAAGCGCGACGAGCACAATGAACCCGTAGTAAGCCGCGATCATCAAAGCCGTGAGTGCCAGGCAGAAGCGACGGCGCGCCCGCGTGATCCGCCCGTACGAGGGGCAGGTTCTTATCGATTCGATGAGGTGTTGTTGCATGAGTGTCTCCAACCATTCATGAGCGAATATCCGCTCCGGTGATCGAGATGTGTGGGCACCAGAGATATTCGCGGTCACTGTAGTCTGCTCGGGGCAGCGTTTATTTCGACGTTGTGGCTTCAGTCGCGTTAGACGACGCCCTCAGCTTTCAGTCGGTCGATATCCTTGTCCGGTACACCGAGCAGCGAGCGGAGCACGTCGTATGTGCCTTCGCCCAGTACCGGCGGCCCAAGACGCACCGGTGGGCGCTCACCGTCGAACCGGTACGGCGGCGCAAGCACGTGCATGTGTCCTCCCTCTGGATGCGGCTGGATGGCCACGAGACCGCCGGCCTGTGTTCTCTGCGAGGTGAGGGCTTCATGCAGGCCGAGCACGGTGCCACACGGAATTCCGGCGCGTTCAAGTCTTTCCAGAAGCACTTCGCGCTTTCTCGCCTTGATCTCTTGCAGCAACCTGGGAACGAGCGCTTCACGGTTGGCCGCACGATCGATATTGGTGCGAAAGCGCTCATCCTCGACGATGTCGGGACGCTCGATGACTTCACGGCAGAAGCGTCCGAACTGGTGGTTGTTGCCGACCGCGATGACCAGTGACCCATCGCTCGCGTCGAATACGCCATACGGCATGATCGACGGGTGCGCGTTGCCGTAGCGCGGCGGATCTTCGCCTTTGATCAGCGCTTCCAGGCCATAGTAGGACGTGATCATCAGGCCGCAGTCGAACAGCGCCATTTCGATGTGCCGGCCCTTGCCAGTGCGCTGGCGCTCGTAAAGCGCAGCGAGCACGGCTTGCGCGGAATACATCCCAGTGAACAGATCGACGGCGGCCACGCCGAATTTCAGCGGTGGTTGCCCGGCTTCGCCATTGAGGGCCATCAATCCGGTTTCCCCTTGAATCACCAGGTCGTATCCGGGCCTGGCCGCTTCCGGTCCTGTGCGGTCGTAACCCGAAATCGAGCAATAGATCAGATCCTCTTGCCCTTCCTTGAGCTGTTCGTAACCCAGGCCCAGTTTTTCGGCGCCGCCGAACTTGAAGTTCTGAATGACGACGTCGCTCTTGGCGGCCAGCTCACGCAGTAGCCGTTGGCCTTCGGCCTTTTGCAGGTCAAGCGTCACGGAGCGCTTGTTGCGGTTGACGCTGTTGAAATAGGCCGTTTCGGTGGAGCCAACACGTAGGCCCCAGTCACGGGTATCGTCGCCACGTTCCGGGTGCTCGACCTTGATGACTTCGGCGCCGAGATCGCCGAGCACCATGGCGCACCATGGCCCGGCGAGCACGCGGGAGATGTCGAGAACGCGCACGCCGGCAAGCGGCAGCGATGCAGTCTGATTGAACATGGGAAATCCAGATTTGCTGAGTTTGCCCAAGATAGGGCTGGTAATTCACGACGTCAGAGCGCTAAAGTCGAAAGCCTACGTAGCGGTTGAAACGTAAGCAGTTGGACAAGCGTTAGCGGTCTGGTCGAACCAGCGGCCTGATCGCTCCACACCAGCCGAATATCCAGACGGCCTCGCCACGAGCTGGCACGTGTCAGAATAGATGGCGAATGCCGACCGCAGTGCCAAACGTTTTCCCCGACACGCCGAACAGCGCACCGTTGATCGACAGTCCGGTGTCCATCAGGCCGTAATTGTCGACGAAGCCAACCTGCGCATATAGCAACGTCGCCTTCGACAAGCTGTATGTCACGCCTGTTGCGGCCAAGATCGAATGGTTGTGCGTGTCATTGCCGTCGCTCGTGTACCAGGCGCCGGCATCCGCGCCTACGGCGGGCGTGAACTGGTAGCGTAGGCCACCGCTGTACACGCGCTTGTCGAATGAACCCGCAACCTTCAGGTTCATGTATTGCGCCTTCACGGTCAGGTCGCTGAACTGATAGCTGGCGCCGATCGTACGGCCCGAGAACGGTACGGTGCTCGGCACCGGCGTCGATGCGGCAGTGCCGCCCGCGTTACCGCTATACATCGCGGCGCTGACGAGCAGCGGGCCATACGTGTAGTTGAGGCTCGCCGAATACTGCCGGCCCGCCTGGAAATCGCCGGCAATGCCGCCAAGCGCGAGCATTGCACTGCCCTGCAAGCCTGCAATCGTGGGGCTTGTATACGAAATCGCGTTCGCATTGAAGACGCCGGTGACGAGCACGGTGTTGATGTAGATAGGGGCGCCGCTTCCGAAGTACGACACGTTACGCCCGTCGGTCGCGATCAGCGACGCCACGAATGGCGATTCCTGAAGACCCGCCTTTACTGTGCCGTAATGACTCGCGATGCCCACCCACGCCTTGCGGCCGAAGAAGTTACCGTTCGAGTCGTTAAACCCACCGTTCGACATATCGATGCCGCTCTCGAGATCGAAGATCGCCCTCACTCCGCTGCCTAGGTCCTCGGCACCTTTCAAGCCGAACAGGGATGGGGTCATGCCTCCGGTGATCATCTGGAACTGATGGCCGGCATTCTGCCCGGTCGCCGAATTGAGCGACTTGCTCGTATAGAGCAGACCGGCGTCGACGATGCCGTACAGCGTTACGCTGCTTTGCGCATACGCGGAAAGGCTGACGCTGCCGAGCAGCACGCCCGCGATCAGGATTATCTTGGAAAAGCTAAGCCTCATCACTAAGGTTTCCTTATTTATCTACTAACAATTAAGATTTCGATTGGCAGTATGGCCTGCACCCATTTCACCGGCTCGTTATAATTCTTCGACCGGTTGCTATCGTTCCAGCAGTTGCGTCCCCGGCGCGGGACACACCTGTCGATGCTCGATGGCCCCCATGACGACGAGAAGCCTTTGCACGTACAAAGTCGCTACCATCGGGCCACCCTCTCTAATCTCGACGATACAGTGTCACGACGCACGCGCCGCCCAGCCCGATGTTGTGCTGCAGCCCTACGCGTGCGCCCTCAACCTGTCTCGATCCAGCTTCGCCGCGTAGTTGCCAGACTAGTTCTGCACACTGCGCGAGCCCAGTCGCACCGAGCGGATGGCCCTTCGAGAGCAGGCCGCCCGACGGATTGGTAACGATCCTGCCGCGGTACGTGTTGTCACGATCGCGGACGAACTTCTCCGCGCAGCCCTCGGCACACAGTCCGAGCGCCTCGTAGCTAATCAGCTCGTTACTCGTGAAGCAGTCGTGCAGTTCGACGACATCGAGCTCCTCCGGGCCGATGCCGGCCGACTCGTACACCCTTCGCGCAGCCGCCGCGGACATGTCGTATCCGACCATCCTGATCATCGACGCGGGCGCAAAGCTGGTCGGATAATCGGTCGTCATCGCCTGCGCGGCGATGTAGACCGAATGCCCGTGCCCATGACGCATCGCGAACTCGTCCGAGCACAGCACGGCGCAGCCGGCGCCGCAGGTCGGCGGACAGCACTGGAACCGGGTGAGCGGATCGAATACCGCGTCCGAATCCATCACCTGCGCCAAATCCAGCGGGTCGCGAAACAGCGCGTACGGATTCCGGCTGGCGTGCTCGCGCGCCTTTACCGCGACCATCCCGAACGTTTCCCTCGCCGCGCCGTAACGCTCGATATATTCCCGGCCCGCTCCACCGAACATCCGCACCGCGAGCGGCGCGGATGTCTCGCCCTGCACCGCGTCAGCGACGTGGAGATGCAGGTCGAGCGGCGACGCGCGGTCGTTGAACTTCGTTGTGAGCGCGCCCTTCTCCATCTGCTCGAAGCCGAGCGCCAGCACGCATTCGGCCGCACCGCTCTCGATCGCCTGCCGGGCGAGCCAAAGCGCGGTCGAACCGGTTGAACAGTTGTTGTTGACGTTGACGACGGGCACGCCCGTCATGCCGATCTCGTAGACGGCGCGCTGCCCGCAAGTTGAATCGCCGTAGACGTAACCCGCGTAAACCTGCTCGATCACGTCGTACCGGATGCGGGCATCGCCGAGCGCGATCCGCGCGGCTTCAGCCGCCATTTGGTAGTACTGTGGGCTCGCGCCCGGCTTCGTGAACGGGATCATCCCGACGCCGATGACGTTGACTCGACGGTTCATGCCTCGCTCCTTTGTGAATTCAAAAGATCTTCACGACGCGCAACTGAGCGCCGTAGTTTTGACACGCGCCTGCCGGAATCGCCTGCTTTACCCGGCGGCCGTGTCGCCCCTCAGCCGCGCCTTCACCTCGGGTTTTGAGACCTTGCCAACCTTCGAGCGCGGCAGGTCGTCCCACACCTCGACCTGCTTCGGTGCTTTGACGCTGCCAATCCGCTCCTTCACGAACGCGACCAGCGCCGCCGCGTCGATCCGCTTGCCGTCGCGGGGCTGCACCACGGCGACCACGCGCTCGCCCCATTTCTCGTCGGGCAGACCGATCACCGCGCAGTCGCGCACGTCGACATGCGCGAGCAGCGCCTGCTCGACCTCGATCGAGTAGACGTTGAATCCGCCAGTGATGATCATGTCTTTCGCGCGATCCACGATGAACAGAAAATTGTCCGCGTCGAGATAGCCGATATCGCCCGTGTGATGCCAACCGAATGCGGACGCCTCGGCCGTCGCTGCGGGATTTTCGTAGTAGCCCTTCATGACCAGTGAACCGCGCACGACGATTTCGCCGCGCTCGCCTGTCGGCAGGAGATGCCCTCGCTCGTCCATGATGCCGACCTCGACAAGCGGCGTCGGCCGACCGGCGGACGACAACCGTTCGACCGCGATCGTGCCGTCCGGCCGAAAGTGGTCGGCGGGCGCAAGCGTCGACACCATCATCGGCGCCTCGGTCTGGCCGAACAGTTGGGCCATCGGGCCGATCCGCTCGAGCGCCTCGGCAAGGCGATCGACCGAGATCGGCGCGGCGCCGTACCAAAAACACTGCAGTGAATCGAGACTGGTCGACGGCAATTGCGGATGATCGAGCAGCATGTAGATCACCGTCGGCGGCAGGAACGTGTGCGTGACGCGTTCGCGTTCGATCGTCGCGAGGAACGCACCGACGTCAGGATGGCGCATCACGACGATCTTGCCGCCGAGCGTCATGACTGGCAGGCACAGCACGCCCGCCGCGTGCGTGAGCGGCGCGAACGCCAAGTAGACCGCTCGACCGTCGAACGGATAGCTCATCAGAGTGAGCGCCGTCATCGTCTCCAGGTTCTGCTCGGTCAGCATCACGCCCTTCGGCACACCTGTGGTGCCGCCCGTGCCCGGCAGCATCGCGACGTCGGTGACCGGTCCGCGTTCAAACGCGGTGTCGGGCAGGTCACCCAACCAGTCGTCAAGACGCTGCGCGAACGGCAGTGTCTCGTCCAGGCAGATCACGACGCGCAACGCTGGAAGATCGGGCAACATCTTGCGCACCATATCCGCGTACGCGCTGTGGAACAGCAGCGCACGGCAGTCGAAGTTCGCAAGCACGAAGCGGTTCTCGGCGACCTCGTTGCGCGGGTTGACCGGGCACCAGACGTTGCCCGCCCGCGCGATGCCAAACACGCAGGCAAACGCGACCGGATCGTTGCCCGACAGGATCGCCACCTTCTCTCCAGCGGAAACGCCCGCGCGGACAAGACCGCGCGCGACACGGTAGGTGAGGCGCTGCACCTGCGCGTAGGTCAATATCTCGTCGTCTGCGACGAGACACGGCCGGTCGGCGCCGAGCGACGCACCCTTGTCGAGATAGCGGGTCAAGCGCATGACGATTCTCCCGGTAAGCGCGGTGCGTCAGTCCTGCACGGTCAGCACGGGTTTCATCACAAGGCCGAAGCTACGCAGCTGGCCGAGCAGCGCGTGATGACCGAAAGCCTGGCATCCGGACGCGAAGCCGACCCGTCGCGGCGGCGCCTGTAACAGCGAAAACGCCGCATAGGCCTGCAGCAGGCCGGTCTGCTTGTAGTTGCAGACACCGTGGATCACGCAATGCGCGCGGCCGAGCGGGCCAGATGCATGCACCGAGTCCACTGTCGTGTTGAGACGCGGATTCTCGCGCGGTGGCATGCTCGCCTGCATGCTGTTGGCGATCTCGGCGAGCGCGGCTTCCTGCTGGTCAGGTGGCAACGGGCGGATCTTTTCATCAAACATCTGCGTCGTCTTGCGTACGCCTTCCATGACCGCGCGCGCCATTACGCCGCCAATCGCGCGGCAGTTCGACACGCGCGGATCGTCCTTGAACCACACTGGATGCGCGGTGCCGCCCCACGGCACCGCGATAGCCGTTTCGTGCTGCCCCGGCACCAGCACCTCCGCATGCGCGGTTGGTTCCCACGCGACGTATTTGTTCTGTTCGAGGTAGTACCAGGTGGCCTTTAGGATCGTGAAGATCGTCTGCGTCGACGCGTAGGTGGGAAAGCCCTTCCACAGCACCAGGATGTCGAGCGTGTCGAGCCCCGGTGTCTCGAGACACAGGTTTGCCGCGATTTCCCCGGTCGTGTACATCTGCGCGATGTTCGGCGCGAGCAACAGTTCCCTCTTTGCGAACGCATCCCCCCAGTGTTCCTTGGCGTGCAACACCCAGTCCTGCTCGCCCGTCGTGTCCGAATAGTGGCAACCCGCCGCGAGGCAGGCCTCGACGACCTCGGCGCCATACTTGATGAACGGCCCGACCATGTTGCTGACGAACTTCGCGCCTTTGAACAGCTCGGTCAGCGTGCCAACCGAATGCTCGACCTCGACGATCTCATAGTCCGCGCTCTCGATGCCGGGAATGCGTTCAACAACCGCTTCGATTCGTTTCCTGTCCCGCCCGGCGGCGATGAACGGAATGTTGTACTCGCGCAGGTATTCGCATACCAAGCGTCCGGTATAACCCGACACACCGTAGACGACCACTGGCTTCTTTGCGCCCATGTTTCTCCTCCATCCAGAAAGAAAGATTCGCCCGCGGCACTGTGCTACATGCCCATACCACCGTCGACCGGCATGCCGGCGCCCGTGATGAAGCGAGCGTCGTCGGAACACAGAAAGACGATCGCGTCGGCGATCTCGTCAACCGTCGCGAGGCGGCCCAAAGGCGTCTGCGCAACGACGGCTGATACCGCGCTCTCGACGTCCGGGGCCAGCTTGTTGGCTACGATGTCGGTCGCAAGCTTCATCCCCATCTCAGTCGGCGTGAGGCCTGGGTAGACGCAGTTGACACGGATGCCGTAACCGAGCTTGCCGGCTTCCATCGCCGCCACGCGGGTCAAGCGATCGACCGCGGACTTGGTGGCTGAATAGCCGGCGATCGCGGGAAAGGCGATCGTCGCTGCCACGGACGACACGTTGACAACGGCGCCGCCACGTCCCGCCTCGCCACCGGGCCGCATCGCCCGGAACGCATGCTTGAGCCCGAGGCCGACACCGACAACGTTGATCTCGCACATCCGGCGGAGATCCGCCGCCTGCAGGTCCGCCACGAGCGACGTGATCTCGATGCCCGCGTTATTGATCAGGATGTCGAAGCCGCCCAACTCGTCGACCACCGTGCCGACGGCACGCGCCCACTGCGCGTCGTCGCTAACGTCGAGCGCAACCGCGCCCGCGCGGGCACCCGTCTGCGCGATGCCACGTGCTGTTTGCTTTGCGAGATCGGCCAGCACGTCGCCGATCATTACGGCCGCGCCCGCCTGAGCGAGTGCCTGCGCTACCGCCGCGCCAATACCCCGCGCGCCACCCGTTATCAGGGCTTTGCGCCCGTCCAGCCTTCCATTTGCCATGTCTCCCTCCACGCTTCAAAGTTGTGCCGGACGACGTGCAAACCGGGCAGGTCTGCCGGAATCCGACGACCTCTAACCAATTGGAAAGATATTTTTTACCGGATGGTGATTTTTATTTTTCCGACTGTCAAGATTTATTTGAACGACCGAAAAGTTTTTCCTTGACAGTTGTTTCGCTGCTTCGCACAATGAAGTCACCCGCTGACGGCGATCCGTGCATGCCGCGCGGCATCGTGCGGCGCGCGGCACAGTTGAAGGGAGACGACAGCAGGATGACGAGGCAGGACGACATCGCGCCCACCGCGACGAAGCAGCGTTCCGCGCGACCGAGGCGCAATCCGGTGGACAAATACGAAGCGCGCCGCGTTGAGCTTGCGGAAGCCGCGCTGAAGGCGCTTGCGGAGCTGGGATACGCGAAGACGAGTCTGCGCGAGATTGCGCAGAAGTCCGAATTCACACACGCCGTGTTGCCGTACTACTTCGAGGACAAGCTCGACCTGATCCGCTGCAGCATCCGGCACTTGAAGGCACAATGTGCGACGCGCTACGACGTCGTAACAGCTGCCGCTCAATCGAGTGAAGAGCTGATGAACGGCTTCCTCGACAAGCTCGCGGAGACCATCCGCGACGAACCGCAAATGCACTGCCTTTGGTACGACTTGCGCGCGCAGGCGCTGTTCGAGGAGGCGTTCCGCGACGTGGTGAATGAGATCGACAAAAGCCTCGAGGACATGGTCTGGCGTGTCGTCACGCGCTATGCCGAACTCGGCGGCGGGCAGCCGACGATCACACCGGGCGCCGCGTATGCACTACTCGACGGCCTATTCCAGAAGCATTTACTTCGACACATATCCGACGATCCCAACGCTGTTTCAGATCTGCTTGACGAAGTCCGAACACTCTTACCGAGACTTATCTGATCGTTTTCCTGCTTGATCATTCCGGGATGGCCTCAACGACTACATGGCGTTTGCCTATCAAACGGGCGCCTCATGCTGGTCGTGCCTGCCGCCAGCGTAACGCGGTGCCGGGGTATTGTCGGGTAGCTGGGCGCGATTACCCGTATCCACCCTCCGCAGAACCGCGCGTGGGTCTTTCGATCCACACGGCTCAAGCCTCTGCAAAGGCATCTCGCGACGCCCGGTTTCACAACGGCATTTCGGCAGACTAATGATTTCTACGGCGAGATTGAGTGCTTGAAGATTACTCGCTGCGTCTCTGGCAACCCGGCTCGAACGAAAACACGAGTGAGCTTCTGACGCAGCACTTCCCTAAAGGTACCGATCAGCCTGTCTATTCACAGGCCAAGTTTAATGCCGTCGCGAGGCGGCCCAATGAGCGCCCACAAAAAACACTAAACTTCGATACGCCGGCTGAGCGATTTCATCAAACCATTGCATCGACCGGTTGAATCCGCAGGTAAGAGCGGTTGTTCAATTCATTTTTGTTCGACACATTGGTAGACGCGCCGTGATACCAGTAAGCGTCAAAGGAAATTGACAACCTTTCTCAAGTCAGCAGTGCATAAACAGGGCTTCCGCATCAAATGTTAAATTCCTGAAACCCTTGTCTGGCTCTAGATCAGAGCGGCGAACGTAAGTCCTAAGCCATGCAGACTTCTGACTCGTACGAGTCGCTTTCATGCCTGCCGCTAGCGAAACATCCTGATAGCAAAGGCGATGCAGCCGCTGTTTGCTCGCCTCTTGATAACTCATATATCTTTAGGCATGCTTTATGATATGGCCTTGGACAGGCTGCGATTCTGGCGGCGGTGAACGTCAAATTTTGCAAAACTTGCCTCGCGTCACCTTTGCAGCGTCAACGCCAGATCATGTCAGACGTTCCTGGAAGGACCGGTCGACTGGCCGGTATGTTGAAGCTGGTCCTTCGAGGAAACGAAATCATGAAGAAAGCAATTGTGGCCGCAATGATGGGCTTCCTGTCGATCAATGCGCTCGCGCAGGCGTCAGCACCAATGGCCCCCCACCGACAATAAGACGCCTGCGGTTCACCACCATTACAGACATCACCACACGCAACACCGCCACCATGCCGCCACCGCTCAAGGTGATGAGGTCGTGAAGCCGTAAGGGCGTATGCGGGCAGGTGAAATGCGGCGCGCAGCGCGAACCGGAAGTCCCGTTTTGCCGCCCGCGCTTCCTGTGAGAACCGACACATGCCACAAACCAGCACGACAGTCCTAGCGAAACTCATTCCCATCTCCGTGCTTGCCAGTTCACTCATGTTTGGCGGGTGCGCCTATAGTCCGAGTTCGACCGACACTTATCTCGTGTCGCAGGCACAGCGCGAGGCAACGGTCAGTATCGCGACGATAGAAAGCGTGCGGCCCGTGAAAATCAGCTCGAGTGACGGGCAACCCAGCGGACTCGGTGCAGTCGGCGGCGGCACACTGGGTGCGGTGGCCGGCAGCACGCTGGGCGATGGCAACGGTTCGCTGGTTACCAGCATCATCGGTGGCATTGTCGGTGCAATTGCGGGTAACGCGATCGAGAACGGCGTGGCTATTCATGATGGACTGGAGATCATAGTGCGCTTCGACAACGGTTAATTGTGGGCCATCAGCCAGGACACGAACGGCGAGGTGTTCGCGGCAGGTGACCGCGTGCGCATCCTGCGGGCCGATGGCATCGCGCGCGTGACGCATTTCGCCGCATCCAGCGTCGGCACCTGACATTCGCCTAAATTCTTCCATTTCGGATCGCTTCAACTCCGATGATCCAGAACCACAAGAAAACCGCATGCGCGCCGCTGACACGACTGACATTCATGGTCTTTCTGTCAGTAGTGCTCATGGGCGCGAGCGGCTGTACCTCCCCTTCGTGGACCAGGCCGCAATCAGATAACACGAGCGTGTCGCGCATGACTGTGCCGCCCGGCTACTACCGTGTGAATCCGGGTGACTCGCTTGACGGCATCGCGACTGCATTCGGCCGGCGCTTACAGGACGTTGTCCGCTGGAACGGGCTGGCTGGCAGCGAGGCCATTGTGCCGGGCCAGTTACTCAGGGTTGCACCGCCGGTCATTGCGGACCGCCAGCCGCCAGCGGTTCACGACGTTGTGCTGGAGGTGCCAGAAACACTGAAGGCGTCAGGCTTCATCTGGCCAGTGCAGGGACGTGTCATTGAGCCGTTCGTCGCGGGGAAATCACACGGGGTGCTGATCGGTGGCGCGCCTGGCGAACCTGTGAAAGCGGCCGCGGCCGGCCGTGTCGTCTACGCGGGCACCGCCATCGCGGCGTACGGGCCGCTCGTGATCATCAAGCACCGCTATGGTCTGGTGACCGCCTATGCGCAGAACGGCAGATTGCTGGTGAAGGACAACGAGGCCGTGACGCAGGGGCAGGTCATTGCCGAGGTGGGTGTGAAGGAAGACGGCCATAGCGTGCTGCAGTTCGAGGTGAGGCGCAATGGCAGGCAGGTCGATCCGTTGTCCCTGCTACCCGCCCAGTCCAGGCGCGAGATCCCGAAAGGAGGTGCTCATCGGTGACTGGACCGTGTATGACCTGCCGCGGCTATGCTGCACGGCGCGTCTAACTGGAAATCAGAAGAGACGGAACATGCGACTTCGACCCGCATTGCAGGTGCTGTTCACGGCGGCTCCTCTGGTGACGACCAGAAATCCTGCAGGCGTGTATCGCGAGCAATGGCTCAGCGCCAGTCAGCTCGCGCAGGGGCAGGCTGCCGTCCGCAAGGCACAACCTGCTACGCCCGGGCGGGGGCTCAAGCCTGTAGTGCGACCGTTCGGGCAGGCTGCGGGCGAGCGAGCGGGGCCAGCGGATGACTTCTCGGACCCCATCGCCCCGTTCAACGATAACCAGCGCTTTCGTGTTCACGCTCCATCTTACAGCCGGAATCCCCCTCGTCAGCGATGAAAGAAATGGCACTTCCGCTCGCGGTACGCCTGCGGGAAGTGATGAAGGATGGCTGCGAGCGCACGGCGTTGCAGACTGGAAGGCAACTTGGCGTCAGGCCAGCCACCGCGAACTTTGAACTCCTCAGGGCGTGCTGGACGGCACGACGCATATCGTCCGGTACACGTACACATTGCTACTCTGCGGGTTCACGCCGGCAAGACACCCGTCTCCAGGACGGGTGTCGTGCGTTATTACATGGTGGGCATGGGCATGTATTCGAACACCTCGATGCCACCGCCATTGGCAAGGTGTGGATGTCCGGCCGTCAGCGCGACGGCCTGGTCATGCGATTCGGCCTGGATGATCGAAAAGCCCGTGGCAGCACTGGCTTGCGCGGTACCAAGCAATGTGCTGGCCGGAATCAGCGGCGTGCCGTGATCAACCAGTGCCGAACCGAGTTTGCCAAAATAGGACATCCATGCCGCCATCTGCGCTTTGGCGTCTTTTTCTTTGGTGGGCTTGCCACCACCGGAATACAGATACAGATACTTCGTCATCGACAATCTCCTTTGTGCGAGGGGGAACAACGCGTCTCGACCTGCGAGACGGAACTATCAGGAGCAAAGGCCCCCTGAAAGTCAGATAGCGCTGTGCTGATGCATCACGCTCTCCGCCGCGTAAGTCAAGGCAGCACACTCTTCGGCGGTGCGACATCAGTCGAATTCGATTCCAGGAGCGCACGCGCCTTCGTACCACCGTTTGTGCCCGGTCAGGACTGTATTCGCGAGTGCGGTCGCCAATGCTAATCTCAATTCCGATACGACGCCGTCTAAACGAAATGAAAACATTCACCTCAATGGCGTATTGGTCCATAAAGCTATTAGATCATCGTAACTTGTCAGATATTGCTTCCTGACAAAAAGTGACATTTAAAAGGGCTCCGAACCATTGATTCATGCCATGGCAGAGGTTATAAGGTTGAGTCGCCCGTAAAAGGTCACTATCACGGCTCGCTCCTCCTTTGCAGCCCATTCCTTCTGGCCGTGTCTCCCCGAAATCAGCACTGAGGCCAAGCCCATGGCGAATATACAAGCAGCATTGCAGGACATACCGGGACGTCAGGCGTGTTTTCTCGATGTGCCCAGTACTGCTAGCGCGGCACTGCTATCGGCTGTGGAGTTCAATGCAACCGAGAAGATCGGTTCGCCCAGTGAGCTGAGCATCGTACTTACCCACCCGCTTCAGCTCACGCGCACCGATTACCTGAGCCGCGATGCAGCTTTCACGATTGTGCCGGACGACGCAGCCATACGAAAATTCTCCGGGTACATCGCGGGTTTCTCCACGATCCAGACGACGAAGGATTACACCAAGTACCGGGTCGTGCTGAAGTCGCATTTTGCATGCTTGCAGGGCGTCACGAACACCCAGACGTTTCAGCACCTCACCACGCCGCGGCTCTGTCAACTTGTCGATATCGAGACAAGTTGACAGAGCCCTTAATAGCCGTCCATTCGTGACGCACGCAAGTACGAGGAAAAACATGGAATCTTTAGATATCGCAGCACTATGCGAAAGAATCGCCGTTCACCCACCTTATTTTTCGTTCTCTAAGTTATCCAGAGGACATGACCAGTCCGTTCGGGGGACATTCTCACCGGAGCAATTCGTGGGCCATGAGCGCGGGGCAATCGCGTCCGCGGAAGTTGGCAGACACTTGGCCATCTTAGGCAGTTGCGCCGCGGCGGCCGGCGGCCCAGCAGAAATGACCTATTATCTTGCAACGAAGGGACGTCTGACGATGCTTGGTGGCAGAGCAGGTACGACCGGGACAGGAGCATTCGAGGCCGTCGCCACGGTGCGGCATAAGGGCCGCCGGTCAGTCATTGCTGACGTGGTTGCGAACGACGGCGAGCCATTCGCTCACCTTCAATGCGAATATCAGGTCTTGTCAGAGTCGACGTTCTCCCGGGTATTCAAGCAGCATTACACTGGGCCCTTTGAACGACCAGAGGACTCACCATACCGCAATCCGGTACCTTTGGAATATGAGGTACCTGGGGAGCGATCGCTCGCCGCACACAGCCGCCCATTGCCATTAAGCAATTTTGCGGGACATTTCGACGAGTATCCGTCATGGCCTGTGGCTATCGTGGCAGACACATTCGCGCAAGTGCGAAGTCGACTTTTGCATCATTTGCTGGACGATGAGGTCGATTATAAGGTGGCCCGCCTTGATGTTGATGCTCATCGTCTGGTACCTGCCTCCGCCTCATTGCGATTCGAGGTCGAGTGCACTTTTGCGAATCGCACGCTGTCGCGCTACATCTTCTCCGCCCGTGTTATGTGGGGCGCGACTTTGGTTTCCGAAATGCAATCCGAGATCTACGTATAGTGAAGCTGCTGTGGGAAAACGTGCAGGTCCTAATCCAGCGCTACCTCGACGTGATCGAAGCGCCGGTCGCCGTGTATCCGCGCCGCTAGCAAACAAAAGGACGCATAAAGCCCGCCCCTCTCGGGAGCGGACTTTATGCCGCAGTTAATTGTTCGTCCTACCGCCGCCCATAAACGTGGACAGCCATCGTTGAATCTATAACCTCGCTTACCACAACGTTCCCCGTCTTGTCCGAAGAAGTGACCCATGCATGCTTTTTCCCGCGGCGTACATAGTCGCTTTCTGACCCAGCCTGTGTGAAAACGTGTTGATCACCTGAACTGAATCAACGCACTGAGGCCGGGTGACTCACGAAGCGATTCGTTGAAAGCGATAACCGCAAACAGATCGCACTATTTCTCGTGTCCAGTTTTCGTCGCCTTTGTCTTGCCGTCGCTGCAATGGGTATCGCGCTGTCCGCGCATGCCGCGGGCATAGACTGTTCCAATGCGAAAGCTCACAACGACCGTCTGATCTGTGGCCGCAATGCGCTCGTGTCAGCGGACGGTTCGCTCGCGAGCGCTATGACAGCGCCATCGACACTGCCGAAGACCAGGGGGCGGTGATCCAGTCACAACGCGCGTGGCTCAGGCAGCGCGACGCGTGCAGCGATGTCGCCTGCATCGCTGGCGCCTACCGCGAGCGCATCGAAGCGCTAAAAGGGGTGAAGCGCGCGGGCTGGAAAACCTATCGGGATCCGGCGCTGGGGATCTCGTTCGACTATCTCGCGAACCGGCAGGTGAAAAAACCGTGTCCCGCTCTTGGCGGCGACCGCTGTGTCGCGATCGTCGGCCGCAACACGTGGAACAGTGATTATTTCATTTCGTTCGAGATTTTCGACGGAGCGCTCGAATCCGTCGCCGAAGAGAAGGCCGTATTCGAGCGTGATGAGGGCGGTAAATGGACAACGAACGCCGGACCGGGCGTCCCCCAGAGGCGGAGCGCTTCTCAGGGCGTGGCTGGCAAGGCATGCGTGTGACAATCACCTGCGGTATCAGCGATCCGGAGTCGGGTTTTCATGCCGCCGGCGGTGAGTGCTACTGGGCCGTGCTGAGCAACGGCAATCGCTCCGCCTTCGCAAACACACAGGGGATTGTCGAAACGGATGACGCAACGCTGCATAGCGTCGCGACGTTCAGGTTCGACCGGTGACTTGAGCGTCACGGCACCGCACACGAACGTACGCGGCTGCACCTGCAGACGGCACAGGAGTGCGCCGGACGCGCGAAAACCGGAGCGGCAAACAACGCGAGGGCTGAACAACGAGCTCAGGAAAGCGCCAGTCAGGCGAATCGGGAATCGAAGCCTGTCCGTGCGAACACGCTTATGTGCACTTTCCGTTCCGTTGGTCCCCAAAGGCCGTTCACGCGCTTAACCCGATACGAAAGGAAGGAGCGCAATACGGGTTTCCCCGACCTGCCCGGACACATGAAGCGAAGCCGCACGCGGCTACGCGTCTTTTCACCCAGCTGCGCTGGGTGCTGGTGCCGATGTTTTGTCCGCGTCGCGCGCGGTCGTTGGGATCAGTCTCGCCCGCGAGCGCGCACGAAAGAAGCGCCTGGTGCTCCATCGGAGCACCAGGCGTCGAATCTTGGCATGCAGAAGCGAGAGCGTCGGTCTCGAGGCGGCGGCCACCGCTAGGGGCGGCGGTTTATTTGGTAATTCATTTCAACTTCGGTGACTCGGCCGCAGCCATCAGCTCAGCCGGATCCGCACTGTGGATTAGGAAACCGCAATGGAAACCGAACGGACTAAAGAACCCCGGACGGCAGCCCTGAGGCGAACCCTGTCACCGGTCTCAAATTGACAATTGTTTGCACTTCTGCTCTAGGGCATCGATATGCTCCTCACACATGTCGGTTGATGTCGCATGCCAGGGTACAGCGCCCTGTTCGCTACGTGCCGAGCCAGCGCCGGTTGAACCGGCATATCGTGCAACGCATTGACCGGAGCGGTAGCGATGAAGTTGAACAACTGGATTGTGGTGCTGGCCAACGCCTATATGGAATACACCACGTGGCAGGGGCGTAATGTCTATCGGCGTACAGTCTCCTATGATCGTGTCGTGTGGTGCTAGCCGACCGTCGCGTTGCTCGGCAGCCGTTTGATCGCCTGCCTGTCGGTCCTTCACCGACGCCGTAGCAATAAATAAAGAATCCATGAACTCGGGGTTTCGACGGCACGGCCCATCCCGGCTGTGTGGGAAAACGCATGAGCTTTGTTGAACTCACCGACCATGAATGGACGCTGCTCGCTCCGCTCTTGGATGACACACCGATCGTCAGTCTCAGTCGGCGCGGCAGGCCGCGCGTGCAATCGCGCGACGTGGCCAACGCGATCCTCTGGGTGATCACAACCGGAGGGCCGTGGACGAGATTGCCGGCCGGCTATCCATCCATGCCGACGTGTCGGCGCCGGTACTGTGCGTGGCACACGGACGGCGTGCTCGAGGAGATGCTGCAGATTCTGACTGACGCAGGGCGCATCCTTCCGCGTCGTCTGCAGTGGTCGAGTCAGGCTTCACAGGTTAGTCCACGTGATCCGCATGGTCCGGAAAGCGTTCGGGATCCCCAGCCGTATCCGGAAAATTCAAGCGTGCCCGCGCCGCATCGCGTGTTCTGGAGCAGTCCCGGTTCATGGCGGTCGCCGTCGACGACGTCGAAGGATGCGTGACCTTGCCGTCGAGCTGAACGGTATGAATTCTGCCCAGTTGGGATTACGGCGTCGTTTGCGGAGAACTATGCGAATTGCTGTATTGGAGGACGATCCCACTCAGGTCGATCTCGTCACTCAAACGCTGACGGCCGCAGGCCATACGTGTTATGCGTTCAAGGAAGGCAAGACATTGCAGAAGCGCCTGCGGCGCGAAACCTTCGATCTGCTGGTGCTCGATTGGATCGTGCCCGATATGTCCGGCGAAGCCGTGCTGAAGTGGGTGCGTGCGAATCAAACCGAGCACCGTCTTCCGATCGTCTTCTTGACTTGCCGCGACGATGAAGCGGGGATCGCGCAGGTCCTCAACGCCGGCGCGGACGACTACGTGGTCAAGCCGGTGTCCGGCCCGGTCCTGTGCGCGCGCATCGGCTCGTTGCTGCGCCGCGTGTATCCGGTCAATGTTGAGGCCGCGGTGCGCGAATTCGACCAGTTCAGTTTCGACGTGAAGCTGAAACAGGCGTACGTCGGCAACACGCCGGTGAGTCTCACGCAGAAGGAGTTCGAACTTGCGCTGCTGCTGTTCCTGCATCTCGGTCGCCCGCTGTCTCGCGCGCACATTCTCGACCTGGTGTGGAAACAGGCGACGGACATCCTGAACCGCACGATCGACACGCACATCTCGATGCTGCGCACGAAGCTTGGCCTGCGCCCGGAGAACGGCTACCGGCTCGCGCCGATCTACGGTTACGGCTACCGACTAGAACGCGTGATGCGGAGGACGCGGAGTGATCAACAGTATGACGCCGCACACGATGCGCGTCGTGCGCGGCCCTGAGCCGCGCGTAGATGGTACGGGAGGGTCGATGAAGATGGGTGACAGACTGCAGGTCCGAACGGCAGGGCCGGTTTGGGGATTGATCTTCGGCGTGTTCCTGACAAGCGTAGGGATGGGCCTTTGGATTTATGCAACGGCGCTTCACCGTGTCAGCCAACAGGATGAGTCGCTGGCAGTGGCCGCGGCGATCATTGGCGTGTTTCTGGTGGTGTACGCTGCGCACGAGCTGCGAAGCACGCGACAACGGCAAAGAGCGCTACGCGAGAGAATGCGATGAGTCCTTTTATCGACGGTAGGATGAAACTCGCTCGAGGTTCTTGGCGCAGTGTGGGCACCACATAGCCACCTCCGTATGAGCCAGCTGTAGCGCTGGGAACGCCAACGGAAAGGAGCTATTCCGTTCGCATAACTACACATTTTCTCACTCAAATCCGGTCGACACTGGCTGTAATTTTCACTCTGAGAGGTAGGAGACATCACGTGCTAGAGCGCTTGTATCACTACGACTATCGGGGCTTCGAAATCGGCCTACAGCCGCAGTTGATTGTGGAATCGGCGCAGGTCTTTTCACCATCCTACCTCGTACGTTATCGCTGTCTTGTCCGCATCCGCCCAATCGGATCCACGCGCGGCCTGGATACGTTCACGCTCGAGCGCAACAGCAATCAGCCGTTCGAAGATGAATTTGAGGCTGTGGCGCATGGTCGGGAGGCCGCAGAAGCGCACATTAGGACAGAGCTTGGGGAATGAGCTTCGGCGTGTCGTCGCCCACTGAGGTGCCGAAAAAAGAAAAAACGCCTAGGCTTTTGCCCGAACGCTGCAGCACAAACCGCTAGATCAGCTACGATTTACGCTGCTTCGTCCTGCGCTTCTCGCCGACGGTCTCCGAGCGCGCGTTCATCGTGTCGAAGACCTTCACGCCCACGGGGATGTGCTTGCGCGGCACCATGCCGAACGTGGCCAGGTCGGCGCGGCGGTCGCCCTCCTCGCCCCGGCGCAGGATCGGCGCGCCATAGTCCTTGTAGACGTCGTCGCGCCATTCATCGGCCGGCGGCTCGACGCCGTAATACTTTTCAAAGACGCGTCGCCGCGTGGCGGCGTAGTTTGTGCACACAGCAGTCTCCTGTAAGCCGTCTCACTCGCCATATTGTGCGATGACGCCGATCCGGATCCGTTCCCTTTTCACCATACCCGGTAGATCGCCTCGTGCAAGGTTTCGCGCAGCCCAGTAGATAGCTGCTTGCAGGCGATCCGCGAATTATCCGTCCAGCCAGCATTGCCGCAGACGACGTTCATGATCTATTCCTGCGGCGTGGGGAGGCGACCTCTCAGCCGTGGTTGTCTACCCAGGCGCGGCACCAGTTGAGACCGACAAGTTCTGCTTTTTCCTCGGTTTCAAAACTGCCCAGCACGCCCGACGTTTCAACGAGCTTGTTGTCGCGCGTGATGGTGCCGCCGGCGGCATACCCCGCGCCCTGGCCGATGGCGTGTCCCCAAATCGAATACCCTTTATAGAACTCGGCATCCATCATCGCACCACCTGTGGCTGAGCTTCTTGAGCACCGACGCGCAGCACATTGCCTTCTGGGGTCAGCAAAGGCGGGAAATCCCGCGCTTGGGGAGTGGTATTGACGGATACGGCATGGGCCGCTCGGACATGTTTGGCCGGCTTTGGCGAGCTCGTCACCACGTGGTACGGTTTCACCTTTGCCGCGTGGGTGGTTGCCGACACACGATGTGATTTAGGTTTTAGCGCGGCGTGACTGCCGGCATGTAACGCTTGCCGGGCTTCGGGCGGATTCCAGACTTCCACGTAGTGTTCGCCTGCGTTGGCAACGGAAGCGCCAGCCAGCAGCATTACGCCTAGAACTCGCAACATTTCATCTCCCTACCTTCAAGCCAAATTCGGCTACCTGACTGCACCGGATGTCCTGGCCGATGCATGCACCGTCACATCCAGCGCAATAGTGCCGGTCGTGCAACGCCTCGTCGACTTGCCAGGCGTTCTGCATGGTCGGACTGGCGGTCCCGATAGACCGGCCATTTTCGCATGCGTAGAACGTCGGCTCACCTGCTTTACCGCGTCGAATTGCTTCGTCGATGACCGCATCGCCGAATGCTGCTTTCAGCTCTACGACGAAGGCGGCCATCTCCGGCATCGGATGAGCAACCTGCTTGCGTCCGCGGGCGTCCATGGGGCCACCCTCCCAAAAAGTGCCAGTTCACAATTGGCGAATTGCGTGTAGCATACTGTATAAATATACAGGTATCCATGCTTTGCCCATGTCCGTTGCCTCCGTCCATGCCGAAGAGATTCATCCGTACGTGTGGCGGGCGTCGCAGCTTGCCGCGCCGGTGAGCCGCACCGTTGCGAGTGGGTTTGCCGATCTGGACCGCGAGCTACCTGGCGGTGGGTGGCCGACAGGCTCGCTGATTGAGCTGATGATTCCGCAGCCGGGATGCGGCGAGCTACGGCTGCTTCGGCCCGCCCTGGCGACTCTCGCAGCGCGTCCGTTGATTTTTCTGCAACCGCCCCATCGCCTTCAACCTGCCGCCTTCGATTGGTGGGGTCTCCCAACCCGCAACCTCACGGTATTGAAAGCGGCAAACACGGCCGACGCGCTGTGGGCTACCGAGCAGGTACTTCACGCTGGAACGGCCGGTGCCGTCCTCTTGTGGCAATCGCAGATTCGGGCGGAGGCGCTGCGCCGGATGCAACTCGCGGCCCAGCGCTCGGACAGTCTGTTCATTCTGTTTCGGCCGCTCGCCGCGGCCGCGTCCACATCGCCTTCGCCGTTGCGCCTGCTCGTGGCGCCCTTTAGCAGCGGCATCAGCGTGTCGTTTGTGAAGCGCCGCGGCCCCTCGCGCGACGAGTCGCTTTTCGTGCCGCTTGCGCCCTCCCCGATTTTGTTTGATCGAAATGCATTGGATCGGTCTTCATCTGCCCCGCCTCGCCCTCGAGAGCTTTCTCCCGAATTGGTTCACGACATCGTCTGAGGCGGGCGTGGTCGTGATCGACAAAGGACGGGTCCTTGACCTTGACGACACCGCGCGAATGCTCGGTGTCGTTGCCGGCATGCGACGCGGTGGCGTGCTCACGCTTGCGCCCAACGCGGTGGTGCATGACCGCGATACAGGCCGCGAGGCCGAGCTGCTGCGTGGCCTGGCCATCGCGATGATGCAGTTCACGCCATGCGTGACGATCGCCGACGAAGCGATCGTGCTGGCTGAGGTGTCGGCGAGCATGCGGCTCTTTGGCGGACTGCGAAAGTTACGACGGCGCGCGCGAGAAGCGGTCGTCGCTTTTGGCCTGACGGTACAACTTTCGCTCGCACCGACGGGCGAGGCCGCGTGGCTTTTGGCGCGCTCGATCGGTGGCGTTGCGTTGTCGCGGCGCTCCGTCGAGCGGGCGTTTCAACGCGTCAACGTGCTGACCTTACCGCTCGCACGTCGCCATGCAGAGTGGTTCGACGGCTTGGGATGCGAAACAATCGAGGATCTTCGACGTCTTCCGCGTGCGGGCCTCAAGAAGCGATGTGGTCCAGCACTGCTCGACGCGCTTGACTGTGCGGTTGGCGTCGCGCCCGAAGCGCATCGGTGGCTCGAAATGCCGCCGAGCTTCGACACTCGAATCGAATTGCCGAGCCGCGTCGAACACGTCGAGGCCGTACTTTTCGCCGCAAGGCGGCTGACTCTGCAGATGACTGGATGGCTCGCGGCGCAGCGGCTGGCCGTCGCGCGCTACACGCTCTCGCTCGAGCACGAGCGTGGCCGCACGGCCATTGCTCCGACTGCCGTTGAAGTTGCGCTGGCCGAGCCAACGTGGCACGAGGAGCATCTCGTCCGGCTGCTCAAGGAGCGGCTCACGCGCGTCGAGCTCGCTGCGCCTGTTGTCGCCTTGCGTCTCGAAGTGAAGGATGTGCGCCAGGCGGAGGCATCGAGCGACTCCCTGTTTCCTGAGCCAGGCGGCTCGCCGCAGGATCACGCACGGCTCATTGAGCTGCTCGTCGCGCGGCTAGGCGCCGACAATGTCTTGCGCCCAAGCCCGGTGGCGGACTTTCGGCCAGAAGTGGCCGCACAGTGGGTACCGGTCGGCAGCGACGCGCCGTCGGCGCGCGCTGACGTTCCACCAGGTTTGCCCCGCCCCACCTGGCTGCTCGACGAGCCAATCCAGCTCATCATGCGCGGCCATCGTCCACTCTACGGCACGCCACTACGCATGGTTTCGCCTGGCGAGCGTATCGAGTGCGGCTGGCAGGATGGCCATATCGTCACGCGCGACTACTTCGTTGCCGAGGCCGAGAACCACTTGCACTACTGGATCTATCGCGAGCGCGTCGGTAGTCGCGACGAACGTGCGCCGCGCTGGTTCCTACACGGTCTCTTCGGGTAATCGATGACGGCGCCGACTCTCGGTGCGCTGCCCGACTATGCGGAACTACAGTGCGCCTCGAATTTCTCGTTTCTGCATGGTGCATCGCATGCAGAGGACCTTGCCGCGCGTGCGGCGCAGTTAGGCTACGTGGCGCTCGCTGTTACCGACGAGTGTTCCCTTGCCGGCGTCGTGCGCGCGCACGTCGAGGCAAAGAAGGCGGGCATCCCGTTCATCGTTGGCTCCCACTTCCGGCTCACCAACGTTGACGCATCGACCGCGCTGTCATTCACGGCGCTGGCGATGACGCGCGAGGGCTACGGCAACCTCAGTGAGTTGATCACGCTCGGCCGCATGCGCGCAGAGAAAGGTAGCTACCGATTGGCGACGCGGGATCTAGACCACCCAGAGCGCCCGCACACGCATCTCAGGGGCCTGCCTGATTGCGTCACGATCCTCTCGCCGGAGTTTCCCGCCAACGAGGCGCGGCTCAGCACGCAGGTCGAGTGGTTCGCGCGTACATTCGGCGATCGCGCGTGGATCGCGCTAACGCTGCACGCTCGGGCGATGGACGACATCCACCGCGGCGTAGTCGAGCGGGTGGCCACGCGACATGGTGTTCCGATCGTCGCCACTGGCGCGCCGGTGATGCACGTGAGGTCACGCAAGCCGCTGCAAGACGTGTTGACCGCTATCCGGCTCGGCCGGCCGGTCACTGAGTGCGGATACGACCTCGCGCCCAATGCAGAGCAGCACCTCCGATCTCGCCTGCGTCTGGCGAATTTATATCCGGCGCATGCGCTTGCCGAGACCGTGAACATCGCGCGGCACTGTATCTTTTCGCTTGACGAGTTGCGCTACGAATACCCTGACGAGTTGGTGCCCGCGGGCTTTACGCCCGAGACCTATCTGCGGCAAGAGACGTACATCGGGGCAGCCCGGCGCTGGCCAGCGGGTGTTCCGCACAAGGTGCAGCAGCAGATCGAACACGAGCTCGCGCTGATCCAAGCGCTGCGGTATGAGCCATATTTCCTCACGGTGTACGACATCGTGCGCTTCGCGCGCAACGAGGGCATCCTTTGCCAAGGACGCGGCTCAGCGGCCAATTCGGCCGTCTGTTTTTGCCTCGGCGTAACCGAGGTCGATCCGGCACGCTCGTCGATGTTGTTCGAGCGGTTCATCAGCAAGGAACGCGGTGAGCCGCCAGACATCGACGTGGACTTTGAGCACCAGCGCCGCGAAGAAGTGGTCCAATACATCTATCGAAAGTATGGCCGTGACCGCGCGGCGCTGACGGCTGCCGTGACCACCTACCGGCCGCGCAGCGCGCTTCGCGAGTCAGGCAAGGCGCTCGGCGTTGATCTTGCAATCATCGATCGCGTCGCGAAGGCACATCACTGGTTCGATTCGAGCCGTGATCTGCTCGAGCGCTTCGGGGAAGCGGGTCTTGATATCGAAGCCCCTCTCATTCGACAGTGGGCGCACTTTGCCGCCCTGCTGCTCGGCTTTCCGAGGCATCTGTCACAGCACAGTGGCGGGTTTGTCATCAGCCGGGGAAAGCTATCGCGCCTGGTACCCATCGAAAACGCAGCGATGGCTGAGCGCTCCATCATTCAATGGGACAAGGACGATATCGAGGCACTCGGGCTGTTGAAGATCGACATTCTCGCCCTTGGCATGCTCTCGGCGATTCGGCGGGCGCTCGATCTGATTTCGGAAAAGCGTGGCGAGGTTTTTGAACTTCAGGATATTCCAGCGGAAGACCCTGCAACGTACGAGATGATCTGCCGCGCTGATACGGTTGGCGTCTTCCAGATCGAGTCGCGTGCGCAGATGAGCATGCTGCCGCGACTGCGGCCGCGCTGCTTTTACGATCTCGTGATCGAGGTGGCAATCGTGCGTCCGGGCCCGGTTCAAGGTGGCATGGTGCATCCGTATTTGCGTCGACGACAGGGTATCGAGCCTGTCAGCTACCCGAGTCCGCAGATGGAGCAAGCGCTGTCGAGAACGCTCGGCGTGCCCATTTTTCAGGAACAGGTCATGCAGGTCGCGATGCTCGCGGCGGGCTTTTCCGCCGGCGAGGCCGACCAGTTGCGTCGCGCGATGGCTGCGTGGCGCCGTAAGGGAGGCTTGGAAGCCTATCACGAGCGTATCGTCTCCGGAATGCTTGAGCGTGGGTACGACCGCGCGTTCGCCGAGGCGATCTTCGCGCAGATCCAGGGATTTGGTGAGTACGGCTTTCCAGAGAGTCACGCAGCGAGTTTCGCCCTGCTGGTGTATGCGAGCGCATGGCTTAAGCGCCACGAGCCCACGGCGTTTGCGTGCGCGATGCTGAACAGCCAGCCGATGGGTTTCTACTCGCCTTCGCAACTCGTGCAGGATGCAAAACGGCACGGCGTGCGGATTCTGCCGGTCGACGTCACCGTTAGCAATTGGGATACGACGATCGAGGGCGACGGTACGGATTCCCCTCTCCGGCTGGGTCTATCGCTTATTCGTGGGCTGAAGGAGGACGCGGCCGCGCGTATCGAATGCGCGCGGGCCGTGCGAGCCTTTCGCGACGTACACGATTTGGCGCGCCGCGCGCAGCTCGATCGCAAGGATCTGCAGGCGCTGGCTGCGGCGAACGCGTTGCGCCAGCTCGCCGGCGAACGGCGCGCGGCATTGTGGCAGGCGGTTGCCGCCGTGCCTGATCGCGACTTACTACGCGGTGCCGTCGATGATGACGCAACGCCGGATCTCCCGGCCATGACAGAGGGCCAGGAGATCGTGAGCGATTATCGCTCGCTAGGTCTCACGCTCGGCCGCCATCCTCTCGCGCTACTGCGCCCTCGCCTCGAGAAAATGCGACTCATCTCATCGGAGGCGCTCATGCGCTATCGTAACGGGCAGCTGGCAAGGGCGTGTGGGATCGTCACCGTGAGGCAACGACCCGGGACCGCGAAGGGGGTGATGTTTATGACCCTCGAGGACGAAACAGGCGTGATCAATATCATCGTCTGGGAGTCGGTACTGGAAAAGTTTCGGCGCGAAGCATTGGGCTCGTCGCTGCTCGCCGTGTACGGCGTGTGGCAACGAGAAGGCGAGGTTCGTCACCTGGTTGCTCGTCGGCTCGTTGATGTCACTCGCCTGCTGGGTGACTTGCCCACAGTCGGACGGAACTTCCGCTGATCCATAACGAACGCATCGGAGGCGCAACATGAACATTCGTGTAGGCACGGCGTCGTGGACGGACCCGACACTGATCGCCAGCAAGCGCTTTTATCCGCCGGGCTGCACGAGCGCGGAGGCGCGCCTGCGCTTCTATGCGACCCAGTTTCCGATTGTCGAGGTCGACTCCAGCTACTACGCGATGCCGAGCGGACAAAACTCCGTGTTGTGGGCTCAGCGTACGCCCTCCGACTTTGTGTTCAACATCAAGGCGTTTCGGCTATTTACGGGACATCAGACCGAACGCGCGAAGCTGCCAAAAGACATTCAGGCTGCGCTACCGCCCAGCGACAAGAAGAACCTGTACTACAAAGACACGCCGGACGAGGTTGTCGAAGAACTATGGCGTCGATATCGGGAAGCGATCGAGCCGCTACACGAGGCGGGAAAGCTCGGCGCCGTGCATTTTCAGTTCGCACCTTGGATCGTGAACAATCCCGACGGCCGTGCTCATGTGGAGCGCTGTGCCGACGCGATGGCAGGCTTTACGCTGGCCACGGAGTTTCGGCATCGCTCGTGGTTCACGGAAAAATCTACGGCGTCGACGCTCGCGTTAGAGCGCGAGCATGGCTTAATCAACGTGATCGTCGACGAGCCGCAGGGGCCGACAAACAGCATTCCCGCGGTGTGGGAAGTCACGAACGAGGCGCTCGCTGTGATTCGTCTGCACGGGCGAAATCACGCGACCTGGAACGTGAAAGATGCGAAATCAGCGAGCGACCGGTTCAATTACGATTACGGTGACGACGAACTTGGCGAGCTGGCCGAGAGGATTCGCGCGATCGCCGCGCACGTTGCGCGAACGCACGTGATTTTCAACAACAACTATGAGGACCAGGGACAACGCAACGCGCGCACGCTGATTGGGCTCCTCGGTGGTTCGGTTGTAAAGACGACGTGATGAGTGATCGGCCGCGGCGGATTGCCCACCTCGATATGGACGCGTTTTACGCATCCGTCGAGTTGTTGCGCTATCCCGAGCTGCGCGGACAGCCTATCGTGATCGGCGGCGGCCGCAACGCGATGCCGGAGACCTTGCCTGACGGGACGCGCCGGTTTGCGCGACTTCGCGACTATGTCGGCCGCGGTGTCGTCACAACCTCCACCTATGAAGCACGCGCGCTTGGCGTTTTCTCCGCGATGGGCATGATGAAGGCCGCGCAACTCGCGCCGGACGCCATCCTGCTACCCACAGACTTCGATTCCTACCGACACTATTCCCGGCTGTTCAAGGACGCGGTGCGCACGTTCACAGACCAGATCGAGGACCGCGGCATCGACGAGATCTACATCGATCTCACAGACGTCGGTGGCGAATCCCGCGAGATTGGCAGCCAGATCAAGGCGGCAGTGCGGGCGGCGACAGGACTTACCTGCTCCATCGCGGTCGCGCCGAACAAGTTGCTGGCGAAGATCGGGTCCGAACTCGACAAACCAGACGGACTGACGATTCTGACGATGGACGACCTGGCATCACGTATCTGGCCACTGGCCGCGAAAAAGGTGAACGGCATCGGGCCACGGGCCACGGGCCAGCGAGCGCTTGGCCGGCATCGGCATCCACACGGTCGGTGAGCTCGCAGCGGCGGACCTGGGACTGTTGCAGGAGCACTTCGGGCGCACGTACGCAGCGTGGCTAACAAGGATTGCCAGAGGCCTCGACGAGCGCACAGTCGTGGTCTCGTCCGAGCCGAAGTCGATGAGCCGCGAAACCACCTTCGAGCGCGACATGCATGTGCGCACGGACCGCGCTATCCTCACGCCAACACTGACGTCGCTTTGCGAGCGCGTCGCGGGTGACCTTATGCGCAAGGGCTATAGTGGACGCACGGTCGGAGTGAAGATCAAGTTTGCGGACTTCAAGGTCGTGACGCGTGACCTATCGTTACCGGAAGCAGTGATGGACTCCGCGGCAATTCGGCGTGCCGTGGGCGAATGCTTGAAGCGCGTGCTTCTCGACCGTCGAATCCGGCTGATCGGTGTGCGCGTCAGCGCCCTCGAACGTCGCGACGTAACAGAATCATCCAGGACGCCGATTCAGGGTATGTTGCCGTTCGAGTGCTAACTTAGCGAGTATATTGGGTTCAGACAATCACGCGGTGGTTGATGAAGACCAGGGGCAACGAAACACTCGCCCTCCAGCATCGATGCTGAACGCTCACGCACCTCGTGGCATGAACGTGTAAGACGAAGCGCGATGCACCTAGCCAAGCCCGCAGCTCCACGGAACACGGAGGTCAACGTGACGCCTCTCGACTTTCAATCAAACCTCGCCATGCTGTTGCGCGACCTTCCGCGTGGCATGACGGCAGACTTGGACGACGGCGTCGTCGCCTATTGGGATGGCCACAAACTCGTGTTTGCCTTCCTACGCGATAACGGAAGTGGTTTGATCGAAGAGGAGTTCGACCTCGCTGACTTTCTGTGGTCGGAATGGGCAGCGTCATGCGCGGCATGGCTGGCCGCGCCGCATTTCAGCGTCCGCGATGAAGTCTCATTGTGGCTGAAGGATGCACCACCGCACGATGCGGGCTGATGCAATCTCCGTCTATTTCGATAGCGAGCGGTTATAACTTGCCATTTGGTGTGCGCGGCCTGAGTTTCTGAATCAGCGTCGACGTCAGCCACACCGCGATCAGCGCAACGACAAAGCTCAGGAACAGCATTGTGCTGGTCACAATGCGTCCCTGGCCGCGGATACCGATCGCACTGAGCGCCGTCGTTACTGGTCCGGGGTAGTGACAGAATTAATGCGGTCTACGCGTTTGCTAGCCATCGAAGGTGTCCTTCCACGCGATGCCAGTTCCAATCAAGTGCAATCGCTGCCAAAAATCCGCTATCGCTTCGACCTGCGTGCTGACATCAAAGCTGTCGAAACCGTCAAAGGGATTACCTTTGTTATCGGACGGGTACCGGAATCTTTGATCATGCGTTCTATGAAACTGCTCAACTGTCTCAGGAAACATATCGTCCGTTAGAAACACCTGTTCCGGAAAGGGAAACGCAAAATGATAGTCGCGAGACGGATACAAGGACTTATATTGTTGAAATAACGTCGCTAGCCGATGTGTACCCCGTGGGACGCTGCCCGTGCTTCGACCGATCGCCCCCTTCAGGAACAGCTCAAGAGCGTGTCGACAAAGATGAAGAATCACTCGCACGTTTGCGTGATGCTGGCCGAAGCCGTCCGCGGCCATCGATTCCGCCAGAACTTTGGCGGCGTCAGCGTAGGCCGACGCTAGCCACAGCATTTGGCTTGCCTCAGACTTACCGGGTAGGTCAGGTTCAATGTTCACGCTCATATCAGATCGCCTTGCCCGTAGTCCAGGCCCTTCGGTCACCAACGATATCTGTGGTCACGGCCGCAAGGACACGTCAACGTATCGGCTTGCCAACTGACGCGACCGAGACTTCCACCTCCTTTGCCTCAACATGCGTTGCAATCTCCGAGTACAGATCGACCGCGTGCCCGGGAGCCGACGGCGAGATAGCGAGTGCATATCGCGCTTTGTCGGTGATGCGCTTTTGTCCCGCGCGCGACTTCCACCATCCATCTATTGGATAGACAGCGATGGAGTCGTGACCAGCAAGGTCGATCGCTCTTCCGCGCCATAGGTCGCAATGCAGAGAGCCCGCTTGGATCGCCTTGGGGGCGTTCGAGAGTGTCACGGACGCCATGCAATTGCTCCTTGGTGGCAGTTCAACAGGCAATCCCACTACACGGGCTGGATGCCAATAGCCGGCATTATGCGAGCACGGATTTCCTGATAGACAGCGATTCCTGAGCCCACGCCAACCTCGAGCGAGACGCACAGGGCAAACTTCACCTTGCCGGCCAGCTCGCCAGCGTCTGCAGCACAGTTCACCTTGCAGACGAACCGGTCGCCATCGACAAATGCCACGGCGTCTTCGCCTTCCAGAATCTCGTGCTGTACCGTGCCGCGCATAACTGTCTGTTCGTGGGCGCTATTGAGGCGTTTGATGCGCAACTGCTCCTGCGGCGGTGTTACCCATAGCTTGGCACGGCGATAGCTTTGATGCGCAAAGTTGATCGGAGACATCCAGGCCAGAGTGAGCGTCAACCGCCGCCATGCCCTTTTCCCAGCAAGGCTGGGTGGCAGCGGCGCAGAGAAGACAAACGCTTCGTCGGCGCCCAATTCACCGACACCAAGCAGCGTCGCTCGTTCAGCCGTGCAGGTCACGGCTCGATCCACATCGACCACGCCATACCCGAGCCAACGGGTGACGAAGTCTTTCTCGGCTATCCGCCTCGCACTTGCATTCTGATTTTGCTGGAAGTCCGGGCGTTGGGCGAGGAGGCGGTTTGACCATTCGCCCCATTGCGCACCATGTACCAGCAAGGCCTTGAGTAAGACCGCATCGTACTTGGCGGCTGGCGCATCGGTGACTTGCACGCGCAGCGATTCGATCACGTCGTACGCGTGCGCCGCAGCGCGGCTGGCCAGCGCCGCGGCGTTGCTGGTACCGCGACTATAGGCTGTCTCGTTGAGAGTTTGCCCGGGTAGTGGCGGTACGGCTGCACGATGACCAGGTGCGGTGCTAGCCGTAATCGCATCGAGCACGCTTACAGGCGCACCCGCCACCATACGTTCTCGATGAAGCACGCGGCCGCCGGGCATCAGGATGTCGGGTTTGACCGAACGTCGATAGCCGTGACCCACACGAGACAGCGGGCTAATCCCTCCGAGGGCGAACAAATCGAAGCGGCCTGGGACCACAGGAGGCTGCGCGTGATCTGCATGCAGGGCGCCGACAGTCAGCACATTCATGGCCTCCGCCGGCGCGATGAGTCGGCGGTCCATACTCTCGGCGGTCAGCGCCGTGAAGGCCAAGCCCGCACGGTCATCCGGCGTCATGCCGGGCAAGGTGTTGCTAGGAGTTTGCAGTGCAAGTGGGCGCACGTCATTGCCGGCGCTGACAATGAACAGTAGGGAATACCGAAAAGCGAGCCAATCGAGCAGGCGCGCCCAAGGAGATATCTCGCGCACAAACAATCGAGTGTCGTCGCCGACGGAAAGATTGACGATCCTTACCGTCGGTGCCACTGCTTCCTGGCCAGCTTCCCCTTCGCAAATCCGTCTGACCGCACGATGGATCAGATCGATCAGCAGTTCATCGTCCGGCGTGTGCTCGCGACGGCGCGGGTTGAAGGTGTCCAGAGGGTCCGGCCGCAGAATAGGACGGACATACAGTTTCCGATCCAGCGGCGCGAGAGCTCCATCCAGCTCACCGTGCAGGATCAATGATGCCATCGACGTGCCATGCACGCGGTCCTTGGCTTCGTATTCGGCCTCCCAGCCATCCGGATCATCGACCATAAGGCGGCCTGCCAACAAGGCGTGATTGCTGAGTGGCAAGCCATCCAACAGAGCGATCAACGGAGCCTTGTCTGCCCCGGCCGGGATCTCTGCCTGCTTGATGAGTTGAGCCTCGCTCACACCGTCGGTGACCGACTGCGCCTTAGGCCGGAAGAACATGATGCGGTCCGATAGCACAAGTTCCGGTGTCTCTCCCGCCAGGATGGTCGAAACAGCTGCCGCAGGCAGCTCAACCAGAAACCCGTGGTAAGCAATTTCGGGGATCAACGCACGGCTTAGAACACGACCATTCAGCCGCTGGACCAGCGCCTCTACCTCGACGCTCGCTGTCTCATTTTTCTGCGGTACGCTGAAGTGCCAGGCTTCAATCTCGAACCGTATTGCAGCCATGCCATTGTCGATGCCATCCTGCCAGTAACGTCGCATATCGGCATCGACGCGATCGGCGACGCTCCAATGACGAATGGTGCGCAACTGCTCAAAGGCGTGCTTGAATGGTGCCAAGCCTCGCGCGAACGGCTCATCGGGATTCTGCTGGTAGCGATTCCACAGCGCCAACAGTTGGGTCAGCGCTTCCTGATTGGTTCCGAGCAGGAAAAGACGTCCGGCGTAAGGCTTATGTTGTTGCTCCCTGCTTTCGGCATAGAAATCTTCGTCGGCTTCGATCTGCTCCTCGGCCCATTCGAGCAGCCAATCGAGGCCAGGTATCTTGCTGACGGCATTGGCAAAGTTCTGTACCGTGCCTGCAACTTCCAGCACGAGGACCAGCTCGGGGTTCTCCATCGGCGCGGCGTGCTGCAGCCTGAGGCGCTTCGCGTCGAAGGCTTGTTGCAGTACTGCCAGTTGTGGCGCTATCCGCACTCTCTGACGTCCAATTCCAGGGAAGTGAACTGAACTACCACCCCCACCTAGCGAGTTCCGACCAGCTTCAGTTGGCGCGGAGAAAAAAAGAAGTGGATAATTTTCATTCGCCATAAGTGAGCGTTGCCCGTTCTTGTTATTGGTCGATCGTGAATCGCGTCTGCCACTGTTTGAGGCGTTCAACAATGATGCGTTTAAGATTGGCAGCAGGAAGCGCCAGAACGTAGCGGCGCTGTATGTCTTCGCAGAACTGCTCCAGGTCGGAGAAGCTTGACGCCTTGAGCTTCGAGGCCAAGGTCTTCGGCGTTATGCCGAGCGGGGCGTCCAGTCGCTTTTGCAGACGCACGAACCATTCTTCTTTTTGCGCCACGGTGGGCTCCGGCAGCGCGAGGCGCAACTGGAAACGGCGCCACACCGCACGATCCAGCAGTTCAGCGTGGTTCGTTGCGGTCACCACGACGACATGGCTGGGCAGTGCATCGATCTGGAGCAGTAGAGAGCTGACAACGCGCTTGATCTCGCCGGTTTCGTGCGTATCCCCTCGCTCCTTGCCAAGGGTATCGAACTCGTCGAAGAACAGCACACACTGGTGCGTGCGCACGAAGTCAAAGAGCCGCTTCAAGCGGCCGCTAGTCTCGCCAAGGAAGCTGCCGATCACTGCCTCGTAGCGCACGACGAACAACGGCACCATCAGTTCGGCGGCAAGCGCTTCAGCCAACGAAGTCTTGCCGTTACCCGGCGCGCCAGACAACAGTACTCGATGCCGAGGCTCTACTCCGTAGGAGCGCAGCAAGTCCTTGCGATGCTGCTCCTCGACCAGCTCGCGACATGCAGTGAGTACGGTTTCATTGAGCAATAGCGAATCCAAGGTTCTCCTTGGGTCAACTTCGTACAGCAGGCCGCCGTGTCCGCCATCGAAGGAGCGCACAACCTCGACCGAGCGTGGGCTCGACTTGGCCGATCCCAGGTTCTGGACCAGCCTGTCGGCCAGTTGATGGTGATGCTTGGCGCGCTCTTCAGCCGCCATGGCTTCGACGGTCGTGCGCAGCAGTTGCTGGTCGCCCTGGCTTCCTGCCTTGACTAGGCTTACGAGTAGGTCTGCTCGCGACATATGCTTACCTTGCCCAATATCAGTTTCATGTGTGTACTACGGGTCCGTCTAAGCTGCAACAGTGATGGAAGCGCGGCTGGTCTTCCTTGCAGGCCTGACGACAATCTCAACATGCTGACCGAGCGATACCAGCGCTTGCATCAGGCGTTCGAGCGAAATGTTCTGCAGCTTATAACGACGAACCTGCGATATCTTCGGTTGCGTCATCCCAGTAATTTCGGCGACTTGCATCTGGCTGAGGCCGCGTTCTTCAATCAACGCGTTCAACTTAATAGCAAGGATGGTCTTTGCCGACAGATCCCCCGCATCGTTAAAACCGGGGGTAGTTAGCACATTGTCTGTGCCGCCGTGCGTCTCTATGCGTTGCATCGTCATCTCCCGCCTAGTCGTACCGCGCCGTCAACGACATTTTTTGCTCCCGTGTTTCGGGGGAGAGCTAGCGGCATTTGCCCGGATTATATCCGTTCATATATAAAAGGCAACCGACAACAGGAGCAGCGCCCGTGGTCTAACGTCACAAGGGGCCTGGTAAGGGAGCACTGCTTTGCAAAACCACGCGCTCTTGTCTGGCCTATGACACGCCCGCTCCAGTGGGTTGTGCGCCTGTTTGTCGATAGTCGGGGCTCCAGAAGCACGCGCGGCGGTGGATTCGAACGCGCGAACACGGCATCCGCCTAGATAGTCGGCTGTCCGGCGGTGCCGCTCATCACGAGCCGCCATAGTTCGCAAACCGCCAGATCGTCCGTGAACGTGCGTTCGAATCCACCGCCGCGCGATCGGCAAAGGTGCCGGCACCGAGGCTCTCGTCGAGGCGCGCGCCCCAGCCTTGATTTGCAAAGAGCGTTTCGAAGGTGGCCGCCACATACCGGAGAAGGCAGCGGATCCGCTACCGCGCGCGCGACGCGGTACGCCCTTGCCTTCCGGCAGTTTCGCATGCGAAAAATCCGCCTTTCCGTCCACCGCCCAATCGCTACACCTGATAACTGCCCTAATCACGAGCGGTGATTTGGATTGCCCGATCGCTTGTCGCTCTGTGAAGCGGCGAGCGAGCGCAGGTACTGGTCGTTGTCGATCTGAAGATGCCGGTTTTGCTCGCGCAATTGCTCGACCTTGCGGCGCAGGCTGTCGGCTTCGGCTGTCGCCTGCTGGCGTATGGCATCGTTCTGCGCATCGAGGAATCGCTCGGTACCCTCCAGGCGCTTCGCCGTCTGGGCGAGAGCCTCGGCGCCGGCAGCCGAGGCTGCGATCGTGCGCTGGAGTTCGTCAACCAGCGTCGTAACTCGTGTCTCGGCCATCACCGCACGCGCCTCGGTCTGGCCCAACTCGCGCCGAAGCCGCCCGTTCTCTTTCTCGAGGCGCCGTACGCGCGTACGCGCCTCGTCGAGCGAGGTCTGCACGCGCTGTAGATGAAGTTCGTGTTCGGTAGCGGGCAAGCTTGTCCTGGCCGGAGTTCTTTCCGGCATTGACTGGCGCAGCTGCGCCAGTCTGCAGCAGCGCCACCGCTTCACGCACCGCGGGCTCGACCGCGCGACGCAGGGTGCGCGCATCGAGCGCAAGCCCATACGCACCGGCCGCACCGGCGACGAGGATTGTTGTCCCGCGGAAAATCGCGATCGCCCTGCTCGATGCCGGTCATGATGAGCCGCAGCTCGGCATCCGGCCATTCCAGTTTCTTGCGCCCCACGGCCTACTCCAGATCGGCGCCACTGGCATCGAAGGTCGGGGGCGCGTAGGCCGCCTCGAGCAGTCCTTCATAGATCAGCGAAGTCATATGCATGTTTCGTTCCTCTAAGAACTGGCGATGGTCACACGTCAGTGAGAATGAAAAGTCGCCGACGCGTCGAGAGTGGTCGATTCTCCCAGTAGCTCACGCAACTCGCGCTCAAGCGCCTCCAGCGGCTTGTGGACTTCGCCGACCCGGTCGAAATGAAGCGCGGCGCGCTCCGCCAGCGGCGTATTGAGCACTTCAATGTGGTACTGCCATGAGCCGGCGATTGACGCGAGTTCGCCGAGTAGTGCGTCGCAGCGCCGTACCAGCTCAGCGGGCAGGTCCATCCGGTGCTTCTCGAGGGCGTCCTTGCAGACCCCTGCACATGTCCTAAGTTCGTCGAGGTCCCGATGCACGGCGGTCGGACTCGTGTCCGCAAATGACGTTGTCGCGTCGAGCGCAGCGATATAGAGGGCGCGCAGCGCAATGTAACAGGTCGACACGGCATCGAAACGGCGCTGCATACGCAACGCCGCAGCCGTTTGATGCTCGGCGACCTCGCGCGCCAGCCCCGCCTTGACGCGCTCGAGTGCGGCGTCGCTGTCACGCTTGAGGTTGCTTTTCCACGTCTCGAGTTCGCGCTCGTACTCGGCGCGAATCGACGCGCGCATGCGCTCGCTAATCCAGGTGCGTAACGCAAAGGTGACTAGGCCGGATGCGCCGACCGAGGTACCGATGATGACCAATATGTTCATTCTGGCTCGCCTGCGTCGGAGAGTTGGCCGGTCTTCAGGAGCGTGGCCGAGCGGCGATCGAGGTCGTTCGGAAACAGCCGCATGCGGCACCAATGCCATACGTTCGGCCACCGACTGAAGATCAGTCTGTCGAGAAAATATGCGCCGAATTCGGCGTGCGCCGCACAATACGCCCAGCCGTGCAGCGCGCGTCCCGCATAGTAGTCGAGCATCGCGAACAGATGCGGGTGTTCCTCGTCAAAGGCCTGGCCAGGCTTCTCCCCCGTGCGCAATGCTTGCGCGCGACGCTTTTCGCGCTCGCGAAACACACGGTCATGCTGCTCGAAAGAGGCCAGTGCCTGCTCGAACGCGCGATGTGTCATTTGACACTGGAACAAGTGGCTATAAAGGCGCGGGTCGATGTCGGCTAGCTGCCCGATCATTGGCGTATAGAGCGCTGTCACCTCGGGCCGCTGCTCGACCAGTTGCCGACACATCGCAAGGTTTCGCTCCGTCCCCTCTGTGAGAGCCCACTTGTCGAGGTATCTCGATAGGCCTAATTGGGCGGCCGTGAGCTGCTGCACTTCCGGCAATACCATCGATGCCGCTATACGCCGCTCGCGTCTCGCGGCCATCCAGGCAACGATTAATGCCGCTAACACAGCAAAGAGGCCACCGAACATAGCGCCGACCAACGTCTGCCAGTGATCGATCACATCAAGCAGACTTTCGGGTGCTGCGGTCGCCACTACGGGTGAGCAAACCTGTGCCGCTGTCGCGGTTAGCTGGTACACGAGGCTGCTCATTGGTGCTCCGCTCGGCCGACCGCTTCGCGTGGGCGCTGCGTCGCAAGATCCGCCAGCAACTCGACCCACCCGTGCGTCAGTGTCGGATCAACGGTCAGGAAAAGCGGCTGCTCGGCCCATCTGCTCACCGTGTTCACGTTGCCCCCGTTCAAAGACCGGTCTTCAATTCTTCGATCGTGTTTTGCAAGCCCATGATCGCAAACCGCTCCCGACAAATGAGCCAGAAGCATTCGAGCGTGCACACACCTGTCTGCGCGGCGGTCTTGAGCGTGGCGATCACGGGCAACAGATCGTCATTCAGATACTTCGTGCGCAGCTCAAGTCGACCGTCTTCCCGTTTCGCCAGCTCGAGGCGCCCGAAGATGCCGGTTTCGTTCGGATGCGCGCCCATATCGATCGATAACTCGTACAGGTGCTCGGCCCGCGCACCGATTGCCTGGTTCAAGGCACGTACGCCGGTGAGCAGATCTCGGGTCTGGAAGGCATTGCGCACGGCGCGCCGCTGCTTTAGCCCCTCGCCGCGACGTGCCCATACCTCGAACAGTTCTGGCTTGCGATGGAAATGCACCGCGTAGAGTGCACCCTCCAGGCACCGGCGCAGCAAGGGATAGGCCTCGCAGGTGCGCGTCTGCAACGCGAGTTCCGCGGCGGCACGAAAGGCCGCATGGGCGTTCACCAGCATCAGCGGCTCGCCAAAGTGCTCGGGCGTGGCGTTCATCAGGCCAATCGCATCGAGAAACGCTCGGTCGATGGCGCGCAGCTTTTCGAACCACGGCCGCGTCGCCTGCTGCACAAAGCTCCCGTAACCGTTGTGCGCGGCCTGGCGGAAAAAGTCCGTCAGGGCATCGGCGCCCCAGCCTAGCGGCGCAGCCGGTAACGCGGCGGGAGCGATGGGATTAGCCATGAGCACAATCAGGGCGCTGGATCGACCGGCGCGGGATTCGATAGCCCAAACACGGCATCGGCTCTCACGTGTGGCTGACCGGGTACGCCGCCCAAGATCGCACCGTAGATAGAAAACCGCCAAATCGTGCGCGACGGTGCGTTTGGATCCTGAGCGGCGCGGTAAGTGACGGTGCCCGCGCCAAGTGTGACGTCGAGCCGCCGACCCCAGCGCGGATTCGCAAACAGCGTCTCGAAGCTCGCCGCGCCGGCGGGACTGAAGAACTCGGCGCGTACTTGATTCGGCGGCGCAAGATCGGCCTGCCAGTGATGCCAGGCGAGTCCGATCATGATGTATTCGCACAGCCGTGTCATGAGCGCGCTGTCGAGCGGCAGCATGATGTTCTGCGCCCAGCGCGGCGCATAGTCGCCGCGCCGCTGGCGAGCCCATGCCTCGCTGAGCTGGCGGTGCAGTGGCGGGTTCTTTTCGAGCCGGGGCGGCACAAGTTCAACGAGCGTGCGGCTAGCTGCGGCGTGCCGTGCGCCGAAAGGCAAGACCGTGAGCAGGTGATGCTCCAGCCGCGACTTTTCGTTATTGCACTTCGTGCAGGCCGGAACCTTTGGCAGGTCCGCGCGCTCGGAAGGCAGATAGAACCCTCGCGCGATCACATGATCTCCCGTCTCGGACGCGCCGTCTCGCCCGCAGTAAACACACCGCTTGCCCTTGAAACGCTTGCTGGCCATGTTTTTGGCTCCGTTCCGGTGGAAGCAAAATTTTCGGGAGACTTGCCTCAACTCGCCTCGCTCAACCGGCGGCCCAAGCGCGCGTGATATTTGGCGACTTCACGTCGCATGCGCCGCAGCTCCGCGGTGACGTAGGTGGAGGTGGTTTGCAGCGAGGCGTGCCCGAGCAGCTGCTGCACCACATCGAGCGGCACGTCGGCCGCCACCGACTGCGTGCCGAACGTGTGCCGAAACGCGTGCGGCGAGGTCCGGGCGAGCTGCCGACGCTCGGACTCGCTCAAATCGGGCAAGTGCTCGAGCAGCTGTCGGATGGCCCAGCCGGTCAGCCCGCGTGCGCCCCGCACCGAATAGCCGCCGGCCGTCTGCGCCACCTCGCCAGCCCCTTCATCCAGTCCGAACTTCTTTCTAGCGTGAGGCGTGAGCGGGATCACGAGCGGCGCCACCAGTGGCAGGTCTTCGGTTGCGGTGTCAAAGTCCAGCCCGCGATCGGCCCAGTGTGCCCGAAGTGCGTCGATCCCCTCCTCGCTCAAGGTCACAAAGCGCTCCTTGTCGCCCTTGCCCACCACCTCGAGCTGCCACGTGGCAGGCGTATCGTGCTTAGTGTCGTACTCGGCCGGATGCCATTGCAGCGCCGTGCGCGCACTGGCCGCCGCCTCGGCGACTCGCAGCCCCGCGTCGCCCATCAGGAGCAGCAGCGCGCGTGCGGCGCGCCAACGCGCCCCATCCGGGCCCGCGCTCTCGCTACGGTCGGCCAGAAACGCCCGCACCCGGGTCCACAGGCCGATCGGCAAGGCGCGCTCGATCTTCATCTTCTTCACGCGCTTGACGGTCTTGGGGTCTTTCACGGCACGCCACGGATTGCCGGCCAGGTACCGCACATCGACCAGCCAGTCGAACGCCGCGCGAATCGCGCGCACCGCGTAGCGCTGGCTGTCGGGCGAGAGGCCGCCGGGCGCGAACGGGCGCCAGCGGCCCGATTTGCGCGGCGCCGGGGGCCCGGTAAAGGCCTCCGCGGGTACGGCGAGAAACGCCTTGTACGCCTCGCAATCCTCGACCGTCAGCGACGACAGCGCCACGCCCCGCTGAGTGATCGACCACAGCAGCAGGCGCTCGAGCTCGCGGGTGTACGCGCGCTGCGTAGCCTCCTGGCCGGTGTAGCCATTCAGATAGGCCCGGATCGCATCGAGGTCGTGCCGCGCACGGACATACGGAAACGCCAGCGAGCGGTTCGTCCCGCGCTCGCCGGACAGGGCGTGCGGCACCGCGACCCGTTCGAGCGGCGCGAGGTGCCGGCCCGCGGGCTCGATCACGACGGTGTCGGTAGCGTCACTCCGCGCCGCGAGCGGATCGGCGAGCTCGACGTCCGCGGCGACCGTGGCCCCCAGCGTGTCGGCGTGCCGGCGAAGCCAGGCGACGATCACGCGCGCGCGATGCGCGCCGATGCGCGGCACAGAGCGCCACCAGCTGCCACCGCGCCGGTTGCAGAACGTGAGGAGCTCGCCCAGCGTGGCGAGGTGCGCGTGCGCAAGCCGCTCGGCGATCAGCGGCCGGAACCAGCGGCTCACCGAATGATTGGCCTCGGGCCTGGCCATCGCCCACTTCCCTGCCGACTCCTCGATCAGCTGCAGGGACACCGGCGTCAAGCGCGGCTCGCCGGTTTTCTCGATCGACTGTTTCAGGTAGCCGATAAGCACCGGCGAGCCTTCGCGAAGCGCGAGCGAGACCAGGTCGTCGCGCATCGTGCGCAGAAAACGCTCGAGCTCAGACGGAGCGTCCGCGTAGGGGCTCGTATCCGGATCGAAATACAGGCGCGCGATGGTCGCGATGGACACGCCCTTGACGCGGGCACGCAGCGCCGTGAACTCGGTCCGGCTGTAGGTCCTCGGCGCAGGCAATTCGAGCTGCTGTGGATGGTTCGCCATCAGGATTCCTCATTAGGATTCCGCATTAGGATGCCTCAGCTGCCGGGATCGGCGAGCGGCCACCGCTGCGGGTGACCTGGTCGACGCGCGCCCACGCGTCGAGCAAGCGGTGCCGCGGCACGCTGGCCAGCTGCGCATCATGGAGATTCACCAGTTGCTCGAGCACTGGACGTTCGTCCTCGGTCAGTGTGAACTTCCCGCCCTGCTCGCCGCGCATGACGCAGGCCTCGAGCGCCGCCTCCGCGCGCTGGAACAGCGCCAGCTCGGCCAGCTCAATGGCAGCGGCATCGCGCAGGAAGTATGCGAAATACAGCACGTTCATCAGCGGGGTCAGCATCGCGTCATCCGCCTGCCCGGCTCGCAGCGCGGCCAGCGCGAGGTGGTTCTTGAGCGAGAGGCGCGACACGTCGGCGGGCGGCAGCGGCAGCAGCTCGCTTTTCGTGAGCGGACGACGGGGCTTTCCGTTACGCATCCGGGCCGTCCGGTAGTTGAAACTGCAAGCCCGACAACGGCGAGGCAATCCGCGTGATGGTCTTCGCCGGACCCACAATCATGCGCGCTCGCGACGCGGTCAATTCCGTCCGGCTATAGGTATGCGGTGGAGGCAGCTCAAGCTGCCGTGGGTGGTTCGCCATGGCAATTAGATCAGTCCGATAGAGGCTTTTCGCATAACGGCGTGGATTCATCAGGCAGGTTGCTCGGTGTAACGAGGCTGATCCAGTTGTGCGCGCAACCAATCGTCGTCGGCGAGCGCACCGATCAGCGTTGGCGACACCGGCTGCCAGGCCAGGCCGACGTCGACGCGGGCCGGGCGACCGGCGCGGCGGCGGAGCGCATCAAGCCAGCCACCGGGCACCATGACGGGCTCCACCGTGTCACCGTCGACACGCCAATACCGTGTATCGCGCTCCGTGTGCACACGGATCAGCACGGTCTGGCAATCCTTGTTGTATGCGGCGTCGACGCGCTCACCGCGGCGCATCGCGTCTGCCATCACGGCCACAGCGCTACGCTTGATCGCGTAATTCTGAAGCTCCACCTTTTTCAGCACCGCGCACGGGCCCTGCTGCGCGGCCAGCCAACACACCCCGGCGACGAGCCGGTGCATGCCGTTCACACAGACAACCGCCCCGCCGTAGGCCCGCAGGATCAGCGGGTACGCCGCGCTTGGCGCCGGGAAATGCGTGTCGCCGATCTCGGACTCGAAGTAAGCAAGGGTGTCCATGCCCCAACCGGCGCCATGCACGCCGTCGAGGAGCGTTCGCCAGGTCAAAGCGTCGGGTGCGAATGCCTTGTGGAACAGGCCGACGATCGCGGTCACGGGCACATCGGCATAGAAGGTTGGCCGCACCGCCTGCCGCAAGCCGAACGTCCCAGCCAATAGTTCGCGGTCGAGCGCGACCGGCCGGTCGACGATCGATGTTGGCGCCCGCGCGAGCGCGGCGCGTATCGCCGGCAGCGCCGGCGCGTTTAGCATGCGGCGCGCACGCGCCTCACCATAGAGAAAAGTCAACTGCTGCAGGGTGGGCTGGTCGGTCATGAGCGGGTCCGATGGGCCATCTAGCGGGTCGCGGTCGCGAACGCGATCAGTCGCACCGCGAACGACAGCGCCGCATTGACCGCCGCGACCCCGGCCGGATCCAACCCGAGCGCGGCGCCGTCCGCGGCGCGCAGCGGCTGCAGGCCGTGCGCGCGCACGCGTTCACCGACCGCCGTCCAGGTGCCACCGGCGTCGAACGCCTCAGGGGCGACGTCGTATAGCACCGCGGCGGCCGCGCCGAGCGCGTGGCTCTCCTGGTCGCGGGTGGTGGCGGTCGCCAGCGCCGGCGCGAGCCGCAGCTCAAAGCCGTGGCGTTTGAGGCGCAGCAGCGCGCGCTGGGCGAGTTCGTCTTGCATCGGAGCTCCGGGTTCGACAGGCAGGGGGCGGGGGTCAGGCGGCTCGGCAAACCTAGGGTAAACACCTAATTCGCCCCCACCCCACCCTCACTTAAAGCAGATTATTAGCGATTTGGGGCATTAAACGCAAAGCCGCTAAATAGGACTTAGCGGCATTGACGACGGTCACACACCACCCGGCCGAGGTCGGCTCAGGACCGCCGCGCGGCCGGCGTGGCGGGCGCGAACATGGCTTACGAGCCCGTGCGACCGATACCCCAGAGTCGCACATTACGTGTGACGCTCGAGAGACTAGCCAATCTGTTGCTGTTAGTGATGGGCGATAACGTCAAGTTCGCGCTCGATCCAATGCGTCTGCCGCGCGAAAATCGCGACACCACCCAGCGCGAACAAAGGTGTAGCTCGATCGCTTGGCGACCCCGACCCGTCCAGATACGGCAAACACATGCGCTACCGCGGCGCCGAAACAAGAACGGGCCGCACTGGGTGCGACCCGCGAAACTTGGGTAAGCCAGGTGGGACAATCGCCCTACGCGCTATATGGCCAGGTCAGCACTCGCCCTTTTTGGCATGTCCTGGCGGACAGTGAACGTCGTGATGGCGGTCGTGTTCCTCCCAGTCGCGGCGCGCCCAGTACCGGTGGCCATCCCAGTACTGGTCGCCGTGCCACCCGACCACAGGTGCGACGACCACAGGAGCCGGCGTGCCAATATTGACGTTCAGCTCGACTGCGTTTGCGACGCTGGCGAAGCCGGTTCCAAGGCCCGCCGCCAGCGATATAAGAAGAAGAGGCTTCATGTCGTATTCCGAAACAGGATCAGATAGAGGCATGTAGCCCGTCGCTACAGAGGCCATGCCTGGGTTCGCCGGGACCGGTATTGCCCACTGGATGCAACGTGTCCGGCAGCGCAAGAATATGCGTTGCGCGACACTCAGACTGTCAACAATGTTCAATCCGTTCTTTCTAGCGAAGCCCAGCACAAGCCGGGACGCAGCCCACGGCGGTGCCGTTCTCCCTTGGTTGTCTTGACGCGCTTCGAGGCGTCGGGCGCCGATCGGAACCAGCGTTCGCCTACTTCACGACAGCCAATGGCAAGAACAGCGACAACGGAGTGCCCGCGAACTGCACGGAATGCCGGTAGAACTCGGCGGCGGATTCGCTTTTCGCATCTACCGTCAAGGCCGCCGCTGGAATCTTCGACTTCGCTGCCCGTTGAAGGGTGCTGACGAGCAACGCAGCGCCCAGCCCCGGTATTTCAGGTCGACCGCCAATCGGCCCATGCGAATCGCCGGAATCGACGGATACCGGGGCAGCTTGCGCGCCACGTCGTGTGGCAGATCCGCGAGCGCCACACGAGTGCGCAGCATTGACAATGGGTACAAACAACCCGGCCGGAGCCGGGTTTCGATTCCGCCTGGGGCCCTATTCCGCCTCCGGCTCGCTGAATCGAACGCGCTCCGGCGCCGGCAGCAGCAGGTCCGTGCGCTTCACGGGAGAGACGTCGACCCGCATGCTGGCCGGGTTCCAGAAGCCGGCGCTGCCTGCCTCGCGCGTGCCCGGTACGGCATTGAAGCGGATCGTACCGTTCGGGTGCAGGCTCACGCTCTGCAGCAAGGATGTGCTCACCAGCGCCGCGCGATTGCCGGACGAAACGCCGACCGACGGTATTTCGTAAAGCATGATGGCCCGATCCGGGTGCTCGGTTTGCAACTGTTCGATCTGCGCGCGCAGCGCGTCATAGGTCCATTTGGCGTCGTATGGCATGCCGATCTCCATCGGTTGGGAGTCCCCGGCCGCCGCGCGACGCCTTACAGGTGACGGTCGACGTCCATTCGCTGGTGCAGGATCCGGATGATGTCGAGCGTCCGATCCGTCTCCCGATAAAACACCACGTGCGAGCCGACCGCATACCGACAATACCCATCGCGCACGGTGCAGACGCAACCAATCTTGTCACCCCGCGCCAGCGCCTCGAGCGTCGCAATCAGGTCGCGGTGATAGCGATTGGCCTGATCCAGCGACCAGTGCTCAAACGTAAAGCGCCAGATATCCTCGAGGTCGCGCTCGGCCAGCGGCGTCAGCCGGAGCTGCCGCCCCTTAGCCGCCATGCGTCGCCCGCATCCGAGCCAGGAAAGCCTCGCTGTCGAACGGCGCGGGCGCGCCCGACGCCTCGCCGGCCTTCAGCGCCTCCTGCAAGGCACGCACTTGAGTTTCCTGCGATTCAAGAAGACGCAGGCCGGCCCGCACGACGTCGCTCGCCGAACCATACCGTCCGGTTTGGACCTGCGCATCAATGAATTCGGTGAAATGCTCGCCGAGCGAAACGGATGTGTTGCGTGACATGAGTGGCCTCCGGCTCCAGCGCCCACAATATACCAAATTTTGGTATCGTGTCGACTTACGGACGACGCGAGGAGTGAGCGGCATTGCCGACGGTCACACTCAACTCATTTGGGCCGCGTACAGGCCGATGCGCGGCCGCGTCCTGGGCCGCTAGAAACAAGTCCCCTCGTCGACCACCTGCAGGCGCCGTCGAAAGGCGGTCTGAATTGCGCTAATGGCAGCCGCAATATCAAAATCCGCCATTTCGGGCAAGTGCAGGAAAATCAAAGGCGCCCCTACCCGATCTCCCATGAAATCCCGGGAACAGACAGATTGATAGATGCGAGAGCTCCGCTTCCGGAAAGGGTGCCCCAGCCGGAAGCGGATATATCGGCCGCAGCCCATACGCACAAGAGATATTGGTGGTCGTTGTCGACCTCAAATGGTGCCGGCGAGAGCACGAAGCCGCTGTTTGCCCCCTCTGTAGCGCCGCCACCAAGCGAGGTGGACTCCGAGCAGAGGTTGATCTGCTGATTGACCACCAGGTCCTGATAGCTCCCGCTCCGATCAAAAATCAGGGTAGCCGTGCCTATCCAAACGTCGTAATGACACTCCGCAAACGTCGCGAAGCCAGACCAAAGGTATGTGTATCCGGGGTTGGCCCAGAACCGCAAAGTGGCAGTGTTCTGATCGAACGGATAAAAGTAGATGCCGAGGATCACGTTTGCGCTGATGCTCGTACTGGTAGCACCGGAACAGATAAAGATGCCCATGTCCCCCGACGACTTGTCGGCGGTTTCATCGTCACCCCCTGGGTTCCCGGATACCGCGTGCCAAGTCCCTGCATAGTCGTAAGGCGGTCCCCACGTAGCACCAAATGATCCTAGCCAGATTCGCTCTTTTTCTTTTACGGGGCGCGGTCGCGGCAGCTTGCGCTTTGCCCGGTCTGACAGGAGTTTGCGCATGTCCCTGAGCGCTTTGGCCGAATTCTGATCGTGGCTGATCAGTTCCAGAAGCGGCGAAATATAGCGTCGCATAGGTTCGGAGAACTGCTGTCGGGCGGTTTCCCGCGCATCGAACTCCGCCTTAAGCCGCCCGCTGAGTGCCTCCGAGACCGCTTTTTCGACGATCTTGGCATCGAGCCCTTGGCCCTGAAAAAGGCTCCGCACATCGATACCTCTTCCGACAGCGACACCGTGATTTTTCTTCTTTGGCATTGCCATCTCCTCGGGGAAAGGCACGCATTCAACCGTAGCAGACTCCCGCACAACTTCAAGCAAACCAACGCCCCCTGCGGTATCCCGCAGGAATGCCCAGAATTCAATTCCCCGTCAGATCAAGAAGGATCTCAAGATGGACCTGGGACGGATCGAACGTGAACTTCCGTAGCGCGACGACGAACAGCTGTTCGCCACCCTCCTCAGGAAATGCAATCAGGTCACCCTGACCGGGAAACGGCACGTGCTGTCGTACAGAAAGTTGGTGTTGTCCAGCCCGGCGCGCAACGCGAGCGCTCGCGGGGTGAAGGAAAGATTGATCTGCACGTTCTTTTAAAAAGAACGATCCTGCCGAGCAAACGCCTTCGCCATTGCTGGCGCTTTTGGTTTTTCACCGCCCGGGGACGGCTTAGCAAGATGGGGTATCCCGAAGCAACCGATTCCGGTTCTAACGCCTCTGGTCGAGGTCTTTTCAATTGGTTGTCCGTACCAGAGGTAATGTCAATCCGCTGTTTTTGGTGATGTGATGTTCACCCTCGGTGGATGAAAAATTGGGAGACTGGCAATGGAAAAGAATGACTGGCCCACCGGGTGACGTGTCCGCTTTGTGAACCACATGTCTTTGAAATTGCGGAAGGCTTGGACGGTTGCGTGGACTTTGGCCAACCCATGGCGGTAGAAGGGCATAAAACGACATGTGGAGCAGAACTTATTGCACAACCAGCAAGGGCTATCGATGACTGAGGACGGTGGACTTAGGTACGTATCGTCGCTGACTCCCCTGCCGCAACTCCCGGACACCCAGCAACAGTAGCTGTCTAAGAAAAGCCTTCCAACACTAGCTGCCAATAGGCAATAGTAGGGATGCTCGAAGGATCCGTGCTGGCGGTTGTTGGAGCATCTCTATATATAATGCGGTAACGCGCGTCCAGGACAGGAAGGTTGTGTTGATTGCGAGGACTAGCGTATCGAGGCGCCATACTCATCCAGCGTATTGATCCAGATATATAGTATTCCAAACTTTCCAAATACCGATCTAGCTCTGGGTTGGAGAGCTTCCCCAGTTGCTCTCTCAATTTTATGAACAAGATCATGGCATGATCACGTATCGCGACGGCTTCCTTCATCGCCTCCATGGGAAAGCATCTATTTCTATAGGAAATTATCTTAATGATGTTCGCTGCAATTTCGTTATTCTCCTTGGTATATGAAAACAGATCGTTGTCGCAGCTCACGATGAATCCTGCTATGTCAGTGATCACTTGCACGGGTTGAGAATAATGTATATCAGGATCTATATTTATGTTATTCGCGATTTCAGAAAACGTTAGTGAAAAACGCGTCCCATTGATAGAGGGCCGAATGCTTAGATATTCGTTCAGATTTGGTACAATGGCACGCTCCGCACAGCTTGCTTGCCATACCGCTCCAAGTAACCAGTCGCGCAAGCCCTCAGTGAAACGCCTTAGTTGAAATGGCGTAAGCATTGACCAGGTGCACGCAATCAGATCGTCGAAGGCAGCTTGCTGTGCGCCAAAATTAACATAGGCGCAGCCTGGCGATTCAAGACTCCGCACGACCTTGGCGCTCAAGTCCACTAAACGCGAGGTCGTGGACATGTCTTCACCTTGCATATCATGGGCGTCGTCGAGAGCGAAAGCCCATAGGTTCCATTTAATGAAAAGAAGAACAGCTTCGTCGCGACCGCATGGGGCGATGCGGCAACTGAAATCAGCACTATGAGTGGCGATTCCCCATGCTCGCTCGGTTTCGTTCGGGTATAGACCTACGGAATCCGCCCACAGAATTGCGGCTCGTTCAAGTTCCTCCATGTTTCCATGAATGGCGGAGTCGAGCGGGCAGTAAAATGCGGGCAGATCCGCTCCGATAACTGAATCGGGAACATTCATTTTCGTATCTGTTTGCTGGCTCATCAAGCGCACTTCCGCCACTCAAAAATTGATTGACAAATTACTCATCGCGGAAAGAATTATCTACCGCAAACGAAAACGCAGCATGCGCGTTTCAACCGCATGATCGCGCCAAATACGAAACAATTTTCCATGCGCGATTACCGACTCGATCAAGCGAGCCCGCTCAATTACCATTGGCTGAAGATGCTCACTATACGAATCCAATTTCATACTTGACCACGCCATGCTTTGCATCCAGAATTCGCTTACTCTGTCTGTAAGATCTTCATTCTGGTCTAATTCAAACCCTGCAGCATGCGCCGCATCAATGTATTCAGTTATAGTGCCAAGATGCGTCTTGTAATATTTATCGATGAAGCCTGCCCATTCATGGCGACAAAGAAAATGCTCCACGATACCGAACCATCCATTTGACTTCAAAGATCTCCCTACGATCTGAAAGAGTTTCACCCGATCCATATAGCCTGAGCTTTCAATGGCAACTGCGGCATCGTATTTCTGCTGTGGAATGAAATCGTGCACATCCGTGAGCAAAGTTTTAATTCGACGCTGTTCGTCAGCCTGTTTTGCAAAATCCGAAATGATCGGCACGTGTTCTGCCATATTCGTCAGCGCCGTTACGTTGGCGCCGTGCTCTTGCGCCCAATAAATTGCCCCTCCACCCAGTCCACAGCCGATATCGAGCAGTTCTGCCGCACGCAAGGATCTACCTATCCACGCACGCGCACAGTGAGTGATCAATGCCTCCTGAGATGTAACAAGCCGCTGCTGTATTATTTGCAAAGGAACTGTCGTATCTGTTGATTCGTTTGTGCTGAAATAGCCTACATGGAAATGTACTCGGGGCCCAGGGCCGTATTTGTGCAGAATATCGGAAGTCTTTTTCGAATAGTAATTTTTAACATCCGAAGACGATGAAATAAGGTCGTTTGCGCTGATATCATTCCACGAATGAGACATATTCAAGGCATCACTCCAAAATAGTTTGCAATATCAATAACCTGCCTTTCAATTACACGGCGCGCGCGTGGAACCGACCGTATTTTGGCAAGCAATGAGATCATTCTTACAAGCCAGGATTCCTTCTCGCTATGGCAGACTCGGTGGAGAGTCGGCTACGGAGTGGATACAAGCTTGAAACATCGCACCCACGGAAATGTCAATTTTTGTGAAATTGATGCATGAGGCATAGAAGACTGCACCAACTTTCAACTTTGTGAAAACTGGGGCACTAATCAGCGCTTTTTCCCAGATTGGCGATACTTTCAACGGCCTTCAGGTGGCGTCCTTTGACGCCAACCCTGGTAGCCTTGCCTTGTCACAACAGGTTCGTCGCAATGCGTCGAAGGTTCGCAAATTCGGTGCGGCGTTGTTCACGCGCACGCGACACTGATTCAATCTGAACAGGCTCCACGCGAATTTGATGTTCAGTTCACTGCCCGGTTTACGACAAGCGTTGAAGAAACTCAGCGGTTTCACTAGGATCGGGGGTGAGGAGTCCCATGTGGATACGATCCAGGAGGTGCTCCGTCGGACGGGCTTCAGTGGCCGTGCAGCTGAGGCATTCCTTGGGATGTCGCCAAAGAGTGACGGCCGGTCTGTCCGGAAGTGGATAAGCGGCGAGTCGTCGATTCCGTATTCAGCCTGGCCTTGCTATGTCAATCGGCCGGTCTGGGCGCTATCTAGGAAGATCGGAGCAACGCCAAACATGGCTGAGATATTCGATTTGCCTTCCCACGGAGGCATTAAGGGAAGAACAGCTGCCGTTGACCGATGTGTAGCGAGGCGACTCTGTAGTCGGGCCTGAACAATCCTTGAAGCCTTATAGGACAAGGCTTTGCGGGCTGATCCGTATTGAGGGAATTGCAGGAAGCAGGCATATTAATGGGTAAATCCTGCATTTTTTGACGAGGTGCGGATGGGCCCGAAGACGCCTGTGACGGAGGGAGATTTCTTCCGGCATCCATTGCGCGAACAGATCAACTTGAAGCACCCGCTGGTGGGTTTGGGCGATCTGATCAACTGGGATCGCTTAGGCGCGTCAATGAGTGAGGGCTTCGTTTCGCGCAAGGGTCGCCCGGCCACGTCCCCGAGGTTGCTCGCCGGCCTGCTGTATCTCCAACACGCATTCGACCTGTCCGACGAAGAGGTGGTCTGGCAATGGGTTGAGAACCCGTATTGGCAGGTTTTTACCGGCGAGACGTACTTGCAGACCGAGCCACCCGACCGACCCATCGAGCCTGACGCGCTGGCGAAAGCGCTTGGGCGAAGCGGGCGTTGAAGAATTGCTGGCCGAGACGATCGAGGTCGCCAAGCGCGCGGGTGTGATCAAAGCCTCAAGCGTGAAGCGCGTGATCGTCGATACGACGGTCATGCAAAAGGCGATTGCCCATCCCACCGATTCACGCCTGCTCGAACGATGCCGTGAACATCCGGTGAAGGCTGCCGCCCGCCACGGCCTGACGCTGCGGCAGAACTACAACCGCGAGGCCCCGAGCCTGGCCGGTCAGATCAGCCGCTATGCGCACGCCAAGCAATACAAGCGAATGAGAAAAGCGCTGCGCACGTTGCGCTCGCGCGTTGGCCGAGTGATGCGTAATGTGGAGCGGCAGCTCGATTCGGTCGCGCAAGGCAGCCGCGGTGCCTTGCAAGAGTTGATTGGACGCACGAAGCGGATTCTCTCGCAACGGCAGAAGGACAAGAACAAGCTCTACGCGCTGCACGCGCCGGAAGTTGAGTGCTTGGGCAAAGGTAAGGCGCGTACGCCGTACGAGTTCGGCGTCAAGGTGTCGATCACGACGACGCACAAGGAAGGGCTTGTGGTGGGGGCGCGCTCGATACCGGGCAAGCCGTACGACGGGCATACGCTGGCCGAAGCTCTGGAGCAAGCCGCGATCTTGAGCGACGTCCAACCCGAGATCGCTATTGTGGACCGCGGCTACAAGGGTATCGCCATCGATGGCGTGAAGATCTACCACCCGGGTTTGCGACGCGGCATCACTCGTGGACTGCGCGCGATGATCCGACGGCGCAGCGCCATCGAGCCCGCCCTCGGTCACATGAAGGCAGACGGCAAACTCGATCGAAACTGGCTCAAAGGCGCCCTTGGTGATGCGATCCACGCCGTGCTGTGCGGCGCCGGCCACAACCTGTGCATGATCCTTAGATAGCTGCGGCTTTTTTACGCCCTGATTCTCGTCGCCTTGCTCAATTGCGGCATGACTGCACTATCGGCAGCATGACGCTGTCGGCGACGAAAACGAATTGTTCAGGACGGACTAAAGAGCCGCGTCGCAAGATGCGAGTAGTCCGGTTTCATAGCGTGGATGTGATGATGCGGTTGAGTGCTCGCTGTCGATGGCGATTTACAATTGTCGATAATTGACAGTTTATAGGGGGCATCGCCAGTACCATCCACGGTGATGTTCAGGCGTGCAAATCCACTGTACCCCTCGACCTAACATCGGTTCATGTTTTACTGTCCACTCCGCGGGCCGGTCTATCGTTATCCGGCGCGCTTTTTTTCCGATCTGCGTTATGAAAGCTGAAACCCGGCATAAGCGGAGTGTCACCACGCTTAAGTGTTCGAAACTCGCCGCTGCCCAATCAGGTCGTGATGTCAGCGATGCGCAATGGTTCATTGTCCAACCGATGATTAAGGACTTTCACACCCGAGGAAGTCCGAATGGCCGGCCTCCGGTAAACCGGCGCGCGGTTCTGGACGGTATCCTGTGGAAGCTTGTCCACGTGGAAAAGGCCTGGTCCGCGTTGCCAAAGCGATATCCCAGTTATCAGACGTGCCACCGATATTTCATGCGCTGGCGTGATTCCGGCTTACTGCTTGCGATGCTGACAACGCTATTCGGCGAAACCGGCAAACCCCATGACTCCCCATTCACGATCGGCGCATGGGAAGCTGCGATGCCAAGTGCGGGTAGTCCGGCTTCATCGTGTTCACCTGACAGCGGACGGCAGCGCTTTTGAACCGAGGTCAAGCGCAGTGACAAACATTCAAAAACGTTCTTGTCCGAGCCAGCGAGACTTGCCTGCAAGTTGCTGCAATGCGTAGATGGGAACGCTAGGGGTGCTGCAGCCCAGAAAGCCTCGATCTCTCCCCGGAGTGAAGAGGCTTTCGTCTTTCTGGCTGCAACTTGGTTTGCCTCAAAAAGCATGAGTGGCCTTGTCTGTCCTCACTGTCATGCAAATATGCCGTGTGGCCTGAGTGTCTGCACAGGTTGTCTCGCAGCAGTGACATACGGTCCAGAGCCGGTATGGTTGGGGAGCTGCCTCTTTCCTGCTGCATTCTTAGGCTATGAAGCGCGCAAAATCCTGCCGGATTCCATGCCTTGGGACGCCTGGATTGTCGGCGCGCTGGTATTCGTCAATCTGGTTTGGCTGATCCATCAATTCTCGCGCGATCGGGTTAAATTCAAACCGATATCCAACACGCGACGCTAGGGCGGTTTTCTCCCTGCGGTGTTGGCGCTTCGGGCGGACTCGCAAGCGACGCCGCTGCCGCGCTGGCGGCGGGCATCGGCACCTTCGATCCGAGGTCAAGTGACGTGACAATTCTTCAGAAATCTCTTCCCCGGGGTCAGCTAGAGTTACGCGCAAGTTGCCGTTAACGAACGGCGCGCAACTGGAGTGCGGCAACCCAGAAAGCCTCGATCTCGCCCCCGAGTGAAGAGGCTTTCGTCTTTTTTGGCCGAATCGCGTGCAACCCGTGGACGCGCTTCTTTGTACGGACTCAGTTATGAGATGGGCCATCTTCGAATAGGGCGTTGTCAGGTTGACGATCACGGCGCGGTAAGACGAGGCGATGAAGAAAACGAAATCGCTTTTCCGTGGTCACCGCTTTCCCGCGAGCATCATCAGCTGCGCCGTTCGCTGGTATTTCCGCTTCAACCTGAGCCTGCGCGATATCGAGGAGTTGCTACTGGAGCGCGGCGTAGAGGTGACGTACGAGACAATCCGTTGCTGGTGCGACAAGTTTGGCGCCGCTTTCGCCCGGCGCGCAAAGGCGGTGCGGCGCAAGCCCTGCAGCACATGGCATCTGGACGAGGTGTTCGTGAGGCTACGCGGCGAGCCCTACGTGCTGTGGCGCGCTGTAGACGAGCACGGCGCCGAGCTCGACGTGCTGCTGCAAAAGCACCGGGACAAGGCGGCAGCCAAACGCTTCCTCAAGCGGCTGTTGCGCTCAGCGCCACAGCCACGCAAAATCGTTACAGACCAGCTGCGCAGCTATCCTGCAGCGAAGGCCGACATCACCGAACTTGCGGGCGTGAAGCATGTGTTTGTGAAGGCCGCCGCACGGGTGAACAACCGCGCGGAGAACAGCCACCAGCCCACGCGTCGCCGCGAGCGCGCGATGAACGGATTTCGCGAACCGGTTCGCACGCAGGCGTTTCTATCCAGCTTTGGTCCGATCCGGCGGGACTTCGCGTTGCCCCGTCACCAGATGAATGCGAACGCACACCGGAACGCTTTGAAGCAGCGTCTGGCGGCATGGCAGCGTTGGACCGCGGCCAAATCTGCCAGCCTCGCAATTTGATAAAGATTGCAATTCGTCGTTCGTCATACCCCGTCCAGCGCCGGCAAGTTGACAAAGCCCCCGAAAATGAGAGGAAACCATGAACATGGAAGAACCCGGCGCTCCTAGCGGTGACCTGAAGCGCATCGTGCGACACGCATCAACCTCGCGCCTGCTCGCACTGCGCTGGACGCCGCGCGTCGCGCTCGTGAGCCTAATCGGCGCAGTGATTTTTGCATGGACGTTCGTGCGCGTAATCATCTTCTTCGTATTCTGGTAGCACCTGCCCGCGATGAGTCACGCATTGAACCCTGTCGATCAAGCCTGAGGCAGAATGAATCGAAATAAGGCACCGTCCAGCGATGGTACGTAAGGCTGAGAAAGCGCTCGGGTATCTGACCCACCTGGCGGACGTCGCGAGCGCCTCGGGACTCGCGCTGCTCGCGACCGCGTGGGCCGGCGCCAATGCGAACTATTCATTTTGGTGCAGAAATGGGCATATGTTCGAGCGCCGCGCCAGTGTCCTCACGCGGGGCTCGACAAGCTGCCCGATGTGCCGGCGGGTGGCAGTGGGCCAGCGATTCCGTGATCTGCTGGCGCAGCGCGGTTTAATCTGTTTGGAAGGTGAGTACCTGGGTGCGACGGTCCGACAGCATTTCCAGTGTGAACACGGACATCGCAGGAATACCGAGGCGCGCAAGATCCTGGAAGGGCACGGGTGCCCGGCCTGCATGGTTGCCCAGTCTTCAGCGATGCAACTCGATGCAAATGGCCCGATTGCGCCAGGCGGCGGCAGCGCACGGTGGACAATGTCTGACTGGCACGTACCGGGGGCATCTTGCAGCTCTAAGATTGGGAGTGCGCAAAAGGGCATTGCTGGCAGGCATGCGGCCAACGTGTCGTGCACGGCCACTGGTGCCGGGTCTGTTCCAGGCTCCGACACAGCGAGCACCTGCTCGACCGGAGCGGTCTGGCGCGTCTGCACGAAGCCGCGCACGCGCGTGGCGGGAAGTGCCTCGATCACGAATACACAGGCGTCAACCGACAATATCGATTCCGCTGCGCGGCTGGTCACGAATGGCGCACGCCAGGAAGTCACGTTCTGCGTGGAGGCTGGTGTGGCCGCTGCGCGGCGCAGCGAACCGGGGAGACACGGCGAGCCGCGGACGGGATGAATCAACTGAAGAAGGTGGCGAAATCGTACGGCGGTGAAGTAGTGGATCCGGTGTATGCAGGTATCGCCGCGCGTTACACGTTCCGATGCGCACGCGGCCGCGAGTGGCAGACAAGAGGGGCTCGGATACTGAAGGACGGCACGTGGTGTTCGATCTGCTCGCACATGAGGCGGCGCCATACGATCGAAACCATGCAGCGCATCGCACACGACCGCGGCGGCCGCTGCCTGAGTGCCGAATACCTGGGCGTCAAGGTGCCGCTCGCGTGGGAATGCGATCGTGGACACGTTTGGCAGGCATCGCCCGACAGCATCATCAACGGCGGGCACTGGTGTCCGAACTGTGCGGTTCTCGATAAAACGAAAACGCCGCACCTGCGCCTGAAATACGATTACGACGGACGCCCGTGAGGCGGCCAGAGCTTTTCCAGATGCGACTCGAATCCACTCAGGCAAGACACGACAGATCAACAGGAACAGAAAGATGCAAATGAAAACACGGTTCGCGACGCTACTCGTCGCTGGCGCAATCAATGTGCTGGCAGCCGGATGCGACGAGCAGAAGGTCGCCGACGCGGTCAACTCAATCAAGCCGGATGAAATAGCGTTCGGAAATCTGCAACTAGGCGTGTCAACGATCGACGACGTGCGCCGCCAGGCAGGCAAGCCCGAGATTGTTTGGCAGAACGAAGACGGCTCGCAGCGCCTCGAGTATCCGCGCGGTCCCAACGGCACCAATACGTACATGCTGGACTTCGGACCGGATGGCAGACTAATCGCGATCACGCAAGCCTTGACTGCAGAAAACATTGCGAAGGTCGTGCCGGGGATGATGCAGGACGACGTGCGACGGTTGCTGGGCAAGCCCGCCACGGTCGCCAAGTACGCGCTAAGTCGTGAGACGGTCTGGAGCTGGCATTGGCAGGAAGGCGGTGTATCTGGCGATGCGATGTTCAACGCGCATTTTTCGCCGGATGGCGCGGTGATCCGGACGTCGCGTTCGGAAGCACCTGGACGGGAAAAGCCGTGAAGCAGCGAGTGCGTCGCTGGCCGATGCGTAAGCGCCCGGTTTCACCGTCTGAACACGCAGCTAGAAGGCGGCTGCCACGCTGAAGCGAACAGCTGCTGCCGTTGGCCGTCGCGAAGGTCAGGGCGACGTCGCTTGAATATCACCTTGCGCTGGCTGCGCTGCACGGCGGCCGCGGCAGCGTCGAGCAGATGAGCGGGCTTTGTCAACTTGCCGGCGCTGGACGGGGTATGACGAACGACGAATTGCAATCTTTATCAAATTGCGAGGCTGGCAGATTTGGCCGCGGTCCAACGCTGCCATGCCGCCAGACGCTGCTTCAAAGCGTTCCGGTGTGCGTTCGCATTCATCTGGTGACGGGGCAACGCGAAGTCCCGCCGGATCGGACCAAAGCTGGATAGAAACGCCTGCGTGCGAACCGGTTCGCGAAATCCGTTCATCGCGCGCTCGCGGCGACGCGTGGGCTGGTGGCTGTTCTCCGCGCGGTTGTTCACCCGTGCGGCGGCCTTCACAAACACATGCTTCACGCCCGCAAGTTCGGTGATGTCGGCCTTCGCTGCAGGATAGCTGCGCAGCTGGTCTGTAACGATTTTGCGTGGCTGTGGCGCTGAGCGCAACAGCCGCTTGAGGAAGCGTTTGGCTGCCGCCTTGTCCCGGTGCTTTTGCAGCAGCACGTCGAGCTCGGCGCCGTGCTCGTCTACAGCGCGCCACAGCACGTAGGGCTCGCCGCGTAGCCTCACGAACACCTCGTCCAGATGCCATGTGCTGCAGGGCTTGCGCCGCACCGCCTTTGCGCGCCGGGCGAAAGCGGCGCCAAACTTGTCGCACCAGCAACGGATTGTCTCGTACGTCACCTCTACGCCGCGCTCCAGTAGCAACTCCTCGATATCGCGCAGGCTCAGGTTGAAGCGGAAATACCAGCGAACGGCGCAGCTGATGATGCTCGCGGGAAAGCGGTGACCACGGAAAAGCGATTTCGTTTTCTTCATCGCCTCGTCTTACCGCGCCGTGATCGTCAACCTGACAACGCCTTGCTTACGATTAATCTTTTGTCATCCTGAACATTATCCATAAAGATAGGCTCCGCGGTGACGTTTCCAACCCTAGCGTTCGCCCAATGCTCTTAAGAAGCAGGTCCGATCTCTCGACTGGACCTGATTCGCTCCCCGTTTTCGTCCCCTTTTCGCGACTCGGATATAGCCGCGCAAAGCGCACCCGGGGCACTCGACATCGGCGACGTAACCCAGAGGATGTCGAGTCCAGGCATCCTAGCCCAACTGTTGAGAGGAAGTGGCACTCTTTACTTCGACCCAGCACTTGTGGTATCGGCGCCGAGCCTCCCTCCGCTAGGCGCGCAGAAGAATGGCGAAAAAACACCTTGCACTGCGGGAAAAATGAAATCTATCCGATCGCTTTGCTTTGTGTTCGGAGAGAATTGGGAAGAGAGGAAAAGCGCACTTCAGCCGAAGCGCGCGAGGACGAGCATGGTCGATGTAGGCATCTGATCGCATACCGCAAAGACACCTCTGGCTTGCACCCTACTCCCGTCGTAGCCACACGACGCGCTTTCGCGCCCGTCTCCAAAGCCAGACGACAAAAGCGACGCTCACGATTAGGATGCCCGCACTCTGAAGTGCTGCAACGAAATGGCGTTCTTGAAATTGGGAGACGAAGCCGACGAAACTGCCTAAAGCTATGCAAACGAAAACTAGCGCGAGGAACTGTTCGCTGCTGTTCATGCCTGTTTTGCGTGTTGCCCCGCAACCGACACAGACGCGCGCTCCCGGATTGATGACAGTTCGGCAGTGACCGCAGAGTTCTGACATATAATCCTCGCCCCAAAAAAAGTAGCCAGTTTTTTTACGATGCCAGCGTACACCGCCGCGATTGGACCGTCATCAATTGACAATTTTGTTAAGCGCAATTGATACATATCCCAGTCAAACATAAAACAGAGCCTTGCGAAACAGGGTTTAGCGCGTGGAGCCAAGGTGCGCGAATCAAACGTAATTTTTGCACGCCAGACAGAATGTGAACTTTCGTCGCGATCCATTCCGCTGACATCAAGCCAAAAGAATGACAGCAACCAACGGGGCCGTCAAAAACGTATCATTGGCGTGGGTCGGTGTCCTCGTCGACTCCACTTCCATGGAGAGAGTCATACAAGCGCCGGCCCCGCGGCGGATCACTACAATAGGATTACTTACGCTTATCGCGTTACTAAGCGCATGCGGCGACGGTTTGGTCGCACTATATGAGCAAGGCTGAAGCGGCGGCTGTATGAAGTGCCCCATGCGAGCCGCCATATCACCGCAGCAATAATGATTTCCCGCCTAGTTCATCCGCTGCCACACTGAAATAGGCACGTCTCCATTCGGCCGTGGCGCCACCCGGTAACTGAGCTGTCCGTTTTTAAGCTCGTAGCTTCGCTTGTCAGTGGCTCCTTCTAAATTTGGAAAGGAAGCGTTTTGAATGTGAAACGTCAACGTTCCGCCATCGGGGTCGACACTGACCGTGCCAAAGTGCGTACTGGAACCCAAGCTTGCGGCTTTGTATTCCTCTGGCGTACCTTTGCTCCTGTCGCCCGAAGCGAATTTAGGGCGCTCCGCCTTGAAGATTTGTACAGAATAGTGCCCCTGTGTGTCGATGATCAGTAGCCCCTTGGGCGCGGCACCGTAATCGCTCGTCCGAGAGCCGTCCGGGTGCTGGACATCTGCAGCTACCAAGGTCCACGTCCCGACAAGCGAAGGGAGAACGGTTTCTCCATCGGCATGAGCCAACGTCGCAAATAGCGTGCACACGGAAAAGGCACTGCCGACGATGCAGTGCTTAACAACCTTCTGGATATTCATACGGTCAATTGCTCCAAAAATTGGCTTGAGAGCCTACGGTTATCAAAGCCCAAACGAGGCAAGCGTGGTCAACCAGTAACCATCAACCACTGTTGCCAACGATGGTCAAAGAATTCGAGAGAAACAAAAAGTACGTAGATGTTTTTGATCGTCCACTATCCTTAGCGGCTCGTGCATCTATCGGTGCAAGCGGCTTCGTACCATCCACGCCGGCCGGGTGCATCACTGTCCCGACTTGAGCTGGAGTAGGTTGATCGTCTAGAAACGCTGACACGCGCGCAAAATAGGCATCGCTCTCCTCAACCCATGGGCGGTGTCCACTGTGCTCGAACATAGCGAGCTGCGCTAGCGAAGCCGGGATTGAGCGATATGTCTGAGCGACGATCTCGGGCGTCGCGACGCGGTCATAGCGGCCGCCGATGACTAACGTCCGAGCGGCAAGCCGGTGCATCATGGGCAGCGGGTCATAGCCCTTAAGCGTGCCACCCACCACAAAGTCCGCGTTCTCACCAAGCATGGCTCGATATACCGTCATATCGAGCCTTTCTCTCGGGTCGCTAGGCTGCTTCATCAAACTCGCCAGCCGCCCATCGTGCCAGTACATCATCTCCGCCAACTGAGCATATTCCTCTTCGCTGCGATGATCCGCGGAACGCACGCCTATGGCGCGCAGCGCTTGCACACGCGCCCATTCTGCTGGGTAGAACATCTGCATGGTCGCGTTGGCAGCGTCGATATTGGCCTGGAAACTCGCCGCACTGATCATGGCCGACGAGAGCACCAGATGCGAAACGTGCGCGGGATATTTGAGCGCGTAGGCCAACGCCGGGATACCGCCATAGCTCTGGCCGAGGAGCGAGATGCGTTGCACGCCTAGAGCCTGTCGTAGATTTTCTATATCGTCAACATCTCGCTCTACCGTGTAGAGTGCGGGATCGCCGAGGCGATCGGAGAGCCCACGGCCGATCGCGTCGTAATACACCACCTGATGATTGTTAGAGAGCCGAGAGAACCAAGGCTGAAAGCTGATTCGACATGCTCCTGGTCCACCCGGGACGAGAATCAAAGGTTCACCTTGACCTTCGGCTTCGTAATAGAGCATGCCGTCGCGCGTTATCAACTTGTGCGACGCGAGCGTTTCGGTGAGTACTGTCGAGCCGCTATTCGACGCTAGCGCGATAGCCGCACCGACGCACAAGCACATGCCTATGAACATCTTGACAAGCTTCATTTTCCTTCCCATGCCGTGAATACGTATATCCTCGTGTGTGGCCGAAAATCAGTGTTACGAAACGGTTAGTTTCCTGACAGCATGCCTAGCATGACCGCTTTGATGGCTGCCTGGATCTTATTGGTCGCACCTAGCTTGGCCATGACATTCGCAACGTGGAAGTTGATGGTGCGTTCAGTTAAGAAAAGGATGGTGCCAATATCGCTCGCCGTCTTGCCCTCTGCCGTCAAACGCATCACTTCCTTTTCACGCCTCGACAGCGATCGATTGTGCTCCGGTATGAGTTGCTCGAGACTCTGTTTACTAACGCTTGCAAGAACGGCATGTGCGTTCCACAGCATGCGCGGTTCCTTTTCGTCCAGTTCGCGCACGGATATCGAATTCTGCGAACGCGCAAAACTAAACGTGCCGATACAGCCGGACACCGGACGCATGGCCACAGTCCAACCATATCGAAGCCCATGCCTGGCCGCTTCGTCCCAGAACGGCTTCGTGTCGTTTGTCCACCTTTCCTCCCAGACCATAGGCAAGCTGCTGTTCAAACCATGTTGAAAGGTTGGGTCGTGGCTGACGAACCCTTTTTCGATATAGGTTTTGTGCCATGAATCCGGGAAGTTGCCAAACACCGCCATTGAGGGTTGGGGAACAGGCAGCACAACCCGCAATCCACACGAGACGTATTCGAACTCCAACTCATTGGCCATTGCCGCCATGCAGTCGAGAAGTCTGGCATTGTCGTTGCGACTTTGCTCGACACGGGAAATGTATTCACGACGCCAACTCATCGATTACCTCCGCTAACAAACGTTAATTTCCTGAACGTTTTTCGCTTGTTTGCAAGGCGATCGATTTAACAGACTGCTGTCCAAACGTTCTCTGTTTTCCAGCGATGAGGTAATGCCTACATGGGTCACACTGCCAAATGGTCTGGCAGTCAGCGAGCAGCACACCATATAGAACGCGATATTGCCGTGAGCCAAAGCAGACTCCGATAGTCAATCGATCTTGTTGTGGTGAGATTCTGGCTGATGTTCGCAGCACTAGCCAGAATCGCTTATATTTTTTGCCAGGCAACACGACAGTTGTTAACTTGGCCCGCAGGCTAAACACTGGCGACATAAGCGCCTTGAAGCCGATATCGGAGCAACAGCGGAGTCTTCTCCGCGATGTAATCCGGGTCGTTATCCAACGGGATTTCGATTTCCACCAGCGCCTTCGAAACGTTGCGAAGCGATGCTCAACAGCCGCCAGCAGGACGCCACGCACAACGTCGGCGCCGACCGCAGAGAGGCACCGTCATTCTTGAAAGAGAATGCACCAATGAAATGGCTGATTCGCATTTACAATGTGCTGGCACACCGCCATCGAGAGCGTTTTACCCTGCCCAAAGCTTTTCCGAGCCATTGTCAGCTTTTCATCTGGCAACCAGCGCCGCCGACGCCCGCGCCTCTACCTTCACCGCCTCTCACTTGTTACCAGTCCTGCAATGTTATGGCCCATCATCAATTTAACTGGAGACCGTGCCTGGTCTTTCAGGGAGTTTTTCCAGAGCTGTTGTCATGAAGATATCACGCTCGTAAGGGTTGCGCGATTAACTCAGCCAATAGTCACCACCTTTCTCACCCCCGTCGACTGCCCTTTTGGAAGGGTCCAGTCATTAACTCATATCGCATCGAAATGAATGTCAATTTTGGTGAATTTTGATTAGATTATTTGCTCCCAGATACGAAGAATTACTGCCTTTAGTGTTAGCAGCTTCACATTCAGGGGCAAGAGCGCACTTTAATTGCAAGAGTCCGGTTAATCGACCTGACACGGTTCAGCTGAAATGGTCGCAGTTCGATTAATCGATTGGCGAATCGTTGCCCAGAGAGTGGGGATACACACCAAAACGACCAAGCTGGAGATGGACAAGAGAACAGGCTGCACACCGAACCGGGCGCCCAAACTGGCCGTGACAATGCCACCAAGGGGGTAGGAGAAGCCGTTCACCAAATAAAATACGCCGCTGACCTTGCCCAGATGCTCCTTTCCGATGGCCTGCACGCGCTCGGTGCGATTGAAAACGTTAAATAGCGTGACGCCGGCCATACCGGCAAGATATGCCACCGCGTAGCTCCAGACGTTGGGTGCCAGACCCATGGCGATCAGGCCCGCGCCAAACAACGCAAAGCCGCCCGCGCCCAAGTGGTAAACGGTCCACGCCTTCAGCAACCTAGGCACGAGCATCATGTTGATCAGACCCAACGCGCCAGCGCCGCCGCTCATGAGCCCGACCACGAAATCCGGTGCCGAAAAGACGCCGGTGATCATGTATGCGTTGGCGCTGAGAGCGACGGCGAACACGAAGTTGATGGAAAAAACGACGCACGCCAGCAGAATGACAGCCCGCGTTTCGAACAGAATCCGCCATCCGAGACCCAGGTCGGCCAGCGCGCTGGTCCGTTGCGGAACACTTGGCGCGCCGCGCTGCTTTAGCCCACGCCAACAGATCACCGCCAACGCAAAGGCGCCTGCCGCGACTAGGAAAAGCGGCAGCTTGCCAACGATGCGCGCTACGCCGGCCGCGATGCCGGGGCCAGCCGCCATAGACAGCAGCTCTACGTTTTGCAATTGAGACTGTCGGTGCGCGAGCTGATCATCGGGCCCTGCTGTGGCGATGGTTTTCTGGATGGCCATGCGATTGGGTGCGATGAGCACCGACAGTAGTACCCCGTTGGCCATCAGCAGGGGGACGATGAAATGCGGCCAGATCGCGCAAGCCGCAGCCGCGATGAGCAGGCAGACCACGCGCGCCGTATTGGCGTAGCGATATAGCCGCGGGCCGCCAAAGCGATCGGCCATCAGACCGGCAAAGGGGTAAGCCACGAGTGCGGGAAGCCATTCGAGAGCGAAGGCCGCGCCGGACCAAGAAACGCTCCGGGATCGCTCATAGATGAGCAGAGGAACCGCGAACAACACTGTTTGTTCAGCAATCAGCGACAGCATCAGCCCCCAGACAATGCGGGTCATCGGCTCCCCGCTACGTAGATGCTTCAGCATGCGCCCTTTCCTCTTGAGCTTCCAGCGCACGGATGCGTGGATGAACGTGCTTGTAGAACTCGTGCATCTCGGCACGCGTGGGCCAGCCCGAGAAAATGAATTCATCTACGCCTGCGCGCTTGTATGCCATCAGGTACTGGGCCACTTCGTCGTAACTTCCGACGACGCAGAGGGCCGGCCCGCCGCGGTAGGCCACAGCACCCGACCATAACGTAGGTGACAGCCAATCGTTGTCTGCGCTTGCGGCCAGCCGAAATGATTCCTTGACCGAAACAGAGTCGCAGCGCGCCACGAATTCCTTCACCCCTAGGCGATGCTGCTCGTCGGGGTTGGCCATCATTGCTGTGATTTCCGCCAGCGCTGCTTCTCGTGTAGCCCTCGCCAGCACATGCATTCGTACGCCGATCCGACGGCCAGATGCGCGCACCGACGCGCTCGCTCGCGCGATGCCTTCAGGCGTATCGCCATATCGAAGCCAACAGTCGCCCCACTGCACTGCCGCCTGTTGAGCAATCTCGGAAGCGCCGCTGATGTAGATCTCCGGCCGCCCTCCCCCCTTGAACGGCAGGCTCAGTCGCGCGCCTTCGAGCTTATAGAAATCGCCGTCACAGCTGATCGGCGACTCGCCTTGCCAAAAGCGATGAAGCAGTGACATGAACTCGTCGGCCCGGCGGTAGCGGTCGTCGTGCGGTAGGAAATCGCCGTAGTAAGCCTGCTCCTCGGGCGAAATGCCGGCGACGATGTTCAAGCTGATGCGCTTGTCTGCGATCCAGGACACCGTATTCACCACTTGCGAGAACAAGGTCGGCGAAAGCAGGCCCGGACGGTAGGCAAGCAGAAACTTGACCCGAGTCGTTTCCCCTGCCAGCGCGCCCAAAAGTGGCAGTGGGTCGGGCAGATGGAATCCGATCCCCATGAGGAGCGAGTCAACACCTAACGTCTCGGCTTCCTGCGAAAACGCAATCATCCCTTCCAAGTCCAGTTCTGTGGCGATGTCCTTCTCTGAGGCTCTCGTGTTACCGCGACCGCGCGGCAGGCACCAATGGATGCGAAGTGGTTTCACGATGGCTCCCTCGCCTAAGCTGCGCAGGCGTTTGTTGAAGGTTCTTTAGAAACATGCACTGACGGCGGACGGCAACGTAACGCTCGCAGGTCCTGCTTATCCTCGATGATCTGCGCGAGACCGTCGACTGCTTCGGACAGACGGGTAGCCACGGAAGGGCTCAGTTCAAATGTGCCGGCCAGCTGGCGCATATCGGCTTCCGTTGCGAAGACCCCCCCGATGATGTGCTCTGCACCCAACGACGCGAGCACCGGGTTAAGCGCGTAATCGACCGCCAACAAGTGCGCCAGGCTTCCGCCCGTGGCGAGTGGCAGAACAGGCTTGCACCGCAGCGCGTCGCGCGGCAACAAGTCAAGAAACACCTTGAGTAGCCCGGAATAGGATGCTTTATAGAGCGGCGTAGCAACGACGACACCATCAGCCGACTCGATTGCTGCGATCGCTTCGGCAATCTGCGGATGAGCGACGTCACCGCCCAACAGAGCGTCCGGTGCGAGCTTGCGAATCTCCACGCGGACGCTCTCGATGCTTCGCTGGGCGAGTGGCAACTCGACCCGTTCAAGTAAATTAGCACTGCGCGAATGCGATGAGGCGCTGCCCAAAACTGTAACCACGTGAGGCATTTTCATTCTCCTGTACGCTCGTCTTCAGGTCCGTTACATGACTACGGGCTTTCGGACGAGGCACGGTCTTGTTTTTAAAATCGCCAATCGATCTTATAAATGACGTATCGTGATGTCGCCGAGCAATTGACATTGGCAGGCCAGTCGATGGGTATCGGCCACATGCCCAAGCGAAGCCAGAAAATGCGCTTCGAGTTCGTCGCGGGGCGACAGATTCCCGATACCGTCAATGACATCGATCGCACAGATCCCGCACCCTCCAGCGCGGCAACCGAAAATCAATCCAGCCAACTGCAACTCGGCTGCGTCGGAAAGATAAGCGTTCTTCGGCAAATTGAATTGTTCATTAGTCGTGCTTATCGTAACGGTTGGCATGGTTAGAAATCGTTCCTGTCAGGATATAAACTAGCCAGGGGCACGCCCCCCGGCCTAGCCTTCCGCGCTTAAGCCACGAGCTTTTCCTCGACGGTCGCCTCGTAAAGCTCTTTGAAATACATGGCCAGGATGTTCTGGATATCGTCGAAATACCGCAGCACCTTCTCCACGTCCGCTTCGCAAGTGATCAGATAACGCAGAATCCGCCACATCTCTCCGGCATGGTCGTCGCCGACGTCGGTGTTGATATGGGCCAATTGCCCCTTGATCTTCTCCTCGCCGAGCGACTCCTTCATAGAGTGGATCTGGCGCGGCGTGAGCTTCGAAGTCGTGTATTCGACGAGATAGCTCGATGCGACCACGCCGATGGGGTCCTCGTGTTCGCAGATGAAGTAGAAGAAGCCCTGCAAGAGGCGCGTCGCCAAGAACGGCTCAGTGTTCAACAACTCGTCCTCCGTCACGCCCAGCGCTTTGCAATCCTGCATAAATAGCACATCGTGGTTCATTTCTTCGGCCTGGTATTCGCCATAGAGCTGAGCCGCTTCAGGGGACACCTTTGCGATGGCTTGTAGAGCACGGCAATGAGCGACGCGGCTCAGGCGGATGCGCCAAACGTGTTCCATCGTGTGCCGACGGTACCACCTGCTATTCAGGTTCTTGCTTTCCAGGTGATTGGCATAGGGCACTGTGGCGGCCCATTCGGCCATCTTGCCGTCCAGGTAGCGGTCGAGTCTGCCGCGGACGGCGTCGCCGTCGGACAGCGAAAAGAACGGCTGTGGATGCTGAATACCACAATTCTTGACACGATTCATGATTCGCCTTCCATGGGATTGATTGACCTTTTTCAATTCGGGGGCATATTCGACGACAAGATGCTCGTCAAGCATGTTCGAAAGAGTATCGAGTTCTGCCGGGATATCGTTCACATCAACTTTCCACAATGCGTTCAGAATAAAAATTCCGCGCTCGGAGTCAGGAAGCAGCGTGCCTTCGCGCACCGGCGTTTCGCAGATGTCCGGCTGGCGCGAAAGTTTCTCGGTCGAGAGTTTGTTCAATACGCGATTGCGCTGGCCATAGCGGCTAAAAAATACCGTGCCGTGGCTGATGGTATTGAGCGCGCGGCGCGTACTCTCACGAAGGCCGGCGAGCTTTTCTCGCAAGACGGCTTTCTCGTCCACGCTGGTGCTGCACAACGACTGCACCCACAGATCCAAGATCGACACTCCACCGGTGAATACACCGATGCTTTGGTTGATCAGGGCGCCGCCCATGCGCGTATTGATTTCAATGATGTCCCAATGGCCATCGGCGGGGTTGTGGCGCGCTTCGATGTGGTAGCAGCCTTCCGTCAAGTCCAATGCAGCGAGGCAACGGTCGATGTAGCTTTCGCCGGCCAATTGCTGCGCGTCGCTCAATTTAGGAGCTGGACACGAGTTGCTGGTTTCCAGCGTGGTGCCGGAGGAGTCGTCCAGATACTTCGCGTGCACGCCGATGACATAGCTTTCGCCTGCGGAAACCAGCACCTCGAAGCTGTATTCATCACCAGGGATATAGTCTTCTGCGATGAAGTCAAACTGACCGGAGAAGATGGCTCGAAACGCGAGGTCGTCGCGCATCTGCTTTTGCAGCGTTTCGAGCTTGTTCTTCGAGAACTCGCTGTCCAGCTGAAAACAGGCGAACGAGCCAGCCCCCCGGCGGGGCTTGATGAACAGCTTGCGTCGGCTACGTCGCAAGGCGTCGATGTTGTCCGGCTCGACAACTTCGGCTTCCGCGTGGCTCAGACCGCTCGAAGAGAGCGTCTTGCGGCACAGGTATTTGTCCATCGCATGAACGATGGCGGTCGGGTTGGCGTCGGTCGCCCGCAGATACTTGTTCGTGGCGCACATCAGCACACGATAGCCTTCGAAGGTTGCGAGCGCTGCGGCTACCTCATAGTTCTGCGACTGCGCGCGTTTAATGGCTTCGGCGACGTGGCTGTCGTTGAGATATTCCTCATCAACGTGCCACACTGCATCCGCGCCACTGGCTCGCAGGTTGGCCAAATCGAGCGGGTCCCGCGGGCGAGAGCTCAACACGAGGCACGCCGTATTCAGCGGCGATAGGGCCTTCAACACCGCAGGCAGGTAAGACCGGCCTTGATGCGCGAACAGCAAAAGCGCTTTTCGTTTTGTATTTTCGTTGGTCATCGCGATATCCAATCAAGGGTGCGTAACTACGATGGCGAAATCGCGTAGGATTGCAGCCATATCCAACCGAACGCGCTCTGCTGATTCAGAGCAGAACAGGAAGCGGCCCGACTGCATGGAGCAATAGCCATCCTCGTGTAAAAGTATCTCCCCCGGTTCGGGAAGGAGCTGCCGGTAAAGGCTTTCGAGCCGGCCCGCGAAATCCGTGACCGACACCACGCGCTGCGGTAACGCGTCGGGTCGCGGGAACATCAGCCAGCCGCCGAAGCTCGTCGGTGCAGCGTGCGTCGGGTCACCCTCACCGACGATCATCTTGAGCCATTCGCCAAAGAGGTTGATGCCGCAGGTCTTGTGGATGACGTAGGGCACATCGGCCCCGCCGACGCGTGCGCCGACCTCGAGGAAGACCAACTCACCGTCCGACTTGCGGAACAGCTCAAGGTGGAACGGGCTGGCTTTCAACCCGAGCGCTTGGAGGCAACGTGTCGCGAACGAACAGACGTCTCGGTGAAGCTGCGTCGCGGGGTCCAGCATGGCCGCGCCAAGGGGGGCACCGGTCGTGAAATCGAGGCACGGGTTCACGTACTCCGAGGGAACTATGAATGTAACGTTTCCCCGCGGGTCAATCAGGCCATCAACGTGATACAGCGTGCCCGCAATGAACTCCTCGAGGTCACGCGTTACCCCCAGCGGGATCGCGGCCACGGCGGTCCGCAGTTGGGCCATATCGGCAATTATCTGGACACCCGCGCTCGATTGGCCGTCGGTCGGCTTAAGAACCAGCGGAAAGCCGGTCGCCTCGCCGAATCGGATCGCCTCTATTACTTTGTCGGCATCGACCGCCATGTATGCCGGCACACGCAACCCTTCGGCCGCGACCAGTTGCTTCATGACTAGCTTGTCACGACCGTGGCGATTGCTTTCCACACCGTTGCCAGGAATCCCGAACCGGTCGCGCAAGCACGCGGCGACATCCTGTAGCGCTTCGGAAAACACGACGAGGCGGTCTATCGACCCTACCTTGCGAACAATGGCTTCGAACACGGGGATAAGCGCCGATTCGTCAGCTAGCGTCTCAAGCGGGTACAAGTCGTAACTGCCCGCCGGCGCCGTAATACCCGTGCGGCCGCGCGTATTGGCGATGTAGCTTACGCGGTGGGCCTCGTGGTCGATGTAGTCCTGGTAGCTGACTAGTTCGAAGTCCCAGCGGGACGTGCCAGGAAAGCGTGGAATGTTGTTGACAATGACGATATTCACACCACTTTCTCCAAATCGCGGGCAACTTGCGTGCCAAGAAGTGCACGGACGGTCTCGAGCAGACGGGCGATTTCACCCGGACTCCCAACGGAAATCCGAATGTGTGAAGGTAGGCCGTATGCGTGTGCGGCACGAGTAATCAACCCGTGTGACAACAAGCCCTCGTAAACGTACGTGGCTCGTGCGCCGAAGTCTGCCAGAACGAAATTCCCATGGCCCTCGATCACGTCAATGCCACTCATGCGCAATCCGTCTACCAAGCTCCGGCGGCCGGTCACCGTCAACTGCAGGATTTGGTCGATATGCGGTTGATCGTTGAGCGCGGCCAGCGCAGCTGCAAGCGCAACACTGCCCACGGGAAATGGCGGTCGAATCCGCGCCAGCCAGTCGATCAATCCGGCGTCGGCCACTGCGTAGCCGACACGCAAGCCCGCAAGCCCATAGGCTTTCGAGAACGTGCGCGTGATCACCACGTTGGGGTAGGTGAACGGCAAGCGAGAATGGGCCTTCATTGCGGCCAGGTCAGCGTACTCGATATAGGCTTCGTCGAGCACCGCGATTACATGCGTCGGCAAGGCTTCCAGAAGGCGCCGGATCTCGTCGCTGGTAAGCGCAGCACCGGACAGGTTGGTGGGGCTGTCAATCAGGACCATGCGTGTGTCGGCGTCGACTTGCGAGAGCAGCTTATCAACGTGATGGCCAAATGATTCCCCATGCCCGGCGACACGGATCGCCGCTTGCTGCTCCTTGATCAAGGCCGGATACGCACAGTAGCCATGTGAAGTCAACACGACGTTGTGCTGCGCCCCCACGAAGAGTCGGACCAAGGCCGCGATCAGATCGATCGAACCGTTGCCGAGGGCAAGGCAACTGTGCGGCACGTCGAGCCGCTGCGACAGCGCTTCCAGCAAGGCGTAGATGTCGGGATAGCGGTTGGCCTGGCCGAGCGCCGCCTGCATCGCGTCGACGATGCGCGGTGACGGGCCGACAGGTGCTTCGTTGCTCGAGAACTTCCAGATGTCGGTAAGCCCTGTTTCCCGCCGCAGTTTTTCCTCTGTAATCCCTGGCTTGTAAGGCTGAAGGCCAGTGATCTGCGGCAGGACGTATCGCGACCAATCCATGGTAGCGGCTGCGCTTGCGCTCGATCGGTCAGACTGCGGCATAACCTGTCACCTTCATGTTATCGAGGTCGCGCGTGAGGTGCGAACCTTCCTGCACCTCGTAAAGCGAGCCGAATTCGCGCTCGGCGATCGGGAGCAGGTGCAGCCCCGCTTCGACGCGCGCATATTTGGAGCGCTCGCCGCGCACGAGTCGAATGCCTGGTTCGTTGTGCGCGGCATGCGGGCCGAAGTAAATCGGGAACGCGTCGGCTGCGCGATATGCCGGCAGAAACGTGCGACGCGGCTGCTCCGATTCGTTGCGCGCCGACGCATGCAGCGTAAGGCAATGAAGGAAAAGCACGCCACCAGCCGGAACCTCGATCGGCACCGCGTCTGCTTCGTTCACGGTGGAGACTTTGCCTCGGAAGAATCCATCTATTTCGTGAGAAAGCAGCCCCTTCTTGTGCGAGCCAGGAACTACGCGCAAGCAGCCATTCGACTCGTCCGCGGCGTCCAAAAAAATCAGCGCGGTCAGCAGGTCGCTATTGGTGTGCGGGTAGTAGGAAAAGTCCTGATGCCACTCCACGACGCTGCCGACTCGCGGGCCCTTCATGTTCAGCTTGCTGTAGTGGAACAAGACATCCTTGCCAAGCAGCTGTGCAACCTTGTCGACGAGTGACGGCGCGCAGGCCAACTCCTCGAAAACAGCGTGCTTTTGAGTGGGTGACCAGATGCGGCGAACCACGGAGCTGTCCTTGGGTTCGAATTCAAAGACCCTTTCCGGGGTTTCCGATCCGAGCAGTTCATCGATGGCTGACAACGCACGCTGTATCGTTTTGTGGTCGAAAACGTCATCGACTACTACGTAGCCGTTGTCCTGGTAAAACTGCAATTGCTGTGGAGTGAACATTGCGATCCCTAATATTTCCGACGGACAGCCAGGCGTTCAGCCGTCCTCGTTGTCAATCGTCACCAAGTCCGCTGGGGTCGTGCCGGCGCTTGGCGCCGGCACGACCTGCACTAAACAACCATGTCGGCTTATGACCTGTGCTCGACATCGGGGCGGTAACGCCGTCAGGCTTCCGCCGGCTCTTCCTGCGACGCGTCAACTTTCAGAACGTTGACTTCCCGGAACTGCACGCCCAGCCGGCTGAATTGCTCGAAGAAATCCGGGAAGGAGCAGTTGACGTCGCTGTAGCCATCGAGATGGTTAGGGTTGCGGCAACGCAAGGAGGCAATGAACAATGACATGAAGATTCGGTGATCCCCCCAGCTAGAGAGAACTTGGCCACCGGCGTAGCCTTCCCCATTGCCGTGAATCTCGAAGCCATCGTAGACACCGTCACGAAAGATCGGCTTGATGTCGACACCAAGCTTGGTCAGTTCTTCGACCATGGCCTTGATTCTCGGCGATTTGTGCAAACGTGTGATCGAACCGCCAACGACGCGAAAACGCCCCTTCACAAAGGAACCGATTGCAGCAAGCGTGGGAACAATGTTCGGGTAGTCGCTCGCGTCAAATTCGAAATCGCCTTCGAAGTAGGACTTTTCATTAACCACCGTCATCAGGTGCTTTTGATCGTCAAAGTCGATCTTGAGGCCCAGCGTACGGATGACGTCGACGATGGCTCGTTCGCCTTGCAGACTGACGCTGCTTACGTTGGAGAACGTCGTTGTGCCCTTGAACAGCGCCGCGGCGCCGACCAAATACGACGATGACGTATAGTCACCATAGACCTGATACTCGAACGGTTGGTACTCGCCCGGGTGAACCGTAATGGTGGCGAAATCATCACTGATATCCACTTCGATGCCAGCATGGCGCATCGCTTCGGCCGTCTGGCGAATATAGGAAATCGACAAAATCTCGCCATGAATGTGGATTTCCGTAGGCCGCTTGGCCAGCGGCGCCGCAAACATTATCGCGGTGATGAACTGCGAGCTGACGTTACCGGGTAAATCGCAGCGCCCGCCCTCAAACCCACCGCCCCAGTTGACGATGGGGGCTTTGCCATTCTCAGCAATACATTCGATGTTGGCGCCAAGCTTGCTGAGGGCCTCGAACAAGGGAGCCATGACGCGCCCGCGCAGGATGGCGTCGCCGGTGATGACAGCCGGTGTGGGCGAAAAGCAGGTCAGTGCGGTAAACACGCGGAAGACCAGGCCTGATCCAATGGCGTCGATCATCCGTTGACCGAGTGAGAATTCGCGCCCGACGCCATCGACGATTAGGTATCTGTCAGCTTCGGTAACCTTAGCGCCGACAGCGCGACAAGCATTTTTCATCGCAGTAGTTTCGACGCAGCGCAGGTCGTTGCGGATGATCGATCTGCCGCGCGCCAGCGTAGCGGCAAGAATCGCCCGCTGTGTCTCCGGCTTCGAGGACGGGATCGCCGCTTGGTCGGTTAGCCCGGCTAGCGGGCTCACCTGTATATATTTTCTCTTACTCATTTAGATATCCTAAACACAGTTATCTTGATATATCCGAGAATTTATCGAAGAGTCGCTAAATTCGGTCGTGGATTATGCGGCAGCGACCGGTTCCGAGGGCGTTTCCTCGTGTGGCGCGTCGAGACGTTGCGGCAGCATAGCGCGGTAGCGGACCAGTGCATCGACGAGTTTTTCGGTACCGAAATGAATCGCGTCAGTGGCAGGCAGACCGGTTTCGGACTCGATGCACGAAAGGTAGGTAGCAGCATCGGACTTGTCGAGGTCTCCGCAGTGAACGCTGATGCCGACAACCTTCGCTGGTCGCAGGAAGGAAGCTAGGTGCTCGTAGGTGGTGATGAGTTCCCGCAACGTCCGCAACGGCACGTTCGGCCAACCTTTGTGGTGCGTTAAGTTCGCTTCGTGACACAGGATCAGTGCGTGGGGCATGGCGCCGTGCAGCAGGCCGAGTGTGACACCGCTGTAGGCTGGGTGGCTAACCGCTCCTTGCCCCTCGACAACTACCCAGTCGTGGTGCTCTGCGGACTTGCGTACAAGCTCCTCGCTGACGCCGGCCACGAAGTCGGACGGCACGGCATCTACGGCGACGCCATTACCACTGATATAGATGCCACTTTGCCCGGTGGCAACAAAGCCAGTATTGATTCCGCGACGGTTCGCCGTCTGGGTGATTTCGATGGCCGTAGTCTTCTTGCCGACACGACAGTCGCTGCCCACCGTGTGGACGATAAAGCGATCCAACTCGTCGAGACGTGCGGTACTCGTCGCCAGTTGCTCGGGCGGCTCCTTCGTGTCCCATATCCTGCTCCCCGATCCTTGCGCGAGTTCTTTAAATTCTTCATCGACGGCGATGCGGAAATGCAATCCGCTGACAATGTCGAGACCGGCGACGATAGCCTGAGCGATCTGAGAGCGCCATTCCGTCGGCAGCTCGTTCGAATGGAGTCCCACGCCGATGATCAGAACATCAGGCTTGCGTGCGAGCGCAGACTTCACTGACTCGACTACGGGGATGCCGTGAGCGTAGCCTAGGATATCGCCGACGTCCTTACCGGCAAGCCGGTGGTCGATAACAGCCACGCAATCTTGATGGCAATAGCGCAGATAGGACGTTGCCACCTTGCTCGTGACCGGACCGAAGCGCCCATCCGCAAAAATCGCGACGCGGCGGCCTTTCAATTGAATCATGTCACCCAACTCCCGTCAGTATTCCTAGTTTGAGAATTCGACCACTCGGAAATAAGCTCTCTGGTGGTGGAAGAGTTACGAATCTATTTAATTCAATCCCAGCTATGCTCAACTGTGTACGCTTTGCATTTCATGCGTAGATTTTCGGATTTGTTCCAGTGCTGCATCATGCCATTTCAGCTCGGGGGCGGAAAAGCTGTAAGAGCTGACAGATTTTTCCCTGATTTCGATCGCAGCATGGCTGACGGGACTCCTTCTCTCGAAACCTGCGATGGGACTGTTGACACGATTCGGGGTGACACGTTTTGGTTAGCCGTATTGACGCGTCTGCACTGCAATAGCCATCATTCAGCCAGCCGTTGCCGGGTCGTCGCCAGTTCGAAGTGACTCGTCGCGAAACACCGACCGCGAAACGTCAAATAGCCTTCAGCCTGGGTAACATCCATAGCGCGCTTGGGTATCTGTAGCGACGCTTCCTCCCTACACGGGCACGATAACCCAGTCGTTTACATTATTTATTGTTCGCTATGCGAATTAACATAGATTTAAAGCTCAACCAGGAATATGAACTTGTGTCAATTGTTGAGCCGCGGAGAATGCCCATAGACTGAGCTCCCAACGGGTAAGGCCAACGCGAACGCATCACCCATCGGCCGATGAGATCAATGATTGAGACGGCTGAACGTTAGCGGTGGGCAGCCGCTGCGAAGGCCAGGCCCAATACGGTCGTGGAGTCTATCGGCGTGGCGACGTCCGGCACGGCGATCGGGGCTCCTTGCTCAGCACTTAACAGGGTTGCCGCGCCGTACTTGTTGAGCGGATCGTTCAAGGAGATGCTTTCTCGGTGGCAACGGCGATTCGTACGCCGCGCCGAAGGGAAAATATGCTGCATGTTAAGGGTTGGGGTCCGAGTCGCTGCATGGTCGTCCGCTGAGCCCCGCAGACGCGCTCTTAGCTTTTGTTGTCTTCGGGTAACTTCGAGGCGCCGAATTAGCTGCCTTGTGTCGGTGATTCAATGCCGTTGAGTTGGACCCAAAGCACGCGAGCTAGCGCTTCGTTCAGTTCGCGATCTGCCGCATCGAGGATTTGGTTCTGCTTGATTTGAGGGACTTCCAGCGCCGTACCCGGTTCTATCCGATCGTCCTTAAGGGCTTTCTTCGCTGCCTCGATATCTCGAAGCCTTTCTGCAAATGTCGTGAAGCTGGTGGCTGCTTCCGGGGAAAGCTTCAGATTTCGAAGTGCGTCCCTTTCTAAGTCCAAGATTCGTCCAAGGGAGTCTCGCCACTTCCCCGATATCCAATGCCGGCCACTCTGTTTCGGCCGTGCACGCACTTCGGCGGCTTCCGCCAAGGATGCAGACGCAACGCGCTTGTTGAAGAATTCACCGGCGTACTTCATAAACTGTTCGACTTGATACATATGGAACAGTTTTCCCGCAATATCGAATATTTCCTGCCTTAGTTGGGGCAGCTTCAGAATTCGGAAAAAATCGTACGCTAAGGCGGATCACCCCTTGGCGCATTGGGCTCCGCGCGCGGCCGGCGTTCTTTGCAGTCCGTCGACGAGTCGTCGTGTGACCTCCGCCTCGGCTTCGGCGCGCTCGGCCCGCCGCAGTGCTTCCTGCAGGCTTGTTCGGGCTGCGGCCAGGTCGTTCACCGTGGCCTGCTGCTGACTGGCGACGGCTTCGGCGCGTTGTGACACGAGATCCAGTTCCGTGCGCAGCGCGGAGATCGAGCCAGCGTGCTGAACAGCAGCGTCCTTGAGTTCGCTCTTTGCCGCAGCCAAGTGCGCCCGCAGGGTCTCGAGCTGCTGCTCGCTTTTCTTACGCGCCGTACGCTCCTAGTCGATTTCGCGTAGCGCGCGTTTTTCGTGCGCCTGAGCGCGTGTGTCGGCAGCTTCGGCCCGTTCTCTTACACGCTCGATCTCGGCGCCGAGATCGGTTTTGACGAGGGCGAGTTGGTTTGACGCCTCGTCCAACCAACGGCGCACTTCCTGCAGCCGTGCTTCGGTTGCGGCGTGAGCCTGACGCTCAGCGGCCGGAACGTCACCACTTTCCGCAAGCTGGGTGCGAACCGCCTCGAGTTGAGCCTGCGTGGACTCGACCGCCTGCCGTGCAGCGACAGCTTCCGCCATTGCCTGGTCCCGCGCGACTTCGGCTTCGTGCGCTTGATGACGCGCCTCGGCACGCGGAGTCGAGAGTTCGGCAGCGGACGCCTCGGAGGCGGAATGCCAGATGCTGAGGACAGCTTCGGCCGCGACTTGCTTGACGGCTCCGGGCAGATCCGGATGGTCGATCTTCACGCGCGTGCGCTCGCGCAGGTCTGAGGGTTGGCGCCCCTTGGTCCTCACCGCTTCGGTCCCGAGCCATGCGAGCAAGAGCCGCGGGATGGATCCGTAAGGATAGCCCATGCTCTCGAACTCGCCTGTGGACGTCTCGAGGTAATGGCCAGGCTTGATGATGAGGCTCATCTCGCCCGATGTGCGGCCCCAGCCCGCCAAATTCCGGTCGGGCTCGCGACATGGCAAAGTCGCCTGCACAAGCGCGCGCCCCATGAAGCCCTCTCGCCTTTTAATGCCACGCGCGGGTCCGTCAAACGGTCAGGATGTGGCCTTGCTCTTCACGAAAACACTGTATATATTAACAACTGTACAAATATACAGTTCTAGCGGTATGGAACACCTGATCCGGATTCTCAACGACGACGATCGGCAAACCCTCGCTTGGTTGCGCAAGCATGTTGGTGACAGCTGCGTGGCTGACGCCGCTTGCAGGTTGGCCGCGCAGCGCGGGACCTCCGCTGGCGCGTTGACCAAACCTTACGTGTCGGCCATCTGCCGCTACCTTGGCGTCTGGCCCCCTACCCCGCACTGGCAATGTAGCGCCAATGCCAATCACGCGATCGCTGACCAGCATCTCGCGCAGATGCGTCAGCTGCTCGCACGGTGCACGACCCCAGCTCGACGCACGGGCTAAGACCCCCTCGAAGATTCGCTCAGGGTCGGAAATCCCCTGCCCGCGCCGCGCACATGAGCCCGGAGATCGGCTAGATGCACCGAGACGGCGGTGTCACGGTGCGTGCCCTGATAGGTAGAGCGGGAGATATAACGGAGTGCTGGCGACTGGCTTGTGCGAACGCCTCGATATCGGCTGCGGTAGCAGGCCGCAGTTGCCCACTCCGCACGGCCCGCAGGAAACGAAGCGGCCAGTTTCCGGCCTCGTGGCGCGAGACGCCCTCAGCTGCTAAGCGGACGGTAGCGCTCTGCCCGTCAGCATCGATGTCGATGCGTCGCTCAGCCGTAGGATCGATGTACGTGCTGCCGGCGGCCTGGTGGACAAGGCGCGCCGCAGCTTCTTGTTCGTCCTCGGCGTCGCGGCGTGCGGCATCCTCAGCCTGCCTAGCGCGCAGCTGGGAACTGAAGTCCAGTAGGGAAGCGACTGCCGTATCCCACCCCTCGCCTCTTATTAACGCTGTTTCATGCAATTTCCCTGGGATGATGGATCACCATTTCCATTACCGGTCCCCTGACAGTTACCAGCGCTGCCCTGAAACTGAAGCGACCCGCCAAAAACCACACCTGCCGGATTGCAACTGTAGGGTCCCGACCCACAACCATAATTGCCGTTGGCTGCGCGGATCGTAATAACGTTAGTGCCGTGGACAAGGAATTTATAAATGTCGAAAGTGTGTAGATATTGTTGAGACTGCACTGCAGCGTTGAAATTTCCTGTTAGGGATCCAATTGTTCCAACTGATTGACCGTTAACGAGTATTTCTGCGAAGTCATCCGCAGCAATTGAAATCGTTCCCGACACTGGAGTCCCGCGAAGGTCAAACGACTTCGAGAAGCGGAATTCCGCAGGATACGCTGGAGCCGTAGCGCCAGTGATTCCCGGTGCCCAAATCCATGTCGCACCTGGAATGCTGGACAAGTCGGCTTCCCATCCTCCTGGATAGCCATACAACGTCGCATTTGCCGGACAGTTTGATGGTGACTGAGCGTTGAGACAGACATTTTGGGCGAAGTTTAAAAAAATCCCCGCAGAATTTGAGACTGCCCAAGTCGTGTCCGAGACAAAATTGACGGTCGCCGTCTGAGCCTGAACACCTGAAGGCGAGGCTAAGAAAGCCAACAAAATACCTAGGAGAATGGCTAATTGACGTAGTGCAGGAAATTTTGACATTTATCTACCCCAGCGTGTGTACGCAACGAACAGTTTCGGAATCGCGGATGATAGCCACGCACAAATGCGACAGCATTACTAACCATACATGCTGCGCACGACACGCAAGTCAATTTTTGTCAACGGTATTATCAGGTTGCAACTGGTGGGGGCCATTGAGTGTGACCTGCCCCCCGTAATAGTCCGCCGTTGATGTAGAGTCCGTTCCAAGGAAGGGGAACGGAAGTGAAGAAGCGATTCAGCGAAGAGCAAATCATTGGGGTGTTGAAGGAAGGCGAGGCGGGCCTCAAGCCGGCCGAGTTGTGTCGCAAGTACGGCATCTCGGAAGCGACGTACTACAACTGGAAAGCGAAGTTCGGCGGCATGACCGTGTCGGACGCGCAACGCCTGAAGGAACTGGAGCAGGAAAACAGCAGGCTGAAGCGTCTGCTGGCCGATTCGATGCTGGACAATGCCGCCCTGAAGGACCTGCTTGCCCGAAAGTAGCAAGCCCGCAGGCGAAGCGCGAGGCGGTTCAGATATTGATGATCGAACGCGCGATGGGCGTGACCCGTGCCTGCGGGCTGGTTGGGATATCGCGTTCGCTGTTCCGCTACGAATCCCGACGAACCGACGACATTGAATTGACGGATAGGATGGTGGCCATTGCAGCGCAGAAGCGGCGGTATGGCTATCGACGCATTCACGTGATGTTGCGTCGAGAGGGCTGGCTGGCGAACCACAAGCGCATATGGCGGCTGTACAGTAACGCGGGGCTGAGCGTGCGCAGACGAAAGCGCAACCGCATTGCTGGGGTCGAACGGATACCACGGCCGTTGCCGACGGGGCCGAACCAGAGTTGGTCGATGGACTTCGTCTCTGACGGACTCGCGCATGGCCGGCGGTTCCGGTGTCTGAATGTGGTCGACGATTACACGCGAGAGTGCCTGGCCATCGAGGTTGATACGTCGCTACCCGGTTTGCGCGTGATGCAGGTACTGGAACGTCTTCGGGAGATGCGCGGGCTGCCTTCGTCCATCACCGTAGACAACGGCCCGGAATTTGCGGGCAAGGTGCTGGACGCGTGGGCGTACGACGCCGGTGTCACGCTATCGTTCATCCGGCCAGGCAAGCCGGTCGAGAATGCGTACGTCGAAAGCTTCAACGGGCGCTTCAGGGACGAATGCCTGAATGAGCACTGGTTCGTCTCGCTGCGTCACGCCCGGTGTCTGATTGAACGAGGGCGTATCGAGTACAACACCGAACGGCCTCACAGCTCGGTCGGTTATCTGACGCCCGAGCAGTTCGCCCAGGCGCATGAGGTGCAACGGTTTTTAACTGCGGACTTTAAAAGTACTTCGGCCTAAACCCGGGGGCAGGTCAATGTCAAGATCGGCAATCGGCATGTTCGTGAGATCCCGAGCTTCGAACATACGCTGTGCTGTGTCCGTAAATGTTGCGACTGGGGCGGGAGCCACTGGGTTCGCTTCGTCAAAGAAGATGGAAGCAGTCTTCTACTGAAATGACTGCAACTCTCTGGGTGTTTTAGTGAGCGAACAAAAAAAGACGATGCGACTTTTCCACTGCATCGGTCGATCAGAACCCCTCGTCCTTGTACAAACTAGCGCGCTCGCACGGGGTTTTCTGCGCAGCTTGCGCTTAATCCTTGCTACAGCATCGATTTGCCCTGGTCGAGGATCTTATTACAGATCTGCCTGGTGAGTTGTTGCTTGACGCCGTCGAGGCTCAGCTTCTGCCCGTTTCCTGTGTCGATGATGCCGTTGGCCCCGTCAGTGTAGCTGCTGTCGGAATTCGATGCTCCGCCAGGCAGTTTGCTCATCAGCGCATTCTTGACCGACGACGCGCTGTTGCCGCCGAGGTAGTTATTCTTGATGCAGAACTGCAGCACGCCAGCGATGTTGCTGCTGTTGCTGGACGTTACCGCGCCATCGGACAGCGCGTTACCAAGGCCGCCCAGCCCCCCGACAAGCCTGCGCCGGAGAGGTTGCCGAGGCCCGTCGACGGACTGTTGCTGCCCTGGTTGAGCAGGTTGCCGAGTTGGGCGTGAGCCGCGGAAAACGGGATCGACAGTCCGATAAGGGTTGTCGCGGCCACGATGCAGTGCAGGTGTACTTTCATGGATTCCTTCAGTCGGTGTCGCGTCCGGTTGCTGGATCGGACATTGATGGAGCGAGAAGGGTCGGGGCGGGCGAGCGCAGGAAGGCAAACCTAACTCTGTGCGCGGAATTGACGCCGCGGTGTATGTCCGAGCTCGATGGCTGATCGCCGCGACGCTCGAATGGGGGCGCACTGCTCAACGTGTCTGATTCCTTGCTGGGACGGGCCTGCGCACTCCAGCGCCAAGGCGGCCGTCAGTGATCGTCCTGGGGATGATCCTCGTTGCGATGATCGTTGTCGTGGTGATCATCATGTTGACCATGCCAGCCTCGATCATCAGGGTGACTACGCACCCAGTCGTCGTGAGCCCAGTAACGATGACCATCGTAGTACTGGTCGCCATGCCACCCAACCGAAATTCCGACAGGTGCAGGCGCAACGGCCACCGGGGCCGGGACGATGCAACCGCTGAGGCCGATCCCGAGGCTCGCAAACAATGCAGTCGCGATGAGAGTTTTCATACCCGCTCCTTGATAGGTTTCGAAACAGACGGTGGATATCTGCCTCACTGAACGTGTCCGCGGGCGTCATGGTTGACCACTTTCAAAATCGTTAACGATAGTTAACGGTTTGCGTTGTCCAAGGGCTGATTAACCACGGCAGGCGAGTTCAGGTAAGCGTCCGGTTCATCGTCCATCGGACAGCGCTCAGCAGAAGGTTAACGATTATCAAATGCGGGTGCCCTCGTTGGTGTTACGTCAACCGTGCCACAGTTCAGACCGTTTTGGCAGCGTGGGCGAAACGCTCCCACATGACTCCACCTTCAAGGTTCCTTATGCAAAAGAAAATCGCGGTTGCTGCGCTTGCTGGCCTGTTTTCGCTCGCTGTGTTCGCGCAGGCGTCGAATCCCCAAGCCGCGCCCTCGCAAGATGCAACGATGGATTCAACACCAATGGCTTCGCCGGCACCGGCACCGGTGAAGCACAAGCATCACCATCGTCACCACCATCATCACAAGGCTGCAGCCTCTGACGCCAGCCCGTCGTGATTTTCGGATAGCCGAAGTGCCGTTGATTGAGGTGCTTCGGTACCGCTCGCGCGGCGTGTAATCTCCGCGCCGCGGTGCTCGGGAAGCGGAGAATGATGAGGTCAGTTTGACATTTGGTGATGTGGAATCGAGGTGATGCCACTCACTTTTTCTTGCGGAGGGCTAAATGGGATTTTTGGATGAAGCAGGCAAGATCGCTGGGGCGGTTGCAGCGGTGGAGGCGGCGGAGAAGGTCGATCCCGAGGCGGGTCTGCTAACGAAAGGGGGTGCGGCGATTGCCGGTTTTGAAGGCGCTGGTGCATTGGAATCGTTGGTCGAGAAGAAAGATGGCGAAAAGCAGGACACCGCCGACGATTCGCAGGCTACAGACGGCACGAATTCTCAGACCTGAGTTCGCACTGTTATCGGACCGTCCCAAGCAGGGCGACCTCACGGCTGAGTTCGATGATCGTACATGGTGTGATGGGCTACCTAGACACGAAGACCCGATCGGCCGTTTTGAGCAGCACGGCCATCAGTAATCCTTTCCGTCGCGGCTCGGTCGCTTTGTCCAGCAATGCGCTCGGAAGGCTGGATCGACGGAGCCCGATGACCGGCAATACGATCCCAAACTAGAAAAGGGAATGAAGCGACTCCCTCCGGCGGATATGTGTAATGTACTTTCCGATGATTCGAAAGACCCAGATCAACCATAAGCACTGTATCGATACCGTCTTGACCAATGCCGGCCTCGCGACTACGAGGCTACAATTTTGACGGCACGGCGACCGTCGCGAATTTCATGGTAGTTTTCAAGGCACGCGAAGATAGTCATCACGCTGTCTGTCAGGGACCGGATCATCAGGGATTGTTCACAGGGCGGACTAGAGAATGAGTTGGCATACGTACATGCTTTTTATCGGTGCGAGTCTTGTGCTCTGCCTAGTGCCCGGCCCGGACATGCTATTTCTGTTGGGCCGCCCGATCGCGCAGGGGCGTGCTGCAGGCTTGTGTGCAGCCTTTGGCATCAACCTTGGTGCTTACATTCACTTGCTGGCAGCAGTGACAGGATTGTCCGCCCTGGTCCTCGCGTCGGCGACGGTATTTACTGTCGTGAAGTTCGCCGGAGCGGCTTATCTCGTCTATCTGGGTTGGGGCGCATTGCGCGCAAAAGGCGGGTTCGCGCTCCAGGAGAGCAGTGGCAAGAGCACGCTACGGCATGTCTTCTGGCAGGGATTTCTCAGCGACGTGCTAAACCCGAAGGTCGCTCTGTTTTACACGGCACTACTGCCTCAATTCACGAGCACGCATGATCCTCGACCGGTCGCACACCTCTTCGAGCTCGGCGTGATCGGCAACACCGTTGGGATCAGCACAAGTGTCGCCTATGTATTTCTTGCATCCCGAATGACGCAAGCGCTTCGGCGAAGCAAGACCCTCTCGGCCGGGCTGACGAAGGCAATGGGCGCTTTGTTCATCGGGTTAGGTGCAAAACTCGCGACAGAGAAGCTGTAAGCAAGCATTCGATCGGCGCCGTCCCGATGAATGCTGACGTGTGAGGGGCTCGACTGCTAACGGATGGGATCGACGTGCGCGGAGGCAGGCAGCAAGGGAGCAACGTTCCAAGGTAATAGTTCGTCAATCCGGCTCATTGGGTGTTCGGCGATGCGTTCGATGACGTAGTGCAGGTAGGTTTCGGGGTCAATGCCATTCAGGCGCGCGGTACCAATCAGGCTGTACATGGCGGCTGCGCGCTCCCCGCCTGAGTCTGCGCCGGCAATTAAAAAATTCCGCCTCCCGATTGCCACACCCCCTCAATGCCCGCTCGGCGATCAGATTGTCGATTTCGGCCTGACCATTGCTGCAGTAGTAGACCAGCGCGGGCCAGCGATTCAACGAGTACTGGATCGCTTTGGTGGTGTCCGACTTCTCGGATAGTGTGAGAAGCGTCGCCTCGAACCACCGCTTCATTTCATCAAGCAGCGGAACGGCCTGAGCCTGGCGGATGCGCCGTCGTTCTTCAGCTAGCTTCCCACGAATGTGCTCCTCGATGCGATAGAGTGCGCCGAAGCGCTTCAGTGCTTCGCTGGTAATTGGCGATGGCCGCACCGCGTGCAAATCGTGCAGCTTTCGTCGTGCATGCGCCATGGACGCTGCCTCCCGTATCTCACCGCCCCCATACAGCTCCGCATAACCGGCGAATGCGTCTGCCTGGAGTACGCCCTTGAAGTTGGCAAGATGACGCTGGGGATGCTCGCAGCGACGATCCGGTGTATAGGCAAACCAGACCGCAGGAGCATCTGAAGCACTTCAAGGGCTTGTTGCAGGCCGATGCGTTTGCGGGCTACTCCAAGCTGTATCGGGACGGACGCATCCAGGAAGTTGCCTGCTGGGCTCGTGCGCATCGTCAAATATATGAACTGCATGAACGGCGTCCCAATGCGATTACTGAAGAAGCCCTGCGGCGTATTGGGACAATCTACGCGGTAGAGGAGCAGATCCGCGGCAAGCCGCCTGATGAGCGTCTGCGTGCGCGCCAGACACAGGCGTTACCGCTACTCGACGAGCTAAAGCGCTGATTCGAAGCTCGGCCAAATCCGAGACGACGGCAGCGATCAGCTATGCGCTCAATCGTTGGGCGCCACTCGTCTATTACTGCTCTGACGGCTGCGCGGAGATAGACAACCTGATCGCCGAGCAGGCGCTGTGTGGAGTCGCCGTGGGACGGCGCAACTATACGTTCGTTGGCGCCGACTCCGGCGGCGAGCGCGCCGCTGCGATGTACAGCCTCATCGGCTCGGCACGTCTTAACGGCATCGATCCAGAAGCGTATCTGCATTACGTCATCGAGCGCATTGTCGATCACCCCGTCAACCGTATCGACGAACTGCTGCCCTGGAACGTCGCGCCGCATCTGCCCGCAGCGGCAAAAGCCGCCCCCATTCGGTAAACACTTCCATCGCGTTCGTCAACAACCTCGGCTACGGCCTTGCTTGAGTGCTTACCCCGGGTCTGAACTTGTACGGATTCCGTAAGCGCGGAATCAAGCGCCATGGAAGCTAATGGCCGGCTACGCAGAATATGCCTGCGGGTTTTCACTGAGGCACCCCAACCGCATCCGGGGGGATCGCCTGCCACGCATTGCGAATCAGCGGCGACGCGGGCTCGAACTCGCGAGGCGCTAGGGCCAGCAGGCTGGCCACTGGAAGTCGCGGTGCGCGACTGTATGCCGACTGTCACGGATCATAGGATTCGCACCACCCGCCGGAAAGACTGCGCCTGGTTATACTGAAAACCCGCGATTGTCGCCCTACAGCAGGCCTTGCCGGAAAACATGAAACTGCATCACCTGGAGGCGCTGGTCTCTGTTGCTGACGCCGGAAGCATCCGCGCAGCGGCACGCCTGTTGCAGCTGTCCCAGGCAGCCGTCACCAAGGCGCTGCGCGAGCTGGAAAGCGAGCAACAGCTTGCGTTGCTCATGCGCACTGCCGGCGGCGTGAGCTTCACGGACGCCGGGCACAGGTTGCTGAGCCACGCGCGACTGGTCGTAGGGCAAATGGAGCGCGCCAGCGAAGAGCTGGCAAAACTGCGCGGGGATCAGGCCGGCAAGCTCGCCATTGCTGTCACCCCGCTGGTCATGGTCACCTTTCTTCCAGAGACCGTATCGCTGTTCCGCAAGCAGATGCCGGCGATTCAGCTGGAGATCTTCGAAGGACTGACAGCCGTGGCGTTACCGCGCCTGAGGGAAGGCGCGCTGGATTTCGGCATCCTCGCGCTGGCAGCGGCGATGACGGCCCAGGAATTCGACATCGAACCGCTGTTTGCATACGAGTCGCGCGCAATGGCCCGCCGCGGACATCCTAGCGCCGGGAAGCACTCGTTGCATGAATTGCTCGACCAGGACTGGGCAGTCAACTTTACACCAGCCAGCTACGAGAGCCTGATGCAAGACCTGTTCTGGCAACATGGGGCGATGATTGCCCCCGCCCGACTGCTCGGCACGCATTCATTTTCACTCATGCTTGAACTGGTGCGGTACAGCGATATGCTCACCGTTGCCCCAGAACCCTTGCTGCTCACCGAGTCCATGCGCAATTGGGCGCAGCCGCTAAGACTGGATGAGCAGTTTGGGACCCGCCGTGTCAGCGTGATCAGCTTGCGCAATACGATGCGCAGCCAGGCAGCGATGTGCTTTGTCGACTGCCTGCGCAAGGTCATCCGAACGCGGTCGCGATCTGCGAGTGAGGCGAACCGCATGCTGTTCGACCGGCTGGAGTTACTGTTCTGATGCGACATGCGCGCACGTTGCTGCGCAACGTGACGCGATGAACTGACGCGCCCCATCTGCGCGGCGCCATCCTTCGCGGAAAGGAACTTCATCTCTGACTCAGGGGAGCAAGACACGATACATCTGATTGCTCGCGGGGACCTGCGCAGTGAAATAAATCTCGCCTTGCTCCGAGTGTGCCCGGCCGCGTGTATCGGTTCACTCGCCGTAAATGTCGAATTCAAAGTACTTTTTGGCGATCCGCTCGTAAGTGCCGTCCTTGCGTATATTCCCGATCGCCTGGTTGATCTGCAACACGAGCGAACCGTCTCCCTTGCGGACGCCGATCGCCACGCCGTTGCCTGTGACACGCTTGTCCTTCACTGCGTCACCGGCGAACGCAAAGCCTTTGCCGCGAGGTGTCTTCAGAAAACCGATATCGGCCTGAACTTCAGGTTGAAACGCCGCATCGAGGCGACCCGTCACCAGATCCTCGTAAATCTGGTCCTGATTCTGATACGAGACGACCTCCACCCCCTTGCTGGCCCACTCCTGTCTGGCAAAGCTTTCCTGTGTCGAACCCTGATCGACACCGACACGCCTGCCTCGCAACGCCCCTGCGGTTGGCTGTAACTTTGAGCCGGCACGGGCAACAAGGCGCGAGGGACCGCCATACAGTCGGTCCGTAAAGTCGATCTGCCGTTTGCGTACTTCCGTCGCACTCATCGCAGACAGGATCGCATCGAATTTGCGCGCATTGAGTGCGGGAATGAGTCCGTCAAAGCTTTCCTCGACCCATTCGCACTTCGCGTGAAGGTTGACACAGATGGCATTGCCAAGATCGATATCGAAGCCGGCAAGCGACCCGTCTGGCGCTTTCGATTCGAAGGGTGGGTACGTGGGATCGACGCCGAAGCGGATGACCTGTGTATCTGCGGCCAACGCGGCAAGCGGTAACACAGCGAGTGCGACAAGGCCAGAAAAAAAGATCCTTTTCATGACGCCTCCAGACAAAGACAGGGAGTGCAAATCTGGTGGCGTCGTGCCGACTGGGACCGGGCACTGAAAACACGTTGCGCTTCATATTCGCCAGACATGAAGCGGGTGCGTGCCCCATCGTGCGCGTATCCCACGATTTCCCGGGCATCATACATCAGAGTTCTGCACAACGTTATGTTGTCCTCGCGTGCTGAGCGTTTCCTAGCGTCAGTGTAACCAATTGCCAAGCGCTCGAGGAAGACCTTATCCGGACGGTTTTTGCGCGCGCCCATTCGGTAAACACTCCCATCGCGTTCGTCAACGCCATTGGCTACGGCCTTGCTTGAGTGCTTACCTTGGTGGCACCGCCTCCCGTTCGATGCCGGAAGATGCACAGGTGAGTACCGGGAAGATTGCGGGCAGACAGGATCTCACGACCATCCCACCGCCGCTTCAGCGTCGCCGACGGCCGGCGTAGGTATCGGTGGTATTGGCGGTAGCGGCTTCGGCACCGGTGTGGGTCTAGGGGCGGGGCTGAGTTTCGATATTTCGCGCTTGTTTGGGATGCATCCCGACGAGCCAATACGCGTCTACCGGTACAGTGGGCTATGTCGCATTAAGGCGGTCAGGTAGAATCGGTCGGACCGTCACGCATGACGAGCATGATGGCAAAGAAGAACACACTAGGCAAGACTCTGCCTGCTGGCATTGGCAAGGTACTGAAGCGACTGCACTATCCGCTGGATGTGATCCTGGTGTGTGTGTGCGTGATACGTGGCGTATTCGCTGAGCCTGCGTAACCTCGAAGAGATGATGGCCGAGGTACGAGATCGACCTAGCCCAGTCTCATTTGTTGTGTGTGGCGCTAGTCTCATTATTTTTGTGGTTTTACGGCTCCGGCTATGCCTCCTTCACAACACGAGGTGCGCATATATACGTGCGAAGGTAAATGAAAAGCCCACGTTGGCGGACCTCCCTCTTCCTTGCGTTACTTGTTGCCGGCCTTCCTTCGCAGAACGAGGAACGATCCGAAGCCACGCTTCGCTACCGGCTTGTCTCTGCAACGAGACTGCCCGGTCGCGATAACGACGTCGCGGCCCCGACTGACCTTAAAGCCCCCAATGAAACGTGGATTCGCCTTGGTCGGCCCCGCCAGTACCACTATATGGTCTGGCAGTTCGGATTTGATGGCCTGCGAACCCCAGCCACACGTACGGTCGATGAACGCGTTTATCCGCGCTTCGACGGCCTCGGGCGAGTCGTCGATGCGTCGGCGATCGGGTCGTCGAACGGCGCGTTGGATAGCTTTCATGCTTGATTTCCGATAAGAAGCTGAACAAGGCGCCCGGACTGAGCCAAGCACTGCAAAAACTGCGTGCATTCTTTGCACGCTAATGAATCGCTGCCTGGAATACCTTCTCGACACCGGGATCCTGCATCAGCTGGCGGCTTGTCGAACGACCGAAGTTGGCCTGCACAGTGGAACGCGTGCAGGCCCCGACAAATGTAGTCTTCAACTCGCCTTGGAAGACTGATCAGTCTGCCGCACTTTAGCTCTCCCCACAAAAGTAGTCCTGGTCAAACAATCTTTGGCCATCTCCGATCACCTGGAACTAAAGCGGCCAAGACGATCGTCGGGTGCGCTCAGATATTTGGGACCAGCTTGAACAAGCGTCATGGTCGCCCCGTTAACCGCCGAGCGCGTGGAGTCCACCGCGCGCGATCTCGCGGTACGGGCCCTCATAGGCGACCTGCGCGACGTCACGCTTCGTCACGGTGCGTTCACCGCGTCCTTGAACGCCTTGCCCGCTGTGAACTTGACCGTCTTCGCTGCCGCAATCTGCATTTCGGCGCCCGTGGCCGGATTGCGGCCCGTACGTGCAACTCGCTGCCCCTGCGAAAACGAACCGAAGCCGACCAGTTGCACCGTGCCGCCTTCGGCCACCGCGCGGGTGATGACGTCGAGCACCGCCTGGATCGTTTCGCCGGTCGCTGCCTTGCTCTCGCCAATGTCCGCGGCGACCACGTCGATGAGTTCCTGTTTGTTCATGGATATTCGTGTTCGGTGAGGGAAACCCGCACCCTACCGCATCCCAACCCTGACAGGCAAACCCGGAGCAAACGCGCGAACACCGGTGCTAACACGGCGACCAGGCGGCCGATTCCCTCCATACCGCGCCCGACATGCCCGAAGGGCCACACAAGTTAATAACGCCATTCGCTATGTAAGACAGCCCTCGGTAGACTCTAACCGTCGCCAGGCAAGGCCCTCAGGCCGCGCCACCCGATTCACCAGCTGTCTAAGACTCGCCCTTCAGGTATCCATAGTTGACCGTCGGCACACGCGACCTCGACATGACGTCCAGGAGTACCAGGGCAGGCTTTTCTTGACGCCCCACCCCTCGAAGATCGACCTCGCCTGCTCGACCGAGATGCCGATGGCCTGTGTGCCCGTGACCACCGGCATCGCCTGCCGCGCCGAGTCGTAGCCGAGGCCCTTAAGCGACGAGATCACGCCGATCGCAACGGCGTCATTCGGCGTCCACAACGCGTCGAGGCGAGCGTTGCCGTGTTCCCTCCTTCGGCACAGGGCGCAACCGAAATGAGCCGTAGTACGCGGCAGCAACACCGACGCGCCCGTGCCCCATACGCTCCATCACCCCCTCCTGAACAAGCCTCAAATCATCCGCAGCCATCTGGTCAGCCCGCCCACCCAAAGTCGCTGGCAACATGCCGCCGAGCATCGCGATATTTTCGGCATACTCCGCGCGCATTCCGTGCGCTGTCACCCCGCACTCGGCCTTCGTAATACCGAGTTTCTGCATCAGTTTCTCGAAGCGGTCCGCGTTTGCATGCAGTCGGCCATGTTTGCCGCTCGGCGTCTGTTGCCAGCCGAGGAAGTGGCTCTTTGGGATGCGCTCCTTCACATACTCGAGGACCTCGCGCTGCCAGGGATGTTCGATTGGGATATCTCGTCCCCGGCCAGATTTCGGACCGTCACCGGGAAACACGCGAAGATAGCGCCCCTGATCCGCCTTGTGAATGCGTAAGCAAAGAAGCTCCGCGCGGCGTAAGCCAAACGCCAAACCAAGGCGGATCATCCATCCCAACCGTATGTCTAGCCGGTCGGCCTTCTCGATGGTCTCCAGGACATTCAAGCCCGCCTCGGACCAGGATTTTGACTCGCGAGTCGCTACCTTTACCTTCAGGCGTTCAGGTCCCACCTGCGGGAGATAGGTATGAAGTGGCTTCACCAAGCCCGGCTTGCCGATCCAGTCGGCCCAGTAGCCAAGCTCTGTCCATATCGACTTCATTGTCTTCGGCGCCAAGCCCATTTCAACAATTGCGGCGGCAAGGACCTGAACATGTCGCCCAGCCAGGTTCTCGGCACGCTCGAGCTTGTACCCCCGTTCATACAGTATGTCGACAATGCGAGCCATCACCTGGTGATGAACCTGAATTGTTCTGTAGCTCGCGACGTGTCCATCTCTCTTGCGAACCCCACCCTTTTCGTCGATCAACAGTCGAATTTGGCCCTTTAGCTCTGCACTCATACCTACTCCTTGATTGGTTACTCGATTTGGACCGTTTCTTTCTTCACGGTCGACGCATTTATCGTAGACGTCTCGGAGGCTCGCTCTCCTCGGAAAATCGCGATAAAACGAGTCACATTCGACCCAGAGACAACCTGATCAAGTCGAGCTCTAGCTCATCAAATCTGAACAGCAAATTTTTTGGCGTAGTCAGGCCCCATTGCCGTTCGGCAATGGGGCGACTCAGGAGGGCTGAGATCTTGAAAATGGAGATTCGCTGGGCGGACAGCCACTCCTACCCAACGCCCGGGACCTCACGGTCGCGGATTGCTTGCCCGCTGGCAAGCTCAGGTGCTAAAGGGCACCAGCCTATGCGCGCAATGGTGTGCCGGCTGGCGCAAATGCCGGAGTGCGGGTCATGTTCCCCCTGGAGGGACGCGGTATTCCAGGTACGGTGCGTGGCAGGCGACGCACGCGTGCTCCTGGTCTTCGAAAGGAAGCCGCTATTTTCGACGAACTGATCTTTTTTCGATCTGTAGAGCTTCTGTAGCCGCAGTTAGCGCTGAACCCTACGCGGGATGCGACTGTGCCATGCACTCTGTATTGATCTGTAGTGCGTACCAACCGAGAAAATCACATCCGATTTCCTCTACAACCAACGCATGCACCTTTCGGTTGCAGCGTTGTCCATGGTGAGTCATGCCGGAGTACGGCGATTGGGAAACTTAAAGCAACAGAACCAGAAGAATCCTAGCACCTAGCTAACGCGCTCGCCACGGTTAGTTGGACTTGTAACCCAGTTTCTCAGATAGACCTTGGATCCGGTGATGATCTCGCAAAGTCGAATGAGGCGCGTTTTTGCGCAGCACTCCGCGCTTGCCCCCCTCGAAGTCTAGGGCATCATAAATTCACTCGTCCCACCTGGTCGTAACTGCAGTGCGAATACCATGACTTGGACTGGGAAGTACGAGCTTAGTCGTACATATGTGCGAGATAAATTCCCGCGTCGCTCTTCTTGAGCGCCAAGTACGACATTTCTACAACGTTAGTGCGACATAGTCATACTTTTAAGGAAGAGAGAATGGAACTCGATGTGGTAGGTTTTGATGGGGGTCACGGTCGAATCAAGTGCTGCTATTGCGCGGCCGACGGCTCCATGCGTACTTTTTCATTTCCCTCGGTGGCTCAGCTGCACAGAGACAGTGCCCTTGAGCAGTCGGCGCGAGCATTTGCCGATTCGCCATCGATCAGACGGGTCAATGTGGGCAACAGTAAATTTAATGTCGACACCGACCCTGACGCGTTGCCGCCCGCTACCGTTGGGGAAAGAAATGAAGGCGACGATTTCGCAGAGCGCCGGGAATATACGGCACTGCTCTACGCAGCGCTTTTGAAAATAGGAGCTCGCCGAATCCGGCTGCTCGTCCTAGGACTGCCGGTCCATCTTCTTGGTAAATATGCGGAGAGTCTGAAGGAACGCTTCACAGGAAGCCTTCAATGCAGCGACAACTCTCCACGGATTCTTGTCGATAAAGTGGTCGTGCTGCCTCAACCCATCGGCAGCCTAATGTATCTCAAAGCTTTGCCGTCCCGTCGGATCACTTCTTACTCGACATTAGTGATGGACGCCGGTTGGGGAACGATGGATTGGGTAGTTTCGTCGACCGAGGGGTTCAAGCTCGACCACGAAAGAAGCGGTGGGAGTCCAGGCGCGGGAGCTTTGATTTATCGCCGAATCGCTGATTTGCTTGCTCTTGAGTATGGCGAACGATTTGATGCGCTCGACCACATCGATCGCGCGGTTAGGAGCAATTCGAAGCTTATGGTTCATGGCCTGTCAATTGATCTCAACCCGTTCGTACAGCAAGCTAAGGAGGAAACCACGGTCGAGCTCGTCCGCAAGATTCGCGCGCGTGTGCGATCCACAGAAGATCTCGGGGTGGTGCTAACGGGCGGCTCCTGCTCGCTCTTCGCCGACGCGGCTAGGGAGATTTTCACACGCATCCCTTTGACAACTTTGGATGAGCCCATGATGGCCAATGTCCGGGGCTTTGTTCTTGGTGGCCTGCAATCGTTGAGGTCGAGATGAAGAAAACGAAGTTGACCGTCGTCATTACAGAGGTCGAATTCCCGCACTTGTTTGCACGTCTTGATGGAGTGCCTTCGTGGCGCGGCCGCGCGGCTCTGCTCAAGAGGTTAGGCGAGGATGGGGCACGCATCGCAGGATACGGTGGCCAAGCAGATGGCTCCTTCGTGAAAGCATCAATTGCCAAACCGGGAGGGCCCACAAAATTTGACAACCTGGACATCGGCCAACTAGACGATGATGACGTCAAGGACTGGTTTAAATGAAAGGCAATGAGACAGATTACCAACCGTTGTCGTGTCTCATCGTGAGACGAGGGGGCATTGATTCCTAAGGGTTTTCCGTGCGGGGTGCGCACGATTTGTCGGATTTGCTGTGCGCGCCCGCTCGGACGAGCCACTCTGCGTACTGATTCGTTGTCGGCAATGCCACAGTCGGCAAGGCAACAGAAAGCTTAACCCGCGCCCTCGAGACGCCTTCAGCCAGCCCTTGCGGCGCTTCTGCGCCGCGATAGTCATGAATATCGAACCCGTTGGCGTTTGGCTTGCGGGTTTGCCACTTTCGCGACGGCATCGACTCGACCAGCGGGTGCTTCATCAGCTTACTGCTCTGCCCGTCCAGTTCCTCTAGGCATTACGTGCTCGAAACCGTCAAGGCGCAAAGCCTAGCCATCTAGTTGCGTTTGTACATAGACCTCCGCGATCGGTACAGCACACATCTTCACTGGCAAGCCGACTCACGACGTGCCCCCCTCCGCAAAGCCTGGCCAACGCACGAGTTGGGCCACCTGCGAAAAGTAACTCCAGCTACCGAGCACCCGGCTGCACCGCTGGCAAAAACGAAATCTCGTTGAATCCTGCTCAAAAATCGTCGCGTGATGCCGATCGGCACGAAAGTCGCGCCAAAAAGCGTGTTTATCGGGGCAGAAAGTCGCGCGCAAGCGGCCATACTTGCTTCACCCACAACTTCACAAGGACTTCAAATGATCGATCAGATCGAACTTCATCATTTTGACGACGGAAGCCTCGGTATTGGATTTCTGCTCCCAAGAACAATGATTGTTGTTGTGCCGAGCGTAGTGTCGGACCTTTTGGCTGCCGTGTTGCACAACGTATCCAGTACCTCAGTCTCTCTTGAGAAAATCAAAAATGGATCGCATAAAGGGCGCTGGGACTTGATCATTTTTGGCAACACTTTCCGTATGGACGAGTGTGATGTCTGCGCGTTGAGATCCAAGCTCATGAAACGATATTCACATTAACTGCGGCCTCATATGCCACGGCACCATGACCCCAATCAGCGATCTCTTTCCTGAGGCGAGTTAAATGTTTAGGTTATCTAATCACATTTTCCTTACCCGGGGACAAAGATGATCTTGCAACAGCGCACCAAGCAAAGAGAATTAGATGTCGACAACAACCTCAAACACACGGAAAGCAAATATCCAAAAGGAATATAAATGAACGAACCAACAATTCAGATCGCACCGGCGCCTTACGTGACTGTCAAAATGGCGGCGGCGACAATCGGCCTAAGCGAGAAGGCACTTCGGCGAAAAATCGAGGATGGCAAATTTGTCGAGGGGCGCGAGTATCGACGCTCTCCCGATGGAGGCATCTTCATTTCTCTGAAGGGCTTTGCTGCGTGGCTAGAAACCGCAGCACCTTCAAACACGGCCAGGAAAGGTAAAGCAAATGGCACGCAAGGGTGATGGGGTCGAGATTCGCGAAAAATCCATCCGCCTGAGCTTCATGCTGGATGGGATACCGCAGCGGCAAACGCTGATGGTCAATGGCAGGCCGATGCCGCCGACGCCGGCGAACATTCGCTATGCCTACCGGCTCGCCGGCGAAATTCGCGACCGGATCCGGCACGGCACGTTCAGTATGGCTGAGTATTTTCCGCGCTCGGGGGGCACAACCTCCTCTTCCGTCAAGGAGTGGCTCGACACGTGGCTCGCCGCATTGCGTGTGGAGGCCTCGACACGGGCCGGGTACTGCGCTGCGCTGCGGTTTTGGGAGACGGTCGCTTGCGACAGGCACCAAACGAAGCCGATGGGTGCGACCCCGCTGCGCAGCCTCAAGCATAGTCACATTCTCACCGCGATTGCGAATCGACCTGATCTGAGCGGTAAGACGATCAACAATTACCTGTCGGTGCTGCGTACGGCACTCGACCTCGCCGTGAAGGATAAGCTGATCTTCGAGAATCCGGCGAAAGACATTGCGCCGGCCAAGCATCAGAAAGCACCCCCAGACCCCTTTTCGCGCGTCGAGTCGGACGCGATCCTCGCCGAGCTCGCGCGCGCCTATCCTGACGAGGTCCTGAGTTTGTGCGAATTCTGGTTCTGGACCGGGCTGCGCACCTCGGAAATCTTGGGTTTGGAGTGGGCGAACGTCGATCTGGCGAGCGGCACCGCCTTGATCGCGCAGACCTTCGTCCGTGGACAGCACAAGGCGACGACCAAGACCGCCGTCGCACGCACGATCATTTTTAATAGCCGCGCGATGGCCGCGATCCAGCGTCAGCGTGCGCACACGCAGGTCCGGGGCGGGCGCGTGTTTCAGGACCCGCGATATGGCGAGGGATGGGCCGATGAGGACGCGTTTCGCCGCACCTATTGGGCGCCGACGCTTAAGCGGCTCGGCATCCGCTACCGGCGTCCGTACAACATGCGTCACAGCTACGCGACGGCGATGCTGATGGCCGGCATGACCCCCGCGTTTTGCGCGAAACAACTCGGACATAGCGTCGAGATGTTCCTGACGACGTATTCGAAATGGATCGACGGGGAGCAGAACGAGATGGAGATGGCGCGACTCGAAGCCGCGCTTTCTTCCCCGAATCCTCCCCAGACGGAGCGCAATGCGGGATAACGCGTTGATTTGGCAGGAATAAATTGGCCCGGTGGCAATCGAATAGCGGCGGCAATCCCTTGACAGGCAAGGCGAGGCTCCATTCATGCAAAAGAGTTGCCTCAGGAGTTGCCCCGAGAAAAATTCCCTGCATTTGCACGCGGTGCGATGGTCGAATTTCGTGGTCAGCCTTCCTATCGGACCATTGGACACCGCAAGCATCGATCATCTCAAACCCAAGCTCTTGACATATCCCACTCGATCGTCAATCAGCCGGCTGGAACCTTGTAGACACGGCGTTTTCGCCCTGCCGTCTATCGACGATACCATCATCGATACCGACATCCTGGCCCAGCAAGGTCCAGGCAAATCCCGTCCGTGCCGTGATTGCTGCTCCGAGCCGACTCTGAGAGAACCCGTTTGGAACTGCCGCGCAGACACAATCCCCCCTCGGCGGCGCGGACGACTGAACGCTCGCATCCAGATATCAAAGTCGGAGTGCTACCGCGCAAAACCACGGGCAACGGCGGAGTTAATCCCCACAACGCGTCATTTGGATTCGACGCAGAGCGATGTCGAGGCAAATGCCATGCATATCGCCAATCGCGATTCCAACGCCGCTAACGTCACGATTGCGCGGAAGCAGGCCCGTTTAAGTCCTGATCTCATGGCACCGTAGCGCGCTGCGCCTCGGCCGAAACCCGTCCTCTCCTCTTGCTCCTGGTATTATCCGAAAGGTCGTTTACCGGGGCGCAGCCGTCGTTCACCTCGATTCCCATCCGACAAGTCATCGGCCTTATGCGAAGCTTTCCATAAGGCCGATTACCCGCCAAATATTGTTGGCTGAGAAGAGTCCGCTGTCTGGCGTAGAGCCGCAACGGCATAACGACGTCCCACGGTACGAGGTGGCCGTCTCCACCGCTACGAGCCTCTCCAGCGCCGATCCGGTTAAGCCGGACAAACTTCCGGGCAGCAGCCCCCCGATGGCCCCCCGGGACCCGCATTCAGAGCAATGAAACACGGATTCGGCTTGGTCGGCCCGGCCAGTACCACCATATGATCAGGGAGTTTGGATTTGATGGCCTGCGAACCCCAGCCACGCGTACGGTCGATGAACGCGTTCATCCGCGCTTCGACGGCCTCGGGCGAGTCGTCAATGCTTCGGCGATCGGGCCGTCGAACCGCGCGTTGGATAGCTTTCATGCTTGATTTCCTATAAGAAGCTGAACAAGGCGCCCGAACTGAGCCGAGCACTGCGCAAACTGCGCGCATTCTTTGCAGGCTACGCGAACTCGTGAATTGCTGCCTGCAATACCTTCTCGACATCGGGATCCTGCATCAGTTGGCGGCTTGTCGAACGACCGAAGTTGGCCTGCACTACGGAACGCGTGCCGGCCCCGACAAATGTAGTTTTCAACTCGTCTTGGATGACTGATCGGTCTGCCGCACTTTGGCTCTCCCCACAAACGTAGTCCTGGTCAAGCCACTCGAAACTGTGTCGGGAGGAGAACATGGCACGCAAGGGTGATGGGGTCGAGGTTCGCGAAAAGTCCATCCGACTAAGCTTCATACTGGATGGAATACCGCAGCGGCAAACGCTGATGGTCAATGGCAGGCCGATGCCGCCGACGCCGGCGAACCTTCGCTATGCTCACCGGCTCGCCGGTGAAATTCGCGACCGGATTCGACACGGCACGTTCAGTATGGCTGACTATTTTCCGCGCTCGGGGGGCACAACCTCCTCTTCTGTCAAGGAGTGGCTCGACACGTGGCTCGCCGCATTGCGTGTGGCGGCCTCGACGCGGGCCGGGTACTGCGCCGCGCTGCGTTTTTGGGAGACGGTCGCTTGCGACAGGCACCAAACGAAGCCGATGGGTGCGACCCCGCTGCGCAGCCTCAAGCATAGTCACATTCTCACCGCGATTGCGAATCGACCTGATCTGAGCGGTAAGACGATCAACAATTACCTGTCGGTGCTGCGTACGGCACTCGACCTCGCCGTGAAGGACAAGCTGATCTTCGAGAACCCGGCTAAAGACATTGCGCCGGCCAAGCATCAGAAAGCCCCCCCAGACCCCTTTTCGCGCGTCGAGTCGGACGCCTTCCTCGCCGAGTTCGCACGCGCCTAAGCGGCTCGGCATCCGCTACCGGCGTCCGTACAACATGCGTCACAGCTACGCGACGGCGATGCTGATGGCCGGCATGACCCCCGCGTTTTGCGCGAAACAACTGGGACACAGCGTCGAGATGTTCCTGACGACGTATTCGAAATGGATCGACGGGGAGCAGAACGAGATGGAGATGGCGCGACTCGAATCCGCGCTTTCTTCCCCGAATCTTCCCCAGACGGAGCGCAATGCGGGATAACGCATTGATCTAGCGGGAAGATTTTGGTGGGCCCGGTGGGTTTCGAACCCACGACCAATCGATTATGAGTCGACTGCTCTAACCCCTGAGCTACAGGCCCTACATAAAAACGCACTGCGTTGCGTGAAACCCGAGTAATGCTCTGCATGGGGCCGGAGTAAGTGCTGAAGCACTAACTCCGGCCGACACGCTAAAGCGCCAACTCGGGCCCACACAAAAAAGACCCGGTGTATTAGGCCGGGTCCGGCACTACGATTGACTGCATGATTCGATCATCGGCGCGGATCGGACGCGAAGCTTCGCCTAAAACCGCTTCGCCGTGCGTCGAATCTTGCGCTTCATGCCGCCTTGGATCAATTGCCTTCGAGGAACGACTTGAGCTTGTCCGAGCGGCTCGGGTGACGCAGCTTGCGCAGCGCCTTCGCTTCGATCTGGCGAATCCGCTCACGCGTCACGTCGAACTGCTTGCCGACTTCCTCGAGCGTGTGATCGGTGCTCATCTCGATGCCGAAGCGCATGCGCAGCACCTTCGCTTCACGCGGCGTCAGCGAATCAAGCACGTCCTTCACGACATCGCGCATGCTCGCGTGCAACGCGGCATCCGACGGCGCAACCGTGTTCGTATCCTCGATGAAGTCGCCCAGATGGGAATCGTCGTCGTCGCCGATCGGCGTTTCCATCGAGATCGGCTCCTTCGCGATCTTCATGATCTTGCGGATCTTGTCTTCCGGCATCTCCATCTTTTCGGCGAGCGTTGCCGGATCCGGCTCGAGACCGGTTTCCTGCAGGATCTGACGCGAGATGCGGTTCATCTTGTTGATCGTTTCGATCATGTGAACCGGAATCCGGATCGTGCGCGCCTGGTCCGCGATCGAACGCGTGATGGCCTGACGGATCCACCACGTCGCATACGTCGAGAACTTGTAGCCGCGGCGATATTCGAACTTGTCCACCGCCTTCATCAGACCGATGTTGCCTTCCTGGATCAGATCGAGGAACTGCAGACCGCGGTTCGTGTACTTCTTCGCGATCGAGATCACGAGACGCAGGTTCGCCTCGGTCATCTCGCGCTTCGCCTGACGCGCCTTCAGCTCGCCGGCGGCCATCTGGCGATTGGTTTCCTTCAGGTCCTTGAGCGGCAGCACGACACGCGCCTGCAGATCGAGCAGGCGTTGCTGCTGTTCGCGGATCGCCGGAATGTTGCGCGACAGGATCGCGCTATACGAATGGCTCTCGCCGACGATCTTTTCCGACCAGTCGAGATCCGTTTCGTTGCCCGGGAAACGCGCGATGAATTCCGCACGCGGCATGCCGCACTTGTCGACCACCGTATGCAGGATCTGACGCTCGACCTGACGCACTTCGTCCACTTGCGCGCGCAGCGTATCGCACAGGCGCTCGACGGTACGCGCGGTGAAGCGGATCGACATCAGCTCTTCCTGAATCGTCTCTTGCGCCTTCAGGTAAGCCTTCGACTTGTAGCCTTCCTTCTCGAACGCGCGGCGCATCTTGTCGAACCACTCGCTGATGAGCGCGAACTTCTCGAGCGACGTCCGCTTCAAGGCTTCGAGTTGAGCGGCGTTGGCCGTCGCTTGCGCGGTGCCGTCGTCCTCCTCCTCTTCTTCCTCTTCCTCCTCTTCGGCGTCCTCTGCTTCGCTCTCGATCGCTTCGGCTTCCTGAGCCGAGAAGCCGTCGGTATCTTCGGCGTTCGGATCGATCAGGCCGTCGACGAGTTCATCGATGCGGATTTCCTCGTTCGCAACACGCTCGGCCATCGCAAGGATGTCGGCGATCGTGGTCGGGCACGCGGAGATGGCCATCACCATGTGCTTCAAGCCGTCTTCGATGCGCTTCGCGATTTCGATTTCGCCTTCGCGCGTGAGCAGCTCGACCGTGCCCATTTCACGCATGTACATGCGGACGGGATCGGTGGTGCGGCCGAATTCGGAATCGACCGTCGACAGCGCGACTTCGGCTTCCTCTTCGACTTCATCGTCCGACGACGCGGCGGGCGCGTTGTCGTTCAGGAGCAGCGTTTCGGCATCGGGGGCCTGTTCGTAGACCGCCACGCCCATGTCGTTGAACGTGCTGATGATGCCTTCGATCGCTTCGGTCTCCGCGAAGTTATCGGGGAGGTGGTCGTTGATTTCCGCGTACGTGAGGAACCCGCGCTCCTTGCCGAGCTTGATGAGCGCGCGCAGCTTCGAGCGGCGCTCTTCGAGTTCCTCGGCCGTGCCCGGCTGCGTCGACGCAAAAGCGTCCTTCAGGAGCGCTTTTTCCTTCGCGCGACGATCGCGTGCCTTGGCCTTTTCGCCTTTGCCCGGAGCGGCTTGCTGCTCTTCGCCCTGGGTTGCGTCGTCATCGACGGATACTTCGTTCAGCTTTTTCGTCATGGAGTTCGCCGTACCGGCAATAGTCTCGACTCGCGGCTGCTGGACTTCAGCCGTTTGAACCGTGGATACTGGAGTGTCGCTGGCTGCCGAATCGTCCGGCATGGCAGCCGCGCCCCTTACGCTTTTCAAACTCGCCCGCTTCGCAGAGGGTTTCACCTCCGGCTTCGGGGCCGTCCTCGTTGCTTTGGCGGCCTTGGCCACCGTTGCAGGGGCCGCTCGTGCTGCCGGCGCGGTCGAGGACTTTTTCGTCGCAGGGCTCGCTACGCTGGCAACGGGCGATCTCCTGGCGGAAGAAGTTGCGGACCTGGCCTTTGTGACCTTATTGGTCGGCTCCATTGAGCCCACTGTGCCTTTGTCCGCCGCTTTTTTCCCACCCGCAGTTACGCCTGTCGTCTTTGCCATCGCGAATCTCGCCTTTGCTTAGAAAACAAACCGCTGAAAACCTTTTATTATAGCACGTCGGTTCCAGCCCTTCCCGAGTCACAACCCGAGCTGACGCTTCATGTCAGCCCGCCTCTGGTTCAAATCTGCAAACTCCGCAATCTCTTCGGGGGTGAACTTCGACTGCCGAGACAAGCGCTCGAGCCGCTCGCAGCAGGCGTCGTAGCGCATCTTGAGAATCGCCGCCTGAAACTCTTCCCCCGCGATACGCTCGCGCTCGCGGTGCTGTTCGATGACGGTCTCGTCTTCCGGGTTCTGCAGCAACAGATCCCGTACGTTTTCATCATAGACCAGAATTTCCCGAAAAATTTCTTCGAAAGTGGGCGCATTTGCCGACTCTCGGAGGAGATCTGACAACAGCCGGAACTCGGCCGCATCGCCCAGTGCGCGGGCGTGCACGATCACTTCCTCGAACAATTCGGCATGGCGGGCGCTCGTCAGGAGCGCTTGTTCGCTTTCCTCATCGAGCCCGGCGACGATCCGCGGATGCATCACCAGATTGCGCAACGCGCGCTCCTCGCTGCCGGTCACGCGGCGCCGCTCGCTCTTGGCAGGCGCCTTGCGTGCGGGCGCGGCGATCCGCGTATCGACCTCGCACAACGCCGCCACTTCGTCGAACGGAATATCGAGGCGGTCCGCGAACATGTGCATGATCTGCGCGCGCAGCGCGTTCGGCGGCAGCGCCTGCAAGAGCGGCTTCGCATCGAACAGCGCTTTCGCGCGGCCTTCGGGCGTATCGAGCTCCTTTCCGACCAGCACCTCGTTCAACATGAACTGCGACAGCGGCATCGCGTGCTCGACCTGCTCCGAGAACGCGTCGGCGCCGAACTCGCGCACGTAGCTGTCCGGATCGTGCTCGGACGGCAGGAACAGGAACCGGATCGTGCGGTTATCGGCGGCGTGCGGCAGGCAGGCATCCATCGCGCGACGCGCGGCGCGCCGGCCCGCGGCGTCGCCGTCGAAGCTGAAAATGACCGTGTCCGTCTGGCGCAGCAGTTTCTGCACATGAATCGGCGTGCAAGCCGTGCCGAGCGTCGCCACCGCGTTCGGAAACCCCAGCTGCGCGAGCGCCACGACGTCCATGTAGCCTTCGACCACCAGCACGTAATGCGACTCGCGAATCGCCAGACGCGCTTCGAAAAGCCCGTACAACTCGCTGCCTTTGTTAAATAGTGGCGTTTCCGGCGAATTCAAATATTTCGGCTCGCCGCCGTCGAGCACCCGCCCGCCGAAGCCGATCACCTGCCCCTTTACATTGCGGATCGGGAACATGATCCGCTCGCGGAATCGGTCGTAGCGGCGCGCGACGCCCTGTGCGTCGGTCTTCTCGCTGACGATCACGAGCCCGGATTCGACGAGCGAATCGTCCCGATAGTCGGGAAAGACGGATTCGAGGTTCTGCCAGCCATCGGGCGCATAGCCCAGCCCGAAGCGCGCTGCGATCTCACCTGTGAGACCGCGTTTTTTCAGGTACTGGATCGCATTCGGCGCACCGCGCAACTGCTTGCGGTAGTAGTCGCAAGCCTGCTGCATCACGTCCGAGAGCGCGGTCGTCACGGCTTTCGAGACCGCGGGCACAAAGCCTTCGCCGCCCCCGCCGAACTTTCCGCCGCCACGCATCGGCGACGGCTCTTGCGGGACGGTCAACCCCACGGACTGCGCCAGCTCGTTCACCGCTTCCGGAAACGTGAGCCCGGCGTGCTCCATCAGAAAGCCGATCGCGGTGCCATGCGCGCCGCATCCGAAGCAGTGATAAAACTGCTTAGTCGGGCTAACCGTGAACGACGGGCTCTTCTCGTTGTGAAACGGGCAGAGCCCCATGAAATTCGCGCCACCCTTCTTCAACTGCACATACCGGCCGACCACGTCGACGATATCGACGCGGTTCAGCAGGTCCTGAAGGAATGAATGCGGAATCACGGTTGGCTGGCGAACTTTGAACGAACAGGCTTCGCGACCTCATCGGCAAGCAGGTCGCTTGGGCACGCCGCAAGGCGTGCTGCAAGACGTACCGCACAACGTGCCGGGGGAACGGAGCGATTCAACGTGTGACTGACGCGTGACGATGGCGCGACACCAATGCGTAAACGCGCGAATTACTTCGCGAGCGCCGCTTTGACGAGCGCGGACACCGCTGTCATATCGGCGCGGCCGGCGAGCTTGCCCTTGAGCACGCCCATTACCTTGCCCATGTCCTGCGGACCGGCGGCGCCCGTCTGAGCGACCGCCGCCTGCACTTCCGCCGCGATTTCGGCATCGGAAAGCTGCTCCGGCATATACGCAGCCAGCACGGCGAGCTCCGCGCTTTCCTGACCGACGAGATCGGCCCGGCCCGCCGCTTCGAACTGGGCGATCGAATCCTTGCGTTGCTTGATCATCTTGTCGATGACGGCGGTAACGGCGGCGTCGTCGAGCGTAATCCGCTCATCGACTTCGCGTTGCTTGATCGCCGCGAGCAGCAGCCGGATCGTGCCGAGACGCTCGGTCTCGCGCGCCCGCATGGCTGCTTTCATATCGTCGTTGATGCGATCCTTCAGACTCATCTTTCACCTGGATGCGTTGGTGTGGTTAAGGCCCCGGCGGCCTGGCAGGCATGAACACAAAAACCCGCTTGGGACGTTTCCTCAAGCGGGTTTGCGCGGCATGCCGCACGTGACATGTGGTCAAGGCATGGCGCGGGTTCGCCAGACGCACGCGCCGCCTGAAAATCGGCGGCGCGCAACAAAATCAATAGAACTTCTTCGGCAGCATCTGGCTGCGCAGGCGCTTGAAGTGGCGCTTCACTGCGGCAGCCTTCTTGCGCTTGCGCTCAGCCGTAGGCTTTTCGTAAAACTCGCGCGCACGAAGTTCGGTCAAGAGACCGTTCTTTTCGATCGTGCGCTTGAAGCGGCGCATCGCGACTTCAAAGGGCTCGTTTTCTTTTACGCGGATGATCGTCATTTTTCAATAACGGGAGCTTTCCAAAGGTGGTGGAGTATAGCAGACCTTTGACATAAGTATACGGGCGTTGTCAAGCGCTCCGGACATAATCGGCTGAGGCCTGCCCAGCCGCGACGCCAGACGCCCACGCCCACTGGAAGTTGTAGCCGCCGAGCCAGCCCGTCACGTCGACGGCCTCGCCGATGAAATACAACCCCGGCACGCGCTCGCTCATCATCGTCGCCGACGACAATTCGCGCGTATCGACGCCGCCCTTCGTCACCTCGGCCTTTTTGTAGCCCTCGGTGCCGTTCGGGGTGAGCGTCCAGCGCTTGAGCGCCTCACCGATCCGGCGCAGCGTCTTGTCCGGCAGATCGGCGATGCGCGCCTCGACGGGAACGCCGTGGGTTTCGAGCCAGACGTGCGCCAGGCGCGCCGGCACCCATTCGGCCAGCAAGCTGCCGACCTGGCGCTTGGTGCCTGTCTTCGCCTCGATCAGATCGGCGGTCGCGTCGCGCTCGGGCAGCAGGTCGACGCAAATCGGCTCACCCGGCTTCCAATAGCTCGAAATCTGCAGCACGCCAGGTCCCGACAAGCCGCGATGGGTGAGCAGAAGATCTTCGACGAACTCACCGCCAGTCTTTTTCTGCCCCGTCGCCAAGGCGACCTCGAGCGAGACGCCGGAAAGCGGCACGAACGGCGCCCATTCGTCAGTCGAAAAGGTCAGCGGGACGAGCGCGGGACGCGTGTCGACGAGCTTGTGGCCGAATTGCTTCGCGAGGCGGTAGGCGAAATCGGTGGCGCCGATCTTCGGGATCGACAAGCCGCCCGTGGCGACGACGAGCGCGCGGGCGCCGATCGGCCCCGCGTTGGTGTCGAGTGCGAAGCCGTCGGCGTCTTGGTGGCGCACGGCGTCGACCGCGACCGGCCGGCGCCACGCAATCCGCCCCGTGTCGCACTCGGCTTTGAGCATATCGATGACCGACTCGCTCGAATGGTCGCAGAAGAGCTGCCCGCGATGCTTTTCGTGCCACGTGACGCGATGTCGCTTCAACAAGGCCAGAAAATCGCGCGGCGTATAGCGCGCGAGCGCGGAGCGGCAGAAATGCGGATTGGCCGACAGGTAGTTCGCCGGGCCTGCCTGCAGGTTCGTGAAGTTGCAGCGCCCGCCGCCCGAAATGCGGATTTTCTCGGCGAGCCGCGGCGAATGGTCGATCAGCACGACGCGCCGCCCCAACTGTCCGGCGACCGCCGCGCACATCATGCCGGCCGCGCCGGCGCCAATCACCGCTATATCGAAAGATTCCATGGCGCGCATTGTACCCGCGCCGCCTGCGGGACCCGTGGCCGCACTGGTATACTTTCAGGCTTGCCTAATAGCCCTTCTACGGCTGGCCCAACGTCCCTTCTTGGCGTTTTTCCACGCCGCTCGCAATACAAACCATGCTTGTTCTCGGCATCGAAAGCTCCTGCGACGAAACCGGCCTCGCGCTCTACGACACCGAGCGCGGCCTGCTCGCCCACGCGCTGCACTCGCAGATCGCCATGCACCGCGAATACGGCGGCGTGGTGCCGGAGCTGGCTTCGCGCGACCATATCCGCCGCGCGCTGCCGCTGCTCGAAGAGGTGCTCGCGCGCGCCGATGCGACCCGCTCGGACATCGATGCAATCGCATTCACGCAAGGGCCCGGGCTCGCGGGCGCGCTGCTGGTCGGCGCGAGCATCGCGAACGCGCTCGCCATGGCTTGGGACAAACCCACCATCGGCATCCATCACCTCGAAGGTCACTTGCTGTCGCCGCTGCTCGTCGACGCGCCTCCGCCCTTTCCGTTCGTCGCGCTGCTCGTGTCCGGCGGCCATACGCAGTTGATGCGCGTGACCGACGTCGGTGTCTACGAAACGCTCGGCGAAACGCTCGACGATGCGGCCGGCGAAGCCTTCGACAAGACCGCGAAGCTGCTCGGGCTCGGCTATCCGGGCGGCCCGGAAGTGTCGCGCCTCGCGGAGTTCGGCACGCCGGGCGCGGTCGCGCTGCCGCGTCCGATGCTGCATTCGGGCGACCTCGATTTCAGCTTCAGCGGCCTGAAGACCGCCGTGCTCACGCACATGAAGAAGCTCGGATCGAACGTCTGCGAGCAGGCGAAAGCGGATCTTGCGCGCGGCTTCGTCGATGCGGCCGTCGACGTGCTTGCAGCCAAGTCGCTCGCCGCGCTCAAGAAGACGAAGCTCAAGCGCCTCGTCGTCGCGGGCGGCGTCGGGGCAAACCGGCAATTGCGCGAGGCGCTTTCGGCGGCGTCGAAACAGCGCGGCTTCGACGTGCACTACCCGGATCTCGCGCTTTGCACCGACAACGGCGCAATGATCGCGCTTGCAGGCGCGCTGCGGCTCGCACGCTGGCCCGCCCAGGCAAACCGCGAATATGCGTTCACGGTGAAGCCGCGCTGGGATCTGGCTTCGCTCGCGCGGTAACGCGCGTGAGCCAGTACACACGCGCTAACGGCTGAAACGCGGCGGCCATCCCGAACGCTCGCCGCCCGCCCCCTTAGAACCGATGTTGCACGCCAGCCGTCACGCCTAGCTGCGTGTCGGCGAAACCGGTCATGTCTCGCGACACGCTCACCGCCTGATCGTTGCCCGCTATCGCGTAACCGCCCGCGAGATACAGCGCCGTGCGCTTGGACAACGCATAGTGCGTGCGCAGCGAGAACAGAGTCGGATCGGTATCGTTCGCCCCGTGGATGTTCTGGTGATAGACCGCGCCGATCAACGTGAAGCTCGGCGTGAACGCATACGAACCACCAAGCCAGTACATGTCGCTCAATTGCTTCGGGGCGTTCGTCGTAAATGCGCGCCGATAGTTGCGATAGCCCGCCATCGCTTTGGCCGCGCCGAAGTCGTAGCTGAGGCCCGCGTGGATGCCCCGGATGGAGTCGGTCGTATCGGCGGGCGACAGGCTCTTGCCCGCGCCGCGTTGCAGGTCGAACGTCGCGACCGCCGCGAATGGCCCGCTGCCGTACCCGATGCCGACGTCGTACTTCGAATTCGCTCTGAAATCGCCGGCGACGTTGCCAAACCCGAACGTGCCGCCAAACTTGAAACCGCCGAACTCGCCGTCATACCGCACAGCGTTCGACGAGCGCGTGAACATCGCATCCTTACGGCCGCCCGTCGCCGTCGACGAGGTCGCCCACGAATAGTTTTGCGCGTAGCCCATCGGGTCGAACGGCAGCAGATAGTCGTAGGTCGTCGTGTACATCCGGCCTAGCGTCAGTTGGCCGAAGCGGCTTGCCAAACCTACCGTCGCACGGCGGCCGAAGATCGCGTCGGCGCCGTCGTCAAGCCTGCCGTCCCCGACATTGAACCCGTTTTCGAGCTGGAATATGGCTTTGAGCCCGCCCCCCAGATCCTCGACGCCGCGCAGCCCCCAACGCGACGTGTTCTTCGCGCCCGAAACGAAGCGCGTCAAGCCGCCGTCGACGCTCGCGTGGTTCACGTATTCGATGCCCGCATCGACGATGCCGTAAAGCGTCACACTCGATTGCGCACTGGCGAAGCCTGCGCATGAAAACCCGGCAATCGCCAGCGTCGTTTTATAAGCTTTCATATATGTACTCCTCATTAATATGGATACGACGCGCAGCGCTCGATGGCGCTGCGACAACCTCAACAGGCCATTTCCTCCACGGCAAACGCCCAGCAGTCCTCGGCGGGCAATTCGATCCAATGAGGCTCCAGCGCCTTCTGCCGGTTTCCGAACGCGCGGAAGCGCAGCTCCCCGCAATGAAACAGATACTCCCAGCGATCGCCGAGATAGACGGCTGCAACGAGGTCCGCCATCACGCGATTGGCTCCCGGGCCGTCGGCCAGCTTCACACGCTCGAGCCGGATAACCGCTTGCGCGGCCTGCCCCGTCTGCAGCGGCGTGTGTGCGCGCGCTTCCAACTGCCAGCCGTCGCCGACGAGCGTGACGCGCTTGCCCGCGATGGAAGCCACGACGCCGTCGATGCAGTTGTTGCTCCCCATGAATTCCGCCGCATAGAGCGAACGCGGCGCGCCGTACAGCTCAGCGGGTGTGCCCTCCTGCTCGATACGTCCGTTGCGCAAGAGCAGGATGCGGTCGGACATCGCCATCGCCTCGGTCTGATCATGTGTGACGCACAACGCCGCGAGCTCCAGCGACACGATCAGCTCGCGCAGCCACGCTCTCGCCTCTTCGCGCAGCTTCGCATCGAGATTCGAAAGCGGTTCGTCGAGCAGAATCACCGGCGGGTTGTAGACGAGTGCGCGCGCAATCGCCACGCGCTGCTGCTGCCCGCCCGAAAGCTGATACGGATACCGCTCGGCCAGATGCGCGAGACCGAGTTGTTCGAGCGCGCGCATGACGCGGCGCTCCTGCTCGTCGCGTGCGACATGGCGCAGCGCGAGACCGTAGCCGACGTTCGCCGCGACGGTGCGGTGGGGCCACAGCGCATACGACTGAAACACGAGCCCGAGCGAGCGCTGCTCGACTGGCAGATCGATGCCCGAAGCGCCGTCGAAAAACACGGTGTCGTCGAGCCGGATGCGCCCGCTCGACGGCTGTTCGAGCCCCGCGACCGAACGCAGCACCGTGGTCTTGCCGCTGCCGGATGCGCCGAGCAGCGATACCACCTCGCCCGCCTTCAATTCGAACGACACCCCGTTGAGGATCGGATTCGCGCCATAGGAGAGGCAGAGGTTTTCGACAGAGAGCTTATCCATTCAACTTGACTCCGAAACGCAAGGCGACGCCGAGGCCGGCTGCGACCATCGCGATATTGACAACGGAAAGGGCAGCGACCTGATCGACCGCGCCGGTCGCCCACAGCGACACGAGCAGCGAGCCGATCACCTCGGTGCCGGGCGAGAGCAGGTAGACGGCCGTCGAGTACTCGCGCTCGAAGATCATGAAGATCAAGAGCCACGCGGCGAGCAACCCGAAGCGCACGAGCGGCAGCGTGACATCGAGGCTCGTGCGGCTTCTCGACGCGCCGACGCTGCGCGCCGCTTCTTCAAGATCCGGGCCGACTTGCAGCAGCGCGCTTTGAATGAGCCGCATGCCGTAGGCGAGCCAGACGACCGAATACGCGATCCAGATGCTCCACATCGAGTTCTTGAGCTCCTTCAAAAACGGCACGAACAGAAAGAGCCACAGGAATGCAAGACCGGCGAGAAGGCCGGGCACGGCGCGCGGCAGCAGCACGATGTAGTCGATCAGCTTGGCGCCCCAATCGCCGCGGCGGTGCCCCGCGAACGCCACGAGCGCATAGAAACCGACCGCAAGCGCGCCGCCGATCACGCCGATGCCAAGCGTGTTCACGATGGCCCGCACGAGGTTGTCCTGCTCGAACAGCTCGACGAAGTTCGAGAGCGTCAGCGCTTCGGCAAGCGACACACCCATGCCCCAGTGCTTGACGACGGAACGCAAAACGATGCCCGAGATCGGCACGATCACGGTCAAGAACAGCCAGCACGCGACGATCGCGAGCGCAACCCAGCGCCAGACACCGAGCGGCAGCACCGTCTGCCGTCCGGCCTTGCCCTTGACGGTCACAAACTTGTTCGCGCTTTTGAGCAGATGCCGTTGCAGCAGCACGAGCGGGAACGTCACGGCGACGATGCACATCGCGACGGCCGCCATCAGGTGATACGACGGCACGCCGAGCTTGTTCGTGAGCTTGTACAAATAAGTCGCGAGCACGAAGTGCCCTTCCGGATCGCCAAGCACGAGCGGCAAGCCGAACACTTCGAAGCCGAGAAAGAACACGAGCACGCCGGAAAAGAGCAGCGACGGCATCGTCATCGGCAGGCTGACATCGAGCGCCACGCGGAACGGCCGCGCGCCGGCCACGCGCGCCGCTTCCTCGACGTCGGAGCCCAGATTGCGCAGCGCCGCCGCCGAATACAGGTAGACGTGCGGCACATGCGTGAGCCCGACGATGACCGTAATCGCGAACACCGAATACACCGTCCACGGCGCCTCTGGTACGCCGAACCACTCCTGCCACCAGACCGAAAAGAAGCCGACCGGGCCCGCAGCGATCACATATCCGAACGCAAGCACCATCGGCGACACGAAGACCGGCGTGAGCAGCAGCGGCTCGAGCCAGCGGCAGCCAGGCAGATCCGTGCGCGTCATCAGGAACGCGAGGACGCCGCCGAGCGGAATCGAAATGAGCAGCATGCCGCTCGCGATGATCAGCGAGTTCCTCGCGGCCTCCCAGAAGTCGGGATCGCTGAAGATGAAGCGATAGCCGTCGATGCCGAAGGTTTTGTTCGCGTCGAAGAACGGCGCGGACAGCACGCTCTGCAGCACGATGAACGACAGCGGCAACAGCACGGCCGTGGCCAACACGGCGATGACGAGCCAGCGAAACAGCACCGCGAGACCGCGCCACGCGGGATCGGGCAGGCGCTGCACGGAATGGCTGCGGACAGCCTGGCCCGCTTGCGCGAGCGAGCGCAAGAGCGGCGGTTTGCTGTCCGCCTTGGTTGAAAGCATGAGTGTCTCCCTACGTCCCGGCGGGGACGTTTGTCGATTGCTGAAAATGGGAAGCGAATGATCGGGCGGCGAGGGTTCAGCCGCCCGATGGAATTGGCCGCGCTTGACTCGGCGCTAAACCCGCAGGCCGTCACGTAGCACGTCAAACAGCGCCCGAGCGGCCCGCCTTCAACCGCGGATGGACTGCCGCCACTGCTTCAGAAACTCGAGACGCTTCTGCTGATCGAGGTAGACAAGCAAGCCCGTGCCGATCGGGATCGGCTTCAGCGAATCGCCGAGCTGTTTTTGCAGCGCGCTCATCGAGTTCTCGCCGCCGACGTCCTCGCGAATCGGAAACAGGTTGGCTTGTTCCGCAAGCAGCGTCTGCCCGCGCTTCGACAACAAGTAGTCGACCCACAGACGCGCCGCATTCGGGTTCGCCGACGACTTCGAAATCGTGACGAGACGGCTCGCGACCTGGGTGTAGTCCTTCGGATAGAGGTAGCCCATCGACGGATCTTTCTTGGCCTTGGCGGACGCATACGAGGCGAAGATGTTGTAGCCGATCAGGTTCTCGCCCGACGAAATCCGCTCCATCATCGCGCCCGCGCTCGACTGCAGCTTCGGGTGGCTTGCGCCCATGGCGCGCACCAGATCCCAGGTGACTTGCGGATTGATGCGGACATCCTGCGTCAGATAGTTGAAACCGGCCCCGGACTTTTCGATGTCGTACATCGTGACCTTGCCCTTGAACTTCTGCGGCTGCGACTGCAACAGCTTGATGAATTCGGCCCGCGTTTGCGGCACTTCGCCGGGCGGCAGCAGGCGCTTGTTGTAGACGATCGCCACAGGCTCGTAGTTCGTGCTGTAGACCTGCTTCTGGTATTGCGCCCACTGGGGCAGGGCGCCCGCTTCAGGTGACGCATAGCTCGCCATCAGGCCATCGTTGACGAGCTTCACCTGGAGATCCATCGCCGTGCTCCACAGCACGTCGCCGCTTTTACTTTTGGCGGCCGTCTCGCTGATGAAGCGGTTGTAGATCTCGGTGCTGTTCATGTTGCTGTACTCGACCTTGACGCCGTAGAGCGCTTCGAAGTCCTTGATAAGACCGCGCACAAGCACGGTATCCGTCGTCGAGTAGACGATCAGTTGACCTTCCTTTTTCGCAGCGTCGATGGTTTCCTGATAGGCGGCCGGATATCGGGCAGGCACTTGCGCCTGCACGGGGACGGCCAAAAGCAGCGCGCTCGCCGCCACGAGCGGCGCCAAGCGGGCGCGTGCGTTGAACGGCGCCTTCGAATTCATCTTGGCTTGCATCATCTCCCTCCAGAAATTGTTATCTCGTACAAGGGAAATCATGATACTTTCCGATAGCTTTCTATTCGCTTTCCAAATTATTTAGAGATCGAGGAAAGCCCTTGTTTTCGCTAAGTAATTTCCCTTAGGACGGGTCCATGCGCGTTTTGCTTGTCGAAGACAATCCCGTTCTTGCTCGCGCGCTTGACGACGCGCTCGCCAATGCGCGCTTCGCGGTCGACTGCATGTCCGACGGCGAGGCCGCCGATCACGTGCTCCGCACCCAGGACTACGCGCTCGTCATCCTCGACATCGGACTGCCGAAGCTGGACGGCCTCGAAGTGCTGAGACGGCTGCGGCAGCGGCGCAACCCCGTGCCGGTGCTGATCCTCACCGCGCACGATGCGGTCGAAGACCGCGTGCGCGGCCTCGATCTCGGCGCGGACGACTATCTCGGCAAGCCCGTCGAGCTCGTCGAACTCGAAGCGCGCGCCCGAGCGCTGATCCGGCGCAGCCACGGGCACGACAGCGCGCACATCCGCGTGGGGCCGCTCGAATTCGACAGCGTCGCGCGCACGTTCACGCTCGCGGGCGAGCCACTCGCGCTGACACCGCGCGAGCGCGCCGTGCTCGAAGTGCTGACCCTGCGCAACGGGCGTGCGATCAACAAAGAGGCGCTATCGGAAAAGATTTACGGGCTCGCCGAGTCGGTCAATCCCGACGTGATCGAGCTCTACGTCCACCGCCTGCGCAAGAAGCTCGAAGGCAGCCGCGCGGCGATCACGACGCTGCGCGGGCTCGGCTATCTGCTCGAAGCCAAGGAAGACGGCCCGCGCGGACGCGATTGCCGACGCGCCGAAGGAAATCCGCCCGGGCGATGAAGAAGCTCAATCTGCGCGCGCAGGTGACACTGTGGCTGCTGCTGCCGCTCCTCGCGCTGCTCGTGTTCGACGCGTGGCTCACCTATCAGCGGGCAATGAGCGCCGCCCATGCCGCGTTCGACCGCACGCTCGACGTCTCGCTGCGCGCGATCCGCGACGGCATCCGGCTGCGCGATGGCGAGATCGAGGTCGATCTGCCCTATCTCGCGCTCGAAATGTTCGAGTCGGATGCGGGCGGCAAGATCTACTACGTGATTCGCGACGAAACGGGGCTCGCGGTGACCGGCTATCAGGACTTGCCGCTGCCTGCCGAGCGCGACGCCACGGGACACGGCCCGCGCTTTTTCAACGCGACCTACCGCGAGCAGTCGTTGCGCATGGCCGTGCTGAGGGTGGCGGTGCACGACGTGCCGAGCGCGCAGACGCGTTTCGTCTGGGTGCTCGTCGGCGAAACGATCGAGCCGCGCGAGGCGCTCGCGCGCGACATCCTGATCGGCTCACTGGTGCAGGAAGTGCTCTTGACCGCGCTTGCCATCGCCATTGTGTGGCTCGGCGTGGGCCTCGGGCTGCGTCCGCTCAAGCGCTTCTCGGCCACGGTCTCGAGCCGCTCGGACGGCGACCCGGCACCGCTCGACAACACCGATTTGCCGAGCGAAGTCGCGCCGCTCGTCGAGTCGATCAATCAATACATCGGGCGCATGCAGCAGATGCAGACCGCGCGCCGCCGCTTCTTCGCCGATGCCGCCCATCAGCTGAAGACGCCGCTCGCCGTCATTCAGGCCGAATCCGAGCTGGCCATGTGCGAATCCGCGCCGCCCGGCGTCGAACGGCACTTGCGCCGCCTGAACGGCGCCGTGCGGCACGCGGGCAAGGCCGTGCAGCAATTGCTGTCGCTCTCGCGGCTCGATACCGATTGCGCCTACGTCGCGACGCTCGCCGGCGTGCCGCTGCACCAGGTCGCGCGCAGCGCGACGCTCGATTGGTCGCCGGTGGCGCGCGCCCGCGGCATCGATTTGGGTTTGGAACAGGAGGTGAAGGTCCACGTGCTCGGGCGCGCCGATCTGCTCGTCGAGTTGATCGGCAATCTGATCGACAACGCCATCCGCTACGCCGGCGACGGCTCGGTGATCACGGTACGTGTCGGCTGCGATATCGCCGGGCGGCCGTCGCTCGCGGTCATCGACGACGGTCCCGGCATCTCGCCCGCGGAGCGCGACGCGGTGTTCGAGCGTTTCTATCGCGGCACGGCTTCGCAAGCGGCGGACGGCAATGGGCTCGGGCTCTCGATCGTGCGTGAGATTGCACGCGTGCATCGCGCACAGGCCTCGATCGACACGACGCCAGGCGGCGGGGCCACGGTTATCGTGACGTTTCCTTCGATGACCGAAGGCGGCGAGCCGGCTTGACGCGCCGTCCAGACGCACGAAGGGGCGCCTTCCAGGCGCCCCTTCGTCACTGCTGCTGCCGAGCCGTCAAAGCAACGGCGATACAGGCCGTCGACTCACACTCCATCGACCGCATCGCGCTTGTCATGCTCGATGACCGCATACGCGCTGTGATTGTGGATCGATTCGAAGTTCTCGGCTTCGAGCACATACGCGACGACGCGCCCGTCCTGATTCAGACGCTGCGCCACATCGCGCACGAGATCTTCGACGAACTTAGGATTCTCGTAGGCGCGCTCCGTCACGAACTTCTCGTCTGGGCGCTTCAACAGCCCCCATAGCTCGCACGACGCCTCTTCCTCAGCGATCCGAATCAGTTCCTCGACCGGCAGATCGCCCGCCAGCTCAGCGTTGATCGTCACGTGCGAGCGCTGATTGTGCGCGCCGTATTGCGAGATCTTCTTCGAGCACGGGCACAGGCTCGTCACCGGCACGAGCACGCGCAAGAACAGGCGCGTCGCACCGTTGCGCGTGTCGCCCGTGAGCGTGACTTCGTAATCGAGCAGGCTCTTCACGCCCGACACCGGCGCGATCTTGTTCACGAAGTACGGAAACGTCACTTCGATGCGGCCGGCCTTCGCCTCGAGCTTCTCGAGCATCGACGCGAGCATCGCGCGGAACGTCGCCGGTTCGAGCGGCGCCTTGTTTTCCTCGAGCAGCGCGACGAAGCGCGACATGTGCGTGCCCTTTTGCTCGGCCGGCAGATGCACGTCGAGATTCCACGTGCCGACCGTCGGCTGGATCTCACCGTCGGCCGCCCTCACGGTGAGCGGATGGCGCACCGCCTTGACGCCGACCCGCTGAATCGCGATCTGGCGAGTGTCGACCGTGCTTTGCACATCGGGCATCACAAAGGCGGGGTTCATCTGATTCATCTTGTTCTGTCCTGTACTGTCATTCACGAACGCGCTTAAAAGGCCGCGCGCCGGCTGGCATCCGCGATGCCAGTAACGAAACATGGGCCCGCAGGCCCATGTCATTCAAACCAACCGGGAGAGGCACGGCCGCGACCGCAGCCGCACCGTCAAGCGACGCGCTTTGCGAGCTTGGTGGCCTCGCCTTCGGCCGCCTGCTTCAGAAAGCGCTCGCGGATCGATTTCGCGATGCCCGCACCGTCGAGCCCACAGCCCGCGAGCAGCTTGGCCGGCTCGCCGTGGTCGATGAAGGCATCGGGAAGGCCCAATTGTAGTACGGGTCGGATAACCCCATCGGCAAGGAGGGATTCGACGCAGGCTGAGCCCGCGCCGCCCATGATGCAACCTTCTTCGACCGTCACGAGCGCGTCGTGCGTCTCGGCGAGCTCGCGCAGAAGCGCGGCATCGACCGGCTTGACGAAGCGCATGTTGGCGACCGTCGCATCGAGTTCCTCGGCGGCGGCGAGCGCCGGCGCGACCATCGTGCCGAACGCGAGAATCGCGATGCGGCTGCCCTTCGGCGCAGACGACTGACGGCGGACTTCGCCCTTGCCAAGCGGAATCGCGGTCATCTGCTTGACGGTCGCCACCCCCGTGCCCGCGCCGCGCGGATAGCGCACCGCAGTCGGGTTCGGCTGCTGCAGCGCCGTGTAGAGCATCTGGCGGCATTCGTTTTCGTCCGACGCGGCCATCACGGTCATGTTCGGGATGCAGCGCAGGAACGCGAGGTCATACGCGCCCGCGTGCGTCGCGCCGTCCGCGCCGACGAGGCCCGCGCGATCGATCGCGAAAACCACCGGCAGGTTTTGCAGCGCGACGTCGTGGATCAGCTGGTCGTACGCACGTTGCAGGAACGTCGAATAGATCGCGACGACCGGCTTCAACCCTTCGGTCGCGAGACCGCCCGCGAACGTCACCGCATGCTGCTCCGCGATGCCCACGTCGTAGTAACGGTCCTTGAAGCGCTTTTCGAACTCGACCATGCCCGAGCCTTCGCGCATCGCGGGCGTGATGCCGACCACGCGCGAATCGAGCTCGGCCGCATCGCACAGCCATTCGCCGAACACTTGCGTGTAGGTCTTCTTGGAAGGCGCCGTCGACGGCTTGATGCCCTCGACCGGATTGAACTTGCCCGGACCGTGATAGAGCACCGGATCGGCCTCGGCGAGCTTGTAGCCTTGGCCCTTCTTCGTCACGACGTGCAGGAATTGCGGGCCGCGCAATTCGCGGATGTTCTCGAGCGTCGGGATCAGCGAATCGAGATCGTGGCCGTCGATCGGCCCGATGTAGTTGAAGCCGAACTCTTCGAAGAGCGTGGCCGGCACGACCATGCCCTTCGCGTGCTCTTCGAGCTTGCGGGCCAGCTCGAGCATCGGCGGCGCCACGCGCAGCACGCGCTCGACGCCGGCGCGCGCCGCTGCGTAGAAGCGGCCCGACATCAGGCGCGCGAGATGGCGATTCAGCGCGCCCACCGGCGGCGAAATCGACATGTCGTTGTCGTTCAGGATCACCAGCAGCGGGACATCGTCGCAGACGCCCGCGTTGTTCATCGCTTCGAACGCCATGCCGGCCGTCATCGCGCCGTCGCCGATCACCGCGATCGAGAAGCGGTCTTCGCCCTTCAGCTTGCTCCCGATCGCCATGCCGAGCGCAGCCGAAATCGACGTGCTCGAGTGCGCAGTGCCGAACGTGTCGTACTCGGATTCCGCGCGGCGCGGGAAGCCCGAGATGCCGCCGAACTGGCGCAACGAGTGCATCTGGTCGCGGCGGCCCGTCAGAATCTTGTGCGGATACGTTTGGTGTCCGACGTCCCAGACGATGCGATCGTTCGGTGTGTTGAACACATAGTGCAGCGCGATCGTCAGTTCGACCGTACCGAGATTGGACGACAAATGGCCGCCCGTCTGCGACACGCTGTCGAGCACGTAGGCACGCAACTCGTCGGCGAGCGGCTGCAGTTGGCGGCGATCGAGGCGGCGCAGGTCCGCTGGGTCGTCGATAGTTTTCAGCAAGTCGTACATCGTCGTTCCATTGTAGGAAAACTTACGCGCCCGCACTTGTCTCGCGCACACCCGGAATGTTTCGTGCGCGGCGGCGGGCTTATAGCGTTAACTTCTTCCGCGTTCAACTCACCCGGTTCACAACCAGGTCAGCCAATTCGGCCAGGCGCTGCGCGCGCGCGCCGAACGGCACGAGCGCCTCGTGCGCCTCGCTGCGCAGCTGCGCAGCCAGTGCACGCGACGCATCGAGCCCAATGATCGACACGTAGGTCGGCTTACCGTCCTTCGCATCTTTGCCGGCGGTCTTGCCGAGCGTCGCGGAATCGGTCGTGACGTCGAGGATGTCGTCGACGACCTGGAACGCGAGGCCGACCGCGGCCGAATACGCGTCGAGCGAGCGCAGGGCCTCGTCGCCCGGCGCCTCGCCTGCCAGCGCACCCATGCGCACGGCTGCACGCAAGAGCGCACCGGTTTTCATCCGATGCATCGTTTCGAGCTGAGGCCGCGTCAGCGCGAGGCCCACGCTCGCCAGATCGATCGCCTGGCCGCCGGCCATGCCGATCGAGCCGCTCGCGAGCGCCAGCTCGCGCACGAGCGCGGCTTGCGCCGCGGGCGCGAGCGCCGCACTGTCGGTCAGCGCGACGAACGCCTGCGATTGCAGCGCATCGCCGACGAGCAAGGCCGTCGGCTCGTCATACTTGACGTGCACCGTGGGCTTGCCGCGGCGCAGTTCGTCGTCGTCCATGCACGGCATGTCGTCGTGCACGAGCGAATAGACGTGAATCATTTCCAGTGCCGCCGACGCCGCTTCGAGCGCCTTCGCGCCAGCGCCGGTCAACTCGCCGGCCGCATGGCACAGCAACGGCCGCACCCGCTTGCCGCCGCCCAGCGCGGCATAGCGCATCGCTTCGTGCAGTTGGGCAGGCGCAGTGTCCGGCCCCGGCAAATAGTGTTCGAGTGCAGTCTCGACACGTGCGAGCACCGAACGCATCCATTCTTCAAATGTCATAGATCATCTCCGCTATCCGCGGGAGCTGCGTTGGAGGGAAGCGGCTTCAGCATCTCGCCGTCGAGAACGCGGACCTGCTGCTCCACCTTTTCCAATTGTTGTTGACAGAACGCCACAAGTGCGGCGCCGCGCCGGTACGCGGCAAGCGATTCCTCAAGGCTCAGCGTGCCGCCTTCCATTCGCGCGACCAGCTCCTCGAGTTCCGCCACGGCTGCTTCATAGTTCTCCGGCAATGGCGCGCCATCGCCGCCTGGCGCGGCACGAGCGGGGTCCTGAGCTGCGGTCTTCGCCATGAGCAGAGTCGGAATTTAAAAACAAGTCGGACATTCTACGGCAAAAGAGACAAACCCGACCTGTCCGACACAATCCTCAGACCGAAGGCATCCACCATTTCCCTGACGGATTCGAGTGAAAAACTGTGAACTCTGGGGGCAATTTTGACCCAAATCAGACACTTATGCACCCCAAGGAGGGGGAAAAGGGTATAATCGCGGGCTCCCCAAATCGAAACTTATCGATGGTTGGGTTGTTCACTGCTTTCACGTCTTCATCGGGAGTGGGAATGTCCAATCTGAGCAATGCTTTGCAGCTGAAGGCTATCTCCAGCCAGCTGCCAGTCACAGCTTATTTTGACCCAGCGCTTCTTACGCGCGAAATCGAAACACTTTTCAAGCAAGGTCCTCGTTACGTCGGGCACGAGTTGATGGCCCCCGAAGCGGGGAGTTATTTTGCGCTGCCGAGCGAAAGCGAAGGGCGCGTGCTCGTGCGCAACCAGCAGTCGCAAGTCGAGCTGCTGTCCAACGTGTGCCGCCACCGGCAAGCCATCATGCTCAACGGCCGCGGCCAGACGGAGAACATCGTCTGTCCGCTCCATCGCTGGACGTACGACCTGAACGGCAACCTGCTCGGCGCGCCGCACTTCGCCGACAACCCGTGCCTGAACCTCGGCGCCACGCCGTTGCAGAACTGGCAGGGCCTGTTGTTCGAAGCCCAGGGCCGCAACGTCGCGGAAGATCTCGCACGCCTCGGCACGAAGCATCACTTCGACTTTTCGGGCTTCCTGTTCGATCACGTCGAAGTGCACGAGTGCAACTACAACTGGAAGACCTTCATCGAGGTCTATCTGGAGGACTACCACGTCGTGCCGTTCCACCCGGGCCTCGGCAGCTTCGTGTCGTGCGACGACCTCAAGTGGGAATTCGGCGACTGGTACAGCGTCCAGACGGTCGGCGTACACAACAAGCTCGCGAAACCGGGCAGCCCCACGTACCGCAAGTGGCACGACGAAGTGTTGCGCTTCCGCGGCGGCGAGCCGCCTGAATTCGGCGCGATCTGGATGGTGTACTACCCCGGTCTCATGATCGAGTGGTATCCGCACGTGCTGGTCGTGTCGTGGCTGATTCCGCGCAGCCCGACTCAGACGACGAACGTCGTCGAGTTCTACTACCCCGAGGAAATCGCGTTGTTCGAGCGCGAGTTCGTCGAAGCCGAGCGTGCCGCCTACATGGAAACCGCCCGCGAAGACGACGAAATCGGCGAACGCATGGACGCCGGACGTCTCGCCCTGATGAACCGCGGCGAGTCGCAGGTCGGGCCGTACCAGAGCCCGATGGAAGACGGCATGCAGCACTTCCACGAGTTCCTGCGGCGCGAACTCGGGCCGATCTGAGCGCGATTCGAGCGGTTAGGCCACAGCGATCTGCTAGATGAAAAGACGGGCAAGTCGGGTTTGAAACCCTTCTTGCCCGTCTTTTTGTTTAGACTAACAACAGCCTTCCAGCAAGAGCCGGACGCGTGTCTATCAGGAGCTGTCATGCCGCATACCCACTACACCACTCTCATTTCAGCCGCCAATCTCGCAGAACGCATCGCCAACGCACCGGGCAGCGTGCTTGTCTTCGATTGCAGCTTCAGTCTCGCGGATACCGGCGCAGGCGAGCAAGCCTATGCGGCAGGCCATATCCCCGGCGCGCACTACCTGCATCTCGATCGCGACCTGTCGGGCGCGAAGACCGGCACGAACGGACGGCACCCCCTGCCGGACCGCGCCGCGCTGGTCGCGGCGCTGGCCGCGCAGGGCCTGAACCAGAATCAGCAGATCGTCGCGTACGACGCACAGGGCGGCGGTTATGCGGCGCGCCTTTGGTGGCTGCTGCGCTGGCTCGGCCACGACTCGGCAGCGGTGCTCGATGGCGGTTTGCAGGCATGGCAGGCCGCCGGGTTCGCGCTCGATACGCAGACGCCCGCCAAGGCGGCAGGCAATTTCAAGGCAGCCGCCCCGCTCGTCGCAACCGTCGATGCCCAAGCCGTGCTGCGCAACCTGTCGGCACCCGATCGCGTCGTGGTCGACGCGCGCTCGCCGGATCGCTATCGCGGCGAGAACGAGACGATCGACCCTGTCGGCGGCCACATTCCGGGGGCCCGGAACCGCTATTACATGGACAACCTCACGGGGGACGGGCGCTTCAAGTCCGCACACTCGCTGCGCGAAGACTTCAGCGCCGTATTGAGCGGAAAGTTGCCCGAGCAGGTGATGCTGCAATGCGGGTCGGGCGTGACGGCGTGCCACAACGCGCTGGCGATGGAGATCGCCGGATTGCACGGCGCCGCGCTGTATCCAGGATCGTGGAGCGAATGGTGCGCGGACCCGTCGCGTCCTGTTGCGACGGGCGCGAATCCGTAGGCAACGCATGCGCGTTCGTACGGCAGGCCCGCGCGGCGCCTGCTGGCACGACATCGCGTCAGGCGACCCCGTGCTCCTTGAGCCACGCTAGGGCACGGCGCCAGCTATCTTCGGCGTCCGCCTTGCGGTAGCTCGGCCGATAGTCCGCAAAGAACGCGTGCCCCGCGTCGCCGTAGACGACGAACTGCGAGCCGCGCGCCACCATCGGGCCTTGCGCGATCAGCGCCTTCATTTGCTCGAGCGTGTCCTGCGGGATGCTCTTGTCCTGCTCGCCATAGAAGCCGAGCACCGGCGCATGCAGGTCCGCCACCCGATCGATCGGGTTCACCGGAGTCATCGGGCCATGCTCGCCGGCCACGCGCCCGTACCATGCGACCACCGCCTTCAGGCGCGGGTTGTGTTCCGCGAAGAGCCACGCCTGGCGACCGCCCCAGCAGTAACCGACCGCGCCCAGCCGATGCAAATCTCCGCCGTGCTCGCCGGCCCATTGAACGGCCGCATCGAGATCGGCCATGACCGTTGCATCGGAGACCTTGCTGACCACCTCTTCGTCGAGTTGCTGGATCGTCGGATAAGCAGACGGATCGCCTTCGCGCGAATAAAGGTTCGGCGCGATCGCGAGATAGCCGAGCTTGGCAAAGCGCCGGCAGACGTCGGCGATATGCTCGTGCACGGCGAAAATCTCGTGGATCACGATGATCACCGGCAGATGCGTCTTGCCCGCCGGCTGCGCGCGATACGCGGGAATGAGATCGCCGCCCGAATGGAAGCCGATCTCGTCCGCTTCGAGCCCGACGCTATCGGTATGGATGGTCTGCGCGGAGACCGGCAGCACGCACGCTGCAAAGCCGCTGCCGAGCGCGGCTTTGATGAACGTGCGGCGGTCGAACGGAACATGCGGGATCAGGCTGTCGATTTCGGGCTTCAGCATACGGCGCTCCTTGTTTTGGCCGCTGCCTGAGCTGAGCACAACGGCGGGCGGAATTCGACCGGAACGGCACGGGCCGCACGATGGCGGCCCCGCCGGGACACGCAGCCGTTGCTGCGTTCGATCGATTCTAGCGACGCATGGCTTCATCTACCTTGCTGCGCCCTTTGCAGGAGCCTTTCCCGCCTTTCGAGCCTTCGGTCAGGTCAATGCAGCTTCACGCGCGGCAGCGTGGTACGCCGCAGCCAATGCGCGAACGTATCGAGCATCATTCGCGGATAGCCGTGCAGCGCCGCAATATGCAGCCGGTACAGGGACATGTACATGAAGCGCGCAAAGAGACCTTCGATCAGCATGTTTCCGCCGATCAGCCCGCCCATCAAATTGCCGACCGCGCTCCAATGCCCGAGCGACACGAGCGAGCCGAAGTCGCGATACGTGAACTCCGCAAGCGGCCGGCCCTCCATCCGGTTCACAAGCGACTTCAACAGAAAGCTCGCCTGCTGATGCGCCGCTTGCGCGCGCGGCGGCACGTTGCGCTCATTGCCGGGCCATTGGCAGGCGGCGCAATCGCCGAGCGCGAAGATGTCGTCGTCGTTGACGGTCTGCAGCGTACGGCGGACTTCGAGCTGCCCCAGCCGGTTCACCGTGAGCCCGTCGAGCTTTGACAGCACCGGCGGCGCCTTGATGCCCGCCGCCCAGACCGTCAGGTCGGCGCGCACCGTCTTGCCGCTCGCGGTCCGCACCAGACCGGGCGCGACTTCGGCGACCGTCTCGCCGAGCATGAGCTTCACGCCGAGCTTGGTCAGCAGCTCGGCCGTCGCGCCGGAGACGCGCTCCGTCAGCGCGGGAAGAATGCGCTGCCCCGCCTCGATCAGCACGATGCCGACGTCGTGCCGCGGATCGAGCTTGTGCAGCCCATAGGCCGACAGCACCTGCGCGGTGTTGCGCAATTCCGCAGACAATTCGACCCCCGTCGCGCCGCCGCCGACGATCGCCACCTGAATGCGCGCTTCGTTATCGGGCGACATGCCGTCGCCGCACTCGACGCGCGCGTACTCCTGATGTTCGGCGCGCATGCAGGCCGCGATCAGACGCTTGCGGAAACGCTCGGCCTGATGGACCGTATCGAGCGCGATCGAATGTTCCGGCGCGCCTTGCACGCCGAAGAAATGCGTCGTACTGCCGATCGCGATCACGAGCGTGTCGTAGGCGAGTTCGCGCTCGGGCAGCAATTCGGCGCCGTCGTCGTCGAGGACCGGCGCGAGCCTGATCTTTTTAGCCTTGCGATCGAGCCCGGCCAGCCCGCCCTGCTGAAACTCGAAGCCGTGCCAGCGCGCCTGCGCCGCGTATTCGAGCTCCTGCGTGAAGGGGTCCATGCTGCCGGCCGCGACCTCGTGCAGCAAGGGCTTCCAGATATGCGTCGGATAGCGGTCGACGAGCGTCACCAAGGCGCGGGCCTCGCCATTCTTCTTTTTGCCGTAGCGATCGCCAAGCCGCGTCGCCAGCTCAAGTCCCCCAGCGCCTCCCCCAACGACGATGAAACGATGCATTGACACTCTCCGTGGTTGCCATTCGGTTGTGCGAATTTAACAGGCCGAAAAAACGTACGGCCCGGATAGGCCATTGTCAGGGTGGGATCGTTTCCAGAACAAGTCGCCGCGCCACATGTGTGTCATGCGCGCGACGCTATAGACTTGTTCGAGCGTGAACACCGCGTCGAAACACTAACATTCATTTCTGTCCAGATTTCCTGCAGCAGATCACGGCACCGCAGGGCTCGGCGCGCCAGTCGTCGAGCGTGTCGGCCGCGCGCATTGCATGCCGCCGGCGGCCGTTCGCCGAATCGGTTGCTGAAAACGCGCAATTCGACGGAATCGGCTGTGCTCGACGCCGAAATCGACGTCAACGGCCATTTTGACTTCCGATAATGGTTTGGAACGCAACGGCGACCGCATGGCCTGTCATGCCGGTCGCGACCCAACACCATGGAGGAGTCCAGATGCAATTCACGCAAGCGATCGTTCGCCGTCCTAGCGCATCGTGCGCCGCGGGCCTGACCACCGCACAGCTCGGCGCGCCGGAATACGACAAGACGCTGACGCAGTTTCACACGTACTGCGAGACGCTCTGCAAGCTCGGTGTCGAGCTGACCGAGCTGCCGCCGCTCGATGCTTTCCCGGATTCGCACTTCGTCGAGGATGTCGCGGTCGTGACGCCGGAATTCGCGGTTATCACGCGTCCCGGCGCGCCCGCACGGCGCGGTGAAACCGCGGCGATCGAAGCGCCGCTCGCCGCGCATCGCGAGCTGCTGCCGATGCGCGACGGCCGTCTCGACGGCGGCGACGTGATGCAGGTCGGCAAACGCTTCTTCATCGGCGTGACTAGCCGCACCGACGTCGACGGCATCGCGGCATTCGAAGCGCTCGTGTCGCCGTACGGGTACTCGGTGGTCGCCGTACCGGTCGGCGAGGGCCTGCACCTGAAATCGGTCGTCAACTATCTCGGCGACGACACGCTGCTCGTGAACGAAGCGCTGGCCGCGCATGCCGCATTCGCCGCGTTTCGCCGGATCGCAATCGAGCCGGCCGACGAATATGCGGGCAACACGCTGCGCGTCAACGATGCGTTCATCACGCCCGCCGGCTATCCGCGCGTGCACGAACGCGTCGACATGCTCGGCCTGCCGCTGCACGTGATCGATACCAGCGAGTTCCGCAAAATGGACGGCGGGCTGACCTGTCTATCGCTGCGCTTCTAGACGGCTGACACGCGGTTCGCATCGATCGGATAATGTGGCGCGCACGGCGGAATCGACGGCATTTCGCGCGCACTGGCGATGACCCGACGGGAGCGAACGCGGATGGCGGACAAGAAGATGCAACTCGACAAGATCGATCTCAAGATTCTCGACGTCTTGCGCAACGACGGACGGATTTCGTACCGGCAGCTGTCGGAACGCGTGAACCTGACGCCGCGGCCGTGTCAGGCGCGCGTCGAGCGGCTCGAGGCGCTGGGTGTCATCGCCGGCTATCGGGCGGTGATCCGGCCGCCGCGCGAGAAACAATCGATCGTCGTGCTTGCGCAGATCGTGCTTGCCGACCACGGCCGCTCGCAGGCGCCGTTCGAGGAGGAGATGCGCGCGAGCCCCGCGGTGCTCGATTGCTGGCTCGTCAGCGGCACGTTCGATTTTCTCGTGCGGCTCGCGTGCGAGGATCTCGACGAGTATCGCCGCATCGCGAACGCATGGCTCGAGAGTCCGCGTTTCAAGATCGAGAAGATCGTGACGACGGCCGAATTGCAGACAATCAAGCGCAGCGTCGTATGACGCCGGCGGTGCGTCTGCCGTCCTGATTGGCGGAATGCGGCCGCGCGCGAAGCGTCGGCTCGACGGGCCGCGCAATGTATCGCGCCGTCCGTTGACGTGCCTGTTTCGACGAGAGAGATCGCCTCGATAGATTTGCATAACGAATTAAATTGACGGGATCGAAAATCCCTGCGCCAAGGTAAAAAACATGGATGCTTTGCAAACGATGAAGCAGTCTGAGCCGTCAACCACGACGACGCTGAAGCGTCGCCTCCAGAGCCGGCACATCGCGATGATTGCGATCGGCGGATCGATCGGCACCGGCCTCTTCGTGGCATCCGGCGCGTCGGTCGCGCAGGCGGGGCCAGGCGGTGCGATCGCCGCGTACATCGTGATCGGCCTGATGGTCTATTTCGTCGTGACGGGGCTGGGCGAAATGGCGGCGTTGATGCCGGTGTCGGGATCGTTTGCGATCTACGGCGAGAAATACGTTGACGAAGGATTCGGCGTCGCGCTCGGCTGGACGTACTGGTATAGCTGGGCGGTGACGATCGCGGTTGAGCTCGTCGCCGCGCAGCTTGTGATGCATTACTGGTTTCCCGGCGTGCCGGGTGTCTGGTGGGGTGCGGCGTTTCTCGTCCTGATCTTCCTGCTGAATACGCTGTCCGTGCGCGGGTTCGGCGAATCGGAGTACTGGTTCTCGCTGATCAAGGTCGTCACCGTGATCGCGTTCGTCGTAACGGGATTGCTGATCGCGGCCGGCGCACTGAGGGGCGCGACGGCGGTCGGGTGGCGGAACTTCACGATCGGCGATGCGCCGTTCGTCGGCGGTCTGCATGCCATGATGAGCGTCGCGTTGATCGCCGGCTTCTCGTTCCTGGGCACCGAACTGGTCGGAATCACCGCGGGCGAGTCCGAACATCCGCGCACAACGATTCCGAAGGCCGTCCGGCAGATCTTCTGGCGCATCATGCTTTTCTACGTGCTGGCGATTTTCGTGATCGGCCTGCTGATTCCGTACACCGATCCGAACCTGCTGAAGAGCGACGTGACGGACATCGGCATGAGCCCGTTCACGCTCGTGTTCCGTCACGCCGGACTGTCGCTCGCCGCAGACGCGATGAACATCGTGATCCTGACGGCCGTTCTGTCGGCGGGCAACTCCGGTACATACGCGGCGACGCGGATGCTGTACAACCTGGCGACGGAAGGGCGCGCGCCGCGCATGTTCGCAACGCTGTCGCCGGGCGGTGTGCCGCGTAACGCGCTGTACGTGACGATGGCGGTCGGCGGGTTGTGTTTCCTGACATCGCTGACCAACAATCAGGGGATCTATCTCTGGCTGCTGAACACGGTGGGGATCACGGGCTTCATTGCGTGGCTCGGTATCGCCGTCTGTCATTACCGGTTTCGCAGGGGCTTCCTAAAGCAGGGATACCGGCTCGAACAACTGCCGTACCGCGCGAAATGGTTTCCGTTCGGCCCGATCTTCGCGTTCGTGCTGTGTCTTGTGATCTCGCTCGGGCAGGACTATCAGGCATTCTTTGCGAGCCGGATCGACTGGATGGAGGTGCTGTCGATCTATGTGTGGATTCCGCTGTTCGTCGCGATCTGGTGGGGCTATCGGCGTCGCCGCAAGAGCCGTCTGGTGCGCTATGAGGACATGGAGATCAATGTGTGGCTGGACCGGTCGGACAAAGGCGCGCGATCGCCCGCGGACATGCACGGGTGATCGCGTGGAACGTGACGTGAGCGTTCGACGGATGCGCAAACGGCGACGCTCAGTGCGCCCTCAGTGCGCTTCCTCCCAGCTCGCGCCCGCCCCGACCTCCGCGACGAGCGGCACCTTCAGCGCGGCGACGCCGCACATCAGCTCGGGCAGCCGCTTGCGAACGAGCGGCAGCTCCTCCTCCGGCACTTCGAGGATCAATTCGTCGTGGACCTGCATGATCATGCGCGTGCCGCCCTTCTGCTCGTCGAGCCAGTTCTGCACGGCGATCATCGACAGCTTGATGAGATCGGCCGCGGTGCCCTGCATCGGCGCGTTGATCGCCGCGCGCTCGGCCGCCTGACGGCGCGGACCGTTGCCGCCGTTGATCTCGGGCAGCCAGAGGCGCCGCCCGAACACCGTCTCGACGTAGCCCTTCTCTTTCGCGCTCGCGCGCGTCTCGTCCATGTAGCGCGCGACGCCCGGATAGCGTGCGAAATAGCGGTCGATATAGAGCTTCGCGGCATCGCGCGTGATGCCGAGGTTCGATGCGAGTCCGAACGAACTCATCCCGTAGATCAAGCCGAAGTTGATGACCTTCGCGATGCGCCGCTGGTCGCTCGAGACCTCGAGCGGCGTCACGCTGAAGACTTCGGCGGCCGTGGCGCGATGGATGTCCTCGCCGTTGGCGAACGCGCGCAGGAGCGACTCGTCGCCGGAGATGTGCGCCATGATGCGCAACTCGATCTGCGAGTAATCCGCCGACACCAGCTTGCAGCCGGGCGGCGCGATGAATGCCTCGCGGATGCGGCGGCCTTCGGCGGTGCGCACGGGGATGTTCTGCAGGTTCGGATCGTTCGAGGCGAGCCGCCCCGTCACGGCGACGGCTTGCGCATAGTTCGTATGGACGCGCCCGGTCTGCGCGTTGACCATGAGCGGAAGCTTGTCCGTGTAAGTGGACTTGAGCTTCGACAAGCCGCGGTGCTCGAGCAACAGCTTCGGCAGCGGGTAATCCTCGGCGAGCTTCTGCAACACCTCTTCGTCGGTCGACGGCGCGCCGCTCGGCGTCTTCTTCACCACGGGCAACTGCATGCGCTCGAAGAAGATCTGCCCGATCTGCTTCGGCGACCCCATGTTGAACTCGCCGCCGGCCAGCGCGTAAGCCTCCCCTTCGAGCTCGATGAGCCGCGTCGCGATTTCGCTGCTTTGCTTGCGCAGCCGTTCGGTATCGATCAGCACACCGTTGCGCTCCATGCGCCGCAAGACGCGCGACGTCGGAATCTCGATGTCGCGATAGACGCGCAGCAAGCCCGCTTCGGGTTCGATCTGCGGATAGAGCGCTTGATGGAGCTGCAGCGTGATGTCGGCATCTTCGGCGGCGTACTCCGCCGCCTTCTCCAGCGGCACCTCATCGAAGCCGATCTGCTGCGCGCCTTTGCCCGCTACGTCTTCGTACTTGATCGTCTTGATGCCGAGGTGGCGCAGCGCGAGGCTGTCCATGTCGTGGGAGCGGTGCGATTCGAGCACGTACGATTGCAAGAGCGTGTCGTGCTCGATGCCGTTCAGCTCGATGCCGTAGTTCGCGAGCACCTGCTCGTCGTACTTCAAATGCTGGCCGACTTTCTTCTTCCCGGCGTTTTCGAGCCACGGCTTGAGCTTGGTCAGCACCGCGTCGCGCGGCAACTGCTCCGGCGCATCGGGACCGCGATGCGCGAGCGGCACGTAAGCGGCGTACCCCGGCTCCACCGAAAGCGACAAGCCGACGATCTGCGCGACCATCGGATCGAGCGAGGTCGTCTCGGTATCGAAAGAGGTCAACGCGGCCGCATCGATCTTCGCGAACCACGCGTCGAACTGCTCCCAGGTCTGCACGGTGTCGTAGTGGCGCGGCGCTTCGAGCGCCAAAGCGGGTTGAGCCTCGGCGGCTTCGGCCACGCCTGCCGCGCCATTCTCCGCCCCGACCCTTGCCTGAACCTGTGTCTGCGCCGTCTCGACTTCGCGCAGCCAGGTCTTGAAGCCATGCCGCAGGAAGATGTCGCGCAACTCTCCGAGCGCCTCGGGACGCGTCGCAAGCGTCGCGTCGATCGACTCGACGTGCCCATCCAGATTGCACGCGCGCTCGACCGTGACGAGCTTTTGCGCCATCGGCAGAAAATCGAGCGCGCGGCGCAGATTGTCCCCTACCGCACCTTTGATCTCGTCCGAATGTGCGACGATGCCTTCGAGCGTCTCGTATTGCGTGAGCCATTTGACGGCGGTCTTCGGGCCGCACTTGTCGACGCCCGGCACGTTGTCGACGGTATCGCCGATCAGCGAGAGGTAATCGATGATGCGCTCGGGCGGCACGCCGAACTTCGCGATGACCGCGTCACGATCGAGCGTCTCGTTCGTCATCGTATTGATGAGGGTGACATGATCGCTAACCAGTTGCGCCAAGTCCTTGTCGCCGGTCGAGACGATCACGTTCATGCCGTGCGCCTCGGCCTGCGTGGCGAGCGTGCCGATCACGTCGTCGGCCTCGACGCCGTCGACCATCAAGAGCGGCCACCCCAATGCACGCACCGCGACGTGGATCGGCTCGATCTGCCGCGCGAGGTCCTCGGGCATCGACGGACGATTCGCCTTGTACTCGGGATACCAGTCGTCGCGAAACGTCTTGCCCTTCGCATCGAACACGCACGCGCTATACTCTGCCGTGACTTCCTTGCGCATGCGCCGCAACATGTTGATGATTCCATACAGCGCACCCGTCGGTCCGCCATCCGGGCCACGCAAATCAGGCATCGCATGGTAGGCCCGATAGAGATAGCTCGAACCGTCGACCAATAGCAGGGTCTTACCTTTCAGGTTTCGTTCTTCAGGCATTATGAACAAGAGAAAATTGATTCCGAGTCTGCGATCGCTCGCAGATCAAGAGCGCGCGACGGCCAAGAAGGCCCGCGCATCGTGGCAGATGTTCACGATTATGGCAGAGTTTATCGAGGCGACCGAGTACCTCTCGGAGATCCGCCCGGCCGTCAGCATCTATGGTTCGGCGCGTCTGAAACCGACCTCGCCGCACTACAAGCTCGCCACCGTCATCGCGCGAAAACTCTCCGATGCCGGCTTCGCCGTGATCTCCGGCGGCGGCCCCGGCATCATGGAAGCGGCCAACAAGGGCGCCCATGCGGGCAAGGCGCCGTCGGTCGGCTTGAACATCGAACTGCCGCACGAGCAATCGGGCAATCAATGGCAGGACATCTCGCTGCGCTTCCGGCATTTCTTCACGCGCAAGGTCACGTTCGTCAAGAACTCGGATGCCGTGATCGTGATGCCCGGCGGCTTCGGCACGCTCGATGAACTCGCCGAAGTGCTCACGCTCATTCAGACGAAGAAGTCGCGCCACGTGCCGATCATTCTCGTGGGCGCGGAGTTCTGGAAGGGCTTGCTCAGCTGGTTCGAATCGGCGCTCGTGCCGATGGGCCTCATCAATCCCGAAGACATGAAGCTGATGCAAGTGATCGACGATCCCGACCAGGTGCTCGAAGCGGTGCTCGCGTTCTATGAAGACCGCGAGGAAGCCGAGCCGCACGCGGCGAAGTCGGACGAAGACCGGATGTTCTATCTGTAATCAAGCGGCGCGCTCACCCTCGAGCGCACCGCGCTTCTTACCGGCCCTTACCAGCCCTTCCTACTGGAACGCAACTTCCGCGAAGCTGCGCAGCTTGCGGCTGTGCAAGCGGTCGAGCCCGTTCATCCGCAGCAATTCCATCGCCTTGACGCCGATCTGCAAGTGCTGGTCGACTTGCGCGCGATAGAACTGATCGGCCATGCCGGGCAGCTTCAGTTCGCCGTGCAGCGGCTTGTCGGACACGCACAGCAACGTGCCGTACGGCACGCGGAAGCGAAAGCCGTTTGCGGCGATCGTCGCGCTCTCCATGTCGAGCGCGATCGCGCGGCTTTGCGACAGCCGCTGCACCGGCTCGCGATAGTCGCGCAATTCCCAGTTGCGGTTGTCGACGCTTGCCACCGTCCCCGTGCGCATCACGCGCTTCAACTCCGCGCCTTCGAGCAGCGTCACTTGCGCGACTGCGCGCTCCAGCGCCAACTGCACTTCCGCGAGCGCGGGAATCGGCACCCATAGCGGCAGGTCCGCGTCGAGCACGTGGTCTTCGCGCACGTAGCCGTGCGCAAGCACGTAGTCGCCGAGACGCTGCGTATTGCGCAGCCCCGCGCAGTGGCCGAGCATGACCCACGCATGCGGACGCAGCACGGCGATGTGATCGGTGATCGTCTTCGCGTTCGACGGCCCCACGCCGATGTTGACCATCGTGATGCCGCTGCCGTCGGCGCGTTTCAAGTGATACGCGGGCATCTGCGGCAGGCGCGCCGGCGCCGTGCCCGTTCCCGCTTCCGGCTGCTCGTCGAGATTGGCGTTGTACATGATCACGTCGCCCGGCTCGACGAACGACGTGTATTCGCCGCGATACGCGCGCAGCTCGTCATCGTCGGTATGGGCCATCAGCTCGCGGCCGAGCTTCACGAATTCGTCGATGTAGAACTGATAGTTCGTGTAGAGCACGTAGTTCTGGAAGTGCGTCGGCGAGGTGGCCGTGTAGTGCTTCAGCCGATGCAGCGAGAAGTCGACCCGCGGCGCCGTGAAAAGCGCGAGCGGATGCGGCTCGCCGGGACCCGGCTCGTAGGTGCCGTTCACGATGCGGTCATCGAGCTGCGCCAGGTCCGGCGTATCGAACACGTCGCGCATCATCGTGAGCTTCTCGCGGCCGAGATCGCCCTCGAGGTGGATGCCTTCCGCAAACGCGAAGTGAATCGGAATCGGCTTGTCGGACACGCCGACTTCGATCAGCACATGATGGTTCTTCGCGAGCAGGCGCAACTGCTCGCGATAGTAGTTGCCGAAGAGGTCCGGACGCGTCACCGTCGTCTCGAAGACGCCCGGGCCGGCAACGAAGCCGTACGAGCGGCGCGAATCGATGTTCGTATTGACCTCGGTGCGAATGCGCACGAACGGATAGCACGCGCGCACATGATGATTGAACGCTTCGTTGCGCCGATAGCGCGCGAACGCATCGCGCAGATAAGCCGTGTTCGATTCGTAGATGGCGGACAAGCGAGCGACGGCGTCCGCTGGATCAGTAAAGGCTTCAGTGGGAAAGGCGGCGGGCAGCCCGGCCCGCCCGTTGTGCGTTAGATCGTTCTTCATCTTCATTCGCCTCGCTTAATTGAGACGACATTACCACGGAACCGTCACGTCCTGACGACGCGCCGTGCGCCAGCGCACCCGCGCCGCGCAAGGCCGCGAGCGTGTGCAGCGGAGCACGCAAGCGCGCAAAATAACTGCATGGTCCACACCGGGGACGGATACGTATTTGCTAGAATTCGCCTACCCTCTTGGAGAATCACCATGAAGCCGTACCTCCCTGTCGCCGTAGCCGCGATGCTTGCCTTCGGCGGGGTCGCCATGGCGGCTCAGCCTGCCGACGACGCGCAAGCCCACGCCCAGGCGCGCGCCGCCAACGAAGCGGCGGGCCTGCCCGATTTGGACGCGATCAATCGCCCGGCAGCGGAAGTCTCGTCGAAAGTCGACATCAACGTGCCGCGCACGCCGAGCTACTACGAGAAGACGCCGAACGGCACCGTCATCACCGAATACCGCGATAAAGGCAAGCCCGTCGAGATCGACGTGCGGTCGAACTTCGGCACGCACTATCAAATGAGCGCACCCGCCGATACGTCGCCGCAAGTGCGTGACAACGGGCAGCCCAGCACGCGCCTGCCCTCGATCAACTTGCATTATTGACGCAAGGCGCGTGCCGCCTCGTCACGGGCGGCACCACGGCTGGCTCTGAGCGGGGCCGGCAACCCACTCCCGCACCGGCCGCAAGCGCCGGTCCGACCAACCTGAATCCGAAGTTTCCTGCATGGCCGTATTCACCGCTGTCACCGAACACGAACTCGCGCAATGGATGCGCCATTACGATCTCGGCGATGTCGTCGATTTTCGCGGCATTGCGTCCGGTATCGAAAACAGCAATTTCTTTCTGACCACGACGCGCGGCGAATACGTTCTCACGATCTTCGAAAAGCTGACCTCCGCGCAACTGCCGTTCTATCTGGACCTGATGCGCCACCTCGCGTCGCATCGCGTGCCCGTGCCCGACCCGATTCCGCGCGACGACGGCGCCCTCTTCGGCATGCTGCACGGCAAGCCCACCGCGATCGTCACGAAGCTCGAAGGCGCGGCGCAGCTCGCGCCGACCACCGAGCACTGCGCCGAAGTCGGCCACATGCTCGCGCGCATGCACCTCGCCGGACGCGATTTCCCGCATCATCAGCCGAACCTGCGCAGCCTGCCGTGGTGGCAGGAGACGGTGCCGTCCGTGCTGCCGTTCTTGAGCGAGGCCGAGCGCGAATTGCTGTCGAGCGAGCTTGCGCATCAGCACGCGTTTTTCGGCTCGAGCGATTACGCGGCACTGCCCGAAGGTCCGTGCCACTGCGACCTGTTCCGTGACAACGTGCTGTTCGCGCACGCCGATCCGGCCACTGGCCACGAAGTGCGTCTCGGCGGTTTCTTCGATTTCTACTTCGCCGGCTGCGACAAGTGGCTGTTCGATGTCGCCGTCACGGTCAACGACTGGTGCAGCGACCTCGCGACCGGCCACCTCGATGCCGCGCGTGTCGAAGCGCTATTGCGTGCGTACCAGACCGTGCGTCCGTTCACCCAAGAGGAGCGCCGCCACTGGAGCGACATGCTGCGCGCCGGCGCGTATCGCTTCTGGGTTTCGCGCCTGTATGATTTCCATATGCCGCGCGCGGCCGAAATGCTCAAGCCGCACGACCCCACCCATTTCGAGCGCATCTTGCGCGAACGCCTGAACGGCAGCGCACTCCCTGGCGTCCCAACATGCAACTGATCGAAGTCCCCGCAAAAACCGGCTATGTGTGGTTCCGGCAAGGCATCTGGCTGTTCCGCAAAAACCCGCTGGCGTTCCTGACGCTTTTCTTCACCTATCTCGTCGCGATGACGTTGGTCTCCCGGATTCCGGTCGTCGGCACGGTGCTGCCGCTCGCCTTCATTCCGGGGATCGCGGTCGGCTTCATGGCCGCGTGTCGTGACACCGTCGCCGGCAAGCCCGTGTTTCCGACGATTCTCGTCGACGGGTTCCGCTCGTATGGCGGTGTGGTCGCGCGACGGCTGGTCGTGCTCGGCGTGTTGTACGTCGTGGCAATGGCGCTCGTGTTCGCGGGCTCCGCGCTCGCTGACGGCGGCGTGCTGTTCAAGGTGATGATGGGCAGCGCCGAAGTCGAACAGGCAGAGTTCGCCAACAGCGCGATTCCGCTCGCCGTGCTGGTCGCGCTGGGGTGCTATGTCCCCGTCTCGATGCTGTTCTGGTTCGCGCCGGTTCTGGCCGCATGGCACGACGTGCCGCCGGCGAAAGCCATGTTCTTCAGCGTCGTGAGCTGCTGGCGCAATCGCGGCGCGTTCATCGTCTATGCGGCGCTGTGGTTCGCGTCGGCCATCACGGTGTCGCTCGGGCTGTCGGCGTTGCTCCAGGCGCTCGGCGCGGCCGACTACGCGCTCGCCGTGTTGATGCCCGCATCGGTCATCCTGACGACGATGCTCTACTGCTCGTTCTACGCGACCTATCGCGGCTGCTTCGGCGTGCAAACGCCCGAGAAGCCGGAGGCACCCAGCACGCCGGCGCTCTGATGCACGCGGCCGATCGGTAAGGAAGGGGTCAGGAAGGTCTTGGCCTTGCGTCGAAAAGCAAAATGCCGGCCCGTGGGGCCGGCATTTTGACGTGCAACTTCTGCCGCTAGTCGGCGCTGCTTAGCGCTGCACCATCCACGACGGATAGGCAACGGCCGCTTCGCGGTCGAGTTTGCGCATGCGGAATTCGAGATCGTACAGATCGCTCGCTTCGGCCAGATAGGCGTCGCTGCGCTCTTTCAGGCGTTGCTCGGTGGACTGCGTCAGGAACAGGAACAGGCGGCTCAGCAGGTACATGGTGGACTCCAGAATTTGGCTAAGCGTTAACGCCTAGGTGATAACCCGTATTATAGGGATAACCCTAGTGGAACGCCAGTCTCAAATTTAGAGCTGTCGCTCAGCGGACACGGCCTGTGTCGAATGAGTTCAGGCCCCTGCGGCGGGGCTTGCGGCGGCCCGTTCGGCTTGCGGGCGGCGCTGCTTTTGAAAAAAGTCCCAGATCAGCTCGCTCGCGTCCGGTCCCTTCGAAGAATGGAAAGGTACGGCGTCGTCGCCGCCGGCCCATTCATGACCGAGCCCCGCGACGCGGCAGAGCCTCACCACGCGCCGGCCGCCCTTCATATAGTCGCGCGTGAGCACCCCGTCTTTGCGTTTCTCGCGAACGTCCCCGGCCACGCTGGCGCCCTCCGCATCGACGAGCCCATTGAGCCGCGCAAACTCCACGGCGAGTTGGTCGGCGTTTTTCGGCGCGACGACCCGGTCCGCGTCGCCGTGGATGACGACGGCGGGCATCCCCGGGTACGCGGCGACATCGGTCGCCTGGTCGACGAGCGCCGCCGGATCCTGATGGCTGCCGCGCCGCATTACGTCCATGGCGGCCATGCCGGAGTGGGCGTCGCCGAACACTGGCCCGGAATGCAGCGCGACCGCGGCAAACCGCTCGGGATAATGGAGCGCGAGCAGCGACGTCAGGCCCGCTCCCGCGGACAACCCCGCGACATAAACGCTTTCGGCGTCGAATCCATATTCGGCGACAAGCGCATCGACGAGCGACGCCACCGCCCTGGCCTCGCCGAGTCCCGCGTGCTCGCGGTCGTCGTACCAATGCCAGCAGCGGTGCGCGTGACTATGCTTCGACTGCTCGGGATAGACGACCGCGAAGCCGAACTTGTCGGCGAGCAAATTCATCCGCGTGCCTTCGGCGAACTCGTCGATGGTTTGCTTGCAGCCGTGGAGCATCACGACCAGCGGTAGCGATTCGGCCTGCGAGGCGCCCGCCGGAAGATAGAGCCCGTAAGACAAGTGATTGACAAGACGTCCGGGTGCAGGCGGCGCTGAGTGGAACGAGCGCGTCCAACTGCCGCCGGCCCAGGCCGCCGCCCGCGGTCGCACGCGCGATTCGCGTGCCGCCGGCGGCGGCACCACTGCTTCGGCGGCGCTCCTGCGGGCTTTTTTGCTCGGCTTCCCGACGGGACGTTTCGCCTTGAGTCCCGCGCGCTTGGCGCGCTTTTGCGCATGTTCCGCTTGAATCGCCAGGAGGCGCTTCAAGCCTCCCAGCCAGATTTTCGTCAGACTTTTGGTCATCGAGTCGGCTCGCTAAAAATAGGGGCAGTTCTAATCGAGCGAACTACAACTATGGTGCAATGCACCATAACACTATTTTTGAGAGACTGCTGACCGCTTTGGCGGTTCGTTGCCGCGCTGCCGGCCCAAGCGTGGCGTAGGCATCACTGATGCGCTCCGGCACCCCAGCCGTCACCGCTATACTTATATTTGTGCGCTGCTATTCGTTGTAGTCGCTTTGATCGCATGGCGCGTTAAGAATTTATCCCTCCGACTGGCCCGTGCGCTGTGCACCCCTGGTTTCATGCCTGACTTGCCCACTCACCTCTGGCTTTCGATCACGCGTTTTGGCGGCGCGGGTCTGACGCTGCCCCTCGCCATCGCGATCGCGCTCTGGCTTGCGCTCGGCTACACGTGGCGGCTCGCGGCCGCGTGGCTCGGGCTCTTGGGCGTGGCGGTCGGCGTTGTCGCGTTGACCAAGATCGCGTTTCTGGGCTGGGGCGTCGGCGTGCGCGAGGTCGATTTCACCGGCGTGAGCGGCCACGCGATGCTCTCGACCGCCGTCTATCCCGTCGCGCTCTTTCTGATGCTGCTGCCCACGCGGCGGCCGGTTCGCCTCGCGGGCGTCGTCATCGGTCTCGCGGCGGGGCTTGCGGTCGGGCTCTCGCGCGTCGTGCTCGACGCGCATTCGCCGTCCGAAGCGGTGGCGGGGTGCGTGGTCGGTGCGTTGGCCGCCGTGGTGTTCGTCTGGTGGTCGTGGGATGCGAAGCCGGGGCAACTGCACGCGGTGCCGGTCGCGTTGAGTCTGCTGATGCTGACGGTGGCGCTGCACGATGTGCGGGTGCCGACCCAGCGCTGGATCACCCACATCGCGCTTCACTTATCGGGCCATGAGCGCCCGTTCATCCGGGCCCGCTGGAAAGCGGGCCGCGATAATCCGCGTCCGGCCGCGATCGAGCAGAATACGCGGCCGATTGCGCAACCCCCTTCCGATACCTGACGCCGCCGACGCTTAGCCGCTCATTTAGCCGCTCATTTAGCCGTTCACGCCCAAAATCACGCTGGACGCCTTGAACGCGGCCACCGCCTCCCCGCCGGCGGCAAGCGCGAGCGTGTCGACGCTTTCGTTCGTGATGATCGCGGTCACCACGGTGCCGCCGCCGAGCTCCAGCGAGACCTCGGAATTGACCGCCCCGCGGGTGACCTTCGAGACGGTGCCGCGCAGCTGATTGCGTGCGGAGATCTTGATCGGCGCGCCGCCCGCGTCGTCGACCAGGATCAGCACCGACGACGCCTTGATCAACGCAAACGCCGCCCCGCCTTCGGCGAGCCCGAGCGACTCGGTGCTCTCGTGCGTGACGACCGCCACGATGGTCTGGCCGCCCGGCAAGCCGAGCGAGATTTCGTCGTTGACGGCACCGTACTTGATCGACGTGATCGTGCCGGACAGTTGATTGCGCGCGCTCATTTTCATGCCGATTCTCCCAATCAGATCCCAGTCGCCGGCGAAGCCTTCAATGGCCGCGCTGGCGCGTTCAATGAACTTGCGATGTTCGTGCTCGACCGCGCGAAACGTCTCGATCAGCCGGATCGCGCGCGGCGTCAGCTTAGTGCCGCCACCGCCCTTGCCGCCTGCCGCGCGCGTGACGAGCGGCTCGCCGGCGAGGTTGTTCATGGTATCGATGGCGTCCCAGGCGGCCTTGTAGCTCATCTCGACGGCTTTCGCGGCGCCGGTGATCGAGCCGGTTGCGCCGATCGCCTCGAGCAGCGCAATGCGCGCCGCCCCGCCGAGCGTTTCGTGACCCGCGCGCAGCCAGACGGAGCCGCCGAGTTCGAGCGCTTCGCTGCTCGATCCGGACGATGGCGATGACGAGGCAGAGGGACGGGTCATGAGTCTAAAAAGATCGAATGATCAATCAATTATATCGACGCGGCCGCTACGCGCCGTGCTTGATGCGCGGCGCGTCGAGCGCGTGCAGCAAACGCTCGCCCTCCTGCGCCGCGCAGTGATTGACGGCTTGGCTCCAGCCGCGCGCGAAGCCTTGCTGATACGGCGTGATGTCGAGCTGTTCGAGAAAGCCCAACGCGACCACGGCGTCGTTGCCGTCGCCGAGCACGCTCTGAATCCGCTGCAACGTCCGCGCGACGTCGCGGCGCGTGCGCCCCGATGCGATCGATTCGAAGAACTCCAGCATGTAGCGCAGACGCTTCGCCTCGATACGATGGCGATGGCGCGCTTCGGCGTCGAGTTCCGAGAGCTTGGACGTGTCCGTGAGCCGCTTGTAATGCTTGCGCACGCGCTTGCCCACGAACTCGCGCAACGTGAAATCGGCGGCCGCTTCCGGTGCGCTGCGCAAGGGCAATTCGGCAAGCCATGCGAGCCACGCCAGCGACAGTTGCGCATACCGGCGCGATCGCATCGCCGCCTGCAGGCGCGCACGTGCTTCGAACCGTCGCGCATCGGCTTCGGCCAGCACCGCGGACCACGTGGACGCGTCGACATCCGCGGCCGCCAGCGCGGGCAGCGTCGAATCGGTGAACACATCGAGATCGCGCGCTTCGCCGAGCCGCTCGCCGAGCCAGCGCAACTCGGGCTCGACGCGCGTCGTCCAGTCCTCATCGGCCCAACCTGAGAAGATCCTGAGCGCGGTGCGCAGACGCCGCTGCGCGATACGCATCTGATGCACGAACTCGATGGTCGCGGTTTCGCGCACGCCGCGTTCATTGCCGAACCATTGCTGCGCAATGTTGGCTCCGATGGCGATCAGCGCGGCATGCGGCGTTTGAATGTCGATGAGATCGACCGGTATCGCGCGCGCCGGCTCTTCATCGGCTGGATCGTGCGGCGGGCGTTCGAGGAAGCCGTGCAGGACCGGGAAAACGGGCAGCCCGGCGACGAGCGCCTGCGCCGCCGCGTAAAGCGTGCGGATCGCGCGCGTCAGCGAGTCCGGGTGTTCGTCTTTGAGATCGGGCTGTTCGCCTTTCGGGTCCGGCTGTTCGCTTTCGGGGGCTGGCTGCTCGCCATCGGAGCCTTCGGATGGGGTATCCGCTTCGCCAGCGTCGCATTGCGTCGACACCAGCAATTCGCAAAAGCGCGGCTGCGCTTGCGGCATCGCGTTCGGGGGCACATCCAATGCGTCATTCATGACGACGTCAACGGGACGGCCGTCTTGCGGAGTCCAGCGCCATACCGTGCGCTGCAATTGAAGCACCGAATCCAGCGACGCCAGCGCGCCGGCCGCGTCCAGCGCCTGCCGCAGTTCGGACGGCAAGCCGCTCACCTGTTCTGCGAGCGGGACGCCGGATTCGAGCCGCGCGTCGTAGACGACCTCGCGAACCGTCACGGCCGGTGAATGGAAATCGCGGCGCGAGACAACGAGCCGCCGCCCCTCGGCCGACGCCTCCACCAAAGCGCGCCATCCGGCCTCGGCCAGCTTGCGGCTCAGCGCCAGCGGATAGATCGTCAGCGGCGTGCGGGCGGAAACCGGCGATAACTGCGGAGAAAACTCGGCGACATGATTCAGCGCTTCGGCCATCGCTTCGCCGACCCCGCCTACGCTCGCATGTCGCTTCGCCCGCGCAGAGGCGGTTTTCCTTGCAGCCGGTTCCTCGACGGTCTGCTGCATCCACTCGCGCGCGACCAGCGCGGGCGCATCCAGCGACATTTCGACGACACGAGACATGTGCGCTCCCCCGAGCAGTTCGAGTCGATGCCGCCCGCGTCCATCGATACCAAAGCTCAAAAAAAGGGCCGACAGCGTTTCGTCATGTTACACGGCGCGCCATGCCAAACAAGCCCGGAGGCACATCGCTTGCGACGAATGAGATGGAAAAGTGACAACAAGGAGAGCTCAAATGACCATCGGAACCCTCTTGCTGATTCTATTGATCCTGATGCTCATCGGCGCGTTCCCGACCTGGCCGCATAGCCGCACGTGGGGCTACTACCCTTCCGGCATCGTTGGGATCGTCGTGGTGCTCGTGATCGTGCTGCTGCTGTTCGGCGCGGTATGACGGGGGTGCATATCGCGCCGGGCCTGACCCGCGTGGAGGTCAGGCGTCCCGGTGTTCGTGTCCGGCGCGGATCTCTCCGCCATTGCCGACACGAACCCGAAGTCGTCAAGCGTACTGGGCAACTCCCAGGCCAAAAGACCAGTTTTCCCTAGCCACTTCGACGATGTTCACAAATACATCCTCGCCCCGTACACCGGGGCTTTCCGCCAGATTAGCGGCGATCGCCGCATAGAGTTTCTTCTTCTCCGTCACGCCTCTCGTGGCATTCGCCGCGATTTGGATGATCACGAGATCGTCGCTGCGCGCGATGTTCAGGTAGCTCCGGTTGAACACGAAGTTGTCGGCGTCGTATTCGTTGATGACCATGAAGTAATCGTCTTCGGGCACGTTGAAGGTTTCGATCAGCGCACGCTGAATACCGTTGATCAGCGCCTTCTTGTACTCGGCGGACTTGCCCGGGCGGACTGCAATGCGAGTGAACGGCATGTGACTCTCCTGTTCGTGATGGGGTGCTTGCAGGTTACGGCAGCTCTGACATAATTAACAGATATCAATGCTGATTTCATCCATTTCAATCAGAAATGAAAGTGCTCGATCTCGACGCGGTTCGCGCGTTCGTGCTGGTCGCGGATTTGCGCAGCTTCACGCGCGCCGCCGATTCGCTCGATACGACCCAGTCGGCCGTCAGTCTGAAGCTGAAGCGGTTGGAGGCGCATCTCGGCAAGCCGTTGCTGGAGCGCACGCCGCGCTCGGTGCGCCTGTCGGCGGAAGGCAGCGCGTTTCTCGACGCCGCGCGCGATTTGCTGAGCGCGCACGAGCGCGCGCTCGGGTCGCTCGCCATCGAATCGCGGCGACTGACGCTCGGATTGAGCGAGCATGTCGCGGGCCCCGAGCTGCCGGCGTTGCTCGCCACGCTGCACCGGCACGATCCCGGGCTGGTGATCGAAATGCATCTGGGCACGTCGTCCGTCTTGCTCGATCAGTTCGACGCGCGGCAGCTCGACGCGATCATCGTGCGCTTCGAGCCCGACGAGGAACGTCCGCGCGACGGCGGGCAATGGCTCTTCACCGAGCCGATTTCCTGGCTCGCCGCGCCCGGCTGGGAGCCGCGAGCCGGCGAACCACTGCCGCTCGCGGTGCAGACCGAGCCTTGCAAAGTCAGAGCCGTGGCGCTGCGCGCGCTCGAACGCGAGGGCATCGCGTGGAACGAAGTGTTCGTCGGCGGAGGCGTGGCGGCGGCGGGGGCCGCAGTCGCGGCCGGACTTGCCGTGTCGGCGCTCGCCAAGCGCGTGGCGCCGCGCGGGCTCGTCGATGTCGGCAGCCGGCTAGGGCTGCCGGTGTTGCCCGATTCGCACGTCGTGATGTATTCACGGGTGCGCGAGCCGCGCGGCATCGAAACACTGAGAGTGCTGATCAACGCGCTGAAACAGGGCTAGCCAAATGGAAATCGATCCCCGGCAAACGGCCGCCGTGCGCGCGGTCATCGAAACCGGCAGCTTCGAGCAAGCCGCGATCCGTCTGAACGTGACGCCCTCGGCGGTCTCGCAGCGCGTGCGCGCGCTTGAAACGCGGCTTGGCAATCCGCTGATCGTCCGCACCCGTCCGTGCCGCGCCACGCCGATGGGGCAGCGTCTCTTGCAGTACCTGCGCCGCGCGGCGTTGCTCGAAAGCGACTTCGCGAGCGACGTCGCCGGCGCCAACGACGCGCTCTTGCACGTCGTCGCCGCGGTCAACGCCGATACGCTGTCGACGTGGTTCTTCCCCGCGCTGTCCGAAGTGCTGCTCAAGGAGAACGTGCTGCTCGATCTCACCGTCGACGATCAGGACCACACGCACGCGCTGCTCGCGACGGGTCTCGCGATCGGCTGCATCACGACGGAGCCGCGGCCGTTACGCGGCTGCTTCGCCGAACGGCTCGGCGCGATGCGCTATCGGCTGGTGGCGTCGCCGGCATTTGTCGAGCGGTGGTTTGCGAACGGGTTCACTCGCACGCCGGCGCGCGTGACCGTGCGCCGCATGAATCGCCCTACTTCCCCAGTCGGGCGCGCAGCACCCGCCGTCTTTCGAGACTCTCCTCGGGCCAGTACTGTTTGGCGTCGTAATACGCCTCGACCGCAGGCGTGTCCTCCGGCAACACCACCCACGGCTGCTTCGATGCGGTAAAGATATGGATATCGGGCGGCAGGCGATCCGGATTTTCCAGCGTGCCGACGCGGATAAAGCGCACCGCATCGCCGCCGCCTGCGTAGTGGCTCCAGACCGCGATACGGCACGTTGGACAGCGCGCGATCTTCTGCCCTTTCCCACTGTTGGACGGCGTCACGACGATCTCCGGCTCGCCCGCCAGCAGCTCGACGCGCTCCGCTTCGATCATCGCGTTCAGCGCAAACGATGCGCCCGTTTCGCGCTGGCACCAGCGGCAATGGCAACAGTGGACGAACAGCGGGGCGCTCAAAAGCCGGTAGCGAATCGCGCCGCAGGTGCAGCGTCCGTCGATCGGGTAGCCGTTCATACTGGTCTCCGTTGGGTTCATCTCGTTCGAATCATGCGGCCGGGGATCGGCGCATCGTAGGACGCCACATCCCATGACGCAACGCGCGTCGCCGCGTCGCATCCATCCGGCCTTGCTAAAATCCAAAAATGGACTAATATTCACGCATAGTTTATTTAGAGATTACACTATGTCTTCCGCCGCCCACCTGTCGCCGTCCGCGCGAGCCCCGTCGCCGCGCTCCGCGGCGTCGCTCGCCGAGATGTCCGCGGCCGGCCTGCGCGCATTCTTCAACATCGCCCGCGATTGGGATTTGTCGGTCGAGGATCAAATCGTCCTGCTCGGCTCGCCGGGCCGCTCGACGTTCTTCAAGTGGAAGTCCGCGCCGCAAACCGCCCGCCTTGGCCGCGATACGCTCGAGCGGCTGTCGCTTTTGCTCGGCATTTACAAGGCACTGCAGATCCTGCTGCCGCAACCGTCGGCGGCCGATGGCTGGATCAAGCGTCCGAACAGCGCGCCGCCCTTCGGCGGCAAGCGCGCGCTCGACCGCATGCTCGCCGGCAACATCAGCGATCTCGTCGCGGTGCGCCAGTATCTCGATGCGATGCGGGGCGGCTGGGCGTGACGGACACGAACTGGCAGGACCGCTGGCGCGCGTTGCCCAACTCGTTGACGATCACGCCGCTCGACTGGTCGCCCGCGTATCGCGTGATCCCTACGCGCTTTCCGGCTGTGAACCTGTTCGATCGCGTCGCGTCGCCCGAAGATTTCGACGCGCTCTACGCGCTCGAAGCGATGACCAACGACCGCCTGCGCACCGAAGTCGGCGAGCTCGACCTCGTGCCGCTCGAAGAACGCCGCTTCGGGCCGGGCTACGGGCCGATCATGGCTGCCTTCACGCACCTGAATCCGCTCGGCAGCCGCTTTTCGGACGGCTCGTACGGCGTGTTCTATTGCGCGCGCGAACGCCGCACGGCGATCGCCGAAACACGCTTTCACACCGGCAACTTTCTTGCCGCGACCCACGAGGCGCCGATGCGGCAGCAGATGCGGCTCTATACGGTGATCGCGCAAGGCGATGCCGTCGATTTGCGCGGCAACGCGGCGCTCGACCCTGGGGGCGGATTTCCGTCCGTGCTGTCGCCGACCGACTACACGGCTGGCCAAGCGCTCGGGCGCGCGGCGCGGGCGGCGGGTGCGGAAGGGATTGCGTATCCGTCCGTGCGCGATGCCGAGGGCGGCGAATGTCTCGCGGCATTCAAGACGACGATCCTGCGCGATTGCCATCACGCGGCGTATCTGGAATACAACTGGAACGGCAGCGCGATCGACAGCGTGTTCGAATTGAGCCAGGTGGGGTGATCAAGGCAACGCGATCTGCGCTGCGCCTTCGGCCTGCGCGGTATCGACCGACACCGACCACACGCGCGGCGTCAACGCCTCGGTGATCGTCAGCTTGCCCGTCAGCGCAAAGGCGCCGGTATCGACGAACACTTGCGAGCCGATACGCCCCATGTCGCGCATCGGCGTGTGTCCGCAGTAGGTAATCGAGAGCCCGGCCTGCCGGCCTGGGTCGCTATTGCCGAGCGCCAGCTCGCGGCCCCACAGCATTTGCTGTCGCACGTGGTCGGTGAAATCGGCGGAATCGAGCTCCGCATCGCTGCCGAAAAATTCGGCATGCAGAATATTGAAGCGCGCCGCGCCCGCCCCTACCACGCGCACGAGCGGCAACTCCCTCAGACGCTTGGCATACAGGATCAACTGCTCCTCGCTCAACGCGTCGGCCCACGCGCCGCCGATCCCGTACCACCAGTTGCGCCGCATCGTGCCTTCGACAACCGCGCACAGCGCTTCCTCGTGATTGCCGAGCACCGCGTAGAACCAGGGCTTGTCGAGCAGGGCGAGCGCATCCTCCGACTGGCTGCCGCGATCGATCAGATCGCCGACCGAAAACAGACGATCGCGTGTGGGGTCGAACGCGATTTCCCGCAGCAAATAGCGCAGCGCATCGACGCAGCCATGCAGGTCGCCCACCACGAAATCGCGTCCGTTGCTATTGGACGCGTGGCGGCAAACGACAGGGAAGAGTTCGGTATCCATAAGCGCATCATAGTGCGGGCCGCGTGACACGTCTGCGGCGCGCCGAGCGTTCGAAACATCTGGAAACGTTTAAGCGGTGGCGGAAAGCGGTTTGTCGCTTGATTCACGATTTTTGCGCAGGCCATGTAGGCTCTGCGCAACACGTGTGCCTTAAGAAAACCTTAATCGTGCGGCGCGACGCGGCCCCGCAGATTGCGCGGGACCGCGTTGCGGCATGCTCGCCCGAGCCGTCACTGTTGCTGTGCGCGCAGCTTCGCGACTTGATCGACGGTGATCGTCGAGCCCGGGTTGCCGAACTGCCTGGTCACGTAGTTCGAGATAGCGGCCACCTGAGCGTCGGAGAGTTGCGATGCGAACTCCGGCATCAGCACGTCGGCATCCTTCGTCGTCCGCTCGACACCGTGCAGGATCACCATCGCGAGATTGCTCGCATCGGCTGCGCCCGCGACGCTGTTATGGATCAGCGACGGATACGCCCCCGGCGCGCTCGCGCCGACACCCTGCCCGCTCCAGTTGTGACACGTCGCGCAGTTCGCGATGAACAGCTGTGCGCCGTTGACGCCCGCGATCTTCGTGCCGCGCAGGGTCGTCACATCGTCGTGAGCGGGCGCGCCCCATTGGTCGCGGGCACGCGTCTCGCCGCCCGCGACCGGCGGCAACGAACGCAGGTAGGTGCCGATCGAGCGCAGGTCTTCGTCCGTGAGGTACTGCGTGCTGTCCTCGACGACCTGCGCCATCGGCCCTGCCGCGTTCGCGCGGCCCGGCGCGACGCCCGTCGACAGATAGCTTGCGAGGTCCGCGCCCCCCCATGCGCCGATGCCGCTCGTCTTGTCGGGCGTGATGTTGAACGCGTGCCAACCCGATACCGTCGCGCCCGAGAAGCGGTCGGTCGATTTCAGCCCTTGCATGAAATTGCGCGGCGTGTGGCATTCCTCGCAATGCGCGAGACCTTCGACCAGATACGCGCCGCGATTCCACTCCGGGCTTTGCTTCGGGTCGGGCACGAAGCGGCCTTCGTCGAAGTTGAAGAGGTTCCAGACGACCATCAGCCAGCGCAGATTGAACGGGAACGAGAGCGCGTTGCGCGGCGGCGCGTAGTGAATCGGTTCGACCGTCTTCAGATAGGCGCGGATCGCGAGCACGTCGCGCTCGGTTACGCGCGTGTATTCGGGGTACGGAAACGCCGGATACAAACGCTCCCCGCTCTTGCCGATGCCTTCGTGCATCGCGCGCACGAAGTCGGCGTCGGTCCAGCGGCCGATGCCGGTATTGGGGTCCGGCGTGATGTTCGGCGTGTAGATCGTGCCGAACGGCGTCGAGATCGGCACGCCGCCCGCGAACGGGCGCGCCTTGTCCGCGGTGTGGCAGGCAATGCAATCGCCCGCGCGCGCGAGATATTCGCCGCGCTTCACGAGGCTCGCGCCCGCCGCGTCGCTTGGCAACGCGGCCTCGGTGCCCGATGCCGGCGAGCCGCTCGCGGGGCCCTCGGCGGCCGCGAGCGCGATCGGCGATTCGTCGGCCGGCGACGGGTCCGGCTCGGCCGACGCGTGCCACGCGAGATACAGCGCAAACAGCGAAAACGCCGCGGCGAGGCCGCCCATGCGCTTGGGCCAGCGGCGAGGGTCAGCGGGCTTGCCGCGAGACCTGGGGTTCGTCATCGAGTGTCTCCGTCAAGTCTCACAGTTCGCGCTTGAGCTTGTCGGCGAGCTTCAGCGACAGCGCCGCAATCGTCAGCGTGCAGTTGACGGACGCAGCGGACGGCATCACGCCGCTGCTCGCGATAAAGAGGTTCTGATGATCGTGCGTGCGGCAATCGGCGTCGACGACCGAATCGCCCGCGTCGTTGCCCATGATCGTCGTGCCCATGATGTGATTGTTCGGCGCGAAGGTATCGTCGAACGCGACCTCGGTGCCGCCGAACAGCGCCGCGATCTGCGCGTAGAGCTCGTGCGTGTTCGCCGCGCTCTTCGTCACGTAGTCGTTGATCGAGTAGTAGATCTCGGGTTGCGGAATGCCGAGCGCGTCTTTGTGATCGGCCGACGGCACGATGCGGTTCCCGGGCTCCGGCAGGTGCTCGTGGAAGCTGTTGATCGTGAGCAGGCGCGCGGCGCGGTCGCGGATCTGACGGTCCAGTTCGGCGCCCGTCAGGCCCTGTTGCAGCAGCGCGGCGGTGATCGCCATCGTCGGTACGCCGTTCGACAGATGCAGCTTCTTCGCCGCGTAATCGGAGCGGAACGCGCCGTCGCGGAAGCTCACGATCGATGTCATCTCCATCGGCCCGCGCCCCGGCCACAGCGCCTCGTTCGCCAGAAAGCTCACACCGGTGCCGGGATGGTCCATCAGATTGCGGCCCACTTGATCGGAGCTGTTGCCGATGCCGTGCGGGAATGTGTCAGTGGTCGACATCAGCATCAGCTTGGGGGTTTCGATGCCGTTCGCGGCCAGCACGAAGAGCTTGCCTGTGATGCGTGTCGTCGCGCCGCTGGGGTCCTTGTAGTGGACCGCGGTGATGAGCCCCTTGTCGTCGGCCTCGACGCGGTAGACCACCGCCTGCGCAATCAGCTTGGCGCCGGCCTGCTCGGCCTTCTCGGCGTGAATCGCGCCGTTGTACATCGCCGCGATCGGGCAGATTGGCATGCAATTGTTGTTGCCGCAGCAGGTCGGGCGAGCGTCGTAGGGACGGCTGTTGCGCGCGACCGGCTCGGGCACGACCTTGAAATTCTGCGCGTTGAGGACATCGGAGAAGCGCTGATCCATGTACGACAGCGGCAGCGCTTTCATCGGGTATGGCTTGCTGCGCGGCGAACCCAAGTCGATCGACGCATCGGGACCGGAAACGCCCAACTGCACTTCAGCCGCGTAGTACCAGGGCTCCAGCGTCTCGTACGGATAGGGCCAGTCGCGGCCGACGCCGTACATCGTCTTCAGCTTGAAATCCGACGGCAGCAGACGCCAAGTCGCCGCCGCCCAATGCCACGTCGTGCCGCCGACGAGCCGGATGTACTGCGAGTTGTACGGATACACGCCCTTCTGAATCAGATAGCCGTTCGGCGGCGAGTACTCGGGATGCGGTGCGTAAGGCGCCGAAGGATACGGCGTCGCGAAATCGGCCTTGGCGGGCGAGTTGCGGAAATTTTCGACGATCTGCCAGCGCGGGATGCGCGGCCCCGCTTCGAGCAGGATCACCGACGCGCCCGCGAGTGCGAGCTGATGCGCGATCAAACTGCCTGCGACGCCCGAGCCGACTACGACGACATCGGCTGAATTGTTGACTGCCATGTTAGCTTTCACCCGATCGACGGTTTCTGCGCCCAATAGAACGGCACGTCTCTGCAGTACGAGGGGATCGTCAGCACGTCCTTGACCGGATCGAACATCAGCGCCCGCTCGTAGGCGACGACCTGCACCTTCGGCATGTCGCCGACGAGGCCCAGATACCACGCGCGCATGACCTGGCCGACCGTCTTCGCGAGATTCGGCTGGTCGACCGCGAGCGCCTGCGTGACGGTATCGCTGGGCACCGAGGCGTGCCCTTGCAGCCACGTGTTGAGGGCGGCGACGTTCTGCGTGAATTGGCTGTCGGCTTTCGAGAGCGCGTCGTAGACGCGCTTGCCGAGAATCGAATCGAAGCTCGTGCGGCCGGTCAGTTGCTGCGAGAGCGCGAGGAAGGCGTCGAGGCCGCCGCCCGCGGGCGGCGTGTACGCAAACGCGGGCGAAACGCCGAACGGCAACCCGATGCTTGCCGCCGCGCCGAAGGCGAGCGCAACCGCCGACGCGCATGTTCCGAGCACGAACTGCCTGCGAGAGACCGCGGATGACGCCGTCTCTGGCGCGTCGTCCGCTTGGGGATCTGTCATGTGGGCTCCAGATGATGTCTGGTGTGATTCAGCCGGCCTGGTCCGGCTGTCCGCCCCCGAGTTGGTCTTGTCGCCGCCGTATGGCGGTCTTGTGCACTCTGGCGGTAGCAACGGCCCCACATCGGCCGCCGTTTCGCTGGCTGAAACTATAGCGGTGATGGGGTCATTTCACAATTCTTGACCTTCGCGGTTTTTTCCCGCTCGGCCGTCACAGCGCCGGCTTCATCGATCTTGTCGTTCTATTTCGACGTGGCCGCGCTGGGTATTACCGGGCCGCGAGGCGCATGCAATCGTCGGTTTCCGGTGACGCACAGGCCATCGTGTACTCGCCGGTCCAGCGCAGTGCGTCCTTGCCGTACTGCAGGCCGTTTTGGAACGCGTCAGGGTGGTCTTCGTACGCGATCAGCAAGGTGCAGCCGAGCGCGAACATCACGACCAGCGTGAACGCGATCCGCTCGAAAACTCGAAAACGATAAGGCATGGCTCGTCCGTCCGCTCGAGCATCACCACTGGCGGCGCGACTCGACGCGCACGCGGCGCTCATGCGCCTCGGCCACGATGGCGCACGTTTCCAGATGCAGCGTCAGCGCACGGCGCGCTTCGCGACGGAGCGCAGCGGCAAATTCGGCCAGGGCTTTGGAGAGCGAGGATTCCACGACGAAGGAGGTCAGGGCTTTCATGGCGATTAGGGTTTTGTCCTAGGTGATAACCCTAATTATAGAGATAGGGCTGCTGCGTCGCAACAATCCAATATTCGTTGTTGCCAATTTGCGTCGATGCGTCGCGCGGGTCGCCGTCTCGCACCGGCCACACAAGGAAAACGAGGCAGCCGTGGCGAAAATAAATGGGGTCACCTTTTTTATCCGCCTGTCGCCGCCCGCCATGTAAAAAAGCGGTGCCGCCGGATGTCACTTTTACAGACCCATGCCATCGATTCGCGGGCCGCGCAATCATCCGATCAAATCCCTGGCGTAACGGAGTGCAATCCTCTCCTCACCTTTCCCGCATCACGCGCATACACTTCTCTGAGATACCGAAATCCGCCGCGCCAAGTCAGGCGCAATCGATCGTTTCGATCGATTCGATCGATGCATGACGACGCCAACGCGCCCGATCCCGTCGCCCGACGATGAGGATCGGCGCAACGCCTGCCGTCGGGTTTCGTCGAGTACGGCATGCAATCTGCTTGGGCTTCGGGGACTCGCTCCCTGCGCCGCAACGATGCAGCACCGCGCGCGCGGAGGTACCAGCCGGAGGTAACGGCTCTAGAAGCCTGATGTGATCGCACCTTGCCGTGCATCCACACCGCAGGACGAATCTGGAACAGACCGATGGAACTTCGTCACGCGTATGCGCCGCGGATCTATTTCCTTCATCCCCTTCTCGTCGGGCCGCTCGGTGCCTGGCCCGCGCAGTTCGAGCATGCTGCCGCGCTTGGCTTCGATCACGTCCTGATCGGCTCGCCGTTTCTGCCGGGGCATGCGGGCCATCTGCAAGTGATCGCCGATCACGAGCGCCTGCATCCCGCGTTCGAATCGGCATTGCCCGCGCGCGACGCGCTCGGCATGCTCGCCGAAGTCGCGGGCAAGGCCGGGCTCGCGTTGCTGCTCGACGTGATCGTCGATCGCGTGGCGGCCGATAGCGCGCTGCATCTGCACAACCCGCAGTGGTTCCAGCCGTTCGAGCCCGAGGATGCGCGGCTCGATCCGCGGCACGCCCGGCGCGAGGACAACGTCGCGTATGCCAACTTCAACGGCGGAGAAGCGTCGTCACGCTTGACCGAATGGTGGGCGAACCAGTTGCTCGCGCTCGCCGATGCGGGCGTCGCGGGCTTTCGCTTCGATTCGCCGCATCGCGTGCCGGCGCACGTGTGGCGCGAGCTCGGTGCAAAGGTGCGCGAGCGGCACGCGGAGGCACGCTTTCTCGCAGCGACGCCCGGGCTCGCGCGCGGCGATCTTGCGCCGCTCGAAGGCGCGGGGTTCGACAGCGTGTTTTCTTCCGTGCGCTGGTGGGATTTCCGTGCCGATTGGCTGCTCGACGAGCACGCCGCGCTCTCGCGCATTGGCGCGCCGATCGCCTTTCCCGAGGCGCCGTACGGCGCGCGCCTCGCCAGCGACTTTGCCGGCGCGAGCGATGCCGCCATCGTCGAGCGCGGCTATCGGCGCTCGCTATGGACGGCGGCTGCGCTCGGCACCGGCTGGCTCGTGCCGATGGGCTTCGAATACGGCGTCGGAGAAGCACTGTCGTACACGTCGGGCAACGCCGATCGATACGCGGCCGCTTGCACCTCGCCGCGCTTCAATCTCTGCGTCGAACTCGAACACGCGAATGCGCTGCGGCGCGAAACGCCGGCGCTGGCGTCGACCGGCGAGCTGCGCGCGCTGTCGCCCGCAGGAGCAAACGTCGCCGTGCTGCTGCGTGGCGCGTGCGCCGACCTGCGCGATGCCGAAGACGCGGTCCTCTTCGTCGTCAATCCCGAACTGACCACAGCCGCCTTCGTCGACCCCGAGCGCTTCCTCGACGGCGCGCCCGGCAATCTGACGCGCTTCAAGCCGCTGGAAAGCCCCTGCACCGATGCCGCCGTCGCGCTCGAACCGTTCGTGCTCGCGCCCGGCGGCACGCAGCTCTATCGCGCGATGCCCGGCGCGCCGGTCGTCGCCCGGATGGGCAGCGGCAAGCACGCCGCCGCCTTTGCCGCCGCCGCGATTCACGACGCGCTCGAAGCGCCGCGCGTCGCGATCGAGAGCGTGTCGCCGTCGGTCGATCAGGGACGGTTCGTGGTGAAGCGGGTCGTCGGCGAGCGCGTCGAGATCAGCGCCGCGATCTTCGGCGAAGGCCACGACAAGATCGCCGCCGCCGTGATCTGGCGCCCCGCCGACGAGACCGCGTGGCACGAAACGCCGATGGCCCCCGCGCAACCGGCCGGGCTCGACCTGTGGAGCGCGCGCATTCCGCTCGAACGGCTCGGCAGGCACGAATTCACCGTGATCGCGTGGCGCGACGATTTCGCATCGCTCGTCGATCACATGCAGAAGAAGCTGAACGCAAATCAGACGGTCGATCTCGAAGTCGAGGAGGCGCGCCATCTGTTCGCGCGCGTGCTTGCCGAAGTGGAAACAGCGGAAACCGGCGACGGCTCGAAAGACGCAACCGATGCGAGCCAACACCACGCCGCCCACGAGCACCACGACCACGCCTCGCAGCACGCCGCCATCGGCCAACTGAGGCACCTCGTCACGCAGTTCACGCACGCGAGCCCGCAGGGCAGGTTGAGTCTCGTGCTCGCGCCATCGACGGCGGACACGATCGCGGCGGCCCGCCACCGTCCGTTCCTCACGCGCGACGCGACGATCTACCGAATCGACGCCGAGCGCCTCGCCGCGCGCTTCGCGAGCTGGTACGAGATCTTCCCCCGCTCGATGAGCGACGACGCGCACCGCCACGGCACCTTCGACGATGTGATCGCGAAGCTCCCGCGCATCCGCGACATGGGCTTCGACGTGCTCTACTTCCCGCCGATCCACCCAATCGGCCGGATCAACCGCAAGGGCCGCAACAACACGCTCGAGGCGCGGGAGGGCGACGTCGGCAGCCCGTATGCGATCGGCGGCAAGGAAGGCGGCCATACGGCGCTGCATCCGCAGCTCGGCACGCTCGACGACTTCAAGCGCATGCTCGCCGCCGCGCACGATCACGGCCTCGAAATCGCGCTCGACTTCGCGATCCAATGCGCGCCCGATCATCCGTGGCTCACCGAGAACCCTGCGTGGTTCGCATGGCGCCCCGACGGCACGCTGCGCTACGCCGAGAATCCGCCGAAGAAGTACCAGGACATCGTCAACCCGGATTTCTACACGCACGACGCGAAGCCCGCGCTCTGGTTCGCGCTGCGCGACGTCATCCAGTTCTGGATCGACGCGGGCGTGCGCATTTTCCGGGTCGACAATCCGCACACGAAGCCGCTGCCGTTCTGGGAATGGATGATCGCCGACATCCGCTCGCGGCAGCCCGACGTGATCTTTCTCTCCGAAGCGTTCACGCGTCCGCGCCTCATGTACCGGCTCGCGAAGCTCGGCTTCTCGCAGTCGTACACGTATTTCACGTGGCGAGAATCGAAGCGCGATTTCACGGAGTATCTGACCGAGCTGACGACGACCTACGTGCGCGATGTCTTCCGCCCGAACTTCTTCGTCAACACGCCGGACATCAACCCGCGCCATCTGCAAGCGCAGGGACGCGCGGGCTTCATGATCCGCGCGGCGCTGGCGTCGATGCTGTCGGGCCTGTGGGGTATCTATTGCGGCTTCGAGCTGTGCGAGGCGGCGGCGCTGCCCAACAGCGAGGAATATCTCGACTCCGAGAAGTACCAGCTGCGCGTATGGGACTGGAACCGCCCCGGCAACATCGTCGGCACGATCACGGCGCTCAACCGCATCCGCCGCGCGAACCCCGCGCTGCACACGCATCTCGGACTCACGTTCCTGCCCGCGTACAACGACCATATCCTGTGCTTCGAAAAGGCGACCGAAGCGCGCGACAACGTGATTGTCGTCGCGATCAATCTCGATCCGTTCAACGAGCAAGGCGCCGATATCGAGTTGTCGTGGCATACCCACCATCACTGGCGACTCCACGACGGCGATGCGCTTGCCGTCACCGATCTGATGACGGGCGAGCGCTTCGAATGGCATGACCGCCGCCAGCACGTGCGGCTCGATCCGAATACGCGGCCGTTCGCGATTTGGCGGATCGCGCCGGCCGCAGGGCTGCCGCGCGACGAACGCGCCGACACCACCCATACCCATGCCACCGCATCCGGCTCCGCAGAGGTGCACGATGAAGCGTGACGCTCAGCACGAACAGATGAACCCAGCCGCCTCCGAAGCGCACGCGCAGAAAGCCCCGCGCGCGGCGCGCCGCGGGAAACCGGCGCTCTTGTCCGACGACGCGCTCTGGTACAAGGACGCGATCATCTACCAGGTCCACATCAAGTCGTTTTTCGACGCCAACAACGACGGCATCGGCGACTTCCCGGGCCTGCTCGCCAAGCTCGACTACATCGCGGAGCTCGGCGTGACCGCGATCTGGCTGCTGCCGTTCTACCCGTCGCCGCGCCGCGACGACGGCTACGACATCGCCGACTATCGCAGCGTCCATCCCGACTACGGCTCGCTCGCCGACGTGAAGCGCTTTATCCAGGCCGCGCACTCGCGCGGCATCCGCGTGATCACGGAGCTCGTCATCAACCACACCTCGGACCAGCACCCGTGGTTCCAGCGCGCGCGCCGCGCGAAGCCGGGCTCGAACCATCGCAACTACTACGTGTGGTCCGATACCGATACGAAGTACGCGGGCACCCGCATCATCTTCATCGATAGCGAACCGTCGAACTGGACGCACGATCCGGTCGCGGGCGCGTACTTCTGGCACCGGTTCTATTCGCACCAGCCCGACCTGAACTTCGACAACCCCGCCGTGATGCGCGAAGTGCTGCAGGTAATGCGCTTCTGGCTCGACATGGGGATCGACGGCCTGCGGCTCGACGCGGTGCCGTACCTCGTCGAACGCGAAGGCACGATCAACGAAAACCTGCCGGAAACGCACGCGATCCTGAAGAAGATCCGCGCGACGATCGACGCCGAGTATCCGAACCGGATGCTGCTCGCCGAAGCGAACCAATGGCCGGAGGACGTGCAGGAATACTTCGGCGACGAAGACGAATGCCACATGGCGTTCCACTTCCCGCTGATGCCGCGCATCTACATGGCGATCGCGAGCGAAGACCGCTTCCCGATCACCGACATCATGCGGCAGACGCCTGACTTGCTGCCGTCATGCCAATGGGCGATCTTCCTGCGCAACCACGACGAACTGACGCTCGAAATGGTCACCGATTCCGAGCGCGACTACTTGTGGAACACCTACGCGAGCGACCGGCGCGCGCGCCTGAACCTCGGCATCCGCCGCAGGCTCGCGCCGCTCATGGAGCGCGACCGGCGCCGCATCGAGCTGATCAACTCGCTGCTGCTGTCGATGCCGGGCACACCGGTCATCTACTACGGCGACGAACTCGGCATGGGCGACAACATCCACTTGGGCGACCGCGACGGCGTGCGCACGCCGATGCAATGGTCGTCGGACCGCAACGGCGGCTTCTCGCGCGCGGACCCCGAGCAGCTCGTGCTGCCGCCCGTGATGGGCTCGCTCTACGGCTTCGATGCGGTCAACGTCGAAGCGCAGAGCCGCGACCCGCATTCGCTCTTGAACTGGACCCGCCGCATGCTCGCGACGCGCCGCGCGAAGCACGCTTTCGGGCGCGGCACGATCCGCTTCTTGAAGCCGAACAACCGCAAGATCCTCGCGTACCTGCGCGAGATGGAGGGCGAGGCGCCGATTCTGTGCGTGGCGAACCTGTCGCGCGCGCCGCAGGCCGTCGAGCTCGATCTGTCCGAATTCGCGGGACACGTCCCGATCGAAATGACCGCCGATTCCGTGTTCCCGCCGATCGGCCAGCTCACTTATCTGCTGACCTTCCCGCCCTACGGCTTCCTTTGGTTCCTGCTGTGCACGGGCGATGCGCGACCGGCGTGGAGCCAGGCGCCGTCGCAGCAACTGCCCGAGTTCGTGACGATCGTGATCCGCGTCGGGCAGTCGGGGCCGACGCCGGAAAACGTGCGGCTGCTCGAATCGGAAGTGCTGCCGTCGTATCTGAGCCGGCGCCGCTGGTTTGCTTCGAAAGACCTGAAGCTGCACGGCGTGCGCCTCGCCGCGCTGACGACGATCCCCGACGCGGGCTTCGCGTTCACCGAAGTCGAAGCCGACGTCGGCAGGCACACCGAGCGCTACGTGCTGCCGATCGCGATCTCCTGGGGCAGCGACACCACCGTGCCGCTCTACATGCAGCTCGCGCTCGCGCGCGTGCGGCGCGGCCGCCACATCGGCCACCTGACCGATGCGTTCGCGGTGCCGCAATTCGCGCACGGCGTGCTCAAGAAAATGCGCGAGCACGCCGTCGTGCCGACCGTGCAGAAAAGCGAGATCCGCTTCGAGCCTACCGCGCGCTTCAGCGAACTCGACGACCTCGACCTGCACGACGAGCCGCCGGAAATCCGCTGGATCGCGGCCGAGCAAAGCAACAGCTCGCTCGTGATCGCGGATCGCGCGGTATTGAAGCTCGTGCGGCGCGTGGTCGGCGGCGTTCATCCCGAGGTGGAGATCAGCCGCCATCTGACCGAGATCGGCTTCGCGAATACCGCGCCGCTGTTGGGCGTGGTCGTGCGCGTCGATCCGGCCGGCGTGCCGCACACGCTCGCGATCCTGCAAGGCTTCATCGACAACCAGGGCGACGCGTGGAACTGGGCGCTCGACTATCTGCGCCGCACCGTCGACGAGCTGGCGCTTGCGGCCGACGCAGAGGCATTCTCCGACGAAGACGTCGAGAAGATCGCGGGCTATCAGACGATGATCGGCATCATCGGCAAGCGCCTCGGCGAGCTGCACGTCGCGCTCGGCAAGCCTAGCGACGACCCGGCGTTCGCGCCCGAGCGCGCCACGCGCGAGGACGTGAAGGCGTGGATCGGCGGCACGCAAACCATGCTCGCGAGCGCGCTCGACCTGCTCGCCGAGCGCCTCGCCAAATTCGGCGATGACGACCCGCTCGGCGAAGACACGCGCCTGCTCGCGCAAAGCCTGATCGATCGCCGCGCGCTCTTGGTCGAGGCGGTCGAAAAACGCGTGCCGCTCGATGTCGACGCGTGGCGCATCCGCATCCACGGCGACTTCCATCTCGGCCAAGTGCTGATCGCGCAGGGCGACGCCTTCCTGATCGACTTCGAGGGCGAGCCCGCGCGGCCGCTCGACGAACGCCGCCGCAAGGCGAGCCCGCTGCGCGACGTCGCGGGGCTGCTGCGTTCGCTGTCGTATGCGAGCGCCGCCGCGCAATCGACGATGGAAGCCGCGCCGCCGCAAGTGGCCGATCGCAAGCGCGCGCTGTTCGACCGCCTGCGCGGCTATGGCGAGGAGAGCTTCCTGCGCGAATACCAGATCGCCGTCGGCGAGATGGCGCAGCCGCTCGTCGCGCCGGAGGCCGAGGCCGCGCTGCTCGATCTGTTCCTCGTCGAGAAGGCCGCGTACGAGATCCGCTATGAGGCCGCCAACCGGCCATCGTGGCTCGGGCTGCCGGTGCGCGGCCTCGCCTCGATTGCGAGCCGCATGCTCGGCGACACGGGCACCCCGAATGGAGCCCGGCCGGCCGCCGCGTCAGAGGGAGCCCCCGATGAGTGAAAACGAACGGTCCACGCAGACGGCCGGGCAAGCTCAAAGCGACGCGGCTCACGAAGGCCTCGTCAAGCCGATCGCCGGACGCGATCCGCGCGCGGGCTTGAACGAGCTCGACATCGAAGCCATCGTCGACGCGCGCCACCCCGATCCGTTCTCGCAACTCGGCCCGCACCGCACCTCGGACGGCCCCGCGGTGCGCGCGATGCTGCCCGGCGCGGCGCAAGTCGAAGTGATCGAGCGCGAGTCCGGCGCATCGCTCGGGCATCTGACGCAGGTGCATCCCGGCGGCTTGTTCGCGGGCGTGATCGAGCGCGCGGCGCCGTATCGCTTGCGCGTCGATTGGCACGGTGCGCAGCAGGAGATCGAAGATACGTATGCATTCGGCCCGGTGCTGTCCGAAGACGCGCTGCAGCGCCTCGCGCACGCGGACCCCTACGCGGTGCTCGAATGCCTCGGCTCGCGACCATGGGAGATGGACGGTGTGCCGGGCGTGCGCTTCGCGGTGTGGGCGCCGAATGCAAGGCGCGTGTCGGTGGTCGGCGACTTCAACACCTGGGACGGGCGCCGCCATCCGATGCGGCTGCGCCACGTGGCGGGCGTGTGGGAGCTGTTCGTGCCGCGCCTCGCCGCCGGCGCGCGCTACAAGTACGAAATCGTCACGCGCGACGGCCACACGCTGCCGCTCAAGGCCGACCCTTGCACGATGCAGACCGAGCGCCCGCCCGCGACGGGCTCGATCGTCGCCGACGCCGCGCGCATCGAGCAGTTCCCGTGGACCGACGGCGCCTGGATGACAAGCCGCGCCGGCCGGCAGACGCCGCACGTGCCCGTCTCCATCTACGAAGTGCACGCCGAATCGTGGCTGCGCGTGAACGAAGAAGGCCGCCGCAATCTCGATTGGTCCGAACTCGCCGACCGCCTGATTCCGTACGTGCTCAGCATGGGCTTCACGCACGTCGAATTCCTGCCGCTCGCCGAACATCCGTTCGGCGGCTCGTGGGGCTATCAGCCGCTCTCGCAGTTCGCGCCGTCGGCGCGCTTCGGCAATCCCGAAGGCTTCGCCGCGTTCGTGAACCGCGCGCATGAAGAAGGGCTCGGCGTGATTCTCGACTGGGTGCCCGCGCACTTCCCGAACGACGCGCACGGCATGATCGCGTTCGACGGCACGCCGCTCTACGAGCACGCCGATCCGCGCGAGGGGTTCCATCAGGACTGGAACACGATGATCTACAACCTCGGGCGCAACGAGGTGAGCGCGTATCTGATCGCGTCGGCGCTGGCGTGGCTGTTGCGCTATCACGTCGACGGGCTGCGCGTCGACGCGGTGGCGTCGATGCTGTACCGCGACTACTCGCGCGGCGAGGGCGAATGGGTGCCGAACCTCTACGGCGGCCGCGAAAACCTCGAATCGATCGCGTTCTTGAAGCGCATGAATCACGAAGTCGCACACGCGCCGGGCGTGGGCGGCGCGATCACCGTCGCAGAGGAATCGACGGCGTGGCCGGGCGTCACCGCACGGCTCGAAGACGGCGGCCTCGGCTTCACGTTCAAGTGGAACATGGGCTGGATGCACGACACGCTCCACTACATGCACGAAGACCCGATCCATCGCCGCTACCACCATCACACGATGACCTTCGGCATGGTCTACGCGTACTCCGAGCGCTTCGTGCTGCCGCTCTCGCACGACGAGGTGGTGCACGGCAAGGGGTCGCTCCTCGGCAAGATGCCGGGCGACCGCTGGCAGCGCTTCGCGAATCTGCGCGCATATTTCGGCTTCATGTGGACGCATCCCGGCAAGAAGCTCATGTTCATGGGCGGCGAGTTTGGGCAGATGGCCGAGTTCGATCACGACGGCTCGCCGCACTGGCACTTGCTCGACGACCCGATGCACCACGGCGTGCAGACGCTCGTGCGCGACCTGAACCGGATGTATGCGGAGGAGCCCGCGCTCCATGCGCTCGATAGCGACGCCGCCGGCTTCGAATGGATCGTCGGCGACGACACGGCCAACAGCGTATTCGCGTACCGCCGCATGGATGGCGTGGGGCATGAGGTCGTCGTCGTCTGCAATCTGACGCCGGTGCCGCGTCAGGGCTATCGCATCGGCTTCGCGCGCGCGGGCCGCTGGAGCGAGATTCTCAACACCGATGCGAGCGTCTACGGCGGCTCGAACATGGGCAACGCGGGGCAGATTCATACGGAGGGCATCGCAAGCCACGGCAGGCCGCAATCGGCGGCACTGACGCTGCCGCCGCTCGCGACGATCGTGCTGCGCGCGGACTAAAAAAGCCTCCTAACAAATCGAACCAATCACATGGCCAATTCCCTACCCGACAAGCTCGAGCCCGGCATGCCCTACCCGCTCGGCTCGACCTGGGACGGCCTCGGCGTCAACTTCGCCGTGTTCTCCGCGAACGCGCAGAAGATCGAGCTCTGCCTGTTCGATACGATGGGCCGCAAGGAACTCACGCGCCTGCCGCTGCCCGAGTGCACCGACGAGATCTGGCACGGCTACCTCCCAGGCGCGCATCCGGGCGCCGTGTATGGCTTTCGAGCCTACGGCCCGTATCAGCCGCAACACGGCCACCGCTTCAATCCCTACAAGCTGCTGCTCGACCCGTACGCGAAGAAGCTCGTCGGCCATTTCCGCTGGTCCGATCCGCTGTTCGGCTATCGCGTGCATTCGAACCGGCAAGACTTGTCGCTGGACCGTCGCGACTCGGCTCCGGCGCTGCCGAAGTGCGTCGTCATCGACGAAGCGTTCGACTGGTCGCTCGACGTGCGCCCCAACGTGCCGTGGTCCGAAACGATCATCTACGAAGCGCATGTGAAGGGCGTGTCGATGCTGAACCCGGAGTTGCGTCCGCACGAACGCGGCACGTTCTCCGCGCTCTGCTCGCCGCGCTTTCTCGACCACCTCCGCGAACTCGGCATCACCGCGATCGAACTCTTGCCCGTGCATGCGTTTCTCAACGAACGCTTTCTGGTCTCGCGCGGGCTCACCAACTACTGGGGCTACAACACCGCGACGTTCTTCGCGCCGGACCCCAGCTACCTGTCGACCCGCCGCTTGAACGAAATGCGTATCGCCGTGCGGCAACTGCATGCCGCGGGCATCGAAGTGATTCTCGACGTCGTCTACAACCACACCTGCGAAGGCAACGAACTCGGCCCGACGATCGCGTGGCGCGGTCTCGACAACGCGAGCTACTACCGGCTGATTCCCGGCGACGAGCGCCACTACATCAACGACACCGGCTGCGGCAACACGCTGAACCTCTCGCATCCGCGCGTGCTGCAGATGGTGATGGATTCGCTGCGCTACTGGTCGACCGCGTACAACATCGACGGCTTCCGTTTCGACCTCGGCGTCACGCTCGGCCGCGAAGGCTCCGGCTTCGATCCCGGCTCGGGCTTTTTCGACGCGATCCGGCAAGACCCGGTGCTGTCGACGCGCAAGCTGATCTCCGAGCCGTGGGACATCGGCCCGGGCGGCTACCAGGTCGGCCACCATCCGCCCGGCTTCGCCGAATGGAACGACAAGTTCCGCGACAGCGTGCGCCGCTTCTGGCGCGGCGACGCCGGCATGCGGCCCGATCTCGCGGCGCGCGTCACGGGCTCGGCCGAACTCTTCAATCGCCGCTTTAGAAAGCCGTGGGCGTCGGTCAACTATGTCGCATCGCACGACGGCTTCACGCTCGGCGACGTCGTCGCGTTCGAGCACAAGCACAACGACGCGAACGGCGAGGAGAACCGCGACGGCCACAACGAGAACTGGAGCGCGAACTGGGGCGCCGAGGGGCCGACGGACGACGCGGTGGTCAACGCCACGCGTGTGCGCGTCGCGCGCTCGATCCTGGCCACCGTCTTCACATCGCTCGGCACGCCGATGCTCGCGGCCGGCGACGAGTTCCTGCGCACGCAGCAAGGCAATAACAACGCGTACTGCCAGGACAACGAGATTTCGTGGCTCGACTGGAACCAGGCGGCGACACCCGAAGGCCGGACGATGACGGCGTTCACCGCGCGGCTCATTGCGCTGCGCAAGCACCATCCGCTCCTGCGCGAGACGCGTTTTCTGCATGGCGACAAGGAAGTGCTGCCGGGGGTCAAGGACGTCGGCTGGTTCGACGAACGCGGCGAGCCCCTGACGAGCGAAGCGTGGCAGGACCCGGAGCGGCGCGCGCTCACGCTGCGCCGCGCGGGCCCTGGCCTCGACGGCGACATCGAGGTGCTGCTGATGATGCTAAACGGGGCGGCAACGCCGCTCAGCTTCAAGCCCCCCCAGCCGCATTGGCAGTGGACCATGCTGATCGACACGGCCGCGCCGGACGCGCCGCCGCACCCGCTCGGCGCGGCCGAGCTGACCGTCGGCGAACACGCGTTTGTCGTGCTGGCCGCGCGGCCTACCAGCTACGTCGCACGACCAGACGAGCCACCGGCCGCAGCCGGGCACGAAGCGGGCGCCACCGTTTACCCGACCGCGCCCGATGCAAACCGCCCTCGCCGTGGCCCCACGTAAACCTAAACTTCATGTCATCGACCGGTTGGCGCTCTTTCGAGGATAGAGAACCATGTCCGAATCTCCTTTCGATCCGCATGCACGCCACTACGTGCAATGCCTGCCGTTCGGCGCCCAATTGCTCGGCGCACAGGGCGCCTCGCCGCGCACGCGCTTTCGCCTGTGGGCGCCGAGCAAACGCACCGTGCAAGTCGAGATCGTCGGGACGGACGGCGCCCGGCTCGTCGACATGACGCCCACCGGCAACGGCTGGTTCGAAGCCGAGGCCGCATGTGGCGCGGGCACGCACTACCGCTACCGGCTCGATGACACGCTCGCCGTGCCCGACCCGGCCTCGCGCTTCCAGCCCGGCGACGTGCACGGCCCGAGCGAAGTCATCGACGCGCGCGCCTACGAATGGCAGCACACCGGGTGGCGCGGCCGGCCCTGGGAAGAGATGGTGCTCTACGAGCTGCACGTCGGCGCGCTCGGCGGCTATGCGGGCGTGCAAAAGCGGCTGCCGCGCATCGCCGAGCTCGGCGTGACCGGCATCGAGCTGATGCCGCTCGCCGACTTTTCCGGCGCGCGCAACTGGGGCTACGACGGCGTGCTGCCCTACGCGCCCGATTCGTCGTACGGGCGGCCCGACGACCTCAAGGCCATGATCGACTGCGCGCACGGGCTCGGGCTCGCCGTGTTCCTCGACGTCGTCTACAACCACTTCGGCCCCGACGGCAACTATCTGCACGAATACGCGAAGCCATTCTTCCGCGACGACATCGCGACGCCCTGGGGCCCCGCGATCGACTTCTCGCGGCCCGAAGTGCGCGACTTCTTCTGCGACAACGCGCTTTACTGGATCAACGAATATCGCTTCGACGGACTGCGGCTCGACGCGGTCCACGCGATCGGCGACGCCGATTGGCTGCGCGAACTCGCGGATCACGTGCATGGCTCGGTCAAGCACGGGCGGCACGTGCACCTCGTGCTCGAGAACGAGCACAACGAGGCCAATCTGCTCGAGACGCACTTCGACGCGCAATGGAACGACGACGCCCACAACGCGCTGCACGTGCTGCTGACGGCCGAGAAGGAGGGCTACTACCGCGCGTTCGCGGACAAGCCGATCGACAAGCTCGCGCGCGTGCTCGCGGAGGGCTTCGCGTACCAGGGCGACGCGTCGCCGGCCCACGACGGCAAGCCGCGCGGCGAGCCGAGCGCGCATCTGCCGCCGACCGTCTTTGTGATGTTCCTGCAGAACCACGACCAGATCGGCAATCGCGCGTTCGGCGAGCGGCTGCGATCGCTGTGCGCGCCGCAGGCGCTCTTGGCCGCGACCGGCCTTCTGCTGCTCTCGCCGCACATCCCGCTCTTGTTCATGGAGGAGGAATACGGCTCGGCACAGCCGTTCCTGTTCTTCACCGATTACAGGGGCGAGCTCGCCGACGCGGTGCGCGAAGGACGCCGGCGCGAGTTCGCGAAGTTCGCCGCGTTCAGCGACGAATCGATGCGCGCGCGCATCCCCGATCCGAACGATCCGCAGACGTTCGCGCTCTCCTCCCCCGCCGACGACGAAGCAGGCGACACGCGCGGCACGGGCGACCGCGACGCCTGGCGCCACTTCTACAAATCGGCGCTCGCGGTGCGCGCGAAGCTGATCACGCCGCGCCTTGCGCCCGTGCGCGCGCTCGGCGCGACCGTCCTGCCATCGGCGAGCGGCCACCCGATGAACGCACTCGTCGCGCGCTGGCGGCTCGCGGACGGCGAGACGCTCGCCATCGCGCTCAATCTGACGCCCGACGCGCTGCCTTTCACCGAACGCCCCGACGGCATGGTGATCTTCGAAACGCCGCCGCGCGCCCGCGACCGCGTGAACGAGTACGCGCTGCCGCCCTACTCGTTCGTCGCGTGGATGACGGGCGACGTGAACAGCTACGCGCTCAGGCACGACGCGCGCATCGCCGAAGAACGGGAGCGCGAGGCGTGAACCAAGTCAAATCGCCCGCGCCGGCCGGAACGCATGCCGAGCTGATCGAACGCCTCGCGGAGCACGCCGGCTTCGAGATCCAATGGGACGACGCGCACGGCATGTCGCGCCACGTGCCGGCCGGCACGCTCGCCGCGCTGCTCGAGCGCATCGGCCTGCCTTGCGCGACGACCGCCGATGCGAAGCACAGCATGGCCACGCTCGATGCCGAGCTGTCGGGCCGCAAGCTGCCGCCGCTCATGACCGCCGAGTGCGAGCGCGCGATCGCGCTGCCCGCCGCCGCGGTCAAGTCGGGAAGCCGCTACCGGATCGAACTCGAAAGCGGCTCGCTGATCGACGGACGCTTCACCGCGCCCAAAGGCGAAGCCGCGCTGCTCGCGCCGATCAGCGAAGCCGGCTATCACACGCTCGTCATCAACGATCAGCACGTCCGTCTCGCCGTCGCGCCGCACCGCTGCTATACGGTCGACGACGCCTGGCGCGCGTTCGCGGGCGACGCCGCGCCGCCCGCGACGCTGTGGGGCATCGGCGTGCAGGCCTACGGCTTGCGCCGGGACGGCGACGGCGGGATCGGCGATTACTCGGCACTCTCGGCGTTTGCGATCGCGAGTGCGAAGCACGGGGCGCACGCGCTCGCGATCAGCCCGATGCACGCGGCCTTTAGCGCCGATCCGCACAAGTACAGCCCGTATGCGCCGTCGTCGCGTCTCTACCTGAACGTCGCGCATATCGATCCGGGCGCCGTGTTCGGCGCGGCCGCCGCGCGCGCGGCGCTCGACCAGGCCCACATGAACGACGAATGGGCCGCGCTCGAAACGCTGCCGCTCATCGACTGGCCGCGTGCGGTGCCCGCGAAGCTCAAAGTGCTGCGCGTGCTGTTCGAGCAGTTCTGCACGCATGAGCGCGCCCAGGACACGCCGCGCGCACTCGAATTCCACACGTTTTGCGCGAACGGCGGCGCGCCGCTCGAAGACCACGCACGCTTCGAAGCGCTGATGGCCGCGCAGCTCGAAGCCGGCGGCGACGGCCATTGGCGCCACTGGCCCGCGCCTCTCGCCGATCCGCGCAGCGCCGAAGTGGCAGCGTTCGCGCAGGCGCATCGGCACGACGTCGAGTTCCATCTGTTCCTGCAATGGCTCGCGGCGAAAGGGCTCGCGCACGCGCAGCACGCGGCGCGCGATGCGGGCATGGCGATCGGACTCGTCGCCGATCTCGCCGTCGGCTGCGACAGCGCGGGCAGCCACGCCTGGTCGTATCGCGACGACATGCTGCAGAGCGTGTCGGTCGGCGCGCCGCCCGACATCTTCAATCAAGCCGGCCAGTCGTGGGGACTCACGACGTTCTCACCGCGCGCGATGCGCACGCAAGGCTTCGCCGCGTTCATCGACATGCTGCGCGCCGCGTTCGCGCACGCGGGCGGCATCCGCATCGATCACATCCTCGGCTTGCGGCGATTGTGGCTCGTCCCTGACGGGGAACTTGCGATGAACGGCGCCTACTTGCGCTATCCAGCCGAAGACCTGCTGCGGTTGATCGCGCTCGAATCGTCGCGCCATCGCGCGATCGTGATCGGCGAGGACCTCGGCACCATTCCGCCCGGCTTCCGCGAGCGTCTCGCCGATCGCGGCCTGCTCGGCATTCGCGTGCTGTGGTTCGAGCACGCGCATCACGGCGCCGCGTTCAAGCCGCCCGGCGAATGGGGACGCTCCGCACTCGCCACCACGACGACGCACGATCTGCCGACTATCGCCGGCTGGTGGCGCGGCGCCGACATCGACTGGCGCAACCGCATCGGCCAAACCGCCGCGCGCGCCGACGGACGCGACCCGGTCGCGCTCGCGCAAGCCGAGCGCGCGGCCGACCGCGACGCGCTGTGGCATGCGTTTCAGCGCGCGCATCTCGCGCCGCAGAACGTCGGCGCGCCCCCGGTCGATCACGCGCCCGTCGACGAAGCGCTGGCGTTCGTATCGGCAACGCCGGCGCCGATCGTCACGTATCCGCTCGAGGACCTGCTCGGGCTCGTCGATCAGCCGAACCTGCCCGGCTCGATCGACGAACATCCGAATTGGCGGCGGCGCATCGCTCAAGCCGTCGACGAGCTGTTTGCGGACGCGGTCTTCGCCGACCGGCTGCTGGCCGTCGCGCGCGCACGTTCGGACGCATCGTCATCCCACCCACGGCCCAACTCCGCCCGCACGCCATGACCGTCCCGCGCTCCACGCTCAGGCTTCAACTGCATCGAGGCTTCACGTTCGACGACGCCGCAGCGCTTCTGGACTACTTCGCCGCGCTCGGCGTGAGCCACCTGTACTTGTCGCCGATCACGGCGGCAGTGCCCGGCTCGACGCACGGCTACGACACCGTCGACTACTCGCGCGTGAATCCCGAGCTCGGCGGCGAGAGCGCGCTCGTGCGGCTGGCCGATGCCGCCCGCGCGCACCAGATGGGCCTCATCGCCGACATCGTGCCGAACCACATGGGCATCGACGGCGCGCACAACGCGTGGTGGCTCGACATCCTCGAATGGGGACGGCATAGCGCGTACAGCCGCTATTTCGACGTCGACTGGCATTCGCCTGATCCCGCGCTGCGCGGCAAGGTGCTCGCGCCGTGCCTTGGTGCGCCCTACGGCGAGGAGTTGGAAGCGGGACGGATCACGCTTCAGTTCGATCAGGATGCCATACGATTCTTCGCCGGCTACGCGCATCACGTGTTTCCGATTTGTCCGGCGGACTACGCGTCGATCCTGCAAGCCGCGGAGCACCCGGAGCTGGCGGCGCTCGCCCAAGGCTTCACCGCACTCACGCCGCAGCCTGCCGATCAACCTCGCGCGGAGGACGCCCGCAAGACGCTGCGCGAGTTCATCGCGCACGAGCACGGCATGCCGGCCATCGGCGCGCTCTTGGCCACCTACGCTCCGGATACGCCAACGGGACGCGAGCGCCTGCATCGCCTGCTCGAACGGCAGTTCTTCCGCCTCGCGTGGTGGCGCACCGCGGCGGACGAAGTGAACTGGCGGCGCTTCTTCGACGTCAGCACGCTCGCGGCCATGCGCGCGGAACGTCCGGAAGTCTTCGAGGCGACCCACGCGCTGATCTTGAGGCTGTTCTCGCTTGGCGTAATCGACGGGGTTCGCGTCGACCACGTCGACGGTCTCGTCGAGCCGCGCGAATACTGCCAGCGGTTGCGCCAGCGGCTCTCGGAAATCGAAGCGGACAGGCCGCCGCAGCTCGATGGCCAGCGCGCGTATCTGATCGTCGAAAAAATTCTGGGCCGCGGCGAAGCGCTGGCCGACGACTGGGGCGTCGACGGCACGACCGGCTACGACTTCATGAACGACGTCGGCGCGCTGCTGCACGACGCCGACGGTGCCGCGCCGCTCACCGCGGCATGGGCCGAGATCAGCGGCAGCAAGCGTTCGTTCGCCGCCGAAGCGCTCATCGCGCGGCGCAAGATATTGACCGAGCATCTGTCGGCGGAACACGATCGCGCGACGCGCGCGCTCCATCGCATCGCGCGCGAAAACCCGGCGACGCGCGATTTCACGTTCACGGCGATACGCCGCGCGCTCGGCGAATTGGCGGTGCGATTTCCGGTGTACCGGATCTATCCGCAGAGCGGCATCCGCAGCACGACCGATGACGTCTACTTCAACCAAGCGCTTGACGCTGCGCGGCAGGCGCTGCCGCGCGCCGACTATGAAGTGCTCGAGCGCATTGGCGGATGGCTCGGCGGCAAAGCGCCGGATGAAGGGGCCGCGCAAACGCCATCGGGCGCGAACGCCCCCGCCCCTCAGCGGCGCACCGCTCCCGCGCTGTTTGCCCAGCTCACCGCGCCGCTCGCCGCGAAAGCGATCGAGGACACCGCCTGCTATCGCTATGGGCGCTTGCTGTCGCGCAACGAAGTCGGCTCGGACCCGGGCGAGTTCGCGCTATCGCTCGACGACTTTCACGCCGCCAATCTAGCGCGCGCCCAGCATTTCCCACACGCGATGCTCGCGACGGCCACGCACGACCATAAGCGCGGCGAAGACACGCGCGCGCGTCTCGCGGTGCTGAGCGAAATCGCAGCGGAATGGAGCGCCACGCTGCACGCGTGGTCCACCTTGAATACGCCGCAACGGCGCGTGCTGAACGGCAACGATCGCGACTGGGCGCCGGGCCCGGCTGCGGAGGCGATGCTGTATCAGACGCTCGTCGGCTGCTGGCCGCTCGACCTCGACCCGAGCGACGAAGGCGGCGTGAAGGCGCTCGCGGAGCGCGTCGCCGCGTGGCAGGAGAAGGCGCTGCGCGAGGCGAAGCTGCGCACGAGCTGGTACGCGCGCGATGAAGCGTACGAAGCGGCGTCGCGCGCGTTCCTGTTCGACATCCTCGCGCCACAGCGGCGCGACGGCTTTCTGCAAGCGCTGCCCGAGTTCGTTGCGCGCATCGGGCGCGTGGGGGCGCTCAATAGTCTGCTGCAGACGGTGCTGCGATTGACGTCGCCGGGCGTGCCGGACTTGTACCAAGGCACCGAGCTATGGGACTTCAGCCTCGTCGATCCGGACAACCGCCGCGCGGTCGATTTTGCACAGCGTCAGGCGTGGCTTACGGGCTCGCCGCCGAGCGAGCAGCTGGCGAACTGGCGCGATGCGCGCGTCAAGCTCGGCATCGTGCATCGCGCGCTCACGTTGCGCGCGGTGTCGCCCGCGCTGTTTTTGGAAGGTTCGTATATTCCGCTGAGCGTGCGCGGCAAGCTCGCTCGTCACGTGATTGCATTTGCGCGCCGGCATGGCGATGCGTACGCGATCGTGATCGGGACGCGGTTCTCAGCCACGCTCCTCGACGCTGACCGCGATGTGCCGCATGTCGATCCGGTCAAGTGGGAAGACACCGTGGTGACGCTGCCGAAGCCGCTTGGCGCGCGCGCGTTGTTCGACTGGCTGAGCCCGGCCGCGCCGAAAGCGGATGACGCGGGCGAGCTGTTGGTGAGCGATGCGCTGTCGGCGCTGCCGGTGGCGATATTGGTGGAGGAAGGGGTGCCGCGGGGGTGATCGGGCGGTCTACGTCACCCCCCCTCATCCTCAAACGCCTTCGGATACACCCGCACGAGCACGATCCGCGGCCCGTGCATCTTCTTCACGACGACATCGAAGTGTTCGAACTCGACGCGCTGTCCTTCGGACGGCAAATCATTGAGCGCATGAATCACCAGGCCGCCGACCGATTCCGCCGCCCCCTCGTCGATATCGATGCCGAGCACGCGCTCGAGCGACACCACCGGCAAGCTCCCCTTGCCCATCAGCGTGCCGTCGTCCATGCGCGTCCAGTCGGCGTCGCCCTGGCGGAATTCGTCGTGAATCTGGCCGACCAGCGCGCCGAGCAAGTTGTCGAGCGTGAGGAAGCCGATCGGCTTCTGATGCTTGCGGCCGACCAGCGCAAAATGCGGCGCACCGCGGCGAAAGCGGCGAAAGAGCTCGAGCGCGGGCGCATCGGGCCTGACGTATTGAACGGGGCGCACGTAGTCGGACAGATCGTCGAGCGTCGAGCCCGCGTGGCGCGCGAGCAGCAAGTCCTTCAAGTGGATCAGGCCGGCGACGCGCTCGCCCGACGCGTCCTCGAACAACGGATAGCGGCTGAAGCGGTGGCGCGCGACGACCTGCATGTTGTCGCGCAGCGGCACGTCGCGGCGCAGGCCGATCATCTCGTGCGCGGGGCGCATCAAGTCCGACACCGTCATCGACGAGAAGTCGAGCGAATGCGCAAGCGTGTTCCATTCGTCTGCGTTATAGGCGACGCGCGGCGTCGGGCCGCTCGCGCCGCGGCGGCCGCGCAGGATGAGCTTGAGCTCGTCGGTCGAGTAGTGCGAGTCGCCGCCGTGATCCGCCGACAAGCCCGCGATCTTGAGCACCCAGTTCGCGCTCGTGTTGAGCACCCAGATCGCCGGATACATCGCCCAATAGAAGCCATAGAGCGGCACCGCCACCCACAGCGCGACCTGCTCGGACTGCCGGATCGCCATCGACTTCGGCGCCAGCTCGCCGACGACGATGTGCAGGAACGAAATTACGGAAAACGCGAAGAAGAGCGAGATCGCATGCGTCAGATTGGGCGACGTGATGCCAAGGAGGCTGAAGACCGGCGACAGCAGATTCGCGAAGGCCGGCTCGCCGATCCAGCCGAGACCGAGGGAAGCGAGCGTGATGCCGAGCTGGCACGCTGACAGGTAGGCATCGAGCCGCCCATGCACCGTGCCGAGCAGACGGCCGCGGATGCCGTTCTTGCGCGCAAGCGCCTGCACGCGCGTGGACCGCAGTTTGACGAGTCCGAACTCGGCCGCGACGAAAAAGCCGTTGAGGGCAACCAGCAACAACGCGCCGATCAAGGCGACGATCTGAATCAAAGCGAGGGGCTCCGGAAATGAAAGGCTCTCAGTATAGGGCCCGGCAGCCGGAGCCGAAAAAACGGCGACGTCGATGAGATGCGAAGAGTGTGTCGGCCGGCCCCCATCCTCGATGCACGGCTGGCGCGCTCAAGCGGCGAGCGGAACGCGCAGCGTCAGCGTGGATTGTTCGCCGTCGGCGGCTTCGCCCTGTTTAAACAGGCCGCCATGCGCCGTCGCGACGCGTTGCGGCAGCGCAAGCACCCACGCAATACGTCCGGCTTCGCGCGGGTGCGTCGCTTGTTTGCAGGCGAACGGCTCGAAGGCGTGCGGCAGCTCGCCGTTGCCGAGCGCGGCGAAGCTCATGGTGTGCGTGACCTCGACCTGCCAATGCCCCCCCTCGATCACGCTCGCGACCCTCACCGCCGCGGCGGGTGCGCTCGCTTCGACCGCGAACGTCAGCATCGTCCACAACGCCTGCGCTAGACGCTCGCGGTCGCCGTCGAGCGTTTCGCCGTCGAGCGGCGACTCGATCGAAAGCGAGACGCGCCGCGCGTCGGCAAGCATCGCCCGCCCTTCGTAGGCGACGCGCTCGACGAGCGCCCGCAGCGCAAACGGTTCGCGCACGAGCGGGAGCGTCTTGGTCTGCGCGCGCGTGCTGTCGACCACGTCCTCCAGCAGCTTCACCTGCTGATCGACGCCGGAGCGGATCCCCGTAAGCGCGCGCTGCGCGGATGCGTCGCCCGCATCGAGCTTGCGCTCGAGCACATACGCCCAGCTATGGATCGCGTTCAGCGGGCTGCGCACATCGTGCGACACGAGCGACAGCACATGGTCGCGCATGAAGAGCGCCGCCTCGGCGGACAGGCGCGCGAAGCGCTCGTCAAGCGCGGCATCGTCGGCAGGAGAAGGCATCGTCACAGTCGATCCTCGTACGCTCGAAGGAAAGAAAAAACCATTATAGGCACGGCAGCACGCGCGGCGGCCGCGTACTGCGGCCCGAACGCCTACAATGACGGTTTCCAATATTTACGGGAGGAATCCATGTCGATCGTCACCACCGAATCCGGCCTCAAATATGAAGATCTGACCGAAGGCACGGGCGCCGAAGCGGTCGCCGGTAAAACTGTCAGCGTCCACTACACGGGCTGGCTGACCGACGGTCAAAAGTTCGATTCGAGCAAGGACCGCAACGACCCGTTCGCCTTCGTGCTCGGCGGCGGGATGGTGATCAAGGGCTGGGACGAGGGCGTCCAGGGCATGAAGGTAGGCGGCGTGCGACGCCTGACGATTCCGCCCCAACTCGGCTATGGCGTGCGCGGCGCGGGCGGCGTGATTCCGCCGAACGCGACGCTCGTGTTCGAAGTGGAATTGCTCGACGTTTGAAACGCGTGTCATGAATCCCGCCCACTCCCACGAACCGTTGCTGTCGCCGGCCGTTTCGCTGCGCCGCTATGGCGTCGTTGAAGCGTCGGACGTGCACGACTATCACCAGATCGTGCTCGGGCTCGACGGTTCGATGGAGATGGCGGTGGACGGCATCGGGCAACGCATCGATCGCCGTTCCGCGTGGCTCGTGCCGGCCGGCGCGCGCCACGACTATGCGGGCATCGGCGAGAACCGCCAGCTCGTGCTCGACTTGCCGGCGGCATCGCTCGCGGTGCCCGAGCGGCTGTTCGATCGAGCCCGCGCCGTGACGATCGACGCGTCGCTGACCCTGCTCGTGCGCAACGTCGCGGCGAGCGCGGCGGGCCGCGCTCCGACCAGCCACGCGCTCGACGCGCATCGTTTCCACTGGGATGCCGCTGCGCGCCTGTGCGCCGCACTCGTCGCCGATCCGAACACGACGCTGCCCGCCGCCGGGCTCGCGGGGCTGGATTACGCGCGCATCGACCGATGGTTGCGCGCGCATCTAGCGGAGCCGCTGCGCATCGCGGACCTCGCCGCGCATTGCGGCTTTGGCATGCGCCGCTTCCATCAGTTGTTCATCGAGGCGTTCGGCGAGACGCCGCATCGCTACTTGCAGCGCCTGCGGCTCGATACCGCGCTCGCGCTGCTCAACGATCCGCGCAATACGCTCACCGATGTCGCACTGCAAGTCGGGTTCGGCGATCAGAGCGCGTTCACGCATGCGTTCACGCGGCGTTTCGGGCGCGCGCCTGGACAGTGGCGAACCGGGCGGCATTAAAGCGCGCCACCGCCCAGGGCTCCGGTCTCAGCCCTCGAGCCCACGCGCCAGATCACGGCAAATGTCGCCCGCATTCTCCAGCCCGATAGCGAGCCGGATCACGCCTTCGGTGATGCCCGACGCCTCGCGCGCCTCGGGCGTGACGCGGCTGTGCGTCGTCGTCGCGGGGTGCGTGATCGTCGTGCGCGTATCGCCGAGGTTAGCCGTGATCGAGCAGATCTTGGTGCCGTCGATCACGCGCCACGCGTTCTCGCGCTGCTTCTCGGGCGTATCGCCCTTCAATTCGAGCGCGACGACCGCACCGCCCGCGCTCTGCTGACGCTTCGCGATCTCGTACTGCGGATGCGATTCGAGCCCCGGATACCAGACGCGATTGACCGCCGGATGCGACTCGAGGAAACGCGCGACTTCGAGCGCACTCGCCGACTGACGCTCGACGCGCAGCGACAGCGTCTCCATCCCCTTGAGCAGCACCCACGCGTTGAACGCGGAGAGCGTCGGCCCGGCGCTGCGCACGAACGGGAACACCTTCTCCATGATGAATGACTTGGTGCCGACGAGCGCGCCGCCAAGCACACGCCCCTGCCCGTCGAGAAACTTGGTGGCCGAATGCATGACGACATCGGCGCCGAGCTTGATCGGCTGCTGCAGCGCCGGGCTGCAGAACGAGTTGTCGACGACGAAGATCGCGTTCGACGCCTTCGCGATCTTGCCGATCGCTTCGATGTCGGCGAGCTCGCAGAGCGGGTTCGTCGGCGTTTCGAGGAAGAACATCTTCGTCTCGGGACGCACGGCGTTCTTCCATGCGTCGAGGTCGTTCGGATCGACGAAGGTCGTCGTGATGCCGAAGCGCGAGAAGATCTGCGAGAACATGCCGAGCGTCGAGCCGAACAGGCTCTGCGAGCTGACCATGTGATCGCCCGCGTTCATCGCGGCCATCACGACCGACAAAATCGCGCTCATCCCCGAAGCCGTCGCCATGCACGCCTCGCCGCCTTCGAGCGCGGCGAGACGCTCTTCGAACATCGTCACCGTCGGATTCGTGAAGCGCGAGTACGTGTAGTAGTCCTCGGAGTGCTTGAAGCGCTCGGCTGCCTGCGCCGCGCTCGTGAAGCAAAAGCTCGACGTGAGGAAGAGCGCTTCCGAATGCTCGTTGTATTCGGTGCGAAGGGTGCCCGAGCGCACGGCGAGGGTGTCGAAGTTCAGGGAGTCATCCATGTTCGTTGTCTTTCCGCGTTGTGTTTCGTTCGTGAACTGCAAACTGCGCTGCAACTGAGCTGCAAACTGAGCGGCCAACAAAAAGCCCGCTTCGCGTCGGCATAAGCGGGCTTCGGGGGTGTCACGGCGGAAAGCGTCGGGCGGCGGTGCCACCCTTTCGCTTTAGCTGTTTTCGGGTTGCCCCGCGTCCGCAAGCTGAAATCAAATCGACGCTGAATCGCATCCTAGCATGGCGGCGGCATCCTTGCGGTGATGTCGCGCATCGATGCCGCCTCATGCTCGCCTCATGCCGAGGCTCGCGCTTACTCCACCGACAACTGCAAGTGCAATTGCGAGCGCGACGAGCCGCCGTCCACCGCATCGCTTGCCGCGTCGCGGTCCGACAGCGAGTCCGGCGCGAGCCGCGCGCGTTCGATCGCGTCGAGATACTCGGACGTCACGTCGCCGGTGATGTAGTCGCCGTCGAAGCACGACGCCTCGAAGTGCGACAGCGCCGGATTGATGTCGTGCACCGCTTGCTTCAACGCGTCCACGTCCTGATAGACGAGGTAGTCGGCGCCGATGATTTTCGCGACTTCGTCGTCCGTGCGGCCGTGCGCGACGAGCTCGCCACGCGTCGGCATGTCGATGCCGTAGACGTTCGGGAACTTCACAGGCGGCGCCGCCGACGCGAAGATCACCTTGTTCGCGCCCGCATCGCGCGCCATCTGCACGATCTCGTGCGAAGTGGTGCCGCGCACGATCGAATCATCGACGATCAGCACGTTCTTGCCCTTGAACTCGATCGCCATCGCATTGAGCTTCTGGCGCACCGATTTCTTGCGCACCGCCTGGCCCGGCATGATGAACGTCCGGCCCACATAGCGGTTCTTGAAGAAGCCCTCGCGATACTCGACGCCGAGCTTCGCCGCGACCTGCATCGCCGCGGGGCGCGACGAATCGGGAATCGGCATCACGACGTCGATCCCGACGTCCGGCAATTCGCGCTTGATCTTCTCGGCGAGATAGTCGCCCATGCGCAGACGCACGTTGTAAACCGGCACGCCGTCGAGCACCGAGTCCGGCCGCGCCAGATACACGTATTCGAAGATGCAGGGGTTCAGGCTCGGCTTCTCGGCGCATTGCTGGCTATGCAGGTTGCCGTCGATATCGATGAACACCGCTTCGCCCGGCGCCAGGTCGCGCACGAATTCGAAGCCGATGCCTTCGACCGCCACCGATTCCGACGCCACCATCCACTCGACGCCGTGCGCCGTTTCCTGCTTGCCGATGCAAAGGGGGCGGATGCCGAACGGATCGCGGAACGCCAGCAGACCGTAGCCCGCGATCAGCGACACGATCGCGTACGAGCCGCGCACGCGCCGATGCACGCCCGACACCGCCTTGAACACCGCCGCCGGATCGAGCTGCAGGCCCGAGCTGGAGAGCTGCAACTCGTGCGCGAGCACATTCAGCAGCACTTCGGTATCGGAATTGGTGTTGATGTGGCGGCGGTCGATGCGGAACATCTCGTCTTTCAACTGCTGCCAGTTCGTCAGGTTGCCGTTGTGCGCGAGGATGATGCCGAACGGCGCGTTCACGTAGAACGGCTGTGCCTCCTCTTCACTCGACGCGGAACCCGCGGTCGGGTAGCGCACCTGGCCGATGCCGGCCGTGCCTGGCAGGCTGCGCATGTTGCGCGTGCGGAACACGTCGCGCACCATGCCGTTCGCCTTGTACATATGGAAGTTGCTGCCGTTCGCCGTTGCGATGCCGGCGGCGTCCTGACCGCGGTGCTGCAGAAGCAGCAGGCTGTCATAGATCAGCTGATTGACGGGGGACTGGGAAACTACGCCTACGATGCCGCACATGGCATGTCCTTCAAAAATACGAAAAGGGGACTGCGGAATCGCTGCAGGCTGCCGAATCAAACCCGAACGTAATCGGCAAGCGGTTCGGGAAGCAGCGATTTCAATTCGCGCACGCCCTGCTCGGCATAAGGCCGCAGCAGCGCATGGCGCCAGAATTCCTGTTTTGGCAGCTCGGTCAAGCCTGCGAGGGCGACCAGGAGCACCACCAAAATGACCCCGCGCGCGAGGCCGAACATCAGTCCGAGCGAGCGGTCGACGCCGCCCAGGCCGCTCACTTCGACGAGCCGCGCCAGCAGCGCATTCGCGACGCTCGCCACGAGGACAACGCCGATGACGATCAAGGCAAACGCGAGCACCCATTGTGTCAATGCGCCGCCCGGCCAGTTAGCTGGAATATAGGGCACCACGAGCCCAACACAATGGCACGCGATAAAAAAAGCCACGATCCAGCCGATCAATCCGAATACTTCCGACAGCAAGCCGCGCCACGCGCCGCGCAGTGCCGACAAGCCGATCACCGCCATCAGGGCGTAGTCGAACGCGGTGAACATCGGTGCCGTTGCCCTATTGGTCGGAGCCGGCGGCACCACCGCCCGCGTTCGCGGTCAGGCCCGCCTCGCGCACCTTCGCGATGGCTGCCGATGCTGCCGCGCGATCCGCGAACGGTCCGGCGCGCAACAGGATGCGCGTCGAGCCGTCGGCCTGCTTGCGATGTTCGGTGTACGCGGGCACGCCCGCTGCCTTCAGCTTGGTGACCCAATTGCGCGCGCTGGCGTCGTCCGCAAACGAGCCGAGCTGCACCGCGAAACGCGCGCCGGGCGGCGCGGCGGGCGTGCCCAAATCGGCATCGGCCGGGCTCGGCGTCGCGGCTGCCGTGTTGGCAGCCGATTGCTGCGCCGCTTGTGCGGCAGGCGTAGGCGGTTTTGCGGCGGCCGCCAGTGCTGGCTGCGTAGCCGGCTTCTTTGCCTGCGCCTGAGCGGCCGGCGCGGTAGCGGTCTGTTTCGTCGATTGACTGCTGCTTAGTGCGGACGACTGTGCGGACGATGGCGACTTCGCTTGGCTCGAAGCCTGCGGCGTGACCTGGCCGCTTGTCGCTGCCTTATCAGCCGGAGCGCCGCCGGCCACGATCGGCGCGACGCCGGACGCCGCAGCCGTCGCCTCGGGCGCCGGATTGTCGGGCGCGACGCCCGCTTGCGTATCGTCGTCGCGCGCGGCTTGCGTATCGTGCGCCGGGCGGTTCGGAATATCGATCGAGATGTCGTCGGTAACGGGCTTCGGGTGCGAGTCAAGCACCATCGGAAGCACCACGACCGCGGCAATCACCAGCGCGATCGCACCGACGAGCCGCCGCCGCGCACGCTGTTTTTCCGGAAGGGTGGGATCGAGCATCATCGCATCGACATCGCCCGCGCGCTCCGTGCGCCGGGTTCGCCGCTCAACACGCTCTGTGCGCTCCGCACGCGTATTACGTCCTGCGCGGGTATTCGCGCCGCGCCGGGTAGGCGCGTCGTCGTCTTTTTTGCCGAACGAGAAAAGTCCCATGAATCCTGGCTGTGTTCGAGGCTGACGCGTCAGTGTTGCTGCGATTTTCGGTAGGCCATGACGCCCGCTACCGTATAGAAACTGCCGAAAACCACGATTCTATCATTGTCGGATGCCCGTTTTAGTGCATCTTGAAATGCGTCCGCAGGCGTTGAAAAGCGCGTCACGCTGCTGTCGGAGGAGTCGGCGACGCCCGCTTCGCGCAGCGCGGCTTCGAGATCCGCCGCCGCTGCCGCGCGCGGCAGCGGCAGGTCGGTCACGCACCAGTGGTCGATCTCGCCCTTCAGATGCGCGAGCACGCCGGCGATGTCCTTGTCGTGCATCGCGCCGAATACCGCGTACGTATAGGGGAAATAGCCCATGTTGCCGAGATTCTGCGCGAGGACCGCTGCCGCATGCGGGTTATGGGCCACATCGAGCACGATCGACGGCTTGCCTGGCAGCACCTGGAAGCGCCCCGGCAATTCGACGTTCGCGAGCCCGAGGCGGATGTCCTGCGCCGACACCGGCAGGCGCTCGCGCAGCGCCTCGAGGGCCGCCAGCGCCGCCGACGTGTTGATCAGTTGATTCGCGCCGCGCAACGCCGGATACGCGAGCGCCGAGCGCCGCAGCGTGCGGCCGACGTAGCTCCACTGCTGGCGCTCGCTGCCCGCCTGCCCTTCGTAGCGGAAGTCGCGCCCGAAGAGCCACAGATCGGCGCCGATGCTCTCGGCGTGATCGATCAGCGTCTGGGGCGCGCTCGGATCGCCGCACACGGCGGGCTTGCCCGGCCGGAAAATGCCGGCTTTTTCGAAGGCGATTTCCTCGCGCGTATCGCCGAGGTACTCGGTGTGATCGATATCGATGCTCGTGACGATCGCGCAGTCGGTATCGATGATGTTGACCGCGTCGAGCCGCCCGCCCAAGCCCACTTCGAGAATCACGGCGTCGAGCCCGCGCGATGCGAACCAATGCATGATCGCCAGCGTCGTGAATTCGAAGTACGTCAGCGAAACCGGCTCGGGAAAGCGCGTGCGCGCCGCCTCGACGGCTTCGAAATGCGGCAGCAGGTCGGCATCGGTCGCGATCTGGCCGTTCACGCGCGCGCGCTCGTTGAACGCGAGCAGATGCGGCGACGTATGGCAGCCGACGCTATACCCCGCGCGCAGCAGGATCGATTCGAGGATCGCGCAGGTCGAGCCCTTGCCGTTCGTGCCGCCGACCGTGATGACCGGACACTCGAACGACAGCCCGAGCGCCTCCTTGACCTTGCCGATGCGGGTGAGCCCCATGTCGATGCCGACCGGGTGCGCGGTCTCGAGATGCGCCAGCCAGGCGTCCAAGGTAGGGAATGTGGTCATGGGATAAATCGGCATACGGCTTTTCACAAGGCCGTAATTATCGCGGAAATGACAGCGCGCCGCTTGAATTCGCTTCAAGCGGCGCGCGGGGTTTGCTCGGGTTTTGCCGCTAGCGTCTGCGCGTTTTCCGAGTGACAGATCGCCACAGCCGGCGACCAGGCGAGATGGCTCGCTCAGGCCACCGCGTCTGCAGGCTGGCGCGTCAGCAGCGCGATCAACTGCGCGATTTCTTCGCGCAGCTTGCGACGGTCGACGATCATGTCGATCGCGCCCTTTTGCAGCAGGAATTCGGCGCGCTGGAAGCCTTCCGGCAGCTTCTCTCGCACCGTCTGCTCGATCACGCGCGGGCCGGCAAAACCGATCAGCGCCTTCGGCTCGGCGATCACGACGTCACCCAGGAACGCGAAGCTCGCGGACACCCCGCCCATCGTCGGATCGGTCAGCACCGAAATGAACGGCAGCTTGGCATCGGACAGCTTCGTGAGCATCGACGTGGTCTTCGCCATCTGCATCAGCGACAGCAGGCTCTCCTGCATGCGCGCGCCGCCCGAGGCCGTGAAGCAGATAAACGGCACTTGCTGCTCGAGCGCGTTCTGCGCGCCGCGCACGAAGCGCTCGCCGACCACCGAGCCCATCGACCCGCCCATGAACGCGAACTCGAAGCACGCGACCACGACCGGCAGCGTGTGAATCGCGCCGCCCATCACGACCATCGCGTCGGTCTCGTCGGTTTCGTCCATCGCTTCTTTGATGCGATCGGGGTACTTGCGAAGGTCCTTGAACTTGAGCGAATCGACCGGGACGATTTCCTGGCCGATCTCATAGCGGCCTTCCGCGTCGAGCAGGCCGTCGAGGCGCTCGCGCGCGCCGATACGCATGTGATGGCTGCACTTCGGGCAGACATGCAGATTGGCCTCGACGTCGTTGCGGTACAGCACCGCTTCGCACGACGGGCACTTGACCCACAGGCCCTCGGGAATCCCCTTGCGGCTCTTCGGGTCGGTCTGCTTGATTTTCGGCGGCAACAGTTTGTCGAGCCAGCTCATCGTTTGTCCTTTCTGTGTGTTACTTACGCGGCAGTTGCGCCGATGCTGTCCAGAGCACGCCGGACTTCGGCAATGAACTGGGTCAGCTTTTCGACGGCGGCTTCCGGCGCCGTTTCCTCGAGCAACTGCACGATACGGCTGCCGATCACGACGGCATCGGACACTTCGGCCACCGCGCGCGCCGTCTGGGCGTCGCGAATGCCGAAGCCGACGCCGACCGGCAGCGGTACGCGCGACTTGATGGCCGGGATTTTACTCGCGATATTGGAAACGTCCAGATTTGCGGCGCCGGTCACGCCCTTTAGCGACACGTAATAGACGTAGCCGCTCGCGATCTTGCCGACTTCGGCGATGCGCTCGTCGGTCGATGTCGGCGCGAGCAAAAATATAGGATCGATACCGGCAGATCGCATCTGTTCAGCGAAATTAGCCGATTCTTCAGGCGGATAATCGACGACCAGCACGCCATCGACGCCCGCTTCCTTGGCCGCCGCAGCGAACGCTTCAGCGCCCATCCGCTCGATCGGGTTCGCGTAACCCATCAGCACGACGGGCGTCTTGTCGTCGCGCTCGCGAAAGCGCTTCACGTCGGCGAGCACCTGGCGCAGCGAGACGCCGCGCGCCAGCGCCCGTTCCGACGAGCGCTGGATGACCGGGCCGTCCGCCATCGGGTCGGAGAACGGCACGCCCAATTCGATGACGTCCGCGCCGCCGGCGGCGAGCGCGTGCATGAAATCGACGGTTTTCGCCGGGTCCGGGTCGCCCGCGGTGATGAACGGGATCAGCCCTTTCTTGCCTTGCGCGGCGAGCGCCGCGAGTGTGTTCTTGATTCGGGACATGGAATGTTCTCTGGATTCGTTGGCTGCGCGGTTCGGGTCGGGGGCCTAGTCCTCGACGGCCGCGGGTGCGAGCGGCGCGCCGAGCCTGCCGGAGACGGCGCTGACGCGTTCTCGCGCTATCGCGCAGTAACTTTCATTGATCTCATAGCCGACAAACTCGCGCGCGTGGCGCGCGCAGGCGACTGCCGTGGTGCCGCTGCCCATGAACGGATCGAGGACTCGACCGCCCGGCGGACAACTCGCGAGCACCATGCGCTCGACGATCTCCAACGGTTTTTGCGTCGGATGGTCGACGCGCTCCGCATGCTGACGATGCAGGCGCGAGACCGACCAGACATCCTTTGGATTGTAGCCAAGCTCCAGCCACTTGCTGCCCTCGAACAGCTTGCGCGAGCGGGCCTTCTTGGTGACGGCGTCGTATGGGATGCGGACCGGGTCGAGATCGAAGTAGTAGTCCTTCGATACCGCGAAATAACCGATGTTGTCGTGCACCGACGTGAAGCGGCGCGTCGTGCCGCCCATGCTCGGCACGCGCCGGTCCCAGATGATCTCGTTGACCATCGTGAGCTTCGTCTTCAGGAACGAGAAGATTTCGGGCGCGTATTGCCAGGTGCAGAAGATGTAGAGCGAGCCGGACGGTTTCAGCTTCGGGACAGCGAGGTCGAGCCAGCCGCGCGTCCACGCGAGGAAGGCTTCGCCCGTGAGCATGTCCGAATCGTTGCCGTAATCCTTGCCGAGCCCATACGGCGGGTCGGCGACGATCAGGTCGATCGAAGCATCCGGCACGTTCTCCATGTCGGCCAGGAAATCGCGGTTGCGGATATCGATGCCGCGCGGCACAGCGGGCAGCCTGGATACCGCCGACGGCCGCACCACAGCCTCGGGCTCCGCGGCCAAGGCCGATTGCAGGATCGGCTCTGGTTCCGCGGCGAGAACCGGCGCCGAAGGCGGCTCAACGGCTAGGGCTGCCGCCTTCGGTTTGGCCATCGCTTTCGCCGACGGCCGCTCGGCCGCCCCAGCGGCGGCCGGTTGCGGCTCGTCGAATTCGTCGAACAGGTCGCGCATCGTGGCGGCGCTCAGAACTGGATGCCCGATCGCTCGGCGACCGTGTGCATGTCCTTGTCGCCGCGACCGGACAGGTTGACGAGCAGATGCTTGTCACGGCCGAGCGTGGGCGCCAGTTTCGCCGCGTACGCGAGCGCATGGCTCGACTCGAGCGCCGGGATGATCCCTTCGATCCGGCAGCAGTCGTGGAACGCCTTGAGCGCTTCGTCGTCGGTGATCGTCACGTACTGGGCGCGGCCGCTGTCCTTGAGCCACGCGTGCTCGGGGCCGACGCCCGGGTAGTCGAGGCCCGCCGACACCGAATGCGTCTCGATGATCTGACCGTTCTCGTCCTGCATCAGATACGTGCGGTTGCCGTGCAGCACGCCGGGGCTGCCCGCCGTCAGCGACGCCGCGTGGCGGCCCGTTTCGATGCCGTCACCCGCCGCTTCGACGCCGATCAGCTTGACCGACGTGTCGTCGATATACGGATAGAAGATGCCCATCGCGTTCGATCCGCCGCCGACGCACGCGATCACCGCGTCCGGCTGCCGCCCGGTCAACTCGGGCATCTGGACCTTGCATTCGTCGCCGATCACCCGCTGGAAGTCGCGCACCATCATCGGGTACGGGTGCGGGCCCGCCACCGTGCCGATGATGTAGAAGGTGTTTTCAACGTTCGTGACCCAGTCTCGCATCGCTTCGTTGAGCGCGTCCTTGAGCGTGCGCGAGCCGGACTCGACCGGCACGACCGTCGCGCCGAGCAGCTTCATCCGGTAGACGTTCGCGGCTTGGCGGCGCACATCCTCGGCGCCCATGTACACGACGCATTCCATGCCGAAGCGCGCGGCAATCGTCGCCGTGGCCACGCCGTGCTGGCCCGCGCCCGTCTCGGCGATCACGCGCGGCTTGCCCATGCGCTTCGCGAGCAGCGCCTGGCCGATCACGTTGTTCACCTTGTGCGCGCCGGTATGGTTCAGGTCTTCGCGCTTCAGGAACACCTGCGCGCCGCCGAGCAGCTCGCTCCAGCGCTGCGCGTGATAAATCGGCGACGGACGGCCGACAAAATACTTCAACTCGCGCTGATATTCGGCGATAAAGTCGGGATCTTTCTGGAATTTCTCGTAGGCGAGACGCAGCTCGTCGATTGCCTTAACCAGTGTTTCGGCGACGAACGTGCCGCCATAAGGGCCGAAATGGCCGCGTTGATCGGGTAAGTTGTACATGTTGTCACTCTCGCAGGGGCGGCGCGGCGACGTGTTCGAAACGTTCAAGCCGTGCCGCTTCAATCATCCGGCGTCCGCTTCGCGCACTGCGCGTACGAACGCCGCCATCCGGGCGTGATCCTTCACGCCCTTGGCGCCCGGCACTTCGATGCCGCTCGAGACATCGACCGCGAACGGGCGCACGCGATGGATCGCATCACTGACGTTTTGCGCGTTCAACCCACCACTCAAAACGGCCCGATGCCCGAGCTCTGCTGGAATAAGTGACCAATCGAAAATCTTCCCGCCGCCGCCGTAGCCCTCGACGTGTGCGTCGAGCAGCAGGCCGCTGGCTGATGAATAGTTAAGTGCAGATTCTACCAAATCGGCTTGCCGAGTATCGGCGGCAACGCGGATTGCGCGCAACCATGGCAAACCCGCGAGATTGGCGAGCTTCTCGCACTCTTCTGGCGTTTCGTCGCCGTGAAATTGCAGCATCGTGAGCGGAACGTTGCTCGTGACCTCGCTGAACCAGTCGGGGGTCGGATTCACGAAGAGCCCCACTACGGAGACGAAAGGCGGGATATCGTGCGTTAAATCAACCGCATCGGCCACGCCGACCGCGCGCGGGCTCGGCGGGTAGAACACCAGGCCGATGGCATCCGCGCCCAGATCGATGGCGTACGCGATGTCTTGCTGGCGCGAGAGTCCGCACAGCTTGATACGTGTGCGATGCGGTGCCGCGCCGGTTTGCTGGGATGAGGCTTCGTTCATGGTGTCGGTCGGTCGTTCCATACGTCGCTCCACGGCACGCTGCCGAGATGTGTGGGCGGCACGGCAAAGGTCTCAGGATAGCCGACATGGGCGACGTAGAGCCCCTCCGGCATGAACGTCGGCGCGGCGCGGTTGCGGTCGCGGCTCGCGAGCACCTCGGCAAGCCACTCGACCGGGTACCGGCCGCGGCCGACCGCGACGAGGCAGCCCATCAGGTTGCGCACCATGTGGTGCAGGAACGCATTCGCTCGGAAGCGGAAATGGATCAGATCGCCCTGGGGGCGGATGTCGATCTGATACAGATGCTTGACCGGTGTCTTCGCCTGGCATTCCGACGAGCGGAACGCCGAAAAATCGTGTTCGCCGATCAAGCAGGCGGCGGCGGCGCGCATGGCGTCGACATCGAGCGGCGTGTGAATCCAGCCGGCGCGGCCGGCGAGCATCGGCGAACGCACCGGATTGACGTAGAGCGCGTAGTAATAGGTGCGCTCGAACGCCGAGAAGCGGGCATGGAACGTTTCCGGCATGACCTTCGCCCATTGGACGGCAACCGTCTCGGGCAAAAACGCGTTCGTCCCGCGCACCCATGAGAACTCCGTGCGATCGAGCTCCGTATCGAAGTGCACGACCTGGCCGAGCCCGTGCACGCCGGTATCGGTGCGGCCGGCGACGACCGTCGAGAGCGGCGTCTGCGCGAATTCCCGCAGCGCCCGCTCGAGCTCGTCCTGAACCGTCTTGCCGTGCGGCTGGGACTGCCAGCCGCAAAACGCCATGCCGTCGTACTGGATGCCGAGCGCAATACGCGTCAGGTTAGGCATCGGGCTCGGCATCAGGACAGCGGCGCGAGCGTCGACAGCATGGCGCGGGCGTCGTTGCGCGTGGCGGCGTCGTTCGACTCGATCACTTCGTTGATCAGCGTGCGCGCACCCGCAATGTCGCCGAGCTCGATGTATTCGGCGGCGAGGTCGAGCTTGTTGCGGGCGATCTTCGCAAGCTCCTCCGGCGTGAACGTCGGCAGCGGCGACGTGGAGGCCGGCAGGTCCAGATCGAAGTTGAGATTCAGCGCACCGAAGCGCGCGGCGCCGAGGCCTGCCACCGACGCTGAGCCCGCGATGCCGGCCTCGATCGCATCGGCCGCGTGCGGCGGCTCCGGGACGAACGGCGGCACGGCCTGCTGCTCGGTGATCTCGGGCGCGACGACGGGTTGCGTCGTCAGCGAAACAGGGGACGGCACGGCGATATCGTCATGCGAAGCGCGCAAGGGCTCGGCCGGCTCGGTTTCCAAACGCGGCGGGAGCGACAAATCCAGGCTGTTCAGCGCGGAAATCGCTTCGGACGGGAACGGCGGAGGCGGGGCGAACGCGTCGGTCAGCGCAGGCGGCACCTCGCCCGCATGCGTGTCCGGCTCGTCGTGCGGCCAGGTGAGTTCGGGGGCGGGCGAGGTCGCCGCCTCGCCGTGCGGCGCGGTTTCGCTCTCACGCGATTTGGCTGCCTCGACCTGCGCCGCCATCGCTTCGAGACGCGCCGCAATCGCATGGGTCCGCGACGCGGCATCGTTGGCGCGGGACTCGGCGTCGGCGGCATGCGGCGCGGCATCGGCTGTGGAGGGCGTGCTCTCCTCCGTCGCTGCAGGCGTGGGCTCTTCTGCCTGCGGCGCGGCTTGCGCGTCGTGGGGTATTTCTGCTTCGGCGTGGACGGTAGGCGGTACCGCCTCTTGTTCGCCGGGCGCGGCCTCTTCGGCTTGTGCGGTGGCCGACGGCGGCTCGATTTGCGCACCGTCTGCGCCAGCGTCCGCCTCCTTCGCCTCGGCCAAAGGCTCGCCAGCTTGCGCTGAATCGACCGCACCGGTTACCGGCTTCGCACCGCTTTCGCCGGTAACGCCCGACGCATCGGCTGCAGCCGCGCCATCGTGCGCGTCTGCCGGCGCCTTCTCCGGCACATCGACCGAAGCCATCCCGCCGCCACTCGATTCGAGCGGCGCAAGGTTCGCACCGGGCGCCGCGCCCGCCTCGGCATACAGGGGATTATGAGCATCCAGCTGACGCCCGAGCGACGCCACGTGGCGCCAATTGGGCCCGCGTCCACCGGACAAGTGCCAAACGCGCTGCGCGACATCGGCGAAGCGAGCGACATCGCGCCGCTCGGCGTAAATGCCGACCAGGCCCATCAGCGCGCCCTTGCTGTTCGGGCTCTCCTTGAGGGTGGCGATGTATTCGGCTTCGGCAGCCTCGTCGGATAACGTCGTCGCGGCGTCGTGGGATGCGTCGCGGCCTTGCTGCGAGATCGTGACATCGGTGCTCGCCTCGTCGGCGGCTTGCTCGGCGGCGGGCTTTTCGGCTGGCGCGGAATCGGTCGAATCGGCTGCCGCGCGCACGCGTTTCTCGATCCTCTCTTCTGCCGCTGCGGCCGCGGCCGCAGCTGCAGCTGCGCGCTTGCGGCTGCGCATGAACCAACCGACGATCAGAACGAGCAGCGCCGCGACAGCCGCCGACAGCGCGCCGATATTGATCTCCCAGCCGTTGAAGATCAGTTCGCCCCCTGCCACGTGCGGCGCAGCGACCTCTGCCGGGCGGCTGACCACTTCGGGAGTGACGGCGGCGGCGACAGCACCGGACGCGCCGCTCGCCGCCAACGTTTGCTGGCCAGTCGAAACGCTCGCACCGGCGGCAGGCGCGCGATGGCTCGCTTCCGGATGTGCCGGACCGAAGCCATGCGCTTGCAGCGCCATCAGGACCCGATTCTTGAGCGCGAGCAACTGCTGAAGACTCGAGACATGCGGCTGCGCGGAGGACGCTGCCGGCGCCATCGCGACAGCCGGCACCGACGCCCCGCTCTCGCTCGCCAACGTCTCGCCAGGCACGCTGGCCGATTGCTGGATCGCGCCGGTCCAACCGTGCTGGCCGGTCGCTCCAGCCGATGCGGGAACCGCCGCGCTCGCCGCGCCCGGATTCGACGCCGCCTGCGCGGTAGTGGTAGCCGAAGCCGAAGCGCCGCCCGTTTGCGCAGCGACGCTGCTCGCGGGCACAACGGCGCTCGCGGCGGCCGCCGTCGAAGCCGCCACGCCCGACGCCGCCCCGACAGCCTCCGCACCCGATGCAGCGACATTCCCCGTCGCATCGAGCGACGGCACGTTCAACACCGCTCCGACCCTCATGCGACTCGGATCGCCGCCCATGAACGCTTTCGGATTCGCGTCGAACAGCGCCTTCGCGGCACGCGCCAACACCGACCGGTCATGTGACTGCGTCACGTCGATCGCGACGTCGTTCAGCGACTGCCCCGCCTTGACCGTGTACTGCGTCCCGGAAAGCGGCACCGTCTCACTTGCGGCGGCCGGAGCGCTCGCCGCCGCACTGGCGGACGCAGCGGCATCAATCGTAGCGGCATTCGCTGCCGCGCCAAGCAGCGCGCACGCGATCGCGACCGCAGTCGCTTTGCCGAACGCAAAACGAGCGGACTGGCGCACGAAATCATGCGAGATAAGTCGTACGATCATTGGGTCTTTCGGCGCGCTAAAGCGCGGCCCTGGGTGGCGTTTGGGAGAGGACAAGTTGGAGCCAAATGAAAAAAGCGCCGCGGGACCCGCGACGCTTTTGGTTTTCTACGCGTCTTGAGCGCGTAGTTTACTTTACTTGTCGAGCAGAATGCGAAGCATGCGGCGCAGCGGCTCGGCAGCGCCCCACAGCAGCTGATCGCCGACGGTGAACGCCGACAGATATTCGCCGCCCATCGCAAGCTTGCGCGTGCGGCCGACCGGCACCGTCAGCGTGCCCGTCACGACGGCCGGCGACAGATCGCGCATCGACGCTTCACGCGTGTTCGGCACGACCTTCACCCAATCGTTCGCCGACGCAAGGATGCTGTCGACTTCGTCGAGCGGCACGTCCTTCTTCAGCTTGATCGTGAGCGCCTGGGAGTGGCAGCGCATGGCGCCGATCCGCACGCACAGACCATCCACCGGCACGCAACCGGGCGTACCCATCGCCGGCTTGCCGAGGATCTTGTTCGCTTCGGCGCCGCCCTTCCATTCTTCCTTCGACATGCCGTTGCCGAGATCCTTGTCGATCCACGGAATCAGCGAGCCCGCGAGCGGCACGCCGAAGTTGTCGATCGGCATGGTGTCGCCGTTCATGGCGGCGAGCACTTTGCGGTCGATGTCGAGAATCGCCGACGACGGATCAGCCAGCTCCGGCTTCACCGCGCCGTGCAGCGTGCCCATCTGGGAGAGCAGTTCGCGCATGTTCTGCGCGCCCGCGCCCGATGCGGCCTGATACGTCATCGCCGTGATCCAGTCGACGAGGTTTTCGCGGAACAGGCCACCCAGCGCCATCAACATCAGGCTGACCGTGCAATTGCCGCCGATGAAATTCTTCGTGCCCTTGACGAGCGCGTCCTTGATCACGTTCAGGTTCACCGGATCGAGAACGATGACCGCATCGTCCTTCATGCGCAGCGACGAAGCGGCATCGATCCAGTAGCCGTTCCAGCCCGCCGCGCGCAGCTTCGGGAAGACTTCGTTGGTGTAGTCGCCGCCCTGGCACGTGATGATGACGTCGCACTTCTTGAGGTCGTCGATGCTCGACGCGTCTTTGAGCTTGGTCTCGTTCTTCGCGAACGACGGCGCATTGCCGCCTGCGTTGCTGGTGCTGAAGAACACCGGTTCGATCAGATCGAAATCGCGTTCCTCTTGCATACGTTGCATCAGGACGCTGCCGACCATGCCGCGCCAACCTACGAGACCTACGTTCATGACTAACCCTTGGAGTGGACGCTTCCCCGCAACTTTGCCCGGCGTGACCGCGCGGGGAAGACGAGCGGGCACGACGGACGATCAGCTTTTCGTGATCGTTTTACGGGTAATCGATTTAATGACGGTAATGGCGAATGCGCTCGCACGGGCCGTTTCGCCGTGGAGTTTTGCAATCGAAGAGATTTTGGAAATCTGCGCCATCGCGACAATATACACGAAAACCTGGATTGGGCGACCCATCGCAAAACATGACGTTTGCGTAAAGTCACACCCTGTATAGCGTATTTCGTGCGAACGGACCGCTTTGCCGGGCGGTCCGTTCGCGGTTTGATGCGCCGCCCTTTGCGCGTCTGGCGACGCTTTCGGGACTACGGGCCGGGCGCCCAGGGCTAGGCGCCCCAGCTTGGCGCCCCCCGAAAAACTTACAGCGCCGCGACCACCGCGTCGCCCATCGCCGCCGTGCCGACCTGCTTGCCGCCCGGCGTCGCGATATCGCCGGTGCGGTAGCCCTGCTCCAGCACCTTCTTCACCGCGTTCTCGATGCGATCGGCCTGCTCGGCGCGGTTCAGCGAATAGCGCAGCATCATCGCGGCCGACAGAATGGTCGCGAGCGGATTGGCCACGCCCTTGCCCGCGATGTCCGGCGCCGAGCCGTGCGACGGCTCGTACAAGCCCTTGTTGTTCGCATCGAGCGAAGCGGACGGCAGCATGCCGATCGAGCCCGTGAGCATCGCGGCCTCGTCCGACAGGATGTCGCCGAACATATTGCCCGTGACGATCACGTCGAATGCCTTCGGCGCCTTCACGAGCTGCATGGCCGCGTTGTCGACATACATGTGCGAGAGCTCGACGTCCGCATATTCCTTCGACACGTCGATCATCACGTCACGCCAAAACTGCGACGTTTCGAGCACGTTGGCCTTATCGACCGACGTCAGCTTCTTGCCGCGCTTCTGTGCCGCCTGGAACGCGACGTGCGCGATGCGGCGCACTTCAGGCTCGGAATAGCGCATCGTGTCGAAGCCTTCCTTTGCGCCTTCGAACGCGCCGTCCGGCGACGAGCGAACGCCGCGCGGCTGGCCGAAGTAAATGTCGCCGTTCAGTTCGCGCACGATCAGGATGTCGAGGCCCGACACGATCTCGGGTTTCAGCGACGACGCATCCGTCAACTGCGGATAGCAGATCGCCGGGCGGAAGTTCGCGAACAACTGCAGATGCTTGCGCAAACCGAGAATCGCCTGCTCGGGACGCAGCGCGCGCTCGAGCGAGTCGTACTTCCAGTCGCCCACCGCGCCGAACAGGATCGCGTCCGCTTCCTTCGCGAGCGCGAGCGTCGATTCCGGCAGCGGATGCCCCTTCGCCTCGTAACCCGCGCCGCCGACGGGCGCCTCTTCCATTTCGAACTTCTCGCCAAGGGCGTTGAGCACCTTGACCGCTTCGTTGACGATTTCCGGGCCGATGCCGTCGCCGGGCAGCACTGCGATCTTCATGTGCGTTTTCCTTTTGTCTGTAGTGAGTTCGTTGCGGTGAACGTGCCGGGCATCACGGGCCCGGCACGTTCAAGGACGCGGCACGGCGAGCCACGCGGCGCGCCGTGCGCCTGGATGACTTCAGCCGACGATCCGATGGTTGAGCCAAGGCTGCTTGGCGAGCCGCTCGGCTTCGAACTGGCGGATTTCGTCCGCGTGACGCAGCGTGAGGCCGATATCGTCGAAGCCGTTCAGCAGGCAGTACTTGCGGAACGCCGCGACTTCGAACGGATATTCACGGCCGTCCGGCGCGCGCACGACTTGCGCCTCGAGATCGACGGTCAGCTGATAGCCGTTGAACGCATAGGTTTCGTTGAACAGATGATCGACTTGCTGCTCGGTCAGCACGATCGGCAAGACGCCGTTCTTGAAGCAGTTGTTGTAGAAAATATCCGCGAAGCTCGGCGCGATCAGCGCGCGAAAGCCGTATTGCTGGAGCGCCCACGGTGCGTGTTCGCGCGAGCTGCCGCAGCCGAAGTTCTTGCGCGCGAGCAACACGGACGCGCCTTGATAGCGCGGCTGGTTCAGCACGAAGTCCGGGTTGAGCGGACGCTTCGAGTTGTCCTGACCCGGCTCGCCGTGATCCAGATAACGCCACTCGTCGAACGCGTTCGGACCGAAGCCCGTGCGCTTGATCGACTTCAGAAACTGCTTCGGGATGATCGCATCGGTATCGACGTTCTCGCGATCGAGGGGCGCAACGAGGCCCGTGTGCACAACGAATTTATCCATGATCTATCACTCGACTCGTATTGCCATCAACCCAACTTGCGGATATCGACGAAGTGGCCTTCGATCGCCGCTGCCGCGGCCATCGCCGGGCTCACCAAGTGCGTGCGGCCGCCGGCCCCCTGACGCCCCTCGAAATTGCGGTTCGACGTGGACGCGCAGCGCTCGCCCGGCTCGAGCCGGTCGGCGTTCATCGCGAGGCACATCGAGCAGCCCGGCTCGCGCCATTCGAAGCCGGCTTCCGTGAACACCTTGTCGAGCCCTTCGCGCTCGGCCTGCGCCTTCACGAGACCCGAGCCCGGCACGACCATCGCGAGCCGGATGTTCGACGCGACGCGGCGGCCGAGCGTCTTCACGACATAGGCGGCGGCGCGCAAGTCTTCGATGCGCGCGTTCGTGCACGAGCCGATGAAGATCTTGTCCGGCTTGATCGATTCGATCGGCAGATTCGGTTCGAGCGCCATGTATTGCAGCGCGCGCTCCATCGCGTCGCGCTTGACCGGATCTTTCTCTTTCTCCGGGTCCGGCACACGGCCGTCGATCGACGTCACCATTTCCGGCGACGTGCCCCACGTGACTTGCGGCACGATCTCGGCGGCGTTCAGCTCGACCACGCGATCGAACGTCGCGCCCGGGTCGGTTGCGAACTGCTTCCAGTACGTGACCGCCTGATCCCACTCGACGCCTGTCGGCGAGAACGGACGGCCCTTCAAGTATTCGACCGTGGTGTCGTCGACGGCCACCATGCCCGCGCGCGCGCCCGCTTCGATCGCCATGTTGCAGACCGTCATGCGGCCTTCCATCGACAGCGCGCGAATCGTCGAGCCGCCGAATTCGATCGCGTAGCCCGTGCCGCCCGCGGTGCCGATCTTGCCGATGATCGCGAGCACGATGTCTTTCGCCGTGCAGCCGCGCGGCAACTGGCCCTCGACCTTCACGAGCATGTTCTTGCTCTTCTTTTGCAAGAGCGTTTGCGTGGCGAGCACGTGCTCGACTTCCGAGGTGCCGATGCCGTGCGCGAGCGCGCCGAACGCGCCGTGCGTGGACGTGTGCGAATCGCCGCAGACGATCGTCATGCCCGGCAGCGTCGCGCCCTGCTCCGGTCCGATGATGTGAACGATGCCCTGGCGCATGTCGTTCATCTTGAACTGCGTGATGCCGTACGAATCGCAGTTCGCATCGAGCGTATCGACTTGCAGCTTCGAGACGGGATCGGCGATGCCGTGGCTGCGGTCGGTGGTCGGCACGTTGTGGTCCGACACCGCGAGGTTCGCGCTGATGCGCCACACCGGGCGCTGACTCAGCTTCAGACCTTCGAATGCCTGCGGGCTCGTGACTTCATGCAGCAGATGACGGTCGATGTAGAGCAGGGTCGTGCCGTCTTCTTCCGTGTGGACGACGTGCGAATTCCACAATTTGTCGTAGAGAGTCTGTGCCATGGTATGCGGGGTAGTAGTGACATCGGGCAATCCCGGTGCGGTCGATTATGCCACGCATAGTGCCGGCACGGCACCATGGAGTTCGCAAAAAAGCGATTAAAAACAGGGAGTTACAGTGGTAGTTTCGGTACCTGGATCGCGACTGCCAGGCAAGCGGCGCGGCGCTTTTTTCATCGTTTTATTGCGCCTGGATTGGATACGGAGACCACTCCGCATCCAATCGCGGGTCCAACGAACTTACTTGCTATCGCCCTTCAGTTGCGGCAGCGCGGACGCCTCGCCCGGCGTCAGCAGGCCTGCCTTCGCGTAGATGCGCAGCTTGTCGCGCGTATCGGAGATGTCGAGGTTGCGCATCGTCAGCTGGCCGATGCGGTCGGCCGGCGAGAACGTCGAAGCGACCTTCTCCATCGACAGACGCTCCGGCTGATACGTCAGGTTCGGCGAGCTCGTGTTCAGGATCGAATAGTCGTTGCCGCGGCGCAGCTCGACCGTCACTTCGCCAGTCACCGCGCGCGCCACCCAGCGTTGCGCCGTTTCTCGCAGCATGATCGCTTGCGAATCGAACCAGCGGCCCTGATACAGCAAACGCCCGAGGCGGCGGCCATTTTCGCGGTACTGCTCGATCGTGTCTTCGTTATGGATGCCGGTGACGAGGCGCTCATAGGCGATATACAGCAGCGCAAGCCCCGGAGCCTCGTAGATGCCGCGGCTCTTCGCCTCGATGATGCGGTTCTCGATCTGGTCGCTCATGCCGAGGCCATGACGGCCGCCGATACGGTTCGCTTCCAGCAGCAATTCGACCGGATCCGAAAACTCGACGCCGTTCAGCGCGACCGGCTGGCCCGCTTCGAAGCGGATCGTCACTTCCTCGTGCTTGACCGGCACGTCTTCGCGCCAGAACGCGACGCCCATGATCGGCTGCACGATCTTGATGCCGCTGGAGAGGCTTTCGAGGTCCTTGGCTTCGTGCGTCGCGCCGAGCAGGTTCGAATCGGTCGAGTACGCTTTTTCGGCCGACATCTTGTACTCGAAGCCCGAGCGGCGCATGAAGTCCGACATCTCGGCGCGGCCGCCCAGCTCGTCGATGAACGTCTGGTCGAGCCACGGCTTGTAGATCTTGAGGTCCGGGTTCACGAGCAGGCCGTAGCGATAGAAGCGCTCGATGTCGTTGCCCTTGTAGGTGCTGCCGTCACCCCAGATGTTGACGCCGTCCTCCTTCATCGCGGCGACGAGCATCGTGCCCGTGACCGCGCGGCCGATCGGCGTCGTGTTGAAGTACGTGACGCCGGCCGTGGAGATGTGGAACGCGCCGCTTTGCAGCGCCGCAATGCCCTCCGCCACCAGCTGCGCGCGGCAATCGATCAGCCGTGCGCCTTCGGCGCCGTACTGCAGCGCGCGCTTGGGAATCGAATCGTAGTCGTCCTCGTCCGGCTGCCCCAGATTCGCGGTGTAGGCGTACGGGACGGCCCCTTTGAGTTTCATCCAGTGCAGCGCCGCACTGGTGTCGAGGCCGCCGGAGAACGCGATGCCGACCTTTTGACCGGCCGGAAGATTCGGAAGAATGGTGCTCATGAGGAAAACCGTTTAATGGAAGTCAGGAGAAAGTTCGCGTTGAAGTATTCAACACGACCCGGTGTCGAGGCAAGCCCTCATGGAGCCGGGCGCGCCCTTTCGGCAGCGAGCGCACCCTGGGTGACATGCCGGAATTCCCGCCATTTTAACAACCTGGTGAAGCAAGCCCCATTTGTTCGCGGCCGAGCGGGCTCAGGTCGCTCTCCTGCGCGCGTTCTGCGCACCGCACAACTCGGCGCGCTCCACGCGGCGCCCAAAAAACAAAACACCCCAACGGCTCTCGCCATTGGGGTGTTTGCATAAGCCCTGCGTCATCGCCGAGCTTCGCGCGAGCACACGACTCAATCGTGCGCTCTGCGCTCGCTCAGCAGCCCATCAACGCTGTGCCAGCGGCTTCGCCGTGCGCGGCGTTTCGCCGATGAACAGCTGACGCGGACGGCCGATCTTCTGCTCGGCTTCCGAGATCATTTCGTTCCACTGCGCGATCCAGCCCACCGTACGCGCCATCGCGAAGATGCAGGTGAACATCGAGGTCGGGATGCCCAGCGCGCGCTGCACGATGCCCGAGTAGAAGTCGACGTTCGGGTACAGCTTGCGCGACACGAAGTATTCGTCTTCGAGCGCGATCTTTTCGAGCTGCATCGCGAGCTTGAACAGCGGATCGTCGTGCAGGCCCAGCTCTTCGAGCACTTCGTGGCACGTTTCGCGCATCAGCTTCGCGCGCGGATCGTAGTTCTTGTACACGCGGTGACCGAAGCCCATCAGCTTCACGCCCGAATTCTTGTCCTTCACTTGCTTGATGAATTCGGGGATGTTGTCGACCGAGCCGATCTCCTCGAGCATGTTCAGCGCGGCTTCGTTTGCGCCACCGTGCGCCGGGCCCCACAGACATGCGATACCGGCCGCGATACACGCGAACGGGTTCGCGCCCGACGAACCGGCCAAGCGAACCGTCGAAGTCGACGCGTTCTGCTCGTGGTCGGCGTGCAGGATCAGGATACGGTCGAGAGCGCGCACGAGCACGTCGTTGACCTTGTACTCTTCGCACGGGTTCGAGAACATCATGTGCATGAAGTTCGCGCTGTACGACAGTTCGTTGCGCGGGTACACGAACGGCTGGCCGATGCTGTACTTGTACGCCATCGCCACGAGCGTCGGCAGCTTCGCGATCATGCGGATCGCCGAGATATCGCGGTGACGCGGGTTATTGATATCGAGCGAGTCGTGATAGAACGCCGAGAGCGCGCCGACCGATGCGACGAGAATCGCCATCGGGTGCGAATCGCGACGGAAGCCGCGGAAGAAGAACTGCATCTGCTCGTGGACCATCGTGTGCTTGGTGACGGTCCCCACGAATTCCTTCTTCTGCGCGGCGCTCGGCAGCTCGCCGTTCAGCAGCAGGTAGCAGGTTTCGAGGAAGTCGGCGTTTTGCGCCAGGTTGTCGATCGGATAGCCGCGGTATAGCAGCTCACCCTTGTCGCCGTCGATGTAAGTAATCGCCGAGTTGCACGACGCCGTCGACATAAACCCCGGGTCGTACGTGAATTTGCCGGTTTGGCCGTAGAGCTTGCGGATATCGATCACATCCGGGCCCATCGTGCCCTTGTAGATCGGCATCTCGACGCTCGGCGAATTGTCGCTGAACGATAGCGTGGCTTTAACTTCTGACGGGGTCATAGCATCCTCAATCGAAGGTTTTATTACGGGTTTTCGATAAATTGCACGCGGCGCCGCTGACAACCGGCGCTCAAACAGCGCGCAACAGCCCCAAGATCCGGTTCACATCCGGTCCGGCAAGGTCGCCTTCCGGTTCCTTGCGCGAGAGAAGCAAGTCCATCAGGTCGTTATCGCTCAGCTCGAGCAGGCGCGTGAGCGCGCCTACGTCGTCATCGCTGAGATCATGCTCATATCGGCTGAAGAAACGCTCGAAGATGAGGTCGTTTTCCAGCAATCCACGCCGGGCGCGCCATCGAAGGCGCGCCCGGCGAAGCGGGTCGGATTGATGCGAAGTACTGTCCATCTCAGACCGCGCGGCGCACCATCAATTCCTTGATCTTGCCGATCGCCTTCGTCGGGTTCAGGCCCTTCGGGCACACGTCGACGCAGTTCATGATCGTGTGGCAACGGAACAGACGGTACGGATCTTCCAGATTGTCGAGACGCTCGCCGGTCGCCTCGTCGCGGCTGTCCGCGATGAAGCGATAGGCTTGCAGCAGGCCCGCGGGACCCACGAACTTGTCCGGATTCCACCAGAAGCTCGGGCACGACGTGGAGCAGCTAGCGCACAGAATACACTCGTACAGGCCATCCAGTTCGTCGCGCTCTTCCGGCGACTGCAGGCGCTCTTTCTCGGGCGGCGGCGTGTCGTTGATGAGGTACGGCTTGATCGAGTGGTACTGGTTGAAGAACTGCGTGAAGTCGCAGATCAGGTCGCGCACGACGGGCAGGCCCGGCAGCGGACGCAGCACGATCTTCTGCGGCAGGTCGTTCAGGTTCGTCAGGCACGCGAGGCCGTTCTTGCCGTTGATGTTCATCGCGTCCGAACCGCACACGCCTTCGCGGCACGAGCGGCGGAACGACAGCGTTTCGTCGAGCGCCTTCAGCTTGACCAGCGCGTCGAGAAGCATGCGCTCGTGCGAATCGATTTCGATTTCGTACGTCTGCATGCGCGGGGCCGCGTCCTTGTCCGGATCGTAGCGGTAGATTTCAAAAATTCGTTTTGCCATTTCAGAGTCCTTTATTTGGCTCTCTAGGAGTCCGCCGGGCCGCCTCTTGCTGGCGAGCCCCGGCGTCAAGCAACAAGTACGAGGAAAGCGCTTAGAACGTACGCGCCTTCGGCGGCACCGATTCGACCGTCAGCGGCTTCATGTGCACCGGCTTGTAGTCGAGGCGATCGCCCTCGCTGAACCACAGCGTGTGGCGCAGCCAGTTTTCGTCGTCGCGATGCTCATAGTCGTTGTGCGCATGGGCGCCGCGGCTTTCCTTGCGGGCTTCCGCCGACACCATCGTCGCGCGCGCCACCTCGATCAGGTTCGCCAGCTCGAGCGCTTCGACGCGCGCGGTGTTGAACACCTTCGACTTGTCCTTCAGGTGCACGTGATCGACGCGCTCCTTGAGCTCGTTGATCTTCTCGACGCCTTCGGCGAGCAGCTGCGAGTTGCGGAACACGCCGGCATGCGCCTGCATGTTCTTGCGGATGTCGTTGGCGATCACTTGCGTGTACTCGCCCGAGTTCGACTTCTCGAGCTTGGCGAGGCGCGAGAGCGCGAAATCGGCGGCGTCAAGCGGCAGCGGCTTGTGCTCCTTGATTTCCTTGACGTGCTTGACGATGTGGTTGCCGGCCGCGCGGCCGAACACCACCAAGTCGAGCAGCGAGTTCGTGCCCAGGCGGTTCGCGCCGTGCACGGACACGCACGAGCATTCGCCGACCGCGTAGAAGCCGTTGACCGGCTCTTCGTGGCCGCGCGACGTGCCCACGACCTGGCCGTGCATATTCGTCGGAATACCGCCCATCTGATAGTGGATGGTCGGCACGACCGGGATCGGCTCTTTGATGCAGTCGACGTTCGCGAACTTCAGCGCGATTTCGCGGATCGACGGCAGCCGCTTCATGATCGTCTCGGCGCCGATGTGCGACAGGTCGAGCAGCACGTGATCCTTGTTCGGACCCACGCCGCGGCCTTCCTTGATTTCCTGGTCCATCGAACGCGAGACGAAGTCGCGCGGCGCCAGATCCTTCAGCGTCGGCGCGTAGCGCTCCATGAAGCGCTCGCCGTCCGAGTTGCGCAGAATGCCGCCTTCGCCGCGCACGCCTTCGGTGATCAACACGCCCGCGCCGGCCACGCCGGTCGGGTGGAACTGCCAGAACTCCATGTCTTGCAGCGCGATGCCCGCGCGCGCCGCCATGCCGAGGCCGTCGCCCGTGTTGATGAACGCGTTGGTCGACGCCGCGAAGATCCGGCCCGCGCCGCCCGTGGCGAACAGCGTGGTCTTGCCTTCGAGGATGTAGACGTCGCCCGTTTCCATTTCGAGCGCGGTCACGCCGAGCACGTCGCCGTCGGCGTCGCGGATCAGATCCAGCGCCATCCATTCGACGAAGAACTGCGTCTTCGCTGCAACGTTCTGCTGATACAGCGTGTGCAGCAGCGCGTGACCGGTACGGTCAGCCGCCGCGCAAGCACGCTGCACGGGCTTTTCGCCGTAGTTCGCGGTGTGGCCGCCGAACGGGCGCTGATAGATCGTGCCGTCGGCATTGCGGTCGAACGGCATGCCCATGTGCTCCAGTTCGTAGACCGCGTGCGGCGCTTCACGGCACATGAACTCGATCGCGTCCTGGTCGCCGAGCCAGTCGGAGCCCTTGATCGTGTCGTAGAAGTGGTAGTGCCAGTTGTCTTCGCTCATGTTGCCGAGCGAAGCGCCGATGCCGCCTTGTGCGGCGACCGTGTGCGAACGCGTCGGGAACACCTTGGACAGCACGCAGACCGACAGGCCGGCGCGCGCCAATTGCAGCGAGGCGCGCATCCCCGAGCCGCCTGCGCCGACGATGACCACGTCGAAGCGGCGACGCGGCAGAGAATTCTTGATTGCAGCCATTCTTTTACACTCTCCAGAGAATCTGCGCAGCGTAGCCCGCACAGGCGAGCAACCAGACGATCGTCAGCGCTTGAAGGACCAGACGCACACCGACGGGCTTCACATAGTCCATCCAAATGTCGCGGATACCGACCCACGCGTGATAGAAGAGCGAGACCAGCGTGACGAACGTCGCGAGCTTCATCCACTGCGTGGCGAAGATCGACGCCCAGCCGTCATACGAAAACGCCTGTGCGCCGAAGAACCAGGCCAGCAGGATGACGGTGTAGATCGCCATGATCGTGGCGGTGACGCGCTGCGCGAGCCAGTCGCGCAGGCCGTAGTGCGCGCCGACGACCAGGCGCTTCGAGCCGATTCGGTTATTGGCTGACATGTTTTAGAAAGCTCCGAACAGTTTGAGCGCGAAGGCGATGGTGAGGATCGACGACACGACGAAGACGACGACCGAGGTCGACTTGCCCTTTTCCTTCGACACGGCGTTGTGGTTCGTATCCATCACGAGGTGACGGATGCCGGCGCAGAAGTGAAACAGGAAGGCCCACGCGAGAACCAGCGTGATGAGCTTGACGATGACGTTGGAGAGGAAGCCCTTGAAGACTTCGAAGCTGAGCTCGGAAGTGAGGCTTTGATCGAAGAGGTAAAGCAGGAACGGAAGGAATATGAAGAGCAACGCACCGCTGACGCGATGCAAGATCGACACGCGCCCCGCTAGCGGGAGACGATATGCCGTCAATATCTGACCGATACCGATGTTCCGGTACTCCGGCCTCGGTTTTTTTACGGCTTCTGCCATGCTAGACCCCTACTATGTAGTCACACTAATCCGCGATTTTAGCGCCTTTTTATATCGCAACGCAGCGAAAACCTACTCTGAAGTTTTGCACCACGCGCAACAATGGCGCCCCGAGACCCGCCTCCACTAAGGCGCTGCGGGCTCTGTTCAACTCAAGTCGTTCTGATAGTAATACCCGGTTGTGACATACCAACCGCGACGCACTTCGACGGGCCGGTCTCCGTATGTATAGGACACCCGCTCGACGGACAGCAAAGGAAATCCTGCAGGCACCCCGAGTTGGTCGGCCACCGTCGGCTCGGCCGCCACCGCGCGGATCTTCTCCGACGCCCGGATCATCCGCGTGCCGAACTCCGTCTCGAACATGGCGTACAGGGGGCCTTTATACTCGCTTAAGCGCTCCAGCGTGAGTCCGCGGAACACGCCGCCCGGCAGCCAGATCTCGTCGAGCACCGTGGCTTCGCCGTCGAACTGCAGGAGGCGCTTGATCAGCACGACGGGATCGGCCGGCTTCAAGTCGAGCTGACGCGCGATCTCGGCCGGTGCGCGCAGGCGGCGGCATTCGAGCAGCTTGCTGATATGGGGATGTTCGGCGCCGTCGTCGGCCAGAAGGCGGAGGAAGCGGAATTGAGCGCGGTCTTCGTTGTGCGTTGCAACAAACGTGCCTTTGCCCTGGCGGCGCACGAGCAGGTTGTCGGCGGCGAGTTCGTCGATCGCCTTCCTCACCGTGCCCTGGCTCACCTTATAGCGGGCCGCCAGTTCGACCTCGCTCGGAATGATCTCGCCGGGCTTCCATTCGCCCGATTCGAGGCTCTGCGTGATGAGCCCTTTGATCTGCTGGTAGAGCGGACTGAACGTCGGCGAGGCCGCACCACCCGCGCCGGCACCGTCGCCGGCCCCGCCAGAGGCCGCCGCGCCTGCGCCGGCCGCGCCGATCGAATTCGCTGTGTTCGCCGGGTTCGCATTCATGCGCGCATTTCATCACAAACGCCTATTTCGCGTCCAGGTTTTTCCCTGCAATACATATGTCTTATATAAGACATAAGATACTGTTGACTTTGTGTTGCCCCCCTCCTACACTCCAACGCGAGCCAGGGTTTGCGGGTCGTGCGAAGCGCTTCCCGCCAGCCGCGAAACGCTTGGAGCAAAAGCCTTGCGAGTCGCGCGCTGCTGCAGTCGCCGGCGCCATCGAGCACTCCGGCAGGCGTCGTTACCGCCTTCGAACATCCCCATTCCCCGCTTCGCCGCCCCCTTCGCGGCACCGGTTATCCGGCATGGCGGCATTGCCGCAGCGCCAAGCCCGGCGCGGTTTTCGGGCCCATCGCGCGGCTTCGTTGCGCCATGCTTCATTCACGCTTCGCGTAACGCGCATAGAATGGCGTTTTCCCTAGCGTCCAACGCATCGTCCTGGAGATTTCTCAATGGCTAAGCCCGCAAAGCGTGTTGCCGTCACCGGCGCCGCAGGTCAAATCGGTTACTCGCTGCTGTTCCGTATCGCCAACGGCGATCTGCTCGGCAAAGACCAGCCGGTCATCCTGCAACTGCTCGACCTGCCGCAAGCGCAGGCCGCCGTGAAAGGCGTCGTGATGGAGCTCGAAGACTGCGCGTTCCCGCTGCTCGCGGGCGTGGTGGTCACCGACGAACCGAAAGTCGCCTTCAAGGATGCCGACGTCGCCCTGCTGGTTGGCGCCCGTCCGCGTTCGAAGGGCATGGAGCGCAAGGATCTGCTCTCGGCCAACGCCGAGATCTTCACGGTGCAAGGCAAGGCGCTCAATGAAGTGGCAAGCCGCGACGTGAAGGTGCTGGTGGTCGGCAACCCGGCCAACACGAACGCCTACATCGCGATGAAGTCGGCGCCGGATCTGCCGAAGAAGAACTTCACCGCCATGCTGCGCCTCGACCACAACCGCGCGCTGTCGCAACTGGCCGCCAAGTCGGGCAAGCCGGTCGCGTCGATCGAGAAGCTCGCCGTGTGGGGCAACCACTCGCCGACGATGTACCCAGACTTCCGCTTCGCGACCGTCGAAGGCCAGTCGCTCACGAAGCTGATCAACGACGACGAATGGAACCGCAACACCTTCATCCCGACCGTCGGCAAGCGCGGCGCGGCGATCATCGAAGCGCGCGGCCTGTCGTCGGCGGCTTCCGCTGCGAACGCGGCGATCGACCACGTGCGTGACTGGGTGCTCGGCACGAACGGCAAGTGGGTGACGATGGGCATCCCGTCGGACGGCTCATACGGCATCCCCGAAGACATCGTCTACGGCGTGCCGGTCGTGTGCGAAAACGGCGAGTACAAGCGCATCGAAGGTCTGGAAATCGACGCCTTCTCGCGTGAAAAGATGGACGGCACGCTCGCCGAGCTGCTCGAAGAGCGCGACGGCGTGCAGCACCTGCTCGGCTAAACGCCCGATGCGCGCCGGAAACCGTTGCTGTTCGACGCGTTTCCGGCACTTGTTTGCGAAGGCAGGCGCCGAAGATCCGCACGACAGCGCGTCGAGCGGACCCGCGAACGCCAGTCTTCGCACCTGATTCGAGCGCGTTTTGCAGCGCGTTTTGCCGCGAATAACGGCGCAGTCCCGCCGTTTTCATCGTTAGCCGATGCTCATCGCCGATAACAGCGGCAGCCGGCAACCTGCCAGCGACGATCCAGCGCGACAGAACTCGCCCGAATCAGGTTTTCTTCCCGACGACCCACGCTCCTGACGCCGAAGATGCGCGCACTCCTCCCTGCCGTTGTGCTGTTTGACGGCGAAGCGCCACCCGCCATCCTGCCTGCCTGCGACCACTACGCGGGCAGCGAGAAGCTGATGCTCAAATCGCTGGCGCTGCAGGCGCAGCTCGGGCCCGTATTCGACGTCACGCTCGATTGCGAGGACGGCGCCGAAGTGGGCCGCGAGGCCGAGCACGCGGAGCGGGTCGCGTCGCTGGTCGGCGGCGAGCACGATCCATTCGGCCGCGTCGGCGTGCGCATCCACGATTTCGATCATCCGCACTGGCGCGACGACGTGCGCCTGATCCTGCGCGGCGCGGCGCGCGCGCCCGCTTACATCACGCTGCCGAAAGTCCGCCACGCGGGCGACGCCGCCGAAATGTGCGCGTTCATCGAAGCCACGCGGCGTGAACTCGGGATCGCGAAGCCCATTCCCGTACAAGTGCTGATCGAGACGCATGGCGCGCTCGCGCAAGCCTTCGCGCTCGCGGCACTGCCGGCTGTCGAGGCGCTCTCCTTCGGGCTGATGGATTTCGTCTCCGCTCATAACGGCGCGATCCCCGATTCGGCGATGCGCTCGCCCGGCCAGTTCGATCACCCGCTCGTGCGCCGCGCGAAGCTCGAGATCGCCGCCGCGTGTCACGCGCACGGCAAGGTGCCGTCGCACAACGTGAGCACCGAGGTGCGCGACATGAGCGTCGTCGCGAACGATGCCGGGCGCGCCCGCAACGAGTTCGCCTACACGCGGATGTGGAGCATCCATCCTGCGCAGATTCCCGTCATCGTCGCCGCGTTCGCGCCGCGCGACGAAGAGATTGCGACCGCCGCCGAGATCCTGCTCGCCGCGCAAGCCGCGCAGTGGGGCCCGACGCGCCACGGCGACACGCTGCACGACCGCGCGAGCTACCGGTACTACTGGTCGGTGCTGCGGCGCGCGCGCGCCACGGGCCGGCCGCTGCCGCAGGAAACCGCACCGCTCTTCGGCCCGGACGACACAACGAAGGAGACAGGACAATGACGCCCCCCTCGGCGAACCCAGGCGCGGCGTTCCGTGCCGCAGTCGCCGCTGAAAAGCCGCTGCAAGTCGTCGGCACAATCAACGCGAACCACGCGCTGCTCGCGAAGCATGCGGGCTTCAAGGCGATCTATCTCTCCGGCGGCGGTGTCGCAGCCGGTTCGCTCGGGCTGCCCGATCTCGGCATCTCCACGCTCGACGACGTGCTGACCGACGTGCGCCGCATCACCAACGTCTGCGACTTGCCGCTGCTGGTCGACGTCGATACCGGCTTCGGGCCGTCCGCGTTCAATATCGCGCGCACCGTCAAGGAGCTGACGAAGGCCGGCGCGGGCGCGATGCATATCGAAGACCAAGTCGGCGCGAAGCGTTGCGGACACCGCCCGGGCAAGGCGATCGTCTCGCAGGACGAGATGGTCGACCGCATCAAGGCCGCCGTCGACGCGCGCACCGATCCGGACTTCGTCATCATGGCGCGCACCGACGCGCTCGCGGTCGAGGGCCTGCAAGCCGCGATCGATCGGGCCTGCGCCTGCGTCGAAGCGGGCGCGGACATGATCTTCCCCGAAGCGATGACCGAGCTCGGCATGTACCGGCAGTTCGCCCAGGCCGTGAAGGTGCCGATCCTTGCGAACATCACGGAGTTCGGCGCAACGCCGCTCTTTACCGTCGAGGAATTGCGCGGCGCGGAGGTATCGCTCGTGCTCTACCCGCTCTCCGCATTTCGTGCGATGAATAAAGCGGCCGAAAACGTTTACGGCGCGATTCGCCGCGACGGCACGCAAAAGGCTGTGCTCGACACGATGCAAACGCGCGACGAGCTGTACCGGAGCATCGGCTACTACGCTTACGAGCAGAAGCTCGACACGCTGTTCAGCAAAGACAAAGCGTAAGGGCGAGATAACCGCGCAAGGAGAACGAGACCCCATGAGCGAGACGACTACGCAAACCAATGGCGCGGCGGGCACGCCCGGCTTCAAGCCGAAGAAATCGGTGGCGCTCTCGGGCGTGACGGCGGGCAACACGGCGCTGTGCACGGTCGGGCGCACCGGCAACGACTTGCACTACCGCGGCTACGACATCCTCGATGTCGCCACGACCTGCGAGTTCGAGGAAATCGCCTACCTGCTCGTGCACGAAAAGCTGCCGACCCAGGCCGAGCTCACCGCCTACAAGACCAAGCTCAAGGCGCTGCGCGGCTTGCCCGCGAACGTGAAGGCCGTGCTCGAATGGATTCCGGCCTCGGCGCACCCGATGGACGTGATGCGCACCGGCGTGTCGATCCTCGGCACCGTGCTGCCTGAGAAAGACGACCACAACCTCGCCGGCGCACGCGACATCGCCGATCGCCTGATGGCCTCGCTCGGCTCGTTGCTGCTCTACTGGTACCACTACTCGCACAACGGCCGCCGCATCGAAGTGGAGACCGACGACGACTCGATCGGCGGCCACTTCCTGCACCTGCTGCACGGCAAGGAGCCGTCGAAGGCGTGGGTCGACGCGATGCACACCTCGCTGATCCTCTACGCCGAGCACGAATTCAACGCCTCGACGTTCACCGGCCGCGTGATCGCGGGCACGGGCTCGGACCTCTACTCGGCGATCACCGGCGCGATCGGCGCGCTGCGCGGCCCGAAGCACGGCGGCGCCAACGAAGCCGCGTTCGAGATCCAATCGCGCTACCAAACGCCCGACGAAGCCGAGGCAGACATCCGCCGCCGCGTCGAAGCGAAGGAAGTCGTGATCGGCTTCGGCCACCCGGTCTACACGATCTCCGACCCGCGCAACAAGGTCATCAAGGAAGTCGCGAAGAAGCTCTCGAAGGACGCGGGCAACCTGAAGCTCTTCAACATCGCCGAGCGGCTCGAGACGGTGATGGCGGACGCGAAGAAGATGTTCCCGAACCTCGACTGGTTCAGCGCGGTGTCGTATCACATGATGGGCGTGCCGACGGCCATGTTCACGCCGCTCTTCGTGATCGCCCGCACCTCGGGCTGGAGCGCCCACATCATCGAGCAGCGCATCGACAACAAGATCATCCGGCCCAGCGCGAATTACACCGGCCCGGAAGATTTGAAATTTGTCGCGCTAAATAGGAGAAAATAGCGTCCGCTGTGCGCTCTCGGGGCGCGTGCAGTTCAACCCTGGCGGCCGCATTTTCACGCTTTGCGCGGCCGCGCCACCGTTTAACTGATATTCGAAAAGGTCTTGATTCCATGAAGAAATTGCTGATCGCCACCGTTGTCGGCGCTCTCTCCACCACCATGCTGTTCGCCGCGACTGACGCGTTCGCTCAAGCTTCCGGCACCACTGCCAAAGCCAAGCCGAAAGCACCGGCACCGAAACGGCGCCTGATCAAGCGCAAAACCCCAGCGGTCGCGAAGGTCGATCCGGTTCCGGACGGCTCCGTGAGGTGGTCGTGCGACGAGGGTCTGTCTTTCATGCTGAAAGGCGACATGAAGCGCGACCAGATCGTGACCGTGCACTGGGGCGAAAAGAACTACAACCTGCCGCGCGAGCAAACCACGACCGGCGCCGACCGTTTCCACGATGCGGCATCGGGTATGGATCTCGTCGTGATCCCGACGAAGGCCATGCTGTTCTCGGATAAGGACAGCTCGCGTCTCGCCGACGAGTGCAAGACGCCGGAAATGGCGCAAGGCGCGCCGGCTCCGACCCAGTCGAACGAACTGAACAAGACCAACTAAGCCGTATCGGATAGGAACCCACAGGAAGCATCGCTCGATGTCCGCCCCGATCTCCAACGTCCGGCCCGCGCCGGACTCCGTGCTAGTCGATATCGTCGACTATGTGCTCGATTTTCGGATCGACGGCACACTCGCGCTCGAGACGGCACGCAACTGCCTGATCGATACGCTCGGGTGCGGACTCGAGGCGCTCTCCTACCCCGCCTGCACCAAGCTGTTGGGACCCATCGTGCCGGGCACGATAGTCCCCAACGGTGCCAAGGTGCCGGGCACCTCGTTCCAGCTCGATCCCGTGCAAGCCGCGTTCAACATCGGCGCGATGATCCGCTGGCTCGACTTCAACGACACGTGGCTCGCCGCCGAATGGGGCCATCCGTCGGATAACCTGGGCGGCATCCTGGCGACGGCCGATTGGTTGTCGCGCAACGCCATCGCGGCGGGCAAAGCGCCGCTGACGATGAAAGACGTCTTGATCGGCATGATCAAGGCGCACGAAATTCAAGGCGTGATCGCGCTCGAAAACTCCTTCAATAAGGTCGGGCTCGATCACGTGCTGCTCGTGAAGCTCGCGTCGACCGCGGTGGTCGGCCAACTGCTCGGGCTCACGCGCGACGAGCTGATCAACGCGGTCTCGCTCGCATTCGTCGATGGCCACTCGCTGCGCACCTACCGTCACGCGCCGAACACCGGTTCGCGCAAGTCGTGGGCCGCCGGCGACGCCACCTCGCGCGCGGTGCGCCTCGCGCTGATCGCGAAGACCGGCGAGATGGGCTATCCGTCGGTGCTGACCGCGAAGACGTGGGGCTTCTACGACGTGCTGTTCAAGGGCAACGCGTTCAAGTTCCAGCGTCCATACGGCTCGTATGTGATGGAGAACGTGCTGTTCAAGATCTCGTTCCCCGCTGAATTCCACGCGCAAACCGCGGCCGAAGCGGCAATGACGCTGCACGGCCGGCTCGCGGCAGCGGGCAAGCGCATCGAAGACATCCAGCAGATCACGATCCGCACGCACGAAGCGGCCATTCGGATCATCGACAAAAAAGGTCCGCTCGCGAACCCGGCTGATCGCGATCACTGCATCCAGTACATGATCGCGGTGCCGCTGATCTTCGGCCGGCTGACCGCGGCCGATTACGAAGACTCGATCGCCGCCGACCCGCGCATCGACGCGCTGCGCGACAAAATGCAATGCGTCGAAGACCCGCAATTCACGAAGGATTATCACGATCCGGACAAACGCTCGATCGCCAATGCCTTGACCGTCGAGTTCGTCGACGGCACGAAATTCGAAGAAGTGGTGGTCGAATACCCGATCGGTCATAAGCGCCGCCGCGCCGACGGGATACCTCTATTGGTCGAGAAGTTCAAGACCAATCTCGCGCGGCGCTTTTCAGAGAAGCAACGTCAAGCGATTCTCGACGTGTCGCTGGACCAGGCAAGGCTCGAAGCCATGCCGGTCAATGAGTACGTCGATTTGTACGTCATATAAGCAAACTTATGTTTATGTGCGAAAACTCGGTTCAGAAACGTAGCAACGTCATTTCCTCGAATCAATCCTAGGGAACCACCATGGCCCACAATCTCCACAAAACGCTCAAGGAATTCGACAGCGGTTCCGGCAAAGGCAAGTTCTATTCGCTGCCGCAGCTCGGCAAAGCGCTGGACGTCAAGATCGACCGCCTGCCGGTCTCGATCCGTATCGTCTTGGAATCGGTGTTGCGCAACTTCGACGGCAAGAAGATCGCCGAAGAACACATCGAACAACTGGCGAACTGGAAGCCGAACGCGTCGCGCGTCGATGAGATTCCGTTTGTCGTGTCGCGCGTCGTGCTGCAGGACTTCACCGGCGTGCCCCTGCTCGCCGACATCGCCGCCATGCGCGGCGTCGCGAAGAAAAGCGGCAAGAATCCGAAGGCGATCGAGCCGCTCGTGCCGGTCGACCTCGTCGTCGACCACTCGGTGCAGATCGACTACTTCCGCCAGAAGGACGCGCTCGACCTGAACATGAAGCTGGAATTCCAGCGCAACAACGAGCGCTACCAGTTCATGAAGTGGGGCATGCAGGCGTTCGACACGTTCAAGGTCGTGCCGCCGGGCGTCGGCATCGTCCACCAGGTGAACCTCGAATATCTCGCGCGCGGCGTGCACCAGAAGGCTGACAACGGCGACACCGTGTACTACCCGGACACGCTCGTCGGCACCGACAGCCACACGACGATGATCAACGGCATCGGCGTGGTCGGCTGGGGCGTGGGCGGCATCGAAGCGGAAGCGGGCATGCTCGGCCAGCCGGTGTACTTCCTGACGCCGGACGTGGTCGGCGTCGAGCTGAAGGGCAAGCTGCGCGAAGGCGTGACGGCGACCGACCTCGTGCTGACCATCACCGAGCTGCTGCGTAAAGAGAAGGTCGTCGGCAAGTTCGTCGAATTCTTTGGCGTTGGCACAGAGTCGCTCACGCTGCCGGACCGCGCGACGATCGGCAACATGGCGCCGGAATACGGCGCGACGATGGGCTTCTTCCCGGTCGACGAAAAGACCATCGACTACTTCAAGGGCACGGGCCGCACCAAGGCCGAAATCGCCGCCTTCGAAAACTACTTCAAGGCGCAGAACCTGTTCGGTATTCCGAAGGCCGGCCAGATCGACTACACGAAGGTCGTCACGCTCGACCTCGGCACGGTCGCTCCGTCGCTCGCGGGTCCGAAGCGCCCGCAAGACCGCATCGAAATCGGTCACGTAAAGTCGACCTTCACCGACCTGTTCTCGAAGCCGGTCGGCGAAAACGGCTTTGCGAAGAAGGCCGACGATCTCGGCGCCGAGTACACGACCTCGAACGATGTGAAGGTGCACAACGGCGACGTGCTGATCGCCGCGATCACGTCGTGCACGAACACCTCGAACCCGAGCGTGCTGCTCGCCGCGGGCTTGCTCGCGAAGAAGGCTGTCGAAGCCGGCCTGACGGTTGCGCCGCACATCAAGACGTCGCTCGCCCCGGGATCGCGCATCGTCACCGAGTACCTGACGAAGACGGGCCTGCTGCCGTACCTGTCGAAGCTCGGCTTCGAGCTCGCCGCCTACGGCTGCACGACCTGTATCGGCAACGCGGGCGACCTCACGCCGGAACTGAACGAAACGATCACGAAGAACGACATCGTCGCGGCCGCCGTGCTGTCGGGCAACCGTAACTTCGAAGCGCGTATCCATCCGAACATCCGCGCGAACTTCCTGGCTTCGCCCCCGCTCGTCGTCGCCTACGCGATCGCCGGCAACATCACGCGCGACCTGATGACCGAGCCGGTCGGCCAGGGCAAGGGCGGCAAGGACATCTACCTCGGCGACATTTGGCCGACGAGCGAGGAAGTCAACGCGCTGCTCAAGTTCGCACTCGACGCCGACGCGTTCCAGAAGAACTACGCGCAGCTCACGAAGAAGGGCGACCTGTGGAGCAAGATCGAGGGCGAGGAAGGCCAGGTCTACGATTGGCCGAAGTCGACCTACATCGCCGAGCCGCCGTTCTTCGGCGAGCACTTCTCGATGACGCCGGCTGACTCGATCCCGACGGTCAAGGGCGCACGCGCGCTCGGCATCTTCGGCGATTCCGTGACGACCGACCACATCAGCCCGGCCGGCTCGATCAAGGAAGATTCGCCGGCGGGCCGCTGGCTCAAGGAAAACGGCGTGCAGAAGGCCGATTTCAACAGCTACGGCTCGCGCCGCGGCAACCACGACGTGATGATGCGCGGCACCTTCGCGAACGTGCGGATCAAGAACCTGATGATCCCGCCGAAGGCGGACGGCACGCGCGTCGAAGGCGGCCTGACGATTCACCAGCCGAGCGGCGAACAGCTGTCGATTTACGATGCAGCAATGAAGTACATCGACGCCGACACCCCGACCGTCGTGTTCGCGGGCGAAGAGTACGGCACGGGTTCGTCGCGCGACTGGGCCGCGAAGGGCACGCAGCTGCTCGGCGTGAAGGCTGTGGTCGCACGCAGCTTCGAGCGCATCCACCGCTCGAACCTGGTGGGCATGGGCGTGCTGCCGCTGCAGTTCAAGGGCGCCGACAGCATCCAGTCGCTCAACATCACCGGCGACGAAACGTTCGACATCGAAGGTCTCGGCGACGACTTCAAGCCGCAACAGGAAGTCACGCTTGTCATCAACCGCAAGGACGGCAAGTCGCAACGCGTGCAAGTGCTGCTGCGTATCGATACGCCGATCGAAGTCGACTACTACAAGCACGGCGGGATTCTGCCGTTCGTGCTGCGCTCGCTGCTCGCGGCTTAAGCGCAAACGGAAGTCTGCTTCTTTGCAGGTGCCGCATCCCTCCGTCAGGGATGCGGCAATTTATGAGGCCCGGCTAAATGCCGGGCTTTTTTTCGTCCACCGAGAGGAGAAAAGGTCACGTCAGCTTCCCAGAAAGCCGAATGGATTGTGCGTCACCGCGACCGATGCGATGAACAGGTACACGCCGATTGCACATCCGTAGCTTGTGCCGCGCACGAGCCTCGAGCGTCCCTTCATCGCGAGCGAGCCCGCTGCGATGTAGACGAGCAGCAGAAGCAGCTTAGTGCCCAGCCACGCGTCGCGCACCGGATTCAGGTGAAGCATCAGCCACAGCGTGACGCCAGCGCCCAGCAGCAAGGTGTCGACGATTTGGCTGAGCACGCGAACAGGCCGGCGCGTCGGCCAGCCCTGTCCCATCCATACCGCCGCGCCGCGCACGGCGAACAGCACCCCGCTGCAGCCGACGAGCGAGACATGAATGAATTTCAGCGCGGGGTAAGCCTCAATCGCCAACATCAATGGGCCTGTGCCGCAAGATCCTTCTGCTGCAGCGTCTGCAGGTTGCCGACGATCTGATCGGCGATGTCCTTCGCGAGCCCGTCGACCGCGGTCGTGCCTTCGACTTTCTTGAACACGAACTTCGCCGCCACGATATACGGGTTCCAGCTCGCGACCGTGCCCTGCCCCTTGATCGCGTCCTCGGCGCCGATCACCGCGAACGGCACGTTGGGGTCTCCCGCCACGTCGGCGACGGTCACCGAAACCTCGGTATTGGGTGTGCTGCTTCCGCTCGAGCCGCCTTGAAGCAGCGACTGGATGCGCCCGCCCGAGTCGCGGGAATAGAACACGCCGCCGATCAGCCATCCCGACGCGGGCGCCGGCAGCGGCTCACCCGGCGCGAGATAACGCGCGGTAATGCCCTGGCTGCTCAACTGTTTGACGATAGCGTTCGCCAAGGCACCCGCATTCTGTCCAGCCGACCGTTCATGGGCCGCATCGCGCAAGCGATGGAGCAGACCTCCCGAACCACTGCTTTCCTGAACGGCCTGAAAGTCCTTCACGTACATGACCGGCGCCCCCGCTACGGCTGCGCCGCCTGGCGCCGCAGGCTGCTGCTGCGCATGCGCGAAGGTAGCCGCCAACGACACGACCAGTCCCGCAAAAAACAACCGATTCAACTGTTGCACGTCTGGCTCGCTTTTCAGGATTGAAACGTGGGCCAGCTTACGTCCGTGAAAGTGGAGCGTCAACGTGCGAGCGGTATAGCTTGCCCCCGCCTTTTGCCGCACCCATTGCCGCCGTCTTTCTACGGCAAAACCCTTCCTTGAATTTAACTAACTCGTCAATTAGCCTTTTTTGATGAAGCCCAATCACCCGGCCCCCAAGCCGCGCGGGCGCCGCCCGTCGGTGGAAGATTTCGACGTGCGCGAGCACATGCTCGACACGGCGACGCACCTGTTCGCCGAGCGTGGCATCGCCGCGACCACCGTCGCGCAGATTGCGGGCGAAGCCGGGGTCACATCGGCGATGGTGCACTACTACTTCACGAACCGCGAACAGCTGCTCGATGCCGTCGTCGACGAACGGCTCGCGCGCGTGGTCGATTTCGTCTGGCGTCCCGTCGAGCCCGAAACCGGCGGCGATCCGTTTGCGTTCGCGAACGAACTCGTCGAGCGGCTCTTCGACGTCACCGCGCGCATGCCGTGGCTGCCGCCGCTTTGGATGCGTGAAATCGTCAACGAAGGCGGTCTGCTGCGCGAACGGATGCTCAAGCGCATTCCTCTCGAACACGTGAAGCGGTTCGCTTCGCATGTGCAGGAAGCGCAGCAGGCGGGCACGGTCAATCCAGGGCTCGAGCCCGTGTATTTGTTTCATTCGATCCTCGCGCTCGTCATGCTGCCGCTCGCGACATCGAAGATCTGGCAAAGCGCGCGCGGGCTTCCACCGTTCGATCGCGACATGCTGCGTCGCCATGTGCGCGCATTGCTCGGCTCCGGGATGCAGGTGCCTGGGGCCTCTTCCGCGCGCGCCGCCGTGAAGGCGAACACGAACTCGAAAGCGAGCGCATCGCGGAGGAAGCCATGATGCCCGTGCGTCGTGCGCTCATCGCCACGTTTACCGCGTGCTGTGCGATCGCCGCACTCGCCGCACTCGCCGGATGCGAGCAGCGGTCCGGTTCGCATCTCACGTTTCAGGGCTACGTCGAAGGCGAATTTGTCTACCTGTCGTCATCGCAATCCGGCACGCTCACGCAATTGTCCGTGCAGCGCGGGCAGACCATCGCCGAGAACGCGCCGGTATTCACGCTCGAATCGGTCGACGAAACCGCCGCCTTGCAGCAGGCGCAGCATCAGCTCACTGCGGCCCAAGCCCAGCTCGCCGATTTGCTGACCGGCAAGCGTCCGCCCGAAGTGAACGTGACGAAGGCGCAGCTCGTGCAAGCGGTCGCGCAAGCGAACCACGCCGCCGAACAGCTCAAGCGCGACGAAGCGCAGTTCCGCATGGGCGGCATTTCGCAGCAGCAGCTCGACGATTCGCGCATGAACGCGCAAACGACCGCGGCGCAAATGCGCGAGATGCAGAACCAGGTCGACGTCGCGAATCTGCCGGGGCGCGGGCAGCAAATCGACGCGCAAGCCGCTCAGGTCAAAGCCGCTCGAGCCGAAGTCGCACAAGCCCAATGGAAGCTCGATCAGAAGCGCGTGGCCGCGCCGCGTGCGGGGCTCGTCTACGACACGCTGTATCGCGTCGGCGAATGGGTGCAGGCGGGCAACCCCGTCGTGCAGATGCTGCCGCCGCAGAACGTGAAGGTGCGCTTCTTCGTGCCGGAAGCGATCGTCGGCTCGCTCGCGATGGGACGCGGCGTGTCGATCCATTGCGACGGCTGCGCGGCCGACGTGCCCGCCACGATCACCTACGTCTCGAGCGAAGCCGAATACACGCCGCCCGTCATCTACAGCAACGAAAGCCGCTCGAAGCTCGTGTTCATGATCGAGGCGCATCCGGCCGTCGCCGATGCGCCGAAGCTGCATCCCGGGCAGCCTGTCGAAGTGAGGCTGCCATGAGCGAGCCCATTGCCGAATACGCGATCGACGTCCACAAGCTGAATAAACACTTCGGCATGAAGCATGTCGTCAAGGACGTCTCGCTCCAAGTCGCACGCGGCGAGATCTTCGGCTTTCTCGGCCCGAACGGCAGCGGCAAGACGACGTCGATCCGCATGATGTGCGGCCTCCTCACGCCCGATTCGGGCAGCGGCACCTGCCTCGGCTACGACATCCTCACCGAGAGCGCACAGATCAAGCGCCGCGTCGGCTACATGACGCAGCGCTTTTCGTATTGGGACGACTTGTCGATACGCGAAAACCTCGACTTCGTCGCGCGCGTCTATCAGATGCCGAATCGAAAGCAAGCCGTGCAGCGCGCGCTCGAATCGCTTGGCCTCGCGAGCCGCGCCAATCAGCTGACGGGTGCGCTCTCGGGCGGCTGGAAGCAGCGTCTCGCGCTGGCCGCGTGCATGCTGCACGAGCCCAAGCTGCTGCTGCTCGACGAGCCGACCGCAGGCGTCGACCCCGCCGCGCGCCGCGACTTCTGGGAGGAGCTGCATACGCTCGCCGCGCAGGGCATTTCGGTGCTCGTCAGCACGCACTACATGGACGAAGCCGAGCGTTGCCATAAGCTCGCCTACATCGCCTACGGCGAGCTGCTCGCGCAAGGCACCGCAAGCGAGGTCGTCGCATCGCAAGACCTGGCGACGTGGACGATTACCGGCGAGCGCCTCGCGGAACTGTCGAACCGTTTGCGCACGATGCCCGGCGTCGACCAGACCGTCGTGTTCGGATCGGCATTGCATGTGAGCGGCCGCGACCATCGCGCGCTCGACGCCACCGTCAAGCAAGTCACCGAAGGCACCGCGTTCGCCGCCGCACCGCTCGAAACCGGTCTCGAAGACGTGTTCATCTACATGATGGGCCGCACCGCCGACAATTATGGAGAGCCGTCGTGAGCGCGCGCGCGAGGTTTTCCTTCATGCGCTGGTGGAGCATCGTGCTCAAGGAGTTCCTGCAGCTGCGACGCGACCGCGTGACGTTCGCGATGATTGTCGGCGTGCCGATCATCCAGCTCACGCTGTTCGGCTTCGCGATCAATACCGATCCCAAGCACCTGCCGACCGCCGTCATCGTCGCGGATCAAAGCCCGTTCTCGCGCAGCTTCATCGCGGCGATGAAGAACTCGAACTACTTCGACGTCGTCGAAACCCTGCCGAACGAAGCCGCGGGCCGCCACGCGCTCGCGCGCGGCGACGTGCAGTTCGTGCTGTCCGTGCCGGTCGATTTCTCGCGCAAGCTGTTGCGCGGCGAGCGCCCTTCTCTTCTCGTCGAGGCCGATGCCACCGACCCGCTCGCCACGTCCACCGCGCTCGGCGCGCTGCCGGGGCTCGTGCAGCCCGTCATCGACAAAGACGTCACCGGCCCGCTCGCGCACTTGAGCGGCAGCCCCGCGGCATTCGACGTGACGGTCCACCGCCTCTACAACCCCGAGAACATCACGCAATACAACGTCGTGCCCGGCCTGATGGGCGTGATCCTCACGATGACGATGGTGATGATGACGGGCCTCGCGATCACGCGGGAACGCGAGCGCGGCACAATGGAGAACCTGCTCGCCACGCCTGTGCTTCCCGTCGAAGTCACGTCAGGCAAGATCGTGCCGTACGTGTTCATCGGCCTGATCCAGGTGTCGATCATCCTCACCGCCGCGCGATTCGTGTTCGGGGTGCCGTTCGTCGGCAGCGTCGTTGCGATTTATTTATCGGCGCTGCTCTTCATCGCGGCGAACCTCACGGTCGGCATCACGATCTCGTCGCTCGCGCAGAACCAGTTGCAAGGGATGCAGCTCACCGTGTTCTATTTTCTGCCGAACATCCTGCTCTCAGGCTTCATGTTCCCGTTCGCGGGGATGCCGAAGTGGGCGCAATACATCGGCAACGTGCTGCCGCTCACATACTTCAACCGGCTCGTGCGCGGCATTCTCCTCAAGGGCAACGGCTGGACCGACTTGTGGCCGTCCGTGTGGCCCATCGTGCTTTTCATGGTCGTCATGATGGCCATCGCCTTGCGCTTCTATCGCCGCACGCTGGATTAGCGTCGCCGCTAACCCGATCAACCGCCCGCGCCTCGATCCAATGAGGCGGCCCGCATTGCATCGCTCGGGTTCGGGAAAACCTGCTGCCTCAATTGCGCGATGCGCGCGTCGCGGCTCTCAGGGCTCAAGCCCTGTGCATCGATCTGCGCACGCTGCGCGGCGTATTCGGCGTACTTGGCCTGCCACGCGTCCTCGTCCTTTTGCATCTGCACGACGCGCTCCGCCGCGTCGGGCCCGAGCGTCTGCGCCACCTGTGCGCGCATCGCGTCGGCCGAAGCACCGCCCTTCTGCAAGGCGGCGACCGCGTCGATCGCCTGCTGCTGCTTGCGCATCCGCTCCCGCGCGGCTCGCTCCTCGGGCGGCAGTTGTTGTTCGAGCGCCTGCATCCGCGCCTGCTTTTGCGCGTCGCTCAGCGACGGATCGGCGGCGATGCGCATGCGTTCGAGATCGAGCTGCTGATGCTGGCGTTCGTCGCCAAAGAACGGCGCGTCCCACTCCCCCATCGTGCGGCTCGCCAGCGACGCGCGCTGCTCGAGCGAGAGCTGCACGGCGTCGAAGTTCAGCTTGCCGTCCGGCGGCGCGGGCACTCCGGGCAAATGCGCCAGCCCGTCCTGATACAGCAGATAGCGCCGCCACACGTCCAGCGCTTCCGCTTGAGCGGCCGTGCCGTCGAGCTGCGCCGCGATTTGCCGGCGCACCAGCGCATCGAGCGCGGCGGGGGACATGTCGTCTTGCGCCGTCATCAGATAGTCGAAGAAATCGCGTACGGCACGCGTCTTCAGCAAGTGGCCGCCGTCGCCTACGGGCAGGCGCGGCACCGACGAGCCCGCCAAGGATGCCGGCAGCGCTTGCGACGTGGCCGCCATCGCGCTGGCCGCCGCTGCGGCTCCCGCGCGAGGGACGTCGGCAACTTTCGCCGTGTCCGGGCCGTTAGCGCCCTTCGATGCAGCGAAGAGCCAAACAGCGCCGGCCAGCGCAACACTCGCTGCGATAAACAGCACACCGTAGTGCCGGCGCGTCAATCCGTTTCCGTTACGTGCCATCGATCCCATGTCCTGCGTGTTGCAGCGGTGTCTTCCGCCATAGCGTCCGCCGCGCCCGGCCTTGCGGACCTGCGGCGCGGCCAATCCCACCTCGTGCGGCTCGCTACACGCCCTGCAGCTTCAACCGGTTGGCGTGCGCGCGAATCACCGCCACCGGGTCCGCCGCGTTGGCGCCGCGAATCCCGAGCAGCTGATTGATTTCGTCGAGGTGATTCCACTTGTAGCTCGTGCTCAGCACGTTCCCATACAGCGCGCTGCAGACCGAAACCAGGCCGTCGTTCTGACCCGATCCGCGGTTGATCATGATCGTGCCCGTACCGTACAGCACGAGCGTCGACGGATCGGTGACATCGGCCGGGTCGAGCAGACCCACGCTGGTATCGGTCGCGCCCTGGATGCCCAGAACCGAGGTCGGTTGAATCGCGCTGCCGGCCCACGAGTACAGCAGGTGCGTGTTGCCGCCAACCGTCTCCGTCGGCGCACCCGTCTGGCACGAACCCGGCGCGCCGAGCCCCGCGCTCGGGAACAGCTGGTTGAACGACGCGGCGTTGGCCGTCTCCAGCGTGGCGAGCGCGGCAAGCGCGTCCTGATTCGTGTTGAGGTTGCTGCTAAAGAGCGTGCCGAGCACGTTCGCGAACGAGCCGATGATCGGTGCGGCGAGCCCGGTTGGGTCTTTCGCGAGCACCCCGGCGACGAAGTCCGCGAATTGCGAGCCCCAGTGCGGCGAGCCGATCGTCGTCACCGACGCCACCAGGTCCGGCGCCACCGCCGCGACATAGCGCGAGGTCAGCCCGCCCTGGCTATGGCCGATCAGATTGACCTTCTGCGCGCCCGTCACCGCGAGCACCTGCTTCACATACGCGAGCAGTTGCTCGCCGCGCCCATTCGGGCCGGTATCGCTTTGAAAGCCGGAAAGATTCGCGACATAGACCGTCGCGCCGTGCGACTCGAGATCCGACTGGATGCCGTACCAGTAATCGAGCACGCCCGCGTATTTGTCGGTGCCCGAGAGGCCGTGCACGAGGATGATCGGATAGCGCGTATCGGCGTAGCCGTCGGTGGCCGCCGGCGCGACGGCGGCGGCCGCCTCGCGCGCACTCGACAGCGAAAGAAAAGCGGTTAGTCCTGCGAATTGCGTGCTGCTTAGCGCCAGCGCCGTGAACCCGGCAAGCGCGCGTTTTCGAATGGATCTCGACATGCGTTTCCCTCCTTTTCGTTCACTTCATGGTTTCCGAGCGAGCCTGCGCGAACTTCGTCACGTACGCAGGCTTAGCAGTGAAACAGCAAAAAGAGAGACGGTGAATGAGGAAACGGCTGTTTAGACAGGTACCCCTAATCAGGTGACGCGCACGCCGCCGCGAGGCGGGTGCGGACCTTGAAACAATGAGGCCTATTGTTGTGCGATCGCGCCGTGCGGCTGCTCCATGATGGCGCACGCAAAGGGGAGCCTCACGGTTCCCCTGGGCTCCCCTGATTCGAAACGCATCAACGCGACGTCACTTCAGCCCGAAATCGACTCGCGTCGTCGCGCCCTTGTCCTTGATGCCTTGCGCATCGAGCTTCGGCGCGACGATGAACACGCGGCTCGAATCGACCTTGCTTTCGAAATACTGCTGAACGGCCTGCGCGCGCCGCTGCGCGAGCGCACGCAGGCTCGCGTCGTCGATCGGCGCGTGCTCCGCGAGCGCGGTCTTCATGTCGTCGGCGGGAATGCTCTTCGTCAAGCCGATGAAGTTGCGCGGCTTCTTGAAGTCCGCGTCCTTGTACGCCTTCGTCAGATAGTCGTCGTACTCCTTCGGATCGACCTTCACCGTCGACGGATCGACGCTCTCGCCGTGCCCGACCACATCCTTCACCTTCTCCTGCCGCACGAGGCGGTCGACGTAGGCAAGGCGCAGTCCGGGCGTATCGATAGCCGGGTCGACGCGGCCGATCAGGTCGATCTTCACCGATGGCTTGTCGTTGAGCGCCTTGACGATCGTGTCGAGTTTCTGGGTCGTCGCATCGGTGAGCTTGGCCGAGCCCGGATCGAACTCGACATAGCCGAGATCCTCGCCGCCTCCGCCAAACGCGTTGGCAAGCAGCGAGAACGGCGCAGTCACCGCCTTCTCGATCAGGTTCACGAACGCGTGCCAGATCACGCCGCCGATGCTGAACTCGGGATTCGCGAGCGACCCCGACACCGGAATGTTCACGTCGATCTCGCCGCGCGAGTTCTTCAAGAGCGAGATCGCGAGACGCACCGGCAGCTTCGTCGCCGTGTCGTTCTGGATGTGGTCGCCGAACGTGAGCTGGTCGATGAAGATGTGGTTGTTCGCGGTCAGCTGATCGTTGTCGAGCTTGTAGCTCAGATCGACGTTGAGCTTGCCCTTCGTGATCGGGTAGCCCGCGTATTTCGCGGAGTACGGCGTGAGGTTCGTGAGCTCGATGCCATGCGCGGTCGCGGTCAGGTCGAGCTGCGGCTTCTTGGCGAGCGGGTTCACCGTGCCGCGGATCGAGATCGGGCCGTTCGCCTCGAGCTTCGCGCCGACGTCGACCGGCGCGGGCGTCGTCGATTGCGTGCCGAAGGCGCCGATCGTGCCCGTGATGTCGACGAGATTCGCCGTGTAGTTCGGCTTGATGAAGTCGTCGGTGTAGTTCACACGGCCCTTTTGCAGCACCAGTTGGCCGAAGTGCAGATTGACCGGGGCGCTCGGAGCGGCGCTGGCCGTGGCCGCTGAAGCTGCGGCGGGCGCGGCGGCATGCGCGCTTGCGGACGCCGCCGCTGCTGCCGATGCTTGCTGCGCGACGGCAGCAGCCGGCGCCGAAGCCGGCACAGGCGCCGAGCCCGGCGTCAACGGAACCGGCTCGCCCTTGCCCTGCGCTGCCGATTTCTGCTGCGCGAGCACGTCGTTCAGGTTCAGCTTGCCTTGCGCATCGAGCAGCACGCGTCCGAAGAAGTTGGCGAGCGTCACACGACCGACGTCGACATCGGTGCCGTGCTCGTCGTAGCGCGCTTTCAGGTTGGCGAGCGACAGCGCGCCCCAGCCCGCGAGCGGCGTCGAATTCACGCGGTCGAGCAGGCGCACGTCGACGAGCGCGGCATCGCCGCTATACGACGCGCTCATCGCTTTCTCCGTCTGCGCGAACGCGAGATCGCCCTTCAGGTTCAAGAGCGCGCTCGCCATCGTCGCATTGAGCTTGCTGCCGAAGTACGGCTCGAACGCGGCCGCGTCGAGCCGGTTGCCGTTCACGTTCAGCGCGAGCTTGAGCGGGCTCGCGGTCACGTCGCCTTTCACGTCGACCGAACCCTTCTGGTTGAGCGTCGCCTGCAGCGTGACGGGCAGCGGCTTGCTCAAGTCGTCGCTGATGTTCTGCACCGAGAGCTGGATCGGCGTGAAGCTCAGCTTCGCGGGCTGCGGCGTGCTGTTGTCGACGAAATCGGCGGACGCATCCTTCAACGTGAACGAGCCGATCTTGTAGCGCCACGCCGGGCCTTGCGCCTGCGCCTGCTGCGCGCCGTGCGCGACCTTGCGCTCGGGCCCGGCTTGGCGCGGCGCGGCGAGCGTCTGCAGATCGATGCGGCCGTCCTTCATGCGCTGCGCGTTGATGGCGAGACCGGTCGCATCGATGCTCGTGATGTCGGCGGTGCGCGCGGTCAAGTCGATCTGCTTGATCGCGACGTGACCGTCCGCGAGCGCGACGGCGGGCGTCTTCGCATCGTTGCCCGCGATCTTGAGCGACTTGAGGTTCACCTCGCTGTCGCCGACCTGCACCGCGACCGGCGACTTCGACCAGTCGGCGGTCGCGTTCACCGTCGTGCTGAGCGTGCCGTCGGTCACGCGCGCGGAGCTCACGCCTTCGATATACGGCTGCGCGATCGGCAGCGGGATCGACGCGAGCGTCACCTTTGCGTCGGCGTTCTTCGCGACGAGGCCGAACGAACCCGCGAGCCCGACCGAGCCGCCGTTTTGCAGATCGGTGTTGAACGTGTAGCGGGCCGGCGTTTTCGCGAGCGTCGAAAAATCGTCGAGCCCGACGGCCAGATGCGTGAGCCCGACCGACACCGGCTGCGCGGGCACGCGGTCGTCGACATGGATCGTGCCGTCGTTGATCGCGAAGCGCTTGATCGACAGATCGAGCGGCGCGGCGGGCTTCGATTCGGGCGTCGATTCGGCCGTGGCCGAAGACGCCTCGGGAGCCGACGCCGCAGCCGCTCCGCTCGCGGCAGGCGGCGTCAACGCGCGCATGATGGAGAGCGTGCCGTCCTTCTCGCGCGCGAGATTCACGACCGGCTGATCGATGTGGATGTCATCGAAATGAAACACGCTCTTCAGCGGCTGCAGCTCCGCGGCCGCGACGTGCACGCCGCTCGCGGCGAAGAGCGGCGCCTTCGCCGCATCGACCACCGCCAATTCCGTGAGATCGGTCGTGCCGGTCACGGAGAGCGTCGGCGTCTCGCCTTCCATCATGAAGTTCAGCTTCAAGTCGCTCGCGAGCTTGCCCGAGGTCACCGTCACCGGCAGCTTGGCGGGCACATACGAGAGCATCTTCGGCACGTCGATGCCGTCGAACTTGAGCGCGACTTCCGATTCGCGCGATGCGGCAAACGGCTTGGTCTTGCCGTCGATCGCGAGCGGGCTGCCGTCGATGCGCGCGCGCAAGCGCGGGTCGACGAAGACGTTTGTCTTCGACGCCAGCGTCGCGATGAACGGCACGCCGAGCGCGAACTGATCGACGACGTGCTTCTGGCCGAGCAATTGGTCGTCGAAATAGAAGCTGCCGTTTTCGATCTGGATGTTCGAGATCGAGAACGGCGTCGGCTTGCTTTCGGGCTTGCTCGGCGTCGAGAACTTCTCGATCAGGTCGGTGAAATTGAAACGTTGCGCGTCGTAGCGAACGAGGTGAATGCGCGGCGAATCGATCTTGATTTCATTGACGATCGGCGCGAGACGAAACAGCGACGACCACGACGCCTGCACCACGAGCCGCGAGATATCGACGAAATCGCCCACGCCGCTGCGCTCGCCGACGTGAATGCGGTCGGCTTCGAGATTGAGCGTGTACGGATTGAGCGCAATGCGCCCGATGCTGGCCGGCCGGTCGAGCTGCTTGCTCAATTGCTGCTCGGCGATGTGCCGGATGAGCGGCGGCGCCGCGAAAAAGCCGAGCAGCCCGAACAACACGATGAAGATCAGCAGCCCGATCGCGATACGCTTCGCGCGATTCGATTGCGCTGCCGAGCGCAATGTCTGCAACGAGGAAACCAGTGCTGCTTTGCTTGGACTTGCCATGCTTTATTGCCTATTTATCGACGCGAAACCGCCGCGCAAGAAAACCAAAGTCCGCCGCTCGGAAGTATAGGCGGCGGCCTCCGCTCACGACAGCAGCCGGATTACTGCCGCTCGACCGCGGGCGGCTGCCAACTGCCGTCGGTGGCCTGCGGCTTCGGCGCGTACAGGCGCATGACGAGCTTGAAGTCGCTGCGCGGCGTCGGCAGCCAGTTCGACGCACGCACCTTGCCCGGCGAATTCGCCGACACGTAGATGTCGACCGAGCCGTCGCGGTTGTGGCGCAGCCGGTCGTGCGAGCTGATCGAGCGGCGCGCTTCGTCGGTGTCGGCGAGCGCGCCGTCCGTCGTGTATGGCGTGATTGTCCAGAACGCGCGCACCGGCGGCAGCGCCTTCGCGTCGAAGTGGATCACGTAGCGGTTCGCGCCGTTCAGCGCCTGGCCGTCGCTGTCGATCGTCACGGTCGGCCGCACCTCGTCGTCCTTCGTCCCGCTGCCCGGCTGCGCGTAGGCCGCGTAGGCGCGCAGCGCGTAGTCGTTGCTGTAGTGACCGATGTCGTCGCCGAGCCAGCTCCAGCCGTTCGCCGTGAGCGCGTTCGCCGGCACCGCTGCGACGCGGGCGCGTCCGTCGGCGAGACCCGCGGCGATCGCGTCGGCGGCGCCGTCCGGCAGCTTCACGGGCTCGCCTGGCTTCACGCCGAGATCGGCGAGGATCTTGACCGCGTGCGGATCGTCCGGCGACGGCGGGTTGTCGCGCAGCGCGTCGGCGAGCTGGGTGAAGTACGCGTTGGCGTCGAGCGCGGCGACCTGCGCGGCCGGCGCGGCTTCCGGCGCGGTGTCGGCGGGGCCGCCGTGCGCCGCCATCGACGAGCCGCGGGCGTCTCCCGTGTACACCGACAGCGGCACGACGCGAATCAGGCGCTGCAGCTTCTTGACCGCCGTCAGGTCACGCGGACCGTTCGACTGAATGCGCACCGACAGCCAGACGTTCGCCGAGCTCGCATCGACGCGTTGTACGTTCTTCGGCAATTTGCCGTCCCAGCCGGGCGCGACGAAAGCAATCGTTTGCGCCTTGGCCGAGCCGGTGCGCGGATTGGCGTCCGCGCCCGTCGACCAGATCACGTTGCTCCACATGTCGAGCGCGCGGGCGCCGAGGTAGCGGCCGCGGGCATCCGGCAGCGTCACGACGACCGGTTCGGCGGACAAGTCGAGCCAGCCGTGCGAGTCGAGCGTGTCGACATTGGGCGTCGGCGGATTGGCCGCGCCGACGGGCGGCTGCGCCTGTTCGTGGCGCAAGGTGTTCACGGGCGCCTGGCCGGGCTGCGTGCCGTCATCCCCGACGGCCGCCGTGCGCGACGTCTGCATCAGCACGAGCGGATAGCCGAACACATAGGAGTCGGCGACTTCGTCTTTGATCCAGCCATGATTGTCTGCCGGAGCGGGCGCGGGATGATTGGCGGCGCAACCCGCGAGGACAGCCAGGCCCGCGAGCGATGCGCAGGCCGTCGAAAGCAGTGATTTTCTTATCATTGGGTGATGTTGGGCGACGCTTGCCGGGCAGCCGGCCGTCGGGGGCCAGCGATGCAGCGCTTCCCGCCGACCCCGGTCCGGTCCGCGCGCGCTGTCCTTCTTGATCTTGAGAACGCGTTTTATCGTATCCTCGTCGGCTAAGCAAGAACAAGGCGGGCGTGGCGCGAAATCGCGTGCAAAACCGCCTTCTTGCACTATTTGACGTTGCCGGCGCCGACCGGCGCCAGGAGTCCCCGCATGTACATGCCCGCCCAATACGAAGAGGCCCGGCCCGAAGTCCTGCACCGCCTGATGGCCGATCATCCGCTCGGCGCGCTCGTCACCGTCGGGCCAAGCGGGCTCGACGCCAACCATATTCCGTTCGAATTCGCGCCGGGCGAGGGACCGCACGGCACGCTGCGCGCCCATGTCGCCCGCGCGAACCCGGTCTGGCGCGAGGCGGCGGACCGCCCCGACGCGCTCGTCATCTTCCAGGGGCCGACCGCCTACATCTCGCCGAACTGGTACCCGAGCAAGCACGAGGAGCACCGCAAGGTGCCGACGTACAACTACATGGTGGTGCACGCGCACGGACGGATTGTCGTCCACGACGATGAAGCTTTCGTGCGCGGCCTCGTCGCACGGCTCACGCGCAAGATGGAAGCCGGCGAGCCCGTGCCGTGGAAGATGGGCGACGCACCGGCCGATTATCTTTCCCAGATGCTGTCGATGATCGTCGGCATCGAGATCGAGGTGACCAAGCTCACCGGCAAATGGAAGCTCGGCCAGGAAAAAGAGGGCCGCGACCGTCGCGGCGCGATCGCCTCGCTGCGCGAGCGCGGCGGGGATGCGCGCTCTCAGGTGGCGGACGCGATGTTCGAAGCGAAGCCGGGGCTGGAGTGAGGCGTTAGCGTGCGGCATTGGCGCGAGCCGGGCTTGACCTTCCCATCATGGGAAGCTTGATACTGCATTCATCGGCGGCCATTGCCGCCTTCAAGCCCTCTCCGTCATGACCGACTTGTCCGAACCCACCACTGTCGCCATCCCGCCCGTTACGACGGAACTCGAGATCGGCGGCATGACCTGCGCGATGTGCGCGGCGCGTATCGAGAAGGCGCTCGCGCGTACGCCCGGCGTCGCGCGCGCCGCCGTCAATCTGGCGACGGAGCGCGCCACGGTCGCCTCCGATGCGCCGCTCGACGTCGACCGGCTCGTGGCCGTCGTCGTTCAGGCAGGCTACGAAGCACGCCCGGTCGCGGCACCCGAAGCGGCGGCTCAGCCTGGCGCAAACGCCACCGATACCGACACCCTCAAACGCCGCCAGGACCGCCGCGAGCGCAACGCGCTCATCGTCGCGGCGCTCCTGACGCTGCCGCTCATGCTGCCGATGCTCACCGAATGGTCGAGCGCGCCGCTCGCGCCGCCGGTCTGGCTGCAACTCGCGCTCGCGAGCGTCGTGCAATTCGGCTTCGGCGCGCGCTTCTACTCCGCCGCGTGGCGGGCGCTGCGCGCGAAGGCCGGCAACATGGATCTGCTCGTCGCGCTCGGCACGTCGGCCGCGTATGGTCTCTCCGTCTGGCAGGCGGCGGCGCATCCCGGCGAGACGGCGCACCTCTACTTCGAAGCCGCGGCGGTCGTCATCGTGCTGGTGCGCTTCGGCAAGTGGCTCGAAGCGCGCGCGAAGCGCCAGACCACCGACGCCATCCGCGCGCTCAACGCGCTGCGCCCCGACCGCGCCCGCATCCGCGGCGGCGACGGCCAGGAACGCGATGTGCCGCTCGCAGAGGTTCGCGTGGGGACGGTGGTCGTCGTGCGGCCCGGCGAGCGCGTGCCGGTCGACGGCGTCGTGCTCGAAGGCCGCACTCATATCGACGAATCGCTGATCACCGGCGAAAGCCTGCCGGTCGCCAAGGAAGCGGGCGAGCGCGTCACGGCGGGTTCGATCAACGGCGACGGCCTGGTTGCCGTGACGACGAGCGCGACCGGCGCCGAGACCACGCTCGCGCGCATCATCCGGCTCGTCGAGACCGCGCAAGCGGAGAAGGCGCCGATCCAGCGGCTCGTCGATCGCGTGAGCGCCGTCTTCGTGCCGGCGATCCTGGCGATCGCGCTCGTCACGCTGTGCGGCTGGCTGCTGGCCGGGGCGTCGGGCGAGACCGCGATTCTCAACGCGGTGTCCGTGCTCGTGATCGCCTGCCCTTGCGCACTCGGGCTCGCGACGCCTGCGGCGATCATGGCGGGCACCGGCGTCGCCGCGCGCCACGGCGTGCTGATCAAGGACGCGCAAGCGCTCGAGCTGGCGCAGCGCGTGTCCGTCGTCGCGTTCGACAAGACGGGCACGCTGACGGCCGGCAAGCCGTCGATGGTCGCGTTCGAGGCGCTCGGCATAGAGGCGCTCGGCATCGAGGCGCTCGGGATGGCGCGCGGCGAAGCGCTCACGCTGGCCGCCGCGGTGCAGCGCGGCAGCGATCATCCACTCGCGCGGGCGCTCGTCGCGGCGGCGGAATCGGACGCGGAAGGTTCGGAAGGCGTGAGAGGCACGGCAAGTCCGGAAGGCACGCAAGCACCGGCGGCGCCGCGCGCGCAGCCGAAAGTCGCGCACGCGGTCGCCGTGCCCGGACGTGGCGTCCAAGCCGAAGTCGACGGCCGCACGCTCGCCATCGGCAGCAGCCGCTGGCTCGCCGAGCTGGGTATCGATTTGCCGCCCGCCATCGCCGCGCGGGCCGAGGCATTCGAGGCGGCCGGCAACACCGTGTCCTGGCTGATGCGCCTCGCGACGCCGGACGCGCCCGCCGCCGCTCTCGCGCTGATCGCGTTCGGCGACACCGTCAAGGCAGGCGCGCGCGACGCCATCGAACGCCTCGCCGCGCGCGGCGTGACGAGCGTGCTCGTGACGGGCGACAACCGCGGCAGCGCGGCAAGCGTCGCCGCGGCGCTCGGCATCCGCGAGTTCCACGCGAACGTGCTGCCCGCCGAAAAGGCGCGCGTCGTCAGCGAATTGAAGACGCGCACCGGCGGCATCGTCGCGATGGCCGGCGACGGCATCAACGACGCGCCCGCGCTCGCGGCCGCCGATATCGGCATGGCGATGTCGACCGGAACCGACGTCGCCATGCACACCGCCGGCATCACGCTGATGCGCGGCGACCCGGCGCTCGTCGCCGATGCGATCGATATTTCGCGGCGCACATACCGCAAGATCCGCCAGAACCTGTTCTGGGCGTTCGTCTACAACCTGGTGGGGATTCCGCTCGCGGCGTTCGGCCTGCTCAACCCGATGCTCGCGGGCGCGGCGATGGCGTTTTCGAGCGTGAGCGTCGTGACCAACGCGCTCTTGCTGAAGACCTGGCGCAGCGGCAAATGAGCCCCAGAAAGGAAAAGCCCCGCGTCCAAGACGCGGGGTTCGTGCCGTGACACAGCGTGACGCTTATTGGCGGTAATCCCCGTGATCGCCGTGATCGCCGTGGTCGCGGTGCGGATCGTGATCGTGCGGATGATGGCGCATCCACTCGTCGTGCTCCCAGTAGCGGCGGCCGTCCCAGTAGCGCTCGCCGTGCCAGCCGAGCGAGACGTTCGCGTCGACGGGAATGGAGTGCGGCGCGTCGTACGCCGGATGCGGCGCGTACACCATCTGCGCGGAGGCCGACCCTGCGGCCAACAGTGCGCTCCCAGCAACGAGCGCGGCGGCGATCGAGTGCGAAATCTTCATCGTGAGTTTCATCGTCGTTCTCCAGTAGTCGAGTCAATATCCGGTCATGCCGCACGGCTTTGTGCCTGCGTGGAAACGTAGTCAGGCGCGGCGCCTGCCGCTCGAAAGGCGGCTTTCCGGGCGCCGGGCTCCGGCGACGCGCGTCAAACCGTGCGCTTGGGAACCAATGTACTGGACTCGGGGCTGGGGAAAAGTGAACGGGTGTAAGACGAAATTTCAAGCGAAACACACGGCTCGGACGGCGCAAATAGACGGGAAAGTCTGCACAGACAAAGCGATGCGGGCGTAGCGGCCCTATTTCCACGCTGAAACCGGCATGCAGCGCGTTACATCCGTAACGGACAGGAAATCTTTGAGGGTCACTTCAAAGCGTGCGCTCGAAATGCAAAACGCCGGCGTACGCAGTGCGTGCCGGCGTTCGAGAACTACCGCAACCGCAGGCCACGGCGACTGCCGAGGCCTGCCTAGGTTTTGCGCGGCTTAGCCGCGCATCAATCCGACGAGCGAGACCTGCGAGCGGCGGATGCGCTCAGCTTCGCGGTGGCGTGCTTCGTACGAATAGTCCGAATCGAGCGGCAGGTACGGCGATGCGAAAAGGTCGCTGGCCTTTTGGATCAGGGCGAGGATAAAGCTCATGAGCGACTCCTGTTGAACAATGGACTAGGGTTTTCCCTTAAGAAGAATTATAGGGTTTTCCCTAGCTCATTGCTAGTGCGACGCAGCAATTTTTTGACGCGCCACGCTGCCGCACGAGGTCGACGCCGCTTGTGCGTTGCACCAATACAACAAGCCACTGCCGTCTCGGTCAGGTGCCCGGCTTCCACGGCCAGGACGGATAGATCCGCTCGCTGGTCTCGACGCTTTCGCGCGGGGTCGTCTCCGAATCACTGGCGCGTTCGATGTCGCTCGACTCCGGCGCGTCGGCCTCGGGGGCATCCTCGACCGCCTCCCAAACCGGCTCCGCGACCGCTTCGAGCACGGCTACGCCCTCGCCGAACCACGGCACCTCGACGCGCAGCTCGGCAACGTAGGCGCGCCATCCGTCCGGGTTGCCGGCAAAGAGGTGCTGCTGCACGGTCGACGCAAGCTCCTCGCGATTCAACTCCGCTTCCAGCAATTCGCTCGGCCACGTGCAGAAAGCGGCGCTCGCGCGCTGTGCGAACTCGACCGGCGTCATGCGCGGCGATACGTGTTCGAGCAACGGAAGGCTCGCCAGCGACGTGTCGGTCTCGGCGAGCCGACGCACCGAGCGTTGACCGGCCTCGCGTTTCAGCAGACACGCCACCGTCTCCATGACCTCGCCAAGATGCAGCAACAGTGCGCGGCGCTCGATTCCGTCTTTCATTGATTCCTCTCCTGCGGGTGAACTCAATCCCAAATTCTAGCCGCCGTAGCGGGACTGCCAGTTGAATAGGCGCAATGGCGTGCGCGAATCCGCGCGTCCGGATTGCGTCGCTCGCGGCAAGTGCAAAGGCGGCGCGAAGGCAATGCGCGCGGGAATCGGCGGGAATGTGGCGACAAGCCGGCGCGCGACGAATTGTCGTGCGCCGCGCTGTCAATGCATCGGTGCCGCTTTGGGCTTGTGCGAGTGCGGCTGGGGTTTCGCGTGCTTGGCGACAGCCGGCGCCTGCGAGGTCGGGCGCGTCGCCGGCGCGGACGGCGGCGTCTCGTTGACGGGGGGAGGTGTGTTGGCCGATGCGGCGGCATCGGCGAGCGTCGTCAGCGTGGCCTGCTGGCTTCGCAGCATGTCTTCGATGCGCTGCTGCTGGGCCGCGCTCTCGCGCGTGAGCCGCATCAGCAGCGCCGTCTGCGTGATGCCGATCGCGATCGTCACCAGAAGCGCCGCCACGACGATCGACAGCAGCCACTTCATGCGCCGAGAATGATCGCCGGCCGCGCGGCGCTGGTCGGCGATGACGCCGTAGAGCGCATCGACCGTGTCGGCAAACGCCGTGGCGCGAGCCCAGTCGAGGTCCGGTGCGCGCCGCGAGGCGGCCGGCGTGTAGGGTGCAGTCTCGCGGGCAAAGGACTTGGCCTGAGCAGGCGCTGCGCTTTGCTGGACGGACGCCGGCGCGGGTTCCGGCGCGGGCGCGGATGCGGCACCCGTGCTTGTGGCGGTGGACCCGGTGGCCGATTGCGGCGCGGCTTGCGGCTGCGTCCCCGGCATCACCGTTGATTCCGCGACGACCCCAGGCGAGGCCGGCATTGGCTCTGCCTCATTGGCACGCGGGGTGACGCCGCTCGCCGCGTTCTCGCTCGGGCGCGCAGCGGCTTGGCGCCGCGCCGACGCCACGCTGCGTATCGTCGACGCGACGCCAGCCGACGACGGCGCCAGCACCGCATCGAGTTCCGCCGTGCTCTTGGGCACGGCATCGGCGTCCGGAGTCTTCGCGGTGGCGGGCAACGCCTTGGATGCAGCCTCCGGCCTGTCCGCGCCTCGAGACTCAGCTTCAAGCGCCGGTGCTTCAACGGCCGCGTCGCTCGAGCGCGCGCCGCGCGCACTACGCGACGCCTTGGCTTCCGCTGCTGCCGGTGCCTTGGACGAGGCCACCGCCTCGCCCCCCGTCTCGGCGCGCTCAGCGGCCGGCATCCCGACTGCCGCCAGCACGTCGTCCGGCAGCTCGAACCCCGCGAGCGTGCCTTGCCGCGTATCGATGTTCATCGCTTCGAGCACGGCGCGCGCCGGATCGTCGCTGAACAGATCGCCGGTGCTGTCGTCGCGGGTGGCGTCGCTGAGTTCCGCGAGGCGCTGCGCCGACTTGGCGGCGCGCGCGAGCTTGTTTTCGGTATCGGATGAGACGGCGCCTGTACGGCGCTGCGCCGTGGCAGTGCGGGAGGAGCGGGAAGTCGTGGGTGCTGCGGTGTCTGCCATAGCGTGGAGGAGCGGCCGCCCGTCAGGCGCCGCTCATGGATATTGTCTGCGTTTTGCGAGACCGCATTGTCTCATGCTCGCGACGCGTTGCCGCCGCGATTTGCGTCCTTCATCGCGCGCTTGCGTCGGCCCGCCCAGCAGGCTACGCGGGCGCAATTTGCTTTATCCTTGCGCATCGCGCGGCACCTCGCGCCGCGCACCGCCCGCTTTTTTCCGATCCAGCGCACACCATGCCCTCCGACGTTTCGACCACGGCCCAAGCCGCCACGCTCCGCGAGCACTTTTCGCAAACGATCCTGCCGATCTGGCGCGGCCCCGGTTTCAATGCGTCGCGGCAATTGCCGTACGAAGCCGTCAGCGCCGACGCCCACCAGCCGCTGCCCGTCACCCGCTATCGCGCGATGGCCTGCGCCCGGCAGCTCTTCGTGTTCTCGCAGGCGGGCGACGGGGAGCACGCGCACCGTCTGTTCGAGTCGCTCACGCGCTACTTCGCGGATACGCGCAAAGGCGGCTGGCTCTATAGCGTCGACGCGAACGGCGCCCCGCTCGACACGACCAAGGATCTCTACACGCACGCTTTCATCGTCTTTGCGTGCGCCGAATACTTTGCGAAGTTCGGCAACCGCGGTGCGCTCGCCACGCTGAACGAAACGGCCTCGCTGATCGAAGCGCGTTTTGCGGCGCCTGCGTCGAACGGCCTGCTCTACGCCGCGCTCGACGAAGACTTCGCCACGGTCCGCGAGGGCTTGCTGCAAAACCCGCTGATGCATCTGACCGAGGCGTATCTCGCCGCCAGCGAAACCACCAGCGGCACCGCGTTCGGCGACGCCCTCGCCCGCCTCGCGCTTGGCGTTGCCGGCACCTTCGTGCACGCGCCGACGGGCTGCATCGCCGAACTGCCGATCGGCGACGCGGACAATCGCTTCGAGCCGGGCCATCAGTTCGAATGGTTCTATCTCGTGAAACGCGCGGGCAAGACAATCGCCGCATCGGGTCTCGACGCGGCGCTGGAGCGTGCGTTCGATTTCGCGCAGGAGCGAGGCATCGACCGCGCGACGGGCGGTGTCTGCGCAGCGCTGGACGAACAAGGCGCGGTGAAGGACGCGACCCAGCGCATCTGGGCGCAAACGGAATACCTGCGCGCGCTCGCCACGCGCGGCGACAGTGCGTCGCTGCAAACCCTGCCGCAGCAGATCGAGCGATTTCGCACGCGCTTCCTGCACGCGCGCGGCTGGTACGAATGCAAAACGCCGGAGGGCGCGGTCGCGCGCGCCGACATGCCGTCGACGACGCCCTATCACTTGGCAACCGCCTACGCGTCGCTGCCTTCTAATTGATCGACGAACGCTCGGCAGGCGAGGCGATCGTAAGCGGCGTTGCACGGGACCGCTTTGCGTGGGACTCACTGTGGGCCTGGAGTAGCCGCTAAAGCGCTAACTCCGGTCGACAAAAAAACGCCGGCATATAAGCCGGCGCCAACTCCTACCCCAAAAACGCTGTCCGCGATCAGTACGCCGCCTGCGCCAAGCCTGCCGGTTCGATGCCGTTGGCCAAGAACCGCGCTTCGCCCAGCACCGTGTTCGAAATCTCGAACACCGAAACGGCCTCCTTCAACTGCCGCGTCTGATCGTGCAGCGACGAAGCCGCAGCCGCCGCTTCCTCGACTAGCGCCGCGTTCTGCTGCGTCATCTGATCCATCTGCACGACCGCCTGATTGACCTGCTCGATCCCGGTGCTCTGTTCGAGCGACGACGCGCTGATCTCCGACATCATCTGCGCGACACGCGAAATCGACGTCGACACGTTCTGCATCGCCTCGCCCGCGCGCTCGACGAGCTCCGAGCCGCCTTCGATTTGCGCGACCGATTCGCTGATCAGCGCCTTGATCTCCTTGGCCGACTGCGCGCTGCGCTGCGCGAGACCGCGCACTTCGCCCGCGACGACCGCGAAGCCGCGCCCCTGCTCGCCCGCGCGCGCCGCCTCGACCGCCGCGTTCAGCGCGAGGATGTTGGTCTGGAATGCGATGCCGTCGATCACCGTGATGATTTCGGCGATACGGTCCGAGCTTTGCGCGATCGCGCGCATCTTCTGCACGACGCCGTCGACGACGCCGCTCCCGCGCGAGGTCGCCTCGAGTGCGTCGTCGGCAAGCGCGTTCGCGGAGCGCGCGTGATCGGCGTTCTGGCGCACGGTCGCGGTCAGCTCCTCCATGCTCGACGCCGTTTCTTCGAGCGACGCGGCCTGGCTCTCGGTCCGGGCCGACAAATCCGCGTTGCCGGTGGCGATTTCATCGGCGCCGAGGTGGATCGAGTCGGCCGCGTCGCGCACGGTCTTCACGGTGCGCGCGACGCTCGCCTGCATCCGCGCGAGCCCGTCGAACAGGTGGCCGATCTCGTTGGTGCCGCGCTGCGTGATCGGCTGGTTGAGCCGGCCAAGCGCGATCCGGTCGAAATGGCGGCCGGCCTCTTCGAGCGGCGCGACGACGCCTCGCTTCAACGCGACATACACGGCGACCGTGCCCGCCAACAGCGCGACGAGAATCACGATGCTCACCGTGCGGAATACCGCGAGACGCGCATCGATCGAATCGATCGACGCCTGGCTCGCCGCATCGCCGAACTGCGAGAAGTTGTGCTGCTCGGCGAGATAGGCGTCCTGGAACGACTGCGTCGGCTGATCGAGGAACGCCTGCACGTTGCCGGCGTCGAGGTACTGCACCAGCTCGCCCAGCGCCGTGTGCAGCTTCTGATACTTCTCCGCGAGCGCCGCGGCGCGGGCGCTGTTTTCGTCGCTGGTCTTCGTTACGCTGCTGAACTTCGCGAACGATTGGTCGGCGAGCGCGAGCTGGTCGCGTGCGTGCTGCACGATGTCGGTGGGCTCGGTGCCGCCGCGTACCATGCGCGTGCCGGCGCGCGACAGGTTGATGCGCGCGTCCATCAGATGCTGGGTCGTCTCGTTGACCGCATCGACCTGCTTCAGTGCGACGTTAGCCAGATCGCCCACGTCGCTGTGCGTGGTCGTCAGCGACCAGAAACCCAAACCCGCTGTGACGAGCTGAAGCAGACAGAATGCGGCCAACACAGACAGCAGGCCGGAAGCGAGTTTGATCTTGCTGAACATCGTGAATACCTGAAAAAACCTAGAGAAAAACCACTGCACAGAACCACTGTGCTCGTTTACGGCACGGAGAACGTTTGCTTGAGTGCGGATCGCGCGATTTGTGCAAACTGCGGGAGGACGCGATGCTTACGGCGAATTTCGATCAATTTGCACAACAATTCGGGTCAATCGCTTCGAATTGCCTTGACTCGGCACACGGGCGCTTCCTAGAGTGAAGCCAACCAAAACCCGGGGGATCGAGGATGACCGATTTCGTAGATCTCGCGCGCAGTGCGCTGCACGCCCAGCCTTTCAGCATGCTGCTCGGCACCGAATTGATGCACGTCGGCACGCGCGAGCTGGCGCTGCGCTTGACGATTCGTGACGAGCTTCGCCAGCAGCACGGCTTCGTGCACGGCGGCGTCATCAGCTATCTCGCCGATAACGCGCTCACCTTCGCAGGGGCGCTGGCGCTCGGTCCGAGGGTGGTCACCATGGAGTACAAGATCAACTACTTGAGGCCCGCCGTGAACGGCACGCTGATCGCGCGCGCCGAGCTGGTCTACGCGGGGCGCGGGCATGCGACCTGCCAATGCAACGTGTTCGTCATCGACGGGGACAAGGAAAAGCTGGTCGCGATCGCGCAGGGGACCATCAATCGCGTGGGGGATGGGGGAGAGGGAGGAGAAAGCGCCGCCTCGCGCGAGACGGCGCCCAACTGAAGCGCGGCTGATTGGGCCGCGCTAGTTCACGGACTTATTCCGCCGCATAAGTCCGCTGCTGCTGCTCGCCGAGCCCTTGGATGCCGAGGCGTATCGTCTGGCCCGGCTTCAAGTACACCGGGTTCGGCTTCACGCCCATGCCGACGCCCGGCGGCGTGCCGGTCGAGATCACGTCGCCCGGCTGCAGGCTCATGCATTGCGACAGATACGACACCAGCTTCGCGACGCCGAACACCATCGTGCGCGTGTTGCCGTTCTGGTAGCGATGGCCGTCCACCTCGAGCCACAGGTCGAGCTGCTGCGGATCGGCCACTTCGTCGCGCGTAACGAGCCACGGACCGATCGGGCCGAAGGTGTCGAAGCCCTTGCCCTTGTCCCACTGGCCGCCGCGCTCGATTTGCCATTCGCGCTCGGACACATCGTTGACGACGCAGTAACCCGCCACGTAATCGAGCGCATGCGCTTCGTCGACATACTTGCAGGACTTGCCGATCACGACGCCCAACTCGACTTCCCAATCGGTCTTCTTCGAGCCGCGCGGAATTTCGACGTCGTCGTTCGGGCCGACGATCGCGCTCGTCCACTTGTTGAAGACGACGGGCTCGGTGGGCACCGGCAAGCCCGATTCCGCCGCGTGGTCCGCGTAATTGAGGCCGATGCAGACCAGCTTGCCGACATTGCCCACGCACGCGCCGATACGCGGGTTGCCGGAGACGAGCGGAAGCGATTTCGGATCGACGCCGCGCAGCTTGCCGAGACCGGCATCGGTCAGCACATCGCCGGCGATATCGCGCACGACACCCGACAAGTCGCGAATCTTGCCGTCAGCATCGAGCAAACCCGGCTTTTCCTGGCCCTTCGGCCCATAACGAAGCAGTTTCATCGTTGCACTTCCTCACGTCTCGTTCAGTTGATGTAAAAGCGAACCGGTTAATTCGGTTCTCCTATCGAACGCGCGCCCATACGATCGGCTTACGTTCGACAGGCGATGCCCCTCGAATCATTCTTTTGTTCGACGCGGCCGGCCTAGGCACGGTCAGTTCGACCAGCCGCCATCGATCACATGCGCGTGCCCGGTGGTGAACGCCGACTCGTCCGACGCCAAATATAACGCCAATGCGGCAATCTCATCCGCCTTGCCCACGCGCCCCATCGGCTGACGCGCGACAAACGCGGCGCGCACGGCCTCGATCGTCGCGCCCTGCGCTTTCGCCTGCGCGGCGATGCGATCCTCCAGCGACGGCGACTCGACCGTGCCCGGGCAAATCGCATTGCAGCGGATGCCGCGCGTAATGAAGTCGGCCGCGACCGCCTTCGTCAAACCGATCACCGCCGCCTTCGATGCGCCGTACACGCAGCGGTTCGGCACGCCCTTGATGCTCGACGCCGCCGACGAAATGTTGATGATCGACCCGCCGCCCTTTTCCAGCATCGCCGGCAGGAATGCGCGGATCATCCTGAACATCGCCTTCACGTTCAGATCGAACGCGAAGTCCCAATCCTCCTCGCTCGCCTCCAGAATCGAGCCCGCGTGCACGAAGCCGGCGCAGTTGAACAGCACGTCGATCGCGCCGACTTCGGCGGCGAGCGCCTTGATCGCCGCGCCGTCGCGCACGTCGAGCTTGCGGACTTCAAACGGGCGGTTGGCGAGGCCGTCGATGCGGATATCGGTGGCGATCACACGCGCACCCTCGCGCGCGAACGCTTCGGCCGTCGCGAGGCCAATGCCTTGCGCGGCGGCGGTAATCAAGGCCGTCTTCCCGGCCAGTCTTTGTACCATCTGCGGCTCCCCATGAAATGGCGTCTGAGACATAACGAGTATTGCAGTACGCACTCAACGAACGCGCAATACGGATTGCACATCGTCTCTTGCGTATTACGGATTGCGCGTTTTACAGGCGATAGAACGCGCTCGCGTTGGCGCCGAAAATCGCGTCGCGCTCCCCATCGGACAGATCGGCGACGAGCGCGTTCGCACACGCGTGCCAGAGCAGGTAGTCGCCGTTCAGGTTGAGCACCGGCCAGTCGCTGCCCCACATCAGGCGGGCCGGGCCGAAATGGGCGAGAAGATGGGCGACATAGGGCGCGAGCGTCGCTTCGCTCCAGCCCGCGGCGGCTTCGGTCGCGAGCCCCGAGAGCTTGCAGTGGATGTTCGGCAATGCAGCCAGGCGTGCGATGCCGTCCGCCCACGGTTGCCAGCCTGCAGCGCCGTCGCGGATCGGCGGCTTCGCGCCATGATCGACGACGATGCGCACCGCCGGAAAGCGCGTCGCGAACGTGTGGAGCGCGTCGACGTGGCGCGCGAAGATGAGCGCATCGAAAGCGAGGTCGTGGGCGATGAGCGCTTCGATAGCGGGCGCGAGCGCGGGGTTCGCGATCCAGTTGTCGTCGGGCAGGTCCTGCAGCATCGGCCGGACGCCTTTGAATTTGGGTTCAGACGCGAGCTCGGCGATCAGCGACGGCGCGTCCGGGTCCTCGAGCGGCACCCAGCCGACGACGCCCGCCACCGATGCCTCGCGACGCGCGATATCGAGCAAATAGCGCGTTTCGGCCACCGTCGGCGCGGCCTGCACGATCACCGTGCGATCGACGCCTGCGCGCTCGAGCCATGGCGCGAGGTCGGCAGGACCGAACTCGCGGTAGAGCGTGCCGAGCTGCGGCGTGAGCCATCCGTAGTCGCCGCGCTGCGGATTCCAGAAGTGCTGGTGGGCGTCAATTCGCATGGTGAGTTGGCCGGTCTATGAGCTTGGCACCGGCGCGGAGGCATCGAGCAGACCTTGCTCACGCAACTCGGACCACAGCGTCGGCGGAATCGGCCGCGAGAACGACGCGACGTTTTCGCGTAATTCGTCCGCGCTGCGCGCGCCGGTCAGCACGGTCGCGACCGCCGGATGCGCGTAAGGAAACTGCAATGCAGCCGCCGCGATCGGCACGTTGTGTGCCTTGCAGACACGCTCGATACGCGCCACGCGATCGATGATGTCAGGCGGCGCCGCGCCGTAGTTGAACTTGAGATCGCCTTCGACGCCGCGCGCGAGGATGCCCGAATTGAACGCGCCGCCAAGCAGGATGCTGACGCCGCGCTTTTCGCAAGCGGGCAGCAGATCGGCGAGCGTCGTTTGCTCGAGCAGCGTGTAGCGGCCGGCAAGCAACGCGCAGTCGATGTCGAACGCATCCATCGCTTCGAGGATCGCCGCGCCTTCGTTCACGCCGAGTCCGACCGCTTTCACCGCGCCCGATCCGCGCAATTCGTCCAGCGCCCGGAAACCGCCACCCTGCATCAATTGATTCCAGTAATGCGCGTTGCGCTCGCCATGCGTCACGCGGCCGATGTCGTGGATCAGCAGGATGTCGATTTCGACGATGCCGAGCCGCTGCTGGCTGTCTTCGAACGAACGCAGGATGCCGTCGTAGGTGTAGTCGTAGATCGCTTCGAACGGCAGCGGGTTTTGCCAGCCTTCGGGGTTGTGCGCGGCGTCAAAGGGCGTCTTGCGCGGCACGAAGCGCCTTCCGACTTTCGTCGACAGCACGTATTGGTCACGTGGATAGTGCCGCAGCGCATGGCCGAGCCGATGCTCGGCGAGCGTATTGCCGTAGTGCGGCGCGGTATCGAAATAGCGAACGCCCGCGCGCCACGCGGCGTCGATCGTCGCGTGCGCGTCGTCGTCGGACAAATCGCGATACAGCCCGCCAAGCGGCGCCGTGCCGAGCGACAGCCCCGTGACTGCGAGGTCGCGCACGCCGATTTTGCGGCGTTGCGTCACGTTCGATTGAACGGCATCGGTCATGGACAAAGTCTCCGCGTTCAATGCGATGTTATCTCCACGACGCGCTGCGCGTGCGCCGCCGCGCTCGACGGCAGGCACGCCGGTCCGACCGGCTCGAACGACTTGTAGGTGAGGATGAATTCCTGGTGGCCGAGCGCTTCCGATTTCGACGCGCCGCCCGCCGCCACCGCAAGCGTCTGGTCGAACACTTCGCGGCCGACTTCGTCGAGCGTCGCGCGGCCTTCGAGAATGCGGCCCGCGTCGACATCCATGTCGCCCGACAAGTTGCGGTACGTCGCCGGATTCGCGCACACCTTGATGACGGGCGAGATCGCCGAGCCCACCACCGAGCCGCGCCCCGTCGTAAACAGAATCAGATGCGCGCCGCACGCGATCAGCTCGCCGATCTCGGCGTTGTCGCTAATGTTCGGAAAGCCGAAGCGCGGCTCGCCGTCGGGGACGACGTCGAGCAGATAGAGGCCGCCCGTCGGCGGCACGTCGCCGGGTTTCACGATGCCGACGATCGGCGACGCCCCGCTCTTCGCATACGCGCCGAGCGATTTTTCCTCCTGCGTCGTGAGCCCGCCGTCCGCGTTGCCGACCGCGAAGCTGCCGTGGCCGAGGATCGAGTAATAGCGCGCCGCCTTGCTCACGCATTGCACGATCGCATCGCCCAAATCGGGCCGCGCCGCGCGGCTCTTCATGTGGTATTCGCAGCCGACCAGTTCGCCCGTTTCCTCGAAGATGCAGGTCGCGCCCGCGTCGATTAGATGATCGAACGCGCGGCCAACGGCCGGGTTGGCGGTGATGCCGCTCGTGCCGTCCGAGCCGCCGCAGATCGTGCCGATCACGAGCTCGCCGAGCGCCATCGGCACCTTCTCCTGCGCGGCCAGCTGCACGCGCGCCTTCTTCACCCAATCGACGCCGTATTGAATCGTGCTGCGCGTGCCGCCCTTCTCCTGAATCGTCAGCACCTCGACCGGCCGGCCGCTTTCGCGCACGACGTCGGCCAGATAGTGCTTGTTCATGCTCTCGCAGCCGAGCGACACGAACAGCACTGCGCCGACGTTCGGATGCGTCGTCAGCTGCTGCATCATCTTTTCCGCGTACTCGTTCGGATAACAGCCCGGAAAGCCGATCAGGTGCACCGGCGGCTCGCGTTCTGCATCCAGCGCCAGGGGATCATCGAACGCGTCGAGCGACTCGCGAAACTCGGCGACGATCTCGCGCGCGACGTGATGCGCGCATTCGACTAGATACGCCACCGCAACGACATTGCGAATGCCCTTGCGGCCGTCGCCGCGCAAGTAGCCGCGCAGCGCGGGCTGCACCGAGTTGGCGTTCGTTGGAGCTTGAGTAGAAGCAGTCATGTTGTTTCCTGAAACAGCGACAGCATCAGCGGCCGAGTGAAACGCGCGGCAGTCAGTGATGCACGAATTCGTGGCCTGCGTCGTGCGTATAAGTCGGCAGGTAGTCGCTTTCGACGTTGTGGGTGTGCAGGTGCTCGCCGCGTTCGACGCGCACCGTCACGTGACCGATCACCGCGCCGTAGCGCAGCACCTTGGCGTCCTTCTCGATCGGATGGCGCGCGACTTTGTGGCCGAGTTCGATCGTCTTGGCGAGCGTCACATGCTCGCCTTCGATGTCGATCGCCTCGCCCGCTTCGAGCCGCGCCGCTGCGATCAGGCAGTTATCGCCCGGATTCAGCAGGATCAGCCGCACATCGGTATGGAGTTGACGTTCACTGCTCAAGAAAGCCTCCCAGGTTGCCTTGGCCTGTCCATGTGAAGAACAGGCCCTCGTTCTAGTTCTGTCCTTCGCCGCCCGCGATGCGCGCCACCATCAGCGAGCCGAGGATGATTGCGCCGTAGATCGCCTGAATCCAGAACGACGGCACTTGCGCGAGCGTCAAGAGGTTCTGCACGACGCCGAGCAGCAGCACGCCCGTCAGCGCGCCGAGCATCGTGCCCTTGCCGCCGTCGAGCGAAATGCCGCCGATCACCGCCGCGGCGAACACCGTGAAGATCATCCCGTTGCCCTGGTTCGCGTTGATCGCGCCGACGTAGCCCGTCACGATCAGCCCGCCGAGCGCGGCCAGCACGCTGCCGAGCACGAACACGCCCCACCTGATGCGCTCGACGCGAATCCCCGCGGCGCGTGCGGCCTGCGGGTTGCCGCCGATCGCGTAGAGCGCGCGGCCGAGCCGGTGATAGCGCAGCATGAACGCGGCGATCGCGAACGCCACCGCCGCGAGCCACACCGACACCGGCAGGCCGAGCACGATCGTCGTCGCGAGCGCGAAGAATGCGGGCGGCATGTCGAACAGCGTGCCGCCCTTGGTTGCGCCCACCAGCATCCCGCGCAGCACGATCAGCATCGCGAGCGTGACGATGAACGCGTTCAACTGCAGCCGGACGACCAGAAAGCCGTTGATGAAACCGATCAGCGCGCCGACCGCGAGAATCGCGATCAGCCCTGCAAACGTGGGCCATTCCGATCCGAATCCGGCGGACGCTGCCGGCATCACGAGCATCGCGCCGATCGCAGGCGCGATGCCGACCGTCGATTCGAGCGACAAATCGAACTTGCCCGTGAGCACGATCAGCGATTCGGCGAGCACGACGAGCGCGAGCGCCGCCGAGGCGCCGAGAATGCTGATCAGATTCGCCTTCGTCAGAAAACTCGGGCTCACGAATGCGCCGATCACGAGCAGCAGCACGAGCGCCGGCACGAGCGCCAAGTCGCGCAAGCGCGCGATCTCGATGCGCGGTGCGCGGCCGCGCGCGGCACCCAACGTCTGGCCCGCAACCAACGCGGGGGTCACACTATTCTTCATGGAGACTGACTCCTTCGACGGATGCGATCAGGTCGTTGTCTTGCCAACCCGCAGGGAATTCGGCGGCGACGCGTCCGCGGAACATCACGAGGACGCGATCGCAGGTACGCAAGTCGTCGAGCTCGCCGGACACGACGAGCACCGCCTTGCCCTCGTCGCGCACGCGATCGACGACCGACAGCAGCGCTTCTTTCGATTTGACGTCGACGCCGGCGGTCGGGTCGATGAGCACCAGCACGTTCGGATCGTTCGCGAGCGCGCGCGCCATCACGACCTTCTGCTGATTGCCGCCTGAAAGACCCGACACGACCTGCTCGGGCCCTTGCGCGACGATGCCGAGCGACTCGATCGCGCTACGGCCGAACGCGTGCTTTTTCGCAGGCGGCACGATGCCGAACTTGCCCATGAGACGCGCAATCGTCATCGACGCGTTCTCCGCGATCGATTGCGTCAACACGAGCCCTTCGTGATGGCGATCCTTCGGCACGCAGCCGACGCCGCGTGCGAGCGCCGCGGGCACGTTGCCGGGCGGCAGCGCGTCGCCGCCGACGCGGATCTCGCCGCGCTGCTGGGCGCGCAGGCCCGCGATCGCTTCGGCGACGCTCGTGCGCCCGCTGCTCGTCGCCCCCGTGAGACCGACGACTTCGCCACGGTTCACGTTGAACGACACGTCTTCGTAATCGTGGCCGTGGAGCTTCGAGACTTCCAGCGCGACCGGCGTATCGGCGGCCAGCGCCGCGCGCGACGCCGCATCGGTGACGGCCAGCCCGCCGCGCTCGCCCGTCATCGCTTCGATCAGCTTGTCGCGCGGCATGGCGCTGACCGGCGCGCTGACGATGTGCCGCGCGTCGCGCAGCACGGTCACCGCCTGGCAGATGTCATAGACCTCTTGCAGATGATGCGAGATGAAGAGAAACGTCACGCCCTCGGCCTGCAGCTCGCGAATGCGCGTGAAGAGCCGCTTGATTTCGTCGCCGTCGAGCTGGGCGGTGGGCTCGTCGAGGATGATGAAACGCGCGCCGTACGACAGCGCCCGCGCGATCTCGACAAGCTGCCGCGCCTCCACCGTGAGATCGCCCGCGCGCGCGTCCTCGCGCACGTCGATCTTCCAGTGGTGGAGCAGCGCACGCGCATCGCGGCGCATCCCCTTCCAGTCGATGACGCCGCGGATGACGCCGCGCCGCGACGGCTGCCGGTTGACGAACAGATTCTCCGCGACGGTCAAGTCGCGGATGATCGTCGAATGCTGATAGACACACGCGACGCGCTCACGCCACGCGTCGCGATCCGCGATCGGCGGCGCGGCGACGCCGCCGAAGCGCACCTCGCCGACATCGGGCTTGCGCAGGCCGGTGAGGATCGACACCAGCGTCGACTTGCCCGCCCCGTTGCGCCCGACGAGCGCATGCGACTCGCCCGGCATCACGCGCAGGCTCACGTCCTGCAGCGCGGCCGTCGAGCCGAAGCGCTTCGTCACGTTCAGCGCTTCGACCACCGGCGGGCGTTCCTGCTCGGCTGGTGTCGTCGGCACGCTCATTTGACCGTGTTGCCCCACAGGTTCTTGTCGTCGACGTTCGCCTTCGTCACGAGCGGCGCGGGCAATTGATCCTCGAGCACGCCCGGCTGCAGCTGAACGATGTTGCTGCCGTGATCGGTCGGGCCCGGCTTGAAGGTCTTGCCCGCGAGCGTCGCCTGGATGTAGTAGAGGCCGTACTTCGCGTACAGGTCGGCCGGCTGCGAAACCGTCGCGTCGATCTCACCCTTGCGGATCGCTTCGAACTCTTGCGGGATGCCGTCGTTGCTGACGATCACGATGTGCTTCGGATCGCCTGCCGGGACCAGCAGCTGCTTGCGGCGCAGCGTCTGCAGCGTCGGCGAGAGATACACGCCGCCCGCCTGCATATAGATCGCTTTGACGTCGGGGTTCGCGGTGAGCAGGCTGTCGAGCGCGGTGGCCGCCACGTCGCCCTTCCAGCTCGCCGGGATTTCGAGCAGCGACAGGTTCGGGTACTGCTTGAGGCACGAGCGGAACGCTTCGGAGCGGTCGCGGCCGTTCACCGACGCGAGGTCGCCCATGATCTGCACGACCTTGCCCGCTTTCACGTGCTCGCCGATGTACTTGCACGCCTGCTCGCCGTACGCGCGGTTGTCGGCTCGCACGACCATCGCGACCTTGCCTTGCGTCGGCGCGACGTCGACGGCCACCACCGGCACGTTCTTCACCGCGGCGGCATCGAGCGCGCGGCTAATCGCCGCCGAATCGAGCGGCCCGACCACGATGCCCTTGGCACCGAGGTTGAGCAGATTGTTCATGTCGGTGATCTGCTGGGCCGGATCGCCGTTCGAATTGACGGGTGCGAGCACGGGAATGCCCATCTGCTTCGCGTACTGCGTCAGATAGTTGTTGTACGACTGCCAGAACGGCGACGTGAGAAGCGGCAAGCCCAGACCGACCTTGCCGGTTTCGGCGGCGCGCGCCGGGCCGTTCAAGGCAAGGGCGGCCACGCAAGCCGCGCCGGCGGTCAGCGTGAGCATGCCCCGAATAAAGCGACGGGCCGCACGCGGCCCTTGGATGAACGTCATGCTTTGTCTCCTGATTGCGTTGTTGAACTGCCTGTAAGACTGTCCCGCGCTTTTTTGTTGTGGAACGCTATTTCATTCATCAGTGAACGTATTATTCATATACGGACTTTTTGAAGTCAAGGATGAGCAGCGCACAAAGGCATTCGTGTTTTCCCTAGCGCCTCGAGGGCCGGCATGCCCGTACGCTCACTCGTGCCCGCAGGGAAAAGCAAAATGAAAAACTTCGGAGGAGAGCCCGATCACCATGGAACCGGTCACCAAAGAGCCAGAAGAGAAGGACGACGCCGACCGCTACCGCGCCCCCGCGCTCGACAAGGGGCTCGACATCCTCGAGCTGCTCGCCGAGCAGAAAGAGGGGCTGACGCGCGCCGAGATCACGAAGCGGCTCGGGCGCAACGCGAGCGAGATGTATCGGATGCTCGAGCGGCTCGTCGCTCGCCAATATGTGGTGCGCTCGGCGGCAGGCGATCGCTATTCGCTGAGCTTGAAGCTGTTCGCACTCGCGCATCGGCATCCGCCGACGAACCGGCTGATCGCGGAAGCGCTGCCGCTGATGCAGCGCTTCGCGGACGAGGCGGAGCAATCGTGTCATCTGGCTGTCTACGATCGCGGCAATCTGCTCGTGGTCGCGCAGGTGGACGGGCCGGGCACGTGGGGGATGTCGGTGCGGCTCGGGTCGCGGGTCGGGTTGATCGATACCGGGTCGGGGCGCGTGATGCTCGCGTTTCAGACGCGAGAGCATCGCGCGCATATGCTCGCCGAACATACGAAGGTCAAGGGTGAAGTGACGATCGATGTCGAGGAGTTGGAGAAGGTCTGCGAACGCGTTCGCGCCGACGGGCATTCGCAGAAGGACAGTCAGCAGATTTTCGGCGTGACGGACGTGACGTTTCCGATTCTCGGGCCATCGGGGCATGCGCTGGCGGCGCTGACGTGCCCGTATTTGCGGCGGATCGATGAGTATGTGGCGCCGTCGATCGAGGCGGTGACGGGGATGTTGAGCGAGACGGTGAAAGGGCTTTCGGTGTTGGGGGAGGAATAGGGAGGGTTCCTGTACGGCGATGCTCGCAGGCAGTACCACTTTGCAGCACCATGCCGCCCTATGAAGAAGCGAGCCCATCTAAAGACCCTGGAACTCATCTTTGCGCGACGAGTGAAGCCATGAACATGAACATCCTGACCATCGCCAACCATCGCGCAGTCGTCACCTACGACCCCGAGACCGACATGCTGCGCGGCGAATTCCTCGGCCTGAACGGCGGCGCCGACTTCTACGCCAGCGATATCGCCACCCTCAAGGCCGAAGGCGCACGCTCCTTGGCGGCGTTCCTCGAAGTCTGCAAGGAGAACGGCATCGACCCTATCCGCCATTTTTCCGGCAGATTCAACGCCCGCATCAATCCCGAACTTCATGCCCGCGCTGTCGAAGCCGCAGCTGCCGAAGGCATCAGCTTGAATCAACTCATCGAGCGCGCCATTGAGCATGAGGTCACGACCTAGGCCAAATCCCTGCGCGCAACCTCGACCGTCACCTCCCCAAGCGCACGAAACGGCAACAGCATCGCCTCATCGGCCATCCACGACGTAATCAAGCGCCAGTCCCGTTGAATCGGCGTCCAGTGCTGCTGCCGCGCGCGGCCCAGCTTGTCGGTATCCGCGAGCACGATCACTTCCGCCGCGCGCGCGACGATGCATTCCTTGAGCCAAGCCTGCTGCGCGCTCGCCTCGCACAACCCGAAGCCCGCAACGACGCCATCCGCGCCGAGAAACGCGCAGTCGACGGTTAACCGGCTCAACGCCAGCTCCGCGAGCGGACCGAGCGTGCTCATGCTCGATGCACGCACGTCCCCGCCGATCATCGTGAGCCGCACACCCGACGCATTGACGAGCGTGCTGACCGCGAGCAGGTTGTTCGTGACGACGTGCAGGTCCTGCCGAGTCACGAGATGCCGCGCGAGCGCCGCGCAGGTAGTGCCGCCATCGAGCAGCACCGTTTCACCATCGGCGACATGCAAAGCCGCCGCCTGCGCGATCGCTTCCTTCTGCTCGCGCTGCGTCGTCTTGCGTTCGTCGAGCGACGCCTCGGGCTCATGCACACCGACGAGCACCGTCGCGCCGCCATAAGTCCGCACGAGGCGCCCTTCTTTGGCGAGCACCGTCAGGTCGCGCCGGATCGTTGCTTCGGAAACGCTGAGCGTCGCGCTCAACTGCTCGACGTTCGCCTCACGCGTGAGCACGAGATCGAGAATGGCGCGCTGACGGTCTGCTGCTTTCATGAAGCTCCGCGAGAGGGAAATGAAGATGGGCGTGATGTTACCCCAGCCCCCAGCTCCCTCACGCGTTAGCCCCGGCGCGTCGCGAGCTCCGCGCCCTGCCGCAGCGCTTCGAGCATGCTGCCCTCGTCGACCACGCCCTTACCCGCGATATCGAACGCGGTACCGTGGTCGACCGACGTGCGGATCACCTCGAGCCCGACCGTCACGTTGACACCCGCCTCGAGCCCGAGCACCTTGATCGGCCCGTGGCCCTGGTCGTGATACATCGCGACCACGAGATCGAAGTCGCCGCGTCCGGCCCGGTAAAACAGCGTGTCGGCCGGCAGCGGCCCGGTGACGTCGAGCCCGCGCGCTTGCAGCACCTTCACGGCCGGAATGATCTTCTCTTCTTCTTCGCCATAGCCAAAGAGGCCATTCTCGCCCGCGTGTGGATTGATGCCGCACACCCCGATGCGCGGCTTCTCGATACCGGCCTTCACGAGCGTCGCATGGCCGCGCTCGATCGTGCGTTGCACGAGGCCCGGCTCGATCTTGCGGATCGCATCGATGATGCCGATATGCGTCGTCACGTGGATCACGCGCAGCTGCGGCGCGACGAGCATCATCGACACTTCGTCGACGCCCGTCAGGTGCGCGAGCATTTCAGTGTGCCCCGGATACTTGTGACCGCCCGCATGCAGCGCTTCCTTGTTGAGCGGCGCCGTGCAGATCGCATCGATCTTGCCCGCCTGCGCGAGCTCGACCGCGCGCGCGATGTAGCGATACGCCGCGTCGCCCGCCAGCGCCGAGAGCTCGCCGAAAGGCAACTCGTCGGGAATCAGGCCGAGGTCGATACAGTCGATCTTGCCTTGCTCGTAGCGCGCTTCGCTGGCGTCTTCGATGCGGCGCACGCTCAATGCGCCGCCGACGATCTCGTTGGCGCGCTCGAGGCGCTTCGCATCGCCGATCACGAGCGGCCGGCATTGCTCGTACACCGACGCATGCGCGAGGCTCTTGACGACGACTTCCGCGCCGACGCCCGCCGCATCGCCCATCGTGATGCCGATAACGGGAAGGTAGTGGTTCATGGTTGTGCTCTTTTTAGCGTGGAATTCGTGAGGTGGGAATGCGCTTGTCTATCGAAGCGGGTTCAACGCGTGGCGGCGGCCCTATCGTCGGTGCTGCGCAGGCGCAGCCACGCCGCGTACAGCGCGCGGTCGGTGCCGAACGCGCCCGCCTTCGTGACGATGCCGGGACGGTGCGAACGCGCCTCACCAAGCGGCCGCGCGATGGCGACACCCGCCTCGACTTCGTCCACCAGTTGCAGCGCGCCGATCCCCGCAACGCTCAACAGCGCGCGCGCCGTCTCGCCGCCCGTCGCAATCAGTCCGCCCGTCTTCGTGACGTGCGGTTCGACGAGTTCGGCGAGGGCCTGTGAGAGCCGCGCGCCTTCTGCCGGATCGAACGCGTCGTCGCGGCCGATGCGCAGCAACAGGTCTTCGCCATGCGATAACAGCGCGCCAATTTGCGCCTGCCATGTGAGCCAGTCGCCGTGCCGCGGCCCTTCGCGCAACATCGCGGGCGGCACGACCCGCTCGTTGACCCCGCCGTGTTCGCGCAGCATGGCGCACTGCTTGTCGCCGACCGCCGACAGCGTGCCGACCAGGGTCAGGATCGGCGCGCCTGGATGGTGTTCGCCGGATGTTTCAGCCGCGCTATCGCGGCGGCTCAGCGAGGCGATCTCGCGCGCGAGGCCGCCCGAACCGACCCAAAACCACGCGCCGTCGCTATCTATCGTCGCCTGTGCCAAGACGTGCAGCGCTTCTTCGGTCTGCGTATCGACGACGACCGCCTGCGCTCCGCTCGCCGTAATCGACGCGATGCGCGCCGCCAGCGTTTCGGGGTCGCCGCGCAGCGCCTCGGCGTCGAGACTTGCGGCCGCGAGCCCCGCATCGGCCAGCATCGCGGCGACGTCGGCGCGGCGGCCGTCGTTTTCGAGCCGCCATGTGTCGGTATCTTCGAGCGGCACGCCGTTCACGAACACGCGGCCGCCCACGAGCGTGCGGCCAGTCGCGGGAAACGCAGGCGCGACGATCGCGAGCCCGGCGAGCGGCTGCAACGCCGCGACCTCAATCGCCCAATTGCCGCGCAAGGTCGAGTCGATTTTTTTGTAGAGCTTGCGCCCCGTGGCATGCAACGCCACGTACGCGGCGACGGTGTGCCGTGCGGCGTCGGCCGAAGCATGGCGTCGCGTGTCGGTATCCACGGCGACGACGTCCGCGGTTGCGCAGTCGGCAGCATTCGCCGCATCGAGCGTCACGACCGCGCGATGACCCGCGGCCGCGAATCCGACTGCGCAATCGGCGGCGCCGGAAAGATCATCGGCGACGATCAAGAGTTTCATCGAGCGAGCTCCGCGCTTGGCTTCGTCTGTGCAACGCGCCGCTGAAAACGTTTCGCCACGGCGGCGGTCAGCATCGGCGACAGGATCGCTGTCACGACGACGCACGCTGCGACGAGCAGCGTCGCGCTCTTGGCCGCCTCTTCATAGATGGGATTGGCCGCGGCGACGAGCGCCGGAACGGCGGCGGCGTTGCCCGCCGTATTGGCGGCTGCCACGCCCGCGACACCGGTGCCGCCCGTCAAGCGGTCGGCGAGGTAAAGCGGAATACCCGTCACGACCACGACGGCGACGCCCAGCACGATCCCGAGCAGCCCGGCTTGCCACACTTTGTGCAGATCCAATCCCGCGCCAAGCGCGAGTGCGAAGAACGGGATCATCACCGGCACAGCCTTCGCCAGAAAGTCGCGCATTTCACGATCGAGATTGCCGAGCAGCATGCCGACCGCAAGCGGCAGAATGCTGCCCACCAGCGTTTGCCACGGGAACGCAGCCAACCCGGCCACGCCGAGCGTAACCATCGTCAGGAACGGTCCCGATTCGAGCGACATCAACGTGTACGCGCCGACGTCTTCGGAGCGGCCATATTGCCCCATCAGCGCCATATACAAGCCACCGTTCGTGTCGTTCATCGCAGCCACGACGGCGAGCGTCGAGATCCCCGCGAACAGACCCGCCGACACCGGCTGCTCGCCGATCAAATGCCCGAGAATCACCCCGACGACGATCGCCGAACCGACTTTCGTGACGAGCAGCGCGCCACCCTTCTTCACGAGATAAGGGGTGGCTTTCACGTCGATGCTCGCGCCCATGCAGACGTAGAAGACGGCGAGGATCGGCAGCGCCCCGGTGAACAGCGCATTGGTGAACGACCCGAAAAACTTCGGCATGCCGGGCATGAAGGTAGCGACAAGCGCCCCGATGAGCAGCGGCACGATCATCATGCCGCCGGGCACGCGTTCAATAGAACGCTTGATGGGGAATTGGGCCATGCGAGTCTCCGTCTTGTAATGGGGGCTGAATCGAACATTCAGCGCCGTGATTGAAACGAGCAAATCTACGCTCACTTCAATCAAAGCGGAGTGTACACAAGCGATGAGTTATGCGCAATTCGATCATCGATTTGCGCGAATCGATCAAACGCCGCTCACGACGTTGTATTCGAGCCGGCGTGGCGCGAAGGTCCGCCCGGCGCAGGCGCTGCGTTACGAGTGAACGGCAATGATCGCACTACAGCACAGCACCGACGGCTCCGCCGTCCACCTAGGTTAGAATAGCGCCCCTCTCAAAACCCGCATTCACCGCCTCCCACGCGGCGGATGCCCCAGCTAAAGCAATGGCGAAACTTCTGACCGACTCCGAATTCCAGCGTTTTTCCGAACTCCAGCAGAAGCAGGCGAGCTTCACGATCACGATCGAAGAGGCCGACGAGTTGCGCGACATCGTCGCTCGCGCGCAGAAAAAGCGCGACGACCGCGCGGCCGCGATGCAAGCGATCGAAACCTACATCGGCCAATTCGACATCTCGCCTGAAGAGCTTTTCTCGGCCGAGCAGATCGGCGACGCCGCGCGCACCTTCGGCCTGATTCCGGCTGCGAAGAAAGAGCGCGTGCTGCCGCCGTCGCTGACGTTCAACGGCAAGCCGTATCAGTGGACGTCGCGCGCACTTCCCGATGAAATCCGCGTGCCGCTCTTCGACGCCTTCAAGGCCGGCCAATCCGTGAAAGACTTCATCGCGACGCCGAAGGACGCGAATCGCAATGCGGCGACGATCGCGCGTCTCGAGCGTGAAACGGGCGCCGTCTACGCGGATGCGTGGCTCGAGGAATTGTCGGTGTCGCGCGCGCAGGTTGACGAGGCCACGGCGAAGCTCGCCGCGTAATTCGCGCGCCGAATTTCAATTGCGCTGCCTATGACATATGACCGGCGGTGACGCGCAGCTAAAGCGCAGCGCGACCGCCGCTCAGTCAAGCCGAAGCGCTCTCCCCGAGCGCCAGGCGCAATCCCACCACGCTGGGATCGTCGGTTCGCGACACCGCGAACCCAAGCGCTTTCGCCAGCCCGATCATCGGCGCATTCTCGGCGAGCACCTCCCCGACGATCCATCGCGTGCCGCGCGAGCGCACGTACTCGATGATCTTCGTCATCAAGAGCCGCCCCAGTCCCTTGCTCTTGAGCGCTGAGCGTATCGCGACCGCGAACTCGGCCGCTTCGTTGTCCGGGTCCGTGATCGCGCGCACGACGCCGAGCGTGTATTCCATTCCGTTCTCGTCGAAGGCGGTCGCGATCAGCGCCATCTCGCGGTCGTAATCGATCTGCGTCATGCGCGCGAGCTGCGAATGATCGAACCCGCGCACCGCGCCGAAAAAGCGCAGGCGCAGATCATCGGACGTCATCGATTTGATGAAGGCGCTGTGCATGGCTTCGTCTTCGGGGCGGATCGGGCGAATCATCATGTGCTCGCCGTGCCAGTAGAGGTTCTCCTCGAGACGGCGCGGGTACGGAACGATGGCGAGCCGGCTGCGCTTTGCAGCGACCGTCACGCGCGGTGCGACGAGCACGGCGCGCGTGCGCGTCACGCGCAGCGTCGCTTGCAGGCCGGCCACTTCCTTCACATCGCAGACCGCTCGCGACAACGCCGTCAGCGCCGCCAGCACCGGCTCGATCGACGACACCGCCCGCGCATACGGCGAACGCGACACGACTTCGCGCGACAAAACCGGATTCAGCGGCGGCAGGCTATAGAAGCACATCGGCGCCGTGAGGCCGTCGACAGACGGCGCGGTAAAACGGAACACCGGGCCGAAGTTCGCGTCGTCGCGCAATTCGATGGCGAGGTCGACGATCTTGGCGTCGTCGACGGCGGCGGCGGTTTCGGGGCAACCGGGCGCGTCGCGCGTCTCGACGATGCCGCCTTCGGTCACGCCGCCCTGGTACGAACGCAAGCTCGCCGTCTCAGCCGCGTGTTCGCGCAGCACCGTCAAACCGAAGCATTCGAAAAAGCGCGCCGCCTCCTCGCCCGCGAGCGCCGTCTGTCCGGCCGCCACCGCATTCCTGGCCTGCACCTGCGCGCAGTCGATCTGCTCGGGAACCTGAGCGGGCAGGCTCTCCGGCGTCTGCATCAGCAGCTCGCGCGCAAGCCGGTAGTCGACGAGACGCGCAAACGCGCGCGCAAGGCGTTGCGGCGTCGTATGAACGGGAATGCCTTGTGCGTGCAGCGCGTCGCGCGTCGCGTTATCGACGCCGCCAAAGAAGCACGCCAATAGCCCGCGGTAGGCGAGCTTGTGGTTCTCGATCAGCACGCGCGCGACCTCGGCGACAGGCGCGCTATGCGTCGGCGCGTGCACGACGAACGCGGTGCCCGTGTCGCGATGCGGCGCCAGCACCTCGAGCGCGCGCGCGAAATGCTCGGGCTTCGCGTCGTCGCCGAGCAACAGCGGATTGCCGGGCAACGCGGAGGGTGCGTCGCGCGACGCGCTCAGATGCGGCAACGCTTCGGCCACCGCGCGCGCCGCCGCCTCCGGCCATTGCGCGAGCGCGTCGCCGGCGGCGGCGAACGCGTCGGCGGCGAGCGTCGCCACGCCGCGGTCGCTCGTGATCAGCGTGGCTGTCGAACTCGCCGCCACGCGTCCCACGCCGAGCGTTTCGATCTCGTCGAGCAGATCGTCGAGCGAATGGACGCGCACCACGCCCGCGCGCTGGAACGCCGAGCTGTAGAGCGCATCGTCGGCATCCGCGCGCCCGGAGCGCAACGCGAGCACCGGCTTGTTGCGCGCCGCCGCCCGCGCCGCCGACATGAACTTGCGCGCCGCGCGCACCGTCTCGAGTTCGAGCAAGATCGCACGCGTGCTCGGGTCGCTCGCGAGATAGTCGAGCGCATCGCCGGCGTCGACGTCGGCTTCGTCGCCGAGCGCGATCGCGTGCGAGAACCCGAGCCCGCGCGCGTATGCCCAGCCGAGCACGGCATTCGTGATCGCGTTCGACTGCGAAACCCAGGCGACACCGCCCTCCTTCACCGGAAACGGCGAGGCGGCGAAGCGGGCGTTGAACGCCGGCGTGATGACGCCGACGCTGCCCGGCCCGACGATGCGCAGCAAATAGGGCCGCGCCGCCGCGAGCGTCTGGGCGAGCACGGCGCGTTCCTCGCTGCGCTTGACCTCGCCGAAGATGATCGCCGCGCGCGTGCCGAGCTTGCCGAGCTTGTGAACGATGGCGGGCCAGGTGGCGGGCGGCGTGCAGATCAGCGCGACGGTGGGCGGCTCCGGCAGATCGTGGACGTCGCCGAATGCGACCAGCCCGCTCAGCTCGGCGTATTTCGGATTGACCGGCCAGACGGGGCCCGCGAAGCCGCCTTCGAGGACACGCGCCCACACCATCGCGCCGACGCTGCGCGGCCGCAACGAGGCGCCGATCACGGCAACCGATTTCGGCCGAAACAACGCGTCGAGATTGCGAACGGACATGGATACTCCAACGTAGCGCCGCGCGAGGCGTCGCGGGCGGTCTCGAAACATCGCTAGCATAGGCGATCGAGCCCCCTCGCGCGATAGGTCCGGAGCGGTCGTTGCGGCTCCGCGCCGCGGCGAAATGTGGGCATAATCGCAGAACTCGACGCGCCCAACGCGCAATAACAAGTACGACGGAAGGACATAGACCATGCGGCGCTTGCCATCGCTGATCGCGTTGCGCTTTTTCGAAGAGACGGCTCGGCACATGAGCTTCAATCGCGCAGCGACCGCGCTGTGCGTCACGCAAGGCGCCGTGAGCCGCCAAATCAAGATTCTCGAGGATTCGCTCGGCACCAAGCTGTTCGAACGCGACCACAAAGGCATCCGCCTCACGCCCGCGGGCGCGCAATTGCTGCCGTGCGTCTCCGACGCCTTCGACACGATCGAGCGCGGCACGCGGCAGCTCGCGTCGATCACGGGACGCAAGCGCCTCGTGCTGTCGGTGCCGCCGACGTTCGCGACGCAGTGGTTTTCGCCGCGGCTCGGGTCGCTCGCGGTCGAGCTGCCGGATGTGGAGCTGTCGGTGCGCACGGGGCCCAGCGACGAGTGCCATTGCAACGTCCGCTTCGGCCGCGAGGCGCTGCCCGAAGGGCAATCGGAGCTGCTGATGATCGAGCGGCACACGCTGGTCTGCGCGCCCAAGCTCGCGAGCGAATCGCTCGAAACCCTGCTCGAACGCGTGCCGGCGCTCCACGTGCTCTACAACGACACGCGGCTCGAACTGTGGCCGAACTGGCTCGCGCAAGCGCAGTTGCCCGCGCGCTATGCCGAAAACGGGATCGAGTTTTCGAATCTGGAACAGGCGATTCACGCCGCGCGCAAGGGCGTCGGGCTTGCGGTTGTCGATCGCAACATGATTGCCGAGGAGCTGGCGGACGGCTCGCTGGTACGGATCTCCGATGTCGAAGTCATGGGGCCCTATGGCTACTGGCTCGATATCGGCGCGAACCATGCCACGTTTGAGCACGTGCAGGCGTTCGCCAGCTGGATGCGCGAGGAAGTCCTGAAAATGTCCGACGAGGACGGCGGCACGCGCTAGCCGTCACCGCGATGGGCCGGCTCGGACAGGCCGGCCCCGTGGAAAAATGGCGCGAACCTCGCCGGATAATGAGGCTCGCGCCATGTTCAATTCAGGGCCTCGCGCCGCGCGCTATCGCGCCATCATGTTCATCGCGACGTTATGCATCACCCACACCGTCCCGATGACGAGGATGAGGATGCAGAGCACCGAATAAGCGAACGACATCGAATCCCAACGCTGCTGAGACGACGCCAAGCCCATGTGCAGGAAGTACACGAGATGGACGAGGATCTGCACGATCGCCAGCACGGTAATCGCGATCAGCGACGCACTCGGCGACAGATAGCCGCCGATCACGAGCCCGAACGCCGCAACGGTCAAAATCACCGACAGCACGAACCCGACGACGTAGCCACGCGGGCTGCTGTGCCCCTCTTCCACTTGAGTTGTATGCGCTTGGGCCATTTAGATCACGCTCGCAAGGTAGACAAAGGAAAACACGCAGATCCACACGATATCGAGAAAGTGCCAGAAGAGACTGAGGCACGTGAGCCGCGTGATTTCGCGTTGCGTCAGGTTCGGCTTCTTGATGACCTGCACCATGAGCACGGCCATCCAGATCAAACCGATCGTGACGTGCAAGCCGTGCGTGCCGACCAGCGTGAAGAACGCCGAGAAGAACGCGCTGCGCTGCGGACCCGCGCCTTCGTGAATCAGATGCGCAAACTCTTGCATCTCGAGCACCAGGAACCCGGCGCCGAGCAAGAACGTGACCGCGAGCCACTTGAGCACGGTGCCGCTCTTGCGCTGGTAGGCGCCGATCATCGCGAAGCCATACGTAATGCTCGACAGCAGCAGCAACGCCGTTTCCAGCGCGACGCCTGGAATATCGAACAAGTCCTTGGCTGTCGGCCCGCCCGCAAACTGATGCCCCAAGACCGCGAACGTCACGAACAACGACGCGAACAGGAAGCAGTCGGTCATCAGGTACAGCCAGAATCCGAACACCGAATGCGACTCGTGGTGGTCGTGGCCGTGGCCCAATTCGCCATGTGCGGCGACAAGGGTTTTCGTCGACATCAGTTGACCTCCGCTTCTTCGAACGCATCGCTGCGTTCTTTTTCCTTTGCCTTGCCCGTGCGCGCACCCGGCAACGAGGCGCGGTACTTGTCCTCGGTCGCCTTGACGACCGCGGCGGGAATGTAATAGCCGTCGTTATCCTGGAAGCTGCGGCCGATCACGATCGCGAAGATCGAGAAGAGCCCGACGGCGGCCAGCCACCAGATGTGCCAAACCAGGGCAAAACCGAGCACCAGCGAGGACATGCCGATAAAGAACCCGGCGCTCGTGTTCGACGGCATGTGAATGTCCTGGTAGACGACATCCTTGCCGAGACCGCGGCCCGTTTCCTTCATGTGAGCGAACGCGTCGAGCTCGTGAACCGTCGGAATGACCGCGAAGTTGTAGACCGGCGGCGGCGACGAGGTTGCCCACTCGAGCGTGCGGCCGCCCCACGGGTCGCCCGTCACGTCGCGATATTGCGGCTTCTTGCGGTTGAGCACGCCCACCCACACGCTCGCGATCTGGCACACGACGCCGGCCGCGATCAGCACCACGCCGAAAGCCGCAACGACCAGCCACGGATGCCACGCCGGGTTGTCGTAGTGGTTCAGACGCCGCGTCATGCCCATGAAGCCGAGCACGTAGAGCGGCGTGAACGCCACGATAAAGCCCGACAGCCAAAACCAGAACGACGCCTTGCAGAGCTTCTCGTTCAGCTTGAAACCGAACGCCTTCGGGAACCAGTACTGGACACCCGCCAGATAGCCGAACACCACACCGCCGATGATCGTGTTATGGAAGTGCGCGACCAGGAACACGCTGTTGTGCAGCACGAAGTCCACGCCCGGAATCGCGAGCATCACACCGGTCATCCCGCCGATCGTGAACGTGACCATGAAGCCGATCGTCCACAGCACGGGCGCCGAAAACTCGATACGCCCGCGGTACATCGTGAACAGCCAGTTGAAGATCTTCACGCCGGTCGGGATGGCGATGATCATCGTCGCGATGCCGAAGAACGCGTTGACGTTGGCGCCGGAGCCCATCGTGAAGAAGTGGTGCAGCCACACGAGGAACGACATCACCATGATGGCGCACGTCGCGTACACCATCATCCGATAGCCGAACAGCGGCTTCTTGGCGAACGTCGCGATCACTTCCGAATAAATGCCGAACGCCGGCAGAACCAGAATGTAGACCTCGGGGTGTCCCCAGGCCCAGATCAGGTTCAGGTACAGCATGACGTTGCCGCCGAGCTCGTTCGTGAAGAAGTGCATGCCGGCGTAGCGGTCGAGGCCGAGCAGCGCCAGCGTCACGGTCAGAATCGGGAACGTCGCCATGATCAGCACGTTCGAGCACAGCGCGGTCCACGTGAACACCGGCATCTTCATGAGCGTCATGCCCGGCGCGCGCATCTTGATGATGGTCACGAAGAAGTTGACCGCGGTAATCAGCGTGCCGACGCCCGAGAGCTGCAGACTCCATATGTAGTAGTCGACCCCGACGCCCGGGCTGTACCCCAGCTCCGACAACGGCGGATACGCGAGCCAACCCGTCTTCGCGAATTCGCCGACCACCAGCGACACGTTGATCAGAATCGCGCTGATCGCCGTCATCCAGAACGAAAGCGAGTTCAGGAACGGGAAGGCCACGTCGCGCGCGCCGACCTGCAGCGGCACGATCAGATTGAACAGACCCACCATCAACGCCATCGCCATGAAGAAGATCATGATGACGCCGTGCGCCGTGAAGATCTGATCGTAGTGATGCGGCGGCAGATAGCCAGGGCCGTCGAAGGCCACCGCCTGCTGCACGCGCATCATGACCGCGTCGGCGAAGCCGCGCACCAGCATCAGCGTGGCGACCACGATGTACATGACGCCGATCCGCTTGTGGTCGACGCTCGTCAGCCACTCGGTCCAAAGATATTTCCACTTGCCGAAATAGGTGATCGCGCCACCCACTGCCAGCACCAGGATCGCCATGAAGCCCGCCGCGCCCATGATGATGGGCTCGTGGTATGGGATCGCGTCGAGTGTCAGTTTTCCGAACATCTCGTTACCCCTACAGGATTCGGCACACGTTCCCCGACATGTCGAGGTAGTGGCCGTTGTTGTACTTCGCCATGATCTTGTGGAACAGCTCCGTGTCGCTCGACGAGAAATAGCGCACTGGATTCTTCACGCTCGGCTTCGCGACGGCGTAGTAGGTATCCATGTCGAGCCGCTCGTTCGATGCCTTGACCTTCTGCACCCACGCCTTGAACTCTTCAGGGGAAACGGCGAGCGCACGGAATTTCATGTCCGAGAAGCCCTCGCCGCTGTAGTTCGCCGAGATGCCCGCGTAGTCGCCCGCGTGGTCGGCGACCAGATGCAGCTTCGTCTGCATGCCGGCCATCGCGTAAATCTGGCTGCCCAGCTGCGGAATGAAAAACGAGTTCATGACCGCATCCGATGTGATGCGGAAATTGACCGGCGTGCCGACCGGAAACGCGATCTGGTTGACCGTCGCGATGCCGTACTCCGGATACACGAAGAGCCATTTCCAGTCGAGCGCGACGACCTGGATCTCGATTGGCTTGACCTCCGATTCGATCGGCTTGTACGGATCGAGCTCGTGCGAGGTTTTCCAGGTCAGGACGGCGAGGAAAAGAATGATGAGCGTGGGGATGGTCCAGACCACGACTTCGATCGCCGTGGAGTGCGCCCACTTCGGCGCGTAGGTTGCCTTCCGGTTCGACGCGCGGTAGCGCCACGCAAACACCAGCGTCAGAATGATCACTGGTATGACGACGATCAGCATCGCGAACGTTGACGTTCCGATCAGCGCTTTCTCCGCCGCGCCGATGCTGCCCTTCGGGTCGAGCACGTCGAGATTGCTGCAGCCGGCCAACAACATGACCAGTCCGATCTCGAAGGGCACTAACCACCTTCCAATGGTTTTTCTATCCATTACCTTAGCCCGGTTTATTGAACCACCCTGGTTGCTTCTTCGCATTCCTTAGCGCAATGACCGACTCTGGAACACGACGCGGCATTGTAGGAAGAGTCGTTTGTGCCGTCCGTGATCTTTCTCAAACAAAGCGCATAAAGCGCTTATGCTTTTGATTTTTTGGAGGGCGGGAGGTTGAAGGCGGGTGCGCTGCGCGAAGCGTTTTGCGGCCGGGACGCGTCGCCGGCGCGACGCCTTGCGACAATTCGCCGCAAAGATGAAATTGCAGCAGGTATTTAGGGAAGCGAAGAAGTGGAGAAGATCGTCAACCCATCGAGCGCACTGCCGCGGCAATAAGCCGCGGCAGTGGCGCGAAGATCGACGATCGACGGGTAGGCGCCCGTTGGCGTATCGGCTAACGAGCGGAAATCTGGGCGGCGTCGCTTATACGAATCCACCTACTGCACAGTGATGGTCCCCTTCATATACGGATGGATGCCGCAGCGCACGTTGTATACCCCGGGCTTGTCGAACTTGAACTGATACGTATCGTCCTCGTCGAGGGCGGAGGAGTGGAAAAGGCCGGCATCGTTGACGATCGAATGCGGCTCGCCGTCCTTGTTTTTCCAGATCACGGTCGTGCCCGCCTTGACCGTGATGGACATCGGCGAAAACATGAAATTTTTGATGACGATCTCATTGGGCTCCTGTGCTTGCGCGGCTGGCAACCCGGCGGCCAGTGCCGCGATGAGCATCCCGTTTCCGACGCAGAGGACGAACGCGCGACGAAAGAAAGTGGCTAGCATGGTTTGGATCCTTGTCGAGTGAGCGATTTCGTTGTCAAGCGAGGGTCGTGTCGGAAAGCGTCGCGGCGAGAGGATGGCGCGAGATCCTGATGCTCGTCACACCCAGCATCTTGGGAAGCTGATCGCTCGCCACCTTCAGCGGTACAGGTCCAGGGCCATCGCCGGCGGCCGGCTGCGGATAGGCGGTCGAACGTGCGGTATGGAACGTGATGTTCCCTTCCACCTTGGTAACGATTTGATGGATATGGCCATTGAGGACAGTGACTGAGCCGAACCGCTTCAGATACTCCATCGCCTGGCCGGCATCGCCCGTTCCCCACCCCCACGGCTCGTAGATCGTCCACATCGGCATGTGCGTAAAGACAACGATCGGCGTGCTGGACGAGCGTCCTTTCAAATCGCTTTCCAGCCAGGAAAGCTGATCCTCCCCCAGGCCCCCCAGCCCGTTTGGCTTGAAATGCATCACATTGACGAGCCCGATGAAGTGCACACCCTGGTGGTCGAAGCTGTAATAGCCGCGGTTGTCAGACGCCTGGCCGAAGCGTTTGAAGTATTCGCCCTGCGGGCCGTCTGTCACGTCATGCTCGCCAGGCACGGTGTGCAACTCGGTGACGTTCAGGCCCGACAACAATTGGGCCGCGAGGTCGAACTCTGCCGGCTTGGAAAGATGGGTGATATCGCCCGTGTGGATCGTCAGGGCCGGCTTGACCGGCATGGCGTTGACGAAATCAATCGTCTGTTTGAGCGTACCCACGACGTCCGGATTGGCTTCCTTGTTGAAGCCGATATGCGAGTCGCTGATCTGCAGGAATAAGGGAACGCCCGACGCTGACTTGTCCTCGCTGCCGGCGGCGAGTGCCAACTCCACCGGCGTGAGCACGCCTCCGGACAGCACGAACAGGGTGCCCACGCCACCGAAGGCGAGGCATTTCAACGCGCTGCGACGCGACGGTTGGGAAGGAAGATCTGACGACATGGTGTCCTCTCGACGGGAAATCGGAGGCACGCCGCCGGTTTCATCCGGAGGGCCTCCAGGGTTGGTTTCGAGAGTGATACCGCGGCGCAGCCCGTTTTATTCCCCGATCGAAAAATCGCGCATCTGGCGCTCGATGGAACCTGGCCCTTCACCGTGCTGCTGCAACGTGCATGACGTGCGGCCGGCAAATGCCGGCCGCAAGGCTCAATCGTTTTCAGAAGAAGCCTGTCACATGCTCTTGCGGAACGGCGCGCCCGAGTGCTCGCGCAACTCGTTGAAGACGATCTTCGGCCATGCCTTCTGCGCGACCTCGATCTCCGAAATGTGCGATGCGAGGTAAGTCGGCGCGTTCGACGCGTCGTGCGCAATGCGCACTGCGTAGGCGTCCATGAAGCGCCGCAGCTCGCCCGCGTCGTCGCAGGTGACCCAGCGCGACATCCGGTAGCGCGCGGGCATGATCCGCACGTCGACCTTGTACTCGGCGGAAAGCCGGTGCGACACCACCTCGAACTGCAGCTGCCCCACCGCGCCGAGAATCGTCAGGCCGCCGTGCGCCGGGCGGAACACCTGAATCGCCCCCTCCTCGCCCAGCTGCTTCAGCGCTTCGCCGAGCTGCTTCGCGCGCATCGGATCGACCACCTCAATGGTCTGGAAGATTTCCGGCGCGAAGAACGGCAGGCCGACGAATTGCAGCATCTCGCCTTCGGTCAGCGTGTCGCCGAGGCTCAGCGTGCCGTGGTTGGGGATGCCGATGATGTCGCCGGGATAGGCTTCGCTCACGGTTTCGCGCCGCTGCGACAGGAACGTCACGACGTTGTTCGCGCGGAACGTCTTGCCCGAGCGCGACACCTTGAGCGCCATGCCGCGCTCGAAACGGCCCGAGCACACGCGGATGAACGCGACGCGATCGCGGTGCGCCAAATCCATGTTCGCCTGCACCTTGAACACGACGCCCGTGAATTTCGGCTCGTCCGGCTGCACCGGACGCTGCACCGCCATGCGCATCGACGGCGGCGGGGCGAGGTCCACCAGCGCGTCGAGAATCTCCTTCACGCCGAAGTTGTTGATTGCCGAGCCGAACAGCACGGGCGACTGGTCGCCGGCGAGGAACGCTTCGCGATCGAACGTCGGCGTCGCGCCCGAGATCAGCTCGACCTCTTCCATCGCCTTCTGCCAGGGAAAGCCGAAGCGGCGCTCGCATTCTTCGTTGCCGCTGCCTTGCAGCGTCTCGACGTCGCCGCCCAGCGAATCCTGACCCGCGCGGAACACGCGCACCTGATCGCGCTGCACGTCAAAGACGCCGTGGAATTCCTTGCCCATGCCGATCGGCCAGGTGAACGGCACGGCCGAGACGCCCAGGTGCTGCTCGATCTCGTCGAGCAGGTCGAGCGGCTCGCGCACTTCGCGGTCGAGCTTGTTGATGAACGTGACGATCGGCGTGCGGCGGCTGCGGCAGACTTCGAGCAGCTTGAGCGTCTGCGCTTCGACGCCGTTCGCGCCGTCGATCACCATCACGGCGGCGTCGACCGCGGTCAGCACGCGGTAGGTGTCTTCCGAGAAGTCTTCGTGGCCGGGGGTGTCGAGCAGGTTGATGACGGCGTCGCCGTATTCGAACTGCATCACCGAGCTCGCGACCGAAATGCCGCGCTGCTTTTCGATCTCCATCCAGTCGGAGGTCGCGTAGCGGCCGCTCTTGCGGCCCTTGACGGTGCCCGCGATCTGAATCGCGCCCGAGAAAAGCAGCAGCTTCTCGGTCAGCGTCGTTTTACCGGCGTCCGGGTGGGAGATGACCGCGAACGTGCGGCGGCGCTTGAGTTCAGATACGGGCATTTTGGTCGGCGAATCAGGGATTTACGAGCAACCCGCAATGATACACGGAGTTGATCAAGCCCCTTTTCTCGACCTCATTTTCTTGACATCAACCCGCCGCGATCGCCTCCTCATACACCTGCGCCACGCGCCTTGCGATCACCGCGTTATCGAAGTGATCGCGAGCATAGGCGTGACAGGTTTGCGCGTCGGGCAGCGCGATCGCCCCATCGAGCACCGCCCCGACCCCTTCGGCAATCGCGTCCGCTCCCGTCGAGCGCAGCACGAGGTCCTTCGACAACCCCGCCACGGCTTCCGGCAGACCGCCAACCGGCGTCACCAGCACCGGCGTGCCCGCCGCGAGCGACTCGACCGTGATCAAGCCGAAGCCTTCCAACGCCACCGTCGGCACGACGCTGATCGTCGCGGCGCGATAAAGCGCCGCCAGATGCTCGTCGGGCACGAAGCCCAATAGCTTCACGTTGTCTTCGAGACCGCTCGCATCGATGCGCGCCTGCAGTTCGTCTTGCAGCCGCCCTTTTCCGGCGATCAACAGCAGCACGTCCGGATGCCGCTCCTTCACGGACTTGATCGCGTCGATCAGATCCTCGAGCCCCATGCGCTTCACGAGCCGCCGCACCGCCAGCACAATCGGCCGGTCTTGCGGCAGTTGCAAGCGCCTGCGCGCCTCGCGCTTCGTGATATCCAAGTCGAACTGCGCGACGTTCACGCAGCCCGGCACCACGCGGATGCGGTCCGCCGGAATGCCGTAACGCGTATGAAGAATCTGCCCGAACGCGTCCGACAACACGATCAGCCGCGACGAGCGCGCGTACACCGTGCGCTCGAGAAAGTGCTTCGCGCGCTGCCCGAGCGAATCGGCGCCTTCGACATGGCTCTCGTCCGCCCACGGCCCCTGGAAATGCGACACCTGCGGAATGCCGCGCAGCACGTCGAGGCCGGGAAACGTATAGAGCGCGAAATGCGACGAAATCACATCGGGCCGCTCGGCACGCACGACATTCGCCAGCATCTTGCGCGCCGCCATCAAGCGCAGCGGCAGCGAACGCGCGGCCGAACCGAAGCCCTGGATCGCGCCGCCGGTATCGGCGGCCACGCGCGGCGAGCCCGCCACCATCCCGCGCACCGCGACGCCCGCCCCAGGCAGCGCGCCGACGAGCGAGTAGTACATGCGGTCGAGGCCGCCCGCACGCTCCGGAAACCAGTGCATGCCGATTTGAAGCGACTTGATCTGGCGCGCCGGCCGGCCAGGGGGAGCCGCGTCCGTCGCGCGAAAGGAAAGGACTTGTGCGGCAGCAGCTTGGCTCATGATTGTTTCGCTCCTTCATTGGACGCAAACTGCGCCGGTGCGAGTGTCGAATTCGTGCGCGCGGGCAGTTCGCCCTTCGCGCCCGCCATCTGCCGATACAGCGCGATGTATTGCATCGCCATGCGCGACCAGCCGAAATCGCGCGCGAGCCGGCTCGCGGCGGCCCCCATCGCGCAGCGCGTGCGGTCGTCGCCGGCGAGGCCCGCGATGGCGTTCGCGAGCGCGGCTGCGTCGTCGGGATCGTCGAGCACGATGCCGCACTCGGTCGTGATGATCTCGGCGCCGCCCGCCGTGCGCGCGGTCACGACCGGCAAGCCCGCCGCCATCGCTTCGAGCAGCGACAAGCTCATCGCCTCGTAGCGCGACGGAAACACGAACGCATCGACCGAGTGCATCAACGCCGGCATCTCCTTCACGAGGCCGAGGAAGTGCACGCGCGATTCGATCTTCAGCGCACGCGCCTCGTCCGGATAGGGGCTGCCCGGCAGATAGCCGGCCACGGCGATGTGAACGTGCTGGGGCAGGCGCGTGAGCGCCTGCAACACGGTGCCGAGGTTCTTGCGCGGCGTGCGCAAATCGCCGACGAACAGCAGCAGGAACGCGTCCTGCGGCAAACCGAACTTGCGGCGGTCGCCGAGCGCCGCGGCGAACGTCTCGGTATCGACGCCGTTGTAGATCACGCCGACTTTCTGCGCCGGCACGCCGGTATTGCGGATCTCGGCGGCAACCTTCTGCGAGACGGCGGTGACCATGCGCGAGCGCCGATAGGCCCAGCGTTCGAGCCGCGAGTTGATCGCCGTATAGACGAACTGATAGGCCGACCACGGCCCCTTCGCCAAACCGAACGGGTAGTACGGGCTCGCGAACCAGCCGCCGTGCACGAAGTGCGCGGTGTTCACGTCGGCGTGCGCCCACGAGATGAAGCCGTTCACATGCAGCACGTCGTATTCGTCGCGATGCTTCTTGAGCCACAGCGCGCTCTTCAACGCGAACACCTGCTGGCGCAGCAGATTCGACGGCCAGCCGCGGCCGATGCGGATCGGCACCCAGCGCACGCGCGGATTCGCGAGCAATTCCGGCGCGACGTGCGAGGCGACCAGTGTCACCGAGATATTTTCTTCGAGCGCGGCGCGCGCGATTTCGTAGTTGACGCGGCCTTGTCCGTCGTTATGACGTACCACGTGCGTAACAATGGCGACTCTCAATTTGACAGACTCCCCCGTAAAAGCCGCACGCGCTGGATCTTCTGCCAGTGCGCTGCGGACAGCAGCAAGAACACGCTCATGAACAGCAGCAGGCCGCCGGTGCCGACGAGCGAATTGGTGAAGACGAGCATCGCGAACACCGCGAGCGCGAGGCTCAGGCACGCGCCGGCGAACTTGTCGTCGCCGAGCGCGAACGACGCGCGCACCGCGCGCGCGAGCAGCCAGACGATGCCCGAGAGATAGAGCAGCGTGCCGGGCCAGCCGAGCACGAACGGGATGTTCATCACGCCGCTGTCGAAGCTGCCGTATTTGCCGAGCTCGCCGCTGTCGCTCGATAGTTTCGTCGACGAGCCCGTCGCGCCCATGCCTTCGCCGGAGACGTCGGTGAAAGCCGTTTGCGCAAACGTCGCGTAGAACTGGTTGCGCGCTTCGTAGCTCTGGTCGTCGTGCAGATTGGTGACGGTCTGCAGACGCGTCGCCAAGCGGTCCGCGACCGGCCCGACCGCGAGCAGCGGCACGCACAATCCGGCGAGCAGGATGGCGCTCATGATGATCCGCACGCGCACGCGGTTGCTCGATTTCGCGAGCTGAATCACAACCGCGATCACCCAGCCACCCCACGTCGAGCGCACGAGGCACAAGCAGAACGAGATGAAGCCCGCGGCCCCCGCGAGCCAGCGAATCCGCTGCGCGGCGGCGAGCATGAAGATGAGCGAGCCCATCATCGCGAACGCGAACGGCCCCGAGGAATTCATCGTGCTGAACACGCGCACGCCGAACGGCACGGGGTCGCCTTGCGAGTTCATCTGCGAGCCGAGCATCCACAGCGCGTCCCACGGCGGCATGATGAAAAACTGCACCATGCCGTAGACGCCCATGATCAGCATCCCCCAGATGAACGCCGAGAGAATCGCCTCGCGATACTGCGGATAGTTGCGCGAGTCGGCCATGATGTGAAAACCGATCAGGATCGGATAGGCCCAGTTCGTCAAGTCGTATATAGCCGCGAGCGGCCCGCTCGAGACCACGCCGACGAGGAACGCATACGTGAGTCCGAGCAGGATCAAGAGCACCGGCAGGCCGCGCCGCTGCGCGAGGATCCGGTAGTGGCGCAGGAGCGTGAGGCCGGAGAGCATCGTCACGGCGAGCGGCGCGATCTGGATCAGGCTCGTCGGCGTGAAAGCGCCCTTCGCGAAGTCAGCCAGGCGCCGGACTTCGGGGCTCAGGAACCACATCCACCACATGAAGCCGACATAGCGCGCCGGGCTCTTGAAGTAGAGCCAGACGCCCGCCATCGTCGCGAGCACCGGGAACGCGAGCGTGAGCACCGTGCCCTGGTGCGCGACGATCAGGACGAGCGTGATGAACCACAGGATCGCCTGCGCCGCCCAATGCTTCGGATCGGTGCTGAAGAGGCCGCCCTTCTTGCTCTTCGCGCTTTTCGCTTCGCCGGGCGCGGCTCCGAAGTTGCGTGCGAGGTTGGGTGTACTCATGCGATGCGGACCTTAGCGGCGCTCGATCGGCACGGCGCGCTCGGCGATCGCGAGATCGCTCGCGCTCTTACGCCCGCGCGCGACCGGAGCGCCGCGCTCGCCCAACATCGCCCGCGTGATCTGCACGTGCTGCTGCGCGAAATGCTGCGTCGTCAGGCTGCGTGCGGTCAACTGCGCGCCGGCCGCCCACGCTCGGCACAGCGTGGCCTCGGGATGCGCGGCGAGATCGTCGGCGGCATGGCGCAATGCGGCGGGGTCGTACGGCGGAATGTAGGTGACCTGCTGCGCGGTGAAATAGTCGCTCAGGCCGCCCACGTCCGATGCGATCACCGGCTTGCCGAGCGCCGCCGCTTCCAGCACAACGGTGATGCCGGACGCGTGGTAGTTCGGCCGCAGCGGCACGACGACGATATCCGCCCAGTCGTACAGCTCGCGCTGCTTCGCCAGCCCGGAAGCGGGCGCGATCTGTACGTTCGATGCATGCAGCGCCTTCGGGATCTTGCGGCGAGTGGCAAGCCGCACCGTATAGCGTGAATCGTTGCCGAACGCTTTGACGAGCGTGGTCCAATCGCGGTCGCGATCGTTGCCGATCGCCGCGATCCGCAGCGGGGTATGCGGCTGCCACGCGTGCGGCTCGGCCAGCGGGAAGTCCGTCATGTTCAGGCCGTAGTAGACGTGGAGCGCGTCGCGCTTCAAAAAGCGGCGGCACAGCTCGGCGTTGTCGCGCGCGAGCGTCGTCAGCACGTCGGCGCGCGCGAGCAGCTTGCGATAGAACCAGCGGCGCAGCGCGCCGTAGCCGCTCCACTTGTCGAAGAGCCACACGCTTTGCGCGAGCAGCAACGGCTTCCTGCCGCGCTCGCCGGCCAGGAGCAGCACGAGCGCGACGGACAGATGCTCGGCTTCGGTGTGCGTCCAGATCACATCCGAGCGCAGAATTTCGTCGCGATTGCGCAGCGTGTGGATCAAGTCGAAGCCGAGCATCAGCTTGAGTGCGCGGCGTGCTAGGCTCACGGGCTTGCTTTCCTTCGCATCGCGCGAGTACGTCAGCGCGAACTCGTCCGATTCCGCGTGGTGATAGCCGTACAGACAGCCGAAGTCTTCGCCCTTGCGGTAGACGCGCGGGTCGGCGCCGTAAAAGAGGTGCACGTGCACTTTGGTCGCTTGCATGCTTGAGCTCCTGTCGGTCACGACGTCGCCCGCCGCGCGTCTTGCGCGCCGAGGCGCACCGCGCGCCAGCGCGAGCGGACCGTCGCGCCGTCTTTCGAGGTTGCCGACAGCACCGCGTGCACGAGCCCCGGATAGACGCGCGTGCCGACCAGCGTGTACCACCACCACGCGGTTTCGCGCTTGATCGGCGGCAGATGCTCGCGCAGCACGAGATGCAGGTTGTAGGCGGCATTGCGCACGGCGGCCATCGTCTGCACGTCGCGCCTGTTGTCGTCGAAGCGTTCGGCCGGGTAGTGATCGACGGCCACGTGCGGGTCGTACACGAGCTTCCAGCCCGCGCGCTTCACGCCCATGCTGAACGCCATGTCGTTGTGGACCTGCGCGCCCGCGCCGCGCAGACGCTCGTCGAAGCGAAGGCCGGCGATCGCGGCGCGCCGGTAGCTCATGTTCGCGCCCTTGAGCATGTCGACTTCGCGCGCGGCGCCCACGCCGAGATGGTGGTTGCCGATGATCTTGCCCGACGGCAGGATCTTGCCGACCTGATCGCGCTCGCCGTCGAGCACGCGGCCTCGTTCGTGCACCCAGTCTCGCCCGCCGAGCGCACCGAGCCGCGGATCGAGCTTGAACGCCGCCGCGATGCGCTGCAGCCAGTCGGGACGCGGCGCGGCATCGTCGTCGGTGATCGCGATCACGTCGCCCGACGACGCATCGAGGCCGCGGTTGAGCGCCGCGACCTGCCCCGGCACTTCGATCAGCGCGACGCGCAGCGGTAGATTGCCGCGCACCGCGGGATCGGCGAGCCGCTCATGCGTCGCGTCGTCCTCGGGACGCGCGACGACGATCACTTCATCCGGCTTCTTCATCTGCCGCTGTAGCGCGATCAGGCAGCGCGCGAGATCGGCGGGCCGGCGGTAGGTCGGTACCAGTACGGATACTTTCATGCGCTCCCCTCGTTCAGGCAGTCAGATATTCCTGCACGGCCGCATAGCCCGCGCGACCGTAGCCACGGTTGACTTGCGGCATTGCGTTGAAGATGCCGCCTTGCACTTGAATGCCCGCCGAGCGCAGACGCTTGAGCGAATCTGTGATCTCGACTTCGTTGTGCATGCCCGAGCGCAGCACGAGGAAGGTCGAGCCGGCCAGCTCCGCGATGATCGAGGCATCGGTAACGGCGAGCACCGGCGGCGTATCGATGAAGATCACGTCATAGCGCTTGCTCAAACCGTCCAGATACGCCTGCAGACGCGGCGACATCAGCAGCTCCGACGGATTCGGCGGACGCGAGCCGCTCGCTACGAAATCGAGGCCCGTCACGACAGTCGGACGAATCGCGTCCTCCAGCGAGATCTGTCCGCTCAGCAATTCGGACAAACCGCTCTCACGCTGGCCGCCGATATAGCGCTCGAGCGAGCCGCGCCGCATGTCGCCGTCGATCAACAGCACACGCTTGCCGGAATTCGCGAGCAGCACCGCGAGATTCACAGTCAGGAAGCTCTTGCCGATGCCAGGCGAGGGACCGGTCAGCACCGTCACGCGGTTCTTCGCATCCATCAGCGTGAACTGCATCGAGGTGCGCAGACTGCGCAGGCTTTCGACGCAGACATCCTTCGGCCGCAAGAGCGCGAGGATCGGCCGGTCGACGCGATTCATGCGCTCGTTCTGCAGCTCGAGCTTGACGAGTTCCTGACTCAGCGGCACGAGACCATAGAGCGGCAGGCCGAAGTTGCGCTCCACGCGTTCCGGATCGTCGATGCCCGCGAACAGGTTCTTGCGCAGGAACACGACGCCCGTACCGACGATGAGCCCCAGGAACACCGCCGCCGACAAGATCAGCACCTTCTTCGGCTTGACCGGCTCGCCTGGACGCAGCGCGGGGTCGACCAGATGCACGTTGCCGCCGGTGCCCGCCTTCTGCACGGAGAGCTCCTGCACGCGATTGAGCAGCAGCACGTAGATGTCTTCCGCAACCTTCGCATCGCGCTGCAGCGCCACTGCCTTCACTTCCGATGCGGGCAAGTCGCGGAAGCGGTCGGAGAACTTCTGCTGCTCGCCTTGAAGTTGCGTGAGCTGTTGCTTCGCGGTCTGCATGACCGGGTTCTCATTGCCGTAGCGCTGTTCCATCGACGCGATCTGCAGCCGCAATGCCGCGATCTGCTGCTCGTACTGGATGCTGCCTTCGAGGTAGACCTTCGCTTCGTCGCTGGCGTTGATCGAGCCCGACTGCTGTTGATATTGCGTGAGCGCGGCCTCGGCGCGTTCGAGATCGGACTTCAGGCGCGGCTCTTCGCTTGTCAGGAAGGTCAGCATCTTGCTCGCCTCCTCCTGCTTGCTCGCGATGTGCTGGCGCAGGTACGACTGCGCGAGCGCATTGGCGATTTCCGCCGCGCGCGCCGGGTCTTTGTCTTCGAGCGAGATTTGGATGACGCCCGTCTGCTTGCCTTGCTCGGTCACCGTGATCGCGGACTGGAATGCCGTGATCGCATCGAGATCGTTCGCGCGCATCACCTTGAATTGCGTGCCGGGACGCGCGACGAGCTGATTGACCGTGATCGTCACGCCGTTGCCCTTCTCCTGCTCGCCGACGCGGCCGCGCAACAGCAGCTCGCCGTCGGCGGACTGCAGCGAGTATTGGCCGTCGCCGAGCGCCGTCATCGTGAGCTTTTGGTTTTCGAGCGACGGCGTGACTTCGATCGAATCGACGTCCGCGATTTCGCCGCCCCATGCATACGACGCGAGGCCGAGCCACGGCTTCCCCGGTTTGCCCGGTTCGGCCAAATGCGCGGCGATGCTGCCCAGCAGCGGAATCGTCTTCGGCGTCACGGAGAAATTCAGCTTGCACTGCTCGACCACGGGCGCCACCACGCCGCGGCTCTTGATGATCTCGATTTCCGCGTCGGTGGGCAGCGTCTGCGAGCCGCTGTTGATGACCGCGCCCGTCTGCGTTTGCGTGAGCGCTTGCGAGTTGTTGTCGCCTGTTTCCACACGCACGTGCGCGTCGGCCGAGTAGATCGGCTTGGCGAGGTAGCAGTACAGCGCAGCCATCGCGACGATCGTGAGCGCGATGCCGATGAGCCACCACACGTCGTCGAGAATCACCTGCAGCAACTGACCGAGGACGAGGTCCTCTTCCTCGGTCTTGATCGCCGCGAGGGGGGCGGTATGGGTATGCGTGCTCAAACTTGTGCTCATGCTTCGTTCCCGTTTCTGGTCACGGCCGCCGCTAAAAAGCGGCGGCCTAGGGGCCCTAAACTTATTGCGCTCATTACTGCGCTGACTACCGCGCTTACTTCGTCAGCTCTTTCAGATAGAACGCGGTCTCCAGCGCAGGCAGCACCTGCTGGATGACGCGGTTGACCTGCACCGCGCTCGCGGTGCCGACGTAGACCACGTCCATCGGCTGCAACTGGAACTGCGCCGACAGCAGCAACGAATCGGGCTGGGTCATGTCGAGGCGGTAAATGTCGGGCGAGCCTTGCTGCTTGCCTTGCAGGCCGCGAATCACATAGACCTGGCGCGGATTCGCGTCGGTGTCGAGAATGCCGCCCGCGTTCGTCAACGAATCGGCGATCGTCAGGCGCCCGCGGATCATCTGCACGGGCATCGGCGTCTTCACTTCGCCCATCACGAACACGCGGCTATCCGAGCGATCGGGGACGTTGATGATGTCGCCGTCTTGCAGCATCACGTTGTTGCGCACGTCGCCGCGATCGAGCACGCCGTTCAGGTCGATCTGATAGAACTGGTTGTTGCGCGTGAGGCGCACGCGCTGCAGATCGGCATCGGTATTCGCGCCGCCGGAGCGCGTGACGGCATCGACGAGCGTGAGCGGCACGTCGGTGACCGCAAGCGGACCGGGCGTCTTCACGTCGCCCGTCACTTGAATCTTCTGGCCGCGATACGCGAGCACGCGCACGTCGAGCTGCGGGTTCTTGATGTAAGGGCCAAGCGCCGCCGAAAGCTGGTCGCGCACTTCCTCGGTCGTCTTGCCCGCCACCTTGAAGCGGCCGATGAACGGAAAGAAGATCGTGCCGTCGGCGGACACCGTCTGCCCGAACGGATCGGCCTGGCCCGGCAGCGCCGTGGTGTACGGCTGCGCGAGCGCGCCGGCGATCGATTGCGTGGTGTTGCCGCCGGTCGAGAACGACTGGCCTTGCTGCGTCGTCAGCTCCGGATGGTCCCAGATCGTGATGCCGAGGATGTCTTGCGGCGAAATGCGATAGACGTATTTCGACGCATCGCCGAAGCGCGCTTGCGGCAACGGAGACGGCGCCGACTGCGCGGCCGCTTCGTTTCTGAGCAGCGTGGGCGTGATCAAATGGACCGGATAGGTCTCGGTCGGCGTCGCGTCTTTGTCGTCGAGGCGCGACGTATTGAGGTTGTAGCCGGGTGCCCAGGCGCAGCCTGACAGAAAAGCCGTCAGCAAAAGAGAAGTCGCGGCGCAACGTTTCAGCATATTTTTTTCAGCCATCCGGTGACGAGATGTTCGATGAGGGCGAAGCTCTGGCGATAGGCGTCTTCGTGGCCGCCGTAGGGATCGGCGACGTCCGAGTCTTCCCATTTGCCGAGCAGATGGACCTTCCCGCGAGCGGTAGGCTCGATGGATTCCACTGCTGCGATTTGCTGTCGCTCGCTGACCAGGATCAGGTCCGCGTCGCGGATATAGCGCAGGTTCAGGCGCTTGGCGCGGTGTTCCGTGCTGTCGATCCCATTGGCGGCTAAGAGGCGCCGCATCGTCGGGTCTATTGAGGCGCCGTCTTGGGCGCGCAGTCCCGCCGAGTGAAATTCGATGCTTTTGTTTGGGCGCCTGGCACTGAATAGCAGCTCCGCTGCGGGGCTTCGGCAAACATTTGCGTGGCACACCACTAAGATGTTTTTAAACATAAGCGTGGGTTCCGCTCGTGGGCTCGCTAGCGATGGGCCGTTCGCTTGGGCTCTCGTGAAAACTTTGATTTCGCGCCGTTCCGTATAGTCCGTCCCTCCCCGGGACCGGGGTCACTTTTGTCCTTGCCAAAAGTAACCAAAAGCGCGTCCTCGCCGGACGGCTCGCCCGGAGGCACTCAACCCTGTTAGTACCGGTGTACCGAAGGCCACCCTCGGAAACCGTTACCACGCGCCGCACGCCCGTTAGCACGCGGCACAGAATTACGTCCGTTCGCGTCAAATCGAAGTTGAAGGTCAGGAAAGATCCGAAGGTGCTTGGCTTGCGATGCTGCTCATGCGCATGGACTCGCTTGAATCGTAGGCAACGTGGGGCGTGGTCAAATCGATCGCTTCGATTTGTTTCGTATCGGCGCAATTCGGTGCCGCGTGCTAACGGAACGCACGGCGCGTAGTAACGGTTTCCCACGGTTGCGCTTGGTACACCGGCCCTAACAGGGTTGAGTGCCTCCGGGCGAGGCCGTCCGCCTAGGACGCGCTTTTGGTTACTTTTGGCAAGACAAAAGTGACCCCGGTCCCGGGGAGGGACGGACCAAACGAACCGGCGCGAATTCAAAGTTTTCACGAAATCCTTGGCGAACGATCCAAATCCAACACCGCAAAAAACCGCAAAATCACCGCGCCGCGACGGCAACAGAACCCGCGCTTGCGCCGACAAAAGCGCCCCCGCGTCCTATCGCGTGATACTCCACCCCAATCTCACGCATCGCGTCCGGCTCATACAAATTACGTCCATCGAAAATCAAAGGCACCTTAAGCCCCTTCTTGAGACTATCGAAGTCTGGGCTCTTGAAAGCCTTCCACTCGGTAAGAATCACAAGCGCGTCAGCATTCTTCACAGCCTCCATCTGCTCATTAGCAAACGTCAGCCGCGCGAGCCACTCGGGCTCGTCCTGCAAATCGAGCTCAATGGCGCGCTTAGCGTCCCGAATCGCAACCGGGTCATACGCCACCACTCGCGCGCCACGCGCAAGCAAAGCCGCGATCAAGGTCCGGCTCGGCGCCTCGCGCATATCATCGGTATTGGGCTTGAACGCGAGCCCCCAAACCGCAAACGTGCGATCGGACAAGTCGTCGCCCAAGCGAGCAATGATCTTCTGCGCCAGCACTTGCTTCTGCGCATCGTTGACCGACGAAACGGCCTTAAGAATCTTCAGCTCATGCGAGTTCTCGGCCGCCGTGCGAATCAGCGCCTCCACATCCTTCGGGAAACACGAGCCGCCGTACCCACACCCCGCATACAAAAAGTCATAGCCGATGCGCGGATCCGATCCAATTCCGCGCCGCACGGACTCGATATCGGCGCCGATGCGGTCCGCGAAATTCGCGAGCTCGTTCATGAACGAAATGCGCGTCGCGAGCATCGCGTTCGCCGCGTACTTGGTGAATTCCGCCGAGCGCACGTCCATCCACAGCGTGCGTTCGTGATTGCGGTTGAACGGCGCGTACAGACGGCGCATCACCTCGCGCGCCTTCTCGCCCGGCACGTCCTCGTCGCAGCCGAGCACGATGCGATCCGGCCGCGTGAAGTCGTCGACCGCCGCGCCCTCTTTCAGGAACTCGGGGTTCGACACGACCGAGAACATGTGCTCTTCGCCGCGCGCGGCCAGCTCCGCCGCCACGGTCTCGCGCACGCGCAGCGCCGTGCCGACGGGCACCGTCGATTTGTCGACGATCACCTTGAAGCCGGTCATATAGCGGCCGATGTTGCGAGCTGCCGCGAGCACGTATTGCAGATCGGCCGAGCCGTCTTCGTCCGGCGGCGTGCCGACCGCGATGAACTGCACGTCGCCGTGGGCCACCGCGGCGCGCACGTCGGTCGAAAACTTGAGGCGGTTCGCCGCCAGATTGCGCGCGATGACCTCCCGCAAGCCCGGCTCGTGGATCGGAATGCCGCCGCTATTCAATACGTCGATCTTCTTCTGGTCGACGTCGAGGCAAAACACGTCGTGGCCGATGTCGGCAAGACATGCGCCCGTGACGAGACCCACGTAACCGCTGCCAATGATGGTCAGATTCATCCGTTACTCCAAGAAACAGGAAACTGAGCAGAAAAGGTCGCGAGGCCGGCATGCAGCGCGCGCTGCCGGCTTCGCGTCTTCAATACGCATTGCTGCCGGCAAAGCCCTTCCACAAGGTCAGAACGACGATCTTGATGTCGAGCCAGAAGGTCCAGTGCTGCATGTAGTACAAATCGAGCTTCACGCGCCCCATCATCTTTTCGACGCGGTCGGTTTCGCCGCGATAGCCGTTGATCTGCGCCCATCCCGTGATGCCGGGCTTGATCCGGTAGCGATGCATATAGCCGCGCACCAGATCCTTGTAGATGTCGTCGTGCTGAAGCGCGTGCGGACGCGGCCCCACCACCGACATCTCGCCTTTAAGCACGTTGATGAACTGCGGCAGCTCGTCGAGGCTCGTGCGGCGCAGGAAGCGGCCGACCGTCGTCACGCGCGTATCGTTCTTGGTCGCCTGAGTCACCGTGCCGGCCTTCTCGGCATGCACTTTCATCGAGCGGAACTTGTAGATCTCGAACTCGTTGCCGTCGAGACCCTTGCGCTTCTGCCGGAAGAACACCGGCCCCGGCGACGACAGCTTCACCATCGCTGCGATCACCACCATCACCGGCGAAAGCGCGGTCAGCGCGCAAAGCGCAAAGAGGCGATCGAAGACGAACTTAGGCAGGATGCGCACGTCGGTGATCGGCGACGCCGCCAAATTGATCGCGGGCACGCCCAGCAGATCGACCACCGCGTGATTGAACAGCGACAGGCTGCGCACATCGGGAATGAAGCGGATGTTGACGAAGTCGTGCTTGAACTCCGTCACCATCTTGTGAATCGTGCGCTCCTGCGAGATCGGCAAGGCGAGCCACAATTCGCGAATCGCGCGGCTTTTCACGAGATCCGTCAGCTTCGCGAAGTCGTGCTCGAGCGGCACGCCGGCCACCATCGCGGCCACGCCGCCGCCATTCACGCTCGCCTCCTCATCGAAGACGCACACCGGGCTGAATCCCGCATCGGGCCGCTTCTGCATCTGTTCGACCAGAAACTGCCCGTACTGCCGGCCGCTCACCACGGCAACCGCCTTCTGATTGAAGCCTTCACGGCGCAGCTGGCGCAGGATCGCGTAGACCAGCGTTTTCGTCACGAGCAACAGCGCGATCGTCGCCACGGCCCAATAGGCGAGCCACAAGCGTGACAGTTCCTCCGCGCGGTGCGCGCTGAAGCTCATCAAAATGCCCGTGCCTTCGACGATCAGCCAGCCGATCCCCACGCGCCACAACAGCTCGCGCACCGGCTTGCCGCGCCACGACTGATAGATGCCGAGCGACGGAAAAAACACGATGACCAGCACGCTGTTGAACGCGACCGCGATGGTTTCCATATCGTTGAGCCACACGAAGCGCCCTTCGTGCAGCCCCGCCGCGATGAGCGCGCCTAAAGCGGCCATGGCGATGTCGATGATTCTCGATAGAACGCTCAGCATCCGATACACCTCTGTTCGTCAGTCACGTTCCGCGTATTGGCGTATTGATTCGGTGTCGCGAGGGCTCGAACGCATTGCCGCGATTCGTGGAAACCCTTGCTTGGCGACAATGAAGCGGCATTAAAAAACTTGCTGCAAGTGCAGCAATATTTCGAAAATTATTCAGCAAGATTTGCCGAATTTTTTCCGATTTCGTGCGGAATGTTTTTCCGAAAGTGAGCGAAGAAAGCCGCGTGGACGGCCAAATCGGCGGGGCGTGAGCGCAATTTCGCATAGGCATGGGCAAACGAGCGCGCAACCCACCGCTCGACGCCACCGTCATGCGCAATTCATTTTTCCCAATTGTTTTCTATTTTTTTATTCGAAGCGATTCAAATTAACGAAACACGATCTTTTATTGTGAATTTACGTCGTGCTAAAACTTGAGGCATTCCTTTTCATGCCCAAGGAGTCCCACCATGATTGCTCCGGTTGCTGTGACCGACGCCGATATCGACACCAAACACGAACAGGAACGTCCGCGCGCGGCGGGCGTGCGGCTCGAAGTGCATCCCGTGATTCTGGCGGGCGGCTCAGGCACGCGCTTGTGGCCGATGTCGCGCGAGCACTATCCCAAGCAGCTCATCGGCTTGCTTGGCGACGAGTCGCTACTTCAATCGACTACCCATCGCCTCGAAGGACTGACAAGCGGATTTGCGCTCGCGGAACGCGTCACCGTCGTCTGCGGCGAAGAACACCGCTTCACGACCGCCGAACAATTGCGCATGAGCGGCCATGCCTCGCGCATTCTGCTCGAGCCGCTCGGACGCGATACGGCGCCCGCGCTGACGGTCGCGGCGCTCGATATCGCCGCCCATGCCGGCGATGCGCTGATGGTCGTGATGCCGGCCGATCACGCGGTTGCCGATCTCGAAGGCTTCCAAGCCGCCGTAGCGGCCGGCGTTCACTACGCGTCGGAGGGGATGATCGCGACGATGGGCATCGTCCCCGATCGTCCGGAAACGGGCTATGGCTACATCCGCCTTGGCCAGCCGGTCGGCGAAGCGGGCGGGATCGCGGCGCGCAAGCTCGAACGCTTCGTCGAGAAACCACACGTCGAACTCGCGCAGCAGTACGTCGCGTCGGGCGAATATTGGTGGAACAGCGGCATCTTCATCGTGCGCGCATCGACGTGGCTCAAAGCGGTCCAGCACTTCCAGCCGGCCATTCACGAAGCCTGTGTGCGCGCGCACGCAAGCGGAAAAACGGACGGCGACTTTTTCCGGATCGACACTCAAGCGTTTGCCGGCTCACCGTCGAACTCGATCGACTACTCGGTGATGGAGCCATTGAGCAACGATCAATCCGTGTGCGGCAGCGTGGTCGTGCCGCTGAACGCGGGGTGGTCCGACGTCGGCTCGTGGGACGCGATCTGGAAGATTCTGCCGAAGGACGACAACGGCAACGTGGCGCGCGGACGCATCATGTTCGAAGGCGCGCAATCGACGCTCGCCCACTCCGAAGGCCGCCTGATCGCCTGCGTCGGCACGCAGGATCTCGTCGTCGTCGAGACGGCCGATGCGATTCTCGTCGCCGAGAAATCGCACGTGCAGGAGGTCAAGAAGATCGTCGGGCGCCTGAAGGCGGAAAGCGGCCCCGAAGCGGCGAGCCACCGCAAGGTGCATCGCCCGTGGGGCCACTACGATTCAGTCGACAACGGGGAACGCTTTCAGGTCAAGCGCATTGTCGTGAAGCCGGGTGCGCGGCTCTCGCTGCAGATGCACCATCACCGCGCCGAGCACTGGATCGTCGTACGCGGCACCGCGCTCGTGACGCGCGGCGAGGAGTCGTTCATCCTGTCCGAGAACGAATCGACCTACATTCCGCTCGGCGTCACGCATCGGCTCGAAAACCCCGGGAAAATGCCGCTCGAAATCATCGAAGTGCAGTCTGGCGCCTATCTCGGCGAGGACGACATCGTCCGCTTCGACGACAAATACGGACGCGAATGAATCGCGTCCCCGCTCATCCGACCTGGTAAAGCAGTTCGGATGACTTAGCTTCCGAGCGGCCGTCCTTAGCGGCGCGCCGCTCAGGAACGATGCGCTTGACCACCGGTTCGAGCGGAAGCGTGATGCTCGTTACCGTCGGCTTGGTCGGGACCGGCGGCATCGCGGCGGAAGAGGCCGCAGAGTCAGAAACGGATGCCGGCACGGGCGGCGCCAGCGGCACGGCCGGGGTCTCGGCGGCGCTTTCGTTTTCGTCCTCGATTGGCGAGACGCGGTCGACCGCTTCCGTGCGGCTTTCCCCTTCGATCCAGTCGCGCCCCCAGTCGAGCGCGAAATGCCGGGCGGCTTGCGCATCCGTGAAGCGCGGCCCGATCAGCCCGGAGCGCTCGATGCGCTTGCCGTCTTTCACGATTTCCGTCCACGCGCGGTACATCAGCTTCGCGACGGGCTGCGCCGACGCGTAGATCGTGTAGCCCCTGTAGTGGTCGACTTGCGCCTCGCTCGACGCGAAATTCATCCAGGGCGTGCCGCGCGGAAGATCGCGCTTGGCTGCTTCGCCCGGTGGACCGGCCAAACTGGCGTCAGCCGACGGCGCCAGGCTCCGGACCGGGTCGGAAGGTGCCGATCGAGTCGCTGCCCATGCTTCGGCGCGCAGTCGCAAGCCTTGCAGAGCGCCGGCATCGAGCTCGGGCTCGAGCTCGGACTCCGGCAGCGCCTCGGCGCCAGCAAGCTGGCGCGTCATCGCGGCAATCGGGTCGCCCGGTGCGCAAACGTTTGCGGCGCCCGGCGACGCATGCCACGATTCGGGATTCTTCCAGAACACGCCGCGCAGACGGTCGATGTCGGCAGTCGGCTCGGGGCGCGGTGCGGAGACCGGCGCCGGGGGTTCAGGAATATAAGCGAACGTTCGTCCGAATTCCTTCAGCACGCGGATCATTTCCATCATCGTGCCGTCGACCAGCCATTCTTCGAAACGGCGCCGGCAAGTGGGCCCGGACGGATAGCGTCCCGGCAGCTTCGACCAGGGGTTGCCCGTCGTGAGGATCCACAGCACGGCGTTCACCACCACCCGCGTTTCGGCGCGGGGTCTGCCTCGACGATTCAGGCGCACAGGTTCATCGGCCACCAGACGGGATAGTCGTTCCCATTCGTCGTTGTTCAACTCATCGAAGAACATGCTTTTCTCCACGCGGCCAGGCCGGGCCGCGACTATCGGCGAATGACGGCAGGTCATGCGCATTCGCCATTTGGTTGCACAAATTGCTGGTTCACTGGGCGCATCGGTCAAATTCGCACGTATGCAGTGCAGAATTTCCCTAGCTTGACGCACAAAACTCGGTCTCACTCGTGCATGGGAAAAATTGTGCAGGAAGCATACCATCGCTAGGGTTTGTCTGAATATGCTGCGCTCTTTATGTTACGTACAGAAACAAGTTGGCCGCAATTCGTTACAGAATTATGAATTGATTTTTTGATTCGATCGTTATCGATCCAGGTGGAAAGCGACCGTAAGGCACGACGCTTGAGACCTCAGCCGCTAGCGGCTAAGCCGGTGGAACCGGGCTCACACCATACAGCAAAAGGCATAAATCAATAGAAAATGACTGGTAAGAATTTGCAAAGAGGATGTAAAAGCGTATTGAGTTTTGCCAAGCGAGCTTTTACGAACGAATGGAATGGAGAGGCAATCGAGGAGAGAGAGGCGGCATGCGTCGAGCACGCCGCATCGAGAGGGGAGGCTCAGGCCGAGCGGCCAAAACCGTATGGCTCGATGAGCCGAGCCTAGGGCCTGTTCACACTAACGACAGGCCCTAAAGGTTCAAGCGGTTCAAGCCAAGTCTTTGAGAAGTGAAGCGAGCACGACAGGCTCGATCGGCACGAGCGGCACCGGGTAGTTCGGATGGTCGCATCCCGCCAAAAGCTGCGCGCCCTGCTTCAGCTTCGCCTTCATGTGCGGCGTGAATTCGAAGCGCACGAAATGCACGGCCGAGGTCTTTTCGTCGTTCTCGCGATCGAGGTCTTCGTCGGCGATCGCAAACACCGGCGCCTCACCGTCCACCTGCATGAATACGCGGTCCTCGATGCCGATCAAACGACCCAGCGCCGCGCGGCGCTCGATCACGTTGTCATATTCGATCTGCATCGTCGCGATGAGGTTGTTGCCGGTGGGCACGAGCGGCAGGTACGTGTTCAGCTCGCCGAGGATGCCTTCTTCGTCGAAGATCTTTTCGATGTGGAGCATTTCCTGAATTTGATAGCGAATCGTCGTTTCGTCTTCGAACAGGAACACGATGTGGTTGCCGAGATGCACGGCACGCGTTTTCTTATGTTCGATCACCCGTGCGCGCATCTCGGTGCGCACCTTCGAATAAGCCTCGAGTGTCAGCAGCGAATTCCTGGAAATGGTCATTGCGCGTTCCTTGCATAAAAAGAATAGGAGCGGCCTTAAGCGAGCCGGCTCTTGAACGTCATGCGAACCTCATGCCGTCACACGCCATAGGCTTTGCGCAGCAACGTCAGCGGATGCGCCAGCGGCGTTTCCTTCAAGCCGTTTTCCTCGATGCCCTGGGCGATGTGGTGCCCGGCCAATTGGCAATCGGACGCAATGTAATCCGGCTCTGCCCCCGCCATCGCCTTGAATACCGGCGTGCCGATCTGCATCGCCATGCGATGAAACTCTTTCTTCACGCCGAAGGTGCCCGCATGCCCCGAGCAACGCTCGACCACGTTCAGCTCCGTGCCCGGCACGAGCGATAGCGTCTCCGATGTTTTGCGCCCGATGTTTTGCACGCGCCCATGGCAAGGCACGTGATACGAGATCTTGCCGAGTTCGCTTTTGAAGTCCGTCTTCAAGAGACCATCGCGATGGCGCGAGACAAAGTATTCGAACGGGTCCCAGAATGCCTCGCTCACGAGCTTGGCTTCTTCGTCATCGGGAAACATCAGCGGCAACTCGTGCTTGTACATCAGCACGCAGCTCGGAATCGCCGACATCAACGCATAGCCTTCGCGCGCGTACTTGGCGAGCACGGGCATGTTCTGCGCCTTCTTCGCCGCTACGCCATCGAGATTGCCTTGCTCCAAGAGCGGCATCCCGCAGCACGCTTCGCTCGACACGAGCACGTACGGAATCTCGTTGTGCGCCAGCACGGCGAGCAGATCGTGCCCGATGCCGGGCTCGTTGAAGTTCACGTAGCACGTCGCGTAGATCGCGACCTTGCCGGGCGTGCGCTCGCCGTCACGCACCGCATGCTCGGGCGACGCCTGCGCGTCGCTTCGAAACTTGCGCGGCGCGAAATCGGGCAGCCACGCGTTCTTGTCGACGCCCAACGCCGATTCCATCACACCGCGCGCAAACGCCGTATGGTTCACGGCGTTGATGGTCTGCGTGACGATCGGTATCCCCGCGAAGTTGCCGAGCGCATCGGTATTCGAAAGAAACTTGTCGCGCAGGCTCACGTCGCCGCGTTTGTATCGCGTCGCCTTCGCGCGCAGCATCAGATGCGGGAAATCGACGTTCCACGGATGAGGCGGCACGTATGGGCATTTCGTCATGTAGCAGAGGTCGCACAGATAGCACTGGTCGACGACTTTGGGATATTCGCTCGGGCTGACATCGTGCGCTTCGCCGGAATCGGTCTCGTCGACGAGATCGAACAGCGCGGGAAACGCGCCGCATAGCGACACGCAGCGCCGGCAGCCGGCGCAAATGTCGAAGACGCGCGCGAGTTCCTTATCGAGTGAAGCCTGATCGTAGAAATCCTCTGAGCGCCAATCCAGCGGGTGACGAGTGGGCGCCTCGAGACTGCCTTCCTTATGTGGCATGACATCACGCTCCTTGACGGTATCGGCCTTGAAAGCGGTGAGCGAAGTGGAGCTTTGCATGGGACCGGAGTAAGTGCTGAAGCGCTAACTCTGGTCGACAGGAGCCAGGCTCACGTCCGCGCTCGGGTCTGCGCCAAGGTCCACGCTCACAGACGGCAGCCTTGAAGCGCGCAGCACCCAGCCGGGCGCCGCGCGCTCTTGGAAACGGTGCTGGGCATGCCGGCGCGAGCCGGCATGCTTGCCCGCGCGTCAATCAATCGACGAGCGCTTCGAGCGCCTTCGTATAGCGATTGGCGTGACTGCGTTCGGCTTTCGCCAGCGTTTCGAACCAGTTGGCGATTTCGTCGAAGCCTTCCTCACGCGCCACGCGCGCCATGCCGGGATACATGTCCGTGTATTCGTGCGTTTCGCCCGCCACGGCCGATTGCAGGTTCAGGCGCGACGAACCGATCGGCAAACCCGTTGCCGGGTCGCCCACTGCCTCCAGATACTCCAGATGACCGTGCGCATGGCCCGTCTCGCCTTCAGCCGTCGAACGGAATAGCGCCGAGATGTCGTTCTGTCCCTCGACGTCCGCTTTGGCGGCGAAGTACAAGTACCGCCGGTTCGCCATCGATTCGCCCGCGAACGCGTCCTTCAGGTTTTGCTCCGTCTTCGTACCCTTGAGTTGTGTCATCTGGACCTCCTGTTGATCCGGCATCGTGGGGACGCGCTTTTCGTGAATTTGGGATCTGCAACGCTGGTAGGGAGAATGCACGCCGCGGCGCCCGCCGGAAAAGCGCCGTACTTTTAAATCTAGGAGGTGAAACGCCGGTTCCCAATTGGCATTTTCAATGCCAGCGATAGCCGGAACCGGCGCTAGGGAGGAAGGTGTAAAAATCGAAGGAGTTGCTGTGCTGCAGCACTTTATGCGGGACTAGGCGGCCTTGACCGTATTCACCACATCGTCGAGCCGTGCCTTCGAATGAAACAGGCGGCTTGCCATCACGCTGCCCTGGAACGACGCGAACAGGACGCGCGCCGCGCCTTCGGCCTTCCCGTTGACGCGCAGCGTGCCGTCGGCCTGCCCTTCTTCGAGCAATTTCGTGAGCCACGCCTCGTTCGTCTTGAAGAACGCCTGCACGGCGTGGCGGACGTCGTCGGGCAGCGACTCGATATCGGCCGCCAGCATGCCGCACAGACAGATTTGCGTCCCGTCGCCCATCACGCGGCCGAAGAGCTTCGCGTAGCGGTCGAGCTTCTTGTCGGCGGGCAGCGAGGCATCGATGGTGGCGACCGCCCCCATCACGTCGCGGCTATAGACGTTCACCGCCTCGAGCGCCAAGTCCTCTTTCTTCGGGAAGTAATAGTGGATGCTCGACGTCTTGACGCCGACCAGTGAGGAGAGATCGCGATAGCTGAAGCCGTTGTATCCGTGCGTCATCATCAGCGTCACGGCGTGCTCGATCAGTTGTTCGCGGACAGTTGAAGGTTCCATGCGCTTAAATTTATCTACCACTAGGTAGTTAGTCAAGCACGACAGCGGATGCTCGCTCCGGCGCGCTTGCGCGAAATTCTTCAAAAACCCCGCACCGTATAGCGGAAATGAAAGAATCGATGCGTATAGTGACGTGCGACCGCTTCACCATCGAACGCTTTTCTCAAGTGGCAGCGCTTCCGCTTGGAGCCGCAGCCGCACTCCGATCGCACACATCCATGAAGCTTTCCCGCCGTGAACTGCTAGGCCATAGCCTGGCCATTCCCCTCAGTCTCAGTCTGTCACCCATTCTCGCGCTTCGTCCCCGCAACGCCAGCGCCGCGGCATCGGCCTCGATACCGTCGCTCGCCATCGTGATGAACTCGGGTGAAGCGAGCGTCTCGGTCATCGACATGACGACGCATCAAGTGCTCCGCAATCTGCCGACGCTGCGCGAACCGAGCCACTGGGCGCTCTCGCCGGACCGCAGCAAGCTGTATATCGCGGACGCAAGCGGCAACGCGCTCTTCATCGTCGATCCGAAGACAGGCACCGCGCTCGGCCACAAGACCATCGCCGATCCTTATCAGCTTGGCTTCACGCCCGATCACCGCTATCTCGTCGTCAACGCGCTGCGCCTGAACTACGTCGATATCTACCGCGCCGACGATCTCTCGCTCGTCAAGCGCTTCTCGCCGGGCGGCATGCCGAGCCACCTCGATTTCTCGCCGGATTCGCGCTGGAGCTTCAACTCGATGCAGCAGTCGGGCACGCTCGTCTCGTTCGACCTGACCAACATGACGACGCGCTGGACCTCGAAAGTGGGCTCGACGCCCGCCGGCGTGCTCTGGCACAACGGCAAGGTGCTCGTCTGCGTGATGGGGGCCGACTATGTGGCCGAGGTCGATCCGGCCAACGGCAATGTTCTGCGCCGCGTTAAAACCGGCGTGGGCCCCCACAACGTGTTTCTCACGCCGGACAAAAGCACGCTTTACGTGTCCAACCGGATCGGCGGCTCGCTCGTCGCGCTCGATCCGAACACGTTCGCGATCCGCCGCACGTATCCGTTTCATGCCGCGGGCCCCGACGATATCGCGGTCGGCCCGGACGGCAAGATTTGGGTGACGCTGCGCTTCCGCGAGCAGGTTGCGGTGCTGGACCCCGTGAGCGGCAGCTACCAGACGATCGACGTGGGCCGCTCGCCGCACGGCATCTTCCTCACGACCGAGTTGAGCCGTCCGGGGCTCGTCACCGCCGAAACGCTATAAAGAGGCTAACGCGTCATGCTGGTTTTCCTCGACCGATTCTTCAACATGCTCGCCGGCGAAATCGACCAGTACCTGGTCTTGCCGGTGCTTTATCACTTCGGCTGGATGGAGTGGGAAGAGCTCTCGTTCGATTGGGCGCTGATCTGCGTGTATGGATTCTTTGCCGTGATCGTGACGTACGCCATTTGCTGGCCGCTCGAAGCGATCTTCCCGATCGAGAAGTGGGACGACCGCAAAGCGGTGCTCACCGACGCGTTCTATACGGTCCTCAATCGCGTCGGCGTGCTGCCTGTCGTGGCCTTCCTCTTGTTCTATCAGGTGCAAGTGTGGGTGAACGGCTTCGTGGTCGCTCAAGGCTACATCCCGCCGACGCTCGAAACGCTGATCCCATCGCTGCTCGGGCACCCGATCATCACGTTCATCTGCTACGCGCTGATTCTCGATTGCGCCGATTACTGGCGTCATCGGCTCTCGCATTCGTTCCGCAGCTGGTACGCGCTGCATGCCTTGCATCACGCGCAGCGGCAAATGAGCTTCTGGTCCGACGACCGCAATCATTTGCTCGACGATCTCGTCGCCGGTATCTGGTTCGGCATCGTGGGGCTCGCGATCGGCATTCCGCCGCTGCAGTTTCCGCTGCTGTTCCTGTTCATGCGCTTCATCGAGAGCTTGAGCCACGCGAACATCAAGCTCTCGTTCGGCTGGCTCGGCGACCGGATTCTGGTGTCGCCGCGCTTTCATCGCTTGCATCATGGCTTGCGCGCGGCGGGCCGCAATTCGTGCAATTACGGCGCGGTGTTTCCGATCTGGGACATGGTGTTCGGTACGGCGGATTTTTCGGCGGAATACCCGCCGACCGGCGACAAGCGCGCGCCTGAATCGATGGCGACGGGCGGCTACCTTGCACAGCAGCTTGGCGGATTGCAGTTCTTTGTGGATGAGTTCAAGGCCGCGTCGAGAAGCAAACGCATGCGGCGGAGTGCGTGAGGCGCGGCGCGTCAAAACGCGGGCATTACGGACTTTCAATACGCTTTCTTTGCAGTTTTTATTGCCTTGTCATAATTACGGATTGACCGGCGCGATCCGGCCTATAGAAAATCCTTCAAACCACAGACAAGCGAGACCACGCGAGCCGTAACGAGCGGCATTGCCTTTGACCGGAAGGCCCGCCGCAACCGCCGAAGCATCGATCTGCCAGGCATTACTTGCACTTTTCGACGAAATGGTTCGCCGCGAAGTCGTTTAGCTTTAGGTCATTGCCGGAATTGCGCTCGTAGCACTGGCGCCCGCTTAATCACTTCAGAAAGAGGCATTGACGATGGCTACCGTGACGCCACGCGCGAACAGCACCCCCCTGCCCGGCGTTTCCGTCGGCGCAAGGTTTACGCTCGGCCGCCGCATTGTCGTGAGCTTCGGCGCGCTGTTCGTGTTGATGCTCGTGATGGCGGCGATTTCCTATACGCGCTTGCGCGCGATCGACGACGAAGCGGTCAGTCTGAACCGCGACTCGGTGCCCGGCCTCTACTACGCGGCCGCGTTGCGCATCACGTCGGTCGAGAGCTATGAGGCGCTGGAACGCGCCGTGTTCACCGCCGCCGACGACCAAGCCGCCAAACGCGATTTCGATCGTCTGGCAAACACCATGCGCACGTTCGACAAGAACGTCAGCGACTATCAAACCACGCTCTTTCGCGACGACGACAAAGCCCGTTTCGCTCAGTTCAAGTCGGCCTACGACCAATATCTGCCGCTCGTGAACGATGTCGTGCAGCAGGCGCAGACGTCGCGAGCGTCCGCGCAAGCCGCGTTCTCGCGCGTGCGGCCCGCCTGGGAGAACGTGATTCGCCAAGCGGACGTTCTCGTCGCGGAGAACCACGGCCAGGCCGACGATTCCGCCCACGCGATCCGTGATTCCGTCAGCGGCACCGAGTACACGCTCGCCACGGCGCTCGGCGTCGTGCTGCTGGTCGCGCTCGTGACCGGCTATGCGCTCTTGCGCGCGGTGACGGTGCCGATGGCGCGGCTCGTCGAAGTGCACGACGTGATGCGCACCGGCAACCTCACGCAGCGGCTGAACCTGCGCCGCAACGACGAGTTCGGCACGCTCGAGGACGGCTTCAACCGCATGGCCGAGGAGCTCACGAGCCTCGTCGCGCAGGCGCAGAAGTCGTCGCTGCAGGTGACGACGTCGGTCGGCGAGATCGCGGCCACGTCCAAGGAGCAGCAGGCCACCGCGAGCGAAACCGCCGCAACGACCACCGAGATCAACGCGACCTCGCGCGAAATCTCCGCCACGGCGCGCGATCTGCTGCGCACGATCAACGAGGTGTCCGCGGTCGCGGAGCAATCGGCGACGCTCGCGGGCGCGAGCCAGAGCGGCGTCGCGCGCATGGAGGAAACGATGCGCGGCGTGATGGAAGCCGCCGGCTCGGTCAACGCGAAGCTCTCGATCCTCAACGAGAAGGCCGTCAATATCAATCAAGTCGTCGCGACGATCACGAAGGTCGCCGACCAGACCAACCTGCTCTCGCTGAACGCCGCGATCGAAGCCGAAAAAGCCGGAGAATATGGGCGCGGCTTCGCGGTGGTCGCCACCGAAATCCGCCGCCTCGCGGACCAGACAGCCGTGGCCACCTACGACATCGAGCAGACCGTCAAAGAGATCCAATCGGCGGTCTCGGCAGGCGTGATGGGCATGGACAAGTTCTCCGAGGAAGTGCGCCGAGGCATGCGCGACGTGCAGGACGTGGGCGGTCAGCTCTCGCAGATCATCAACGAGGTGCAGGCGCTCGCGCCGCGCTTTGCGCGCGTGAACGACGGCATGCAGACGCAGGCGAACGGCGCCGAGCAGATCACGCAGGCGCTTTCGCAACTGTCCGAATCGGCGCAGCAGACCGCGGAGTCGCTGCGCCAGTCGTCGCAGGCGATCGACGACCTCACGCTCGTCGCGAACCAGCTTCGCACCGGCGTGTCGCGCTTCAAGATCGAAGCCTGATTGACCGGCGCAACGCTTGAGCGGCCCGACGCGATGCTTTTTCTTCTGTTCGAACTCGACGGCGACCGGTACGCGCTCGACGCGGCGCAGATCGTCGAAGTGCTGGCGCTCACGCCCGTCAAGGCGATCCCCGGCGCGCCCGCATGGGTGGCCGGCCTATTCGAGCGGCACGGCGAGCCGGTGCCGGTCATCGACGTGCCGCAGCTCGCGCTCGGCCGCCCCGCGCGAGCGCTGCGCTCGACGCGGCTCGTGCTTGCTCGCTATCGCGTGAGCGTGGATGGCGCAGTGGCAGACCGCGCGCTCGGCCTGGTCGTCGAGCACGCGACGCAAACGCGCCGCATCGCGCGCGAGCAGTTCGCCGACAGCGGCGTGGCGACGCCGCATGCCCGCTGGCTCGGACCGGTGGCGAGCGATGCGGATGGCCTCGTGCAGTGGGTCGACGTACGCGACATGCTCGACGACGAGGTGAAGGCACTGCTGTTTGCGCCAGCCCCCGCCGAGGCCCAAACGGCGCCTGAAGCATGAGCGCAACCATGGACGCCGCCCACTCGCGCTACGAAACGTGGCTCGCCCGCGAAACCGGCATCGACGCATCGACGCTGGGCGTGCGCGCACTGTCGCGCGCGGTGCAGGAACGCGCTCGCTTGACGCAAGCCCCTGACGAAGCGCTCGACGCCTACTACCAACTTTTGATCGCCTCCCCCGAAGAGCGGCAGGCGCTCATCGAAACGCTCGTCGTGCCGGAGACCTGGTTCTTCCGCGACAGCGAAGCCTTCGCGGCGCTCGCGCGCCTCGCCGCCGAGCGGCTCGTGCGCGAACCGGCGCGCGTGCTGCGTGTCCTGAGCGCCCCTTGCTCGACCGGCGAAGAACCGTACTCGATTGCGATGGCGTTGCTCGATGCGGGCATCGGCGCCGAGCGATTCACGGTCGATGCGGTCGATATCAGCGAGCGCGCGCTCGCTCATGCGCGTACCGCGCTGTATGGACGCAATTCGTTTCGCGGCCGTGCGCTCGATTTCCGCGCGCGCCACTTCGGCGAGACACAGGACGGCTGGCTCTTGAACGAGCGCATCCGGCAAACGGTGCGTTTCACGCGAGTGAATCTGTTCGACGCAACGTCCAGCGGCGATGCGTCATATGACTTCATCTTTTGCCGCAACATGCTGATCTACTTCGGCCGAGACGCGCAGGACCACGCAATTCGCCGCCTCAATGCGCAGCTCGCGCCGGGCGGCACGATTTTCGTCGGGCCTGCGGAGACCGGCTTGATGATGCGGCATCCGTTGAGTTCGGCGCGCATTCCGCTCGCGTTCGCGTTTCAGCGTGCGATTCCGGAGGAAGCGGCCGCGCGTGCGGCGCGTGTGTTGCCGCTTTGCGTGCCCGTGTCGGTGTCCGTGCCGACGGCGCGCAGCGTCGTGCCGCCGGAGCCGGCGCTGCCCCTCAACAGGCCGCGCCAAACGGCGGCATCGGCTGCGGCGCCGCTTTATACACCGCCGAGGCTGATCTCCCCGCGTGTTCCCGTGGCGCGTCAAACGACAGCACCGCCGCAGTCCGCAGCCAATCAAACCGCCACGCTCGACGACGCCCAACGCTGCGCCGACGCGGGCCGTCTCGACGAAGCCGAAATACTTGCGCACGCGGTCATGAAACAGCACGGCCCGCACGCGGACGCGTTCTACCTGCTGGGCCTGATCGCCGACGCACAAAACCGCAGCGCCGAAGCACGCGAGCACTACCGCAAAGCGCTCTATCTGGAGCCCGCGCACTACGAAGCACTCACGCATCTGGCCGCGCTGCTCGACATGATCGGCGATGCGGCGGGCGCGCAGCAACTCATGCGGCGCGTCGAACGCGCGAAGCCGCGCGCGAATGCCACCAGCGGCACGCGTGAATCCCCCGTGAGGACGCCATGAATCGCGAGGACGCCGCCACGCCAAGCGCCACCGCGCCCGTCGATGCTTGCTGGAATCGCATCGGCACGCGCGGCGACGGTTCGTGCGAGCAACTGTCGACCTATTCGCGCTGCCTGAACTGCCCCGTCTTCGAGCACGCCGCATCCAAGCTGCTGGATCGCCCGCTCGACGACGCGGACCTCGCCGCCGCGGCACAAGCCGCGCGCGCGACGAATGCCGATCGAGCGGTTCGCGCCTCGAGCCGCAAAGCGGCCGGCGCACCCGGTGCAAGCTCAGCCGCGGCAGCCCCCCACTCCGCCCTCGTGTTCCGCGTCGCCGACGAATGGCTCGCGCTGCCGAGCACGGCACTCAAGCAAATCGACGACATTCGCCCGATCCATTCGCTGCCGCACCGGCGCAACCGCATCGTGCTCGGGCTCGTCAACATTCGCGGCGCGCTGACGGTCGCCGTATCGCTCGCGGAGCTGCTGCATCTGGACCGCACCGCCTCCGTCGCGAACGCGCCGCGCAAGATCTATCCGCGCATGCTGGTAGCCGCGCATCGCAGCGAGCCTGTCGCGTTTCCGGTGGACGAAGTCGAAGGCGTCGTGCGCTTTGCCGCGAGCGAGCTGCTGCCCGTGCCGACGACGCTTGCGCACACAACCCATTCGCATGCGAGCGGCGTGCTCGCGTGGCGCGACACCACGATCGGCCTGCTCGATCCGGACCGCGTGTTCGAATCGCTTGCCGGGAGCCTGCGATGAAACAGCCCCCACGCTCACCGCGTTCGCTGCCCCCCGAGGGGGCGCCTCTGTCCGCTTGGGGCGGCCCGGCGCGCACAGAGGGCACCGACGACGACCTGAGCCACGTATCGCTGCTCGATCTGTTCCGCGAGGATGCGCTCACGCAAACGCGCGTGCTCTCCGATGGGCTGCTCGCGTTGGAGCACACACCCGCCGATGCCGCCGCGCTCGAAGCCTGCATGCGCGCGGCGCATTCGCTAAAGGGCGCCGCGCGCATCATCGGCTTGCAGGATGGCGTCGACATCGCGCATCTGATGGAAGAGTGCTTCGTTGCCGCGCAGCGCGGCGAGCTCACGTTGAGCGCGTCGCATATCGATGCGCTGTTGCACGGGATCGATCTGATCGTGCGCGTCGGCGATACGAATCCGGCCGCTGCTGTCACGCGCGCCGACGTCGATACGTTCGCGATGCGGCTCGCCTCGTCGCATGCCGCGCCTGGGCAGGATGCAGCGGCAACGAGCGGCACTCGCGCAACCTCCAGCGCCGACGAAGAGGCAACCATGCGCGCCGCGCTTGCGCTGCTCGGCGCGGATACTGCGGCGCTTGCGTCGTCAAGCCCTGGCCCTGCGCATACGGCTGACACCGGCGCCACGGAGCCCACTCCGAGCCGCACTGCGGACGACTCAACCGCTCGAGCATCCGAAGCGCCGACCGCATCGCTCGCACAAGCCCCCGCTCGCGAAAGAACGACACGCGAACCCGACCGCATGCTGCGCGTGCGCGCCGACAACCTCGACCGATTGCTGAGCCTCTCCGGCGAATCGCTCGTCGAATCGCGCTGGCTCAAGCCGTTTGCCGAATCGATGCTGCGCGTGAAGCGCACGCAACGCGACGCGGCGCGCGCGCTCGATGCGTTCTACGACGCACTCGCCGACCGCCTGGACCCGCTGACGCTCGCGGCGCTCGGCGACGTGCGCGCGATGCTCTCCAACACGCAGCAACTGCTTGCCGCGCGCGTCGACGAACTCGACCGGTTCGATCGCCGCAGCACCCACCTCGCGCAACAGCTCTACGACGAAGCGCTGCAATGCCGGATGCGCCCGTTCGGCGACGCGACGCACGCCTACCCGCGCCTCGTGCGCGACCTCGCGCGCTCGCTTGACAAGCGCGTGCGCTTTTCGATCGTCGGCGCGGCCACGCAGGTCGATCGCGATATCCTCGACATGCTCGAGGCGCCGCTCGGCCACCTGCTGCGCAACGCCATCGACCACGGCGTGGAAACGCCCGACGAGCGCGAAGCGAAAGGCAAACCGCCCGAGGCGACGCTCACGCTCGACGCGCGGCATAGCGCGGGCAAGCTGCTGATCAGCGTCAGCGACGACGGCGCGGGCATCGATCTCGATCGCCTGCGCGAGGCCGTCGTGCGCCGGCAGTTCGCGGACGAAGCAACAGCGGCCCGCCTCAGCGAACAAGAGCTGCTGGAATTTCTGCTGCTGCCGGGCTTCTCGATGCGCGAGCACGTGACCGACGTGTCGGGGCGCGGCGTCGGGCTCGACGTCGTGCGCGAAATGGTCACCGCCGTGCGCGGCACCGTGCGCATTCACAACGAGCCGGGCCAAGGCACGCGCTTCGTGCTGCAACTGCCGCTCACGCTCTCGGTGATTCGGAGCCTGCTCGTCGAAGTGGGCGGCGAAGCGTACGCATTCCCGCTCGCGCACGTGCGCCGCACGCTCGAATTGCCGCGCGAGCGCTTGGACATGCTCGAAGGACAGCAGCACTTTCCGTTCGAAGGACGGCCCGTCGGGCTCGTCACCGCGCATCAATTGCTCGGCGCGAACGCACCCGAGGAAACGCGCGAGAACGTGGCTGTCGTCGTGATCGGCGACGAGCACGAGACCTTCGGCGTCGCGGTCGACCGCTTCCTCGGCGAACGCATGCTCGTCGTCCAGCCGCTCGATGCGCGCCTCGGCAAAGTCAAGGACATCGCCGCGGGCGCGCTGATGGAAAACGGCGACGTGGTGCTGATCGTCGATATCGACGACCTCTTGCGCTCCGTCGACAAGCTCGTGCGCGGCGGCCAGCTCGACAAAGTGCGGCGCATCGAAGGCGTTGCGGCCCGCCGGCGCAAGCACGTGCTCGTCGTCGAGGATTCGCTGACCGTGCGCGAACTCGAACGCAAGCTGCTCGAAAAGCGCGGCTACGCGGTGACGGTTGCGGTGGACGGCATGGACGGCTGGAACGCGCTGCACAGCACGAACTTCGATCTCGTCGTGACCGATATCGACATGCCGCGCATGGACGGCATCGAGCTCGTCACGCTGATCAAGCGCGACGCGATGCTGAAGACCATGCCTGTGCTGATCGTGTCGTACAAGGATCGCGACGAAGACCGCCGGCGCGGCCTCGAGGCAGGCGCCGATTACTACCTCGCGAAAGGGAGCTTCCATGACGAGGCATTGCTCGATGCGGTGCGCGATTTGATCGGGGAGGCACGGTGATGCAGAAGACGAGGGAGGCATCGTGAACATCGGCATCGTCAACGATTTGCCGCTCGCCGTCGAAGCGATGCGCCGCGCGATTGCGAAGCGGCCCGATCATCGTGTGCTGTGGGTGGCGACGGACGGCGCAGAGGCTGTCGATTTTTGCGTCGCCCACCCGCCCGATATCGTGCTGATGGACCTCATCATGCCGAAGTTCGACGGCGTGGAGGCGACGCGGCGCATCATGGCGCGCGCGCCGTGCGCGATCCTCGTCGTCACGCACAGCGTGGGCGCGAATACGCGGCGCGTCTATGAAGCGATGGGGGCAGGCGCGATCGACGCGATCGATACGCCGACGCTCGCCGAAAGCACTCTCGCCGACGCCTCGCAGCCGCTGCTCGCGAAGATCGATCAGATCGGCCGCTTGCTCGACAAGCCGCTTGCGTACCGCGAGAGCGTGCCCGTTATGGCACATACCGGCAGCACGCCGCTCGTCGCGATCGGCGCGTCCGCGGGCGGCCCGACGGCGCTGGCCGCCGTACTCGGCGCGCTGCCCGAGGACTTTCGTGCGGCGCTCGTGATCGTGCAGCACGTCGACCGCGCGTTCGCCGACGGCATGGCGCAATGGCTCAACGACCAGACCCCGCTGACTGTGCGCATCGCGCAGGACGGCGACTCGCTGCGACCCGGCGTTGCGCTGCTCGCCGCGACCGACGACCACTTGCGCCTCACGCGCAGCGGCTCGCTCGACTACACGCGCGAACCTGCCGAGATGCCATACCGGCCATCGGTCGACGTGTTTTTTCAGAGCGTGGTCGAGCACTGGCAGGGCGACGCCATCGGCGTGCTCTTGACCGGCATGGGCCGCGACGGCGCGATTGGATTGAAGGCGATGCGCACGAAGGGCTACCACACGATCGCGCAGGACCAGGCGACGAGCGCCGTGTACGGCATGCCGAAGGCGGCTGCCGCGCTCGATGCCGCGCGCCGGATTTTGCCGCTGGAGAGCATCGCGCGCGAGCTGACGGCACTCGTCAAAACGTGACGACGGTCCAGCGCGAAACGACCAGAACACACCCATTGGAATTCAGACTAGAGGCAACAGAATGACTGTCGATCACCTCGGCTCCCCTGACGACGCGGCGACCCTGCGACCCCTGGCCGACGGCGCCGACGCCGCGCTCGAAGCGGCGCGCGTGGCGCTCATGACTCCGACGGCCGCCGACATGCCGGTGATGGTGCTGCTCGTCGACGACCAGACGATCGTCGCCGAAGCGGTGCGCCGCGCGCTCGCGGACGATCCCAACATCGATTTTCACTACTGCTCGCGGGCGGATGAGGCGATGGAGGCGGCGCATCGGACGCGGCCTACGGTGATCCTGCAGGACCTCGTGATGCCGGGGATCGATGGGCTGACGCTCGTCAAGGAGTATCGCGCGGACCCGGCGATGCGCGATGTGCCGATCATCGTGCTTTCGACTAAGGAAGAGCCGGTTATCAAGAGTGCTGCATTTGCGGCTGGAGCGAACGACTATTTAGTGAAGCTGCCGGATCGGATCGAGCTGGTGGCCCGCGTGAGGTATCACTCGCGGTCGTATATCAATCTGCTGCAGCGTGACGAGGCGTATCGCGCGTTGAGGCAGTCGCAGCAGCAGTTGATGGAAGCGAATCTGGAGTTGCGGCGGCTGACGCATTCGGATGGTTTGACGGGGCTTTCCAACCGGCGGTATCTCGATGAGTATCTCGCGGCGGAATGGCGCCGAGGGGCGCGCGAAGACCTGGAGTTGGCGATGCTCATGATCGATGTCGATAGCTTCAAGCCGTATAACGATACGTATGGGCACGTGGCCGGGGATGATGCGTTGAAGCGGATTGCTTCGACGGTGGCGAATTGCTTAGGGCGGCCGGGGGATTTGGCGGCGCGCTTTGGGGGTGAGGAATTTGCCGTGGTGTTGCCGGCTACGCCGACGGGCGGGGTTAGGCAGCTCGCGGAAAAGATTCGGGCAGAGGTCGAGGCTTTGCGCATACCGCATGCGGGGTCGTCGACGGGGGAATGCTTGACCGTCAGTATTGGTGGGGCTGCGCTTGTGCCTGCTGTGGAGATGCCGATTATGTCGCTGGTGGAGTTGGCGGATTTCGCGCTGTATCAGGCTAAGCGGGAGGGGAAGAATCGGGTGGTCATCGTTGAGGATTCGGTGGGGGTGAGGGAAAGGTCGGGGGTGTTGGGGGGGAGGGGTTAGATCGGCACGACGATCAGCGCAGACCCTAGGGCAGGTGCAATCCGAGGCACCACCGAAGCGATAACCACGAACAACACCAATGGAGTTGACGGCACAGGCAGCACGCCAAGTGCAGCGGAAATGCGCTCCCCGGGGTTTGCCCTAACCATAGGGTCCTCACTGGCTTTCTTTGTTCCCTGGCGAACAGACTCTTTTTGTCCGTTGGCAAAAATCTTGTCCGCATAAAGCAGGAGATAAAAAACAACCGGGGACAAACATGGCTAGCCTAATCGCGGTAAGAATCAGGTCTTCAGCGAATCGTTTGTGTGCAACAGTTTTCCTAGCAATCCTGACTGGTGCGGTGTCGGGTTGCACGGTGCCCCATCAAGGTAGCCAGCCGCAGTCGTCGGTGCTTCCCTCCTTGCCAGCCCCCGTCGCTCCCGCACCCGTCGAGACCAAAAGGGACACGGGACTGTATGGCGTCGTGATCGCCAAGCCGATCGGGGGAATTCCCGAGTGCCCGGCTCAGGCCGCCTTGCCCGGCGACATTGGCGCCCCCGACCATGCATGCTTCCAGCACGCCGACGCGCGGCGATACGGTCTTGCGCCCTTCGGCACGGAGACGCTGGTTGTCACATGGCCGGCGGGCAAGCAGCCTGACCTTGTCGACGGCGACAGCATGCGCGTCAGCATCATCGATGGCATCGTCGAAGGCATCCGTTTGAGCACCCGAGGGCTTGCATTCCAGCAACGCAACTACACGTTGCTGGAAGCCCGATTTGGCCAACCGGCATTCAAATGGAAGGTCACCATGAAAAGCCGGACGGGGGCCAGATTTGAAGTGCTCAAAGCGGCCTGGAAGCGGCCGGGTCGAATTACGATCGTTTATGACGGTGCGGAGAATTCAACAGACTCCGGTGCGCTCATTATTGCCAGTGTCCGGGAACAGGCCCGTATGGACGCGGCGCCCGAGCAGAACTACACGGGGGCGCTCGCTTTGATCTCAAACTGATATCGGGTTGTCGTCGTTGAGAATTCGGTAGGCGTGGGGGAAAGGTCGGGGGTATTGGGTGGGCAGGATTAGAGGTCGGCAGGCGAAAGCTCTACCCGTTCCCCTGTTAGTGGGGGCACCCGTTGCTCGATCGCCCGCACGATCCGGAGTTTGCCGAGTTCGAACGCGAGCGCGAGTTGCTTGGTACTTTCATCGGCGGCGCCAAGCTTTTCGCAGACCGTTTGAGCGGGCAGCGCGAAGGCGCAGTAGCCCCAGCCGAAACGGTAGGCCGAAAACCATATCGTCGAGTTCGGGGAGAAGATCGGAGGCGTAAGGCTTGTAGTGGGTTGCGCCATCGCTTTTGGCTCCCTGACCGGTCACTGTGGAGTGTAATTCTTGCACAGCATGCTGACAGAAGGCGAGTGCATTCGAGGCGACGCTCACGCCTACACAATGAATGGCGTGCTTCGTGATGACTCACTCGACGAGCCGTATGCCATTTGACAGGCTGTGATCCGACAAATCCAGATCAACCAATACGGTCGTTCGGATAGGCTAAATGTATTTGCCCGTCGGATAGTCGACGACGTTTAATGGTCCTCCCATGCCCACCGTCCCCCCAAAGGAGGCATTGATGAGCCGCTCCGTCGCCGAAGAACTCGTCAAGACGATCGCCGCCGAGACCAATGCGCCGATTGAGACCGTTTCGAAGATGTATGAAGAAACGTGGGCCGAATTCAGCGATGGCGCACGGATTATGGATTACCTGGCCGTGCTGGTCGCGCGGCGAGTGCGCGAGAACCTTCGCAACGCGCGCAGGGATGTGCACTGAACTCCGGCAGCGATGTACTGAAAGACCGCCGCACCCGTCGCTTTCCTGACTTGGCATCGTAGACCCGGCCGAGATAGCGGGGATCGTCACGCGTTCTCGTCAATCCGGAGTGTGACGCAGCCAAGACTATCGCGCATGAAATCAAGAGTTTCAGGCATTCACGGACAGATGGGCCGGATGACGCCTGGTGTCCGGCCCTACGCTGTCGACGCGGAACACGCCAAGTCGCTCTGGACAAAAAGCGAGCACTTGGTAGGCGAGCGCTTCTGATCGCCCGTCGTACGCAATCGACGCCAGCCATTTCAGTCCCTTCACCGCAACCCGCTATCATGTGCGCTATTCCAAACCCACAGCCCCCATAGCCGTCCACGGCCGGAGCACCTCATGGCATCCCCTCAAGACAGCGTCAGCATGGCGCTATTCTGCGACTTCGAAAACGTCGCGCTCGGCGTCCGCGATGCGAAGTTCGAGCAGTTCGACATCAAGCCGGTTCTCGAACGGCTCCTGCTGAAAGGCAGCATTGTCGTCAAGAAAGCCTATTGCGACTGGGATCGCTACAAGGGGTTCAAGGCGTCGATGCACGAGGCCAGCTTCGAGCTGATCGAGATTCCGCACGTGCGACAGTCGGGCAAGAACTCGGCGGATATCCGGCTCGTCGTCGATGCGCTCGATCTCTGCTACACGAAATCGCACGTCGATACCTTCGTCATCATCAGCGGGGACTCGGATTTCTCGCCCCTCGTTTCGAAGCTGCGCGAAAACGCCAAGAAGGTCATCGGCGTCGGCGTAAAGAATTCGACCTCCGATCTTCTGGTCGCCAACTGCGACGAATTCATCTTCTACGACGACCTCGTACGCGAACAGCAACGCGCGATCGCGACGCGCGAGGCACGTGAAGCGAGTGCGTCGGCGAAGCGTCCAGCCGATGGAGACAAGCACGCGAAACAGAAGCTGGAAGCGCGCAAGGCGCAAGCCATCGCGATCGCGGTCGAAACCTTCGACGCGCTCGCCTCCGAGCGCGGCGAAAGCGGCAAGATCTGGGCGTCGGTGTTGAAAAGCGCAATCAAGCGCCGCAAGCCCGATTTCAGCGAGTCGTATTACGGCTTTCGCGCCTTCGGCAATCTGCTCGATGAAGCGCAATCGCGCGGCCTGCTGGAAGTGGGACGCGACGATAAATCCGGCGCGTTTGTCTACCGGACCGCTCAGGCCGCAACAGCGGAAGTCGCCAAGCAATCCGAATCGCCCACCGTTGCAAAAGACGCTGCACCGGCACTCACGCCCGAGGCCGCGAGCAAAAAAGACCGTCGCTCGAACCGAAACACCCGGAAGCAGGCTTCTCAGCAAGCGCCGGTAGCAACCGGAACGGCGGCGTTGGAAGAACCCGCCCCGGCGGTCGTTGAAAACGTGCTCGAACACGTGACGTCGATCGAAACAGAAGCGCATACGGAGACGGTGAAAGCACCCACGCCCCGCCGCGCGCGCAAAACCGCCACGAAGAAGAGTGCCCCGGCTGTCGCGCAAACGAAGAACGCGGAGGTCCCCGCAGCGGAACCCTCTGCCGACTCGGCAGCCGGGACCAAGCCCGCGAAAGCCCCACGCAAATCGGCCTCGCGGGCCGGTCGTTCACGCAAGGCGGCGGCTGAAGGGAATTGAAGTCTGACGGTCGTCGACGAGCAGCGTGCTAACGAACGGCGTGCAATGAGCCGGCCCGTTTTCCTAACGGGCCGTCGCCACCTGCAATCGCAAAGGCGTTTCAGGCCGCAGCGTGACATTCATCACCGGCGGAGGCGAAGCCATCCCCTCCGGCGCCGACAACTCGAACCGCTGCAACACCATCGCCGCGATCACCGTCATTTCAACCAAGGCCAAGTGCTGCCCCAAGCAAACACGTGGCCCTGCACCGAACGGCAAATAAGCGCCACGCGGAACCTCCGGCGCATCGGCAGCGAACCGCTCAGGCCGAAACTCCAACGGCTCGGCAAACCACCGAGGATCGTGATGCATCAACTGCACCGGCACCATGAACATCGTGCGCTCGGGCAGTTGCCATGAGCCCAACGTGATCGGCTTGGCGCATCGACGGCTGATGAGCACCGGCGCGGTCGGATAAAGGCGCAACGTCTCCTTGATCGTCTGATTCAGATATCGCAGCGACGACACCGTCTCCACCGTCGGCACGCGGCCTCGCAGCACCTGGCGAACCTCCTCCCTAGCCGCCTTCTGTGCCGCCGGATTCGACGCCATACACCACGCCCACCAAACCAGCGTCGCCGCCGTCGTCTCATGCCCCGCCAGAAACGCCGTCATGCACTCGTCGCGGACCGCTTGAAGAGGCCACGTCATCGCATCGTCGCGATGCAATTGCAAAAGACGCGACAACAAATCGTCGGGCCATGCGTCATCAGGCAACGTCAATCGCGCCTGCAATTGCCGCTCGATCAAATCTTTCAAAGCCGCAATCGCTCGACGCTTGCCCCGCTTCCAAGGCACCCACTCCGGCGAACTCGCAGGCCAATAAAACTCGGCGTTCGCCGCCGCGCTGGCCACACGCACCGCCTCTTCCGCCACGCGAGCATCGTCGCCGATCTCGCTGGAAAAGATCATCTGCATGATCACGTCCATGGTCAGCGACGTGAGCGCGCTTTCGATCGGCCATCGCTCGTGGTTCATCGGCCACTGCGCGAGCGCGTTTTCGGTCGCGGCTGCAATGGACGGTATGAAAGCCTGCACCGCCTTCGGCGTGAAGCTCGGATTCAAAGCGTGCCGCTTGTTGCGCCACGCCTCACCCTCGGCAATGAGCACGCTGCTTCCATGCACGTGAGAAAAAACGCGTATGCCGCGCTCCCAGCGCACCAGCGCGTCGTGATTCGTGACGAGCAGTTCACGCGCCAGCTGCGGATCGGCGACGACGACGTCATGTTCGGGCCAGAGGCGCAGATGCACTACGTCGCCGAACTCCCGCTGCCACGCGGCGAGCGTGCCGAGCAAGTCGCGCGACATCCGGACCAGCAAGCTCCAGCCGGTCAGCCCGGCAGGCGGACCAGGAGGCCATACGCCAAGAGGATGCAGTATCGGCGCCGGTGTCTTCGCATCGGCGTGGAATGGGCATTGGGAAGACGAGGTCGGGTTCATGCCGTCCATTATTCGCCCGCATGCGGCGCCCTGTCTTGAACGCAAACGACATCGACTCGCGCACGGCCCCTCCCTATACTTCGCGGTCATGTCCTCCGCTCTGGCATCCCGCCTGCCGCCGTGCCCCGATCCGTTCGCACGCGCTCCCCTCGCCTCCGGAGAAGGAAGGCGTGCGCACACGCGGCTTTATCTCGCGCCGCCGGTTCTGCAAGGCGCGGTGGTGGCGATCGTCTGCCGCGATACGCGCGGCCTCGACTTGAACGGCGAGCAGCGCCTGACGCACTTTCCGGCTACCGAAATTGTCTCGTTGTCTTGGTTCCAGGGCCTCGAGGCCGGGCTAGTCGAGCGCACCGAAAGCGGCCCGCAATGGCGGCCGCTCGGCACATCGGTCACATTCGCGGGCAGCCAGTCCCTTCCGACCGTGAGCTGGGCGCCGACCACCGGGCGTGGCGGGCTCGTGTGCTTCACGGCGGATGTCGCGCAAACGCTGTTCGGGATCAATATGGCCGACGTGCATGATCGCATCGTCCCCGCTCATGAGTGGCTCGGCGCCGACTGGTGGCCGTTCCTGGATGCGCTCGTCAACGCGTCCGACGATGCCGCGACGCTGGCCGCGCTCGAACAGCATCTCGCGCCGCGCTGGCAAGCGCACCAGGGCCGCTTCGAGTCGACACCCTCGCTGAGCCAGATCGGCCGGCATTGGGTCGAGCGCTTGGCTTGGCAAGCCCACGAATGGCGGCGCACGCATAGCCCGCGACAGGTGGAGCGCCGCATCAAGGCACATAGCGGGCGATCGCTGCGCGAATGGCAGGCGCTCGTCAAAACCGAGGGCGTGTTCTTCACCGCGCGCAAGCGTCACGAGGCGGGTTTGCCCTTCGACTGGGCAACGCTGGCCCAAGAAGAAGGCTTTGCCGATCAGGCTCACCTGAGCCGCGCGGTCAAACGGATCACGGGCTTTTCGCCGAGTGAGTTCGCTCAGCGCTTTGTGGAAGACGAATCGTTCTGGCTGTATCGGCTGTGGGTGTGATCGATACGAACGGCGCTGGACCCGGGCTCACTTCCCTGCTGTCACCTGCGCTGCATCTCCGACACGCGCTCCAAGCTGCAGCGAAGCGTTGCCGCCATTCGCCGCAACTTCCAGCAACCCAATCGAGTTCTCATACCAGAACGCTTGCCCCGCCGGGACGTCTGAAAACACGCGAGCATAAGCCACTTCTTTCCCCGCAATGCCAAGCTTCGCGCTCTTAGCCACACTGCCCGCTCGCATTCCCGTCAGCACGTTGCCATAGTGATCGACATAGACAACTTCGGCTAAATCGTCAGCCCCAAGCTGCACTTGCAAACCTGGGATCTCACTCAGCTTGTCCGCGGCCAACTCGCCACGGCTCACCCACCCCGCCACCGGCGCAAACAAGTCCCGCCCATGAAACGAGGCGGAAAGCCGCTCGGGCCGCCACGTAATGCGCCAAGTGCGGGTGCTCGCGGCACGCGCCGCCACCACCGAGAGCAATCCGTTATCGGGTCCCACGAACCACTGCCCATCGGCCTGCAGCACGACGGCATCGCGGGCGCTGCCCACGCCGGGATCGACTACGCATAGAAAGACCGTATCCGCGTGATACCAGCCGCGAAGCGCAGCAAGCAAATGGGCCGCGGCACGCGCGTCGTAGTTCGGCACGCTGTGCAGCATATCGATGAGCGTGACGCCAGGCGCCGCATGCTGCAGCAACGCCACCTTCATCTGCCCGACATAGATGTCGTCGGCGCCAAAGTCGGTAAACAGCGCAATCATCGCGTGGCCTCCTTCGAATCCCGCACTCAACCCATCAACTCCGAAATCTCGATCAGATTCAGATCCGGGTCGCGCACATACACCGAGCGGATCTTCTGCGTCGCGCCGGTACGCTCCACCGGCCCCTCGACGATCGGCCAATGGCGCGCCTTGAGATGAGCGATTACGTCATCCAACGGCACCGACGCGATGAAGCACAAATCCAACGCCCCCGGCACCGGCAAATGCGCCTTCGGCTCGAACTCGCTGCCGCGCACATGCACGTTGATCTTCTGATTGCCGAAGCGGAAAGCGATACGGCCAGCGCCAAACGTTTCCAGGCGCATCTGCATGACCTCGGTATAGAAGCGCTTCGTCGCTTCCACGTCGACACAGGTCACAACCAGATGGTCGAGATGATCGATCATTGCCATTTCAGGCTCCTTGCTTGCGCGACTGAACTCGCGCAACGTATATCGCCAGCGCGCCGCACACGGCCAGCAGCGCAAACGCAAAACCGGCAACCGAAGGCCACGCGCCGTTTTGCCAGAACCACCCGCCCCACGAGCCGAGCACGCTTGACCCGAGGTAGTACGCCAGCAGATACAGCGACGTGGCGTGCCCCTTCGCGCCGTCGGCCAATTGCCCCACCCAGCCGCTCGCAACCGAGTGCGTGACGAAGAAGCCGATCGTCAACAGGACAATGCCGAGCACGATCGGAACGAGCGTGTGCATCATCGTCAACGCAATGCCGATCACGGCAACCACGACGCCGCTAGTCATGATCGGCCCTCGTCCGCACCGGTCCGCGAGCGCGCCCGCGACGGACGATGCCACGATACCGAAAAGATACGCGCAGAAGATCAGTCCCGTTTGCGTCGCGCTGAGATCGAACGGCGGTGCAATCAGCCGAAAGCCCGCGTAGTTGTAGACGGTGACGAACACGCCCATTGCCAGGCAGCCGATCGCGAAGACGAAAGGCAGCGTGGAAGCCGTCAGATGCCTGCGCCACTGCGCGAGGTGGTGTGCCGGGCTCAAGTCGCGGCGCGCCACGAAATTGCGCGATTCCGGCAACAGCAGCACGAACGCGATGGCCGCCACGATATCGATCACGCCGATCGTCAACATCGCGTGGCGCCATGAGAAGTGGTCGCTCAAATAGCTCATGCCGACCCGGCCGATCATGCCGCCGAACGCGGTTCCGCCGACGTACAGCCCCATCGAAAGCCCCAGCCCGCGCGGGTTGATTTCCTCGGCGAGATACGCCATCGCCACAGCGGGCACGCCGCCGAGCGCCAGGCCTTCCAGCGCGCGCGCCACCAAGATGCCATGCCAGCTCGGTTCGATCGCGGCCCACAAGTTGCACGCTGCCGCGAGCGTCATCGACGCAAAGATCAGGCCGCGCCGGCCAAGCCGTTCGGAAAGCGCACCCGCGCAAAGAATCGAAAACGCCAGAAAACCGGTGGACATCGAAAGTGCAAGCGAGCTTTGCGCGGCGCCGATATGAAACTCGCTCGCGAATTCAGGCAACAGCGGCTGCACGCAATACAGCAGCGAAAACGTGGCAAAGCCTGCCAGAAAGAGCGCAATGCTGATGCGCCGATACGCAGACGAGCCGGGGCTCACGCCGCCGGCGCTGTCCGCTCGCGGACGCACGGATGACGACTGCATAGGGCTTCGTGTTACGGCGACAGAATCGGAGTTCATGATGAATCGCGTTGCCTTGGACGTTCAATCTCGATGTCGCCAATTGTCCTGCTCCGTGGCTATACTGTCCAATATATAGAACTGGCTAACCCGATACGTTTTAGCACTGGCATGGAACTGCGTCATCTACGTTATTTCGTTGCGGTCGCAACCGAAGGCAACTTCACGCGCGCCGCCGAAAAGCTCGGCATCGGGCAGCCGCCGCTCAGCCAGCAGATCAAGAGTCTCGAGCGCGAACTCGGCGCCGAGCTGTTCCGCCGCACGGCGCACGGGGCGGAACTCACCGTCGCGGGCGAGGCGTTTCTGATCGAGGCTCGGCGTGTGCTCGAAGGCGCCGAACGCGCCGCGCGCGCGGCGCAACGGGCCGCACGTGGAGAAACCGGGCGCCTTCGCATCGGCTTCACGGGTTCGGCGGCGTTCAATCCTGTCGTGCCCGCGCTGCTCCAACGCTTCAAGAGTCAGTACGCCGCCGTGGACCTCACGCTGGAAGAAGCCAACACCGTGAGTCTGCTGCAGGGTTTGTTCGACGAGCGGCTCGACGCGGTGTTCTTCCGGCCGCGACGCTTGCCGCCGGACGGTGTGCAGGTGCATCGCTTTCCCGACGAGCCGATGAAGATCGTGCTGCCGTCCACGCACCCCTTGGCGGAGAAAAAGCGCCTGCCGCTCAAGGCGCTCGCCAACGAGGCATTCGTGTTCGTGCCTGGGTCTGCGGGCGCCACGCTTTACGACGAGGTCATCCGCGCATGCGGCGAAGCGGGGTTCAGCCCGCAGCTCGCCCAGCCCGCGCCGCAAGTGTCGTCGGTCGTGAATCTGGTGGCCGCGGGCCTCGGTGTCTCGATCGTGCCGGTGTCGATCGCACAAGTGCTGGTGAAGGGGGTGCGCTATATCGACGTGCAGGGGTCCAAGCTGAGCGCCCATCTCGCGCTTGGCTGGCGAGAGGGCGACCGGTCCAACGCACTTGGCAATCTCGTCGCGCTGTTGTGAGCGCTCAGTGCTCCCCGTTGCCCTCGCCTATTGCGTCGAGTTCAGCAAGCACGTCATCCGTCAGCACGAATTGCGCCGCCTTCATGTTTTCGCGCAGATGCGCAACCGACGATGTGCCCGGAATCAGCAGAATATTCGGCGAGCGATGCAGGAGCCACGCGAGCGCAACCTGCATCGGCGTCGCGTCGATCCTCTGCGCAATGTCCGAGAGCGCCGACGATTGAATCGGCGTGAACCCGCCAAGCGGGAAGAACGGCACGTAGGCGATGCCCTTGCTCGCGAGTTCGTCGACGAGCGCGTCGTCCGCGCGATGAACGAGGTTGTAATGATTCTGCACGCAGACGATCTCCACGATGCCTTGCGCCTCGGCGACTTGCGTCGACGTCGCGTTGCTCAAGCCGATGTGACGAACGAGCCCCTGCCGCTGAAGCTCGGCCAACGCGGTTATCTGCTTTTCGATCGATCCTTCAGAGGGCGCATGAACGTCGCCCATGAGGCGCATGTTGACGACATCGAGCGCGTCGAGACCGAGGTTGCGCAGGTTGTCGTGTACGCCGCGCTCGATGTCCCGCGGCTCCTGCGCCGGCAGCCACGAGCCGTCGCTGCCGCGCACGGCGCCCAGCTTGGTGACGATCACGAGGTCGTCCGCGTAGGGATGCAGCGCTTCGCGGATGATCTGATTCGTGACGTGCGGGCCGTAGAAGTCGCTCGTATCGATGTGATTGACGCCCGCTGCCACTGCTTCGCGCAGCACCGCGATGCAGGCGTCGCGATCTTTCGGCGGCCCGAATACGCCAGGCCCGGCAAGCTGCATCGCACCGTACCCCATGCGGCGCACCGTCTGGCCGGCAAACGAAAACGTGCTGACAGGTTTGAAATTCGACATGACGCTCTCTCCTTGATCAAAGTTGAGAGCGAGTATGGTCGCGATTGCGTTGTTAGATAATCCGGCCTAGATCGCACGGGCTGTGCAAAAAGGTGAACAGTGCCATGGAGATGAATGATCTTGCCGCGTTCGTTTCAGTCGCGCGTGCGGGCGGGTTTCGCGACGCCGCGCGAATCAGCGGCGTTTCCGCGTCGAGCCTTAGCGCCGCGGTGAGGCGCCTCGAAACGAAGCTCGGGCTGCGGCTGCTGAACCGCACGACGCGCAGCGTGGCCCCCACTGAAGCGGGGCTGCGCCTCATCGAAAAGCTGACGCCGTTGTTCAGCGAAATGGAAGCGGCGCTCGATGTGCTGAACGTGTTCAGGGACAAGCCCTCCGGCACGCTCAAGCTCAACGTGCCCGCGAGCGCCGCGCGCACCATCTTGCCGTCCATCGTCGCGGCGTTCTTGAAGACCTATCCCGACATTCGCGTCGAAGTCGTGGTGGAGGACGGTTTCGTCGACGTGCTCTCGATCGGCTGCGACGCGGGTATCCGCTACGACGAGCGTCTCGAGCAGGACATGATCGCCGTCCCGATCGGGCCGCGCGTCCAGCGTTTCGCGACGGCGGCCGCGCCGGGCTATCTCGACGAGCACGGCAGACCCGAGCATCCGCGCGAGCTGCTTGCGCATCGGTGCCTGCGCGGCCAATTCGCGGGGGGCGCCAAGCCGACTTGGAAGTTCGAGCGCGACGGCGAGAGGGTGGAACTCGATCCCACGGAAACGCTTCTCGTCAGGCCCGGTGCCGTGATGGATCTGGCGATCAGCGCCGCCGTGGCGGGGATCGGCGTCATTCACTTGTTCGAGGACATGCTGCGCCCGCATCTGGACAGCGGCGCGCTGGAGCCCATCCTCGAGCCATGGTGGACGAGCTTCTCAGGGCCGTTTCTCTACTATCCGGGACACCGCCACGTGCCCGCGCCGTTGCGGGCATTCGTCGATTTTGTGAAGGCGAATCCGGCGTGAACAGATAACCGGTGGCATTCGCCGGATAGGCGGCTTATCGGCGCCCGTTCAATAACGCCAGTGGCCACGGTCATGCCACTCGCGCTCACGCCATTCGTGTTCCCGCCACTCATGACGGCGCCATTCGCGTTCACGCCACTCGCGGGCGCGCCAGTCGTCGTAGCCGCCATAGTCCACCGCAACGGGAGCCGGAGCGACGTACACCGGTTGCGGAGCATAGACGGCGCCAGGAACACCCAGACCGATGGCCACATCGACGTGGGCAGACGCTGCAGTCGAAACTGCCAGGGCGGCGGCGCCCAGAACCGCGGCAAGCATCTTCTTGTTCATTTCGCTACTCCTCGCACGTTGCGTGCATGTGTGGTGAACATGGCTTGGAGTGTAGGCGGCGAGTCTGGACACAGGTGAAACGGCCGTGCGAGATTGGTAACAGGGAATTACCTTGAAGCTCGCCGACCTTCCACTATCATGGCGCCTCCGTTGTTCGTAGGTTGACCATGATCGATTTCATCGACAAGGAAAATTACTTCGTATTCCATACGATTCGATTTTCAGAAACGGCTCTTGAGAATTGACGTCGTTGGAACCGTTGTCCCGGACGACTCCAGAGGCGTCCGGATCTCTCTGAGCAGTCGCGCGATAGGGACTGGCTTCATCAATTCCACATCCCACAACGGTTCATCCGGGTGTGGCGGCGACGACGCTGAAAGCAGAATCACAGCCCCAAAGCCCATCCAAGAAGCTTGTTCAATTCGTCCTGCAACATCCGTTCCTGGCAAGTCCCGCCACGCGAAGGCTCATATCCGGACGAGCCGCTCATTGAAGCAGTAAATATTCCCGGTCCGGCCGTCCTGTCGCGATTTCGCGAACTACAATGGCAAATGGGCCGAGCCGTTGTTCACGTTATGGCCTATCCCTAAGAGGTCGATATGTCAGGGCCGACAGCGTCACCAACGCTGAAGCGCGTTGAGCGAGCGGGAGCGCTGATTACCGCTGAACTAGAGGGACGCCCCCGCCGGCCGCCCGACTTCGAGGCGGAAAACGACGCGCTGCACGGGCTGGCACAAGCGCTCGTGTCGTCGGATAGCTCCGTTCTTCAGACACTTGCCGATATCGCGCTGAAACTGTGCAATGCCAGCCACGCCAGCATCTATCTGCTCGAAACCGATGGCGACCAGAAACCTGCGTTGCGCTGGGCTGCGTTTTCAAACCACGGCACCGAAGACCCGACAGGTAACTTCATACCATTCGACAACAGCCCCGCCGGGGTCGCACTCGAACTGAGCTCGGCGCAGCTGTTTGCGTTTCCCGAGCGCTACTTCTCGGGCCTCGGCAGCGTCTTATCGGGGGTCGTGGAAGAGCTGGTTGTACCGATTCCCGGCACACCCGAGTCGTGGGGCACGCTTTCGGTCATGTGTCGAGACGAGCAGCACCGGTTCGACGCTGAACATCTCCGAATCCTGACGAGTCTCGCAAACTTTACCTGTGCAGCGCTGACCATTTCTAAGGCGAGGAAAGATGCTGAAGTGCGCGCACATGAAGCGGAAGTGGCAAAGAATGCGCTGGCGGCGGCTGAAGCCCGCAAGGATGATTTCATTGCCCAAATCGGTCACGAACTGCGCAATCCAATCGGACCCATTGACAGCGCGCTGACCGCTGCGCGAAAGCTCGCTTCTGACAACTCTCCAGTCCTTTCCGCACTTTCGATTGCCGAACGTCAGACGCGTCAATTGAAGCGTCTGGTCAGCGACCTGCTCGATGCATCCCGGATTCGGCACGGCAAGCTTTCGGTTCGCCGTTCAGAAAGTCTGCTCTCCGACATCGTGAAAGACGCAACGGCGGCTGTGCGAACCGAGGCCGACCGGCGCCAGCATCAGTTGCATACGATACTTCCGACCTATCCGGTAACGGTCTTCGCCGACTCCGTGCGCCTCACGCAGGTCCTCTCAAATGTCTTGTCGAACGCAGTGAAGTACACGCCTGCCGGCGGCGAGATTACGATCACGGTAGACGCGCCGGACCCTGCCACGATCCCGGAGGACGACTCGACACTTCGTGAAACCGTCATCACCGTTCGGGACACCGGTATCGGCATTGCGCCGGTTTTGCTCCCAACCGTCTTCGATATGTTCACCCAGTCATCCGCAGCCCAGTCGCGTGCGGAAGGAGGGTTGGGCATCGGCTTGTCCGTTGTGAAATTTCTCGTGAGTGCGCACAAAGGTCATGTCGCGATTTCAAGCCCAGGCCCAGGCAAGGGCACCGAGGTGACCATTCGACTGCCCATTGTTTGCAGGAGCAAAGCCGAGCCTGGCGTCGCTACGATGCGCAGAACGATGCCGGCCCGCATCCTCCTTGTGGACGACAACGCCGATGCGACTGAGGCGCTCAGCGTACTGTTGTCTCTAGAAGGCCACGAAGTGAAACGCGCGCTGTGCGGGCCAGAAGCGCTGTCGATCGTCAATTCGTTTGCGCCAGACGTGGCGCTGATCGACATCAGCATGCCTGGCATGGATGGTCATGAGCTTGCACGTCTGCTGCGCCAGCAAACGAGTTGCGCCGTGACGAAGCTGGTGGCTTTGACGGGCTACACGGTAGCCGTCTCCGAACCCGATGGCGGCAAAGGTGAATTCGATTACCACCTTGTGAAGCCGCTGACCCTCGACGACCTCGCGGAAGTCCTACGGCAATCGTGACATCCGGCACGTAGCCGCTTCCACCATTTCATTTGTTTTCTGACAGAAGACGTTGACAACACAACCATCGCACTCTAGTTTACTGGAAAACAATTCCATCAAACTGGATGCCCATGGATATCAACAACACGATCGCGCGCCGCGTGCGCGAATTTCGCGATGTGCAAGGGTGGTCGCTCGACGCGCTCGCCGAACGCAGCAAGGTCAGCCGCTCGAATATCTCGCTCATCGAGCGCGGTCAAAGCAGCCCTACTGCCGTCGTGCTCGAAAAGCTCGCGACGGCGCTCGGCGTCGCCTTGGCTTCGCTGTTCGAGGACGCATCGAGCCATCCCTCCGAGGAACCGTCGCCGCTTGCCTCCGCACGCGAGCAAACGGTCTGGACCGATCCGGATTCGGGCTACGTGCGCCGCAATCTGTCGCCGGGCGTACGCTCGCCCCTGCAGTTGGTGGAAGTCAAATTCCCGGCGGGCCAGCGCGTCGCCTTCGACAACGGCATGCGCGACGCCGAAATCCATCAGCAAGTCTGGATCATGGAAGGCGCCATGGAAATCACGGTCGGCGACGAGCAATGGCGGCTCGAAGCCGGCGACTGCCTGGCCATGCAGCTCGACCGCCCCATCGTCTTTCGCAACCCGACACGCAAGTCCGCTCGCTACCTCGTCGCGCTAAGCAAGTTTGCGCCAAGCGATTCCCGGAGCCACGGATGAACGACACCATTACCGTGCGACGCATCGGCATGAACGAGGCCGCAGCTTGCGTCGATGCACTCGCCGACGTGCTCATCGATTGCGTCGAAGGCGGCGCTTCTGTGAGCTTCATGCTGCCGATCTCGCGCAGCACCGCCGTCGATTTTTGGCGGCATGTCGCCAACAGCGTCGCAAGAGACGAACGCATTCTGCTGATTGCCGAAGACGCAAGCGGCGAGATCGTCGGCACGGTGCAGTTGATCACGGCGCTGCCCGAGAACCAGCCGCATCGCGCCGACGTCGCGAAGATGCTCGTCAGCCGCAAGGCGCGGCGCCAAGGCATCGCACAGCGCTTGATAGCCGCCGTCGATGATGAAGCGAAGGCGGCCGGCAAGTCCGTCCTCGTGCTGGACACGGTCACGGGCGGGGACGCCGAGCGGCTCTACGAGCGAGCGGGATGGCAGCGCGTCGGCGCGGTGCCGAACTACGCGCTCATGCCGGACGGCGAGTTCTGTGCGACGACGTATTACTACAAACAGCTTTCATGACCCGCCCTTAAGGCGCCGCTAAGGTTTGGCTAAGTCAGCGACCGCATAATAGGCACCCGTTTCAATGCGTGCCCCGCGACCACTGCGCATGCACGCCGTCGCATGCCAGGAGCCTGAATTTGCGCGCCTTTCCCACTGCCCGCCGTACGATGCTGTGCGTCCTCGCGCCAGCATGCGCGCTGCTGCTCGCGAGCTGTACGTGGTATCACCGCGAGCCGTTGTCCTTTGAGGACACGTCGACATCGGCGCGCACCCTCGAGCGCATTCAGATCGATCCGTCGACCATGCCGCTGCCCGATCTCGCCACCCATCGTTTCGATCCATCCAACGGGCTCGATATCGAAGACGTCGCGATGCTCGCGGTCGCGAACAATCCCGATCTGAAGCTCGCGCGCGACGATCTCGGCATCGCCCGCGCGCAGGCGTTTTCCGCGGGCCTGCTGCCCGATCCGCAACTGAGCGTTTCGAGCGACTATCCCGGCGCCGCGGGCTTCGAGCGCGCGTTCAGCTATGGCTTGAGCATGGACGTGATGGCGATCGTCACTCGCGGCGCGAACAAGAAGTCGGCTGACGCAACCGTCGTCAAGACCGATCTCGGGCTGCTGTGGCAGGAATGGCAAGTCGTCGCGCAGGCGAAGCAACTGTTTCTGAAGGCGCGCTTGCAGGACGAAACGCTGCCCCTGCTGCAACAGCAACTCGACCTCACGCGCACACGCTACGAGCGAATGGCCGCGGCGCAACGCGAAGGCAACTTGACCGAAGACACGTTGACCGCCGCGCTCACGTCCTACAGCGACGCGCGCAAGCAATACACGGACGCACAACGTGCAGCGGAACAGACGCATCACGATCTCAACGCACTGCTCGGCCTCGCGCCCGATGTGCGACTCCAGCTAAAAGGCGGCGACGACGCGCCCCTGCTAGCCGATGCGACCGTCGACGACGCCGTCGCCGCGCTGCCGAAACGGCGTCCCGATCTGATTGCGCTGCAAGCGGGCTACGAAGCGCAGGAGCAGAAATATCGCGCGGCGATCCTGAGCCAGTTTCCGAGCCTGTCGGTTGGCTTCGTTCGCTCACGCGATACGTCCGAGATCTACTCGAGCGGCTTCCAGATCAACCTGAGCCTGCCGGTCTTCAACCGCAACCAGGGCAACGTCGCGATCGAAAACGCTACGCGTCAGCGTCTGCGCGACGAATATCAGAACCGCCTGAATCAGGCCTACGCCGATGTCGCGCATCTGCGCGCGGACACCGCGATCCTCGCGCGCCAGCTCGATCAAGCCGAGGCTGCGATGCCCGGCATCGAAAGCGATGCGCAGCATGCCGGGCAAGCCTACGCCCAGCACAACCTCGCGCTCGGCGCGTACACCGATGCGCAAAGCGCGCTGCTGACCAAACGCGTCGATGTCGCGACGCTGCGCGAATCGCTCGCGGAACAGCGCGTCGGTTTGCAGGCGCTGCTCGGCAGCGCGATCCCCGACGCCCTCTCATCCGATCAGACCGTTACCGACAACCATGCGAAATAGCCGCTACTCTATGCAATCGCGAGGCGCGGCAGCGGGCTTTCTCGCTGCCGCCGTAATCGCCGCCATCGCCGCCTCGGCAGGCGTCAGCCACTCCGCTCACGCCGGCGATGCACCCGATAACACCGTCGTCACCGTCCAAACCGTGCGCGTCGAGCGCAGCGCGATTGCCCAGCCGGTTCGCGCTTACGGCATCGTCGCTGCGTCCTCATCGAGCGTGACCACCGTGAATCTGCCCTACGTTGCGCGCATTTCTCAGTTGCGCGTGCAGGCGGGGCAAGCCGTCGCGCGCGGCACGCCGCTCGCGGTCATCGAAGCCGATCCGTCCGCCGTACTGGCGGCCACGCAGGCAAAGAGCGCGCTCACGCTCGCGCAAGGCGAGCTCGGCCGCACGCAATCGCTGTACGACAAGGGCCTCGCCACGCAATCGCAGCTCGCCGCCGCGAAGAAAGCGCTGCTCGACGCGCAGCAGGCGCTGCGCGCGCAAGACCTGATGGGCGTCACCGCGGGTAGCAAAACGATCGTCGCGCCGTTCGACGCGGTCGTGCTGCAAGTGTCGGTCGCGCCCGGCGATCAGGTTCAGGCGGGCGCCCCGCTCATGCAATTGAGCGCGTCGGCGAGCGGCAAGGACGCGCGCCCGAACGTGATGCTCGGCATCGAGCCGTCCGATGCGGCCACCGTGCATGTCGGCGACACCGTCACGCTGCACGGGCTATCCACCGCGCTCGCGAGATCCGCGGTGACGGGCCGTGTGGTCATGGTCGGCGCGTCGGTCGATACGCAGAGCCAGCTCGTCAACATCGGCGCAAGCGTGCCGGTCAACCAGACCGCGTTCATCGCCGGCACGCGCGTGGCCGCCGATATCGCGACGCTCGCCGGCACGCACTGGGTCGTGCCGCGCTCGGCGGTGTTGAAGGACGACAAGGGCGAATACGTCTACCAGATCACGCCGAATCACACAGCGCGCCGCGTCTCCGTGGCAACGAAGATCGAAGCCGGCAACCGCTACGGTGTCGACGGCACGCTCGACGCCTCGCAGCCGCTCGTCGTCAGCGGCAACTATGAATTGAAGGACGGCATGGCCGTACAGCTCGCAGGCAACGTTGCAGCCGGAGGCGCTGCACGATGAATTTCGGCCAATGGATGCAGATGCACCGGCGGTCGTTGCTGTTCGTGATCGCGCTCGCCGCGCTTGCCGGCACGCTGACCGCCTTCCGTCTGCCGATCTCGCTGTTTCCGAACGTCGCGTTTCCGCGCGCGGTCGTCTCGCTCGATGCGGGCGACCGCCCCGCCGAGCAGATGGCGACGCTCGTCACGATGCCCGTCGAAGAAGCGCTGCGCCGCGTGCCGAACGTGCTCGACGTGCAGTCGACAACGAGCCGCGGCGCCGCCGAGATCTCGCTCAACTTCGGGTGGGGCACCGACATGGCGCAAGCCACATTGCAGGCCCAGTCCGCGATCAGCGAGATTCTCGCGTCGCTGCCGCAAGGCACGACCATGCAGGTGCGGCGCATGGACCCGACTGTGTTCCCGGTGCTCGCGTACAGCCTCACCTCGAAACAGCAATCGCTCTCGGCGCTGCACGATCTCGCGCAGTTTCAGATCCGGCCGCTGCTGTCGTCGCTGGAGGGTGTGGCGCGCGTCGACGTGATGGGCGGCGCGCAGGACGAATTCGAAGTCGAGACCGATCCCGAGCGGCTCGCCGCGTACAAGCTCTCGCTCGCGGATGTGTCGAAGGCGATCGGCGCGAGCAACGTGCTGATGGCGACCGGTCGCATCGAGGATCACTACAAGCTGTACCTCGTGATCGCGAACACGGCGATCACGCAGCTCGACGCGTTGAAGAACGTCGTCGTCGCCACAAACGGCGCGACGCAAATTCGCCTCGGCGATGTGGCGACGGTCCGCCAGGGCGTGATACCGCAATGGATGCGCGTGACCGCTGACGGTCAGGACGCCGTGCTCATCAACATCTATCAGCAACCCGGCGCGAACAGCGTCGCGATGGCCAAGGCGATCCGCGCGAAGCTCGCCGACTTTCAGAAGCAGATGCCGCCCGGCGTGCATCTCGCGAATTGGTACGACCAGAGCGAGCTCGTGGTCGCGTCGGCGAGCAGCGTGCGCGACGCGATCATGATCGGCGTCGTGCTCGCCGCGTTCACGCTGTTCGCGTTCCTGCGCAACTGGAAGATCACCGCGATCGCGGTCGCACTCGTGCCCATCGTGATGGCCGCGACGATCCTGCTGCTCGACGTGTTCGGCATGGGCTTCAACATCATGACGCTCGGCGGCATGGCGGCGGCCGTCGGCCTCGTGATCGACGACGCGATCGTGATGATCGAGCACATCGTGCGGCGCATGCGCGAAGCGGGCGCGCACGCCTTCCACGGCCGCGTGATGAGCGCGGCGCTCGAATTCACGCGACCGCTCGCGGGCTCGTCGGCGGCGACGCTGATCATCTTCGTGCCGCTCGCGTTCCTGTCCGGCGTGACGGGCGCGTTTTTCAAGGCGCTGTCGGTGACGATGGCCAGCGCCCTCTTCATTTCGTTTCTCGTCACGTGGCTCGCGGTGCCGATCCTGTGCGATCGCTGGCTGAAGGCGAAAGACGCCGAGGAGCACACCGAATCGCGCTTCGCGCTGTGGATGAACCGGCGCTACATGTCCCTGATCGAGCACGTGACGGCGAAACCCGCGCTCGTGCTGATCGGGCTCGCGCCGCTCGTGATCGTGGCGGCGTTCGCGTCCACGCGCGTCGGCAGCGGCTTCATGCCGACGATGGACGAAGGCGGCTTCGTGCTCGACTACCACACCGAACCGGGCACCTCGATCACCGAGACAGACCGCCTGATGCAGCAGATCGAAGCGATCATCCGCGCGAATCCGAACGTCGCCAACTACTCGCGCCGCACGGGCGCGGGCCTCGGAGGCGACCTCAACGAGCCGAACAAGGGCGACTTCTTCGTGCGGCTGAAATCGGGCAAGCGCGAGCCGATCGAGACCGTGATGGAGGAAATCCGCTCGAAGATCGAGACGCAGGTGCCCGGCGTCAACATCGAACTCGCGCAGTTGATGGAAGACTTGATCGGCGATTTGACCGCCGTGCCGCAGCCGGTGCAGATCAAGATCTACTCCGACGACCAGGACACGCTCGACGCCACCGCGCAGAAAGTCGCCGCGCGCATCGGCAAGATACCGGGCATCGTCGACGTGGATGACGGCATCAACCCCGCCGGCGACGCACTCGAACTGCATATCCGGCCCGACGCCGCAGCGGCGGAAGGCATGGACCCGCAGTCGATCGCGCAAGCCGTCTCGGACATGGTCGAAGGCAATGTCGCGACGCAGTTTCAGGCGGGGCCGAAGACGGTCGGCGTACGCGTGCGCATCGCGGATGCGATGAAGCTCACCGATACGCAACTGGGGCAGTTGCCGATCCGCGCACCGGACGGTCACCTGTTCGCGCTGCGCCGCGTCGCGGACCTCGTGACCGTGACCGGCCAGCCCGAAATCAGCCGCGACAACTTGAAGCGCATGGTCGCGGTGACGGCGCGCATCGACGGCCGCGATCTCGGCTCGACGATCGCCGACGTGCAAAAGGCGCTCGGCGAATCCGGCCTGCTGCCTGCCAGTGTCTACTACGAACTCGGTGGCCTCTATCAGCAGCAGCAGATCGCGTTCAAGGGCCTCTTGACGGTGTTCGGCGCAGCAGTCGCGCTCGTGTTCGGCTTGCTGCTGTTCCTGTATGAGCGCTTCCGCGTCGCGCTCGCGGTGATGGCGATGCCGCTGCTCGCGGCGGGCGCGGTCTTCGTCGGCCTGTGGGTGACGGGCATCGAACTGAACATCTCCGCGATGATGGGCATGACGATGATCATCGGGATCGTGACCGAGGTCGCGATCTTCTATGTGTCGGAACTGCAGGGGCTCGTGCGCGACGAAGGCGTGCCGTTCAGGCAGGCACTGATCGACGCGGGCCGCAACCGCCTGCGCCCGATCGCCATGACGACGATCGCCGCGATTCTCGCCTTGCTTCCGCTCGCGTTCGCGCTGGGGCAAGGTTCCGCGATGCAGCAGCCGCTCGCGGTCGCGATCATCGCCGGCCTGATCGTGCAGTTGCCGCTCGTGCTGCTGCTTCTGCCGGTGCTACTGCTATTGCTGATGAAAAAGGTCGACTGACCGCTCAGCCGCGAAGGCGGAAGACACGCTGCGGGCCTGCAAATACTCGATGAGCGCGCCCGCCGGCATCGGTGCGCCGAACAGCCACCCCTGGCCGTATTGAACGTCGTGCTGCGCGAGGTAATCGGCCTGCGACGTGTGCTCGACGCCTTCCGCGACGATCGCGAGACCGAGCGCATGCGCCATCGAGATGATGTGCGGCGCGACGATGCTGGTGGCCGCTTCCTGGGCGATCGTATCGATGAACGCTTTGTCGATCTTGAGTACGTCGACTTTGAAATTCTGCAGATAGGCGAGGCTCGAATAGCCGGTGCCAAAGTCGTCGATATAGACAGGGTGTCCTGCGCTTCTGAATGCCTCGATGGTTTTGCGGGTCGCGTCGGCATCGAGGAAACTGCGCTCGGTCGCTTCGATGCGGACCTGGTCGGGGCGGATGCCGGTGTCCTTCAAGCTCGACGTCAAGACGCGCAGAAAGCGATCGCTCTGGAGATCCGCGACGCCGACGTTGATGGACACGTAAAACGCGGGGCGCGAACGCAAGAGCGGCGTCAGTTCGGCGAGCATTTTCTGCAGGACGAGATCGGTCAGCGGCTGGATCAAGTCCCGCTCCTCGGCAACGGGAACGAAAATCTCGGGGGAGAGGTAGCGTCCGTCCACGAGCCACCTGACGAGCGCTTCCGCCCCCACGCATTCGCGGTCCGCGAGCTTGACGATGGGCTGGTAATACACGTCGAAGTCACCGCGCTTGATGGCCCGTTCGAGCAACGCCGGAAACGACAGCTGGCGCGACAGCAGCCGGAACGCCATCCACCCCACCAGCGCGCCCGCCAGAACGCCCACCGACAGCCACGCCGCAAGCAGGTTGGTCCAGCCGGTCAGCAAGCCGACGCGCGGCGACTTGACCACCACGCCCCACGGTCTCGTCGGCGAGCGCGCCACCGCGTACAGCCAATCGCGGCTCGTCACTTTGCCCTGCTGCTTCCAGGCGGCCAGCATTTCGGCACTGTTCGCGCCCGGCGACAGCGCAAAGATCGTATTCGTCTCGACATTGACCGCCGCAATCGGCCGCCGGTCCTCATCGATGACATCGACGTACGATTGCGGATCGATCGACACGTAATCGCCGTTGCGTCCGATCATGAGATCTTCGCGCGCCACGTCGAGCGGGCTCTTTTGATGAAACCACACCTGGTAGCCGTCTTCGCTCTGCCAATCGGGCGGGGGCAGCTTGAAGTGTTGGTATCTGACATCGCCGAGCAGCGGTGAACACCGATATTCCCCGCCGCCGTAGGCACCGGAATCTTGCACGTAGCGATAAGTGAAGCTGATGCGGGCCAATTGCTGAAGAAAGGCCGGCGAGCATTCTTGCTGGGATACCGCGGCGATGTCGGCGATCGCGGTGAACGCTTGGCGCGTGACGAGTTCCGAGCGCAGCACGGCTTTCTCCGCGTACTCCTGGAGATCGCTTTGCTCTCGGTGCGCTGCATCGCGATTGGCGACGTAGAGGCTGGTGAGAACGGGCGCAAGAGTCGCGGCGCAAGCGACGACGGCAACGGAAACGGAGATCAGCGAGAGACGGCGCATGGAGTTGGCCCCTGTCAGACCCGGATACGTGCCTGCCGCGACGCGCGCGCTTCAGTGGATCGCGGCTCGAACCGCACTCGTAAGATCATATATCCCGGGGACGCTTTTGCGCGGCGATATTGTCGTATCGCGCATCCCTGACGGGCAAAATGCGCGCTCGCGCGCGGCGCTATACTAAGCCGCACCGCCTCTAGCCGCCTGAAGCAAACCTTAAGGCACGTCAATCGCTTCCCCCAAATGGCCGATCACGTTCAATACCAACACATCGCCGAAGTCCCCGGCCTCGTGCTTGGTGCAGCGCGATTTTCCGAATTCAGCTTCGACCTCCACTTCCATCTCGACTATCACATCGGCTTGGTGACCGAAGGCGTCCAGCGCCAGAGGTTCGGGGGAAAGACCGTTTTGCTCGGTCCTGGCTGCGTCTCGCTGATGCCGCCCGGCGAAATCCACGACGGAACTCGCGAAGGCGGCGGCGCCTTCACGCTCCAGACGTTCCGGCTCTCCCCCGACCTTCTCGACAACATGGCCGAGGAGATCGGCGGCTCACCCCGTGAGCCGGAATTGGCCGGAATCGTGCTCGAAGATCCGGTGCTGGCCGGGCATCTGCTGCGCTTGCACGATGCCATGCGGCGCAACGACGGCGCGATCACGCTGGACGTGCAGTCGCAATGGCTGACGCTGATGGAGTGCTTGTTCAGACAGTCGCGCGCCGTGGTTCGGCAAGATGTCAAAGGCGCGCTTTCGCCGATGCAATGGCAGCGGGTAAAAGACTACTGCTTTGCGCACCTCGGCGAAAAAATCACGCTGGACGAATTGGCGTCGGTGTGCGGCTTGGGGCGCTTTCACTTCCTGAGACAGTTCAAGCAAACCGTGGGCATGACACCGCATGCGTGGCTCGTGCGGCTGCGTCTCGAACAGGCATGCGCGCTCTTGGCGCGAAGCGCGCACACCATCGCCGAGGTCGCGCAGGGCGTGGGGTTCTACGATCAAAGCCACTTCAATCGTGCTTTCCGGCAGGCGTTCGGCGTGCCGCCTTCCAACTACTAGGTTCGTCAAGCTCGAAGCGCGCTGCGCCTGCGCTTCGTTCGTCCAGTCAATTTTTTACAATCGCGCCCGCCACGATCCCCCTACGATGCGTCCATCGTCGAGGAAACGGTTTCCTCGCAGCAAGGAAGGATGTTCGAACATGACGGAACGGCATTATCTGCACAGCGACAAGCTGGAAATGCACGCCTCGGTGGTCAGTTGCTCGCCGGCCGAAGACGGGACCTATCAAATCGTTTTGTCGGCGACGCTGTTTCATCCTCAAGGCGGCGGCCAACCGTCCGATCTGGGGACGATCGCCGACGCCAAAGTCATTCGCGTGAGTCAGGCGGGAGACGACGTGATTCACCACTGCGACCGGAGCGTCGCGGCAGGCGACGTCGATATCAAGGTATCCGCCGAGCCTCGCGCCTTGCACGCCCGGCTGCATTCCGCCGGTCACTTGATCAGCTATTGCGGCGAGCCGTTCGGATGGCGGGCCGTGAAGGGCCATCACTGGCCGGGAGAAGCACGCGTCATTTTTGAAGCCGAAGACGGCGCGCCAGCATTCACCGCCGACGCAATCGAACAGCAGGCCAACGCTCAGATCGCGTCCGATGCGGCTCGCCACGTGTCGCAAGAAGGCGAAACACGCAAGGTCGGCTTTGGACATCTGCCCGCCTATCCCTGCGGCGGCACGCACGTGGCGTCTTTAGGGATCGTCGGAAGGGTCAGGATTCTGAAGGTCAAGGAGAAGAAAGGCCAGCTGTGGGTTCACTACGATGTCGAAAGCTGAGCGCGGCTCCTTTACTGAATATCTGGCCCCACCAGATGTGACTTAAGTGTCGGCGTGGACGCGTCGCGCTAGCCGCTATAACACGTTCATCACCGCCAGCGCCGTCTCCCGCAACGGCCCCAATACACGCTTGAGCGCCGCCTCGACCGTCTCGCCGCCAAGCGGCATATTCGTGCTGAGCGCGGCGACCACTTCGCCGCGCCGGTCCTTCAATGGCACCGCAATGCCGCGCACGCCGATCTGCAATTGCTGCTCGATGACCGCGTAGCCATCGGCGCGCGCCTGCGCGATGATTTCGAGCAAGCGTGCCTTGTTGGTCAGCGTGTGCGGCGTGAACGGCGCCAGCTCGGTGCTGTTCAGCCATTCGCGCACCGCGTCCTGATCCGGCAGGCCCGCCAGCAGCACCACACCCGGCGACGTCAGCGGCACCGGCACGCGCGCGCCGAGCACGAACCCCGTCGTCATCACGCGTGACGTGCTGTTGCGCGCGATGAACACCAGCTCCCATTCGTCGAGCACGCTGACGTAGACCGATTCGCCGATCGTCGCGCTCAATTGCTGCAAATACGGTTGCAGCATCCTCGGCAAACGCGCCGAATCGAAATACGACCAGCCGACCCGCAGCACGCGCGGCGTGAGGCCGAAGAGCTTGCCGTCGCTTTGCACGTAGCCGAGGTGTTCGAGCGTCAGCAAATAGCGCCGCGCCGCGGTACGCGTCATGCCGGTGCGCGCGGCGGCCTCGCTCGGCGTCATGCGCGCGTGCTCGGCGTCGAACGCTTCGAGGATCGCCAGGCCTTTTTCGAGGCCGGCGATCCAGTCGCGTTTATCCAATGGTGGCCGGGTCATAGGTGGATGCCTTTCTCCTGCTATTGCCGTTGCTGTTGCGTATCAAGCGGGCCGTGCGCCGTCTCAGGACTAACCCGCGAAGCGCGCGATAATCGCACACTTTGCGTCGATAATCGCACAACTCTCAGTCAGTGAGCATTGCCTCACCTAGCGCACCTCCCTATTCTCTAGTCACCGCGCAGCAAACTAACCGTTCCGGTCACGCCGAGCCAGCCCGCTCCCGAACGCCCGTCCGCTGCGCGTGAATTTTTCCAACATTTGAGACATCGCCATGACATCCGCTATCCGCACCCCTCATATTCCCGCAGTGGCCAATCGCGAGAAAAGCCGGGCCCGCAAGGCGGCGGTCGGCAGCTTCGTCGGTGCGGTAGTCGACTGGTACGACTTCCTGCTCTACGGCATCGTCGCCGCGCTCGTCTTCAACACGCAGTTCTTTCCGAAAATCAGCCCGGCGATGGGCACGCTCGCCGCGTTCGGCACCTTCGGCGTCGGCTTTCTGTTCCGGCCGCTCGGCGGCTTCGTATTCGGCCACTTCGGCGACCGGCTCGGACGCAAGCGCATGCTCGTGCTCACCGTGATGATGATGGGCCTCTCCACGGCGCTGATCGGCCTGTTGCCGACCTTCGCGTCGATCGGCTGGTGGGCGCCCGTGCTGCTCGTCGTGCTGCGCGCGGTCCAGGGCTTCGCCGTCGGCGGCGAATGGGGCGGCGCGGCGTTGATGGCGGTCGAAAGCGCGCCTGAGAAAAAGCGCGCGTTCTACAGCAGCGGCGTGCAGGTGGGCTATGGCGTCGGCCTGGTCCTCGCGACGGGCATCATGTCGATCCTCGGCGCAACGCTCGGCTCCGACGCGGTCAAGGCCTGGGCGTGGCGCATTCCGTTCGTGTTCAGCGTCGTGCTGGTGCTGATCGGCTTGTGGGTGCGCGCGAGCATGGAGGAATCGCAGGAGTTCATGCACGAGGTCGTCGAAAAGAAGCACCGCAGCAAGCTGCCGATTCTCGAAGCGCTGCGCCAGCATCCGAAGGCGTTCCTGCTGATCATCGCGCTGCGTTTGGCCGAGCTCTTCACGATGTACATCGTCACCGCGTTTGCGCTCAGCTATTCGACGACCAACCTGCACATGTCGCAGCAGTTCTTCCTGAACATCGGGCTGCTCGTCGGCGCGATCAGCATCGTGACGATTCCGGCCTTTGCGGCGCTCGCGGACCGCTACGGCCGCCGCCGCGTGTACCTCACCGGCGCGGTGATCGGCTTGCTGAGCGCCGTGCCGTTCTTTGTCGCGCTCGAAGCGCGCGCCACGCTCTGGATCGTGATCTTCGCCGTGATGCTCGCGAACGTCGCGCACGACATGGTGGTCAGCGTGCAGCAGCCGATGTTCACCGAACTGTTCGGCACCGAGTACCGCTATAGCGGCGCGGGCGTCGGCTATCAGGTGGCGAGCGTGGTCGGCGGCGGGTTCACGCCGTTCATCGCGGTGGGGCTCGTGAGCCTCGCGGACGGGTCGTGGCATCCGGTTGCCGCGTATCTCGCGATCGGCTGCCTGCTGTCGGTGCTGGTTGCGGCGAGGATGAAGAAGAGCTGAGTCGACGGCAGCGCGCAGGCGTGCCTGTGTGTGCGGGAGAACCGGCCTCATCGTCGAAGCGAGCGGTGTGCGCTGGGTTCGCGTCGCGCTCGCGTTGAGTCTCGTTGGCCGGCCGTTGCGGCGTCGCCGCCGCTAACGTGGGTTGAGGGTCTTTTCCGCAGCAAGCCGGATCAGGCGTTCAGCGCCCGCAGCGCTGCGGGCTCGATCGTTGTGGTCGCAACGATCTGGACGGCGCAGTACGCGGGAGCGTCGGCTACGGCGCAATACGCAGGCTTGCCCGATGCGGACACGGCGCAATAGGCCGCCTCGCTCGAAGCGGATACCGCGCAGTACGCTGGCTTGCTTGAAGCCGACACGGCACAATACGCCGCCTCGCTCGATGCGGACACGGCACAGTACGCGGGCTTGCCTGCCGCCGACACGGCGCAATACGCCGCTTTGCTCGACGCCGATACCGCGCAATATGCCGGTTTGCTTGAAGCCGACACGGCACAATAGGCCGCGTCGCTCGACGCGGACACTGCACAATACGCGGGCTTGCCCGCCGCCGACACGGCGCAATACGCCGCTTTGCTCGACGTCGACACCGCGCAGTAAGCGGCATCGCTCGAAGCCGACACGGCACAATAAGCCGCCTCGCCCGACGCAGACACCGCACAATAAGCCGCCTTCCCCGAAGCGGAAACCGCGCAATACGCCGCCGCTTCCACCACCGGCTTCGCGCAATACGCCCCCGCCTCCGCCTCGTCCGCACGAAACTCCGACGCCATCAGCTTGTTCGTCTCCTCGGCCATGCTCAAGAGCCGCGCCTCGTCTTCCGGCCCGTCGATGCCGACATACGGATTGTGATGCAGCACGCCGCCGAAAATGCGCTCGCAATCGGCCGCATAGCGCTGCGTATCGAGAATGTGCGCGTGCCAGAAATCGTCGACTGCCTCGCTCGGCACGACCGGCATCTGCGGATATTTCGCCGCGAGCTTCAAGAAGCGCCGATACCCCTCCTCCGCGTGCGCGAGCGCCTCGGCCGTCCACGTGCTTCGCTGGCCGTGCAGCATCTTCTGCTTCATGCGGTCGAAGTCCAGCTCGTCGATGGCCTGCCACAGCGCTGCAACGCCTTGTCCCCGTTGTTCCATGATTTTTTACTCCTTCCACTCAGGTGTGATACGCGCGTTCCAGGTTTTCATCCTGGACGCGCAACGCAGCCGGTTTGCGCCTCTCGGCGAGACCGGCATCCAGCCGTCGATTGACGAAACTGCCAACCTCGTCGGCGGGAATGGGTCGGCTGAAGAAGTACCCCTGTACCTCGTCGCAGCCTTCGTTGCGCAGGAAATCGACCTGCGCCTGGGTTTCCGCCCCCTCCGCGATCACTCTGAGCCCGAGGCTGTGCCCGAGCGCGATCACGGCGCTCGTGATCTGCGCGTCGCCGCGGCTGTCGGGGATATCGCGAATGAAGGAGCGATCGATCTTCACGACGTCGATCGGGAAACGCGTCAAATACGCGAGCGATGAATACCCGGTGCCGAAGTCGTCGATCGACAAGCGCACGCCGGTTTGCTTCAAGCTCGACAACCAGCGCGACGCCTGTTCCGGCTGGCGCATGACCATGCTCTCGGTCAGCTCCAGCTCGAGCGAATCGCCGGCCAAGTGCGCTTCGTCGAGCGCTTCGAGAATGTGGTCCAGAAGATCCGGCGTCGCGAATTGCGCGGCGGACAGATTGACCGCCACACGGATCTGCCCGAAGCCGGCCGCGCGCCATTCGGCGGTTTGCCGGCACGCTTCGCGCAGCACCCACGCGCCGAGCGGCACGATCACACCGGTCTCTTCGGCGAGCGGGATGAAATCGGACGGCATCACGAGACCCAGCGCGGGGCTCTGCCAGCGGAGCAGCGCTTCGACGCCCGTGCAGCGGTTCGTCGCGAGGCACACGCGCGGCTGATAGCGCAGCGTGAACTCGCGGTTCTCGATGGCCTGCCGCAGATGTGCCTCCATCTCGACGCGCCGCTGCAGCGACATGCTCATCTGCCGCTGATAGAGCTGATACGTGTTCTTGCCGCGCTGCTTGGCGCCGTACATCGCGATATCGGCGTGCTTGAGGAGCGTTTGCGCGTCGTCGCCGTCGTCGGGGAACGAGCTGATGCCGATACTCGCGCTCACTTGCAGCTGCAGATCGCTGACGAACACGGGCCTCGCGAGTGCGGCCTGGATGGCATCGACGGTGCGGATGATGCTCGCGTGATCGCTGTGCTGCTTCACGAGCACGGTGAATTCGTCGCCCCCCAGGCGCGCGATCATCTCGGCATCCTTGACCTCGTCGAGCAGACGGTCGGCGACCGCGCGCAGCAGCGCATCGCCGACGTTGTGCCCGAGCGAATCGTTGATGTCCTTGAAGCGGTCGAGATCGATGAACAGCACGTGCAGCGTCGTGCCGTCCTCGCGTGCGTGCGAGAGCGCGTCGTCGAGGCGCTCCTTGAACATCAGGCGGTTGGGCAAGCCGGTCAGCGCATCGTGATTGGCGATGAAGTGGAGATTGTCTTCAGCCTGCCTGCGCTGCAGGAAGTGGCTCAACTGGCTGGCAATCGAGCGCGCCATCGCGAGCGCATGCGGCTCCGCGTGACCCCGCTCGCGCGAATAGAATTCCGCCACGCCGAGCACCACCGAACCCGTGCGAAGCGGAAACGCGAACACGGTGAGGATGCCCGCATCGGCGAGCCAGCGCGCGTGCGCGAGCTGCGCCACCTGCTGTCCCGCGTACCACGACGGCGCGGCAGGGAGGTCGTCGCTATCCGGCGCGATCGGCGAGCGCGCCGCCAGCCACGGCTCGAGCTCGCGGCATGGCGCGACATACGTCGGCCGCAGCGACTGCTTGAGGCCCGCGCGCGACGGCCAGAACGCGCCGGCTTCCCAGCCCATGCCCTGCGCGAGCGAAGCGATCATCTGCTGGAAGACTTCGACTTCGTTCGTCGCCGTCGCGAGCTGCAGCGTGATCGCGTGCTCGAGTTCGCGCACGCGTTCCGCCGATTTCTGCTTCGTGATTTCCAGCGCGGTGCCGCGCAGCATGCGCTGATCGTTCGAGCCGTACGCGTAGCCGATCATGCGCAGCCATCCGCGCCGGCCGCGCTTCGAGCGATAGCGGCACTCGAACTCGAATGCGGCGCGGGTGTGCAGCGTGTGCCTCACACGCTCGATCAGCGCGAGCCGGTCCGCCGGTTCGATCGCGCGCATCAGTGCCGTCAGCGTCGGCTTGCCGCTGCGCCAGCCGATGAGGCGCGCCATCTCGTTCGAAAGATGGATCACGCGGCGGTCGAGGTCGACGCGCCAGTCGCCCAGATGCGCGATGCGCTGCGCTTCGGCACGCGCCATTTCGCTTTCGCGCAGCGTGTGCGTGATCTGATTCGCGAGCTTCACGGCGCGCACGCGCGAAGTCGAAAGCGCATAGGCAAGCCCCGAGAGCAGCATCGCGATGATCGTGCCCACGAGAAACGCGAGCCCGGGCAAGAAGCGCTGCGGACCGCTCAAGGCCATCGGGTCCGCGTCGAACACGATCAGCCAGCGGCGTCCGCCGAACGACTGCACGACGCTGCGCTCGAGACGCGGGTTGTCGCGATCGATCGCCGAGACCGCATCGGCCGATTTCGCACGGGCCGGCGAGAGCGGCGCGATGCCGCTCGCGCCCGCGGCTGCCCGATGCGCGCTCGTTGCCGTCGAGACGCCCGCGACGCTGTCGTACAGCAACGTCGAGGGCGAGGGCGGCACCGCCGGCACGCCGAACGAGCCCGCATCGTAGATGCGGAATTGAATCAGGCGTTGCGTCTCCGCGCTGAGCAGGCCGGCAAGCAGATCGCTCACGCGAATGCCCGCGCCGACCGAGCCGATATACGCGCGGCGCCGCTCTTCGACGGTCGCGAGCGGCAAGCCGCGCCGATACACCGGCATGCGCACCGCAAGCCCCACTGCTTGCCCGCCGCCGTCGACGAAGATCAGCCGCCCGCTACTGATCGCCTCATTGTTGTCGCGCGAGCGCTCGAGCGCCGCGAGCCGGCGAGCGTCCGAACCCATGTCGATGCCGAGCGACGGCAGATTCTTCGCCAGCGGCTCCACATAGCTCAACACGTAATACCCGGCGCGCGCACCCGGCGGACGAACGGAGAAATCGATTCCGGCCTTCTGCAAAACCGGGTCGCTCTTCTGGTGCGCGACGAACGCGGCAATGTCCTCGCTACGCACATAAGGCGCGTAGTTCAAGGTCTGAAAACCCGGATAGCGGCCCGGCAAATCGAGGCCGTCGACAAAATCGCGAAACTCGATGCGCGCCACTTAGTCCTTTGCACCGAACAGCGCCTGCATCGTCACGAGCACATCGGAATAGAGCCGCACGCGCATGGCGATCTTCTGCTCGGCATCGCTCGTATCGTTGTCGAAGCGCAGCCTCGACTCGCGATAGACCAATTCGGAGCTGACGAGATACATCGTCACCGTTGCGCCCATGCCCAGCATGAGCACACCGAGTGCAAGACCGGTGGAGCACCGGTTTCGTATCAGCCGGCGCATGAGTCCGAGTGTTTTGCGCATACCTCCCCCGAGGCGGGTCCCATTCTCGCGCTCGTGCTGGTGCGCGCCGTCAAAACATGCCCCGATTCAGCGCGTAATAAACGCACTAAATCGCAAATGCCGAACTTATTTCGTTTACAGCAAGACGAATTGCGTGGTTTAGCCGGTAGCTTCGGTGGTTTAAAGTAAAACCATTTCGCCGAAATGAACCGAAAATGTGCAGCGCGGTCTCTCGCGGCCCCAGGTTTCAGGGAGGGAATCCGTTAATCGGTTTGTTTTCTTTAGTATGGTACCGACGATCGACCAGATTCAATCAGGCGAATTCCCTAACTAAAACCCCGCAAGTCGATGAATTGGCGTATGCCCTGAGATCTCTGCATTGCAAATAACACGAGCGTTCTTTTCAATCGGTCGAAAAAGTCCGTTATTACCCTTTTTTCGTGTAACGGCTAATTCCAAAGGCAGTGGCCTCTGGTCCCGCAAAAACAGCTAGAACAAATGACGAATCCCGAGCGAAACGACCGTCTGGGTGTTTGTGCTCGATGCCGGCAGCAGGAATAACTGAGCGTGCGTACCGTTGTTTGCGTGTAAATACACGGCATTCAAATAGACGTCGGTGCGCTTCGAAAATGAGTAATCGGTACCGATCGCCACCTGATTCCAATGGTTTTCCCCAAGCTTGGAATATGCATAACTGGCCGCCAGCGACCACGCATAAGTCACGAAATATTTCGCGCCGCCTTCCACCGTGCGCAGCACGTCGGATTCGCCGTGCTGCTGTAAATCGACTAACGTGAATAATCCATGAACGTTAACCGGCCCGAGCTGATAACCGGCGCCGAATCCCGCCACGGTGACTTTGTCGAATGTCGCCGGCTTCGCCAGTAAGCCGAGCTGCCCCGTGCCTTGCAGCGATTCGCCGAGCACCGACGTGCCAATGCCGAACGTCTGCACGTAGTTGTGCATCGCCACGTAGGCCGCCGCGAGATGCAATTGACCGAGCGCGTACTGCAGGCCGAACGCGTTCGCGCTATCGGCCGAGAAGTTTCCGGCCTGTCCGCCGAACGAATACAGCGCGCCGACCCGCAAGCCATAAAACTCCGGCGTCTGGTACTTGACCGCGTTATTGATCCGCTCGCCGCCCAGACGGTCGAGATCGCCCAGGTGAAACGCAAAGACCGAAGGCGTGAGCGTCCCCGCCGAGAACTCGGTCAGGTAGGGCGTCATGAAATCGTATTGGCGGCCCAGCGTGAGGCTGCCGAAACGGTCGCTCTCCAAGCCGACGAAGGCTTGCCGGCCCCACTCCAATCCGCCTTGGGCCAATTGACCGTTATTGAGCGTAAAACCGTTTTCGAGCCGGAATATCGCGCGATAGCCGCTGCCGAGATCTTCCACACCGCGCAAACCCCAGCGATCCGATTGGCCGACGCCGCTGAATTGCGCCCATGCATGGCTGCCGCCTTCGTTGCTCACGTAAGTCAGCGCATCGTCGACTATGCCGTAGAGCTGCACGCTGCTTTGCGCCTGCACCGTATTCGCGAGCGCAAAAAACAACGCGCCCAAAACGAGGCGATTCATAGTTTCCCCTGGTCGACGGTACGCCGTCTTGTTTAAGCGACGAATGGCTGCGGCAATGCAACTGGTTTCAGAGAGAGTGCTTCTGCGCGAAATTGTGCGCGATCGGTTTCAGCGAGCGCGAATGTTCGATTACGACTATAGGAGACGATGAGATCGAGGCGGTCCGATAGAAATGCGTTAATCGTTCTTTATGGCAGCCATTCCAGCACTTATTGCGCCACAGCAATACCTGCTAGAGATGACAGGCCGGGTTGGTCCCAATCGTGCGTGTTCGTTTCGCGTTTTCTATCTGTTATTTAGGGTGTCCGCATTTCGCGGTTGATGGTTGGTGCGCCGCAGCGATCGGTCGCGGGCCATTGCGCGGTCCGCGACGCGGCACACCCAGCCATTCAGGAAATGCCCCGAGGTCGATTACAAGGTAATTGCAATGCTTGCACTTCCTCCCGATGATGCCATCATTGATAGCAATTGTTGATGTAGAGGTAAGCATGGCAAATCTTGTGGTGAGGAATTTGGATGACGCGCTTGTCCAGAGCCTGAAAGAGCGCGCGGCGGCGCACGGCCGGAGCGCGGAAGCCGAGCATCGCGAGATTCTTGCGAAGGCCCTGCGCCGGCCGCAACGCAAGACCTTCGCGGAAATGCTGATGTCGATGCCGAATGTGGGTGATGACGCCGATTTCGTGCGAGTGGAAGACGGCGAGGCGGGGCATGTAGTTGGTTGACACCAACGTCATCAGCGAGATTCGCAAACAAGGGCGTGTTGGGCTTCTTCCATGCAGCGACGCGTGACGATATCGACCTGTACCTGTCCGTTGTGACGGTCGGTGACTCGCGGCGAGGCGTCGAACTGATTCGACATCGAGGGGATGAACCGCAGGCAACGCGCCTCGAAAAGTGGCTGAACACGGTGTTGCAGGAGTTTGGACAAAACATCCTGCCGGTGGATGAAGAGATTGGTTAGGTGTGGGGGCGTCTGAGAGTACCGCTCCTGGAGCACGCGCTGGACAAGTTGATTGCGGCAACCGCGTTGATTCATGACCTGACGGTCGTTACGCGCAACGTCGACAACTTTGCGGGATCAGGCGCTCGCGTCTTGAACCCCTTCCAATAGCAAAACAGGAACAGCCGAACGATCGTGAAAGTCATGCCCTCTTTGTGGCCGCAAGGAAAGTTCAAATGGACCCAGTGCTTATCACGGTCGGGCTGAAAGGAGCTGGGATGCTCCTCGCGATAGCGGGTGGCATCACTGTCGCCCGATACGGCTTCCACCTGTACAAGGACGGTGTCGGGGCTGGGCCCGGTGACATAGCGGTCGAACTCGGCAAGCTCAAAGTCAAGGCCCGCTCTGCGGGAGCCATCGTTATGTCGACTGCATTCGTGTGGGCATGGATCGGATCGACACTTAGCCCGAATCTGGACAGCCACGGCGATGAAATTCGGGTCTACTCGCTGGCTACGCCAGAGGGCAACGTGAACATGCAAGTGCTCGCGGCAAAAATCTCACAGAAAGATGCTGCGGCGGATCCGGTAGTTCTAAAGGGTCTTTTGGCGCGCGCCATCGTCGACGCAAAAAAGCGCCAACCGACGGGTATCGTTCAATTAAACGGCCACCCAGCCTCAGTCGATCTTTCATCGATTGACGTCACGCAAAACCCATCCGGAAACTACGTGCTAGCAACGAAGGTTCAGTCACTCAAGGATACTGCAGTGGTCTTGCTAGAGCCGAGAGTTGAAACGGGAAAGATTATTTTCTATCCAACCAGTGCCGAGAAGTTTGAAAAGAATCCTCAGTAACAACGGAAAACAATCGCCGAGTTATGAAGGATTTTTCAATACCTTTTCACTACAACGGTTGGTTTCGCCTTGGTTGGACGGTTTTTCCGCCAAGCTGTATCTTGCTCGTGCTCTCTCTTTGGCACTTCATAGCAAGTCTTTCCGACTACAGGTCGGCTGCTTTTGCGGGTCAGCTACTTCAGCTGTCGTTTGGCCTTTCCGGCTTTAGCATTGTGCCTATTGTTGTCACCAAAAATGGTGCAGGTACGTTGAGGACGTTTCGAAAGTCCGTGAGGCTCATTGAAGACAACAAGCGCCTCATAGCGGCAGGTAAGCAGCCTTTAAGATTCCCTTCGGAGCTTGAGCGATGGGCGACAACATACTGCCAGCGGGCGGGGCTGAAGGCCGCAGAGTGTGAGCTTAATTTCGCAAGGGAGCTTCCGCCAGGCTACCTAAAATGGTGGAGCATTGTCGATACTCCGTCGCGTATTTGCGCGAACCGTTGCTGAACTGGAAAACAAAAATAGGAGCACACTATGACAGACCCAGGGATTGTGCCAATTAGCGGGGCCCTATCGAGGCCAATGGAGCGTCTGTTCCGTGCTGGCGGTTTTGCCCTTGCCTTTGGCTTTTCTGGTCTCTTCTTGATAGTCTTTTCCGGAATTGCGGGAACCTACGAGGGCTCGCTAAGATTTCCCATTTTTTCGGTCGGCTGCTTGCTGACATTTTCCTGTCTAGCCTACTTTGTCTTTACTGGACTGAAAGCGAAGGAGGTAGCGAGATCGGTGAAGGAAGATCTCCCTCTCCTAGACGCCCTGCAACACACGGCGTATCAAGTTGCCGAAGTCGCATCAGTATCCCAGGCGTTGGCTTTCAGGCACTTAGCAAAAATACAAGCGGCAATCGAAGTGATCACTCCTCTTTTGGAAAAGTGGCCCCCGGTCAGAGAACTCGCCAAGAAGGCTGGACTAACTGATTCCGCAAAAGCAGCATCGGTCATAGTCGCCGCAACCGAGGGCACGAAGGAGACTATTCAGAATCTTCAGGAGGCGATTCGTCTTGGCGACCTGAAAGAGGTTAAGAAGTATGGTAAGCAACTTGACCGACTGCTAGCCGACTTGAAGTCAGTGCTAAAAGCCGATGGAGACGAGTAACCCCAAGGAAAAAGGGACAAGCAGATTTTCGCGTACAAGAAACGGTTAGTACGATGGTTTGTGGACTGGACCGATAGCTGGAGTCACGAGTTTCACGAAGCAATCGAGACAAAGATTCGGGCGGAATATTCACGTACGTTTTCGAATCCCGAATGTGGCTCAGTAGATTTCGAACAGATGGACAAACAGATGCGGCAAATGCGCGAGTTCTACTACGCGAGAATGATCAACACGTCGATGCTGCTATCGACGTAGCCGTTTACCTGTACGGCACGCTTGAGTCCACTACGAGCAAGGCGGCACACCGGCACTAGACGCCACCGCAACCGCACTTACGAATTGGAAGACAGGAATAGATGATGTCCGACGAAGTCACCAAATCTACTTGAAAGCCGCGGTTCTTACGGAGCGAGGTGAACACATGCATGGAAAAGAAAAGTCGACCAAAGTAACCAATGTACAGTTAACGAGATACGGCAACGCGTTCACTAATTTTGCCGTACATGATGAGTTGGACCAGCTGATCAACATGCCGGGCGCGATCAAAGCAACGCGTGAAACAAATATCGTCGCCGACCGATGCACCGTGATCATCAGCGTGCCAAAGAATTGGGGGGGCTCCTTTGGTGAACACCCGGGTCATTGTGGCATCGTTTTGTGGAAATCCAATACCCGCCAATACCAGAGCTTTGGCATTCTGATGGACGGCTCGTTCATGGACGAGGAAGTCAACGTTCACAACGACACCTTGAAAAGAGATACCGCGTTCGGGATATGGTATTTCACTGTGGCAATCAATCCGGCGACGTACGAACGCATGCGCAGCCGGATGGAAACGCTGGGCGTGAAGAAAGTTGGCTACGGAAAGTTTTTCGTTGCCCGCGGATGGAGTGAGGAAGGCTCATATAGCTGCGTCACCGCGGTCGATACCATACTTTGCGCCGGCGGCCTTTCAAGGGGAATCGCCTCCATGTCATCGACGCCGTATGCCTATGCACAGACTTTCACAACGATTGGGTGGTACGTCTCCTATGCGGATAACATGAAGCACATGTGAGCAGCACGCGAAGCTGCGCCACTCGTAAGGGCGTTCGAGTTGGCAGATCTCGAAGGTCTCAACACTCTCCCAGCAGGCCGCAATGACCGCGATATCTGTAAGTACCGTGTGTGTGCTGATTTGAATTATTAAAGCGGAAGCCAACGGCGCCGTTTTGGGTGATCTCGACTTTGGTCGTAGTGGGCGCACTCGGCTGGTTGTTGCCGTCTTCCAACATGACGAGCAAAATCATGTTCGCCGTAGGCATCTTGGGCGGTTACCTTGCATTCGGAGCAGCGAAAAAACAGCGATAGTTACGAAGGAAAAGCAAGGCAGACGGCTTCAGGCGTGTTCACCTCGCTCTCGCCGAAGAAGTTGCGACGGGCGACAGAATCACACTTACACTGCTGAGAAACGTTGGACCAAATGAGGATATCAATGAGGCTGAGCGAGTCGCAATCCGCGGATCGAACTGCACGTTGAACGACCAAGAAAACATGCGAGGGCAGAATGGCAAATCGAGAAGGCATTGACACGTTTCGCGACGAGGAAGCGACATGGAGCACAAAGGCCATGTTCTACTCGTTCATTCATATCTCTTTTGGCGTCGCCGCGATTGTGCTGTCCAGTCTTGTGGCGAGCAAGCCGCCACTTCTGCATGGCAATGACGCTCTATACCAAAACTTGTCATGGGCCGCGGCGCTGTGCACTGCGCTTTTGACATTTTTCTCTGCGGCAAAGCGAGCAAGTCAGTTCCGAAGAGCTGCGCGAGTGCTCGACACGGAAATTGCCCGGTTTGACGGAGACCCCTCCTACACGATTAATCACGTTGTCAGAGCACGTGACGCCGCGGTAAGGCTCATCGAGCACGACTAGGAAAACGGGAAAGGAGACGCGCGTTGGCCTGGGATTTCACCGTCAAGATTACGGACGTAGCAATTATCGTAGCCACTTTCATGGGTCCGATCGCAGCCGTCCAAGCGCAAAAATGGCTGGAGCGTGGCAGGGACGTAAAGCAGAGACGGATAGCCATATTCCGCGCGCTCATGGCTACTAGGGCCAATGTGCTTGCGCCGGCTCACGTAGAAGCTCTGAATTCGATCCCAATCGACTTCTTCGGCCGCTCGCAAAGCCTTAAGGACGTCATAGCCGCCTGGAACGTTTTGCTAGACCATCTGAATGCTCGAAATCCGCCCGACATGAACCGCTGGGGGGAGCGTCGTGTGGAGCTCTTTATTTCGCTGCTGTTCAAGATATCGCAGTGTTTGGGCTATGAGTTTACGGAGCTTGATCTGAAAAATGATTTTTATGCGCCGCAAGGACATCAGGCCGTTCAAACAGATCAGGAAGTAATCCGAAGAGGTTTTGCGGAGGTCTTTTCGGGCGCGCATCCGTTCCCGGTAGAAATCCGCAATCCGCCCGGTGCGCCGGCTGCTCCAGCGCAGCAGCGCGACCAATAGGAAAAGCGTCCATGCGTCGCATTGCTTCGGCGCAGCAGCCATCAACCGCGAAATGCGGATACCCGTTATTTATATAGGGCGAATGCGGTCTGGAACGTTCCGTCTCTTCCGAGCGGCTCGGTCGACGGCAAGGTTGCGGCGGCGGCGATTCACTCGCAAGCAAGCGCATCACCGCCCTTCCTACACGCCCACAATAAAACTCCCCATCCGCTCCCACATTTCCACCGGGTTCGAGTACATAGGAAAGTGTCCGCAGCGCGATATCTCCGCCAACTGCACGCCGTGTTCGCGCAGATGCGGCAGATACGACAGCGAAGCGTTCTGCTCCCCGTACATGAACATCCGCGGAAACGGGAGCGACAGAAACTTCGTCATCAGATCCCCATGGTCGGAAAGCCGGACCATGGACGTGAAGATGCCCCTTACCGCCTCGGCACGCACCTTATATTTCAAGCTCGCCGCATAGAGCGAGCACGAATGGAACGGCGAGTGCCACGTTCGCTCGATGAAGTCCTCGAAAAAAGCCTCCGCGGTGTCGGCGGGATAGTCGACGACCTGCCGGCTCAAGAAGCAGTCTTCCGGAGCCACGTTGCCTTCGATGTCGGTAAAGCTGAGCACGCGCCCCGGTTCCGCGTGAGCCAGCATGAGCGCCGTGAGACCGCCCATCGAATGGCCGACCAGATGGAATTGCCGGATGTCGAAGCGGTCGAGAACGGCCTTCGCCGTCGCGACGAGAAACGGAATGGAGACCGCCGACAAGTCAGCGCATCGTGTCGCGCCGCAGCCCGGAGCATCGTAGGCGAGCACGGCATGACCGGCGAACGCGGGATAGTGAACGATGTCCGCATAGTCCTCCTTGGTCGAACCGAAGCCGTGCAAAAAGACAATCGGCGCGAGTTCGCCCGCGCGATGCATCGTGGCGATGTCGAGTTCGACGCCTTCCACGGACACGGCCACCGTATCCTTTGCCATTTCACGCTGCATCGACATGGCCTTCCCCAGTGAGCGATTGGCAGAAGCGCTGGATCGCGCGGCAAGCGTGGATCAACGCCTCATCGTCCAGCGCATAGGCGATGCGGATATAGGGGCCGAGGCCGAATGCGCTGCCCGGCACGACCGCCACGCCCGCCTCGTCCAGCAATGCGCCGGCGACGTCCTCGTCGTCGTTGAGCGGCGCGCCGGCCGCCGTCCGCTTACCGATCAGCGCCTGGCAGGACGCGAAGGCATAAAACGCGCCGCCAGGTTTGGCGCAAACGAGTCCGGGCGCCTGATTCAGCAGTTCCACCATCAGATCGCGCCGCTGCTCAAACACGGAGCAGGCTTCTTTGATGAACTGCTGCGGGCCGGTCAACGCGGCCAGGGCCGCATGCTGCGAGATCGAACTCGCGCCCGAGGTCTGCTGCCCCTGAAGCGTTTCCATCGCGTTCAGCAGCCAGCGGGGCCCGGTTCCATAGCCGATGCGCCACCCTGTCATCGCATAAGCCTTCGATACGCCGTTCATCGTCAGCACGTGCGGCATCAGGCGAGGCTCGACCTCGGCGATCGTGTGGAACGGCGCACCGTCGAAGATCAGGTGCTCGTAGATGTCGTCCGACAGCACGAGCACGTGCGGATGGTCGAGCAGCACCGCGGCCAGCGCCGCGAGTTCCGCGCGGGAGTAGACGGCACCGGTGGGGTTCGACGGCGAGTTCAGGATCAGCCAGCGCGTGCGCGGACCGATCGCGCGCGCCAGCGCTTCGGGTGTGAGCTTGAAGCCGCTCTCGGCGTCGCAGGCCACGATCACGGCCTTCGCGCCGCACAACTGAACCATCTCCGGATAGCTCACCCAGTATGGCGCGGGCACGATCACCTCATCGCCTTCGTCGAGCGTCGCCGCGAGCGCGTTATAGATCACCTGCTTGCCGCCGCTGCAAACGATCGTGTCCTCCCAGCCGACCTCGAGGCCGTTCTCGCGCCGGAATTTCGCGGCGACCGCCTCGCGCAGCGCCCGCATGCCGGCGACCTGCGTGTAGCGCGTATGGCCCGCGCGAATGGCGTCGATCGCCGCGTCGCGGATGTGCGCGGGCGTGTCGAAGTCGGGCTCGCCCGCGCTCAGCGAGATGACGCTCGCGCCGGACGCGCGGCGCGCCGCGACGCGGTCCATCATGCGATACGTCGCCGACGGCCGCGTCTTGGCCAGATGCGTGCTCAGCTTGTGCCCATCCGTGACCGTGCTCATGCGCTTTTTCTCCATTGCGTCAGACCCATCAACTCGAGCGTGCTCGCGCCTTGTGCGAGCTGTTCCATCATCACCGCCTCTTTCGCGGCGCGCGCTTCGCCCGACACGATCGTGCGCTCCGCCTCGGCAGCGGGAATCACGATGACGCCGTCGTCGTCCGCCACCACTAAATCGCCCTCGGCAACCGGTACGCCCGTGAACATCATCGGTTGCCCGACCGAGGGCGCGCTGGCTTTCAGGGTGCCGCGCACCGAGATGCCGCGTGCGAAGACCGGGAAGCCGCGCGCCGTCATCGCTGCAACGTCTCTTACGCCGCCATCGATCACCAGGCCGACAACGCCGGCGGCTTCGGCCGCGACCGTCAGGACTTCCCCCCAGTAACCGGCCACGAAATTGCTCGTGCTCACCACGAGCACACTGCCGCGCGGCACGCGCTCCATTGCGATGTGAATCGCCAGGTTGTCTCCGGGCGAGCAAACGAGCGGATAGGCGGGAGCGGCGACAAAGGCCCCGCTCCAGATGCTGCGCACGAGCGGATCGACGGCGCATGGCAGACCCGACGCCTCATAGAGCGTGGCGCTGCCCAACGCCCGCGCTCGTGAAGCGAAGTCCGCCGGCAGCGCCGACGGGGAACGCGATTCGCTCATGACGCCCTCCGCTGCAGCGTGTGGTAACCGAGCGCTTCGCGCGCCTCGCGCAGCGTCTTGCCTTCAGCGATCCGAGCGCGAATATCGGCTTCCACGGCTTCGATCTCGCGTGCCACGGCGGCCACTTCATGCGCACGGTCGCGCGGCACCGCGACGACGCCGTTCGCATCGGCCACGATGATGTCGCGAGCGCAAACGCGGGCGGTGCCGATGGAAACGGGCGCATTGACCGCATCGACCTGCACCCGGTCCTTGCCGGTGCGCATAAATCGCCCTTTCGTGAAGAGCGGGTAGCCATCGCCCAGCGCCTTCGTCACGTCGCGGCACACGCCGTCGATGACGGTCCCGGCAATCTTTCGAACCCCGGCGTATTGGGTCATGATGTCGCCCCACACCGTGCAGTCCGTGCGTCCGCCGTTGTCGATCACCACCACGTCGCCGTCCGCGACGTCATCGATGAAATCGCCGACCGTGCCCGGCGGCGTGCTGGCCGTGACATACCTGACCGTGAAGGCCGGCCCGACGACGACGCCCGCGTAGTAGGCGAGCGGCATGATGCCGAGGCACTGCCCCGGCAAGCCCAGCTTGTCCATGGCATCCGATACGCCGGGCGTATCGAGCCCTGCGAACAACGCAACCAGATCCCGATCCTCTTGATTCATCGCGCGGCTCCTTGCTGAATGGCATCGAATTCCTTGTCGTGCATGACCTCCGCGACCGACCGGCCGGCGCGCACGGCCTGCACCATGCCGTCCTGGCGCCGCGAGATGCGGTGACCCAGCTCGATCACCTCCTCGATGCGCGCTGCCGCGACGAACACGGTTCCGCAGCGGTCGGCGATGACGTAGTCGTCTTCGTGCACGACCACGCCGGCGACCGTGACGGGCTGTCCCGACGACACCTGCACGACCCGGTTGCGCGCGCTGATCATCGTCACGCCGCGGCCGTAGACCGGGTAGCCGATCGCTTCGCTGCCTTCGATGTCGCGGCTCATGCCGTCGATCACCGAGCCGCGAATGCCTTTGACGTGCGCCGCATTCGCGAGGATGTCGCCCCAGCAAGAAATGCCGTCGATGCCGCCGGCGATCACGAGAACGCGATCCTGTGACCGGATCTCGGCAACGACCGGCGTGATCAGATGAACGGTCGGCTTCGTATCCGTCTTCGGGCCGAGCTGGATCGTGCTGGCCCGGCCGACGATTTTCGGGCAGTCCCACAGCGGCCGCAGCCCGAACGTGGCGCCGGGCAGGCCGAGGAAATCGAGCGCATCCGACACCGTGTTGGTGTCGAGCGCGGCGAGGCGGTCAAGCAGCGAAGAAGAGGGCATGGCAGTTCGGCATGGAGTTGCGATGCCGTACTTTCGAGCCTACAGTTCCATATGTAAATTCCGAAAAATGGAATCATTCGATACGCTCGACCTATCAATCGATCATGATCAACTTCCGGCTCATCCGCCACCTTTGGCTCTTCCTTGCCGTCGCCGAAGAGCAGCATTTCGGGCGCGCGGCGCGCCGCCTCGACATGTCCCAGCCGCCGCTGACCGAGCAGATCCAGGCGCTCGAGCAAGCGCTCAAAGTGAAACTGTTCGAGCGCTCGCGGCGCGGCGCGCAGCTCACGCCAGTGGGCGCCGCCATCCTGCCTGCGGTGCGCAAGTTCGCCGACCAGCTCGAACGGCTCGAACTCGCCGTGCGCGAAGCGGTTGCCGGACGCAGCGGCGTCCTGACCATCGGTGCGATCTCGTCCGCCATGGTGGACGTCCTGCCGCCGTTGATCGAGCGCCTGAAAGCCGACTATCCGCAGCTCACCGTGTCCGTGAAGGAAATCGACAGCGTGGAAGCAATTCCGGCGCTCGAAACAGGCGATATCGATCTCGCGTTTGCGAGGCTCGAGGGTGAATTGGGCGCAACGGTCGAATCATTGCCGCTGAAGCAAGATCGCCTGATGGTGGCGATGCCGAAAACGCATGCGCTGGCCGCAAGCCCGCGCGTGCGGCTGGCGGCACTGGCGGACGAGGAATTCGTGATGTTTTCGCGGCAGGTGAGCCCGGTCTATTTCGACAGCCTCGTGGCGTCGTGCAGGTCCAACGGGTTTTCTCCGCGCATCGTCCACGAGGTGCGCTCGGTCGCGTCTCAAGTTGCGTTCGTCGGATGCGGCCAAGGGATCGCGCTCGTGCCGGCGTCGCTCAAGAAGCTCGCGCCGGAGAATGTGGTGTTTCGGCCGCTGAAGGAAAACTTGAGCGTCGTGACCACCGCCATGGCCTGGAGCACGGCCCGCGACAATCCGCTGATCGAAGCCGTGGCGGCCATGCTCGGCAACGCTCGATCCAATCGGAAAACGCACGCTTAGGAAATCGGCCGCATGGCGGCATCGTGCGTCGCTTGTTTAGTGAGACTAAATTTGTGCCCCCCTACTCCTTGCCCTGCGCCTCGCAGGAAGTCCGGCTCGGCGGAAGTTGGGCCCGTCTGCAAAGATATTCGACCAACCGCTGTGCAGCTAGCTGTAGCGACTCGAAGTTCTTGAAGCAAACAACGAAGTGCCGGTTTGCCCAGGCATCGGTTAGCGGAATGATACGGACATTGAGCACCCGTCGATAAGTTTCGGCCACCTCGACGGGAAGTATGCTGACACCCAGACCCGCCGAAACGACCCTGAACGCAGCGTCGAAGCTCGACACGATCACGCGGTACGAGATCGTCTTGCCCGCGCTGGCTGCCGCGCGTTGGAGCATGGTGTGGACCGCGGTGCTGGGTGGCAGGCCGACGTAATCGAATGGGAGCGTTTCGTCGAAGGCGATCGACTTCTTTCTCGCTAGAGGATGGTCAGCGTGCACGGCAACAGCAAGGCGATCGTTCCGGTAAGGCCGTATCTGCAAACCCTGTAAATCGGCGTTGTCCCAGCAGACGCCGACGGATGCCGCGCCCTCGCGAAGCTGTCGGGCAAGATCGATTGAAAGTCTTTCCTCGACGTCCACCGTGATATTCAGATTGGCCGGTTCGCGCATGAACGATGCGATGTCGTCGAGTAGCGCTTCGGCAATCGCGGACGGTGAAGCGCAAATGCTTACGCGACCCTTTACGCCCCCACCGAACGCGGCAAGATCGGTGGTGATGCGCTCCATCGCGAAGAGCACGCCTCGCGACTGTTCGAGCAGCGCCGCACCAGCAGGCGTCGTCTCGACGCCTCGACGCCCACGCGTCAGCAGCGAAACCCCAAAATCGCTCTCCAGTTGTCCGATACGCTTGCTGATTGCGGACGGCTCGATATGCGCCTCTTGCGCCGCTCTTGCGATGTTTCCGTACTCGCAAACGGCGACGAACAGGCGCAACGTTTTCAGGTCGATGTCTCGCATGTTGCCCTTCGAGTGAGGTTTGCCCCGAACCGTCGCGCCTCGGTCACCTGAGACGTGGCGTTCCGGCTTGGAACGGTTGCTTTCCAAAATACCTCTTCTGGCACGTTTCCGGAAGCTCTAGAGTGGCTGTCGCAACCCCGGCATATTCGGAACTGGGGAGCCAGACGGAATCAGGAGATAACCGTGGATCAGCTGCATAACGAACTTTCCCAACCGGAACGGAAGGTTCGCTTCGGCGGACGCATTCTGTTCCTGTCGCAGGACGCTTCCGTGATGGAGCGACAACTACGGGGAGAGGACGTGAGCCTTGGGCAAGCTCGCCCGTTGCGTAGCGACGTTTCGACGGACGAGATCACGCCCGCCTACGTCTGCTATCACTACGACGAGCAACTGGGCGAGTACCCTTACCTCGGTCTCGACTGCTCCGGGACGCAGCCAGTGAAGCCCGGCACTGTGAAAGCGGGCAATTTCGCGGTTACCGTGGCGAATCGGCGCTACGGCAAGGGCTCGTCGCGAGAGGCAAGCCCGTTTGCGGAATGGTGCGCGGGGATCCGCCTCGTCATCGCGGAAAGCTTTGAGCGAATCTATCGGCAAAATTGTCACAACCTCGGCATGCTTACGTCGACCGACTTCGGTTTAATCGAACGCATCCGACGGGGCGAGGCAATCCCACTCGACGAATTTACGCGCGGCGAAGATGAGCTGACTGCTGAGCTGATCCGGCGAGGCGGGCTGTTCCGGCTCACCGAGGCGCGACGCTCCGGCTGGCGGCTTCCTATGTCAACGGCTCCAGAACGCCCGATGACCTACGCCGAGAAAATCATCGCCAGGGCCAGCGGGTCTCGCAGTGCGGCGGTTGGGCAAAGTGTATTCGCGAAGGCGAACTGGCGTTATGCGCATGAGTACGTCTCGCCCATGTCCATCAGCTTCCTGCGCCGCGAGTATGGCGACGGCATCGAGCTGCATGATCCGCATTCGATCGTCTGCTTTTCGGATCACCTGACTTTCATTCACAGAAGCATGCCGTCAGAGCGTCGCACGCTCGGACTGCTCGACCTGGCCCAAAGACTTGGCCAAGTTCAGACGGCTTTCTGCGCGCAGTTCGGATTGCGTCATCACGGCCTGTTGGCCGATCGCGAGGGTTCCGAAGGCATCAGCCATTCCATCATGGTGGAGCGCTACGTTGAACCCGGTCACCTTGTGGTGGGAACCGATTCTCATACGCCGCATTGTGGCGCGTTGGGCGCGCTTGCGTTCGGGATCGGAGCCACGGAGATGGCCAACGCGTGGCTTACGGGCGATGTGCGGGTGAAGGTGCCCGAGACTTGCCGAGTCGACCTGATCGGCAAACTGCCGCCGGGCGTCGAAGCAAAAGATATCGTCCTGCATCTTCTTCGCCTGCCATACGTCAGAGAGGGACGGGCCATCGGCCAGGTGATCGAATACACCGGCGAGGCACTTGCTGGGCTGACGACCGATGAACGCGCGACGCTGACCAACATGGTCGCCGAGATAGGCGGGTTGACTGGTATCGTCATCCCCGACGGTGAGACACGACGCTTCTTGCGCGAGCGCAGGGGCATTGAGTTCGAAATCGAGACCTGGATGCATAGCGATCCCGATGCACCCGTCGCGCACACGATCGAAGTGGACTGCTCGCAATTGGAACCGATGCTTGCCACGCCGGGTGATCCGGGGCACGGCTTGATGGTTTCGGCACTCGCCAACGACGTAAAAGTGGATATCGCCTACGGCGGCTCGTGCACGGGTGGAAAGCGGGAGGACCTCAAGCGCTGCCACGACGTGATCGTGTGGGCGCTCGAGCATGGCCTGAAAGTCGCCGAATCGACGCGTTTCATCCTGCAGTTCGGCAGTCAGGACGTTCGCGACTATTGTGTGCGCGAAGGCATGCTCGAGGCGTTCGAGCGCGCAGGTGTTGAACTGATCGAGCCGGGTTGCGGTGCATGCATCAACGCCGGGCCGGGTGTCTCGGAGCGTCCGGATCAGGTGACGGTCAGCGCAATCAATCGCAACTTTCCTGGGCGTTCGGGTCCGGGTCAGGTCTGGCTGGCGAGTCCGTCGACCGTTGCGGCGAGCGCGATAGCAGGTCGCATTGTCAGCTTCGAACAACTGCTTGCAGGGAGATGCAATGCGAAGGGTGATACTCGATACCAAGGACGTCCAGATACTTGACGCCTTGCAGAAGGACGGACGTTTGACGAACGCCGAGCTTGCCCAGAGCCTCGGCATGTCTCCATCCCCGTGCTGGCGGCGCGTACAGCGGCTCGAGCAGATAGGCGTCATTCGTGGCTATCATGCCGATGTTGATCGCCAACGAGTCGGTCTCGGCGTGCTTGCATTCGTTCGGGCTTCGATCGATTCCTTTTCGGAAGTCGAAGCCAGCCGCTTTGCCGAACGGATACAGGGCTTTGAGCACGTGGTGGCCTGCTATCAGGTCGCCGGTGAAGTCGATTATCTTCTACAGATCGTCGCCGCCGATCTGGACTCGTACGAGTCGACGGTAGTGGACCTGCGGCGCATTCCCGGTATCCGCTCGATGCACACGATGTTCGTGCTCAACGAGATCAAATCGCCCGCCGGGTTGCCGGTTCGCCCCACGCTGGAGGATGAGGCGTGATGTGGCCTCGATTGCCGTACCGTTTTGTATCGCGCACTGCCTCCGGGACCAGACGGGGGCACGTAAGCGCAGTGCGCGAATGCGTCAAGGCCAATGAAGCGGCTTACTCCTTCACCTCAACCGCTCCGTTGATCGTGATCGCGACCATGCCGAGGCTGGCTTCGACTGCGCCACGCGGTGCAAGCGGCGCGATTTCGTCATGCGGGCTGTCGAAATAGCGCAGCTCAGCCGTGCCTGAGGTCATCGGCCCCAACACCACGTCACCCACGGCAGCACGCAGCAAACGCTGCGAACCGCGATCCGGCTTGCCGACCACGCTCGGCAAACCCGCCAGGTTGACGACTGGATGAGCGAGCAGGCCTAGCGGGCGCCCCTCTTTGTCGCCGAGTGTCGCCTTCACTTCCACGAGGCGGCGGTCCTTCGACGCGACACTGGCGCCGATTACCGTTCCCGCACGCGGGGAGGCAGCCGCGCGATGTTCGAGCGCGTACGAACGCGTCATCCAGACCTGGCCTAGCTTTTTTGGCCAGCCCTGCAGCAGGCCACGCGCCATTGCGATGTCCTGGTCAACCCAGATCAACGGACAGAAATTCAGCCGTTCCCCCGACTTGGTTTCCACCTCGACCAGTAGGAAGAACTCCTTGTACTGCGCGTAGACCGGATCGGCGAGCTCCCAGCCGTCGGTCGTCGATTGCCATTCGCAAACGTGTCCGCATGCACGCCCGGTTGCCGTGCCGAGGTTTTCGGGCACGTAAGATTGCGCGACCTGAATGTCGACGTCATACGCGAGCGACAGGACCTGGCCGGCGTAGTGCCACGGAGGGGGCGAAAGCAGAGACGATTGGCCGTTCGGCGTGTACGGAGGAGAGAACCCTTTCAACATGGTGTTTGTCCCTTGCGACGAATTGTATTGGCTCGATTGCCGAGAAAAATTCTAGGTTCCTGGCAAGGGAATGTGCTGTCTATTACTCGTCCTTGGCCGAGGAAAAAGAAAAGTCCTGCCAGTGATTGAGGAATCGAGGGCAGGAGATTGCATTGACGAAGCGCTGCGTTAGGGAATGACTTGCAGGACATGAAGAAAGTCGGGCGCGTCGGCGGCAAGGCGCTGCTCTATTTCGAGGCCGCGTCGACGTTCGCGCTGGCGATCGGCTTGCTCGCCGCGCGCTCACGAACATCGTCGGCAACGGCGTGGCGACGATCGTCGTGTCGGCATGGGAAGGCGGCCTGAATCGCGAGAGGCTGGCTATGGCGTTGAATGCCACGCCATCAACCCGCCCCGCCCGGCCACGGCAGCGCGCTGGCGCGCCTGCCCGCCTTGCGCCCGACGATCTCGTAGATTGACACGTCATCACGCTCGAATGCCGCGGCCCAGTCGCTCAGATAGTTACACCACGTCCGAAAGCTCCGGTCATCGACGAGCTGCCGCAGCGCCATCTCCTTCGCCCGGAAGTTCGCCTCCCACAAACGCAGCGTCCTCACGCAATGCCGGCGCAGGTTCTGAATCGTCGAGACTTCGAGCCCGCCTTCGCGCATGGCTGTCAACGCGTAGCCAAGATCGGGCAGCTCGTCGTCGGGGAACACGTATCGGCTCGGGAACGCGCTGTCATCGAACTCGAGCCCGCCGCTGCTTGGCCCGCTCGACAGGATGCCGTAACTGACGAGCACGCCATCCGACGTCAGACGCGCCTGCAAGGCCGCGATGTACTCGGGAAGATCGCTACGGCCATCGCGCTCGAACATGCCGAGGCTCGTGATCCGATCGAAGCGGCCCTCGACATCGGGATAGGCTTGGAGCCTGATCTCGACACGCTCGGTCAAGCCCGCTGCCTTGACGCACTCGTTGGCCCAATCGAACTGATTCTTCGACAACGTAATGCCGACGCAACGCGCGCCGAACTTTTCCGCCGCTCGAATCACCAGCGCGCCCCAGCCGCAATCGACATCGAGCAGGCTGTGGCCCGGCCTGAGCCCGATTTTTGTGAGGACGTGGTCGATCTTCTTGAGTTGTGCGGTCGCAAGGTCTTCGTCGCCGCTTTCGAAATAGGCGCATGAATAGACCATCCTCGGGTCCAGCCACATCGCGTAGTAATCGTTCGACACGTCGCGCAGGTACCTGTCGCGCGCCGGCGTCATCCGCGCGCGAACGTCCTTGAACCACCGCGTTACTTTTCCGTCTAGAGGCATCTGTCTCTCCGTGGTGCGGGTTTTATTCAATGGTCTGCGTCGGCGTGCTGGCCCGGCGTGTCTTGCCGCTTGGTGGTCGGTGCGAAGAGCGTGCTCCGCGGAACCCACACTTGGCGGAATTGCTCGAGTTCGCGCTCCTCGGTGAACACCGACATCGACGGCTTGACCAGATCGTGCCGAGATACGATGCCGAGCAGGCGGTACGTACTCTTGTCTTCGACGACAGGAACGCGATCGAGTCCCGTGATGGCCAGACGGGCGGCCACATCTCTGCAGGTTTCGCCAGGCAGCGCGACTTCAGGCCGCGCGAGCGCGAAGACCGAGCCGATCGGGGTATCGCACTGCCCCGGCGGAATCCGGTCGAGCAGCGTCCGGTCCACCATGCCCACCAGGAACCCCGAGGCGACGACGGGGTACGCACGATACTTCTGGGCCGATCCGAAGTAATCGCGAAAGACCTCGGCTACGGTCGTCTTTGCATCGATCGTCTTCGCCGCACGAGTCATGACCTCCTCGACGTAATGCCTTTCGAGCGGATCGATGCTGTACTCGCGATAGATGTGATAGCCGCGGCGCGCGATCTTCTCGGTCAGGATCGAGCGGCGCATGAGCAGGACCGTAAAGCCATACGCGACAGCGGCGGCCGCCAAGAGGGGAAGCAAGGCGTTCGCGTCGCCGGTCAGCTCGAAGGCGAACACGGCCGCCATCACGGGCGCGCGCATCATGCCGCCGAGCGCGGCGGCCATGAAGATGAGCGGCCAAACCGCCGGGTCGCCGCCGGGCATATACGGAGCGGCAAGCGCGCCGACGCCCGCGCCCATCATCAGCAACGGCGCGAGGACGCCACCCGAGGTGCCCGAGGCCAACGCAATGACCCAAATCACGGCCTTGACGAGCACGATCGAAATCACGGCCTGCACGGCAAGATGGTTTTGCAGCAAGTCGCCGATGACGTCATATCCGACGCCGAGCGTGCGCGGCTGAAAATATCCGCCGATACCGACGACGATGGCGCCCAACGCCGGCCACCACATCCAATGAATGGGCAGCTTGCCGAAGAGGTCTTCCACTTTGTAAAGCCATGTGGACAATCCCCACGACAACGCGCCGGCAATCAGCCCTGCGATGGCCGACGCCACGATGCCGATCGGGCCGAGCGGCATCGTATGCAGCGGGAACAACGGACCGCTCCCCAGCAGCAGCGGGCGCGTGAAGCCAGCCACAGCACACGCGATGGCGACCGGCAAAAGGCTGCGGGGCCGCAGCTCGAACAGCAGAAGCTCGATGGCGAGCAGCACGGCCGCAACCGGCGTGCCGAACACCGCGGTCATGCCGGCGACCGCCCCCGCCACGAGAAGTGCCTTGCGTTCGGCGCTCGACAAATGGAAGTGTTGGGCGACGAGCGAACCGATGGCGCCGCCCGTCATGATGATCGGGCCTTCCGCGCCGAACGGCCCGCCGCTGCCGATTGCAATGGCGGAGGCGAGCGGCTTCAGGACGGCCACTTTCGGCGACATCTTGCTCTTTCCGAACAGAATCGCCTCGATGGCCTCGGGGATGCCATGGCCGCGAATCTGCTCCGAACCGAAGCGCGCGATCAAACCCACAATCAGCCCGCCGACCACAGGCGCCGCGACGACGAACCACCCAAGCGTGTTCAGCGACGGAGAACGGTTCGCCGTCGATATCGTCTGGAAGAAGAAGAGGTTCGTGAAAAAGTAGATGAGGTGCAGCAGAAAAGCGGCGGCGACCGTGCTCAGCACGCCGCCGACGGCAGCAATGAGGCTGATGCGCAGGAGTCGGACATCTGTTGCGAAATCGCCCTTGTGCTCGCCCATGATTCCCCTTGCCTGGTAGCCGAAGATCGGATGCATCCGAGGCGTATATATATCACGTTGTGATGTAACGCGCTCGGATGCCGCTGCGGGCTACCAAGCTGGGGCGATGGCTTGTGCGTGAGTCGAAACTATGCGCGGGACAATCTCGTCAGCGCCTGCTTCAAGAGATCAAGAGACCGACCGCCGCGCAAGCGGCGTTTCCGGCGTCGGATAGCCGGCTTCGCGAAACGTCTCGATGATCGCGCGGTTCGTGTCGAAATAGACCTGCCAGTACGTGCTGTTGTGCGTGTAGGGACGCACGCAAAGCACCGGACCTTCCGGCGTGAACGACAGCACTTCGATATCGGGCGCGGGGTCGGTAGCGACGTTCGGAATGCGGGCGATAGCGGCACGCAGCCGGTTGGCGGCATCGATCGGATCGACGCCGTTCGCGATCTTCGCCGTCAGCTCGACGCGCCGCACCGGCAGCGAGCTGAAGTTCGAGATCGTGTCGGAGAAGATCTTGTTGTTGCCGACGATCGTCGTCACGTTGTCGGGCGTGACGATCGTCGTGCCGAAGAGGCCCAGCTCCTTGACGGTGCCGGTCACCCCGCCTGCCGTCACGAAGTCGCCGACCTTGAATGGACGCAGTATCTGCATGAAGATGCCCGCGGCGAAGTGCGCAAGCAGTCCGCCCCAGGCGGTGCCGATTGCGAGACCCAAACCGGCGAGCAGCGCGGCGAACGAAGTTGTCTGGACGCCGAACACCTGCAGGATCGCGAGGATCAGCAGCAGGGTCAGCAACGTGCTGAGAATCGAAGTGAGGTAGTGCGCGAGCGTCGCATCGACCTTGCCGTTCTTCGCGAGCACCTTGCGCAGCAGGCCGGTGATCAGGCCGATGACCCATCGGCCGATGATCCACAATACAATCGCGCCGACGATTTTGGTCCCGAAGTCGATGCCCCGGGTCATGATGAACGCACGTACGCTTTCGAAGTCCAAGGTGCCCTCGCTACCGTTTTTAGTCTTCGCAAGTTATAGGCGAGGACTCACGCGTTAGCAAGGGCCGTTCCTGCTGCGGGCTATGGAAACCCGAGGCGTTTGACAATCCTTTTCGTTCGGCAAGCACCGGGTTAGTGCGCCGATTGCATGATGCGCACGAGGCGTTGCTTGTATCGAAGCTCGCCTTGCTGACGCACTTCGAATTCCACCGCATCGCTTTGAATGGCGAAGAGCGCGGTTGCAAGCGTGTTCTCGTCATCGGGGTCGGCCGGGTCGTCGCGGTAGATCGGCAAGCCAGCGGGCGCTTTGTCGAACAGCACGTGCAGCAGGTTCGCTCCGCTCGCGCCGGCGTCGCCGGGCAAGATGCGTTCGAGGCGGGCTTGGCGGTCGCGTGACGAATCGGTGACAATCTGCGCTTCCGTCTCGCAGCCGGCGTGAATCAGATGGTTCGCGTGGCCGGATAGCTTCGCGACTTCTTGCACTGAACAGCGCGCAACGCTCGCCTCGACGCTCAGCAGCCGCTCGTCGCCCGCGCAGCCGAGCGTGTGATGAAACCCGCTTGCGCGCGATGCATCGGAGAGCACGCGCACCGCCGAATCGAGCGACGATTCGTCGAGCACAGCACGTGCGAGGATCATCCGCGGCACGCCCGCGGCGGGATGCTGGATGCGGATGTTGTTGATCGCCTGCACGAGACCGGCGCGATTCACGGCGAACGTATGCCCCGGCAGCGAACCCGGATAGTAGAAGCTCACGAATCCGGGCTTGCCGTCGGGCCTGACGTCGACCAGCATGCATGTGTTGCGCAGATACGGGTCGCCGTCTTCGTTATGAGCGATGAAGCGCACATCGCCGCTGCGTGCCGCAAGCGTGGTGCAGCCGTCCGGCGCGTTGTGTATCAACTCCCCTCGGCAGTTCCACAGAAAGACGTCTTCGGCGGACCATCCGAGGCCCTCCGCCATGCCGTCGAGTTCGGCGACGATCGCCGGGAACGACGCCTCGGCGGCTTCACGCAACGCGCGCACGAACGCATGGCCGCGCCATCGGCTCACGGCGCGCCACGCGCTGCTCTGTGCCATGTATGCGTCCATGACGGGCCGCGCTAGCGCGCCCAAACGCCGGCCGATTTCGTACGGCTCCCCGGAAATGACGGTGGGGTTCAGAACCTGCATGAACTGCGCAGCCTCGCTTAAGAAACGTGTTTGAGAAAGTCTTTGAGCCGCTGCGTCGGCGGCCGGTCGATCAACGCGGCGGGCTCGCCGTCTTCCGCGATGCCGCCCTGATCCATGAACAACAGACGCGTGCCCACGCGCTTGGCAAAGCCGATCTCGTGCGTGACGACGATCATCGTCATGCCTTCGGTCGCCAAGTCCTGCATCACCTTCAGCACTTCGTGACGCAGCTCGGGATCGAGCGCCGAAGTCGGCTCGTCGAACAACATCAGCTTGGGCCGGATCGCCAGCGCGCGCGCAATCGCGACACGCTGCTGCTGCCCCCCGGACAATTCCGAAGGATAGTGATTGGCTCGCGATTCGAGCCCGACCTTGTCGAGCAGCGCCATCGCTTGATCGCGCGCCTCGGCCCGCGACGCGCCGCGCACTTCGACGGGTCCGAACATGACGTTCTCGAGCGCCGTCATTTGCGGGAACAGGTTGAATTGCTGAAAGACCATGCCCGCTTCGAGCCGGATGCTGCGAATCACCGAGGCATGGCCCTTGACGCTCTGACCATCGACGAGCAGCTCGCCGCTCGTGATCTTTTCGAGCGCGTTGATGCAGCGAAGCATCGTGGACTTGCCCGAGCCCGACGGCCCGACCACCACGACCACTTCTCCCGCATCGATCCGCAAGCTGATGTCCTTCAGAACCGGCAAGTGCCCGAAGCTCTTCGAGACCTTATGAAACTCGATCATGCTCATAATATCCGCATCCTCCGCTCGACGAGGCGAAGCATCAGCGTCATGACGCCCGTGAGAACCAGGTAGATCGCGGCCACCGCCGTCCAGATCTCGACGGCCTGAAAGTTGCCTGCAATGATCTCCTGGCCTTTGCGCGTCAACTCGCCGACGCCGATCACAATGAACAGCGACGTGTCCTTCAAGCTCACGATGCACTGATTGCCGAGCGGCGGAATGAGCCGGCGAAACGCGAGCGGGCCGACGATCTTCAGCAGCACACGCGGCATCGAAAGACCCATCGAGAGCCCCGCTTCCGTGAGCCCCTTCGGGATCGAAAGCAGTGCGCCGCGCACGACTTCGGCCAGATAGGCGCCGGAGTTGACCGTGATCGCGATGATGGCCGCCGTCAGACCGTTGATGCGGATATGCGCGAGCAGCGGCAAGGCGAAGTAGAGAAACATCACCTGCACGACGATAGGCGTGCCGCGAATGAGCTCGATGTAGACCTGAGCCAGCACGTTGAGCACCGAAGGCCCATAGGCGCGAAACATCCCGGCGATCGCGCCGACGACGAAGCCGCCCAAGAGGCCGAAGATGGCAATGAAAATCGTCAACCGGACTCCATCCATCAAGTCCGGCAACGCTGTCCAGATAGCAGACCAGTCGAATTGCACACACCGCTCCTAGTAAATTGAACCTCGGCGCAGCCGCGCCGAGGTCATCCAGCGATTACGACTTGGGCGGCTCGGCGCCGAACCACTTCTTGTACAGCTTCGCGTAGCGGCCATCCGCCTTGATCTTGACGAGCTCCTGGTTGACCGTGGCCACGAGCGGGCTGCCCTTCGGGAAGCCGATGCCGTACTTGTCGCCGCTCACCGGATTGCCCGCGACCTTCACCTTGCCCTTGCCCTCGTTGTTCACGAAATAAAGCACGTTCGGCGTATCGTGCATCGCCGCATCGACGCGGCCGGCTTCGAGGGCGAGATAGGCCTGGTCGATGTTCGGGAACTGGCGGATTTCCTTCGGCTTCAAGTGCGCCTTGATCCAATCGATGGTCGCCGTGCCCGTCTTGGCCGCGATCACCTTGCCGTTGAGATCGTCGATCGATTTGATGCTCGTGTTGTCCGTCTGCACCATCGCGGCGAGACCGCTGTCGTAGTACGGGTCGGAGAAATCGATGGCCTTCTTGCGTTCCTCCTTGATCGTCATGCCCGACAGCGCGACGTCGATGTTCTGCGTCTGCAGCGCCGGAATCAGGCCGGCGAAGTCCATCGGCTGAATCGTGTATTTCCAGCCTTGATCCTTGGCGATTTCGGCCCACAGGTCGAGGTCGAAGCCGACGTATTTGTCGCCCTGCTTGAACTCGAAGGGCATGAAGGACGTGTCGGTTCCGACGATCAATTCTTTGCTTTCCGCGTGAGCGACGCTCGTACCGAGCATCGCAAGCGCGACGACAGACATAAGGAAGGAACGACGTCCCATGATTTTCTCCGCAGTGGTTGGCGATGCGCCCGGATAACGCCGGGGCAAACGACAAACGTCAGGCCGCGCTTCAACATGCGATGTTTCACACACCGATCACGCAACAAGTGTTGTCACGGCGGATAGTACAACAACAAAAAGAACAGCAACAAGAATTTGCGGAGCGGAAAAACCCTGAGCACGCGGGCGCTCAGGGTTTCAAGAGGAAGGGAACGGCGGGAGGGGGTGCGGCGGGCGCTCGTCTGAGGAAAACGCGCACCCGAACGGTGCAACGCTGCCTTTCAGCGGTCGTCGTCGTGAATCGACGACGGATGCCGGCACAGCGCATCCACTTCGATTTCCATGAAACGGAAGAGCGGCAATTGGAACAGCAGATCGTTGAGCTGCGCCGCGCTCTCGACATCGAACACGCTGTAGTTCGCGTACTGCCCGGCGATTCTCCACAGATGCCGCCATACGCCCTCCCGCTGGAGCTTTTGCGCAAACGCCTTTTCGTCGGCGATGAGGCGCTGCGCCGTTTCGGGCGGCAGGTCGTGCGGCAGCTTAACGACCATCTTGACGTGAAATAGCATCGGATTCCCCGTTAGCGATTGCGGATCCGCCGCGTGGGCGGACCGCTACGTTTCCAAAGCGCTGCGGGCCTTAAGGAAGGCCCGCAGCGCACTTCACCGGCTTTGAGCGCTCGATTAAGCGATCTCGGCGCGCACGCGCTCCACTTCGGTCGAAGGCAGGCCCTGGCGATCGTGTACGAGCGTGAAGTCGAAGTCGATCAGCGAGAACTGACCTTTAATCTCGTACGGCTCGCCTGCCGCGCCTTCTTCCTTCTTCACTGCCGGCACGAGACCTTCGCGCGTCGCGAACGCGAAGTCGTCCCACAGATACGGGTCGCCTTCGATGTTGATCTGCGTGGTCAGCTTCCGGTAGCCAGGCGCCGAGACGAAGAAGTGGATATGCGCCGGACGATGGCCGTGACGGCCCACCAGATCGAGCAGCTGCTGCGTCTTGCCTTCGGGCGGGACGCTGTAGCCGATCGGCACCACGCTGCGGAAGCTGTACGTGCCGTCCGCATTCGTGCGGATCGAGCGGCGCAGGTTGAACTCGGGCTGCGAAGCGTCGAAGTACGAGTAGTTGCCGAGATGATTCGCGTGCCACACCTCGACGAGCGCGCCGCCGACAGGCGTGCCGTCTTCGGCCACCACGCGGCCGCGCATCACGAGCGTTTCGCCCGGCTCGTTGCCGTTGTCGAGGCGCGCATGCCCGACCGATTCCGGCGCGCCGGCCACGTAGAGCGGGCCTTCGATCGTGCGCGGCGTGCCGCCGGTCAGCCCGGCTTTCTGCTCGGCTTCGTCGAGGCGCACGTCCAGGAAGTGCTCGAAGCCCAGGCCGGCGGCAATCAGCCCAAGCTCGGGACCCGCTTCGCCGAGATAGTTGAGCGCGGCCCAGAATTCGCTCGGCGTCACGTCGAGGTCTTCGATCGTATAGAAGAGGTCGCGCACGATACGATTGACGACCGCCTTCGCGCGCGCGTTGCCTTCGTGGGTGGCGCTTGCGTCGATCTTGTTCAGCAATGCGTCAATGGCTTTCCTGTCCATCTGTGTCTCCTTGATAGATTCAATGTCCATGCTTGGCTGCAGTTGAGGCTTCGCGTCAACGGGTGACCGTCACGCTCGCACCACGTGTCGCGTCGCGGCGCAGCCGGCCGATCCGCTCCCAATCGAGTTCAATGCCGAGCCCCGGTCCAGCGGGCAAGGCCAGCGAAAAATTCTCGTAACGCAACGGCTCGGTCAGAATCTCTTCGGTCAAGAGAAGCGGGCCGAACAGCTCGGTGCCCCACTTGAGCTCGTCGAACGTGCTGAAAAGCTGCGCCGACGCGATCGTGCCGACCGCTCCCTCCAGCATCGTGCCGCCATACAGGTCGATGCCCGACGCCAGGGCGATGGCCGCCACATCCGCCGCGCCCGCCAAGCCGCCCGATTGCGCGATCTTGACCGCGAAGACATCGGCGGACTTCGTGCTGGCGAGTGCGAACGCGTCGACAGGGCCATGCAGCGCCTCGTCGGCCATGACCGGCACGCGAGCCAGCGCCGTGAGCCGCTTGAGCCCGCGCGGGTTGCCGGTGCCAATCGGCTGCTCGACCAGATCGACGCCCGCGTCCGCCAGCCGCCCGATCGCCCACACCGCTTCCGCTTCGCTCCACGCCTGATTCACGTCGACGCGCACCTCGGCGCGGCTGCCGAGCGCCGACTTGATCGCCGCGACGTGCGCCACGTCGTCGGCGACGGCGCGCGCGCCGATCTTCAGCTTGAAGACGCGATGCCGTTTCTTCTCCAGCATCGCTTCCGCTTCGTCGATATCGCGCCGCGTGTCGCCGCTCGCGAGCGTCCAGGCGACGTCGACCGAATCGCGCACCCGCCCGCCGAACAATTCCGACAGCGGCACGCCCACCCGCCGCGCCTGCGCATCGTAGAGCGCCGTCTCGATGGCGCACTTCGCAAAGCGATTGCCTTGGAACAGCACGCGCAGCTGCTTCATCGCCGCGCCGGGACGCGTCGGGTCCATGCCGGCGAGCATCGGCGCGAAATACGTGTCGATATTCGTCTTGATGCTCTCCGGGCTTTCCTCGCCGTAAGCGAGCCCGCCGATCGTCGTGCCCTCTCCCCAGCCCGTTATACCGTCCGAGCATCGAATTCCGACCAACACCAACGTCTGACAATTCATCGTCGCCACCGACAGCTTGTGCGGGCGAATCGTGGGCACGTCGACCAGAATCGTCTCGACGGCCTCTATTTTTAGGGGTTTTGCTATCATGCGGCTCTCTCCTGCTGTTGCAAACCATACTAAGAGCAGCGGGCGGGCGAGTCCAACACCGATTCGATCTAATTTCATACTCTGCGGGTATGCATGGAACTCCGTCTACTCCGGTACTTCGTGGCGGTCGCCGAGGAAATGAACATCACGCGCGCGGCCGAGCGTCTGCACATGACGCAGCCGCCGCTTTCCCGCCAGATTCAGCAAATCGAGGAAAGCGTGGGCCTGGCGCTGTTCGAGCGCGGCTCGCGGCCGCTCAAGCTCACCGAAGCGGGGCGCATCTTCTACGCGCAGGCGCAGCGCCTGATCGCCGAAAGCGATGAGCTGCTGCCGCTGACGCGCCGCCTCGCGCAGCTCGCCGAGCGCATCATCATCGGGTTCGTGTCGTCGACGCTGTATGGGCCGCTGCCGGAGGTGATCCGCGCATTTCGCGAGGCGGCGCCTCACATTCAGCTTTCACTCGTGGAGATGTTCACGATCGAGCAGTTGAGCGCGCTGAAAGGCGGACGCATCGACGTCGGCTTCGGCCGCCTGCGCTTCGACGACCCGCAGCTCGCCCGCGAAGTGCTGTTCGACGAACCGCTGATCGCCGCGCTGCCGGAGGGACATCCGCTTGCGGCGGGCAAGGCGCCGGTTTCCCTCGAAGCGCTGGCTGCCGAAACGCTGATCGTGTATCCGTCGACGCCGCGGCCCAGCTTCGCCGATCAGCAGCTCTCCGCGTTTCGCGATCATGCGCTCGAGCCCGGCAGCACGCAGGAGGTGCGCGAGTTGCAAACGGCGTTGGGGCTCGTGGCCGCGCAGGTCGGCGTGAGTCTCGTGCCTGCGGGTGTCGATGGATTGCGGGCGCGCGGCGTCGTGTATCGTCCGCTCGCGGACGCGCACGTGAGTTCGCCGATCATCATGAGCCGGCGCGTGCAGGATCAAAGCGAAACGACGGCGCTGTTCTGCGAGATTGCACGAAAGTTTTTTGCGCCGGCCTAGTTGGGCTTCGCGGCGGGCTTAGCGATCCGGCGCGGTGTTCGGATCGCGATCGGCGGCCACGTAAGTGCCGTCGTAGAAAACATCATGCCCGGCGCCGCACGTGGGCGCATCGCCTTTCTGGTCCACCTCGAGACGGTTCAGCACGCGCTTGAAGGTCAGCACGCAGCCCTCCGTGTCGCTGTCCGCGTCGCCGGCGTAACGCGCCGTGTCTTCCGCAACGAGCGATGCCTTGCCCAGCAATTCGCCCGAGTTCGCACCGGCCCATGCGCTGAATTCGAACTCGAACGCGCCCTTCGTGACGTCGCGAATGACCAGCACCGACGCCGCCATGCCGCTCGAATCCACGCGCCACCAGTGCGCGTCCCACTGAAACGGCTGCTTGCCGGCGTGCAGCACTGTGAGGCGCTCCGAGTATTGCTGGCGCAGGCAGCCATTGTCGGTTCCGCAGCGGTTGCGCTCGTCGAGCCATGCGAGCTGGTCGGCTTTCCAGGCGCCGTTGGCGTCGGTGGTTTTGAGCACGCTCTCGTAAGCGTCGCTCAACTCGCGGTCCATCTTGGTCAGCAAGGGATCGGCGCAGATGCGTTGCTCGGTAGGCGACTTTGCCTTCGAGCAATCGAAGCCCGCCGCCGATGCCAGCGACGGCAGCAACAGCACCAGGAAGAGGAGTTTTTTCATCTAAGTCCTTGGGGTCTCTCAGGCAAACACGTCCATCCCTTGCACAAGCCGCTTGGCGAGGCGCGGCTGCCGCAGTTGCTCCAGCCACCATTGCAGCGCGCGTCCTTCGCGATCGCCGCGCCATCCCACATACAACACGTTGGGCTCGCGCGGATCGGCGGTGCGTTTTTCCACTAAATCGCCGCGCTTGAGCAGCGCTGCCACGCGATGGCGCGGCAGCCAGCCGACGCCGAGCCCGTCGCGCTGCGCGACGATCTTCGCATGCATCGACGGCACGGCGAGCGCCGCTTGCCCGCCGAGCATGCCATACGCGCGCGCGCCGGAGACGCGCGCCGAATCGGCCACCGCCACGGCGCGATGCTGCGCGATCTGCTCGCGCACGAGCGGCCCATCGACGCCCGCCAGCGGATGACGCGACGACACCGCGAACACCCACTCGATTGCGCCCAGTTCGAACCAGCGCAGGCCCGGAATGGCGGGCGGCTCGTTGGTCGCGCCGACGATCAAGTCCGCGCGGCCGTCGCGCAGCGCCTCCCAGGTGCCGCCCAACACCTCGTGCGTGACACGCAGCTTGACGCCGGAATCGAGCGCATCGAACGTGCGGATCACCGGAATCAGCAACTCGAACTCCAGCAGCTCGTCGGTCACGATCCACAGACGGTCTTCCCAGCCGCTCGCCACCTGCTTCACGCGCTGCGTGAGGCGAGCGACGTCCTGCATGAGCCGCCCCGCCTCGTCGACGAGCAGATGCCCCGCCGGCGTCAGCTGCAGGCGGTAGCGCCGGCGGTCGAACAGCAGCGCGTCGAAGCGCGCTTCGAGCTGGCGCGCGGCGTGCGAGACGGTCGACGGCGCTTTGCCCAGCCGCGCCGCCGCGCGCGACAGGCTGCCGCTCTCGCGGATCGCTTCGAGCAGCGCCAATTCGTCTTCCGACAACATGTTCGACTCCTTCGAACGAGTTCATCGCGCACATCGTATGGCAAACGCGTCCGGCGCGTCCATCATGGGCTCACTCATTCGATTTTGTTCAAGGAGAACATCATGTCACGCTTCACTGGAAAAACCGTCCTCGTCACCGGCGGCAACAGCGGCATCGGCCTCGCAGCGGCGCAAGCCTTCGCGGCGGAAGGCGCGCGCGTCGTCATCACGGGCCGCGACAGCACGACGCTCGCAGCGGCAAAGGCCACGCTCGGCGAGCGCGCGCTCGCCGTGCAGAACGTGGCCGGCACGGTGGCCGCGGCACGCGAGCTGGCCCGCACGCTCGACGCCGAAGGCATCCGCCTCGACGCCGTGTTCATCAACGCGGGCGTTGCCAAGTTCGCGCCGTTTCCCGACGTCACCGAGTCGCTCTGGGACGAGACTTTCGACAGCAACGTCAAGGGCGCGTACTTCCAGATCCAGGCGCTCCTGCCGCTCTTCAATCGAGGCGCGTCGATCGTGCTCAACGGGTCCATCAACGCGCACATCGGCATGCCGGCGTCGTCGGTCTATGCGGCGAGCAAGGCCGCGCTGAACACGTTCGCCAAAACGCTTTCCGCCGAACTGCTGCCGCGCGGCGTGCGCGTCAACGTGGTCAGCCCCGGCCCGGTGACCACGCCGCTTCATGTGAAGCTCGGCCTCGATGCGGACACGGCGGCGGCGATGCAAAGCCAGATTCCGCTCGGCCGCTTCGGCACGTCGGAGGAAATCGCCGCGACGGTGCTGCATCTCGCCTCGAGCGAATCGGCGTTCATCGTCGGCACGGAGATCATCGCCGACGGCGGGATGAGCCAGCTTTAAGCCGCGCCGGGGTGGATCGGGAAAGCCGTCGCGCAAGTCACGGCTTTCCCTCGCCTCGTCAAAGAATGAACCCGGTGTTGATGAACTTCGATTGATGATGGTTGACGATCGAATCGAGCAGCGCTTTGCTCGCGTCGGTTTCCTTCGCCGCGACCATCGAGCGGATCGAGAAACAGCGCAGCGCGTCGGTCACCGAGAGCGTGCCTTCGGCCGAATCCTTGCGCCCCGCGAACGGGAACGTATCGGGCCCGCGCTGACATTGGCAGTTCAGGTTCACGCGGCACACCTGGTTCACCAGCGGATCGACCAGTTCGCCGATCTGCTCCGGGTTCTGTCCGAAGATGCTGACCTGCTGGCCGTGATCGGACGTGATCACGTAGTCGAGGGCCGTTTCGAGGTCGTCGAACGGCGCCACGGGAATGAGCGGCCCGAATTGCTCCTCGCGGTAGAGCATCATGCCTTCGGTCACCGGATAGACCACCGCCGGATAGAACAGCGTCTTGCAGAACACGCCGCCGCCATCGCTTTCGTTCACCACCGTTGCGCCCTTGGCCTTCGCATCGTCGATGGCCGCGGTCATGTAGGCGGTGCGGTGCATGCCGGGCAGCGGGGTGATGTTGACGCCCGCCTCCCACGGCATGCCGACCTTGAGCTTGCCGAGCTCCTCGACGAAGCGCTTCAAGAACGGCTCGACGATCGACCGATGGACGAGCAGCATCTTGAGCGCCGTGCAGCGCTGTCCGTTGAACGACAGCGCGCCGAGCAGGCACTCCTTCACGGTCAACTCGAGATCGGCGTCGGGCAGCACGATCGCGGCGTTCTTCGCGTCGAGCCCGAGGATCGCGCGCAGCCGGTGCGACTTCGGATGCTGCTTCTTCAAGTGATCGGCGACCTTGCTCGAGCCGATCAACGCGAGCACGTCGATCTTGCCGGACGCGAGCATGTGCGGCACCACGACGGCACCCGGCGCGTAGATCGTATTGATCACGCCCTTCGGGAACGCGGTGCGGAACGCGTCGAGCAGCGGCTCGAACAGCAGCGTGCCGTATTGCGGCGGCTTGAACACCACCGTGTTGCCCATCAGCAGCGCGGGGATCAGCGTCGCGAACGTCTCGTTGAGCGGATAGTTGTACGGCCCCATGCACAGCACGACGCCTAGCGGCGTGCGGCGGATCTGGCCGATCGTGTGCTCGTTGATGACGAAGCGCGAGTTGCTGTTGTCGAGATCCTTGAGCGCGTCGATCGTCTGCACCATGTAGGTGATGGTGCGATCGAACTCCTTGGCCGAATCGGCCGCGCTCTTGCCGATTTCCCACATGATGAGGTTCACGACCTCCTTGCGCCGCGCGGCCATTTGCCGGATGAAATCCTGCATGCAGGCAATGCGCTGCGCGACGGTCATCGTCGGCCATTCGCCGCGGCCGTGGTCGTAGGCGCGCACGGCGGCATCGAGCGCGGCGTCGCTCTCGGACTCGCCCATGACCGGGTAGCTGCCGATTTCGACCTGCTCGACCTCGCCGGACGCCGCGCGCACGCAGACCGGAGACAGCACCGTCTTGCACTGGCCGTCCCACGATTTGAGTTCGCCGTCGACGAGTGACACGCGCTGATGAATCGGAGCCGGCATGCCGGCCGCCTCCGGCACTTGGCCTGCTTCGGGAAAGAGCTGCTTCAAGTCGTCAAACGTGATCATGGGCGTCGCTCCGCGTGAGGGTTGTCGGACTTCGGAGCCATGCTAACGCCAATTGGAGGCGCGCAAAGCGCCATTCGGCCGGGGCCGGCAAAAATATCAACCGCCCTTCTTCCAATCGGGCACCTCGGCCTTCAGCCCATGCAGCCCGCGATACTCGGCGACTTCCGGCGATTTCCATCCGACGAGCATTTCGGGCGCGAGGCGATACACCTCGATCCCCAGCGGCCGGCACACGTCGAGCGGATCGCGCGCGTCGGGCCCCCACATCGGCACCGACAAATCGCCGCCCGGGCAAGTCGACAGCGCGCACAGCAAGTCGATCTCCGCGAAGAACTCGAGATAGTCGCCCTGCTTCGCCGGGCATGCCTTCATGAAGTACTGGTCGTCCAGATTGAGGCCCGTGCATTGAAAGACGTTGAGCACGTCGTGCACGTCGAACTCCGTCAAGCCGTAAGGCAGGATTGCGCGCGTCAGGTTCGAATGGCAGTGGAAATGAAAGTCCTCGCCGGTCAGCATCCGGTTCACATACGGATCGCAGCGCGTGCCGAGCAGGTCGTGCACGCGGCCGCCGTGCTCATCGACGCCGTAGTTCGCGAGCGTGTCGTCGGTAATGGTCACCATCGGGCGCAGGAACGGCAGCGTGGACCACAGGCGGTCGAACGTGCTCACATGGGCCTGCTGCAACTGCCGCGTGCGCGACGCCCAAAAGCGCTCGCGCGGATCGTGCCGGTTCCACATGTTGAGGTCGGCGACCTGCGGGCCTTCGATCGTGACGATCCGGAACACGTGGCCGGCCGGCACCGTCCAGGCTTGGCCCGAGCGGATCGGCACGACGATCGATTCGACGAGCTTGCGCGTGTCGTGCCGCGACGCGATGCGGCGGTAGAAGTCGCGGTCGACGTCGAGCGCGGAGCCCTTCGTGACCTGATACGCGGCGGGATAGTTGAGCATGGTCGATCTCCTCCTTGGCCTGACGTCTTGTTAGTGTAGTTCGGCACGGTCATGATCACACCCGCGGAGCGGCAAGACTCCACGGCGTTCCAGTTGAAATTCCACGCAGGAACAATAGACTTTTCAATGGCATAGCCGCGTTCGGTACCATTAGGCGCAAACGTCGGCCAGTCCCGATCCCTCCACCGAAAGAGCCATCCCCATCATGCAAAGCGCACCGATGCATGTGCTGTTTCCCGACGGGCTCATCGTGCTCGCCATCGTGATCGCCTCCCGGACAGGCGACTTCTGGTCCGAAGCCACCAACCGGCGTCTGACTTATCTCATCTCACTGTGGTCGTCGACCGCCGCGGGTTTGGCGTTCGCGTTCCAATCACTGGACCCGCACCAGTACTTTTTCTTCTCGCGGACGATCGTCGTCGATCCGTTCGCCAGCGTAATGAAAGCCGCCGTGACGCTCGGCTTCGCTGTCACGCTCGTCTATTCGCGCCGCTACCTCGAAGATCGAGAGCTGTTCCGCGACCACGTGTTCCTGCTCGCCCTGTTCTCGCTGCTCGGCCAGCTGATCATGATCTCGGGCAACCACTTCCTGATGCTCTACCTCGGCCTCGAGCTGATGTCATTGCCGCTGTACGCGATGGTCGCGCTGCGCCGCGAGGTCGCGACCTCGAACGAAGCCGCGATGAAGTACTACGTGCTTAGTGCATTGGCGACGGGTTTCCTGCTGTACGGCATCTCGATGCTCTACGGCGCGACGGGCTCGCTCGACTTGAACGAAGTCCTGAAGACGGTGGCCTCGGGCCGCGTCAACAATGCCGTGCTGCTGTTCGGCGTCGTTTTCATCGTCGCGGGCGTGGCCTTCAAGATGGGCGCCGTGCCGTTTCATATGTGGGTGCCCGACGTCTATCAGGGCGCGCCGACTGCGATGACCCTCTTCGTCGGCGGGGGACCGAAAGCGGCGGCGTTCGCGTGGGGGCTGCGCTTCCTGGTGATGGGCTTGCTGCCGCTCGCCGTCGACTGGCAGCAGATGCTGGTGATTCTGGCGGCGCTGTCGATGATCGTCGGCAACATCACGGGGATCGTTCAGTTCAACGTCAAACGGATGCTGGCGTATTCGGCGATTTCGAACATGGGCTTCGTGCTGCTGGGACTCCTGGCGGGCGTCGTCGACGGCAAGGCCGCCGGCGCGGCCGGCGCCTACGGTTCGGCGATGTTTTACAGCATCGTGTATCTGCTGACGACGACGGGCACGTTCGGCGTGATCATGCTGCTCGCGCGCCGCGATTTCGAAGCGCAGACGCTCGACGACTTCAAGGGCTTGAACAAGCGCAGCCCCGTGTTCGCGTTCGTGATGATGATCATGATGTTTTCGCTCACCGGCATTCCGCCCACGGCCGGCTTCTATTCGAAACTCGCCGTGCTCGAAGCGACGTTGAACGCCGGCCTTGTGTGGCTCGCGGTGCTGGCCGTGATCACGTCGCTGTTCGGCGCGTTCTACTACCTGCGCATCGTCAAGCTGATGTACTTCGACACGCCGCACGACACGGCGCCGATTCTGGAAGGCGCCGGCAGCCGCACGATCCTGGCGCTGAACGGGGTGGCCGTGCTGGTGCTCGGCATCGTTCCGGGCGGGCTGATGGCGGTCTGCTTGAAGGCGATCTCGGACACGTTAGCGTTTTGATCCACGCGCCTCGAAGTGGGCGCCCCCTCAAAACTCCAGCCGCCCGCTGAACCGGAATTCACGCGCCGCTCCGATCGTCACGAACGGCAGGCCCGTGCAGCAACTCGACGTGTAATACGTGGAGTTGAACACGTTATTCACGTTGAACTGCCAGTCGATCGTGCGCCCGAAAATGCGCGAGTCCCACGCGACGAACGCATCGGCCACATGCCCCCACGGCAGGCGATACACCTTGCCCGTGCCGTCCCCGACCGCGAGACTGCTGAACACGCGGCCGCCCGCGCCCGCGCGCAGCCGGCCGCTCACCGGGCCCGAGCCGATCACGCCGAAATCGCGCGTCAAGTACAGTGCGGCCTCGTGCTTCGGCGCGTTCGGCAGGGGGTTGCCCGCGATCTTCGGATCGTCCTGATAGCGCGCCTCGGTGTACGCGTAGCTGCCGATCACGCTCCACTTGTCAGTGAGCTTGCCGTTCATCTCGAGCTCGACGCCGCGCGAATACGCGCGCCCCGCGTTGCGCGTGTAGTTGATCCCGCCGATGGTCTCGGTCGTCTGGATGTTTTTCTTGTGGATGTCGAAAAGCGCGACGCTCGCGGTCAAGTTGCGCGACACGTACTTCGATCCGACCTCATACGCCTTCGCCTCCTCCGGCGGCAAGTCGCCGATCGGTTGCGCAATCGACGTGTTCGGCCGGAACGATTCGCTGTAGCTCGCATAGAGCGACCAGTTCGGATCGATCTTGTAGACGACGCCCGCACGCGGCACGACTTTGCCCGCGTCGACGTGCGAGCCGACGACAAACGGCCGGCCCTTGCCGGTGAGCTCGTCGAACGATTCGTAGCGCAGCCCGCCGAGCACGATCCAGCGATCGCTCAAATGCAGCGAATCCTGAATGAACGCGCCGCGCGAGATCAGCTTGTCGGTCTGGTCGCTGTCGGCGTTCGACAGCGTGCTCGTCTGCGGCAGCAGTCCGTACACCGGCGCGTACAGGTTGAACGTCGAGTTGTTCTTGCCGCGATAGAGCTCGCCGAGCAGGCGGTAGTTGTGCATGTAGTCGACGCCGGCAAGCAGGTCGTTGTCGAAGCCGGCGATCCGCAGCTTGCCCTCGACGTTCAGCGTCACGTTGTGCACGGTTTGCGTCGCGTTCTGCGTCGAGTCCACGCGACGCGTCAGGTAGCCCGTATTGAAGTTCGCGCTCAGCACGCGCGCCTGCCAGTCGTTGTAGTACGTGCGGTTGAAGCCGTAGCCGAAGTGCAGCGTCCAGTCGTTCGCGAGCTTGTGATCGATGCGCAGGTTGACGGCGTCCGAGCGCCCCGTCGACACGTTGTAGGGCTCGTCGAGGCGTTCCGTCGCCGGGATCGCCGCCGGGTTGCCCGTGCGCGGATCGATGATCGTGCCGCGGTCGAGCGGCACCGAGTAGCTCATGTGCTCATAGGCGACGAGCACCGTCGTGTCGCGGCCGTACCAGGCGAGGGACGGCGCGATCACGTCCTGGCGCGTCTGGCCGAAATTGCGCCAGTAGTCGACGCGCTGGTGATCGGCGATGAAGCGATAAGCGAGCCCCGAGGTGCCGATGGGCCCGGTCAGGTCGACTTGCGCGCCGCCTCCGCCATAGTTGCTCCCGAATCCGGAGACGCTGCCCGCGAAGTCCAGCTGCGGCTTCTTCGTCACCACGTTGATGATGCCGCCGGGGTCCTGGATGCCGTACAGCATCGACGCCGGCCCCTTAAGCACCTCGATGCGCTCGGTCGTCGGCGTGAAATTGCGCGGCTGCACCGACTGCATGCCGTCGCGCAGGATCGAGTTGTCGCGGTTGTCGCCGAAGCCGCGCTTGACGATCGCGTCGAGCGTGCCGCCGAGCGTGTTGCCCATGCGCACGCCCGGCACGGCGTCGAGGGCATCGGCGAGGCTCGCGGGCGCGCGGTCCTCGATCGATTGCTGCGTCACCACGTTGACGGCCTGGGGCACGTCGACGAGCGGCGTGTCCGTGCGCGTCGCGACCGAGGCGCGCCGCGGCTGGTAGCCGACCTCGTCGACCGCCCTCGCGCCCTGCACGGTGACTTCGGTCAGCGTGTGAGCGGCCTCGACCGCCGCTGTCGCTTGACCGGCACCGGCGGCGGCCCCCGTAGCGGTTTCCTGCGCGAGCGCATGCCGCGCCGCCGACAGCAACAAGCCCTGCGACACGATCAGCGACCCGAGACACGCCACGCGCCGGCGCCGGCCGCGCCGTTGCCAACCCTTCATATACCCGACTCCCGCATTGCAGATGTAATTTTCAAGGGGTCGGATATTATCCGTAATGGGAATTATTCTCAATAACAATATTTCTGAAGGCTTACGACGGACAACTGCGCTTACCTGAGCCGGGCGGCCAGGGGCACAATGGCGGACTCGGTTCGCGCTGGTCCGCGACCCTGCCAGCTTTGCCCCTCAGGAGACAACGCATGAACGCAACAACCGCGATCGCCACCATTCTGGCCACGCTGCTGGTGGGCGCCATGAGCCCGGGACCGAGCTTCATCATGGTCGCGAGAAACGCGATCGGCCTGTCGCGGCGCGACGGACTGGCGACGGCGCTGGGGATGGGGATCGGCGGCGTCTGCTTCAGCAGCCTCGCGCTGGTCGGGCTGTACTCGCTGCTGCAGTCGGTCGAGTGGCTGTACGCCGGCCTCAAGGTGGCGGGCGGCGCTTACCTCGTCTACATGGCGACGCGAATCTGGCGCGGCGCGGCCACGCCGCTCGAGTTCAAGAACGAGCGCGCGGCCGGCCATGAAAACGCGCGCAAGTCGTTCTGGATCGGGCTCAGCACGCAGTTGAGCAACCCGAAGACGGCCATCTTCTACGGCAGCATCTTCGCGGCGCTGCTGCCGCAGCATCCGCCGCTGTGGGCTTACTTCACGCTTCCGCCCGCCGTGTTCACGATCGAAGCCGGCTGGTACACGGTGGTCGCGCTGTGCTTTTCGAGCCGGCGTCCGCGGGAAATCTATCTGAGCTGGAAGACGGGGATCGACCGCATCGCGTCGGGCGCGATCGCCGCGCTGGGGCTGCGGTTGATGTTTACGGCGTTCAAGCGGGGGATTTGACCGGCTGACGACCCGGCCCTAATGCATTCGCAATGCCAGACCTCCGCTTCGCACACGCATGCATCGTGTCGTCTGAATCGCGTATCAAAGCAGGAAGGAATATTTCTTAGCTTCAAGCGTTTTCATAAGGCAAACCCAAAGCCATGAAGTTTTCTTTGCCAGAGGCTACACTCGAACGCTATTGTCTATACATACCAAGCAGCCAGACCGGTATTGCTTCACGCCGAGTCACGCAAGCGATTCAAGGGACACACCAGGACCTCTGTCGATGACCGGCGTAGATTTACCGAGCATGCTTCCTGAGATGCTGCCGCGGCTGTGGGCATTTGCACTTCGTCTGTCAGGCGACAGGCACGACGCTGAAGATCTCGTGCAGCGCGCATGCGTGCGCGCGCTCGAGCGCACGCATCAGCTTCAGCCCGGCACGTCGCCTCTCAGTTGGATGTTTGCGATTGTCCACACTACGTGGATCAACGAGATTCGGGCACGCTCCGTGCGCAGCCGCACGGGTGCGGAATGGGACGAGAGCCTGCTCGAAACCGTCGCCGATCCTGCCGCGCGCACGCCGGAAAACAACGTGATGATGGGACAGATCGTAAGCGCGGTTGAACGATTGCCGGAGGCGCAGCGTGTCGTCATGCTGCTCGTGGCGGTGGAAGGTCTTAGTTATAGCGAAGCGGCCGAAGCGCTCGACGTACCCATCGGCACGATCATGAGCCGTCTCTCACGAGCGCGTCAGACCATCGGCCTGCTGTTCGGGACGCGGGAAGAAAAGAAAGTGAAAAACGGGGAAAGAAGCGAGGGCTCGTTCTCATGAAAACGGACGACATCTTGCTGATGGCGTATGTCGACGGCGAGTTGCCGGCGGAAGAGCGCCAGGAAGTCGAGAAGCAGATGGCCGCGTCGGCGGAGGTGGCGGAGCGCGTCGCGCTTTTCGAAGCATCGCGCCTGCCGTATGGCGATGCGTTCGCCAAGCAGAAATTGCCGCCTGTCCCCGAGAGCTTGAAGAAAGCGATCGAGGACATGACGCGGCAGCACGCGGCCGATGCTGTAGCGGAAGATAAAAGCGCCAACGATCCGGTGCTGAAGCACGACGCGCAATTGCCGCCGTCGGCGCCGGTCCGCTCGCGGCTGCGCGTCGCGCCGATGTGGCTCGCGGTGGCGTTCGTGGCGGGCGTCTTTTGCTATGGCGCCGTGTTGCGCTTCACGCCCGGCTTGAATTCGACGGCGGATACGACGATCGCGTCCGCGAACGCGTTGCCGTGGGTCAAGGCGGTCGTCGGTTATCAAGCGATGTATGGGCGGGAAACGCTTGCCAACGCGACCCTCGATGCCGACGCGCTCAAGCAAATCTCGAGTGTCGTGCGCAGCGACGACGGTATCGCGCTTAACGTCCCCGACTTGAGCGATGCCGGACTCACGCTCAAGCGCGTGCAGCGGCTCAATTTCAACGATCGCCGCGTGATCCAGATCGAATACCTGCCAGAGCAAGGCCCCCCCGTCGCACTGTGCATCATCAAGGACGCGAAACCGGATCAGACGGTGGCCGCGCAGCGCATCAGCGGCATGAACGTGGTCACGTGGCGGCAAGCCAATCTCGGCTATGTGCTGCTCGCTAAAAGCAGCGACGTCGACCTCACTGAGTTAGGCAAGCGCATCTCCGGTCACGGCGTCGGCGAACTCATCGGGCAGGCTGATGCTTTGGGTTTGAGCTTCCTCGGTTAAGCGTGCCTTTCATTCTTAAAGTGCTTAACGAGGCGCTTAACGAAGCGCTCGCTTTGGTGCTGCTCACGATTCAGCGATCACGCAGCATCGGACATTCCCTTAGTCACAAATATTTCCCTTCAGAACTCAAGAAAGACGCCGATATCGCAGGGACGCGGCGGAATCGAAGGCTTGAGGTAAAAGCCTGCGCGGCATCCGGCGGTCGCCGGTCACCATTCCCGTCGTCGCATAGCGAAACGAGGTGAAATCATGGGAATGAAATTGGCGCTTGGGGTGTCGATGGCACTGGTGTCGTTGACGGGTGCGCTGCAATCGGCGCCCGCGCTGGCCGATGGTCCGAAAGCGGCCTACGAGAACGGCGGCGTGACCAATGCATCGCTCGATCCGGGCGAAGAGCAAATGACCGCCGACGAAGAAAACACCGCGCGCCTCAAGGACTTGAGCGACGCCTATCACAACGGCTACAACGCACGCGCGAAAGAAGACGCCGAAACGTATTCGTCGCTGCGCGATCAATTGAAGCACCCGCCGCAGCAAACGTCGTCGCAACTCATGCCGCCGCTGCCCGAAGGTGTGCCGCCGGGAGAGGACAACGCGCGGGTCGTGCCGGTGCAAAAGACTCAGGTCGCACAGCGCGCGCTGCCGCCGCAACCTCAAGCGCAGCCTCAATACCAGCAAGCGCAGCCTCAATACCAGCAAGCGCAGCCTCAGTATCAACAAGCGTATCAGCAGCCGCAGTACGCGCCGCCCGCCCCGCCGCAGCAAGCGCCGCGCTATCAACCCGCGCCGCAGTACGCCGCCGCACCCGCCTATGAAGAGGTCACGCAGGAGTATCAGGAGCCTGCGTATCAAGAAGAGGCGTATGAACCGCCGCCGCCTCCGCCCCCGCAGGCGTATCAATATGTGCCGGTGTACGCGCAGGCCGCTTACGTGCCGCAGCCCCCGGTTCAAGCCGTGATGCAGCCCGTGGTGACGATCGCGCGACCGGTTGCGTATCCGGTCTATCGGACCGCGTACTGGGCGCCTCGCTATCGGCGCACGTACACGGTTCGCTATGGCTATGGCTACCCGGTGCAGCAGATGGCTGGGTATGGCGGTTGGGAGTAAACGAATTCCCGACTCACCCACTCGACGCGAACGCTCAATGCTCGTTTGAGTACTGTTCCATCATCTGCAGATGACGGGCCTCAGTCTCGTCGTCTGCAGGGAACATGCATTCGATACGCAATTCCTGCGCGGCGACGCTGATCGGCGTCCCCACACTCGTGACCATCGAAAAATAATTGAGGACCTCGCCGTCCTTGACGAAACCGAGCGGTATCACCGGCAGGGCGGACGCCGCGGCTGGCGCACTCAAAACGCCCCGAGACCGCCACTCCGCTTGCACGTCCGGATAGGCGAGCAGCGCGGCAAGCAACTGCTGCGTCTCGCCGTCGATCACGCGACCCACCGATTCACGATGCACGCGCTGTATCAGGCTCTTTGCCACCGCTTCCCAATCGGCAACAACCGGACGCAGGCCGTCCGGATCGAACATGAGATGCAGCATGTTGCGCGGCCCCTTGCGCGCGGCCATATCGCAGAAGCAATTGAAGAAGCGCGGCGCGGATTCATTGGTCATCAAAACGTTCCAGTACCGATCCATGACGACGGCCGGAAACGGCTCGTGCTGTCGCAAGATGCGCCCAAGCGCTTTGGTGATGCCCTGCATCTCCTGCGCGTTCCAGGGCGCTTCGGGATACATCGGCGCATACCCCGCCGCCAATAGCAGCGTATTGCGCTCGCGCAGCGGGATGTCGAGCGCCTGAGCAATGTCGATCAGCATCTGGCGGCTCGGCACGCTGCGTCCGCTTTCGATGAAACTGATATGCCGCTGCGAAACGCCCGCATCGAGCGACAGATCCAGCTGACTCGTGCCGCGCACATCTCGCCAATGACGCAGCAGCGCGCCGAGATCACTAGACATGGCGTGTGTGTCGGGCTCTGCGGTTTTCATCGGCCTTTGCGCCCAAGTAGGGAAGGTTGAGGATCATTGCATCGATCGAGTGATGCCGGTAAGGATACGCCCTGCCGCTGAGTGAACTCGTGTGGATGGGATAGGCTGACATGACGCGTCGCTTACAGTGAATGCGCATCCGAAAGCATTGCGCGGTGAATGAAGAATATTCAGTAGGGCACTGCGCGCCAATTACCTGACATGTAATAGAAACGGATCGCCTTTCAATCGTCGGTATCGGGTACCGGAACGTCGTAACCGTTGAGAATGATCGCGACCAGATGGAAGCAGCCGACGAGGAAGATGATTTCCGCCATGCCCTCTTTGCCGAACGTTTCCACGCCGGCGTTGTAGAGCGATTCCGGCAGGCGGGCGCCGCGGTTCAACGCGGCCGCCACGTCGTAAGCGACCGCTTCTTCTCGGGTCAGGTCTGTCGGGCGCTCTCCCGCGACGATCGTCGCGATTTTTTCAGCCGGCACGCCGGAGGCAAGCGCCATCCGTTCATGGCCATAGATCTGAAACCGCGCCCCGAGCCGAGTCCCGGTGACGAGTACCGCCACTTGCAGTACGGAATTCGGCAGCGTCGTGTGGTCGTACATCGTCTTGTTCATGGCCCAGGCCGCTTTGCCGAATGCGGGGAAGTGCAGCATCGGGTTGAACGGGCCAAGCAGGGCGCCGTCCTGATTCCGAACGGTAAAGCTTCCGAAGGCTTCGTTCACGACAGTCATGATGCTGTCGTAGAGCTCCTTCTGATCGCCGGAAAGGCTCGACGGGGAGAGTAACGGCAAACGCATGATGCATCCTATGTGATAAGGATCGCTTATCGATAAGCGGATGGTTGTCGGAATGTCGTCTCGTTGTGCACAGGCGAAACTTGTCGAAAGTGCAAATGACGTTAACGTATGCAGGATTTCGTCTTGATCGAGCGAGATCCTGTAGCCGGCAGTCTGCATCATCCAGTCGACCTGATTGATACGCACGTACTTAAAACTGTCTTTCCTGGCGAAAACGAAATGGTCGCGATATGAGTCAACACGAACGACGCCAGCCTGAGTTCAACGAGCAATGCCAAAAAATAGACACAACTTCGCAATTTGGGCCCCTCCAGCGCGCCGCGCTTGCTAAGCTGACTCGGACCCCTGCCGAACCCGCATTCGCATGGACCCATCAGATTACATAGCGCATCATCTGCAAAATTTCTCGACTGCGAGACAAGCGCCACCGCACTTTCAGATGACCTACTGGAGCTGGGCCGCGTTGGGCTGCGCGATCTTGCTTGCCGCTCTCGCCGTGCATTCGGTCCTGCATCAGGATCGCAACACCGTGTTCCAGCTCTCGCCGCCGATGAGTACCGTGCGGCGCTTGTGGCTGTGGTGGTCGTGCTTTTGGCGGCAGACGCTCGTCGTATTTCCCATCAGCGCGATCGCCTGGATGATGACGCCTTCCCTTGCGCTCAAAGTCCTCACGTCGATGCCGGATCAGGTCATGCATGCGCCGGAGTGGGTCAGGCTGGTTGCAATGGGCCTGGTTTGGATTGGCCCGATCATCGTGGCGCTGTGGGTCGTCTGTCCGCCGCTCGTGGGCTATGTGGTGTACAAAGCGTTTGACGCGCATGCGCTCGCCACACCTATCCCGTTCAGCTTCAAGCACGCAACCCTGCTCGGACTCACCACCATGGCCTGGACGACACTCGGAGACTTCGTCGTCGGCTGGCTGACCGCCCCGCTTCCGTATCGCGGCGTCCATCTGCTTGCCGTGCTGATGTACATCGCTTGGGGCATGTACATCGTGCTGCCGCGTCAGGCTCGCCGAATCGCGCGGTGAGCAGCATCGGGCGCATTGTTCGCGTTAGTTCTTACAACCAAAAACATTAAAAAATACATTAACAAGAACTGGATGCGAACCAATAATATTGCGGAAACCACCAGCCGCTCTTGAATCGGCAGACTCTCTGAAACGGTCCGCAAGGCACCGCTTTCACCAGCCAAGGTACGCCCATGCCACGTCCGATCCTCGCCCGCATTCACCCTGATTCGGTCCGTCACAATCTCCAGCTTGCGAAAGAGAGCGCGCCAAACTCGCGCGTCTGGGCCGTCGTCAAAGCGAACGCCTATGGCCACGGCATCGAGCGGATTTACCCCGCACTGTCCAAAGCCGACGGCATCGCGCTGCTCGATCTCGATGAAGCCGTGCGCGTGCGAGAGCTCGGCTGGACAAAGCCGGTGCTGCTGCTCGAAGGGGTCTTTGAGCCCCGTGACGTCGAGATCGCCGACGCGCATCGCCTGACCGTCGCCGTCCATTGCGACGAGCAGCTCGATCTGCTGACGGCCGCGAAGCCGAGCCGGCCGATCGACATCCAACTGAAAATGAATTCCGGCATGAACCGCTTGGGCTATCGGCCCGGCGCCTACGTGCAAGCATGGCAACGTGCGCGGGAGATGGCGGCGATCGGCGAGATCGGCCTGATGAGCCACTTCGCGAACGCCGACGACGGCGCCATCGATTGGCAAGTCGACGAGTTCGACGCAGCCACGAAAGACCTCCCCGGCACGCGTTCCCTCTCGAACTCGGCGGCGGTGCTTTGGCATCCGCAAGCGCACCGCGACTGGGTGCGGCCCGGCACGATCTTGTACGGCGCGTCGCCGACGGGCTCGGTGCGGCATGTCACGGGCTTCCCGCTGCGCGCGGCGATGTCGCTGACGAGCAAGATCATCGGCGTTCAGACGTTGGCGCCCAGCGAAACCATCGGCTACGGACGAACCTTCCAAACCGAACGCGAGATGCGCATCGGCGTGGTCGCGTGCGGCTATGCCGACGGCTATCCGCGCCACGCGCCGACCGGCACACCGATCGCGGTCGACGGCATCCGCACGCGGATTGTCGGGCGCGTATCGATGGACATGCTGACCGTCGACCTCACGCCGTGCCCGGCAGCAGGCATCGGCTCGCGCGTCGAGCTATGGGGCGATCAAGTGAAGGTCGACGAAGTGGCGGAGGCGTCCGGCACGATCGGCTACGAGCTGATGTGCGCGCTGGCGCGGCGCGTGCCGGTCGAGATCGATGACGCGAGCCGCCTCGGAGAGTCGAACGACATGCGCCGAACGCTGGTGGCATAAAGCACGAAGGCCGGGAAACCCGGCCTTAGCGTCACTGCGCTCTGGACGTACGCGTCACACGTCCGCTTCACACGTCTCGACTCACGCGCTCAAGCCTCGCTTTTCCCCACGTACGGCAGCGCATGAATGCGCTTGCCCGTGGCCGCGAAAATCGCATTCGCCACGGCGGGCCCGACCGGCGCCACACCCGGCTCGCCCACGCCGGTAGGCGCTTCGCCTGACGGCACGATCACCACCTCGACCTTCGGCATGGCATCCATGCGCAGCACTTGGTAGCCGTCGAAGTTGTTCTGCTCGACGCGACCGTCCTTGAGCGTGATGGCGCCGTAGAGCATCGCGCCGAGGCCGAAGCCGATGCCGCCTTCCATCTGCGCCGCGATGATGTCGGGGTTGATCGGCGTGCCGCAGTCCACCGCGCAGACCACGCGATCGACCTTGACCTTGCCGTCCTTGTCGACGGTCACCTCGGCGACCTGCGCGACGTAGGTGTTGAACGCCTCGGCGACCGCGATGCCGCGGCCCTTGCCCGCAGGCAGCGGCGTGCTGCTCCACCCTGCGCGCTGGGCCGCCAGGTCGAGCACCGCCTTCATGCGCGGCTCGTGCTCGAGCAGGTTCCGCCGGAACGTGTAGGGGTCCTGCCCGGCCGCGTGCGCCGCTTCGTCCATGAACGCTTCGACGGCAAACGCGGTATGCGAGCTGCCGACAACCCGCCACCACAGCACCGGCACCGCCGATTGCGTCGTCGTCAATTCGACGTTGACGTTCGGAATCGCGTAGGCGATGTTCGCGGCGCCCTCGACGGAAGTCGAATCGATGCCGTCCTTGACCATCACGGCCGCGAACGGTGTACCTCCGAGGATGGACTGCCCGACGATGTGGTGATGCCAGCCGATCAACTGACCGTTGGCGTCGAGGCCTGCTTCGAGCTTGTGGAAATACATCGGGCGATAGCGGCCGCCGTGGATGTCGTCCTCGCGCGTCCATTGCAGCTTGACCGGCGTGCCGTTCGCGCCGAGCGCCTTGGCGATCGACACCGCTTCGACGATGTAGTCCGACTCGGTGTTCGCGCGCCGCCCGAAGCTGCCGCCCGCGTAGAGCGTGTGGATGCTCACCTTCTCGGGCGGCAGGCCCGCCGTGCGCGCGGCGTTGGCTTGGTCGACGGTCTGGAACTGGTCGCCGGCCCAGATCTCGCAGCTATCGGCCGTGAGCTTCACGACCGCATCGAGCGGCTCCATCGGCGCGTGCGCGAGGTACGGAAACTCGTAGGTGGCGGAAATTTTCTTGGCGGCGCCCTGGATCGCTTGCGACGCGTCGCCTGCAACGCGCGCCGGATTGCCCGGCTGGTCGACGAGCTGGCGGTACGAAGCCATGATGTCCGCCGAGCTGCGCTTTTCGGCGTTCGTGTCGTCCCACTCGACCTTGAGCGCGTCGCGTCCCTGCTTCGCGGCCCAGAAGCTCTTGCCGACGACAGCCACGCCGCGCGGCACCTGCACGACATCCACCACGCCGGGCACCGCCTTGGCCGCGGTCGCATCGAACGACTTCACCGTCGCGCCGAACAGCGGCGGACGCTGCATGAGCGCCACGACCATGCCGGGGAACGTAACGTCGATCGTGAACTGGGCCGTGCCGTTCGACTTCGCCGCCGCGTCCACGCGCGGGATCTTCGCGCCGATCAGCTTGAAATCCTTGGGGTCTTTGAGCGTGACGGTATCCGGCACGGGCAGCTTGGCCGCGGCGGAGACCAGCGAACCGTAGGTCGCGCGGCGGCCGCTCGCCGGGTCGACGACGCTGCCGCGTTCGGTACGCAGCCGAGCGGCCGGCACCTTCCATTTCGCGGCCGCCGCCGAGATGAGCATCGCGCGCGCTTTCGCACCGGCTTGGCGAAGCTGCATCCACGAATTCGCCATGGCCGAGCTGCCGCCCGTGCCCTGTATCGTGCCGAATGCGAGATTCGCGTAGCGCTTTGCATCGGCCGGCGCGCTCTCGACGCGCACCTGCGTCCAATCGGCGTCGAGCTCTTCCGCGACGATCGTGGCGATGCCCGTGTAAGCGCCCTGGCCCAATTCGACGTGCTTCGCAATCACGGTCACGCTGTCGTCGGCGCCGATGCGCAGGAACGCGTTGGGCGCGAAGGTGCCGCCCGAATGGGCCGGAGCCGCCGCGAACGCGCGCCGCGCCGGGCCGGCCCATTCGAAGCCGATGGTGAGCGCCACGGCAGCCACCGTGCCCGCGCCCTTCAGAAACGTGCGCCGCGCCGGGCGCGCGACGTCATCAACGATATCGGTCGTATCGGTCGTCATGGCTTATCCCTTGATCGAGTCGGCGGCGCTGTGGATGGCCGCGCGAATGCGCGTGTAGGTCGCGCAGCGGCAGATGTTGCCGCTCATCGCGGCGTCGATGTCGGCATCGGTGGGCGCGTGGTTTTGTTCCAGGAGCGCCGAGGCCGACATGATCTGCCCGGATTGGCAGTAGCCGCATTGCGGCACCTGGAGCTTGACCCACGCCGCCTGCACGGCCTTCGCGGGCTTGCTCTCCAAGCCTTCGATCGTGGTCACGTGCCGGCCGGCGACGGCCGCGAGCGGCAGCACGCACGAGCGCGTGGCCTGCCCTTCGAGATGGACCGTGCACGCGCCGCATTGCGCCATGCCGCAGCCGAACTTCGTGCCGTGCAGCCCCGCGACTTCGCGGATCGCCCACAGCAAGGGCATGTTGGGATCGGCATCCAGCGTGGTGGGCTTGCCGTTGAGAGTGAAGGAGATGGACATCGACGGCTCCGTGGAGTGTTCTCGATGCGCTCGTTTGCAAGGCGCAGGGTCGACCGGTGCTGAGTCTCATCGATCGGCGGGCCGCAAGCGGAGGCGATCACGTGGGGGGCGTCAACGGCTTTCCGGCGCGGCATGCCGCGCCCGGGCCAGGCCGGAGACGAACTGCTGGAGTGTGCAGCGATCGCGCAAGATTGTGTTTGTTCGATTCTCTGAATTTCTTGCCCAATCCTGTTGAGCGCCTGCCCCATGAATGAGCGGTGCGTTTTGCAGCAACGCGGCATCAAGATTTCCGTTCGCCGTCCGTAAAGATGGAGACGAAAGGTTCTATTCAGTGCCCCCTCACTCATGCACAACGTAGCCGACAAGTTAGCCGTTCCGCCCCGAGCCGATTTCACGCGCTTCATCGTTGCGATCGTGATCGGCAACGGCTTTGTCGCCTACGACTTCACCGTCTACAGTTTCTCCGCGCTCCTGATCGGCAAGCTGTACTTTCCATCGAGCAGCCCCGCGTCATCCGTTCTGCTCTCGCTCGCCACCTTCGGCGCGGGCTTCGTGATGCGGCCGCTCGGCGCGGTCCTGATCGGCCATATCGCCGACACGCGCGGCCGCAAAGCCGGCATGACCGTTTCCTTGCTATTGATGACGATCGGCACGTGGACCATCGCGTGCCTGCCGACGGCTGCGTCGATCGGCGCCGCGGCCACCGTGCTCATGGTCGCCGCGCGATTGATGCAAGGGCTCGCGGCGGGGGGCGAGATCGGGCCGGCGTCGGCGACGTTGATGGAGTCTGTGCCCTACGAGCGCCGCTGTTTCATGGTGAGCTGGCGCGGTGCGAGCCAAGGCGCGGCAGCGTTCGCGGCGGCGCTAGTGGGTGCATTGACCGCCGCGCTGCTCTCGCCTGCGGCGATAGAAGCGTGGGGATGGCGCATTCCGTTCGTGCTGGGCGGCCTGATCGGCCCGGTCGGCTGGTACCTGCGGCGCCGCATGCCGGCGCCGAGCCAGGACCGGCAGCCGCGCGGACCCTCGCCCGCGCGCTTGCTGGCTGAGCATCCGCGCACGCTCGTCTACGGCATCCTGAACATGGCCGCGTCATCGGTGAGCATCTATCTGACCGTGTTCTACATGCCGGCCTATCTGGTGCGCACGTTGCACCGGCCTGCCGCGTTCAGCATGCTGACCGCGTGCCTGTCGGGTCTCGTGATCCTGCTGGTAACGCCGCTCTTCGGCCGTGCCGCCGACCGGCACGCGAGCCGCAAGACGCTGCAATACGTGGCGCTTGTGGCCTCGCTGGCCGCCGCCTACCCCATGTTCTGGGCGCTGACCCACGGCGTCAGCGACATCGCCGCGCTCGTCATCATCACGGCCTATGTGGCGGTAGCGGTGAACAACGCCGGCCCGAGCTCAACGATGATGCTCGAAGCGCTTCCGAAGCATCAGCGTGCGGCCGGCGTCGCCGTGATCTACGCGCTCGGCGTGGTGATCTTCGGCGGATTCTCGCCGTTCCTCGTGACATGGCTCATCGAGCTGACGCGCAACCCGATGATTCCCGCGTGGTATCTGATGGCGGCGACCGTCATCACGCTCGTTGGCTTGCATCGCTTTCCCGAGTCCCGCGGATCGATGGGCTCTCATCCTCCGCGCGCGCCGGAGTCCGACTAAGCCCCCGCTACCGCGCCGTGCTGAAGCACCAGCGCACGTGCGCGCATTTCCTGCGGGCTCATCTCGAAGGCGCGGCGAAACGCACGGGAAAAATCCGATGTGCTGTTAAAGCCGAGCCCGTAAGCGATTTCCGTCACGGGCAGATGCGGGTAACGCACCAGTTCGTCCGCAGCCGCCCTTAGCCTGCAATTGCGGATATACGCGCCGAGTCCGCCCTCGTGCTCGAACCAGCGATAGATCGTCGAGCGTTTCAACTGCAGCGCATCGACGACGCTCGCCGGCGTCAGATCGCCCCGGTGCAAACTGGCCTCAACGTAGCGCCTAACTTGCCCAATGATCGCGGCTTGAAGCGATGCGCGGTCAGCGCCCTTCAAGCTCGTGTCGTGCCGGAACGCGGCGATCAGAAGATCGGCGCCGGTGTTCAATGCGTCGGCTGCGCCGCCGGAGTCAAGCTTGGAAATGCCGCTGACGATCCCGGCCGCGTGATCGAGAATCAGACGCGCAAGCGGCGACTCCTGCGGGACGACCCGGCCATGAATCGAATCGACGTCCGGCAACCCCTCTGCCACGACCTGCCTCGGCACGAACAGCGTCAACACACGGCATGCGCCCCGTTCGACCTTGAACGGCTGGTTCAAGTCCAGCGCGACGATGCCGTGCTGCGGGTCGGCGGCACTCCGCTTCTTGTGCATGCCCGTGACGCTGCCGACTCCCCCTTCCAGGAACATATGGAAGGCGATATTCCGATTCGCATCGGTGGAAACGCGCGCGACCGAGCGCTCCAGGACCATCGCGTCGGTGCTGCAATCGGTAAAAGTCAGTCCGCCGACGCCATAAAAGTCGATGTGTCCGTTGAACCCCTCGGAGAGCTGCTGCTTCGATGGCGGCACGTCCACCACGTGCCCCACGCGAGCGCGCCAAGCCAGCAATTGTTCGGTAGCGGTGAGCGCGCGGGTGCTGAAAGTGTGCGTCACGACGCCGTCACGAAGTGCGGCGTCGCGCGTGGTTCCGTTCGGCATCGAACGCTCGGTCATGGTGCCTTTCGACGAGGGAAGAAATACGGTGCCGCCGCTGGCGGCAGCGGCAACCCAAATGGTAAGGCTGCCGGCGTCGAGAAGTGAGACGCACGGTCAAGCGTAGCAAGAAAACTACGATATTGTGGGCGGGGTTAAGGCTCTAGAAGCCTTTACACGGGATGCGGGGGCTCCTATGACTGTCACCAGCGACCAACCCACGGCCAAGACCGGGGAACTGCTGCCGGCGAAGCTGGCGGACACCCAGCTCGACCACTTCGAGCGCATGGTCCAAATCGTCACGCGCACCGACGCCGCCACCGCGGCGAACCGGTTCGATGCCGATTACTGGGAAAAGCGCATTCGAGCGCTCGTCAAAACCCACGATCTCGTGACCACTCAGCGATGCCGCGTGATCACGATGCTCGACCTGCTCGAGCGACACGCGCTGATCAAAGCACGCGAGGGCACAGCAGCCTGAGAGAAGCGGTAGAAATGGCACGGCTTGAATTGCGCGCGGCGCCGCGCATGCGAAGATGGGCCGGCTAGTTAAAAAAACCACAACTTATGGGCCGAAGATTCACGCAATCTTCGGCCTTTTTTCTATTCGCTCGATTGAGCGGACGAGCGGAACAGGCTTCATTTCGCGGCGTCGGCGCGCGCCGCGAGCTTGCCGACCAGCGCATCCGCGACGAGCTCGTCCATGATCACCACGTTGGTTGCGCCGGCGCTTTCCAGCAAGGTCTTTCGCAACCCGTTCTCCCCCGGCACCGAGATCGCGAGCGAGCCGTTGAGCGTGTGCGAGAGCAGGGTGACGGCGAGATTATTGTTGGAGTCGGGGGTCGTCACGACAAGCGACTTGGCGCTGTCCAGCCGCGCCTGCCTGAGCACGTCGTCGAACACTCCGGGCAATCCGAGCACGACCATGTGTCCGCGATCCGCGGCCCTGTCCGCCTGAGCCTGATCGCCGACGACCACGAGCACCGTCTCGCCCGCTTCGCGCAGACGCTCGGCGACCAGCGCGCCGAGCGAGTGGAAGCCGACGACCACGACATGGTTGGAGAGCTCCGCGAGCCTGCGTTCCATCATCCTGTTCTCCTTGTAGAACATCACGTCGTCGCCGGACAGCATGCCCGTGAGCCTCGACACTGCGTACCCGCCGACCACCATCGTGGCGAACATCGCGAGCAGCATGAACAGCTTCTGAGGCTCGTCGAGTTCAGAAAAAGCGCCGAGCGTCGTGATGAGATTCGCGCCGTTCCACAGGGCCGAGAAGAGTTTGGTCCCGAACGACGCATTCGATTGATCGAGCAGGACAAGCCCAACGGTCGCGCCGCCCAGTATCAAGAACAGCAAGCCGACAGTGCGGCGCGCGCGGTGCGTCCACGCGCGCACCCGGATGGCGCCAAGGCGCGGCTCGTTAACGCGAAAGATCCACATTGGCTCCTCGTACGGTCGAACCAGGAACAAGAGCGAACCCAAGGCTTCGGGTGCGTCGCAACAACGGCAGCGCGGCCTGACGAGGCATCATTGCACACCGCCGATGGGCTTGTCATGAGCGCCATGCCCATGGAACGGCCGCTCGGCTGAGCCGATAGCATTTATTTGTTATGATGCGTTCTGCATCCAGAGTCGGACGAGTCCGACGCCAACCTGCCTTCCCGGGCAAGGTGGAAGCCCTAGCTAGGGCGATGCGGCCGATTGTCGGCAACGAAGCGGGAGCGGCATAGCTAGCACCGGTTCGAACACCATCACTTTCCGGAGCTTCTATGCGTCAAGCCACCTCCTCACAACCCGCGGCAGCGGACCCAGTCGAGAACTGGTCGCAATGTCTGCCGGGTTTTCAGCTGACCCACATCATCCATCTCGTCTCCGTTGCAAGCCGGGACGTCGTCGCACGCGTCAAAGCGTATCTCAGCGAGCAGGAAGCGTCCGTCAGCGATTTCGTGGTGCTGCGAAGCGGTGACGTCCTGGATCAGAAGATCGTTCTGGACGGGATCGGCGAGCGGCGGGCCAAGGCGCTGCGCGAGCAGCTCTTGATTCTCGATGGCGTATTGCGCATCCGTGTAGAGCATTGCTTTGTGCGTAGGCCCGGCTTAAACGGCGCCGCTTGAGTGGACTCGATGAGGGCGAGTTATTGATTCGCCCGCTCGCTCGGTGTGCTTGCGCAATGTGAGCGCACCGAGTGAAAGCATTTTGTCGGCCGATGTTATGATTTTGAATCAATTGGCAAACTAGAAATCTTTCAAAATGAAATAATAATGATATTCGGGTCGAATTCAAAACACGCCGCAAAAATCAAGCCGCGCAAATCCTACCTGCTATACTCCCGCACCTTTTTTAAAAATCGTCGAAATCCAATTAGGATAATCACGCCAATTATCATTGCCGAATTGGCAAATCAATACTAATGGCGGAATTGGATAGTATTTCGAAACGGTATTTTTAAAGAGGGTCGCAATCTCCAAGCCAATTTTGACGCGGATTAGCCTCGTTTAGGGCAGGCAAATGTCTGCTAAATATCGCGGCCTTCAGGGATATTGGCCCGTTATTCGGGCTCCATTAAAGCATTTATTTCCGGAGCGACCCGGTCAATAACACCGATCCTCATTCGCGTCACGCGATTTTTTGAGGATTAATTTCCTTTGTTGAGAATTAGATTTCCATTAGCATGCGACGTGCCTAAATCCTCAGACTCAACCACGCAAAAAGGGTCACGTCGTGTCGAATCGAGAAGCCATCCATCTTCGTCTATCCGCCAATTCAATTTGGCGAATGAATACTAAAGTCCGTTTTACCGAACTTCTGTTCGGGTTGATTTTGAGCCTCGCGGCGCTCTGGACCACCAGCGCCCACGCTCAAAGCACGCTGGTCGTCAGCGGGGTCACCTATACGCTTTGCGCGCAAGAGAACCAGTTCTGTTCGTTCAGCGGCAGCGCAAAAGTCGTCTTCGGCACCAGCACGTCGTATGACGTCAACGGACCGTTCACGAACGGCGTGAGCTGCACGAACGGCGTCGTTTCCCAAACGGACCCGGCCTACGGCTATCAAAAGAGCTGCTGGTACGCCAGCGGCACGTCGAGCGGGTCGAGCTCCAGCTCGACCTCCGGCACGAGCACAAGCACGAGCACCGGCACCTCCACGCCGGCGACGACCTCGTGGACCAAATGCGCGTCTGAAAACGGCTACTGCTCGTTCACGGGAACGGTGAACGTTCTGTTCGGCGCCAGCACGACGGCCAACAACGTGACCAAGAGCTTCACGAACGGCGTGGCCTGCACGAACGCGGCGTTCGGCGGCGATCCCGCCTACGGCACGACCAAGAGCTGCTGGATTCCGTCGTCGAGCAGCACCGCCTCCACGGGCTCCGGTTCGACGTCGGGCACCAGCACCGGCTCGACCTCCGGCTCGACCTCCGGCTCGACTTCCGGCTCGACTTCCGGCTCGACTTCCGGCTCGAAGACGGGCTCAAGCACCGGCACGACTACGGGTTCGACCTCCGGCAGCGGTACGAGCACGGGCACCGGCTCGTCGTCGACTACGGGCAGCTCCACGAGCACGTCGTCGAGCGGCGCCATCAGCTGCGCCGCGCCCACCACGGCCTCCGGCGGCAGCACCAACGGCGTGATCACCGCCGATACGCCGAGCTCGGACGGCACGCGTCTGTTCGCTGCGGGCGCCACGTTCCCGATGCAGTTCGTCACCAACGCGCCGTCGTCCGATACCGTCACCTGGTCCGTTCAGGATGCCCTCGGCAACATCAAGGGCAGCGGCACGTTCCCGGTCGCGAGCGGCGCGCAGACGAACACGCTCTCGTGCAAGTCCTCGCTCGGCGGCTACTTCGCCGTGACGGCGACGCTCGCCAACGCGGGCGGCACCTTGCCGGAAGCCGGCACGCGTCCGTCGGGCATCAGCACGTTCGGCATCATTCCCAACGTCTCGAGCGCCATCCCGGCCGTCACGTACGCGCACCAGGATCAGCACCGCTTCGGCATGCAGGGCTTCAACAGCAATGCCGCTGCCCTGGCTGACCTCAACATTTCGCAAACGATCGACGACCGCGAGCTCTCCACCATGGAGCCGAACGGCCCGAACACGTGGACGCCGTCGCTCTCGAGCCTCAACTCGCAGTACACGAGCGGCAAGGTCATGCGTCTCGTGCGCCTCGACGGCATTCCGGGGTGGGCCAGCCCCACCGGCGCCTACCAGGACGACACCAACGCGCCGACGAATCTGAGCTACTACCAGAGCTACATGGCGCGCGTCGGCACGGATACGGAAGCGGACCGCAAGGCTTACTTCCCGACCCAGTCGAAGAACTACTACCAGGTGACGTGGGAGCCGCAGTGGGTGGATTCGCAAGCGAACTTCGTCGCGATGTATGCGGCGGTCTACGCCGGCTTGCACTCGACTGACCCGAACGCTGTCGTCATGGGCCCGACCAACCCGTTCCCGGCCAACTGCCAGACGCAGTGCTCGAGCGGCTATCTGCAAACCTACGCCGCACTGGGCTTGGGCAACTACATCGACGGCGTCACGACGCACGGCTACTACAACGCCGGCACGTACCCGGCACATCCGCCCGAGCTGTACGACACGGACCCGAACCCGGCGAACGTCGCCAACGCGCTCGACAAGCAGATGCAGCAGCTGCGCTCGGAGATGCAGACGATCAAGCCGAACATGAAGCTCTGGTCGACCGAGCTCGGCATCAGCTACGACTCGAACGTGAACTACGGCCCGAACTCCCCGTCGGCCAACCAGCTCTACGCACAGGCCGCCGTTGCCGCGCGTGCGAATCTGATTGTCCTCGGCGAAGGTGCGCAGGTGACGTACTTCTTCTACGGTCCGGACTACCCGGGTGAAGTCGGCTACGGTTCGTTCTTCGACATCGTCGATGCGCAAGGCAACTACGGCGCAACGAACCTGAGCCCGAAGCCGGAAGCGATGGCGTTCGCCGCGATGACGCGCATTGTCGACGGCACGCAAACGCTCGGCCGCCTGAACGGCTTGCCGTCGATGGTGTATGGCTATGCGTTCCAGCAGCTCTCGGGCAACACGGTCATCACCGCCTTGTGGACGCACAACAACGCGCAGTGGCCGACGTCGGCGGGCAGCTATAGCCAGACGTACAGCACGAACTACTCGCTGACCGTCGATGCGAGCGGCGCGAGCGGCAACGTGACGGTGCTCGACATGATGGGCAACGCGAGCACCGTGCCTTACACGAACGGCGTGGTGAACCTGACGCTGACCGAGGCCCCGATCTACGTCGTGTCTTCGAACCCGAGCGTGATCAAGGCCAACGTCACCGTGCCGGTCGGCTACACCGGGCAATAACGGTTGAGGGAAACGCCGCGGCCATCACGGCCGCGGCTGAAACCCTGCCACCCCCATCTGCCACAACGCGAACGACCACGAGTCGGCCAGCTGATTCGCACGTTGCGCCGTGCTCGACCCCATGCCGTGACCGGCGTCGTAGTCGACGCGCAACAGCACCGGACGGCCGCTGCTCGTGGCCTCTTGCACGCGAGCGGCCATCTTCATCATGTGCCACGGCGACACCCGCGGATCGTTGGCTCCCGTCGTAAACAGCACCGCAGGATAAGGCGTGCCGTCATGGATGTGCGCATAGGCGCTCATCGCATACAGGCCGTGAAAGCCGGATTCGGTTGAAGTCGAACCCATCTCGGGCACATTCGGCGGGCCGTTCGGTTCCGTCTCGAAGCGCAACGCATCCGACACCCCGACGTCGTCGAGCACGACGCGGAACAGCCCCGGATCGATCGTCAGCGCACCCCCCATCACGATACCGCCCGCGCTTCGGCCATTGGCCGCCAGATACTTCGACTGCGTGTAGCGCTGCCCGATCATGTGGCGCGCGGAAGCGATGAAGTCGAGCATCGTGTTGATCTTCGTGAGCTTCTGTCCCGCGCGATGCCACGCATCGCCGTATTCCCCGCCGCCGCGCATGTGCGAGACCGCGATGATGCCGCCTTGCTCGAGCCACGCTTGCCACTCGGGCCGGTACGCCGGGTCCAGCGACAGGCCATAGCTGCCGTAGCCCAGCACGATCGTCGGGTGCGTGCCGTCGCGCGTCACGCCCTTCTTCGCGATGATCGACACGGGAACACGCGTGCCGTCGTAGCTCGTGGCGAACTCGTCGTGCGCTTCGTAGGCGTCGGATTCCGTCTTCGAAGGCGGAACGAGACCGGTGTCGGCGGCGGCAGCCGCGCCCGGCTGATATGCGATCTCGCGAGGCGCCTTGACCCAGCCTTGAAGCCCGAACATGACGCCGGGCGCATGCGCATCGGTAGCCAGGCCGCGGAGGGTGCCGTCAAACGGAAGACCGATCGACTTGCTCTCCTTGCCGTCGAACGACACGCGCTGAAGCTGGAAGCTCGCGCCGGCACGTTCGGCGACATAGATGGCGTCGCTTGCGAGCTCGAACGCGTCGATCACGTTCGCGCCCTGCGGCACGATCGTATCGGCAAGCCCGAGATCCGGATGCTTAAGCGGCACCGACAGAATCTGAAAGCGCGGTGCGCCTTTTTCCGTCAGCACGTAAAGACGGTCGCCGCGCAACTGCGCGTCGGTCACGCCGTCTTCGGGCGTCGCGATCTTCTTCCACGGCGTCTTGGCGCCATGGATCTTGTCGAGCGGCGCGACGTAGAACGTGTTCGGGTTGTCGTCCATGTTGCGGTTCGCGACCGCAACGGCATACGGCGAATCCGGCGACAGCAGCACATAGGTCGCCTGACCTTCCGGCACGTCGACATCCTTCGAAACGCCTTTGCCGAAGACCGCGTCGTCGCCGTCGCCTTCGGGGTGCTGGCCGAGCACATGCAGGAACGTCGCGGCGTTGTACTCGCTCAACGCGGGCGGCGTGTCGGGGCCGGCTTTCGGATAGCGCAGGTAGAAGAACGACTGGTTGTCGTTGCGCCACGACACGACGCAATCGCTCGTGCGGTCGATCGACTCCGCAAGCGCCTTGCCGGTCTTCAGATCCATCACGTGCAGCACGCTCTTCTCCGAGCCGCCTTCGGAAATGCCATAGGCCACATAGCGGCCGTCCCACGAGGGCGAGTACCAGTCGAGCGCGAAGTGGTGAGCACTATCCGAAGACAGCTTCGCCGGATCGACGAGCACCTGTTCTTCGCCGTTGATGCCGTCGCGATACGCGAGCTTCGGCACGCTGGCACCGGGCTCGAACAGGTCGTAGAAGAGCCGGTCGCCGCGACGCGTGAAGTTGTCGCGCCGCACGTCATTGCCCATCAGACTCTGGATGCGCTGGGCCATGACGGCGCGCCCCGGAATGCTGTCGAGCACCTTGCGGGTGTAGTCGGCTTGCCCTTTCATCCAGTGCTGGACTTCCGGGTCTTTCAGATTTTCCATGTAGCGGTAGTCGTCGACGACCGGCGTGCCGTAGTAGGTCTCGGTGACCGGACGGATGGGGGCGACTGGGGGGCCATCGGCGGACCATGATGCGCCGGAGACGGCAAACAGCGAGGAAGCGAGCGTTACGGCGAGTAGAGGCTTTGTTGGTTTCATTCGGGCTCTCAAAGTAACAATGCGCGAGACGGATGTCGCGCGTGCTTGACCGGCCTTGTGGGCCGAAGCGTCGGCGTCTTTATATACCGACAAAATTCTGCACTCTGCAGGACGCGGATGGGTAGGACGTCGGCTAGAGCGTCACGCCTAGTCCGCTTTGTCTACTTTCTTTGCGCGCGTGGCCGCAGGCGCGGTCTTCTTCGGCGCGTTCTTCTTCAGATGGGTGTGGTTGTATTCGATGGCGGCACGCACGAGATTCTCGAGCGCGCGCTCATTGATCTTGTCGCCCTCGAAGAGGTCGATGGCTCGCCTCGCATTGCCTTCGAGGCCGGCGTTGAAAAGACTGTCAGGATCCGGCAGGCTCGCCCCATACATAAAGGTCAGCTTCACCTTCCCTTTGTGGGCGTCGGCGACTGCGATGATGCCGTCGCGCTCCCATACCGGGCTTCCCATCCACTTCCACTCCTCGATGATTGCCGGGTCGGCAGCAAGGATGGTCTTGCGAAGGCTGGCGAAGGTCTTGCCGCGCCAGTCCGTGATGCCTGCGATCAGCTCGTCGATACGTTCCGATGGATTCATAGGGTCTCCATGCCTCGAATTCGGGTCCCCTTGTGGGCGACCGCGATGGACCGAAGTATAAGCACGGAGAGCGTGGAAGAGTAAAGCGGAGGGGTAAAGCGGCGCGGGGCCCCTCGTCGCGGGAGACCCCGGCCATGTGGAGCGCGGTGGGCAGCCTTAGTACTGAACCAGGATCGTCACGCGCCGATTCGCTGCGCGCGCCGCCTCATCGTCGCCGATGACGAGCGGGATCGTGTCGGCCCGGCCGATCGCCGCGAGCCTGTGCGGCTCGATCCCCTTGTCGACGAGAAACCGCACCACCGCTCCCGCGCGCGCCGACGACAGCTCCCAGTTGGATTCGTACTTCTCGGTGGCGATGGGCACGTTGTCGGAATGGCCTTCTACAAGGATATTGCTCGACGAATAGTGCTTGAGCACCGTCGCCACCTGGCTCAGCACGTCCATCGAATCCGGCAGCAGGTGCGCGTCGCCCGAATGAAACAGGACCTTCGCGTCGATGCCGATCTCGACGCCCTGCGCGTTCTCGCTCAGCGTCAATTGCTTTTGATCGCGAAGCGCGCCGAGCAGCGACAACAGTGCTTTCTTCGCCGCTTCTTTCTTGCCGCTTGCCGGGTCCGCATTCTCGACGCTCTTTGCCACCTTGACGATACGCTGCGTTTCGACCGTCGTCTCGAGCTGACGATACTTGGCCAGTTCCAGCGCATAGAGTGCGAGGAACAGCACCATCAGCGTCGTAATCAGATCCGAATACGAAATGAGCCAGCGCTCGGTGCCGCCTGCGGTGCCTTCGTCTTGATGCAAATCGTCCTTCTCGGACGCGAGGCGCCTGATATCGGTTCGGGCGTTCATCTTTCAGGGTTTCCTGTTCCAGCGCGGCATCGGTTTTCGCTTTTCGCTTACGCGAGCACTTCCTTCGACCGTTGACGCACGTCGCCGGTCAGACGCGTTTCGATGGTTTGCGGAGACTCCCTGCGAGAGATGGCGAGAAAGCCGTCGAGATAGAGTTTTTGCAGACGCAATTCGCTATCCACCTGCGCCTTGATCTTCCCGTACAGCGGCAAGAACATCAGGTTCGCAAAGCCGAGCCCGTACAGCGTCGTGACGAACGCCACCGCAATCCCTTGCCCGAGTTGCGAGGGCTCGAGAATGTGCCCCGTCACTTGGATCAGACCCAGCACCGAGCCCAGGATGCCGAACGTCGGCGCGTAGCCGCCCGCTTGCATCCAAATCCGCGCGGCCGCCATGTGATTGCGCTCGTAGGCTTCGACTTCGCGCTGCAGCGCGTCTTCGAGCACCGCCGTCGATACGCCGTTTGCCAGCAGCTCCAAGCCTCTTCTCGCAAACGGATCGATGCCTTTGACGTCCATGCCCTCGAACGCGAGCATGCCGTTCAGCTTCGCGTGGTCGCCCCATTCGAGCAGCCTGGCCAAGCTGTCCTGATCGACCGCCTTCGCCTTCCTGAACGCGAGGCCGATCTGCCTGACGCCGTCGAAGAACCGCGCCCAGGTGTTCTGAATCATGACCGCGCCGATCGTGCCGCCGAGCACGATCACGAACGCTTCGAGCTGAAACAGCGTAGCGAAGCGCCCGCCTTCGAGCGAAAAGCCGAAGACGATCGCCGTCACGCCCAGCAAGGCGCCGCATAGCGTCAGGATGTCCATGTCATTCCTTGAAGGCAGGCAGCGCCGACGAATTGACCGCGGCGGACTTGATCGCCTTCACCGTCTCCATGAACCGCTGCTCGATATCCTGCACTTCGATCGGATCGATCTTGATGTCGCGACGCATGATCCACGAGACTTCTTTCTTGCGCGCTTCGGTCATGACGGAGAGCAGCCGCTCGGAGATCGGCTCGTCCGCAATCGACGCCAGCAGCTTCGCGAGATCGTAGGTATCGAAGGCGCTGACCGCATCGAACAGCGCGCGCTCGTCGACGAACTCGAGGTCGCTGAGCGACTCCAGTTCCGTGACCGCGCGGCGGCTGCGCCGCGAAAAGTACGAGACACCCTTCTCTTCGACGTAGTTCAGCACGCTCGATTTGCGGAACGCGAAGATGTCCTCGGCGATCTCGCCATGAGACAGCTTGTTGAGAATCACCTTCTTTTCCACGCCGATCAGCGCTTCGAGATCGGATAGCTCGATCAATTCGAGCTCGCTGGAGATCGCGAGATCGAGATCCTGATCGGCCACTTGCTGCGCGCGATCGGTGATCCGCACGGGATCGAACGTGACGAGCTGGCGGTTGAGCGCGCTCGCGCTATCGTCGGCGGACTGCGAGGCCGCCGCCTTGCCGAGGTACTCCGTGCGTCCGTGCTCCATCGAGATCAGATTGAGCTTCTCCATGCGGCGGAGCATCGCCATCACGTGCAGGCGCGAATGGCCGGCAATCGCGCGGCACTTCTTGACGACTTCGCCGAGCGGCACCGACGCCTCTTCCTGGCGTGCGCGTCCGAGACGCTCTTCACGGTACTCCGCGCCCGCCATCAAGGACAGCACATGCGCATACGACAGCACGCCGGGAAGAAACTCGGCATGCGTGTAGGTCGCGAGCAGATCGTCCTTCTTCTTGATGCGGCGAATCATCGTTCGCATCATGTGACGCAGCAGCGGCGACACCCTTTCCAATTCTTCCTCGACCACGCTCACGTCGATGACGCTCAACTGGCAGAACGACAGCGCCTTGGCCGTGGACGTGCGCGGCTCCTGCGGCAGCAGCGCCGCCTCGCCGAAGAACTCGCCTTTGCCGAGTGTCGCCAGCACCACCTTCTTTTCGTCGCAACGCGTGGAGATTTCGACTTTGCCGTCCGCGATCACGTAGATCACCGGCTTGCCTGCGTAACCTTCGGAATAGATGACTTCGCCCGGAGCCGCCGTGCGCGACCATGACGAGTTTTGCTGCTTCACGATGTTCCCCTGCGGATATTGTTATGTGCCGTTCGGCACCGTGCGGACCCGCTTACCGTCGCTACCGGTTCTCACGCGCGGTGTCCTCAGTCACTACTTGGGATATCGACCTGACCCACGCAGACTTTAGCTTTTTGGCCGCCGTTCAAAGGGATGAAATCGCGCGCAAACGTTTGTCTTTTCAAACGCGAGCAATAGTCTGACGAAATATGTGGTTAATAGCAGCGCGTCAACTGTTCCGCGGCTGCGCCTCGAGAAAGCCCACTTTCACAGGCGGCACGAACCACGCGAGACACAGCCCGATCAACGCCGCCGCGGCGGCGACCGTCAGGCCCACGTGAATCGAATCCACCAGCGCGCCGCGCGCGGAGCTCATCATCGCGTCGCCGGCATGGCCCGCGCTCACGAGGCGGTTGATCAGCGCGGCCTGCTCCGCGCGATCGATGAGCAACTCGGGGCTCGCGAACGACTTGAACCACTGCGTCGCCTGATAGGAATCAAGCGAACGATGCACGCCCATCGTGTAGAGATGACCCAGCAGCGCCCCCGTCATCACCGTACCCAGCATGCCGCCGAACGTGCGCAGCGATTGCAGCAGCGCCGTGGCGGCGCCGAGGTGATCGCGCGAGACGATTTGCTGCGAACACACGGTCAGGCTCGTCCCCACGAGTCCGAGGCCGAGGCCACTCGCGCCCATGCACGACATCCACACGAGATGCGGCTCGTTGCCCTTCAACGCGATCACCGACAGGCTCGCTAATGCGGCAAGCGCAAAGCCGATGTACATGAGCGCGTTCGCGCGGCGGATGCGCGTGACCACCCGATTGTTCACGACGCTGCCGAGCGTCGTGCCGAGCAGGAGCGGCGTGATCAGCATGCCCGAATCGTGCGGCGACATCGAATACCCGCCTTGAAACAAGAGCGGCACGTAGAAGACCAGCGAGAACAGCGCAAAGCCGCCGAGCACCGACATCGCGAAGAGCGCGCCGAGCTTGCGGTCGAGCAGCATGTCGACGGGAATGATCGGGTAGCCCATGCGCTTTTCCCAGAAGAACAGCGTGAGCCCGCAAACCGCCACGATCGTGCCGAGCATCATCGTCACATTGTTCCAGCCTTGCTTGGGCAACAGCTCGATCGTGAGCTGCAGCGCGCCGAACGTCAGGGCCACGACGAACGCACCGACCCAGTCTAAGCGCAATCGCCCGCCCTCACGCGAATGACGAAGATGCGGTAAGAATCGGCGGACGAAGAAGAGCGCGACGATGCCCACCGGCACGTTGACGAAGAACACGAGCCGCCAGCCGCCGTATTGCGTGAGCATGCCGCCGAGCATCGGCCCGACCATGTTGGCAAGCGCGAACGCCGACGTGACGAACACGAGCCAGCGCAGGCGCAGTTTCGGATCGGGAAAGAGATCGGCGACGGTCGCGAACACGGTGCCGATCATGATGCCGCCGCCGATCCCCTGCAGGCCGCGCGCGAGCACGAGCTCGAGCATGTTGGTCGCCGTTCCGCACAGCACCGACGCGACGGTGAAGACGATGATCGCGGCCAGCATGAACGGCTTGCGTCCGTAGAGGTCGCCCAGGCGCCCGAAAATCGGAATCGTGATGACCGACGCGAGCATATAGGCGGTCGCGACCCACGCGTAGAGATCGAAGCCCTTGAGGTCGGCGACGATGCGCGGCAGCGCCGTGCCGACGATGGTTTGATCGAGCGCGATCAGCATCGATACCGACGCCACGCCGAGCATGGCCAATATCGACTCGCGAAACGGCAGCAGTTGCCGGCCTTCCTCGTGAACATCGAAGCCAGTAGCCATCACACGCTCCCAAGCGGTTCATTTCGCAGCCGTATACGAACCATCCCCCGCGAACGGATGCGCGAATGAATGCTTATCCTTATCGCGCGCCGCCTATTCGTTAACTGTTCACTCAAAAAACGCGCAAGACGCTAGACCGCTTCGGTCGTCGACACCCGCCGCGTGTGCTGCCCGAGGCGAACCGGCGGCACGAACAGCAAGGACACGACCGCCGCCACGGCGATCACGAGCAAAGCCACAAACGTCTGATGAAGCGATTGATGCAGCACGAGCCGGATCGCCTGGTTCTCGACACGCGCCGCCGACGCGTCGAGAAGCTGGCGCAATTGATCGTTCGTGACCGCCGCCATGCCCTTCGCGTGGCTCAGCCCATAGTTGAGCACCGCACCGAAGATCGTAGCACCGAGCGTGCTGCCCAGATTGCGCGAGAAGAGGTTCGACGCCGTGGCGCTGCCGCGCTGCGACGGGCCGACGATTTCCTGGATCAGCACGAGACAGCAGACGCTCGTGGTGCCCATGCCGAGCCCCATCACGAGCGAACCGATGCCCGCGGTCACCGGCGAGCTGGAGGGGTCCAGCACGACGAACGGCAGCGCGCCGATCGGCAGGAACAGGCTGCCGCCAATCATGATGCGCCGCAGCCCGAAGCGATGGAACGTGCGCGCGGCGAGCGTCGACCCCGCGGGCCAGCCGAGCATCATCATCGTCAGCGCGAGGCCCGCGACGACCGGCGAGCGATGCAGCACGCCTTGCACGTACATCGGCAGAAACGTCGTGAGCCCCATCAACGCCATGCCGCAAAAGAGCGTCGAGGCGTTGCCGGCCGCGATCGGCCGGTGCGCCCACAGCGAGAACGAGATCATCGGCTCGGCCGCGCGCCGCTCCTGCCAGACGAACAGCACCGAGCACACGGCGAACAGCGCGAACTCGAACTCCGTGCGCTCGGCGCCGGTGCTGATGTCGGTGAGCCCCATCATCAGCGCGCCGATCGCGATCGTGAAGAGCGCGGCGCCCCCGAGGTCGAGCGCACGCCGCTCGTGCCGCGCCTCTTCGTGCAGGTACGCCATGAATCCAAGCGCGGACGCAAGGCCGATCGGCACGTTGATCCAGAAGATCCACGCCCACGACAGGTCTTTGATGATGAGCCCGCCCGCCATCGGCCCGAGCACTGCCGAGATCGCCCACACGCTCGCGAGCCAGCCCTGCACTTTGCCGCGCTCGTGCGCGGGATAGAGGTCGCCGACGATCGTGAGCGTGACCGGCTGGATGCAGCCCGCGCCGACGCCCTGGATCAGCCGGAACACGATCATCGCGGGCATCGACCACGCGAAGCCCGCGAGCACCGAGCCGACCAGGAAGATCACGAGCCCCGCGAGCATGATGGGCTTGCGCCCGTATAAATCGGCGAGCTTGCCGAACATGACCGTCGTGGCGGTCTGCGCGAGCAGGAACGAAGCGAAGACCCAGCTGTAGAGACTGAGGCCGCCCAAGTCGGCCACGATTTGCGGCATGGCGGTGGAGACGATCGTCGCTTCGATGGCGACCATCGCGCTCGCGGCCATCACGGAAGCCACGACGAGCGGCCGGGAAGTTTGCGGTTTACCTGACATGGCGTTCGCTCGGTTGGCGAATGGTTTGTGTGGGAATTCGACTGCGGAAGACGAATTATGAGCGCTTCGCGAAAGACGTGCTGAGGGTGCCCCAAGCGACTGACGAGGACGTAAAGCGGCAAATCCCGATAAGTGCAACAATCGACCTCGTCAGCGCGCTTGGCGAGGTCGCTTCATGAAGACCGCATGGATTGCCGCGGCGCTCGTCGCGTGCGCCGCACTCGTGATCGGAACCACGGGAGGCGCGCACGCGCAGCCGCCGCCCTTCGACAGCTTCGCGGTGCCGGAAGACAGCGCGCCGCACGACGTCGCGCCGTCGCCCGACGGCACCGTCTGGTACACCGCGCAAGCGCAAGGCGTGCTCGGCCGGCTCGATCCGACGAGCGGCAAGATCGTGCAGGTGCCGCTCGGCAGCGGATCGGCGCCGCACGGCGTGATCGTCGGCCCCGATGGCGCGGCATGGGTCACCGACGGCGGCTTGAACGCCATCGTGCGCGTCGATGCGAAAACGCTTGCCGTCACGCGCTTTCCGCTGCCGCCGAACCGGCCCGGCGCGAACCTGAACACCGCCGTGTTCGATCAGCACGGGCATCTGTGGTTCACGGGGCAAAGCGGCATCTATGGCGAACTCGATCCGCAGCACGGCAACATGCGCGTCTTCGATGCGCCGCGCGGCCACGGACCGTATGGCATCTGCGTGACGCCGGACGGCAGCCTCTATTTCGCGTCGCTCGCGGGCAGCTATCTAGGCCACATCGATCCCGCCAGCGGCGCGGCGCAAGTGATCGAGCCGCCGACGCCGAATCAAGGCGCGCGCCGCGCATGGGCCGATTCGAAGGGGCGCGTGTGGATCAGCGAGTGGAACGCGGGCAAGGTCGGCGTGTTCGATCCGGCGACGCGCCAATGGCGCGAATGGCGTCTGCCGGGCAACGACCCGCATGCGTATGCGATCTTCGTCGATGCGCACGACATCGTCTGGTTGAGCGAATGGAGCGCGAACGCGCTCGTGCGCTTCGATCCGCAGCGCGAGCATTTCGATGTTTATCCGTTGCCGCGCCAGCATGCGAACGTGCGCCAGATGATGGGACGCACGGGCGAAGTCTGGCTTTCGGAATCGGGCACGGATCATCTGCTGCGCTACCGGTCCGGCGCGGCGGCTCCAAACGGCAATTGACGACAAGCAAGGGCATGCGACGACCCATGATGCTGACGCTCGCCAACGTCTCGAAGCACTACGACGGCAAAACCCCGCGCAACGTGCTGCGCGACGTGAATCTCGAACTGCGCGCCGGAGAGTGCGTGGCCATCATGGGCGAATCCGGCGTCGGCAAGTCGACGCTGCTCAATCTCGCGGCCGGACTCGACCGGCCCGACGCGGGCCAGATCGTCTTCGACGGACACGATCTCGCCACGCTCGACGACGACGCCGCCACCCTGCAGCGCCGCCAAAAAATGGGCTTCGTGTTCCAGGCCTTCCATGTGCTGCCTAATTTGAGCGCGGCGCAAAACATCGCATTGCCGCTGCTCTTGAACGGCATGCGCGCGAAAGAGGTGCCGGTGCGCGTGTCCTACGCGCTGCTCGCGGTGGGGCTCGGCGGACGCGAGCATGCGCTGCCGCGCGAGCTGTCGGGCGGCGAGCTGCAGCGCGTGGCGATCGCGCGTGCGCTCGTGCATCAGCCGCGGCTCGTCTTGGCCGACGAGCCCACGGGCAATCTCGATCACGACACGGCGATGCGCATCCTCGAGCTTCTGCGCGAGCTCGCGCAAAAGAACGGCGCGGGCGTGCTGCTCGCGACGCACTCGGCGGCCGTGGCCGCTGCCGCCGATCGCGTGCTGCGGCTCACGCCCGACGGGCTCGAGCCGCTCGAGCCGCTTCTTGAGCAATAGCATGCCTGCGGGCAGATTCGGCGCCGCATTCCTCATCGGCGAAATGCGCGGCCATCCGCTGCGCACGTTGATCGGCATCGTCGCCATCGCCGCTGGCGTCGCGATGGGTTACGCCGTGCAATTGATCAACCGCGCGGCACTCACCGAACTGTCGGCCACCGTCAATGCGCTGATGGGCAACGCCGATATCGAACTGCGCGGCCCGCGCGCCGGCTTCGACGAAGCGCTATACCCGCACATCGCGCGCTTGCCCGAAGTCGCGGCAGCGAGCCCGGTGGTCGAGGTCGATGCGCGCATCGCGGGCCGCGACACGTCGCTGAAACTGCTTGGCGTCGACGTGTTTCGCGCGCAATACGTCACGCCGAATCTCGTCGGGCGGGTCGATCGTGAGGAGCAAGCCAAGCACGGCGGTCTCGATCTGCTCGACCCCGACACCGTGTTTCTCTCCCCCGCCGCGCTGACCTGGCTCGCGCTCAAGCCCGGCGACTCGCTGACGGTGCAAGTCGGGCTCGCGCCGGTTGCGCTGCGCGTCGCGGGCGTGCTGCCCGCATCGGGCGAAGCCGTGCGCGTCGGCGTGATGGATATCGGCGCCGCGCAGTGGCGCTTGCAGCGGCTCGGCACGCTGCAGCGCATCGATATCAAGCTCAAGGCCGGCGTCGATGCCGACGCGTTCGCGCGCTCGGTCGCGCCGCTCTTGCCGGCGGGCGTCGCCGCCGTCACACCGCGCGACAGCGCGCACCGCACGTCGATGCTCTCGCGCGCGTACCGCGCGAATCTGAACGTGCTCGCGCTCGTCGCGCTGTTCACGGGCGCGTTTCTCGTCTTCACGATGCAAGCGCTCGCCGCACTGCGGCGCCGCGCGCAGTTCGCGCTGCTGCGCGCGATCGGCGTGACGCGGCGCGGCGTGCTGCGGCTCGTCGTCTCCGAAGGCGCCGTGCTCGGCGTGCTCGGCGCCGCCGCGGGTCTCGCGATCGGCTTTGCGCTCGCGGCCGCCGTGCTGCGCTATGCGGGCGGCGATCTCGGCGGCGGCTATTTCGAAGGCGTCCAGCCGCGCGTGCATTTCGATGCGATGCCTGCCGCGATATTTTTTGCGCTGGGCGTGGCCGCGTCGATGCTCGGCAGCCTGGCGCCCGCGCTCGAAGCGGCGCGGGCGCGTCCCGCGCAGGCGCTGAAAGCGGGCGACGAGGAAGTGTCCACGGCGCGGCTACGCACGAAGCGAACCCTAGCCGGTGCGCTCGCCGCATTGTGCGCGGGGCTCGTGTCGGCGCTCTTGCCGCCGGTGGCCGGTTTGCCGGTGTTCGGCTACCTCGCGATCGCACTGCTGCTCCTGGGCGGCGTGCTCGCCATGCCCGCCGTCGCACGCTTGGTGTTCGCCACGCTGCCCCGCTCTCGCCACGCGCTGCCGCAACTCGTGCTGTCGCAGCTCGCCAACGCCCCCGGCCGCGCAACGATCGGCCTCGCGGGCATCGTCGCGAGCTTCAGCCTGATGACCGCGATGGCCATCATGGTGTCGAGCTTTCGCGTGGCGGTCGACGACTGGCTGCAACTGCTCTTGCCCGCGCCGCTCTATCTGCGCGCGTCGCCGGGCGGCGACAGCGCATTCCTGTCGCCGGGCGACCAGGCGGCCATCGCCGGCACGCCCGGCGTCGCGCGCGCCGAATTCCTGCGCGCGACGCAAATCTCGCTCGACCCGAGCTTGCCGCCCGTCAGCCTGCTCGCGCGGCCGATCGATCCGCGCAATCCCGCGGCGCGCCTGCCGCTCACGACGGCGCCGCTCGTGCCGCGCGATGGCGACGCGCCGCCCGTATGGATCAGCGAAGCGGTCGCCGATCTCTACGGCATGCGGCCAGGGCAACGCATCGCGCTGCCGCTCGCAGGACAGCGCTTGCCGTTCACGGTGGCGGGCATCTGGCGCGACTACGCCCGCCAGTTCGGCGCGATCGCGATCGACGCGAGCGAGTATCGCCGGCTCACTCGCGACACGCGGGTCACCGACGCCGCCCTCTGGCTCGCCTCGGGCGTGGCGCCCGCGCAAGCCATCGCGCGCTTGCGCAACAGCGTGCCCGGCGGCGAGCGCCTCGAATTCGCTCAGCCCGGCGAGATCCGCGCCGCGAGCCTCAAGATCTTCGACCGCAGCTTCGCCGTCACGTATCTGCTGGAGGCGGTCGCCGTGATCATCGGACTGTTCGGCATCGGCGCGAGCTTCGGCGCGCAAGCGCTCGCCCGCACGCGCGAGTTCGGCATGCTGCGGCACCTCGGCGTGATGCGCCGGCAGATCGGCATCATGCTCGCGATGGAAGGCGCACTCGTCGCGCTGCTCGGCGTGATGGCCGGTTTGACGCTCGGCCTGAGTCTGGCGATGGTGCTCGTGCACGTGGTCAATCCACAGTCGTTTCACTGGACGATGAGCCTGCATATGCCGTGGGGATTGCTCGCGGCGCTCGCGTCGGCGGTCGTCGTGGCCGCCGCGCTGACGGCGCTCATGAGTTCGCGCGTGGCGATGTCGGTGGATGCGGTGCGCGCGGTACGCGACGATTGGTGATGCGATGAGACGACGCTTGTTCCTGCTGTGGCCGCCGGCGGCGCTTCTCGCACGCCGCGTGCGAGCTCGCGCGCCGGATTTTCCCGCTGTGGAAAGCGGACACCCTCTAGTGTTCCCGCGCGACTACGGCGCGCATTCGAGCTATCGCACCGAATGGTGGTACGTGACGGGCTGGCTGCAGACCGTTGCAAGCGCAACGAATGGCAACGCTTCGGATGCCTCGCTCGGCTTCGAAGCGACCTTCTTCCGCTCGCGCCCCGCCCTCGACGACGCCAACCCCAGCCGCTTCGCACCGAATCAAGTGCTGTTCGCCAACGTGGCGTTGAGCGACCCTCGCGCGGGCAGCCTGCAGCACGAGCAGCGCGCGGCGCGCCGCGGTTTCGGCCTGGCCGACGCGAGCGAAACGGATACCGCCGTCCATATCGACGACTGGTCGCTCGAACGCAGCGCGGACGGCCGCTATCGACTGAACGTCGCCACGCCGCGCTTCTCCTTCGCGTTCACGCTGCAACCGACGCAACCGGTGCTCGTCAACGGCGCCGGCGGCTACAGCCGCAAAGGCCCACTGCCGAGCGAAGCGAGCTACTACTACAGCGAGCCGTGGCTGCGAGTCGATGGCGTCCTCACGCGCGGCGGCCATTCGAGCGGCAACGAAGCGCACGTGCGTGGACAAGCGTGGCTCGATCACGAATGGTCGTCGGCGCCGCTTGCGGATGAAGCCGTCGGCTGGGACTGGATCGGCATCGATTTCGACGACGGCGGCGCGCTGATGGCGCTTCGGATCCGCGACAAGGCCGGCGGCAAGTTCTGGGCGGGCGGCACGTTACGCGCCGCCGACGGCAGCACGCATGCACTGTCGCCCGACAGCGTGCGCTTCACGCCGCTGCGCTGGTGGCGCTCGCCGCATACGGGTGCGCGCTATCCGGTGGCGATGCGCGTCGATGCCGAGGACGTGCATCTCACGCTCGTGCCGTTGATGGACGATCAGGAGTTCGACAGCCGTGCGAGCACGGGTGCCGTGTATTGGGAAGGGGCGGTGACGGCGTTTCGAGCGGGGGCTGAAGCGGTCTCCCCAGCGGACGCGAGCGCCGGTGGCACAGCGCCAGCAGTAGGCGCGGCAAAACCGTTGGGGCGCGGGTATCTCGAGCTGACGGGCTATTTTCAGCGACTTGATCTGTAGAGCGGCGCAGGTCGCGCAATACCGGCCCCCGCTCCGTCCTGGCTTTTCTCCAGGTGTGTTCCAGTACACTGTGCCTATGATGCGCAGGCGTGTGCCCTACAGGCTCGAAGTCGTCGTTCGAGAGCGCGACTACACAGTGCTGCACTTCGTCTATCGGCGCTAAGCATGGAAACTGTTTTTGTTCGTTCTACACCCGCCGGCACACTGGCGACCGCTCGCCCGAACTGGGATAACGAGGGATTCACGATGACGTGCGCGGTGAGCTACCCTCGCACGTCACCGCAGCAACCTCAAGCCCCGCTGCGCGACACGATCGACGATCAGTTTGGCCTGCGTCCGCAGTCCTTCCTGATTACGGCGGGGACATTGAGTTTGTCGCTCGATGCGGAAAATAGACTCGTCGCAATCGACTTCTACACAAACGCATCCGATTGGCGCGCTTCTGCGCTCGAGCCGGTGGAGGCGTCCCAAAGTGTGCTTCGCTTTTCTGCGCCGTTCGACGTGCTCGGGCGAGCGAGCGAAGCGAGGGAGGCCGACGTGTTCTATGACGCAAGGACTGGCACGATTTGCCTGTCATGGGGCACCGCGGATGATTGGCACTTGCTGGCTGCCAATCTATCGATCGGATTGGCAACGGATGGTCGCTTGATGCAGGTCCGCGTAGACGGTCTATCCGTACCAGAGCAGGACCGTACCCTCTCGCAGGGCGCAGCCGGCTGGTTAGGTGTTGCGCAGCGGTTGTTCGGCAAGCGCTGAGCCTTTTAAATCAACCGCATAGTGATTCATGCAATTGCCCTGTTTACGGCTTGAACTAGCCAACGCCACAAGCCCACTCACCCCAGCTCGAACGACGTCACCCCAAACACGCGATCGATCGCCATCGCAGGCGTCTCCTTCGTGTACATCCGCGCCGTTTCGAACACGCTGGTCATGCCATGCCGCTCGGCCAGCGCAATCGCAGCGGGGTTGGTCTCCGGGACGTCGAGCACGATCACCTCGCCCGGCATGCTCGATGCCAGCGCACGAAACAGACCGATCGCCACGCATTCATCATCGGCAAAGAGCGGACCGATCTTGCAGCCGGTCTTGCAGCGCCGCACGACGCCATATCCGGCGACGCGTCCCTCGTCGACCGTCGCCAGCGCGACTGCATCCGGCTGCGCGATCCATGCTCTGACGAAACGCTCCCGCGCGGCGGGAAAACAGTGCCGGTCATAGGCCAGCAGCTGCTCGAACGGCGCACCGCCCGCGGCCATTACCTGCGCGCACCCGATACCCTCCACAAGCCCTTGATATCGGACATTGCGATAAGCCAGCTGAAACCCCGACTTCGTGTAATTCGCCTGTTGCGCGACGACACCATCGAGGCCGACGTTTCGGTCTCCGAGGTAACGCATGCCGTGCTGCCAGATCCGCATGCCGAAGCCTTTGCCGCGAAACGCCGGCTTCACGATGTAAAGCCCGATGAAGCCGAAGCGCTCGTCATACGCGACAGCCGCGATGCACGCGATGGGCTCGCCGCGCCATTCGCCGATAAAAAAACCGCCCGGGTCGGCCTCCCTGAAGCATTGCGGGTCGTGCCACCCCGGATTCCATCCCTCCGCTGCCGCCCATTCGACCGACATCTCCACCTCGCCGGCCGACGCCTCGCGCACGACAAAGTCCCCGCTCTGATCCATAGCTCGCTCCGGCGTTTGGGTTCAGTGCTTTTGATAAGTGCCGACCAGCTCGCCATGCGCGAGGATGTGCCCCTTCATCGCAGTTTCAAGCGCAGCCTTGTCGGGCTTGCCGAGATCGGGCAGCACGGTATCGAGCGCATAGAGCTTCACGAAATAGCGGTGGCGGCCAACCGGCGGACACGGACCATTGTATTGAGCGTGCTGAAAGTCGTTCACGCCCTGCCGTGCACCCGCCGGCAACGCCCCGCCGCCCGCGCTCCCGGCGTTTTCCCGCAGCGCGCTCGTGCTCGGCGGAATGTTGTAGAGGACCCAGTGCACCCAGACCATCGCGGGCGCGGCCGGGTCCGGCGCGTCGGGGTCGTCGACGATCAGCGCGAGGCTCTTCGCCTGGGCCGGCACGCCAGTCCAGGCGAGCGGCGGCGATACGTCGGCACCCTGGCAAGTGTGACGCGTGGGGATTGAGCCACTCGGTTCGAAGGAAGACGTCAAGGTCAAGGACATCGCAGACTCCTCGCCGGAAGCGTTGAACGCCGGCGCTGCAAGGCAGGCCAGCGTGGACAGCAAGACGGCAATATAACGGCGCATGGTGTTGGGCAGACCTTTGAAATCGATGAAGGTCGATACGCGAGCGCATCGCCGGCGCTTGCAAGCGCGAACGATGCGGGCATGCCCAAAAATTAGATCACGTTCGCGCCAAATTCAATGGCGTCCGCCTGATCAGCGCCCCGCGCCCTGCGGCGCCCGGCGGATGACACGCGCCGGGGCAGGTTCGTTTTCGAGCCGCCGGAACACCAGCGCCGACAGCAGCGTGATCACGCCGACACAAACGAAGCTGAGCCGGAACCCCATCGCGGCGGAGTCGAACTGCGCGGAGAACAGGTTGACGAGCCCGCCGCCGATCGATACGCCCAGCCCCATCGCGAGCATCTGCACCATCGAGAACAGGCTGTTGCCGCTGCCCGCGTCCGCACGCGACAAGCCCTTCAACGTCACGCTGTTCATCGCGGCGAACTGCATCGAGTTCGCGGCGCCGAATACGGCGAGCACGACAATCTCGACGGCGAGCGGCGTGCCCTTCGAGATCAGCGCGAACGCGACGATGGCCCCGCCGACGACGAGCGTATTGACGAGCAAGAACGTGTCGTACCCATAGCGCTGAATGAGCGGCGCGATCCAGCGCTTGGCGACGGTGCCCGCGAGCGCGGCAGGCAACATCATCAGCCCCGAATGCAGCGGCGTGAAGCCGAGCTGCAACTGCATGAGGAGCGGCAGCAGGAACGGCACTGCGCTCGACCCGATGCGGCACACGAGATTGCCGATCAGGCCCACGCTGAAATTCGGTTCGCTAAAGAGCGCAAGCCGAAAGAGCGGATTCCGGCGGCGCTTCGCATAGGGGATGTACGCGAGCGCGGCAATGAGGCCGACCGCGAAGAGCCCCGCAGACCACGCAGCGCGATGCGTTTGCACGGGGGCGTCGGTGGCGAGCGAGAACGCGATCATCGCGAGCGAGAGCAGCGCGCAGCCGGCGATGTCGAATGGCGGCGCCGTGCCCGACGTATCGCGCGGCAGATAGCGATGCACGGCCGCGAGCCCGATCGCCCCGATCGGCACATTGATGAGGAAGATCCAGTGCCACGAGATCGCCTCGGCGAACCAGCCGCCGAGCGTCGGACCGACGATCGGCCCCACCTGCCCCGCAACCGAAACGAACGCGAGCGCCGACACGTACTGCTCGCTCGTGACGCTGCGCAGCACCGCGAGCCGCCCGATCGGCAGCAGCATCGAGCCGCCGATGCCCTGCAGCACGCGCGCAATCACGAGCTGGTTCAGCGAATGCGCGCTCGAGCAGCAGATCGAACCGAGCACGAAGATCAGGATGGCGGCGAAGTAGACGCGGCGCGTGCCGAAGCGGTCGGCGAGCCAGCCCGAGGCCGGCGTGAGGAGCGCCATCGTGAGCGTGTAGGCAACGACGATCGGCTGCATCGCCAGCGGCGATTCGTGCAGGCTCTGCGCGATGGAGGGAAGCGCGGTGTTGACGATCGTCGTGTCGAGGGCTTGCATGAAGAAGCCGGTGGCGACGATCCACAGTAGGGCGGTTTGTGAGGATTCCTTGTTCATGACGGGTGATTCTTTCAACAGCCTTGATGATATTGACTCCCTGGTCTATCGGGAACCCCACTAACGGCGTTGACTGTCATCGGATTTGCCGATGACAATGGCGCATGCTCAATCCCATCTGGCTCAAGACTTTCGCGACCGTCGCGGCGTGTCACAGCTTCACCGAGGCCGGGCGGCAGCTCGGCCTCACGCAGTCGAGCGTGAGCGAACATATTCGGCGGCTCGAAGACAGCGTCGGCCGGCGGCTCTTCGTGCGCGACACCCATTCGATCGCGATGACGCCCGACGGCGAAGCGATGCTCGCGCACGCGAGCGTGATCCTGCAGGCGATGGCGCGCGCCGAATCGCAATTTCGCGGGCCGCGCCTGAAGGGCCGCGTGCGGCTCGGCTCGTCGGACGACGTCGCGCTAGGTCCCCTGCCCGCCGTGCTGGCGGCGTTTCGCAACGCGCATCCCGACGTCGAGCTCGAGATCACGATCGCGATGACAGGCAAGCTCTACGAGCTGCTCGATGCAGGCTCGATCGATCTGATGGTGGGCAAGCGGCGCATGGGCGGCCGGCGCGGCGTGCCGCTCTTCACATCGCGGCTGGATTGGCTGGCGAAGGCGGGCACGCTCGTCGATCTCACGCAGCCGCTGCCGCTCATTCTCGTCGCCGAGCCGAGCGTCACGCGCTCCGTGGTGCTCGATGCGCTCGCGGAAAAAGGCGTGCGCTGGCAAGTGGTGTGCACGAGCAGCAGCTACGCGGGGTGCGTCGCCGCCGCGCGCGGCGGGCTTGGCGTGACGGTGCGCTCGCAATACCTCGCCGCGCGCGGATTGACGCCGCCGGTGAATATCGCGAGCCTGCCCTCGCTGCCCGACGTCGAATTCATCTGCCTGGCGGCCAAGCGGCTCAGCCGCCCGGCGGGGACGTTGCTGCAGTTGCTGCAGGAAAGCGATTTGCGGGGGGATTGGGTGGGGGAGTAGCGGTGGCGAGCAGGTACGCCCCAAAGCGCGCGCAACGCCCGTTGGGCGTGCCGTTCCTAAACGGTGATAACCAGATCGGTGTACTTCGACAGGTGGCCGTCTGAAGTGATCAAGCGTAGCGGCTCCGATAGCGCCTGCGCGACGAGAATCCGGTCGAACGGATCGCGGTGAATGTCGGGCAGATCGCGGACCATCGCCGCGTGAACCGCCCGCACCGGCAATTCCGAAAAGCCACTGGCTGCGATCTCGGACACCAGGAGATTCACGTCGACCTCGAGCTTGCCAAGACCCGCCTTGATCGATGCCTCCCATAGGCTGGCGCTACTGATGAAAACTTCGTCGGCATCGAGTATCAGCTTGCGTGCCGCTTTGGTCAGCTTGCGGTCATCGGTGACCGCCCAGAGGAAGACGTGTGTATCGAGAAGCAAGCGCATCAACGGCCCTCGAACGCAGCAATGATCTCATCGGGCAGCGGCGCGTCGAAGTCATCCGCGATGCGGACCTTGCCTTTCAGACCGCCGAACCGGCGCACAACCTTGGGCCGCTCCATCGGCACCAGTCGCGCGGCCGGTTTGCCGGCCTTGGCAATCACAATTTCCTCGCCGTTGGCCGCCGCGTCGACCAAGCGCGAAAACTGCGTCTTCGCTTCATGAATATTGACCGTTTGCATACCTGCTCCTAGTGGACTTAGTCCATGTTAGTCCACACCGATCCGCGGGTCAATGCTCCCGGCAGATCGCCGCACCATTCATCAACCGCGAAATCCGGATACGCTATCGAAGTCGGCGGCCAGCCGGATCTCCGGTTGACCGGCCGCCCTATCCAGCCCACCCCACCCGAGCGTCCTATCCGCCGGAGACCCAGATGGAGCATGCGTACGCTCAATTCTTGCATTTGCTCGCGGAGCACGCAGGCTGGGCGCTGGCCGTCGTCTTCCTCGCGGCGTTTCTCGAAGCGGTCGCCGTCGTCGGCACGTTCGTCCCCGGCAGCACGATCCTGTTCGTCGCCGGCGCGCTCGTGGGCACGGGTGCGCTGAACCTCGGCTGGCTTTTCGTCTGCGCGATCGCCGGCGCCGTTTGCGGCGACGGCATCAGCTATTGGATCGGTCATCGCTACCGGGACACCATCGCGTGCCGCTGGCCGTTCAGCACGCATCCGAGCATCCTCGAAGGCGGCCGTCAATACTTCGCCAAGCACGGCGCCTTGAGCGTCGTCACCGCGCGCTTCTTCGCTCCGCTGCGGGCCATCGTGCCAGTCGTCGCGGGCATGCTCGGCATGACCCCCGCGCGCTTTTACACGATGAATGTGGTGTCGGCGCTGCTGTGGGCGCTCGCGCATATCCTGCCGGGCGTCGTGTTCGGCGCGTCGATCGAACTCGCGGGCGCGGTGTCGTTCCGTCTCGTGACCGTCATGGCGATGCTCATTGTCGCGCTGTGGGTCAGCGTGCGCGTGGTGCGCGTGGTCCTCGACCACGCGCGGAACTGGGCGAATGCGTCGCGCGCCGCGCTGATGCAGTGGGCGCGTCGACAAGAAGGCAAAATCGGCCACGTGGTGTTGCGGATGTTCGACCCGGCCCACCCCGTCATGGGCTCGCTCTTCGCACTCTCCGTGCTCGTCGTACTGGCCGCCGCGATTTTCTTCAGCGTGTTCGCGGGCGTGGTGAGCGGCGCACCCCTTGTGCAAGTCGACCTGTCCGCGTACCGCTATTTGCAGTCGATCCGCTCGCCGTGGGCCGATGCGTTCTTCTCCGTGCTCGCCACGCTCGGCACCGTGCCGACGCTCGCGACGCTCGTCGCGACCACCACGCTCTTGATGGCCTATGAGCGCCGCTGGCGCACCATCGCCTACTGGCTGACCGCGGTCGTGTTCTCGCAGATGCTGATCATCGTGATCCAGTTGAGCGTGCTGCGCGTGGCGCCCGGGCATGCGGGCTCCGACATCTACACGTTTCCGAGCAATCACGTCGCCGCCACGGTCACGATCTACGGCTTTCTCGCCTTCCTGCTCACACGCCGCGTCGGACGCTTCCAGGGCGTCGCGGTGACCGTCGTCTCGACGGGGATCATCGTCGCGGTCGCGTTCGCGGGCCTCTATCTGGGCCGCTTCGCGCTGTCGGACGCGCTCGGCGGCGCGGCGTTCGCGGTCGTCTGGGTGGCGATCGCGGGCGTCTTCGCCGTCTGGAAACATCCCGATCCGCCGCCGAGCCGGCCGCACCTGCCCGCCGTGGTCCTCGCGATGATCGGCTTGAGCGTCGCGTGGCAGGCGAGCAGCAGCGTGTCGAGCAACGCCGCGTCCGAAACGCCGCCGAGCGTGCCGATCGCCGTCACCGAAGCGAAGTGGGCCGACTCGGTCTGGAAGACCTTTCCGTGCTATCGCTCCGACATGGTCGGCGACCGGCGCGAGCCGATTACCGTGCAATGGGCGAGCGATCCGTCGCAGCTTGCGGCGCAATTGGAGAGCCGGGGATGGACCGAAGGCACGCGTCTGACGACGCGCAGCCTGCTCTCGCTCGTCTCCCCCGATGTCTCGGCGATGTCTCTGCCGGTGCTGCCGAAGCTCAACAACGGCATCCCGTCGACGCTCGTCTTCACGCGTTCGCACGACATGCGCGACGAGCGCGACGTGCTGCGCTTCTGGCCGACCGGCTATGCGGTCGAAGGGCACGACGGCAATCCGCCGGCGCCGATCTGGCTCGGCTCGCTCGTGCACGAGCGCTTGCTGCGGCCGTCGTGGCCGTTCAACATCTTGCGTCCCGACAAGCGCATGGAGCCTCTGATCACCGAGCGCGGCCAGCCGGCGGGATGGCGCGCGCTCGAAGTATCGAGAGACACGGGCTGCAACGGCGTGCCCGTCAATTTGTTATCGTCGGACGTGCGGCAACCGCCTGCCGCGGCCAACAAGAAGTAACAGGAATCGAAGCCCATGCATCCCATTCCTCCTGCGATGATTGCAAGCTGGGGCGCCGGAGTCGTCTTTCTGAACGTGCTGTTGACGCGGCTCGGCGTTCCGATCCCGGCCGTGCCGATTCTGGTGCTGGCGGGCACGGCGATCGCGAGCCACACGCTGTCGTTCTGGCCCGTGCTGCTCGGCGCGGTGTGCGGCGCGCTCGCCGGCGACGGCGTGTGGTTCGCCGCAGGCCGCCGCTACGGCGAGCGCGTGTTCGAGGCGCTCGCGCGGCTGTCGCCGTACATCGGGGTCACCGTGCGCGCGGCGCGCTCGCTGTTCGAGCGCTTCGGCGTGTCGATCACGGCCGTGTCAAAATTCGTCCCCGGCCTCGCGTTCATTACGCCGCCGCTGATGGGCACGACGCGCGTCGATACGCGCATCTTTTTAGCCTGGGACGTGGTGAGCGCCACGACGTGGGCGGCGTGCTGGCTGCTCGGCGGCGTGGTCGTGGAAAACGAATTACACCTGTTGCTGAGCATCGTCAGAGGCCATGGCGCCACGCTCGTCGATGTGGTCGCCGCCGTCCTCGCGGGATACTTCGTGCTGCGCCTGATGCAACGCTGGCGCATGCGCCGGATGCTCGTGCGGATACGGCGCGCCGCGCATGCGATGGAGGCCCAGTGGGCGCTCGCCGCGCCGTCGCCCGTCGTGCTCGATGCGCGTCCCGAGCCGATTCGAAGCCACGCGGCGCATCGCATTCCGCGTGCCACACCGCTCGATCCGACTTGCGCGGACAAGGTCGATGAGGCGCTCGCCGCCGACGATGCCGTGGTCTACTGCGTTTGCCCGGATCACGCCACCGCCGACGAGATCGGCCGGAAGATGCGCGAGAAAGGGTTCACGCGCATTCGCACCGTCAAGGGCGATCTCGATGCGTGGCGGCGGCGCGGCTATCCGATCAGCACTTCGTCACACGTCGACGCGGACGGCATTGAAACATCGAACGCACCAGACGTGCCGCTCGAGCAAACCCCGCTCACCGTGCGATGCATCGCGCCCAAGCGGCCGCGCACTTAGGCCGCAAGGCGGTCCAGACTTTCGCGCAATGCCTGATCGAGAATCGAAATCCCGCGATCGATCTCATCGTGCGACACGGTGAGCGGCGGCGCGATGCGCCAGACCGATCCGCGCTCGGGCCGCCGCCGAATGTTCATGCTCAGGCCCAATTCGAAGCACCGCTGCGTGGTGAGCGCGCCCAACGGGTGATGAGGAAGCCGCGATTCGCGGTCCTTCACGAGCTCGATGCCAAGCAGCATGCCTTCGCCGCGCACGTCGCCGATCACTTCGTAGCGCGCTTGCAATTCGAGCAACCGGTTGCGTAGATAAGCGCCCGTCGTGCGTGCGCGAGCGATCAGATCCTCTTTCACGATCGTATCGAGCACGGCGAGCCCGACACGCGCCGGAAGCGGATCGGACACGTGGCTCGTGTAGTACGTGAAGCCTTTCTCGTGGACGTCTTCCTCGATCTTCTCGGTGGTGATCGTGGCGGCAAGCGGCAAGCCGCCGCCCATCGTCTTCGACACGCTCATGATGTCCGGCAGGACGCCGAAATAATCCGAAGCTGTCCGATGACCGATGCGCCCAAACGCGGTTTGCGCCTCGTCGAAGATGAGCAGCATGCCGCGCTCGTCGGCCGCGCGGCGCAGCGCCTGCATGTACGATTTCGGCGGCACCAGCACGCCGCCCGCGCTGATGATCGGCTCGACGATGATCGCGGCGCCGCGCCCAGTCGTTGCCATGTCGAACATTTTGAGGCCCAGTTCCAGACACGCGAGCGCCGATGCTTCGCCAGAAAGCCCCTTGATATAGGGACGATATTCGTTCGGCTCGGGCATCACGAACACGCCCGGCGGCGGCACGCCATAGCCCTTGCGGTCGCTCGCAAACGAGACGCTGCTTGCGCCGGCCGTCACGCCATGCCACGAGCCGCCCACCGCGAGCACCTCGTAGCCGCCGGTGAACATCTTCGCCATGCGCAGCGCGACCTCGTTGCTTTCCGCCCCCGTGTTGACGAAGATCGATTTCTTCAACGGGCTGTTCATCCACTCGCGCGCAAGGCGCTCGGCCAGCTCGGCCACGACTTCCGGAATCATCCCGCTGAACAGGTGGAACGCCTCCTGCCCTGCGCGATTGACGGCCTCCACGATCGCCGGATGGTTGTGGCCGATCGTGGCGCACATCTGGCCTGACGTGAAGTCGAGAATCTCGCGGCCGGTGTCGTCGACCACGATCGCGCCCCTGGCCGAGCGGAACAGATTCGGGAACGTGTCGCCGCCGTAGCGGACCAGGAATTCCTTTGCAGCGGCGCGAAGATCGTGTTTCATGAGCCCATGTCCTGTTGGAAAATGCATCATCGATGCGGATGCAACGACGTTATCAATCCCTGCACTGCAGCGTCCAATGTTGAATTCGCATCCACGGCTCATGCGCCATACGCATCGCATGCTGCGTTTCTTGCATGACGCTCTACGCCAACCCTGTTTCCCTCACGGAGCCTCAGATGGACACCCGGTGGTTTCAGGACTTCCTCACGCTTGCCGAGGTGCGCAACTTCACCAAAGCCGCCGAGATACGCAATCTGTCGCAAGCCGCGTTCAGCCGGCGCATCCAAGGTCTCGAACAATGGCTCGGCGTGAAGCTCGTCGACCGCAACGCGTTTCCCACGACCCTCACCGATGCCGGCGAGCGATTCCGCCAAACCGCCGCCGAGGTGACGGCCAAGCTCGCGGACGCCAAAGCGGAACTCGGTGCCGCGGATACGCGCAATCACGTCCGCATCGCGCTGCCGTATGCGTTGGCGACGACGCGGCTTCCCGCGTGGTGGAAGCGCTGGTCGAGCGGCCAGCCGCTGACCTGCAGCCTCGAGCTCGGCAACGTGCACGACACAGTGTCGGCGTTGATGTCGGGCGCGGTCGATCTGCTGATCTGCTTCCAGCAGGCGCAGCATCCGATCCGTATCGATGAGGCGCGCTACGAACAGGTGACGTTGGGCACCGAGGTCGTGCGGCCCTATGCGGCGCGCGCGGAAGTCGAAAGCGGCCGCCTGCGAATGCCCGGCACGCAGGCGCAGCCGCTGCCGCTTCTCATGTATTCGCCGACCGTGTATTTCGCGCGCGTCGTCGAGATCGCCATGGAGCAAGCGTCCGAAAAAATCTCGGGGGTCCGCGTTTTCGAAGCAGAAATGTCCGACGTGCTCGGCGATTTGGCGTCGAGCGGTCTCGGCGTCGCCTGGCTCGCCGACAGCTCGTTTGAATCGGACCGGGGATGGGATCTCGTCGCGCTCGGCGATGGGAAATGGAATGTCGAGGTGTCGATCTGCGCGTATAAGGCGGCGGGCAGCCGACAGCCTGGCGTAGAAGCGCTTTGGCAGGAAATCTGCCGTCACAGCGAAGCCGGAGATCGATAATTAAAAAAGCGGGCACCGCAGTGCCCGCTTCATCGATTGCTTTGCGCTTGCCCGGCTCGCTCGGCTTGCCGCGCAAACCTCAAGCCGCCAGCAACCCCCGCTTGCGCAACATCGGCGCCGCTTGCGGATCGCGTCCGCGGAACGCGCGAAACGCCGCGCGCTCTTCGCGGCTATCGCCCGCGCTGTAAATGTAGCGATGCAGCTTTTCGGCCAACGCCGGATCGAACGCGTTGCCCGCTTCCTCGAACGCATCGAACGCCTCGGCCTCCAGCACTTCCGCCCACATGTAGACGTAGTAGCCCGCCGCATAGTACGAGCCGCTGAACACGTGCCCGAAATGCGGCAGGCGGTGCCGCATGCCGATTTCGCGCGGCACGCCGAGGCGCTCGCGCTCTTCCGCTTCGAATGTGGCGATATCGATACCGGCCGGGTTTTCCTGCAGGTGCAGCGCCATATCGATCAGCGCAGACGACGTGTACGCGACCGTATCGAAACCCTGATTGAACGTCTGCGACGCGCGGATGCGCTCGATCAGCGCGGCAGGAATCGGCTCGCCCGTCTTCACATGACGCGCGTGCTTGGCGAGCACTTCCGGCACCGTCGCCCAGTTTTCCATCAATTGCGAAGGCAGCTCGACATAATCGCGCGGCACTTGCGTGCCCGACAGACGCGCGTAGCTCACGTCGGACAACAAGCCGTGCAAGCCATGGCCGAACTCATGGAACAGCGTGCGGACGTCGTCGAAACCCAGGAGTGTCGGGCCGTCGCCGCCGCGCGCGAAATTGTTGTTGTTCACCACGATCGGAATCGACTTGCTGCCGTTCTTCGACTGATGGCGATAGACGCTCATCCACGCGCCGCCCTGCTTGTTGGGCCGCGCGTAGTTGTCGCCGAGGAAGATGCCCACCAGCTCGCCGTCGCCGCGCACTTCCCACACACGCACATCCGGGTGATAGAGCGGCACGCCGGCTTGCTCGACGAACTGCAGGCCGAACAAGCGGCCCGCGCAATCGAACATCGCGCCGATCATCGCGTCGAGGCTGAAATACGGCTTCACCTGCGCATCGTCGAGGGCGTAGCGTTCGGCGCGGACTTTTTCGGCGAGGTAGTACCAATCCCACGGTTCGATGCCGGTGGGTTCGCCGAGCGCCGCGGCTTGCTCGACCAGCGCCTTGCGCTCTTCGCGCGCGCTGGCCTTGGCGGGCTCCCACACCTGCCGGAACAAGTCATAGACCGCCGACGGCTTGCCCGCCATCCGGTCCACGAGCGCGTAGTCGGCGTAGCTGTCGTAGCCGAGCAATTGCGCCTGTTCGTGGCGCAGCGCCAGGATTTCGCGCGCGAGCGGACGGTTGTCGCGCTCCGGCGTTTCGCCGCGGCCGGTCCACGCGCGCCACGCGGCCTCGCGCAGATCGCGGCGCGTGGACCACGTGAGAAACGGCAGCACCAGCGAGCGCGACAGCGTGATCGCGTGGCCGTCGACGCCGCGCTCCTGTGCGGCGCTCTTCGCGGCCTCGCGCAGAAATTCGGGCAGGCCCGCGAGGTCGGCCTCGGTTTTCAGGGGCAGCTGGTAGCTCGATTCGTCGGCGAGCACGTTTTGCGCGAACTGCGTTTGCAGATTCGCGAGACGCTCCGCGATCGCGGCAAAGCGCTCGCGTGCGGCGCCTTTCAGCGTCGCGCCGGTACGCACGAAATCGGTATGCAGACGCTCGAGCAAGCGCTGCTGCTCTTCGCTCAACGACAACGCGGCGGCTTGCCGGTGAACGGCATCGAGCCTCGCAAAGAAGCCCGCGTGCATCGAGACCTTGCTCGCGTGCGCGGCCAGGAGCGGCGCCATGTCGCGCTCGACCGCCTGCAGCTCGGGCGGCGCCTCCGACGAGCAAAGGTTTTCGAAGACCAGTTGCACACGCTGGAGGCGCGCGCCGGCGGCATCGAATGCGGCGACCGTGTTGTCGAACGTGGGCGCGGCGGAATTCGTTGCCAACGCATCGATTTCGGCGAGATGCTCGGCGAACAGCGTCGTGAAGGCCGGAATGAAGTGTTCGGGTTGAATTTGCGCAAACGGCGGCAACTGGTAGGGGGTTTGCCAATCTTGCAGCAGCGGGTTGCTGGACTCGTTCATGTCGATTGCCTTGTGGGCGGTCAGCTTCAGGAATCGGACATGATATGCCAGCGCGCGCGCCGCCGCAGGCGCGCCTTCGCGAAGGAGGGCTCTAGCGCCGGGGTCTGCACTTGAACCATTAGACAACGCGTACGCGCTTTCTAAGTGCAAACCACCATCAATCGCGGTTCGATTTGTAGGAAAATAACCCGCCTGTAGGCGAGAACAACAAATCCAGGACCGGCCGCAACCAACACCGCATTGCTCGCCGACAGCCAAGACAGCACAACAACAAACGGGACACGTGGGATGGAAGACTTGCTGATACAGCGCGCGACGCGCAAACAGGCGGCGGTTGCCGGCGTCTTCGCGCTGCTCATCCTGCTCACGCTGGCGATCGCGGCGCCGCGCGCGCAACTTGCGCTGCCGCCCGTTGCCCCGTTCCTGCCGATGTGCGCGCTCACGGTGTTCACCACCGCATGCATCGCCGCGTTTCTCCTCAGCGCCCGTTTTGCCGCAACGCGTCAATTGATGCTCTGCGCGCTCGGCGGCGCCTATGCCTACACGGCCGTCGCCGTGGCCTTGCAGCTGCTGACGTTTCCCGGTGTCATCACGCCTTCCGGCCTCTTCGGCGCGGGGCCGCACAGTTCCGGGTGGATCTGGGTGTTCTGGCACGGCGGCTTTCCGCTGCTCGTGATGCTGGCCGCCTTGATCCGCGAGCGAGTCAAACAGCGGCCCGTCAATCCCGCGCACGTCAATTCGTGGGCCTGGGCCCTGATCGGCGGCCCGGTGGCGATTGCCGTCGTGCTCGGCGCAATCGCGATCCATCTGCCTCTGCCGCAGGCACTGAACCCCGCCGCCGACGCCGGCAATCTTTCGAGCGATCACACGGCGCTCGTCATCCTGCTGCTCAACCTCGTCGCGATCGTCGTCGTGCTGTCGACGGGCCGGCTGCGCTCCCTGCTCGACCTGTGGCTCGCGATCGCCGTGCTCACCTGCTTCATCGACACCTGCCTCAATCTGCTCAGTGCGGATCGCTTCACGGTCGGCTGGTACATCGGGCGCGTTTTCAGCATGCTTGCTCCGGGCATCCTGGTCTGCGTGCTGGTTTGGGAGGTGACGGTGCTCTACCGGCGGATGTCCGAGGCGTACGCGTCGCTGCTGCAAAGCTCCGTGCTCGATGCGCTGACGCGCATTTACAACCGCACTTACTTCAACGACCAATTACGCAAAGAATTCGACCGCGCGAAACGTAGCGCGTCACCGCTGTCTCTCATCATGTTCGATGTCGACTACTTCAAGCGCTACAACGATGAATACGGCCATCTTCAAGGCGATGCCTGCCTGAAGGCGGTGGCGAACGCGCTCGCTGGCGTCGTGCGCCGCCCGTCCGATTTCGTGGCGCGCTTCGGCGGCGAGGAGTTTGCCCTCGTGTTGCCCGATACGGACGCACAGGCCGCTTCTGCCATCGCCGAGCGGGCACGGCAAGCGGTGGTGCTGCTGGGCTTGGGCGCGCCGACGCAGCTCGGCTGCGTGACGGTCAGCGCGGGTTGCGCCACCCACGAGCATGGCATGCTGGCGAGCCCCGACGAACTGGTCAGCGCGGCGGACGCCGCGCTTTACGCCGCCAAGCGAGCGGGACGCAACCGGGTACAGCGCGCCGGGGCGGAATGACGGGCTTTGCGTCCACCCGGCGCAATCGGCGCGAGAGATGAAATACGGCTGCACATAAAAAAGGCGCCGTGCAAGCACGGCGCCAGAAGATTCCGGCCCAGGAAACCGGAATCCGAGAGAAATAGGTTCATCCACGGAAAGCGATCGATCGCTATGCGGCGCCCTCCGTTTCGAGGGCTGTCAGCAGGACATTCGTTTGTTCCAGCAAGGTCGCGTAATAGGCGGCAGGCAAGGCGACATCGTCGGTGAATGACAGGACCGTTTCGACGCCCCGCCGGAATTGCGTGGTGACTGCGGTGCGTTGCGCGATGCTCAATTGCGGCAGCACGGCGTCGACGAACTGGCACAAAACCAGCATCCGAGCCCCGAAGCGCAGAGCGGCCTGGCCGTTCGACTCCGTAAGTCGCTCCACCGACTTCAATATTTGCTCAGCCCGATCCGGTTGGCTCGACTCGATCAAAACGACTCCGGTGCAGCGGAAGAAGCGACGATTAACGCATGGATCATCCTTCAAGCCGCTTTCGTGCACAACGGATAATGGCTTAACGCTAATTCGGGAAAGGTGGAATTTTTTGTAGGGATTTTCTTAGGCCGGGGAAGGTGTGGGTGCGGAGTATGGACAGTGGCCATCTCTCGCCGTGAGGGGGGACTCTCGCATGAGGATCGATTCAAGGGGCAGCCTCGGCCAACTTGAGACAATCAAAGACGACCTGTAGATGGTTGACAATCGCTAGAATACACACGGCGTCAAAGCACTCAATAAAACGCTACAGATAATAATCTGACCACAATGCGGGGAAAA